>NZ_CAUFUE010000023.1 GCF_959029255.1 uncultured Bacteroides sp. | reverse complement strand
TAGATTATACTGTTCTCCCGAAGAATTCAACGGATATTTCTCCCCGTACCAATTATATTTGTAAGAAGCCGTATCCACATTGATTGTCCTATTTTTGTTATAGTTGGCGGTCAGCACCACATCGAGCCCTTTTGTAAACAAGTCACGCTTGCCATACTCCAGCGAAGGCATCAGAGAATGGCCTTTACGGTGCTTCTGTCCGTAAACAATGTCCTGACGTACACCGGTCTGTATGTCCTTGTACATATTTGAATAAGTAAAGCCCAGCATCAACCGGTCTGCCCACTTTTTATCTACGAACCCCAGTTTTCCAATAATGGCTTCATTATGAAAAGTGTCATTAAAACGCTTCACACGCAGCTTATTATCTTTGTCAATCGCTCCCGTGGTGAAATCTTCCACCGAAGCATTGATGTAGTAGTCATTGTCCGAATAGTTTTGGTAAGCATTAATCTCATACGTAAACCCATTCCTGAAGGTTTGCCCGAAATTGACGTATGATTTATGTGTATTGAATGAGCCGTATGAATAGGAAGCATCCAGAAACCAGCGACGGCGTTTCTTTTTCGTAACAATATTGATAACCCCGCCGATTGCATCTGTTCCAAAGCCTACAGGCACTACTCCTTTGTAGACTTCAATGCGGTCTGCAAAGTTCACAGGGATATTATTAAGCCCGAAAGAACTGCCTACCCCTTCTTGAGGCACTCCGTCAATGAACACTTTGACATGTTTTCCGCTAAAACCATCCAACATCAGCTGCATATCCGAACCTACCCCACCCGATTCACGCAATTTCATGCCCGGCGCTTTAGCTAAAGCGTCACTCAGGTTCTTCGTTGTATTTTGCAGTTCTTTCGTATCCACCGCCACCGCATTGAAGGCAGAGCTTTTCACCCGGCTCACTCCATTCGAAACGACTACTACCTCATCCAGCTGTTGGGTTTCCGGAGTAATCGTTATATTTTGCCTGACCCTCTGCCCGGCTATCAGAGTCACTGGTTGTTCCACCGTTTTATAACCAATGGCAGAAACGACCAAAGTATAGTTACCAGCCGGAGCATTCAGGTGATAAATACCTTCCTGATTAGTGGTTCCTCCATGATTGGTACCTTTTAAATAGACCGTAGCAAAGTCTACTATTTCTTTTTCGGTAGATACAATCCTGCCCGATATCATCCCCTCATTCCGCCGGGCGTGTACAGAAAAAGAGACCCACAAAAGAAGAAGTAAAAGAGAGATTTTTAATGTAGCTGTTTTCAATTTGCAATGCTTATTATATTGTTACTAATACCTTTGCAAAGGTCTTTATAATTGATAAGCTACGCAATCGCTATTTGCAGGTAAAAAAGAAGCCGCAAGTACCCCGGTAGGTATATGCGGCAATCGCTATTTATAGGTAAAATGGAAATTATTCCCTGCTCATCAAGCGTTCTTCGGCCATCTTTTCAAACTTAGTTCCGGGACGTCCGTAATTGGCGTAAGGATAAATGGAGATTCCTCCACGGGGAGTAAATAGCCCGGTAACTTCAATGTATTTGGGGTCCATCAGGCGGATAAGGTCTTTCATTATAATGTTTACGCAATCTTCGTGAAAAGCGCCATGATTACGGAAGCTGAACAAATAAAGTTTCAGGCTTTTGCTCTCCACCATCTTGACATCGGGGATGTAGCAAATACGTATCTCTGCAAAATCAGGTTGTCCGGTGATAGGACAAAGGCTGGTAAACTCCGGGCAATTGAAGCGTACCCAGTAGTCGTTATCAGGATGCTTATTGTCAAATGCCTCCAGTACCTCAGGCGCATAATCCTGCCTGTACTCAGTTTTTCTTCCCAAAAGGGAAAGTTGGTCTTTCAATTCAGTCATATTCTTATTGATTTTATAATAAATGATGATTTTTCTTTCACCACAGAGGACGCAGAGGGCACAGAGGTTTTAATTTTTCAGACGCGGATGACGCAGATGACGCAGATTTTTTTCTTAATTAGTAGCAACTCTATCTGTCATCTAAGGGAGCCTTTCGAAGGATCTCATCCCTTTTAGATATCAAGAGAGGAGATGCTTCGACTTCGCTCAGCATGACAGATAGTAGCAGAATAAAAAATCAGCGTAATCTGCGTAATCCGCGTCTGAAAAATTAAAACCTCTGTGCCCTCTGTGTCCTCCGTGGTGAAAGAAAAATCCTTCATTCTTCATTCTTCATTAAAAAGTATTTCTCCAATCCCTCACGCCGCAACTTACATGCCGGACAGTGCCCGCATCCATCTCCCGGAATACCGTTGTAGCATGTCAGGGTTTCATTACGAATCAGCTCAAGTACTCCCAATTCATCCGCCAGCGCCCAAGTTTCAGCTTTATCAATCCACATCAGGGGCGTGTGGAGCACAAACTGTTCATCCATTGCGAGGTTCAGCGTAACATTCAATGATTTGATAAAAGCATCGCGACAATCAGGATAGCCGCTAAAATCTGTCTGAGACACTCCGGTCACAATGTGATTAATGCCATGCTCACGGGCATATACAGCGGCAATGCTCAGAAAGAAAAGATTACGCCCCGGCACAAATGTATTCGGGAAACTGTCAGCAGGCTTCTCCTCATCCATCACCATGCCGGTGTCCGTCAAAGAATTATGTCCCAGCTTACCGATGAAGGAAACATCCATCACCTCAAACTCCACCCCGGCCTTACAGGCAATCTCCCTTGCCAGTTCCACCTCCTTCTGATGTTTCTGCCCATACAGAAAACTCAACGCATATACTTTCTTAAATTCGCGCTTTGCCCAAAACAGGCAGGTAGTAGAATCCTGCCCACCACTGAACACAACCAGCGCAGCCTGGTTATTCATCTTATTCATTTTCAATTTGACAATTTACAATTTGAGGATATACGATTTAGAATTTGACGATTTACGATTGAAGTTAGTTAGATATCTCCGATTTTCCATACCTTATAAGATATGCCTTCATCGTAAACATCACTTCCGTCTATCTTCTTAATCGCCTTTACCACCCGGATGGTAACAGGAAGAATCAGCACTTCGTACATAGACTTCAAAACGATTTGAATGCACATCATCACCAGCAGTTCGCGTCCCGCAATGATGCCACCAAAAGCTACCGGGAAGAAAATCAATGAGTCAGCCGTCTCTCCTACCACCGTAGACCAAATGGCACGAGCCGAAAAATTACGCCCGCCGCTAGCTATCTTCATACGGCTCATCACGTATGCGTTCAAAAACGAACCTACCAGAAAAGCCGACAAGCTGGCAATCACGATGCGCGGCGCCATGCCAAAAACAAAATTGAAATGGGCGGCCCCGTCCCAGAAAGGGGCGGCAGGCAATGCAACGGCAATCAGGCCAAGCATCACCACAAAGAAGTTCATGGCAAAACCACTCCAGATAATCAAACGCGCTTTACGGAACCCCCATACCTCGGCTATGCAGTCGTTGATGATATAGGAAACGGGAAATACCAGAAGTCCGGCTGTTACAGTAATGCCGAAAACCTGGATGACTTTGGTTTCAAGAAGATTGGCTGCTATCAAACAGACATTAAACAGAATGCCCAGCAGCATGAAAGGTACAGATACTTTTTGCTTCATATTCCTGTTTTTTACGTGGTGTTCTAGAATACACGACCGCTATTCACGGCATCAATCGTTAAATCGGCTGCAAAGATACGTTTTCTTTCAGTGACTGCAAAACCATTTTAAAATTAAGTTGTTGAAAGCACATTCACCAAAACCTAACTTAAATGAAAACAATCTTAAAAACAGTGTTTCTATTGTGCATCGCCGGGCTGTCAACGTCCGCAGCCCATGCACAGAAAAAAGTGATTATCGAAGACGAATCTCCCAAGGGAGTGGTCCTGGTTACCATGGACAAAGCTGGCGACGAGATTATCCGCATCATGAATGAGTCGCAGTTGCCCTATATCCATGAACCGCAAGCCCCCCGTTTCCTGTTGATGGACAGAAAAGGGAAGTTTGCATTGGGCATCGGTGGCTACGTACGCGCTACTGCCGAATATGACTTCGGCGGCATTGTCGATGATATCGACTTTATCCCCGCCTTCATCCCCAACAGCAGCAAAATCAAGAACCAGTTCCAAATGGATGCCAGCACTTCCACTATTTTCCTGAAATTAGTTGGGCATACCAAGTTACTAGGTGATTTTGTAGTTTATACCGCCGGTAACTTCCGGGATGGTTCCAACAAAGGTTTCCAACTGCAAAACGCCTACGTATCTTTCCGTAACGTAACCGTGGGTTATACTTACGGCGGTTTCATGGATTTGGGCGCACTACCCTCCACCATTGACTTCCAAGGGCCTAACGGAGCGACCTTCTATCGTACTACCCAGTTGGCCTATACTTATAAAGGCTTAAAGAACTTCCGTTTCAACGCCTCTGTTGAAATGCCTTCCGTGGATGGTACTACCAACAGCGACCTGAGTATCAAGCAGCAACGTATGCCCGACTTTACAGCATACGCGCAATATGGTTGGAACAGCAGCAGCCACTTGCGTGTAGGCGCTCTTATCCGCAGCATGACCTACACCAGCACTTTCCGTGACAAGGCATCTTCCGTCACCGGCTTCGGCGTACAGGCTTCCACCACATTCAATGTTGGCAAGAAATGGCATGTATTTGGGCAAGCTACGTATGGAAAGGGTATCGGACAATACCTGAATGATATCAGCAATCTGAATGTAGACATTGTTCCCGATCCTGATAAAGAAGGCAAGATGCAGGCGCTCCCGATGCTGGGTTGGTATGCAGGTTTACAATATAACATCTGCCCGAAAGTATTCCTTTCAAGCACTTACAGTATGTCCCGCCTTTACTCGGACAACGGTTATCCCGATACAGCAGGCAGCACTTACCGTTATGGACAATATTTTGTAGCCAACATGTTCTGGAATGTTACTTCCAACATGCAGGTCGGCGCAGAGTATCTCCGTGGCTGGCGTACTAATTTCGACAACTCCACACATCATGCCAATCGCATGAATCTATTGGTACAGTATTCGTTCTAAAACGGATTGACAACGAAAAAGCCGTCTCAAATGTCATTTTGAGACGGCTTTCTCTCTTCATATAAAGGTTGGATTGTGAAACCTTAGAACCTGTAGTCAATGCTAAGACCGAATACTTTATTGGTGCGGCTATATACATTCGTACCGGACAAACCTGTACCATTATAGTTTTGACTCGTCTTTGTATAGTCTTTATAGTTGGTCCACATATAGCCCACGTTCAAACCGGCTCTTTCTGTAAGATGTATTTTTGCTCCCAAACCCAAGGTATAAGAGTCACAAGAGAAACTGGTGTCGCTCTGATAATTGTCAGACAATCCGTAATCGGTAATCTGCCCACCGCAACTCAACGTCAGTTGCTTGGTTACATCCCATTCGATACCGGCCAGCCACTCATTGGTTCCTTTAGTCAGATACTTTTGTTTGTCGTCGGCCATACCCGCGTTCTTGTCATCATAGAAATGATACTCTACCGATGCACGCAACACAGGCAGAAACTCATATCCAACAGCTACCGAAAGCATGGAAGGAATATCATTCGGAGTATTTACACCATGTTTGTAAGCCTCTAACTCACTTTCAGGTGCACCCATCATACGGAAGGAGTTCAGTTTGGTGTTGTTTTCAATGTTCAAATTAGCCTTGAACTCATATTTCGCGCCGATATTCAGCTTGCCAAACTTAGCGTCCAAGCCGATAACCGGAGTAAATCCCCAACCAGTCTGGCTGCAATCCAAGTCAATGCCGATAAGTTCAGTGCCCACAGGTATCGTTCCTCCGGTTGGCATAGGCAAATCGACTGCGGCACTGGCATTCAACGCCCCCTTATAGCCACCGGTGAAGTAGTTCATACGTCCACCTGCAAAAGCGGAAAGCCAATCCGTTATTTTATAAGTCAAACCCATCTGTACGGAATAAATGTACTGCTTGCCGTCCATGTAGCTGTTCAGCGAATAGGCCTTGCCCGGAATGCCTTTACCAGCCAATCCACCTATTACCATAGCATCAAACATGGAAAGGCCGTCATCAAACGAAGCTTTTCCTCCACCACCGGTGATAGCGAAAAAGCCGGAGAGGGTCCAATCACCTTTCTTATAAGCGGCAAATACACTGGGGATAACAGGCGCTGACGCCTTACCCTCATAATACTTATCCAGCCCCAAAGCCTCGCACGAAGCATCAATATTTCTTGTTTGAAAAGCACTCTGAATACTCAAGGATGTATAAAAGCCATCCTTCGGCAAAAAGGCCAAACCCGCAGGGTTAGACAAGGCTGCATCTACACTGGTAGTATTTGCGCCACGAGACAGCATACGAAGAAAAGCGGGGTGTTGATTTGTATTTGTCAGGAGACCTCCTGCAAAAGTTGGAATTGAAACGATTAGCATCGCAATGCTAATCAAGGAAATTTTTCTCATCTAAATCTTTTTTAATTGTTTCGGGCGCAAAGGTACAATAATATTGCACATGAAAAACTATTTTGTGCATTTAATTTATAATAGAAAGACAATTAATTGAAATTTTCAATTGTTTCAAGAGAAACTTTCACACTTTATTGCAAAAGTATATGGGAATTACGTCCTGTGCATGGGAATGCTTACTTTCACTTTAATATCTCTGTAATTTCTCCATAGTTGCTCCGTAGTTTCTCCTGTGAAAGTACCATAAATAAAGGAAAACTATGGGGAAACTACGGAGCAACTATGGAGATACTATGAAGAAATTATGAAGAAACTTCAAATTTATCAAGATTTAAAGCCATCTATCTTCTCATCGAACTTTATCATCTTTGTATACGTTACTATAAGAATAGGAAAATTCTAAAATTAAAAAAATCATGGCATATACTATTGCATTTTTCGGTAGCAAGCCTTATGATGAGGCTTCATTCAATGACAGAAACCAGGAATTCGGTTTTGAACTCCGTTATTATAAAGGACATCTGAACAAACATAACGTCATGCTGACACAAGGTGTAGACGCCGTCTGCATATTCGTAAACGATACCGCTGATGCGGAAGTGATTCAGCGATTGGCGGAGAATGGCGTTAAATTACTCGCTTTGCGTTGCGCGGGATACAATAATGTAGATTTAAAAGCGGCTACCGAGCATGGCATCACAGTAGTACGCGTACCCGCCTACTCGCCCTACGCGGTGGCGGAATACACCGTTGCCCTGATGCTGTCACTGAACCGTAAAATTCCCCGTGCCACTTGGCGTACTCGTGACGGAAATTTTTCTCTGCATGGCCTTCTAGGTTTCGACATGTATGGCAAGACGGCAGGCATCATCGGAACGGGTAAAATCGCCAAAAAGCTAATCAACATCCTGCGTGGCTTCGGCATGAACATCCTAGCATACGATTTGTATCCTGACTACAACTTCGCCAGGGAAAATAGGGTGGTATATACCACGCTGGACGAGTTATACCACAGCTCCGATATCATTTCCCTGCACTGCCCCCTGACGGAACAGACCAAATACCTCATCAACGATTATTCCATCAGTAAAATGAAAGACGGCGTTATGATTATCAACACCGGACGCGGGCAACTGATTCATACCAACGCCCTGATTGAAGGATTGAAAAACAAGAAAATCGGTTCTGCGGGACTGGATGTATACGAAGAAGAAAGCGAGTACTTCTACGAAGACCAATCGGACAAGATTATCGATGACGACACGCTGGCACGCCTGCTTTCGTTCAACAACGTCATCGTCACGTCCCACCAGGCTTTCTTCACGCGTGAAGCGTTGGCAAACATCGCCTCTACTACCTTGCAGAACATCAAAGACTTTATAAACCATAAAAAGCTGGAGAATGAAGTTAAATTATAAAGCTCTGGCATCTTTTTATATCGACCGGTTGTTAGGGCTGATATAAAATAATCATTTAAAACCACAGAATTATGAAAAAAATAATTGATAAGGCAGATAGCCGCGGACGTTCATTATACGACTGGCTTGACAGCCGCCATACCTTCAGTTTTGATGAGTATTACAACCCACGCCGCATGAACTTCGGCGCCCTTCGCGTGTTGAACGATGACAGCGTGGCTCCGGGCAAAGGATTCGGGACTCACCCTCACAAGAACATGGAAATTATCTCCATCCCGCTAAAAGGGAAGTTGAAACATGGAGACAGTAAGCAAAACAGCCGTACCATCACCGTAGGCGACATCCAAACCATGAGCGCCGGTACGGGCATCTATCATAGTGAAGCGAATGGAAGCGAAACCGAACCGGTGGACTTCCTTCAAATCTGGATAATGCCGGAAAAGCTGAATACACCTCCCGCTTACCAAGATTTTGATATCCGCCCTTACTTGCATAAAAACGAACTTGCCCTCATCGTATCACCCGATGGCGATGCGCCCGCCAAACTGCTCCAGCAGACTTGGTTTTCTATCGGAGAAATAGAAGCCGGCAAGAAGTTAGGCTACCATACGCATCAATCCCATGCCGGTGTCTATATCTTCCTGATAGAAGGAGAAATCAAAGTGGACGATACGGTGCTTTCCCGTCGCGACGGCATGGGCGTGTACGAAACAAACAGCTTTGAACTGGAGACTTTGAAAGATTCGCATATTCTCCTGATTGAAGTTCCAATGTAAGGCTTTTGCATAAAATAACAGCCTAAACCGGAAGTTTGTGTAGCGTTTTTTGTAATATTGCGCTATAATTCAACTCATAAATGAAACTTGATTACATTTACCATAGCGGCTTCGCGATTGAAGTGGAGGGAGTAACAGTCATTATCGATTATTATAAAGACTCTTCGGAAGAGGAGCCCGGTAAGGGAATCGTGCATGATTATTTGCTGGAGAAACCGGGTGCGCTCTATGTACTCTCTTCTCATTTCCATCCCGACCACTTCAACCGCGAAGTTCTTTCATGGAAAGCCAAACGACCAGATATCCACTATATCTTCTCTAAAGATATCCTGAAACACCGGCGCGCGTCAGCGGAAGATGCCACCTATATCAATAAAGGCGATGTCTATGAGGATGAGAATATCCGCATCGGGGCGTTTGGTTCGACGGATGTGGGTATTTCTTTCCTGATAGATTTGCAAGGTGTCCGCCTGTTTCATGCGGGCGACCTGAATAACTGGCATTGGAGTGAAGAATCCACCCCGCAGGAGATACGCAAGGCGGAAGGTGACTTTCTTGCCGAGGTGAAGTTGTTGCAACAAACAGCTCCACGGGTAGACGTAACCATGTTTCCGGTTGACAACCGTATGGGAAAAGATTATATGCGCGGCGCGGAACAATTCGTGGAACAAATAAAAACCACTATCTTTGCGCCTATGCATTTCAGCGAGAATTATCAAGGAGGGAACGCATTCCGTGCATTCGCCGAAAATCACGGTTGCCGTTTCTTGACGATATCCCACCGGGGACAGAGTTTTGAACTCCCCTCCCCGCAATGACATAATTTGTAATTCATAACTAAAATAAAACATATCTATTATGAAAAATTTGACACAACTTCTTTTGGCATTATTTTGCCTGTGTTTACCCACCATGCTCTATGCAGATCGTGACGACAGTAAATATTTAGCCGGAGCCGTTCCCGAAGTAGACGGTAAAGTAGTATTCAGCAAGGAATTCAGTATTCCCGGTATGTCTCAGGAGGAAATCTACAACCGCATGATGGAATGGCTGACTGCCCGGTTGGCTAAAAATGAAAACAACAGCCGTGTAGTTTACAGTGATAAGGATAAAGGGCTGATTGTGGGAACCGGTGACGAATGGATTGTATTCAGTTCCAGCGCCCTGTCGTTGGACCGGACCAAGATAATCTATTATGCATCCGTCATCTGCCTGCCTGAAAAATGTATCCTCGAGGTAGAGAAAATCCGTTTTAGCTATCGGGATGGGAAAGAAAATTATACAGCGGAAGAGTGGATTACCGATAAATATGCCTTGAACAAAGCCAAGACCAAACTGGTGCGCGGGCTTGCCAAGTGGCGTAGAAAAACCGTAGATTTCGTTGATGAGCTATGCCTGGGTGCCGCCGAAGCCTTAAGCGCCTCCACTGCAACAGCTCCGGTAGAGGAAAAGGTCGAAGAAAAGAAAGAGGAAAAAGCGATAGTAAATTCAGGAGTGACAGTAATTACTCAAAAGAAACAAGTCATTCCTGCTACTCCGCTAGTTCCTACCACTCCTGTAACTCCGGCTGCTCCCGTTGCTCCTACCACTCCTGTTGCTCCGGCAGCGCCAGCCGCCCCTGTAGCTCCTGCCGCTCCGTCCGAATACAAGGTTATCGCTCCAAGTGAATTATCTGCGGACGCCATTCAAACGGGAGCCGGCAAACTGGTTATCGTCATCGGCGATGAGCCTTTCAACATGACCATGATGACAGCCAACTCCGGCGGTTCATTGGGTAAGGTCAATGGCAAGCCTGTCATCTTCAGCATCTTGTCACCCGACCAACCTTACGAACAAATGGAGAAAGCCGAGAGCTATACAGTACGCTTCTATCCTACCGGAAAGACCGAGCCGTCTGTAATCTTGGAATGTAAGAAACTTCCTTCACCTGCCGCAATGGATGGAATGCCAAGAACCTACGTGGGTGAGATTATAAAAGCAACCAGTAAATAAATTCCCGTTATAGTATGGAGATAAAAAGTAAATTTGACCATTTCAATATCAACGTCACCAACCTGGAACGTAGCATCGATTTCTACGAAAAGGCGCTGGGACTGAAAGAACACCATCGAAAAGAGTCGTCCGACGGCTCTTTTACGCTGGTTTATCTGACCGACGGCACTACCGGCTTTCTTTTGGAGCTCACCTGCCTGAAAGACCATCCGCAAGCCTACGAACTGGGTGAGAATGAAAGCCACCTCTGTTTCAGGGTAGCCGGTGACTATGAAGCCATACACCGATATCATAAAGAAAATGGTTGGGTATGCTTCGAAAACACTGCCATGGGATTGTATTTCATCCACGATCCGGATGATTATTGGATTGAGATACTCCCAGTAAAGTAGAAACGGCGCAACCTGACTATCAACTATCAATTATCAACTATCAACCTATCCATAATGAGTATAGAAGAAGCAATGATGGGCGGTATTGTTTTCAAAGGCAAAAAAGACAAGCCTAAAGAAGAAAACAAGATAAAAACCAAGGCCAAGAAAAAGACCTACATCACCGGCCTGCACGGCTCTGGAGCAGCGAAGATGAAAGCTGAAATCCGTAAGAAACGTGCCAACCGGCATAGAGGCAAGTAAAAATTATTTTTTTAATGGAAAAGTGTAAATTCTTAGAATAGGATTTACACTTTTCTTTTTATACCTGTAAGACATTTATCACGGAAAACCGTGATAAATTTATTCAATCAATACATTTTTTACGTATATAACGTTAAAAAAGACCCTTTCACACAAAAAAAGTTAATCAAAAACTTTGTTCATATTAATAAAGCATCTATTTTTGATGCCGCAAACGAACAAAAAAATCTTATATAAAGAAAGTGATTTTATCACAAGGAAATAAAAAAAAGCGCTACTTTTTTTCATTAAAAATTATAGTAGTATGCTTTCTTTTATCAATAACTATGAATGACGCATGTGCGCAGTCACCACGCGGTAAGAAAGAGGATACGAAAAACGAAAGTATTTCTTTCAAAGACCGCTGGGGCATCAAAACAAATGCAGTCGACTGGTTATTGACAATACCCAATATCGGTGTGGAGTTCGACCTGGGTAACACCATCCGAAACAAGCGTACGGTCAGCGCTAATCTGAAATGGAACTGGAACACCAGCCAGAAATACAAGCCATCGACAGTATTCAACCTTTTCGACGCACGCGTGGAGTGGAGGCAATATTTCCGCACACGCCAACGTGGCGGAGTTACAAAAGACGCCAATCTGCTGACACGGCTCAAAGAGACCGTGTTCACCACCCAACGTAAACACCCTCGCCAGAACCGTGCCTACTACTGGGGGATATATGCCAACGCTTCAAGCTATAACTTCAAGATAGGTAAAGAAGGCAAGCAAGGTACCGCCTACGGTGCAGGCCTCAGTGTCGGTTATACCGCCCCACTTTATGGATACCGCAATGGTTATATAGATTTGGAACTGGGCGGTTCCATCGGTCTGCTCTATACCTCGTACGATGTCTATACACACGATGCTGAAAGCAATTGCTATCCTCAAATCGCCGGGAAGAGTAAGGGAGGGCATCTTGTGCCATTCCCCGTACCCACCGATTTGCGGGTCGCTTTCGTCTACCGTTTCATGTCTGCCGGAGACAAATATAAAGAATCCATCTATCGCCGCGTGCAGATACGCAGTGAAAAGCGCAATGCCATCAATGCCAAAATCAATGCAATGCGCCTGCGCATTGACTCCATTGCCGGTGCCGTGCGCAAGCAAGGCGGCAGCAGCCCCGACAGCCTGCTGAACAAAGAAGAGCTGAAGCAATGGAAGCTGATGCAGGAAGAGCGCATACAGCAAGCTGAAAAGGAAGCCGCAGAAAAGCTGCGCAAGCATGTAGCCGATTCATTAGGTATACAACTGTCCGACACACTAAGTTCCGAACAGGAAAAGACCCTGCGCAAGGCCCTGAAAGAATATGAAGAAGCGCAAAAGCAGCAAGCCGAACTGCAAGATACAGCCAAGCAGATAAAACGTACTGCCAAAGAAGCAGAAAAAGTTGAGCGGAAAGCCAATAAAGAGAAGAAAGAGAAAAAGAGCAAGAAAGGCAAGATAAATAAAAAAGAAGCCGACGGTAACGCTACGCCCGGCGAGGCTGTAAAACCGGAAGACAACGCAACCGCTCCCGCTGAAGCGGATGCTAAAGAAAAGGAGGATGCAGAATGAAACGACACTTCTTTGTACGCCTCCTCACACTGATAGCCGTGCTATGCGGGATGTCTGCCTGCACCACAGTGGAACTTTGCCCCGAAGTGGAGCATCCGCATGTGGCAAACGTACGCGCAAGTTTCAACTGGGGAAACGTCAACAAAGCCGACATCCCCGGCGAGATAAACATTGTGGCCAGCCGCATCATCAACACATGGCGCACGTACGGCGTAGCCGACACCTCCAAAGACCCTGTCAAAGAAGATAATATCTCCTACCGGCAGAGTTCCTCCGAACTTTTGGAAGCCGGAGAAGGGGCCACCCGCAGTTTCTATCTGCGAGGCGGCGAATACAATATCTTCGCTATCAACAATCAAAGGATTTCAGTGAATGCCAAGGACGAAGGCACGGAAGGTGAAGGCGAAGACACCTCCCCTGCACCCGAGCCTGAAATGCCCGAAGAAGCCGCCATCAAGATAGAAAACCTGGATAATTACATCAACGACACCCAGACTAAAGTAAGCGACCTCTATCTGCACATCAAAAGTATGGGGGACAAGAAACCGGACATTGTAGGCGACAATGACTTGCCGGATTTCAACCCCAACTATGAATATCTGGAAAACATCACAGCCCCCATATATCACGCCGTGAAGAAAGGGGTCAACATCAATACGGGACAAGAAACCATCATCGACTTCGACATGCAACGCGTCAGCTTGGGCGTGAACATCATCTTCAAGATACAATTGAAGGCAAACAGCAGTGGCGAAAGGGTAAGCGTGGACGACCTCGACTCTCCCATCGTGGAACTGTCCGGAATATGCGGACGCTTCAATATCAGCGAAGCCTATCTGGACACCACCAAACTCTACCGCATGGCGCAAAAAATAGTGAAACCGAAGGACAAGCAAGACATGGAGCCCGCCGCCGGAGAAGATGGCAAACGCCAGGACTTTGTGAAAGAGAGTGAGGACACTTATCGTTGCACCGCCCGATTCAATACGCTGGGCGTGATTCCCAGTAGCAGCAAAAACCACCTCAACGGTTCGGGCATCGTGCAGGTGGCGGTGAAGGTGTGGTCCGACGTGCTGGACGACCAGGGGAATAAAGTTTTGGATGAAGAAGGAAACCCCAAAAGGACAGGGCGCTACGTTTATGCCGGCATCAACATACGGGATGAGCTGATGGCTGAACGTCTCGTCGAGGTGCGCGACGGCAAGACCTACATGCGCTACAGCAAGGACGACGTGAACGTGGAAGTGAACCTCCCGTTGATAATAGAGAAAGACAAGATAGTACCCGATGACAGTGGCATGGGTTGGATTCCTTTTGACCCCACCGACCCTGATGGAGATATTGACATTGAGATATGATGAATAGATTGCCACATACATATAGCTCCCGCAGTGTAATAAGAATCCGTTTCTTATTGTCATTTGTGTTACTACTGGCTTTTTACAGCTGTGGCAACCTGTATACCGGTGACGAAACGCCCGTCACTCCCGATGAGCCGGACATCAACCCCGACAGGGACAAGGTACCTGTGATGGTGGCATTCTGTGACCCCATCTACAATGTACTGACGCGTGGTACGGGCGTCATCGACCCTGCCGACGCGAACAACTACAGCAAGCGGATGCAGAAAGGCCTTTTCTTCATCTACGCCTTCCGCCGCGACAACGCCGGTGACAACGTTTACACCACCCACCGCCTGGACGACGTGAACCAGCGCTACTGCCTGGTGGACGGCAGTTGCGACGAGCCTATGATGCAGGATGCCGCCAATCCCGAAAGGGATAAGAACGGTTACCCCTACCTCACTCCCGAGCAATGCAAGGAGCACGGCAAGCGCGCTCGCTATGCCGGAAACGGTTCGTTTGTCAACTGGATAAGCACCACCAATGCCCCCTACTACAGCATGCAGCAACAGCTCGACCCGTTCAACTTCTTCGCCTACTACTACGACGACGCCAAGATAGGCAGCGTGCAGCGCACCATCGACCGCATCAGTTTTGACGTTACGGTGGACGGTTCGCAGGACTTGATGTGTGCTTCCGCCTCCAATCTGGGCACGCTGATAGGTGAGATAGAAAAGAACCCCGATAAGGACTACGGTGACTACCAGGAACTGGCGAGTCGCCTGAAGCAACTACAGCCCGATGAATTGAAAACAGTAAAAGGCTACTATTACAGTACTTATACCGCCCGCTTCAATCTTTGGCCTATCATACGCATGCAGCACCAAATGGCGTACGTGAAAGTGAAATTCCGTTCCGCCCTGAATGGCGGTATCTCTGATTTTATACGCATCAAGTCCGTAAGACTGGAAACGGTGCACAAAGGTACCTTCACCGTTGCGGCTTATGACCTCACAAAGCTAGGCGCTTCTTTTCCCGAAGACGGGGAACGGGCTGAACTGGTTGCCCGTGAACCTTCTGAAGGAGCTGACGGAGAAGCCGCCTGGCGCGTGAAGACTTGGACATCCGATAACGGTACGCTCTATCATCCCAAGCATCCCCCCGTGGAAGAGGGAGAAGAAAATAAACCTACCGAACTGGAAGGGGGTGTATTCTTGGCACCACCCGGCAACAATGCCCGTCTCATCATAGAGACGGAATATTATCGGGATGGGGATGAGACGGCAGAACCGGTGCTAGGTGTCGCTACCCACGATTTGAAAGATATAATATATAATAAAGATACCGAAGGTAACTTTCTGACCTACGGATTTATGAAAAGTAGGGAATACACCATCACCGCCAGTGTATATGGTTCGCAGGATATACAGATAAACGTACAACCTGCTTCGTGGGAACACGGTGGTGATATTGATATAGACCAGGATGATATTGAAAAAAATAAGTGAGTATTAAATATAGTTTTTATTATTAATTTAAATTTTTGTGATTATGAAAAAGCAATTTTTCTATGCAGCAATGGCTCTCGCTATGTTGAGCAGCTGTTCAAAAGACAATGATCCGGGTGTAGTACCTAATCCGGATGAAGGTAACAATGACGACAAAGTGGCTATTGAGCTGGGCGTAAGTAATCCTTCTGTTACAGTAAATACCAGAGGTTTCGGTTCCGTAGGTGATGTAGAGGGAGACAAAAATCACTGGAGCAGCCAGCGATTATTCATCTATATGATAGATAAAACAACTGGTTTGGAAGCTGAAGACCCTGCAGGTACTAAGATTCTTGACAACGACCCTACTAACGGATTAGAGTTTCGTGCCCCTGCTGACAAAAATTCAGGAGACATCCGTATTTACACCCATGGTAGTTACAATGCAACAACAGGTCAGGATGATAAAGGTACCATCCAATACAAGTACTACCCCGCAACAGGCACATACAAATTCTATGGTTACCATATTGATGACGCAACAGCTGATGCTGTCACAATTTCAGCCGATGCAACAACCAAAGCAACGACAATGTCACTGAATAATATTGAAATTAATGGTACACAAGATATTTTAGGTGCAGCAACCATAGCTTTACCTGAAACTCAAAACACTACCGAAACTGACAAACCATACTATATAAAAGATGTCATCACAGATTGGGCTAAACTTGTATCAAACTATCAGTTTAGTGCTCGTACCGCACGTGCAAAAATTAAACCTATACTGAAATTTCAGCATCAGTTGGCTCGTCTACAATTCTACGTTCGGGCAGGTAACGATGCAGCAGCCGGATATACATACAACACAACTAGTTCAGCATGGGAAGAAAGAAAATCAACAGATGATGTAAACCTCGGTATGCAAGTTACTCGTGTCACATTAAAAGACATGGTTAGTAAAATTAACATGAATCTGACAAATGTTGATGCAACAGCCCAGGTTGAAAAGCCGGCATCAACAAAAGTAGACGGAACTACGGCTCCTTTCTATATTCATCAGAAGAATGCTAGTGGTGAGTTAGAAGTAGAAATGAATGCAGCAGATGCAAATGCTCCTACCAATAATAATTTAAAGACAGTTGTATGCCCTAAATATCCATGGGCTGATGCAAACAAACCTACCTTAGATACAGACATTGACGCAGTAAAAGGTACTCCAGTAGGTGAACCCGTATTGTTCTTCCCAAATGGTGACATTAATTTCACTATTGATTTGAAACAATACTTAATTCAAACAGAAGACGAAATTACTGGTAATAAAACCTATGACTGGAAGTCAAACTCTTCTGATTTGAAATTATATGAAAAAGCAATTGCAACCGCCAGTACTACAGATGGTAGTTTGAAGTTTGAACCGGGTAAGTCTTACAACGTATACTTGACTATCTATGGCTTCGAAAGAATTGAAATCTCTGCTGAACTTACCGCATGGGAAGAAGGTGGAGATATTAATACAGACATTGAGGATAATACAGAACCACAACCTGCACCTTAATCCTGTAATTTCACATTGCTTTTCCGCATAATGCGGAATATATTCATGTCACAACGGGCGTAGTCGGAGCTTCCCTTCTCCCCTGCGAAGCATAGAGAAGAGATTCCCGCTCGCCCCACATGACAATCCCCTTCAAAGGGGGAACAATCATTTCCACATACGGGAATGACGGTTTCCATCAACGGCAACTCCATTCCCTTTAATGGAAACAGAAGTTTCTCTACGAAGAAACGGGCGTCTCTCCTAATGGGAAAAGTTTTTACTTTAGAGAAAAGAACAATATGTTTAAAAAGAACTCATTACTCAAAATTATGAAAAAGAATATATGGATATGGGCATTGGCAGCCACCACATTGATAACAGCCTGCTCTAAGAATGATGACCCAGTGGTTGAAGAACCGGAACAACAGGTGACCGAAGACGATTGGGTTAGTCCGGACGGACAAGTAGTTATCCAATTGGGTGGTGGTGATTATACCGCTTCTGCCAATGTTGGGACTGTGACACGTGCCCCGCTTACAAACAGCACATTCGCTAACGGAAAAACAACGGTAGGTATCTACGCTGCAAGCACAACGGGTGCATGGAACACAACAGGTAATCTGTTGCTTGAGAACCGGAAAGCATTAGTGACAACCACAGAACGTACAGAAGCAGACGGAGCAGATGTATCCCATACAAGCACTGGTACTCCTGCCGTAACCGCTCCTTACAAAATTTCCCTTTATGACAAAGCAGGAACGACATCCGGCTGTGTAGAATATTATCCAATGCAAGCTACCAAAAACTTTACGTTTTATGGATACGGACCATATCTTGACTCTAATACAGCCACTACAACAGCCAGCGGAGCCACTGTTATATTTACAGACTTCAATGGTTCACAAGATATCATCTGGAACAAAGCAGAAGCTAAAACTATTGCAGCCGGTGCTATCTACGAAACAAGTGGTACTCCCACAACAGCGGCTATCAATGGGTATAATGCCAAGTACATCCGTATGTTAAAGTACCACCGTGAATTAAACAGCCCAAATACCTTAGAAAACTACCCGTGGGTTCCTAATATCTGTTTCACACACCAACTCACACAATTACAGTTCTATGTCGTACCCGCCGAAAAACAATCAACAGCCGACAAGACAGCAGCTGGAAAAATGCGAGTAAGAAACATAACTATAAAAGCACAAGGTACGCCGACACTGAATATTCTCGACGGTACTCTCACTGCAAGCGGAACAACCGCCGACCTGAAGATGATGGGCATTGACGCAAGTAGTAACTTTACCGATGACGTTTCAATAGATGATCTTCAACCCAAGACTGATGGCAAAGTTGCCGGTTATCTTATGCTGATACCCGCTAATAGCTATCAATTGGAATTAACGGTAGTACCTCCACTTGCAGGTAGTGCAACCGGAGCATTAGACGAAACCAATGCGCAAACCGTAACTTTGACATTGAGCAACGGCAATGACGGTTTTGTAGCAGGTTCCAGCTATAACATAAAGATTGGTATCTACGCCATGCAACAGGTAGAAGCTGACGCTTCGCTCACTGAATGGACTAACAAAGGTGACGTAAATATTGATGTAGAGTAAACCTCAGCAGAACAAGATTTATAAATGAGTAAACAAGTAAACATATTGTATATCTTCAGTACTATGCTTCTCTCCCTGCTGGCAGGGTGCGAACAAGAAGCTTCACTGACTCCCCTCCCCGACAATGGGGAGCAGGAGCCGGTGGAGATTCTACTAAGCGCCCGCGTAGCGGAAGTCAGCACAGTGGTGACCCGAGCGGGAACAGACTTTCAAGAGTCGCTTGTAGGGGCTACAATAGGGCTTTACGGTGCCAAAGGTAAACAAACACAAGAAGTGTTAGGCGAAGAAGAATCATTCTGCGACAGTATCTATATGAGCAACCACAATTTGGAGTATGACAACAGCAATGGTTCACTCACCAGCAGCACAGCGAAGATATACTTCCCTGCCGGTCGCGAAAAAGCCTTTCTCTACGCTTATTGTCCCTATACTGCCGACTCCGGGATATTGTCGTGGCCTAAGTCGCCGACCACCGACCTTTGCATCCGTGTGAAAAGCGGCATGAGCAACCAGGGCGGCGAATGGACCGATGCCCCTGTAGACCCATTGCACGACATGACAACAGCTACCATTGAGCGCAAGAGTTCGGCAGATAGCGAAGCGACACAGCCGGGGACGGCACACTTTGACCTGACGCACCGCATGGCGCAACTACAAATCCTCGTGATGACCGACGATGAGAAAGAAAAGTATACGCTGCAAGCCATCACGGTGAAGTTCAGAACATCACTGCATGGCTACATGAACCTGCGCACCGGAGATATTATCCCCGCTCAGGTGCAGCCGGAAACTTATACTGAAACACTCGGTGAGGGTATTCCCCTTAGCACCGCTCCGGCAAGCGAGCAAACGTCACAGTTTATCCACAGCGCCCTGCCTGGTAGGAATGTCATAACCGCCATAGAACTGACAGTGAAGATGGGCGATTCCACAGAAGCTGCCAACTACACCGTATATGAAGCCGGGGAAGCCAATCCCAGCATTGATCTTGAAAGTAATAAAAAGACCAGAGTCCTTATTAACTTTCATCCGAAAAGTTCTGCCTCAGCCTCACTGGATGACTGGAGTAGTTCAGAGGAATATCCTATTGACTATAACAAATAACAATTTTCATCATGCCGAAACAACCCCATACTCTCCCATTGCGCAGTGCACTCCTCTTGTTACTGATGCTCTGCTGCATCCCCCCCCTGCACGCCCAGCAAGTAGCTGTAAAAACCAACGGACTGATGCTTGCCGCCATGGCACCCAACGTGGGTTGCGAATTCGTTGTGGGGGAACGAAGCAGCATCGACTTGTCCGCTTTCGGCTCTGTAAACATCTATGGCAACAAGGCCAAAATACTGGGCTTCCAGCCCGAATACCGTTATTGGTTCAACGGTCGCCCCATGACCCGTGAATTTGTAGGAGTAGCCGCCCTGGGTACCACCTACGACATCGCTTGGGGAGAACAAGTTTATAAAGGTGATGCTTTCGGCGCAGGCATTACTTTCGGCTATGCGCTCAACCTGAGCAAGCGCCTCAACGTGGAGTTCTACGGTGGTTTCGGCGCCGTATACTTCAATCAGAAACA
Source organism: uncultured Bacteroides sp. (assembly GCF_959029255.1). Classification (GTDB taxonomy): domain Bacteria; phylum Bacteroidota; class Bacteroidia; order Bacteroidales; family Bacteroidaceae; genus Bacteroides. The sequence continues at coordinate 70,146 of NZ_CAUFUE010000023.1, read as the reverse complement.
GCATTACAAGAACGACAACATGGACGACTACGCCGAAAACGGCGTAACGCAAGCCAATGCCAACGGATACAAGTTACTGCCGATTAAGTTGGGGATATCGATATCGTATATATTCAAGTAGTTCAGGATTAATAGATAAAAGTTTAAAAAGGATATGAAGGAATTGGGTAAAATTCTGTTTTGTATAGCTATGGCTTTTACAACACTTCAAACGATGATGGCACAAGAAATCAGTATTGTGTCAGGTAAAGTGCTGAACCTGCCCGAAGGCGAAAAGAAAGCACGCCCGTTCCCCGTGACCGAAAAGGTATACGTGTTCGCCTTCAACACGGTGGCTGCCGCCCGCGACGCCCTGAAGCAGCTGGAAGGCGGAGGAGGTACCATGATGTCCGATGCCGACGCAGTGGCGGGTGCTGACGGATATTACGAAATACGTGTGGCTGAAACCGGCGCACTCATCTTCCGCGTAGCCATGAAAAGCGAATTGAGAGAGGTGAACTACAAACAGACTATCGACCTCTCCATTGACGGCGGTATCGCCTTGGACGAAGTAGAGGTGGTGGCGGAAAGCAAGAAACCGCAACCCAAACCTGTAGCCGGTAAAATTATAGGCAACAAGCTCATCGTGGACAATTCCGTCGGAATTCCCAGTAACTACGGAGCGCCCAACCGACGGCTCATCATGCAGCCATACGTGGTGGACTGCACCACAGAAGATACCGTGAGCTACATTGAACCCACCGTGATAGACGGCGAGGAATACGGACTGACACAAGACCGCCGCATGGCGTACAACATAAAGAACGACAAGCTTGCCCCATTCATCAGCCAACGCCGCGTACTGGACGAAGGGCGCTTCGACCTGACCGTGAAAGACTCGGTACCCGTGCCCGACCCAAGACGAATATACAGCGTGCTTACCAAGGTTATCATTGCCGACTATACCCACCCTACTTACACGGATGAATGGAAACTGACCACTTGCAAGATTAAACGGCCTCTACAATTCCTGGAATTTTCATTCCCCGACTTTGAACTAGACCCCAACAAATATAAAGAAACTCCCCGGCGCGAACGACGTAACACGGCCGGAAACATATCCCTCACTTTCCTTGTGGGTAAAGCGGAACTTGACCCAGAGGATTCTACCAACATCGCCCAAATGCACAAGTTGCAAGATGACCTGATGAACATCGTTAATGGAGAGGGAACTACTCTGAAAGAATTCAAAATTACAGGTGTGTCATCGCCCGAAGGACGCTATGCCAGCAACCTGGAACTTGCCCGAAGACGTACTGCCTACGCCCTGCAACAAATCACTTCCGTAATTCCACCCGAAAAATGGAAACGTGTATTTAAACATCCCAACGAAACACGCGTGGCTACTTGGGACAAAGTAGCCGATTTGCTGGAACAGGACAGCTTGACGAGCCAAGCCTCTGACATCAGGGAAATAACACAGAAATACAAAAATCCTGATGCGCAATTCGCCGCCGTATCCCGGCTGCCCTATTATGCTACCATCATAAAAGACCGACTGCCCAAACTGCGTACCGTTCAGTATGAATACAAGCACGAGATATTCCGTGAGCTGAATCCTGACGAAATACTGGATCGCTACAAAAATGACCCTGACTACCGGGACGGCAAGAAGTCGTTTACACGCTACGAATACTGGCACCTCTTCCAGATGGTGAAAGACCCGAAAGAGGCGGAAAAGGTATTCAGACGCGCGTACAAAGAGACCATGGCATACGACTTGAAAGGAAAGGAAAAGCCGTGGATACTTGCCGCCAACAACCTCGCCGTGGCACTGCTGCGACGTGACACTTTCGACGTAAGTGTGCTGAAACCTCTGATAGACATCACCCGTAAGGTGAATATGATAGATACGTTCAATGATGGTATCAGTGTGATAAAGACGGAGGTTAATCCTGAAACTATCGTAGCCAACCAACTGGCAATGTACATACGTGCTTATAACTTTGAGGAAGCCAGTATCCTGGCCGACAAATTGCCTGACACGGAACGTTTCCAGATGATTAAGGCTTTCGCCAACTGCCTGGGTGGATATTATGATTACCGGGGAGCGGCTAACATAAAAGAATCGGAAGAACGGAAAAAAGTTTTTCAGCAGGTGAAGAGCTCATCGCCCATGAACAATGTGGTTATGTGTATGGCTATGGAAACAGATCCATACAACCGGGAAGCGGAAACGGCATTGGATTCCATCCCTGACAGTTCACTGAAGCAATATCTGAAACTGGTCCTTTTCATCAGAAACAAGAAACTATACGAATGGAGTTACGATAATGCACTGGATTTTGACGAAGCGTGTGTACGCCTGGATGCCATTATCCAGAAAGATAAGAAGTACCACAAGATAGCCACCAACGACGGCGAAATCAGTAAGGAGTTCATGGACTATTTTGAACAGGGAGATTGGAAGCTATATTAGGGATAAAGTATAAAGTATAAGGTATAATGAGAAAATCAATCATACTACTGGGGGGAATGTTGCTGACAGGAATTATGACTGCCATGGCGCAACAGCCCCAAGAACCGGTGAAGCAGGATAAACAGAAAATCCAGGAAACACAGCCTGTACAACCGCAAGACAGTACGACCACCCAAAATACCGGCTTTGATGCCACGAAACAAATATTTTCCAAACGTTATCGCCATCCTGATGCCGTACCTTTTGACACGTTATGGAAAAACAATATCTATATCTCCCTGTTCGGGGGAATGAACAAAATGGTGCCACGCGGAAGCGCCGACTTCAGTACAGGGCCTATAGGAGGAATTGCAGCCAACTGGCAGTTTGCACCTTCACACACCGTGAGGGCATCATTGATTGCCGGAAACTTAGCACGGAAAGTGGATAATGAAACATTGAAGCGGTTCGGCTTGCAACTGGACTACTTGCTGAACGTGACTACTTATACGAGTGGCTATAACCCCGGACGCCTTTTTGAATTCCTGACCGTGGCTGGTGTAGGCTATCAATATTCCTCGCTGGCGGGCAATGCGGAACATGTGGGTGAATTGCACCTGGGCGTACAACTGAAACTACACCCCACCGCGCAAGTGGACTTTTTTATAGAACCGCGTTTCAGCATCTTAAGCGACGGAATAGACCACTCTTTCCAAAAGAACTGGCACAAATATGATATGACATACGGTGCCATAGTGGGCATGAACTACCGTTTCAAGGCGTGGAAGCCTTTCGGAAAAATGAGGACGCTTGACGGAGATAAGTTTCTGGATAACACATTTATCAGTTTTGCTGCCGGTGGACAAATCCAAGCATCACGCTTGACTGACGAAATAGGATTGACAAATTCCATCGGGCCGCATTTCAGCCTGTCGGCGGGAAAGTGGTTGATACCGGCATTCGGCCTAAGGCTGTCCGGATTTAAATCGGCTGACACATGGCACAAGAAAGTAATAGCGGAAACGGAAACCAGCGCCCAGGAAGAGTTTTATGAAATGTCAACATATCTGGGGGGACGCCTGGAGGGTATGCTGGACGCTACGTATTTCTTCAACGGACACCAGACTGACCCTAAGTTCTCTGTAAATCTGCTGGCTGGCGGGGAATTGGGACTTATCAGAAAAGAAAGCGGTTATCATCCCGCCAAAGGAGGATACACGGGAATTACGGGTGGCGTACAGTTGAAGTACAAGCTCTTTGACGATATATCATTATTTATAGAACCGCGCACTACAATGGCTTCGTACTCTTTGAAGACCAATGAAAAAGTAGAGAACAGATATCTGGCAAAGAAATATACGGATAACTTATTCAATATCAATATAGGTATTGAAATACGCAGGTCGAATGAAGAAAACCGGATGGCTCGTTCGTTATCTTTGGAAGACTTTAAGCCTTCTTTCTTCGCCAGTGGCGCAGTGGGCTTTGCCATTCCGTTGGAACCCAAACGCTACGAACTGAAGCGGCATTTCAACTATCAGGCAATGCTGGCGGCAGGACGCGTACTCACTCCCATTTCATCAGCACGGGTATCATTGGATTTCAGCCCGTTGTCTGTAGACATGAAGGGAGGGGCGGTCAGTTACAACATGGCAAGCGGTAGCGTGGACTACCTGTTGAATTTAAGCAACCTGATGATGGGGTTTGACGCCGAACGGAAATATGATGTGCAACTGTTGGCGGGTTTGGTGGCTTCCATGAGATTAGCTCCGTCAGACGAAGTGTCTGACGAAGACATGAATAAAAACAAATTGTTCATAGGTGGGGAGTTGGGAGTACAGGCTTCTTACAAAGTCAGCTCCCGTTTCAAGGTCTTCCTTGAACCTCTAATACGCATTTATGGCAAAAAAATGTTGATGCAAAGCACCATACAAGGTACGGACATGATGATGTCACTACGGGCAGGAACGAGCTTCTCATTTTAAGAGAAGCTTGTTTCACTTCAGCATTTCATCAATCTTCTTAACCAAAGCTGCAAATTCTTCGGGGTTATATAAGCGGGTGAGGAAAACAATGCACCCTTCTTTGTCAATCAATACGTTCCGGGTGATACCTGCTTGGCGCAATGCATATTTGGCAAAAATATCCGCTCCGGGATCCAGCCCCAAAGGATAGGTGACACCGGTAGATTTACCAAAGGCGATAACTTTATCCAATGGCTCATCGCGGTCAATCCCAATCAAGGCGAAATTCGGATTGGATTTATGCTTCTGCCATATATCTTTTTCAATAAAAGGCATCTCTTTTCGGCAAACGCCACACCAACTGGCAGTGAATTGCAACATCACTACTTTTCCACGAAGGTCGGAAAGTTTGACTGTCTTACCGTCAGTCAACTTTACGGTAAAATCGGGAGCCATCTGCCCTACTTTTACAATATAACCTGTGTCATCTGCTTCCTGAGCCATCACTGCCATGCTACACAATATAAACAGGCAGCATACTAATAACCGGATTTGTTTCATCTTATTCAATCTTTAATGGTTTATTTTTATAACGCAAAAGAAACTAATTAGGTGTAACAAAACAAATGGAGGATAAACACTTTGCAAATATTTAACTTGCTTACCTACAAAAAAAGGGCCTTTACGGCCCTTTCTTTCTCCTTATTAAATACTTAGATATTAGGTTTTATATCCAACTTTACAGGCTTAATCATGTTCTCGGGTTTCAAAATAGTATCCAAATCTTCTTTGGAAAGGATGTTATGTTCCAAAACCAGCTCGTAAACACCCCTACCGGTTTCAAGCGCTTCCTTGGCAATCTTAGTAGAATTCTTGTAACCAATAACAGGATTGAGCGCTGTGACTACGCCGATGCTGTCATGAACATGACGGCGGCAAACTTCTTCATTGGCAGTGATACCGTCAATGCAGAGAGTACGCAAAGTGTCGAAGCCATTCATCAATAAATCGGCAGACTCAAAACAACATTGCGCCATAACAGGTTCCATGGCATTCAATTCCATTTGTGCCGCTTCGCCGCTCATAGCTACACAGAGATCGTTTCCGATTACTTTGTAATCTATCTGGTTCATTACTTCGGGGATGACGGGATTTACCTTACCCGGCATAATGGAAGAGCCCGGCTGCATGGCGGGAAGATTGATTTCTCCCAATCCGCAACGCGGACCTGATGCAAGCAAACGAAGGTCATTACATATCTTGTTCATCTTCACGGCAACTCTTCGCATAGCTGAAGAGTAACCTACAAGGCAAGAAGTATCGGAAGTAGCCCCCACTAAATCATCGGACAACTTGATTTCCAGTCCGGTAATCTCCTTCAAAGCTTTCACGCACTTTTCGGCATATCCGGGTTCTGCGGTAATACCTGTACCAATGGCGGTAGCTCCCATATTGACAGTGAGAAACTCCTCTGCCGCAAAGTTGAGGTTCTTTATTTCATCGCGCAGGATGCTTGCAAATCCATTGAATGTCTGCCCGAGAGTCATCGGCACGGCATCTTCCAATTGTGTACGCCCCATTTTGATGATATGCTTAAACTCTTCCGCTTTACGCTGGAACGCGTCAATCAGTACCTCAAAATGTTTCACCAGTTTAAGATGAGTATAATACATTCCTATATGTATAGCAGTAGGATATGCATCGTTTGTAGACTGAGAACGGTTTACATGGTCATTGGGTGAACAATATTGATATTCACCACGTTTATGTCCCAAAAGTTCGAGAGCACGATTGGCAATTACTTCATTGGCATTCATGTTGGTAGTAGTTCCGGCTCCTCCTTGAATCATGTCTACCGGGAACTGTTCGTGATGTTTGCCGTCAAGTATTTCTTTACAAGCTTTTAGGATGGCATCTGCCTGAGTTTCGGAAAGCAACCCGAGATTGAAGTTTGCAATAGCTGCTCCCATTTTGGTAATGGCCAGAGCATTGATGAATAACGGATATTCGTTTAGATGAAATTTACTAATACGAAAATTCTCGATACCTCTGAGGGTTTGTACTCCGTACATAGCAGCTTCGGGTATTTCACGGCTACCGATTAAGTCACTCTCTATACGAGTTCCTTTTAATAAGTTCTCTTCCATAATATATATTAATTAACAGTTGATTATAGTATACTTTTAAATAATAACCAAAGGTAGAATAAATTGTTTTGTAAGCAATACAGTCCTACACTAAGTTAATAAACTTTAACCGTAAAACAATTATATACATAATATAATAGTTATTGTGACAAAATGAAATATTTGATTTATTCTCGATAAGAACGTCACTTTTGCAAACAAAGATTTCATTTAGCAAATATACGCTAAAATCACTAAACACTTTAACTTCTTTTTTTGTTATATAAAAGATTAATTCAGAACTTAGCCACCCGCAAAAACAATGTTGTCTTTGTTTAATCTTTATTTGAAAAGTATATGATATTACAATTACTATTCGTTCTAACAGCCATTATCATTGGTGCACGTTTGGGAGGTATAGGCCTTGGAGTGATGGGAGGCGTAGGTTTGGGTATACTTACCTTTGTATTCGGCCTGCAACCCACCGCACCGCCAATTGATGTGATGCTAATGATTGCCGCTGTTATTTCTGCAGCTTCCTGTATGCAGGCCGCCGGAGGTCTTGACTATATGGTGAAGTTAGCCGAAAAGTTGCTACGTAAGAATCCATCCCATGTCACTATCCTCAGCCCTATCGTAACTTACTTGTTTACCTTTGTCGCCGGAACAGGACATGTCGCTTATTCCGTTCTTCCGGTGATTGCCGAAGTGGCAACAGAAACAAAGATTCGTCCCGAGCGCCCATTGGGCATTGCGGTTATCGCTTCGCAGCAAGCCATTACGGCAAGCCCCATTTCGGCAGCTACGGTTGCACTACTCGGTTTACTTGCCGGATTCGACATCACCCTGTTCGACATATTGAAAATCACTATCCCGGCAACCATCCTCGGTGTGCTGGTAGGCGCATTGTGCTCCATGCGGGTAGGCAAAGAATTGGCAGATGATCCTGAATATCAGAAACGCCTGGCAGAGGGATATTTCGACGGCAAGAAAGTGAAGATTGACGATGTGAAAAACAAGCGTCATGCCATGTTATCAGTACTTATATTCATTCTTGCCACCGTCTTCATCGTTCTTTTCGGTTCGCTCGAAGACATGCGCCCCACTTTCCTGATTGACGGAGAAGCAGTTACTCTGGGCATGTCTTCCATTATAGAAATTATCATGCTCTCGGCAGCAGCCATCATATTATTGGTCACCAGGACCGATGGGATCAAGGCAACACAAGGTTCAGTCTTTCCCGCCGGAATGCAGGCTGTCATCGCTATTTTCGGTATTGCCTGGATGGGTGACACGTTTTTGAATGGCAATATGACCCAACTTACCGAATCTATCGAAGGTATTGTACGGCAGATGCCCTGGTTATTCGGGGTTGCGTTGTTTGTAATGTCTATCCTGCTTTACAGCCAAGCGGCTACAGTGCGCGCGTTGTTACCGCTAGGCATTGCTTTGGGCATATCACCATATATGCTGATAGCCATGTTCCCGGCAGTAAACGGATATTTCTTCATCCCCAACTACCCTACTGTAGTAGCTGCCATCAACTTTGACCGCACAGGTACAACCCGAATCGGTAAATACGTACTGAACCATTCCTTCATGATGCCGGGCATGGTTGCTACGGTGGTCGCCATAGTGCTGGGACTGTTGTTCATACAAATATTCTGATAGATATACTTCAACCTATTTTTTAATTTAAACAATGAATTAAGTTATGAAAAAATTAAAAAGACTTAGTATGGTAGCTGCAATGCTACTGTTTTCTGTAGCGATGGTTTTTGCACAGCAGAAACCTAACATCCATATCCTTGCAACCGGAGGGACAATTGCCGGAACAGGAGCATCTGCAACAGCAACTAACTACACTGCAGGCCAGGTAGCTATCGGAACCCTGCTCGATGCCGTACCTGAAATAAAAAACATTGCTAACGTGACGGGTGAGCAAATCGTTAAAATCGGCTCACAAGACATGAACGACGAGGTATGGCTGATTCTTGCAAAAAAGATAAACCAACTTTTGAAACGTTCGGATATCGATGGTATCGTTATTACCCACGGAACCGACACTATGGAAGAAACCGCTTATTTCCTTAACCTGACGGTTAAGAGTGACAAGCCGGTAGTTCTGGTTGGAGCTATGCGTCCTTCTACAGCCCTTAGTGCCGACGGACCTCTTAACTTATACAATGCCGTTGTTGTGGCAGGAGCAAAAGAATCAAAAGGTAAAGGCGTTTTAGTAGCCATGAACGGAAGTGTGCTTGGTGCTACAAGCGTATTGAAGATGAATACTGTTGATGTACAAACATTCCAAGCTCCCAATGCAGGCGCGCTCGGATATGTATTGAACGGTAAGGTGACATACAACATGTCGTCAGTGAAGAAGCATACCACACAATCTGTATTCGACGTAACCAACTTAAACTCACTCCCCAAAGTAGGAATCGTTTATAGCTATTCAAATATCGAGCCTGATATGGTTACCCCTATGCTGAGCAACGGTTACAAAGGCATCATCCATGCAGGAGTAGGTAATGGAAACATTCATAAGAATATATTCCCGGTTTTGATGGATGCACGCAAGAAAGGTATCCTCGTTGTCCGCTCGTCAAGGGTACCGACTGGTCCGACTTCCCTTGATGCTGAAGTAGACGATGTAAAATATCAGTTCGTAGCATCCCAGGAACTTAATCCACAGAAATCACGCGTACTGTTGATGCTTGCATTGACTAAGACCAATGATTGGAAACAGATTCAGGAATATTTCAATGAATACTAAAATCGATACCTGGAAATGATGAAGAAACTAGCATTTATACTCCTGATAGCAGGCTGCATACAGGGAATGTACGCTCAGGATACGGAGAAAAGTGAGAAGTTCCTTGGGAATAAAACTCTGTTTGAAGAGCTCACCAATGTGAAGAAGAAGCAGGATAAGTTTAACTTATTCCTCAATATGCAGGGAAGCTTCGATGCCAACTTCCGTGACGGTTTTCAACAAGGAGCTTTCAAAATGAGACAGCTTCGCATCGAGGCGAAAGGCAATATCAACAGTTGGCTCTCGTACCGGTACAGGCAACGCCTGAACCGGTCGAATGACGGTAGCGGAAATATAGACAACATTCCTACTTCCATTGACTACGCGGCCATCGGTATAAAATTAGGTAAGGGGTTCTCTCTCTTTGCCGGTAAACAATGCGCTGCTTACGGTGGTATTGAGTTCGACTTAAACCCTATCGACATATATGAGTATAGCGACATGATTGAGAATATGAGTAACTTTATGACCGGTTTGAATATAGGTTATGATATTACTCCCAGCCAACAGCTGAACTTACAAATTCTGGATAGCCGCAACGGTTCTTTTGACAGTACATACGGCGTTGAACCCGTAGAAGGTGAAACTCCCCAACTGGAATCAGGTAAATTGCCGCTTGTTTATACATTGAACTGGAATGGTAACTTTAATGATGTGTTCAAAACCCGCTGGTCCGCTTCCGTCATGAACGAGGCAAAAGATAAGTACCTCTATTACTATGCGTTGGGTAATGAACTGAATCTGAACAAGTTCAACATGTTCCTCGATTTCATGTATTCCAAAGAAGGCATAGACCGCAAAGGAATCATCACAGGAATTACAGGTAAAATGGATGGCCACAATGCGGCCGATGCCGGTTATATGTCATGGGTAACCAAGCTAAACTATCGTTTTTTACCTAAATGGAATGTCTTTGTGAAAGGTATGTACGAAACAGCCTCTCTCACCAAGAAGCATGGGGATTTGGAGAAAGGGAAATACAGTACATCATGGGGTTATCTCGCCGGTGTAGAGTTCTATCCGATGGAAACCAACCTGCATTTCTTCCTGACATACGTAGGACGTTCATACGATTTTACTGCCCGCGCCAAAGCTTTGGGACAAGAGAATTACTCAACCAACAGGGTATCTGTAGGATTTATATACCAGTTGCCTATGTTTTAGGTATTTACCCAACGTGAATGATATTTACCGGGATAGTGCCAATAAGGTGGCACAACTTTGCCTCTTTATTGGCACTGCCTTGCCAATGAAGAGGCACTATCGTGCCACCTCATTGGCACAAAACCAGTTGACTTATACTAGAAATGGTCACCTATCTTATTTGCCGTCTCCCATTTATGGGTTTGTTGGCAAGTTATATTTAAAGTTTGGTTTCCGCTCTGCATACGGAAATCCCCCTGTTCCAGTACCCACTTTCCATCAGCATTGACAAAGGCCAAATCACTACCTTTAATGGATAACATGACAGTTTGAGTTTCGCCCGGCTGTAACTCCACCTTCTTGAAAGCCCGCAGCCTGCGGTTTTCCGGAGTAAGTGAAGCCACCAAATCGCTACTGAACAGCATAACAACTTCTTTTCCGGCACGCTTACCGCTGTTGGTTACATCCACAGAGAAATGTAATTCATCTCCGGCCGTAAACGAAACCGCATCGGTCTGAAAATTACTATATTCAAAAGTAGTATAGCTTAGCCCATATCCGAATGGCCATTGAACAGAAATAACCGCATCATAGTCGTAAGCCCCTTCCATCTTGTCCATTTCTTCACTCACCCTATAATCATACGTGGTGAGTTCCGCTTGGTTACGAGGGTATGTATAAGGCATCTTGGCACTGGGATTCACGTCTCCGGCCAGAATATTCGCCAACGCATCAGCACCGTAATTACCCGGCAACAGGATATTAATAATGGCACTTGCCAATGGTTCAATATCATTGATGATGCGGGGACGTCCTTCATTAAGTATCAAGACTATGGGTTTTCCTGTAGCAGCCAATGCTTTTACAAGTTTGCGCTGATTGGCAGAAATGGCAAGGTCGGATAAGTTTCCGGGCGTCTCACAGTAAGAGTTCTCACCAATACAGGCTATGATGACCTCCGCATTACGGGCAGCGGCAACCGCTTTCTCTATTTCCGGCTCATTTTCTTCGGCATAACCTTCTTCAGGCTTATAAGTCACACCTTGTTCCAAACGAACATTACCGGCACCAAACTTATTGCATAAAGCTTCGTAAATAGTGTTGTATTTACCGGCAAACCTGTCAGTTAAATGCCCTTGCCATGAATAACTCCAACCACCATTCAGGCAACGCATGGAATTAGCGTTAGGACCGGTTACAAGAATTTTCCTACCCTGGGCTAATGGCAATATTCCATCCTTATTCTTCAATAGGACCTCCGATTCTTCGGCTGCATGGAGTGCCAGTTGAGCATGTTCCTTGCTACCGAAAAGAGGATATTCTTCTGACGAAGTATTAGGGTGTTCAAACAATCCCAAACGGAATTTAAGCCGGAGCACTCTGCGCACGGCATCATCAATGCGGCTCATGGGGATTTCCTTTTCTTGCACTAATTCTTTCAAAAGTGTACAATAATTGAGATCATAAGGTTCCATTGCCATGTCTATACCTGCATTGATTGCCATGCGTATGGCATCTTTCTTATCTGCCGCAATGCGTTCGCGGGTATAAAGATTATTGATATCGGCCCAATCGGTTATCAGCATGCCATCCCAATTTAAGTCTTCTTTCAACCACTTGGTAAGCAATTCATGGTTGGCGTGTACAGGCACTCCATTGATGGAACCGCTATTCGCCATAATGGTCAAAGCACCTGCCTCTACACAAGCCTTGAAGGGTGCAAAACATTTCTCACGCAATTCGGAGACCGGTATATAAGCCGGAGTACGGTCTTTTCCGGTACGCGCCTGGCTATAGCCCATATAATGCTTCACCGATGTGGCAATGCGGTCAGCCGGAATATGGTTAGGGTCATCTCCCTGAAAACCGCGAACGGCAACGCTGCCCATAACGGCATTCACCAAGCAATCTTCTCCAAAATTTTCCCATACACGAGACCAACGCGGATCACGTGCCATATCTACCGTGGGCGAATATGTCCACGGGCAATTGCTGGCACGCGTCTCATAAGCAGTGACGCTTGCCGACTCGTATGCCAAGTCCGGGTTAAACGAAGCGGCAATATTGATATTCTGTGGAAAAAGAGTGCCGTCAAGAGTATAGGTAGTACCATGGTTCTGGTCCAATCCGTAAATACAGGGAATACCAATTTCTCTCATGGACATTTCCTGTATCCGGCTTATAATCTCATTCCATTTTTCCCTATTCTGAGCCACCGGCCCGGGAGCGTTGAGAAAAGAGCCTACCTTGAATTCGGCAATAGCTTTGTGGAGCTTGGCGTCATCAAGTTGGAATTCTTCGTCAACGAAATCCCCCAGTACATCAATAGCAAGTTCAGTCATTTGTCCCACCTTCTCATCAAGCGTCATTTTCGAGATAAGTTCCTCAACTTGTTGTTCTATCCGAGCATCTTGAGGGATGGCGGAAGGGGCTGCCTGCTTAGAGCAGGCAGCCGTTATAATCAATGTTGAAATCAGTAAAATCTTTTCCAGTTTCATAATGTATTATTTTGCAATTATATCACTTCAAGGTTACTAAATCAACATAGTATCCATGTCCCACACAAAGGAATCCGTCTTCCGCCTGAATCTTATCCAGCATCTCCTGGGTAAGTGCCAACTCGTACACACCACCTTCAGAAAATTCTATTGTATCGGCCAGACCGGTCCACCAACCTGTAGCAAGCTGCATCTTATGATATTCTGCCGAGGGCTCTATTGAATAAGTAACACGCAACGTAGAACCCGCTTTAATATCGGCAAATACATCCTTAGGAATTAAGTTAAAAGTCTTGTTGGGATCACCGTCCTTCATATCCCACGAAACATAATGGTGTCCTGCCCAAAGGGTCTGTTCCGTGGAGATAGTAACAGTCTGCTGGGCAACGGTAGCATTTCCGGCAAAGAACAACACACTTCCGCCATTTCTGTCTGTACCGGTCATTGAATATTCTCCATCCGCCAACTCAGGACAAGTCAATGTAATCTCCGTGGCAGATTGGTTAATAAATTCAGATACAGTCTGGTTTCCGATTGTTAAGGAAGCGATAGCATCAAGATTAATGCCATTGATTGTCCAGGCAACGTTAGAAGTGGCGCGATCGGCTCCTGAAGTGATGAGAGAGGATTTGGTAACTTTCACCACGTCTGCACCATATTCATTACCTTCAGCATCTTGGAAAACGGCACGAAAATCACCTTCGGCCATGTCTTCCGGAACGGAATATTCCAGATATTTGTCCTCTTCCGACTCGACGTACAGCACATCAGTTGCATTTCTTCCATCTATGACGACATTTGTCACTTTACCCAGATTATTTCCATAGAATCGCGCCTTTGTCCCCGGAGCCACAACACGTTCAAAAGCTACTTTAGTGGCCCATGGGTCATCGGGCAACGGGTTTACCTGGACAATCCCCTCACGGGAAGTAGTCTTCCCATTTACGGTAGCAACCTCCATTTTCAGATTATATGTACCGGCCTTAAGGCTGATGTTGAGCTCTTTGTCAGACTCCGTACCCGTTTTTACTTCATTGCCATCGATAAACCATGTCACCGTTGTGTAGTCGGCCGGAGTAACCGTAAGTTTTATGGACAGATTGGCATCACGGTTGATATTGGCAAATGTAGCCAGGTTTCCGTTTGTCCTATCCGGGAAAGTGGGGTCAAGAATACGTGGCTCGTCATCGGCCGTTGCCGTTGAGAACGGGTCTTCATCGCTGGTGCATGCTGTGAATATAGAACTCAAAGCCAGCATGGCAGATAGTATAATATAGATATTTTTCATATTGATGTCTATTAATTTACTTGTCAGTATTTATTAATTTTCAGCATCCCACCATACATGAGTATGCCAATCATCGGTTCCTCCCATACGCCCAAGAGCCTCATCGTAACTCTTCTTATTATAAGAAGATTCCAGAACCGGGTAGCAGAGACGCACAGGAATTTCAATACCTCCCGTAAGGAACTGTCCGAAACCATATTCTTCCGGTGACTTCAATTTGGGATAACCGGAACGGCGCGCATTTGCCCAGCATTCGTTGGGATTTGAAAAATGCAATATCCAAGCTTGTGTATTGATGGCTTCCAGTTTTTGTTCGTTGGTGTGCCCTATCATTCCCTTGTCCTGAATGAATGCGTTAAATTCGTCATCAGTAACTGCCTTGCAGCCATAGTTGTCCGCCAGGAAATCCATTGCTGCCCGCACACCATCTTTATAAAGGTCTTCCACCAAAGCATCGCCTACATTCCAACCTTTTAAAGCCGCTTCCGCCATCAAGAATTTCACCTCGGCAGAAGTCATCACTACACCGGGATTATCACTCTTCAGAAAGTTATTGGCAAGTTTCGGTTCTACTTCACGGTCCATCGTCACCTTAACAGAAGGATTGTTGACAGCCAACGCTTTACAGATATCGCTATCATAGCCCGACGGCCATGGTTCCCAGGAATAAGCTCCCGGATCACGTGGTTTGAACTCAATCCCCTTTTCAAGCATTTCATCGGTCAAGTCAATACGGTTGTCAGGACTAGTGGCACTCATCAAACCATCGTAGTAACAACGGGCAATCCTGAAAGTACGAGGGTCACCGGTATTGTATAGTTGATTGAACAAAGTTGAGCAAATATAGCTGGGATTGTTGCTCGGGTCATTTCCAAAAAGCAATTGTGATATAGAGTTACCACGATAATCAGAGTAAGCTTCCTGTCCAAAACTGAATGATATCGTGATATACTTGATAAGCGCATCACTTGCGGCATTATCTATAATTCCACCATCGGCAATCATCGCATTTTCAAATTCCGCCTTAGCTTCTTCAGGACTTACATTGGAAATTCTCATAGCAAAACGAAGACGAAGGGAGTTAGCCAATTTTTTCCACTTGGTTAAATCTCCATTGTAAATAACATCACCCGTCACTTTATCCTTGGTCGCATCCAATTTACCGGAAGCATCTTCCAATTCACGGAAAAAGTCGTTATAAATGTCTTCTTGTTTGTCATAGCCCGGAGTATACTTTCCGTCCAAAAAGCCCAAACCGGCTTCAGTGTAAGGAACATCACCATATATGTCGGTTATGATAGACATCAAGTAGACCCGATAGATACGCAGTATAGAGTTTATATTAACTTTCTCGGGATTTCCGGCTGTACGATATTGGGCATCTGTAACATTCTTCACAGACTGGGTATAAAATGACGTCCAGATACGGCTCATTTCATTATTGTCCAATGTATGCCGTCCACCGTAGTTAGTTGTATTCCAACATCCCATGAGTTGCTGGGTGAACGCATAATGGTAATTGCGGTATATTTCTACCATACCAAGGTCTCCGTAGGTCTGCAACTGTGCCGTGGTGAGCTGTGCATTGGGGTCAATGGTAGCGGCCTTTGAAGGATCGGTATTCATGTTCTCCATATATTCATCGCTACATGAAGCGAGAAACAGGCTACATGCCACCATTATCATTGTGAGATATGATTTATAATGTCTCATTGTATATTTTCTATTATAAGTAAATTAATGATGAAATATTCTTAGAATTTCACGTTTATATTGAAACCATAGCTCTTGCGCGAAGGCAGCGAACCATATTCAAGTCCCATACCGGTGGTATTATTGTAATTGGAATCCGGATCAATATTAGGAATGTTTTTCCATACGATGAACGGATTGCGGGCGACAAACGAGACAGTAAGTGCGCTGACAATATTCTTCAACCATGATTTAGGGAAGTTATAGCTCAATGTTATTTCACGGCACTTCACGTATGAGTTATCATAAATGAACATAGAAGGTGCATTACGACAAACGCTCATCCAATAATCCTCAGGATTGATGATAATATCATTCGGTCGGTAACTTCCATCACCGTTGTCTATTACGCCCGGAGCAATGAAGCCTCCGGTAGGTTTCCAGTTGGCAGAGCCTTTTGCTATACCTGCCGCCTGGCGTTGTTCTTCCGATTTATACCACGCATCACGCCCTGCTAATGTTTCTTTGCTCTTGCCGGACTCATAGGCTGCACGGGCTGACATGGAATAAAGGTCGGCACCTACTTTCACATCAAATACGGCGGCCAGAGAAAGGTTCTTATAAGTAAAGTTGGTGAAGACGCCACCGGTCCAGTCCCATGAAGCATTACCCAGTACATGGTTACTCTTATCATACTTTGGCAAACCGGTTTGAGAGTCGATAAGAATATCCCCGTTGGCATTGCGCTCGAAATCGGGGCCTACAATCGAACCAAAGTTCTCACCTACTTTAGCGGCCACCTGAACATCAAGCCAGGAAGCTTTTTCCAACTCAAACATATCCATATCATCGACCAATCTCTTGACTTTGTTATTATTCTTTGAGAAATTCAAATTCAAATCCCAAGAAAAGTCCTTAATTTGGATAGGACGTGTGTTAAGCGCAATCTCAATACCTTTATTCTCTATCTCACCGGCATTAATCAGGCGATATTGGTAACCTGTCGTCCAAGAATTGGCCATGCCCATAATCTGATTCTTACTGGTTTGGCTGTAGTAGGTAAAATCCAGTCCCATACGATTATTCAAGAACTTCAATTCCAAACCGAATTCCATGGAGTTAGTCTTGGTGGGCTTCAAATCCTTGTTTGGGATAGTTGTGTTATCAATGTAACCGATTGTATAACCCGGATAAGCGTATTTTGATTTCGTATAAACAAGTCCCAACTGGTAGGGATCCGTATCACTACCTACCTGCGCCCATGACATACGCAGTTTTCCATAAGGCATGGCATTACCTAGTTTAAGTAATTCGGAAAACACGAAACTTCCCGAGAAAGAAGGATATATGTATACGTTGTTCCCGGTAGGCAATGTGGAAGACTGGTCACCACGCAATGTAGCATCCAGATAGAGTATATGTTTCCACCCCATATTTACAGCTCCATAAACTGAATTAATCTGTTTACGATAACTATTCGGCGTCACGCTGATTTCATTGAAACTCATCAAAGCTACCACATCTTTTATCTTCATATCCTGGGCAGTGATTATAGTAGTCTGATTGTTCACTTTATAAACGTTACCTCCCAAAGTGGCGTTGAAATCAAAATCACCCCAACTATTGTTATAAAGGGCCAATACCTCGAAATTGTACATGCGATTACGGAAATTGCTATTCTGAAGACGACCTGCTTCATAGCCGGGAGTGGTAGGAGCTTTGAAATCCTCAAAAGTGAACCAGTTCAATTCCGCGCCTACCGTTCCTTGCAGTTTCAAGTGCTTATTAATGTTCCATACCGCTTTACCATTCATTCGGAACAGGTCCTTTTTTGAATTATTTGAATTCTTGTATACATCCCAATACGGGTTTACATTATAAGGGTCCATACCATTCCAGTTGGAGTAATCGCCATTGGCATCCTGATAGGTTTTCAGCCATTGCTGGTCGTAAGTGGTAGCCAGCGTCATCAGATTCTTACCGATATTGGACTTACTGTCACCCAGTGCCGGACGGTTCTTTACGTCTTCACGCGTATAGTTTGTACTAAAGTCCAAATCAACTTTTCCCATAGAGGTATTCACACGTAAATTGAATATATCGCGGCTCATGTGTGTTTTCGGGACAATATCCTTATTACGCATATCAGTATAGGTAAAACGGACACCTGTTTTCCCATTATTCACACCAATGATAGCCGAATTGGTGGCAGTGATACCTGTACGGAAGAAGTTGGAAGTATTGTCGGGGACAATAAGGAACGGGCGTTCCACACCATCGAAATACTTCAGCATATTAGAACCGTCAGCCTTAGGTCCCCAGCTCTTATTGGTATTGGAAACGGCATCATAACTATAGGTACCATTGCTGCCCATACCATATATCTGTTGCACATCATTCCACTTAGCCAACTGGGTATCAAGGGTCAACGTTCCATTATATTCCACACTGATTTTATCCTTGTTAGCCCGCTTGGTAGTGATAAGGATTACGCCATGGCTGGCACGGCTACCATAGAGTGCAGATGCAGCAGGACCTTTCAGTACAGACATATTTTCAATATCATCGGGATTTATGCTTGAAATTCCGTCTCCCAAATCGAAACCACCGTCTGTACCGGCACTTCCGAAATTTGTATTATCCAATGGTACACCGTCAATCACATAAAGCGGTTGGTTATTGCCGGTCATTTCGGTACTACCACGCAAAATGACCCGGGTAGAACCGGAAGCGCCACCGGCTGTCTGGCTGACTACCAAACCGGGCACACGTCCCGCCATTGAGTTGATAACATTGGTTTCCTTGGCTTTTGTCAAAGCTTCTCCTTTCACTTCATCAACACTGTATCCCAACGCTTTACGTTCTCTCTTAATGCCAAGAGCGGTGACCACCACTTCACTCAGCATCTTGGTATCTTCTTCCAAAGTAATGTTTAAGGACTCCTTTCCTACTTTCACTTCCTTGGGTTTATAACCCACATAGCTGATGAGAAGGATAGCTCCGGGCCTAACATTCAGGCTGAAGTTACCATTTACATCAGTAATGGTACCATTACCGGTTCCTTTCTCTACTACAGAAGCCCCGATAATGGGTCCCATAGCATCGCTCACTTTTCCCGTAACTTTGTTACTTTGTTGCTGAACTGCCGAAATATTCGGCTTCACCACTGCATACATTTGCGGAACGCCTCCCGTCATAAAGAGGGAAAAAGTGCCGCAGAACAATGCATACTTACATTTTTTCACATTCATAGTACATGTATAATTAAGATTAATACAATATTTTCACCCAGTCGATATACATATTCACTTTCTGGCCATCTTGCAAAGCGGTTATTTTATTGACGTCCGTAATTCCCGTAAACGCCCCTCCCACTGCAAGATTAAAGAGAATAAAGAAATCGTCGTGAAAATATTTATTGTTACTGATATCGAAAGAATAGAACTTTACGTTGTCAATGGATATCGTCAAACTACTCTCGTTCCAATCAAGCGTATAAGTATGGTACTTCCCGTCTTGCAGGCTTTGGTTCACATTCGCCTTATAATATTTCTGTTCATGGGCAGACACAGTCTCACCATAGTGAATGGCAACGTTTACCTGCTTCTCAGATGCACCTGAAGCAATCCCGCTCTGCTCGCCCATCTCCATAATATCAATCTCTCCGCACCGGGGCCACTCTTTGTCATTGTCACCCATCATCCAAAAAGCCGGCCACAAACCATTGGCTGTTTTGGGAAGTTTAATGCTTGTCTCTATCTTCCCATACTTGAAGCTTTTCTTTCCTTTTGAGTTCACCCTTCCCGAATAAATTTTATTCCCTTTCCGTTCGGCGGTAAGTATCAATACAGATTTATCCCCATCCTTTCCTATTGAAACATGGGCGGCATCATAGATTTGCAGCTCCTGGTTAGTCCAGCCTGCCTCATGGTTTTCTTTAGTCCACACCTTTGTATCAAAAGAGTCGAAATCGTCCTTAAAAATAATATCCCGAGAATCCTCTTCCGGTATGGGGTCTGTATCAAAAGAGGGATTAGATGAACAAGATTGCTGCATGCAGCAAACTGATAAAAACAAGAATAGTGCTACTTTCTTCATATCTTAGCATTTTGAGGTTAAACACAATAGCTTTTTTCGTAAAGCTCTGTGCAAAATTGGCAATTATGAGCCAAAATGATGGGCAGATTGCTGACATATAAGGTTTGATTGCTGACAAATCTGCCATAAATGCTAGGGATATAAATCTATCTAAACTCTAATAATCAATGAGTTAGTTAATGCTTCTTATTGAGGTCATTAGTGAGCAGCACCATATTTACTGGGTTGCATTCCAAACTGTTTTTTAAATAATGAACTGAAATATTTCGTGTTCACGAACCCGGTATCCGTAGCTACCTCGGCTACGCTTTTACCTTCTTTCAACAATTCGGCGGCTTTCTGGAGCCGGATGATACGAATAAATTCTTGCGGGCCTTTTCCCGTCAATGATTTGAGACGGCTGTAAAAAAGTGTCCGGCTCATCGCCATTTCCTGACACAACAAATTAATGTTGAAATCAAGGTCATCCAAATGGTCGATGACAAACCGGGTGGCTTGTACAATAAATTGGCGGTCACTTTCGGATATCGTTTCTACAGGCAAATCGTCCGGGGTTCCCCCGTCATTTTCAACGACTACTTCTACCGCCTCCATCTCTTCTTCATCACCGGCACTCCTATGCCTCACTTCTACCTGAGTGATGGCTTGCCGCATGAAAAACGCCCTTTGCCTGTTCCGGTTATCAATCAGTCCTTGTACTTTCAGTTTCAATATCTCAGTGCTGAAAGGCTTGGGAATGTAATCATCCGCCCCCTTCTTCAACCCTTCCACCACAGCGTCATGGTTCACCTTTGCCGTCAGCAAAATGAAAGGAATACCCGATGTATCCGGATTCTCCTTGACCAATCGGCAAAGCTCATCACCCTGTATACCAGGCATCATCACATCAGAAAGGATGATATCGGGATATTCATTTTCTAAATATACAAGCGCTTCTTGCCCGTCAGCAACGTCTACCACCCGATAGTCACGTTCAAAAGTCTGGCGCAGGTAATAACGAAGTGCTTCGTGGTCTTCCACAATAAGTAATGTATTCCGGTCATCATGTCCCCCGATATTGTCGGTATCATTCACTTCCGGCACAGCAACAGTATCCTGAACATTTATGTCTTTGGAACTAACCGGAATATTTTCATCAGACACATCTGTCGGGTACGACATTGGCTCCACCGCAGAAACTGTTCTCGGCAATGTTACGGTAAAGGTAGTCCCCTTACCTTCTTCCGACCGGAAAGAAACCTTTCCATGCAGCATCTTCACAATGCGATGTACTTGAAGCAATCCGAAACCCGTACCTTCTTCCTGTGAACTACGTGCATTTTCAGCTCTATAAATATCGGCGAAAATATGTTTCCTTGCTTTTTTCGGTATGCCTATTCCATTGTCTTTCACCACTACAATCGCTTTCCGTTTCGTAACTTCCAAACTCAAACAGATTTCTCCCTGCGTCTTGGTATATTTGCAGGCATTGGAAAGAAGATTGTCAAGCATCATCTCCACAAAATGCTTGTCGGCAGGAACATAGATGCATTCATCGGGCATGGAAAGTTTCAGAGATACTTGCTTCTTGTCACAGAAAGGCCGGAATGCAGAATACTCTTCGGACAAGATAGCATTAAGGTTTAGTGGCACCAACGCGAGTTGTTGATTATTAGTATCCACCTTTTCAAACTCAAGTAACTGCGTAATGAGAGAATAGAGTTTAGTGGTACCTTCATGAGCTAAATTCAAATAATAACGCGCTTTTTCCGAAAGTCCTTGCTCCTTACTCAAATCCTCCAACGGTGCCATGATAAGCGTCACCGGTGTCCGGATGTCGTGTGCCGTGTCAACAAAAAAACGTATCTTGTCTTCATCATACTTCTTTTGCAACTGGTTACCTTTATATCTCAGAATAAAATAAAACACAAAAAGCACCATACAGACATACAATGTCCATGCCCACCATGAGTTCCACCAAGGTTGGAGTATATTCACCTTCAAAACGCCCTCGGATATTATCTTCCCGTCACTGCGCCGCAGGCTCTGCACTTTGAAAAGATAATCACCCGGCAACACCTTGGCATATTGCACCCTGCCATCAGCCGATGGTTCACTCCAATTATTGTCATATCCTTCCAAAATATACCGATATACAATGTCCCGCTGGAAACGGTAGTTTATGGATTCAAACGAAATGCCGAAAGAATTATGATTATAACCAAGCCGCACCTCACCACCGGCAAGCATGTCATGGATGACCGGCCGCAAAGTTTTTGCTTCATCAGCATCCTGATAATCTACCGTCAACGATGTGAAACGCAATGGTGCGCGATACTCGGCCGTGGAAATGGCCAGCGGCATAATAGAGACAGCGCCATTCGTGCTGCCATACACAAACTCACCGCTCTTCAGCCTGACAAAAGATGATTTATTGTATTCCTTATCTATATTGCCGACATAGTTGAGATTCGATACCCGGAAACTGTCTATCAAGGCTATCCCTTTCCCGGTACTGACCCATAAACGATTCTTGCCGTCGAGCGCCAAGCTATATATATCGTTAGAAGGTAATCCTTCTTGAGTAGTAAACGTCTTCAGCGTCCTGCTCTTCATATCATACAGGTTCAACCCACCTCCCTCCGTGCCCAACCACACGGTTCCATCACCGTTAAACAGCATGGATATGATATAGGCACTGGCATTCTTATTATTAAATTCCCTGGAAGTGGCGTAGTGCTGCATATTCCCCGTATGTTTGTCTATGATATAGAAACCGTTGACTGTAGCCACTGCTATCCTCTCCCCGTCAATAGATTTAATAGACTGAACCCATTTCACATCAAATAAACGTCTTTGTTCTCCTTTTTTATCCAGCATCAGCAGACATCCATCCAAGCCTCCTATCCACAAATCTCCGTCCATGTCTTGCATAACGGAGAATATATAATTAGTGGTAAGTTCTCCTTTTTGTTTGGTAAGATGGCGCAACACACGTCCCTCCGCATCCAAAAGGTATACCCCATTCCCATAGGTTCCCACCCATACGGTTCCATCCCCCGATTTGCAGAGGGAAATCACTACAGTCTCTTTGAGCACATGTTTCCATGTATCCGACATTTTATTACGAATACTGACTCCGCCATCGGTAGCAAGCCATAAATTTCCTTCCACGTTCTCTTCAATGCCATTCACATTATTATTGAACAGAGAATGAGGATTTCCCTTTTCATGCGCCAATAGTGAAATAGGATACCTTAATAAAATGGCAACGGACACGCCACCCGTATAACTGCCTATCCATATATTGCCTTGGCAATCTTTGACAACAGTATATACACCGTTACCGCGCAAGAAGGTATCGGTACTGTCTTCTGCATTCATCAGCAAACGGACTTTCTTCGTATCCCTATCCACAGAATACACTCCACCGCCATCCACACCCACCAGCATCGTATGGGAATCGTATAAGGTGATGGCACGTATCGGATGGAAAAAACCAGTCTTCTGTTCCTCCAATGTGAGCAATCGGGACGTATTAAGATTTATCACTGACAAGCCATTATCGAATGTCCCTATCCACAGTTCTTTTTTAAAAGCATCATAAAACAAAGTCTGTACATACCACCCGTCAAGTATCTGATGAACATTGGCCGGTATGCCATGCGATATTTGCCATACCCCGGTAGAAGTACCCGCAAAAAGCATTTCTCCGGCAGTTACGATATCATTTACATACTGTCCTTTGAGGACGGTAACTAGAGCGCCATCGGCTTCCTGCTTGTACAGTCCTTTATCCAGTCCTATCCATAACGCTCCATCATGGTCAATGCAGAGTTTGTTCAGAATGACGTCCTCATGAATGAATTGCCCCAAATGCAACACCTGTTCAAAGTTGTCATTTATAGCGGAATATCGGTATATTCTGCCTGTATGGTCATAAGCCAGCAACCCTTTCCGCACATCATAGAGCAGATAAAGCCTGCGTCCGGCAAGGTCACCATAATAGAAGCTGCCCGGCCAAGCATAGTTCTTTACCGAATGGCCATTAAATCTGTCTATCCCTGTTTTTGTAGAAATCCATATAACGCCCTCTCCATCTTCCACAATCGAGAAGACACGCTGGTTACTGAGCCCTTCCGCATAACCGACATGCCTTATTTCAAACATTTTATTGGTCAGCTCCGCTTTGGCTACAATACTGATTACTGAGAATATAATAATTATAAGACTTTTAAAAGGAGTTTTCATAGTATAACTTTTTGCAGAAAAGCAGCGCAATAACTATCTATCTTTCAAAATGTATCACAAAAATAGATTTATTTATTTCAGTAACAAAGATTTTATTAAATAAAAACTCCGGAACAACTTAATAAGCTATTCCGGAGTTCCCTTTGGAGGTACCTGGCAGATTCGAACTGCCGTACACGGTTTTGCAGACCGCTGACTAAGCCACTCATCCAAGGTACCAGTGTTTCTTGTTTGCGGATGCAAAGGTAGTACATTTTTTCAAACTACCAACTATCCGCAACAATTTTTCTTTATTTCTTTTTGTTTCCCGCCACACTCTGTACGTTTCTTATCGTACAATTGCTTTAATTCACAGCCAGTTGCGCAATTCTCGCATGGATTGCGTTTTTCCTTTACACGCCGAAAAAAAGAATAAATGCTTTGACCTATCCGAATCACACATAGAAATAGTATCAGCGCTACTACCCAAGTTTGCCAATTGTTCATATAAACAGTCCTCCTATCCGATAAATGGCAAAGGATACCACCCATGCAAGCACAGTAGTGTATCCTGCCGTGAACAACGCCCATTTCCAACTGCCGGACTCTCCTTTTATGGCCGCCAATGTAGCTATACAGGGGAAGTATATCAGCACAAACACCATGTAGCAAAAGGCAACCAGAGGGGTAATCGGAATACGTTCGCCCAAACTTACGCTGTCGGCATCAGCATCTTCAGCATAGAGCACTCCCAGTGTACTTACCACCAATTCCTTGGCGCCTACACCTGAAAGGATGCCGATACCCAGTTTCCAGTCAAAACCTAAAGGTTCGATAACCGGCTCCACAGCCTTGCCAATCTTGCCTATATAGGAATTTTCCTGTTGCTCGGCAACATCCTTATAAGCATCATGATTGGGATAATATCCCAAAGCCCATATCACAACGGAAGCCACCATAATGATGCCCCCCATCTTACGCAAATATTGCGCCCCTTTCTCCCATGTATGCCGGAAAATCGACTTGGAAGTCGGTACACGATAAGGGGGCAATTCCATGACGAACGGTGTATCGTCACCTTTTACAAGGAAACGGCAGAAAAGACGCGCCATGACCACAGCCAGCAAAATGCCGATAGCATAGATTGCTAACAAAACCAGACTGGCATTGTTCGGGAAGAAAGCTCCTACCAACAATAGGTAAATAGGCAGACGCGCGCTGCATGACATCAATGGATTGATGAGCATAGTCACCAAGCGACTCTTACGGTTTTCAATAGTCCGTGAGGCCATAATAGCCGGAACATTACAACCGAATCCCATAATCAGAGGTATGAAAGACTTGCCGTGCAAGCCCATCTTGTGCATAATCTTATCCATGATAAAGGCGGCACGGGCCATATACCCCGAATCTTCCATCAGTGAGATAAAGAAATAGAGTATCAAGATATTGGGCAAGAAAACGATGACGCCACCTACCCCACCGACAATACCATCGACTAACAGAGCTTTTAACGGACCTTCGGACATATTAGTACGTATCAAATCGCCCAACGCTTCAACCAGCCATTCGATGCCTTGCATAGGGTAATCACCTAAAATGAAAGTCCCTTCAAACATCAGGTACAGGAAAAGGAAAAAGATAGGATATCCCCATACGCGATGTGTCACGATGGAGTCAATGACACGGGTAGCATGTGCCGTGTCTTTATGATTATCAGTATATGTCTCACGTAGCGCACCGGATATAAAACCATATTTGGCATCGGTTATGGCCTGCTCGCTCTCTTCATTAATCGCATTGCGGAGACGTAGCTCTTCCCGGTCGCGGACTTCAAGAATCTCTTTTCCATTGGAAAATCCCCCTACCACTCTCTCCAAATCGTCATCATTCTCCAAAAGTTTGATAGCCAAAAAACGGGTGGAGTATTTATGACGTATATTCTCATTGACGCTGATGACACGTTTCACCGTATCAATACTTCGTTCCAGTTCCGGCCCGTGATTGATATGGATATGACGATAAAATCCCCTCGGATGGTCGCCCTCCTCCTTATGAGTGCCAAAATCATGGTCGGGAACATATTCTTTATGCCAGTTGCGTAAGTCATTTAATATCTCAGCGCGTACTTTTCCTTTCTTGTCAAGGAAATCACCGCCTTCGTAGATACTGATAATTACATGGAATAATTGCTCGATGCCCTTTCCCGTGCGACTGACGGTAGGTAGCATCGGAACACCGAAAAGCTGTCCAAGCTTCACGTAATCCAATGTGTTGCCACTGGCAGCCAACTCATCGTACATATTAAGGGCAATCACCATACGCACGTTCATATCAATTAATTGAGTCGTGAGGTAAAGATTGCGTTCCAGATTGGAAGAATCGACTACATTGATGATAATATCCGGCGTTTCATTGATGATATGCTGGCGAACGTATATTTCTTCAGGCGAATAGGCAGAAAGAGAATAAGTACCGGGAAGGTCGACGATGCGGAAATGATAACCTTGAAAATCAAAGTAACCCTCTTTGGCATCTACAGTGACGCCACTATAATTGCCTACATGTTCGTGTGAACCGGAAGCGATGTTAAACAGCGACGTTTTACCACAATTAGGATTTCCTACTAAAGCCACATTGATGGTACGACGTTTGCCTAGGGCAAGGCGTTTCAATTCATCCTCTCCCCAAACCATGTCTTCGCTCAAACCTTTATGATAATCAAGTTGCAAGTCCAGTTCCTTTATCTCATGCTCGCTGATAATCTCAATCATCTCGGCTTCCTGCCGACGCAGGGATATCTCATATCCCATTACTTTATACTTGATAGGATCTCTCAACGGGGCATTCAACAAAACCTCCACGGTCTTTCCCTTGATAAAACCCATTTCCACAATACGCTTGCGGAAACCACCGTGTCCCAACACTTTTACAATTACACCTTTTTCACCAGTTTTCAATTCGGACAAACGCATAGTTTTCTGCCTTTCTTTATTTTTGGCGCAAAGATAAAGATTATGTTCGCATGCTACAAATAATTTAGAATGTTTTTAAATAAGGACTTCCTCCTTACAAAATACATAGTAAAGCCGTAGTTGCTCCGTAGTTTCTCCGGTGAAAGTACCATAAATACAGGGAAACTATGGATAAACTACGGAGCAACTATGGAGAATCCATGTATAAAATGGCTTTAAAGGGTATAAAAAAAGACGTGGCATGGAGTATAACTAATGAAGTGGCAAAAATGCGCAAACAGAAAACTTATTGTATCTTTGCACCATGAATATGCAGAAGGTAACACAATATATCAACCAACATAAACTCTTCTCACCGGACGACAAAATACTCGTCGCGCTAAGCGGTGGAGCCGACTCCGTGGCACTGTTGCGCCTACTCCTCACCTTAGGTTATACCTGCGAAGCCGCCCATTGCAATTTTCATTTACGGGATGCGGAATCCGACAGGGACGAAGCATTTGTCAGCAATCTGTGCAAGGTTCATCAAGTGCCTTTGCACATTGTTCACTTCGACACTATACAGGAAGCCGCCAAACTACATATTTCCATCGAAATGGCCGCAAGGGAGTTACGTTACGAGTGGTTTGAAAAAACGCGCAAAGCATGTGACGCCACCGTCATTGCCGTGGCCCACCATCAAGACGACAGCGTTGAAACCTTTCTGCTGAACTTGATACGGGGAACCGGCATCAACGGGTTACGGGGAATACGACCCAAAAACAATAACATTGTACGCCCGCTACTGTGTCTTGACAGAAAGGAAATCATCGACTATTTAGAAAGCATCGGGCAAAGCTACGTTACAGACAGTACCAACTTGCAGGATGAATACACCCGCAACAAAATCCGCCTGAACCTGCTACCCATGATGCGGGAAATCAACCCGTCGGCGAAAGAGAGCATCCTCACTACAGCGAAGCATTTGAGCGATGCTGCCGCTATATATGAGCGAGGTATAAAAGAAGGCAAGCTGCGGGTACAGACTTCAAAAGGGATTCACATTGCGACCTTAAAGCAAGAACCCGCCCCGGAAACATTGCTGTTTGAAATACTGTATCCACTTGGATTCAACACAGCCCAGGTAAAAGATATATATCGCTCACTGGACGGACAGCCGGGGAAAGTGTTCACCACTTCCGGATGCCGCGTAATCAAGGACCGTGATTATCTGCTTATCAAATCGTATCAGGAAATATCGGAGCCCATCCTCCAAATAAAGGAACATGCGTATACACCGGACTTCATCATTCCGCATGACAAAAACACGGCTTGTTTTGACTCCGGAAAGCTTAAACATCCATTATCTTTACGCCTTTGGAAACAGGGCGACACTTTCATTCCTTTCGGCATGAAGGGACAAAAAAAGGTAAGCGACTACATGACCGACCACAAGTTCTCCCTCTTGCAAAAAGAACAGCAATGGGTACTTTGCTGCGGTGAAGACATCATCTGGCTGGTAGGTGAGCGAACGGATAATCGTTTCCGTATAGATGAAAATACCCGCAAGGTAACAGTGATATATGCCCTATTATCCGATTAGCATTTACACGATTATCCGGTTTTCTTTTTGCTTCTTAAAGCAATCGGCCAGCAGCGCCGCAAATGGTGTATCATAAGTACGCGCCTTTTGCGGACAGCCTTTTACACAAGCGCAGCACTTGATGCATTTTTCAGCAAGCGTATTGCATTCATCCCCTTTCAGGATAGCGCCCGCAGGGCAATGCTTCACACAATAACCGCAATGCGTGCAAAGTTCCGCATCTACTGCCGGAATGCGCGGCAAAGGCACACCGCTTTTCCTTAGTTTGATTACTTTACGCAAAAAGCGGAATAGAGGAAAAAACGGTTGGCGGGGACGCTGAATACGATTGACAGCTACCGGATATAGCCTTTCCATATCCGCCGCAGCCTCTATTTTAGCACGAATCTTTTTCCCGAAATCTTCGGCGTATTTCAAATCGTCCGCATCGGGACGGCCTGCCGCAACGGGATTCCTCTCGGTACTATAAGAATGTTCACCTATAAAAGTCGCTCCCGCTATCACTTTAAAACCACGTTCAGATACGAAAGTATCCAGTTCCGCCAATGCTTTCTCGTAAGCACGATTGCCATAAACTACCACCAGTACAGCAGGCGCTCCCGTTGTATGTATCTCTTTCATACGCTCCAAAGCCAGCGGAGCCACCTTTCCACCATATACAGGAACGGTGATTATTGCCAACGTATCTTGGGGAATTTCCAATTTGCCGACAGCATGCAGGGTCAAATCAGTATTTGTAACTTTAGAGAAACCGGTGCCGCGAACAATTGTCTCGCCAACTTGTTTAGAAGTATGGGTAGGCGAAAAAGTAATTAAATGAGCTTCGTATATATTCATAATGCATTCTTGATGATGAAGCAAAGATAAACTTTTAAATTTAAAAAAATGACGATTTATTTATGAAAACAAAAATATTTATTACCTTTGCGCCGTTGAAACATTCTGTTACCCCTTGCTGAGGTGAGGGTTGTTAATCAGATTTCCGGTTCAATAATAAATAATCCCTATTAAATTATATTTATAAGGTAAACTTGCCTGAATAAGTAAAAACCATTCACATATATACTGTATGTATAATATCATCCAATTAAACGACAAGAATTTGTCGGAATTGCAAACTATTGCCCAAGAATTGGGTATCAAAAAAACAGATTCATTGAAAAAAGAAGAACTCGTTTACAAGATACTCGATGAACAAGCCATTGCCGGAGCAACCAAGAAAGTGGCAGCCGACAAAATGAAAGAAGAACGTAAAGGGGAAAGACAGAAACGTTCTCGCGTAACTGTAAAAAAAGAGGGAGTAGACAAAGTCTTCTCGGCCAATAAGAACGGCGACCTCACTAAAGCTGCGGAAACACCTGCTCCGCAAGAACAGCCCCAAGCAGCCGAAGTTAAAACAGAACCCGTGGCAGCAAACGCTGCGCCCGTGGCAACAGAGGCAGAGCCGACACCCGCTCCCAAGCGTAGACCGGGACGTCCACGCAAAGTCAAACCTGAAGTAGCTGAAACTGCCAAAGAGACACCGAAAGCTGTGGACAAAGAACCTAAAGCAGAAGTAGTAGAAAAAAAGGAGGAGAAAATTATCGTACCGGACGAAAGTCCCATCCTGACGGAAATAGAAAATGACTTCATCCCTATCGAAGAACTCCCCACCGAGAAAGTTGAATTACCTTCTGAACTTATCGGTAAATTTGAAGCTACCAAAACAGAAGTACCTGTTCCCGCAGAAGTACAACCCCAGCGTCCCCGTCTCCGTCCTCGCGATAACAACGCGCCTTATAATAACAATAACAACAATAATAATAACCGCAATAACAACAACCAGCGCCCGGTTCCACAACAGCGCCCGATATCGCAAAACAATAACGATAATCATGCTGTTTCTGAACGCAGACCGGTAATGGAACGTGAGAAAGCATACGAATTTGACGATATACTCACAGGGACAGGCGTATTGGAAATCATGCAGGACGGTTACGGTTTTCTCCGTTCTTCCGACTACAACTACCTTTCTTCTCCGGACGACATTTATGTTTCTCAATCACAAATCAAGTTGTTTGGCCTGAAAACAGGCGACGTGGTAGAAGGTGTTATCCGCCCGCCCAAGGAAGGTGAGAAATATTTCCCGTTAGTAAAAGTATCTAAAATCAATGGACGCGACCCGGCTTTTGTACGCGACCGTGTACCCTTTGAACATCTTACCCCGCTTTTTCCTGACGAGAAATTCAAACTCTGTAAAGGTGGATATTCCGATTCGATGTCTGCACGCGTGGTAGACCTCTTCGCGCCTATCGGTAAGGGTCAACGTGCCTTAATCGTGGCGCAACCCAAAACCGGTAAGACCATCTTGATGAAAGACATAGCCAATGCCATTGCAGCCAATCACCCGGAAGTTTATATGATTATGTTGCTTATCGACGAACGTCCGGAGGAAGTTACCGACATGGCGCGTACCGTTAATGCAGAAGTTATCGCTTCTACTTTTGACGAACCCGCAGAACGTCACGTAAAAATAGCAGGCATTGTTTTGGAAAAAGCCAAGAGAATGGTAGAATGCGGACACGACGTTGTCATATTCCTGGATTCTATCACCCGCCTGGCACGCGCCTACAACACTGTATCACCCGCTTCCGGGAAAGTACTTTCAGGTGGTGTGGACGCCAATGCATTGCATAAGCCCAAACGCTTCTTCGGCGCAGCACGTAACATTGAAGGCGGCGGTTCACTGACAATCCTGGCTACTGCGTTGATTGATACCGGTTCCAAGATGGATGAGGTCATCTTTGAAGAGTTCAAGGGTACAGGTAACATGGAATTGCAACTCGACCGCAACTTGTCCAACAAGCGTATATTCCCGGCCGTCAATATTGTTGCTTCCAGCACGCGTCGTGATGATTTGCTGCTAGACAAACAGACATTGGACCGCATGTGGATTCTCCGCAAGTATCTTGCAGATATGAATCCGATAGAAGCAATGGACTTTGTAAAAGACCGTTTAGAGAAGACAAAGGACAACGACGAATTCCTGATGAGTATGAACAGTTAAATTATAGAGATAATATTTTAAAAAAGAGTGGAATAGTTAATAGCATTCCGCTCTTTTTTTATTATTTTTGCCACTGTTATGATATTTTTCCTTCACAGACAAGAAAAGATAGCAAGGTGAAAATAATAAAAACAAATATAATTCTAATCCTAATACTACTTGGAACACCCCCATGGGCTTTTTCTCAAGAGAAAACAATGGGCAACAGCCACCTTAGCCTTGTTACGGAGTTGATAGATAACAACTTGGGATATTCCTTGAAAGTATCTCCCAATGACATCATTGAATGGGAAAACGAAATAGTGTCTGTCTTCCAAAAGGAGAAAGATTATAAACGCATGTTCATTATGAAGCAAATGGCTGTCTACGCTTATGGCTTTCAAAGCCAAATTACCGAGGCACTGAAAAAAGCCAATGCTATGATGACGGAAGCCAAATCAATGAATTACGATATCGGCATCGCACTTTCCCACTTTGCACTAGGAGACACTTACCTTCACGCAAGTATGACACCGGAAGCCGTGGAAGAATATGAGAATGCCATAAAGATATTGTATAAAATCCCCCAATCGGAGAAATTGCAGGAAAGAGTATTTACCCAACTGATACCTACGCTCATCAAATTGAAACGAATGAATGAGGCGGAAACTTATCTGGAAAGCATGGGGAGGTTATATACTAGCAACCAATTGAATCCATTCATACATTATATATACCAAGCATATTATTGCCTGCGGATAGGTGACTTGAGCAAGGCCCGTAAGTATATCATTGATGCAGAGAAAGCCAACAATGAAAATCCGTTCTATTTCCATTCGTCCATATTGAAATATATGCAGGCTGAATATGCCAAAGAAACGGGAAATTATGACAAAGCGATAAGACTATATACCAGTCTGGCCGAAAACACGAATAGCATTAACGTTTACAACAATTATCTAAAGCTCAGGAAATCAATCGCTAAAATATACAAGGAATTAGGACATTACAAAGAAGCTTGTGAAACTTACCAAGCTATGAATGCCACACGTGATTCTATCAATGCCCACAATTATACTTCGCAAATCAACCTGCTGCGTACGGTGTATCAGGTAGACCGTTTAGGAGTAGAAAACCAAAATCAGCGTAATCGCCTGCTATTCTATTTAATCATAGGAGGTATTCTGATTTTGACTGTATTCATGGTATTTGTTATTTATATAAGGCAGGTAAACAAACGGCTTGCCACCTCAAGACAGAAATTGAACGAGGCACGAAAGAATGCAGAAAATTCCATGCGTACCAAAAGCCTGTTCCTCTCTAACATGAGTCATGAAATTCGTACACCGTTAAATGCGTTATCCGGCTTCTCATCCATATTGATAGATAACAATATAGATAAGGATATCCGCCAGCAATGTAATGACATCATTCAGCAGAATTCAGATTTACTCTTGAAACTGATAGACGACGTTGTAGACTTGTCAAGTTTGGAAAGAGGAAAAATGCAATTTCACTTCGGCGTATACGATGCGGTATCACTTTGCCGCAATGTCATCGATACAGTAGAAAAAATAAAGCAGACTTCTGCCGCTGTTACATTTCAGACATCGATGGAAAAATTAGAGCTTTACACTGACGAAGCCCGTTTGCAGCAATTGCTGATTAACTTACTTATTAATGCCACCAAGTTCACAACACAAGGTATCATCACACTTATGTTAGAAGTTGATTCTGATGGTATGGCACAATTTTCGGTAACCGATACCGGATGTGGCATTGCTCCGGAAAAGCAGGATAAAATCTTTAATCGTTTTGAAAAACTGGATGAGAATGCGCAAGGCAGCGGATTGGGACTTTCTATCTGCCAACTGATAGTGGAACACTTCGGAGGTAAAATTTGGATTGATAAAGAATACAAAGACGGGGCACGGTTCGTATTTACACATCCCATCCATTCCAATGAAAAAAGAGAGGAGACTATATCATGAAAAGGATAATGTTCATAATTCTCTTCGTTCTGCAAGTACTCCCGAGCTTTGCCGACCATCAGCAGCTAACCGACAGTTTGATTGAAGCATTACCTGCAATGCCGCACGACAGTACGCGCTTACAAGCATTGGAACAATTGACGCTTACTACACAAAACACACCACGTTCCTTGAAATTCGCAGGTGAACTATACAAAGAGGCGAAATTGCAGAATGACAAACATTATCTTTGTAACGCCGCTTACTTTCATATCCTTTATTACTATAACAATGAGGGAAACCAGGACAGCATAGCTAAGTGGGTCAGTGTCATGGAGCCGGTAGCACGCAGCATTCAATATTGGAAAATCTACTTTAATTCCCAAAAGCTTCTTATTAATACTTATATATACAACAAACAATATGAATATGCACTTAATGAAGCGTCTAAAATACTGGAAAGGGCTCTGAGCACTAAAAGTGTAAACGGGGAAGTTGCCGCCTATCAGTGCATGGCAAACATATACCACGAAACCAATCAGTGGAAAGAAGAAGAGAAAACACTCAAAAAAGCTTATAAACTATTGCCCCAAATTACGCATTCCGGCACGCAAGTCAATATTCTGTGCCAGCTAATCAACTTCAGCAGCCAAAGAAAGAATTACACTGATATGAAAACGTATCTGGATGATACAAAAGAAATATTGGATGAAATGGCGCGTATCAATCCGGAAATGAAGAAAAGCATGTATGACCAGTATTTATTTATCGAAATATTCTATACTTATTTCTACATAGCGACAAATGATTCCACACTCGCAGAGGAACATTATAAAAAAGCGGAAACATATATTACTCCACATACCTTCCTCCCCTATTATGCAACTTTCCATAACATGTCTATTGACTATTGTCTACATATAAAAGACTACAACACTGCCCTTGCATTGGCAGACAGTGTTATTCATTTGGTACAACAAAATGAATTTGGTGATTCTGATTACGCCAAAGAACTTGGTTATAAAGCAAATGTACTGAAAGCCATGGGGCGATATACCGAAGCGTTACCGCTTTATGAAAAGGCCACACAAATTGAAGATTCTATAAACATAGCGGTATCCAATAAACAATTGGAAGAAATCAAAGATAGCTACCATCTGAATCTGTTGATATTGGAACAGGGAAAATTAAGAAGCTACATACAGATTATTATTCTAATAGTGGTAAGTGTAGTACTAATATTATGTATCACTTATATGCTTCGTATCAACCGAATACACAAAGAACTTCGCTTATCGGAAA
This sequence comes from uncultured Bacteroides sp., assembly GCF_959029255.1. Lineage (GTDB taxonomy): Bacteria > Bacteroidota > Bacteroidia > Bacteroidales > Bacteroidaceae > Bacteroides. The sequence goes on along the minus strand of NZ_CAUFUE010000023.1, from coordinate 35,022 downwards.
AGGAGACAAAAAATGCTACGCGTAAATCGGAAGAAGCCAATGAAATAAAAAGCCGTTTTCTTTCTAACATGAGTCATGCCATCCGAGTTCCCCTCAACAGTGTAGTAGGTTTTTCCCAGTTAATGGCTGCCGATACGAATATCAGTGAAGAAAATCGTAAAGAATATTCCGGTATTATTCAAGAAAACACAGAAAAGTTGATGTTATTGGTTAATAACGTTTTAGATCTTTCCCGTCTGGAAGCTGATATGATGAAATATCAACTGACGGATTACGATATTGTCCAGCTTTGCCACGATGCCATAGGGAGCGTACAAATGCAAAGCCCCAATCTACACATAAACTTTCAAAGTAGTGTGGCAGAATACATTGTACATACTGATTGTAACCGGATAATTCAGATGATAATCAGTGTACTTTCCGGCCCTTATACTGTAGATAAAGAAGAACGGAACATTGACTTTATATTAGATAAAAGTGGTGAAATACTGTGTTTCAAGGTAGTTAACAGTCCATTGGCCGATAGCCAATATTCCGGTCAGGAAGTCTCCATACGCCATGATATTAACCGACTGTTATTGAAACATTTCGGGGGAACTTACCAAATTATTGCAGACTCATCGGCAGGCCCCACTCTTCTTTTTACTTATCCGACCTAAATCCGCAATAATATTCTGCTCCAAAAGAAGGCTAATACAGGGATTTTTTGTACTTTTGCGGCTCAATAAGAGTAATTTGTAATTTAGTAATTGTAATTAGATACTATGTTCGATAATTTAAGCGAGAGACTTGAGAGGTCGTTTAAAATTCTGAAAGGTGAAGGCAAAATCACCGAAATCAATGTAGCAGAAACGCTGAAAGATGTGCGTAAAGCTCTTCTGGATGCCGACGTAAACTATAAAGTAGCCAAGAATTTTACAGATACGGTGAAGGAAAAGGCTTTGGGACAAAATGTGCTTACTGCCGTTAAGCCCAGTCAGTTGATGGTAAAGATTGTGCATGATGAACTGACCCAGCTTATGGGTGGTGAAACCGCCGAAATCAACATTGACACTAAGCCTGCGGTTATCTTGATGTCCGGCTTGCAAGGTTCAGGTAAGACAACTTTCTCCGGGAAGTTAGCCCGCATGCTGAAAAGCAAAAAGAACCGGAAACCTTTACTGGTAGCTTGCGACGTATACCGTCCTGCTGCAATCGAACAGTTGCGTGTATTGGCTGAACAGATTGAAGTACCTATGTACTCGGAACCTGACAGCAAAGATCCGGTAGCTATTGCACAAAATGCCATCCAAGAGGCCAAAGCCAAAGGCTATGACCTCGTAATCGTCGATACCGCCGGTCGTTTGGCTGTAGATGAGGAGATGATGAACGAAATTGCAGCCATCAAGAAAGCTATCAATCCGAATGAAATTCTGTTTGTCGTAGACTCAATGACCGGTCAGGATGCCGTAAATACGGCAAAGGAATTTAATGAACGACTGGATTTCAACGGTGTCGTACTGACAAAGCTGGATGGTGATACCCGTGGTGGTGCCGCTCTTTCTATCCGTTCGGTGGTTAATAAACCCATTAAGTTTGTGGGTACAGGTGAGAAATTGGATGCAATCGACCAATTCCACCCCTCACGTATGGCCGACCGTATTTTAGGTATGGGTGATATTGTCTCTTTGGTAGAACGCGCCCAAGAACAATATGATGAAGAAGAAGCCAAACGTCTACAAAAGAAAATTGCCAAGAACCAGTTTGATTTCAATGACTTCCTGAGCCAAATTGCCCAAATCAAGAAAATGGGTAACCTGAAAGAACTTGCTTCGATGATACCGGGTGTAGGGAAAGCAATCAAAGATATTGATATAGATGATAATGCTTTCAAGAGCATTGAAGCCATCATTTATTCCATGACTCCGGAGGAACGCAGTAACCCCGCAATCCTGAACGGTTCACGTCGCCAACGCATTGCAAAAGGTAGTGGTACGAATATTCAGGAAGTCAACCGCTTACTGAAGCAGTTTGACCAGACCCGCAAGATGATGAAGATGGTTACAGGTAGCAAGATGGGCAAGATGATGCCGAAGATGAAAAGATAAATAGAATAAAAAATGTGATATGACACTGATTGACGGAAAAGCTATTTCAGAACAGGTAAAGCAGGAAATTGCTGCTGAAGTTGCCGATATCGTAGCTAAAGGTGGAAAGCGCCCTCATTTGGCTGCAATCCTTGTAGGACACGATGGTGGCAGTGAAACTTATGTCGCAGCCAAGGTAAAGGCTTGCGAAGTATGTGGATTTAAGTCTTCACTTATTCGTTACGAATCAGATGTGACAGAAGAGGAACTTTTGTCTAAAGTACGCGAACTTAATGAAGATGCTGACGTTGACGGTTTCATTGTGCAGTTGCCGCTACCGAAACATATTTCGGAACAGAAAGTAATTGAAACTATTGATTACCGCAAGGATGTTGATGGCTTCCACCCTATCAATGTAGGTCGTATGTCTATCGGATTGCCTTGTTATGTATCCGCTACTCCAAACGGCATCCTCGAGCTCCTGAAAAGATACAAAATAGAAACCTCCGGCAAAAAATGCGTAGTACTGGGACGCAGTAACATTGTGGGTAAACCTATGGCAGCGCTGATGATGCAAAAAGCTTATCCGGGCGATGCTACCGTAACTGTTTGTCACAGCCGTAGTAAAGATTTGGTAAAAGAGTGCCAAGAAGCAGATATCATTATTGCCGCCTTGGGGCAGCCCAACTTCGTAAAGGCAGAAATGGTAAAAGAAGGTGCCGTCGTTATCGATGTTGGTACTACACACGTACCGGATGCTACTAAAAAGTCCGGTTTCAAACTGACAGGTGATGTCAAGTTCGATGAAGTTGCCCCCAAATGTTCATTCATTACTCCTGTACCGGGTGGTGTAGGACCAATGACCATCGTTTCATTAATGAAAAATACCTTATTGGCAGGTAAGAAAGCAATTTATCAATAATAGGAATAATGAAAGCGCTTGTCGCTTTTATTACTTTATTATATATTTATTATATAGCGTAAGTCTTTTCGCACAGAAAAGGATTACGCTATTATTTGTTGGTGACTTTGATGCAGCATCAAGCCCAAATAGATGATGCGCTTACTTCTGATGGCAAATATGACTGCTCTCATTCACTCCCCAATCAGGAACAACGAAAGCTTGCAGATTGACTTTATTCGTTAGATAACTTTATTTCTAACATGAGCGAAGCAAATACAGATGGTGGATTAACAAACATTGCGAATACAATTTAGTATGAACTGCCCACCCCAATTTTACAGGAGAAAAAAATCATATTCTTTATCCAACTTCTTTTTCTTCGGATAGTTTACCATCTGCTGCCCGTAACCGCTTGAATATCTTTATAAAGAACTCACGAAAGCTCTTACAGCAACATGATATAAAGATTTCAGGAAACAACAATTAGCAAAAAAACAACTAAAATATTTGCCATATTCTTTGCAATATTAAAGATAATCTCTATCTTTGCACCGCATTTAAGAAATGCGCTAACATGGTGGCTGTAGTTCAGTTGGTTAGAGCGTCAGATTGTGGTTCTGAATGTCGTGGGTTCGAGTCCCATCTGCCACCCAAAGAAATCCTTAATAATCTGTGATTATTAAGGATTTCTTTTTTCTAATAAAGATGAAACTCAATCAAGCATGAAAATTCTTTGGATAGACCTGAATAGCTCGTACGCACACTCTTCACTTGCACTCCCTGCACTGCACGCGCAATTAGCAACTGATAACTCTATTGAGTGGGAAATAGTATCAGCAACCATTAATGAAAATGCAGGCATGGTTGTCGATGAAGTCTATCAACACCAACCTGACATACTTGCAGCAACGACTTGGCTCTTCAATCATGAACAATTACTGCACATCACGGCAAGGCTGAAAGCGTTGTTGCCTAAAGCTTGTCTCATTTTAGGAGGACCCGAATTTCTGGGAGATAATGAGGAATTTTTGCGTAAGAATCCATTTGTCAATTGCGTATTCAGAGGAGAAGGAGAAGAAGCCTTTCCAAAATGGCTGAGAAATTGGAATAATCCGGAACTATGGAATGACATTCCCGGGCTTTGTTATCTCGATTCGAGAAAACAGTATAAAGACAATGGTATAGCTCGTGTATTGAACTTTTCAGCTCTCATACCACCCGAAGAAAGCCGCTTCTTCAACTGGAGTAAGCCTTTCGTACAACTTGAAACTACGCGAGGCTGTTTCAATACTTGTGCATTCTGTGTCAGCGGAGGAGAAAAGCCTGTACGTACCTTGTCTATTGAAAGTATTCGCAAACGGCTTCAAATCATACATCGGCATGGCATTAAAAACGTACGGGTACTTGACCGTACATTTAACTACAACTCTCATCGGGCAAAAGAATTACTCCAATTATTTTTGGACTTTCCTGATATTCGCTTCCATTTGGAGATACACCCGGCACTGCTTTCGGACGAATTAAAAGAGGAATTGAAACAGCTTCCCAAAGGGCTCCTCCATCTTGAAGCCGGCATTCAAAGCCTTCGTGAACCGGTGCTTCAACAAAGCCGTCGTATGGGTAAACTGGCCGATGCATTAGAAGGATTGAAATATCTTTGTTCATTACCCAATATGGATACGCATGCCGACCTCATAGCCGGACTTCCTCTATATCACCTCAACGAAATATTCGAAGACGTGCGTACCCTCGCCGGATACAATGCAGGCGAGATACAATTGGAATCATTAAAGCTACTTCCCGGTACTGAAATGCGTAGACGCGCTGAGGAACTTGGCATACGCTATTCTCCCCTGCCCCCATACGAAGTTTTACAAACCAATGAAATCAGTGTCAGTGAACTACAAACAGCCCGGCAACTTTCGCGCTTATTAGATGGATTCTACAATGTACCTGCGTGGCAGTTTTTAACCCGTGAACTGATATTACATGATAAAGCTTTCTTATATAAATTCCTCGAACATTTGATACATATAGACCTCATAGATCAACCTATGAGCCTCGAAAAGCGTGGTCTTATTCTTTATGAGTATTGTAAACAGAATTATCCTAATTATCAAACGGCAGCAACTATCGCCTGGATAGAAGCCGGTATGTCATTGAAGAAACTTCCGGCAGAAAAAGTTAAGACCAAACATCAGGTTCCACCTAAAAATTGGGATGTGATTTACGGAGAGTATAACGATAGCCTTCGTCTTTGCTTCCTCCCTATCGATGAAAGAGCAGAAAATGGTTATTGGTTTGGCTTTGAATCGGAAATACAAAAGGTAAAACCTTCATTCAAAGCTTCAAAATTATCTTTATAAATTCAAAATCATAAAGTCGAAAACATAAAACTCCATTATAAACTATTATTTCACAACCACTTAGAAGAGCCTTCATTAAATTCCTATAATTCTGGAAAATTGTTTCAGCTCTCCAGCCGTATCTTTACCGACAGAAAGTAATTCTTAATAAGTGGCTAATAATAATATTTTATAATCATGGACGAAACTGATAAAACTCTTACAACAGATTGTATCTATTTAAAGAACGGTGAATTTTTCTATAAATATCTGTATAGTGAAATTTATTACATTGTCGTATCGGGAAGATGTTGCAATATATATCTATCTCCCGACAAAACAATAAAGTTACCTTTACCAATGACCCTCACTGAATTGACAGATTTTCTACCCATGGATATCTTTATTCGTGCACATCGTTCTTACATAGTTAATATACAACATATTGAACGTATAGTGGGAAATACATTATATGTAGGTGAAGTTGTAGTACCAATAGGTCGTGAATACAAAAAAGAGGTTTATTCTCGCCTCAATATAGCAGGCTTACCATCTAAACAATAGTAATATCTAAACAGCTCATGCTTCTGCGCCTGGTGGAGAGTCATATTTATGTATCTTCACATATCCACTAGGCGTTTTACCTGTATGTTTTTTGAAACAATTACAGAAGGTATTATATGAACTAAAACCAGACTCTTCCGACAATTTCTCAAAACTATCGGAAGTTACAATACGCTCTTTAGCATAGTCAATCCTAAAGCTATTAATCCATTGATTAAAATTACATTTGGCTTGCGCATTGATACATGCTGATAAAACAGAACGATTACTCTTCAATTCTTTTGCTAATTTATCCAATGTAAGTTCTTTATCCAAAAAGAGTTTTTTCTTTACAATTTTTTTAACAGCAAAGTCATAAAGTTTCTGCTGTGGATCAAGTTCTATAATTTCAACGTGCTTAGGACTTTGTAGAAAAGGGTGTCGATAAGTTTCCAATTCAGCAATAAGCTTTACAACCTGCTTAGTCTTTTTACAGCATATACAAACAAAAAAGAATATAATTATAATAAGTATTATTACAAAAGTCCATGATAAAGCCGATATACGTGTTGTATCATCTAAAGCTGCTTTTTGATTTTCAATTTTATTTGTTAACTCTTGTATCTCATAACGATAAACCCATTTTCTATTATCACGACTTTGTTCTTCACTATTATATAACTTCAAAATAGAATCCCTATATACCAACAATTCAGTAGCTTTCTTATATTGATTCGTCAAACGACAATAAATACTATAACGATAAAGAGCCTCAATTTGCTTTTCCAGCCAAGCATTATTGGTTATACTGTCTTTCATTAATGGTTCAATATAATTAAAGACTTCGCCTGCTTGTTTTAGCTTTCCATTTCTTACTAATAAAGAACCATAAGAAGAGTAAGAGGGCATAAAATACATAGGAAGAGTAAAAATACTATTTTGTCTCTTTATTATTTCAAACTTGATTTTCGCTCTATCCAAATATAATTTAGCAGAATCCTCTTCATTTTCCGCTATAAAAGTTTCTGCCATTTGACAATAAAACACTATACCATTCCCTCTTTGTGATTTTTTATTCATTTCAAGCAAATAAAATCGTGCACTATCCGGTTTCTGAAGTTGAAGATAACAAGTTGAAAGTATCGAATAAACAGAAGCCATAGAAGATGCCATAGTATCCACATTTATTATTTTACAAAACTCTATGGCTTCCTCATAACGCTTTAAATCAAATAAAATACATAAAACAGGTTTCCTGCAAAAAGTTTGTTGTTCAGATAAGTTATTTTTAAGAGCAATGCGATAAGCAATATTATATACTTCAAGTGCTTTTTCTAAATCATCTAATCGCACAAATACATTAGCTATTGCACAATAGTCTTCTATTATTCCTCTTACATCTTTTAAATAACGGTGTTCATTTAATAATTTATACAAAATAGAGAGACTCTCTTTATATTTTCCAAGTTCATTCAGAAATGAAATTTTAGAATTTTCAAGTTTCCAAATTTCTTCTTGGGATAATGAATTATTTTTTTCTAAAATAGTACACCATTTAAGTCCTTCATATGCAGCATTAGGTATTCGTAATCTATCTAAAGTTTGATAAAGCCCTACTAACTGATAAATAATTTTTTCTTTTTCAAATTCCGAAAAGAACGATAATGCATCATTCAAAAGTTCTACTTGCTTCTTTACTTTTCGAACTTCAACTTCACTTCTATTAGAAATATGAAGCAAAACCTCTAGTTTATATTTAGTTGGTAAAACTTGAACTTCTTTCTTTAATAAAGAATCGAATTCTATAGAAAGAATAGACAATGAATCTAAAGCAAGATTTAATTGAGTAACTTTCTTCTGTCCCTGAGTTGAACAACCAAGAAGAAATAATATTGGCAGAAACAGAAAGAAAGTTCTCATATTCTAATTAGGTTAAAGCAATAGCATGAGCTCCACAAACCGCAGCGCAATCACCACATTGATTACAATTAAATTCATATTTTATCGTAATTACACCTCGGTCAAGATAAAGCAATGAACGCTTACATGCATCAATACACTCGCAACATGTTGTGCACTTGTCTTGATCTATTTTCCATCTCATTTTTGGACCAAATGTTGATTCTAATTTTTCCTTGTCATTTTCCATAATCACGTATTTTTTAGTTATAATAAATTTACACTCCAAATCTACACATTCTAACTAGAATAACAAACCGATAGATGTAATAATTTTCTTGTTATTTTCATCAGCCTCGCACTTATTAGAATATTCGTATCCACCCGATAATCGAATAAACCAACAAAGGCGAACTTGACGAGTATATGTAACAGAAAAATGTAACAACAAACGGGAAGCCGTTTCATAATCATAATCTTGCCGTAAACCTTCTGTATTCTGCCATAACTTTATATCCTCCGTACTCTGAGTGGAAAACTGTTTTTGTTCTTTCATCATCGTACCGTTTCCTCTGCCATACCTTCCACCTAAAGAACAGTCCAAATACGCATTTGGCAGTACGAAACTGTGAGTAAAAGCAGTATGGAGAGTTAAACGGTGAATCGGTTGCAGATATTTGGTTGGATAAAACAACAATGTATTTTCTTGATATTGGAAACCTATTCCAGACAAAAGGGAGAAACGAGGATGCCATTCATCAAGCATCCGACGGAATTCATAAGTCAATTCACAAGCTCCTAAATTACGTGTAGAGCGAAGCACTCTACCATAAGAAACCCACATTCCATTCTCTGGTTGCTGTTGCAAAGGATCATAATTATTTGCTTGTTCATAGGATATCTCCCAACTCCATTCATGCTGATATAGGGAACTTTTCTTCTGTAATTTCCCTAAATAGTTTACTTGCCAAATATTACTTTCACCTTCCTTACGATTTTCTACCCGGTTACTTTCAATACTCTGTTTAGTAATACTTCCTGCGATTTGTTGAAACCATCTTAATCCCCTTTTTTCAAAACCTAATTGTAAAGCACTACCAACCTCGTGACTGAAATAATTCCATTTTATAGTCTCATCCCTGGAAAGAGTTTTAAAGAAATTCAGTGGATAGCCAACAAAAGATGAATAGGCAGCATGTGTTCCCATATTTTGATAATCTATCGTCTCTTTCCGGGCAGCATATAGTAATGATAAACCCAATATATGTTTCCCGCAGTGATAACCCAGTCCGGGAATGAGAGACCATTCCGACCATTGATTTTTATTACGCGGGTCAGTATCCTTAGCCGTCATTTGCACTTGATAATCAGCATGCGCCCCTATCAGCCAACTTGCATTGAGGGGCATAGAAAAAGCGCCAACCAAATTGTAAGTTTCGCTACGCAACTTTCCACTAACTGAATCACATAAGTTAGCGGCTCTCCAATAATCATTTGTCATTCCATTCCAGTTCCGCCCTTCATTTCTATTCTGTTTATAACCTAGTCGCCCATACAAAGCAACTTTACCCATAGTCTGAAAAGACTCGCTCCATACTGAATAATCATTATTAGAAACCGGTAAAGAGAGTTTCCCTAAATTCCCCTTACTATAACCATATCCGGCTTCGGCCACAGAAAGCGAATTGAAACGGTTGAACAACAATCCCACCGGATTACTACCCACCAACCAACTGTTTTGCCGATATACTTCTTGCATTGAAGATATATGAAGTGTATCCGATTGAGCCAATCCCACAATCGGAACAACCATTAATACCCCTATCAATGTCATCCGTATTTTCATAATATCACTACTTCTTCAACAAAGGATTACTCACCTCAAAGTCTTCCGCCGAATTATTAGTATCCTGATAGACAACATGTCCGTCTATTCCAATTATCTTTTTACGCACTACCGACTTTCCATTATAAAGCCCGTCCGGCATAAACACAGGAATATGGTTCAATTCGTCCGGCACTCGTTTATTAGTGATTTGATTGACATTCTCCACACACTCTACACAATCAATAACCCACTCTTTGGGAATCATCAGATATTGTTTATTCTGATTGGAAGTTTGCGGACGGGGTCGTCTATTATCCGGATTGGCAACAAACTCTTCTGCGGTAAAATCTCCCAAGCTGAATACCATAAGAGTAGGGCCACCAACAGGAAAAGCATATAACGATAGATAAGGATTAAGACTTGAAATAAGTTTCATTGGAGTGACTCCCGGTTCAATATTCTGACGTCCCAGGCTCACATCCCAAAATCCCCAATCTACCCTTGACAAGTCCACTGAATTGGTATGAAGATATTCACCACCGGTATGATTTACCGCATTAGCGGCAATAGTAGTTTCCGCACCGGCAGCTAAAGGATAATCTTTTCCCGCACCCGGAAATTGCCAGACAATATCATTTACGGGAATTTCCTCCATATCCGTATATTCCATCCATGGAGACGAGGGACTGGCTCCCGGATCGACTACCGCGATACATAGCTCATCCAGATAAAGTATTTCATTGGAATTATTGTATAGAGTTACATATTGATCTGCCTGATATTCTTCACCCAACTTACCGATACAACCTCCATAGTATATTTCTTTAATAACCAAAGCATTAGTTTCTGAACGAACCAGTTGCAACTCAACAGTTTCCGGTATTTCATATTGATTTGCTATAAGTGGCAAAGATTCTATCCTTCCACTAAAAATAATCCCGGATGCAGCCTGATAGTGTACGGATACCGCATAATAGCCACATTCCACGTTGAAAGATGCCAAACCTGTGGAAGAACATTGAGATTTATAATCCGTCCCTTGCGATTTATTAGTCAATATCACAGTCATATCTTCAAAAGGTAAACTAGAATAACCTTCAGGAGACAATAGACGAATATCAACCGAACATGAATAGTTTTCTTCTTCAGTACACGAAGATATCACTAATATTAATACGAATAGCAAATAATAAATTGGCTTCATCACTCATTTCTTCAATTAACACTTATTATTTTAAAATTGTATATTCACCTCAGCCCCGTAGTACAAATCGGGATTCATTAATGAATATTGTCGGGTACTTCGTGAATACCTTTTCGGATTGGCTCTGGTAAGATTATTGGCGCAGAATGCCACTGATACATGCTTTCCCATTTTCTTTGTCACCCGAAGGTTCAATAAGAAATAAGGCTTATAAGAATCTTCTTGAAAAGCCGTCAGCGAACCGGCATCCAGCACCAAGTCAGCAAACTGTCCAGTTGTTGCCATATCCGGTGTAAAAGGATGCAAATCACCTTTTCCATCCATATAATATACAGGATTCAGACGTTTACGATATTCTATATCGTTCATCCAATCCCCCTCTACCCGATTTCCATTTTCATCAGCCAGATAAACCATATTATCATAATTACTTTCCATACTCCGGCATTGCTTGTCCAACCATACGGCTTGCAGTGTCAAACTGGTTATCAATCCAATGCGAGGTATCTGAGTGATACATTGAAAACGACTACTGCACAATTTCCATATTCGTAAATTGGATAATTGAGTATCTGTTTCATAGATACCGACATAAGGATAGGGTTTACCATCCGTTTCAACCTGCGGGTGATAAGCCGAAAAGGAATTGTCTTTTTCGCGCATCATGATATAACTTCCACTAACAAGAAATGAAGAACACAACCGTTTCCAATGCCCCAGGTCAATAGTATACTCCACCCCTTCTTTACGTTGCTCTATACCGTTTTCAGGACGCATATATAGAGCAAATGCAGTATTTGTGACATAAGGAAGTAATTCACCACGGTTTATCACCCCCTCACTAATCAGTTCCGGTTGTTCCCCCTTGGAAATCAAAGAGGCATATCGGCGATAAGTAAACGGCTCAGCTCCTTGCGCAGCACAATATCCATTACGAAGATGTTCTCTAAACCAAACGACATCAGCAGCAATACCTCTCATCCTGAAATTAATCCCTATCTCAAACTTATTATTTACCGGCAAGCGCAATTTTGAATTAAAAGTATTATCCGTAACATACGTTTGCAGTATTGCTAAACGGTGATTATTCTCCGTATCATTATAAGTAAAGCAATTCACATCCGTATAGGATTTATCGGGATAGAGATAGGCCAACACCGGTTGTTTGCGCATCAATCCCCAGCCTGCACGTATACTGAAACTATTCAGGAAATGCCCTTCCTTCTGTTCCCAAAGTACTTGTCTTATATTCACCCGGGGTTCCACAGTGGGAGAATAATGCAAGGAGCCTGTTTGTAACTGATTCATACGGACGCCCAACTGCAATTCCGTGCGCATTTTCCCTGTATGAAATCTTAAATTATCCTCAACAAACACCGTATAATGGTGTATAAAAGGTATATCACTATAAGAACGGGCACGTATTCCAACCATCTCCAATGGCGGGTTGAACGGATCAAACCGTATACCCTCACCTTGATTACCTTCCGTGCCGACCTCTATTCCCAAAGAGAAGCGATTGTACACCTTATTATATATAGAATGTTGCAGATTGGCTATAAGCGACGCATTGGCAGTCAGCGGCTTCCCTTGAACAGAAAGGCCGGAAAAGTAATTAGGAGGCAGAAAAAATCCTGCATACTCCCCCGACTGTTTAGTATAAGTAGACACCTGCTGAGTTCCTGAATAATAGATATTTGATTGATTCTTTTGATATCCGGCAGTCAACCCCGCATCATATTCAATACTGGAAAGCCAAGGTTTACTTAAATTCCATAGCCCATTCATTGAAACAGACACCCCATTACAGACTGATTTCCGAAATTCCCCGTCAACCATATCCCTCCCTTTTTCATTCAAATCCTGTATATGATATCCCCTAAAATTCATACGGAAAATAGCTGAAGGAAAATCTTTGGCATACGCCGCCTGCAAACCGATACGCTGAAAAGTCTCTTCAGGCTTACGGGCATCCTGAGCTGACAACGCATAATCAGCTCCCACATAAAGGGTGCCTCCTTTACTACCTAATGACACCCCTTTGCCGACAGAAAACAGTTTTTCTGTTGCCGTAAAACGCAAACCGGCTGTATAAGGCTGTATGCCCGCCTTAGATTTGACGACAACCACTCCACTGGTCACGTCCCCATATCGGACCGAAGGAACACCGCGTATCACCTCCACCATTTCAATGGACGAAGGAGCAAGCGAACGTACATCAAATCCGGAAAATGCCGAACTATTATACAATATACCACTCCTCCCCAAAGTGGTTTGCTGCATATTCGTGTTATTGTTCATTCGTATGCCATCCACAAGGATAGCTGTACCTATCGCATTGACAGGGTCTTCATACGACACACTACGAATTGTAAAAGCGGCAGGAAGATTTAAATTCGGATTCCGGGTCAATACTCCGGGTAATAATTGTGACAAACCGGAAAGTTCCGTAGCCTGTATATGCCTGATTGCATCTTGACCTATCACTGAACGGGTATCTGACGCATCAGGCTGGATAGCAGTTACCACCACTTCGCCAAGGCCGATTGTCCGTATAGAGTCAAAAGGAACGTTCTTGCTCTGGCTCCATACATCACATAGTCCGGATAGCAACGTCAGTAATATGTAGGATATTATGTAATAGATATACTTCGTACTCATACTTTTACACGACAAAGTAAGAGAAATTATTTCATCTTATCACAAGCAAGTAGAAAAAAAAGATGGAAAAAATCTAGCAATATAACCCGGAATATGTACATTTACAACCAAAAAGCCAGAATATGCATATACCTGCATTACAGATATTACTCATTTGCACTTCATTCCTCGCATGGATTTGCTTAAGCAGTTGCGGAATAATCTTACTCTATCGATATTGGAAAAAGCTGAAACTTTTTAAATCAACCCTACCTTTTTTATATATATCCTGGGGGATAAGTGGTTGCATTTTATTTATAGCGTTACTTTGCCTGGAAATACCATACATATTGAAGTATATCTTGACACTTTGGAATATCGCTATTAGTACATACGGAGCCCAAACAACACATAAACTGATACATTATCTGAATATACCTCATAAGTTTGAATTATTATTCCCTGAAGGCATTGATTACACTCTGAGTATAGTAACATCAAAGAAAAGAAGAAATTTTGTACCCGACGAGCAACAAATAAAATCAATAGATGAATTCATAAACTCTTCAAGGCTGTATACTTCTAAAGTCACTTTGTATGAAATGGCTGAATATGTAATGATTGATAAGGTAAATCTAAGCATATTCATCAAACAAAAATATGATGCCAGTCTTACCGAAATTAACACTACTTTGCGTCTTAATCATGCAGAAGAGTTATTGTTATCTCCAACAGAAGAATATCAAGGCATGGCCGACCTCGCCGAGAAATGTGGCTTTGAATCACTTTCCACATTTTATCAAGCTTTCAAAAATCGCCATAATACGTCTCCACTAAAATGGAAAGAAGAAGTTATTCAGAAAGTGGGAGTAAAACAGAATTCCTAAATCATCATATTTTTCACTAAATCGTCCATGTACGGCTTATTATTATACAGCTTATTATCCTGTTTAATAACACGTTATATACTTTTTTATCCATACATGCCATTCTGGAATTCAGCTAGCCTGCTTTTGCCTACTTTTACACCGCAAACTGAAAATTTAATTAAGTTACTAAAACGGAATAAGCAATGGACTCTTACATTTACATCAAACACAACGAATGGTTTGAAAAATTGGCTTGTAACAATATATGCTATCTGGAAGCAGCAGGGAGTTACTGCATCCTTTATACATCAGATTGCAGAAAGATGACAGTATCCCAATCTCTCGGGAAAATCACAAGTTTCTTGCCGGACGATACATTTATACGTACTCACCGCTCCTACGTTATCAATATAAACTACGTCAACAAGTATGCCGGTAACACATTTTTTGTTTACGACAAAATGATACCCATCGGAAGAGCCTACAAAAAAGAAGTATTATCCCATTTCAACATCGTCACCAAGGGGATATTATAATCTTCCATCGGCCACAAAGATAATCAGCGTCAAAGGACTCCGCAACTCATCTCTTACTGTCCATATAAGACTGTTTCTGCAATCCAGGCAAAGACATTGGCATATTTATTCTCCTCGAATAATCCACTCCCAATACAATTCCTCCTTAAGGTTTCATCAAAATAAGAGTTATACCTGTAGCAGCCTGGGCATTATAAACTTCTAGGTATGAAGCTGTCTATTGATGAGGGAGTATAGTAAACATGTAGAGCACTTGTTTCATTAAGACTTAACAAGTGGCATATTATGATCTATCCCCTATAATACCCGGATGTTTTACCGCAATACATCCGGGTGTTTTACATGAAAACATCCCCATGTTATAGGTCAAAACATCCGGGTGTTTTGGGTGATAAATATTAGGTTTTAGGTTCTTCAGGCTTGAGAGATAATATCTGTTGTCTTTATATATAGGACGAAGACAATATAATGTTTAGCCGAGTGCAATGCCAGACATTTTTCTTTGAAATCAAAAATGAAATTTTCAAAGTTGAGAAAAGTTCGGTTGATGATAATAAATTGGTGCTTACAATAAACAGGCAACCAATAGGCGAATGGTTTAAAAAGCAATGGGAGAAACTTCGGCAGGGTTTACGACAATCAGCGGAAGAACCAAGACAAGGTAGAGGATTAAAGTTATAATTCCGTTCTATATAATGCAAAACATCAATAAAATAACTAACTTTGCATACGGATTGACATAGGTAGTCCACGCTTCTGCATTTAATAACCTGCCCTGTTGGACTGATGGGCAAAAAGAAAAACGATATGGAACAAAAATTCTGTCAAAGCTGCGGAATGCCGCTGACCGCAAACAACAAGGGTACTAATGCCGATGGCAGTCGCAACGAGGATTACTGCATCTACTGCTATAAGGACGGCAGGTTCGCACAAGACTTCACAATGGAACAGATGATTGAGTTCTGCGCGCAGTTTACCAACCAGATGAACGAGCAGGCTGGCTGGAATTTGACACCCGAACAAGCGAAAGAACAGATGCGCCAGTTCTTCCCAAATCTGAAACGATGGAAACAAAAGGACGAAAGAACGATTATTGAAAAGGCAATGGCTTTGCTGGCTCAATGCAATGAGGTGACACTGGCTTCAATCAATGCCGATGGTGTTCCCCGCCCCATACCGATGTCAAAAGGTCATACCGTAGGATGCAACGAGGTATGGATGGCTACGGGAGCAGATTCAGTGAAAGTTGCCGATTTCAAGACAAACCCCAAGGCAGGACTTTGTTATTCTTTTTATGGAGATAGTGTTGCTTTGCGCGGAACAGTTGAAATCGTCACCGATGACAGCATACGCAAGGAAATGTGGCAGGACTGGTATATCAACCATTTTCCCGGTGGCCCGACAGACCCGAACTATGTGCTTCTCCATTTCACCGGAACTGACGCTACTCTATGGATAAATAGAGAGTTCGTTCATCAAGACATTAAGGTTCTGCAATGAAAGTAATCGGCATTAACGGCAGCGCACGGAAAGATGGCAATACGGCAATCATAATCCGCATCATATTTGAAGAACTGAATAAGAAAGGGATTGAAACCGAGCTTATTCAATTGGCAGATGTCGATATAGAGCCATGCCGTGCTTGCTTTGCCTGTAAAGGCAAAGGCAATTGCGTGTTCCGCAAAGACGGTTTTGCCGAGGTATTTAGCAAAATGGTTGAAGCAAATGGAATAATTCTCGGTTCACCGGTTTATTCAGCAGATGTTTCTTCTCGAATGAAAGCCATGTTGGACAGAGGGAGCGTTGTCGCTGCCGTCAATCCGAGAATTCTGAAACATAAAATAGGTGTGGCAGTTGCCGCCGTTCGTCGTGCTGGGGGGATGACAGCCGTTGACACCATGAATCATTTCTTTCTCAATAAAGAGATGATCGTCATAGGTTCGACATATTGGAATATGGTATATGGACGAGAAATTGGCGATGTCCTTAAAGATGACGAGGGAATTGCCAATATGCGCAATCTTGGTCAGAATGTAGCTTCAATTCTATCTAAATTAAATTTGTAATATTATGCCGTACATTTCAGTTGAAAGCGGGGCTTTGACCTCCGAACAAAAAAGAGAACTTATCGAGCTTCTGACAACAACAGCCTCCGAAATAACCCATATTCCGGCGCAGTTCTTCACGGTCACCATCAAGGAATTGCCAGATGAGAATTTCGGAATAGGCGGTAAATCTATTGACGAAATAAAACGTAACTATAAAGGATAGTATTATGAATATTGAGGAACAACTACGGCAACTCTCCGGAAGAGAACAAATATGCACTTCAACAACGTAGAGGTTAATCCGGACACGATACGTGCAATACTGATAAACGAGATTGTTCCCTCATATCCGAAAGATAATTTATTATTTAATAAAAATGAGACCGAAAGAAATACTAAAAAAGTGGATTGATTGCTTCAACGCATCCGATGTGGCGGGAATTGCCGCATTATATGCGGATGATGCCGTAAATCATCAGGTGGCCAACGTTCCTGTAGTAGGAAAAGAAGCCATATACCGGATGTTTGCCGACGAGTTTGCAACAGCCAAGATGGTTTGTATTGTTGAAAACATTTTCGAAGACGGAGAATGGGCTATAATGGAATGGAAAGATCCGCTGGGGCTGCGTGGTTGCGGCTTCTTCCATGTCAAAAACAATCTTATCGTATATCAGAGGGGCTACTGGGACAAACTTAGTTTTTTGAAACAGCATAACCTTCCCATCGAATAGACATTTTGTAATGTTAAAATACTTAATTACATTATTGGCAGGAATAGCTATATTTCCATTAGAAACAGTCGCCCAAACCGAGTTCTCGACTTGTTTTTACGACAATAACAGGAATCGGCCTATACCTGTAACGATATATGCACCCAAGATGATGAATGGTAACACCGTTCCTGTGATTTTCAACCACGGATATGACGGGTGCAAAAAGATTAATTCCAACCAAGATTATGAGTACCTTGCGGAATTCTTATCCTCAAAAGGCTATTATGTAATCAGCATACAACATGATTTGCCTACCGATGAACTGCTAGCAATGAATGAACCTTTTATGGAATCTCGTATGCCGTTTTGGGAAAAAGGTGTCGATAACATAAGGTTTGTAGTTTCAGTATTTCAGAAGTTAATGCCTGTTTTGGAATGGAAGTCATTAGTGTTGATAGGTCATTCCAATGGTGGGGATATGGTGATGCTGGCAGCCACAGAATATCCGAATCTTGCCGATAAAGTCATATCATTAGACCATCGCAGAATGATTATCCCACGTACCACTCAACCTAAAATAATGACATTGAGAGGTTGCGATTATCCTGCTGACAATGGAGTGTTGCCTTCAAAATCAGAACAGGAACGATATAATATCGTAGTTGTTGACTTGGACGGAATAGGTCACAGCGATATGTGCAAAAACGGGACATCAGAACAGCACGATAGGATTAATAAACAGGTTTATGACTTCATAAAGTAATTGGAAATGATAAAAACCGCCGAGCAATGCCGAATTACTCGGCGGTTTTCTTAAATAGTACAAAAACACCCAGCTTTACATTATTAGGTGTAAAACTGGGTGTAATTCTTATAAACTATTGATTTTCAATATTTATCGCGGAGAAACGGGGTTATGAACCTATCTCCTTATGTCGCTTTAATTCAACTCTTTATCAATATGTCAAAGCCTTAGGGGGTACAATTTAGGTTTCAAAAAAGACGTTTATGTGTCGTCCTTTGGCTGTTCATTGTCTGCCTAAAACTTAGGTTCAAAGATACAATCTTTTCCGACTTGCGCAAGTCTTTGAATATAAATGTTTAACCCTACTTAAAAAGGCATTCAAGTGGTTTCCGATGCTCAAAGAAATGTTGAGAATGGAAAAACTATGCGCTGTCATTGGGTTTACCAAAGATATGATAGATTGTCTTTTGACAAAGAAAGAAGCCATCCAATGCAGTGCTAAGATTTATTCCGAGGAACATAGAAAAAAGTTTGAAATCAAAAATGATGTCTTCAAGGTGGAGATAAATCCAACCGATAATGGTAAACTTATACTGACCATAAATAAACAGCCAATAAACGAATGGTTCAAAGAACAATTTAACAAATTACGGCAAGGCTTACGACAGTCTGCGGAAGAACCAAGAAAAAGCAGAGGGTTCAAATTATAATTTGTAATAGTCAAGACTTGTTCTGAATGCAAAACATCAATAAAACAACTAATTTAGCAACAGGATTGGGATATATCTTTCTAGAACTATAATAGTAAGGAAGAAGCATTATACGTATCTTGTATCTGAAAAGGTAGGAAATTTCAAATTGATACAAGACAATTATAGCGGTAAGGTCGTTCGCCTTACCGCTATAAAATATCTTCTTGTTAATTCTCTTATTATTCAGTTTATTCTGGGAGTTTTCCATTTCGGAAATCTGATGTTGCCTTTTCTACCAGCGAAACTTCTGTGAAATAACAGGTGTGTTCATTGTCCTTGGGGCTCTGCGAACTTAAACCAAGGAGAAGTTTATCAGGGAAGTCATTTTGGTAAAGACGAGCCATGTGCCACTCCTTGCCATCCTCAGAGTAGTAAGTCCCGATAGTCGTACCGTTTGATGAAAAACGCATATAGACTGCATCGCCAGGTATGGATTGATGGTTGTTGTCATCGGAAGTTCCGATAGTACGAACTGTGACCACACGGTGCTCGCCATACTCATCCTGTTCAAAGCATACTTTCTGGCAATGGGTGTCATTCTCATAAACATAGAGGACGCCTGCCGAGTAAGTTCCGGTTTCAGTAAATTTTGGATTCACCTTGGCCGTGAATGTGAAAGGCTTTGTATTGTCGATTTCTGTGAAGATTACGGGGGAACTGTTTATAACATTTCCATCTGGTGAACGGAAATAGTCGGTCTGCGGACCGGCAACAAATTTCACCGTGTCTCCTGTTATCTCAATTTTCCCGGCTACCATGTTCTTAGCTTTATTAAACTTGACGCCACCGATAGTTATATCATAGGATGTCAGTTCTTCGTAATTAGCAATCACTTTATTATCAATTGCTTTACTAATATTACCTTCTCTTTTGCCATTCCCTGTACAGCCTGTCATAATGATGCTCATAAGCATCCCAAAGATGTAATGTCTTTTCATTGTTATTGCATGATTTTGAATTATGTTGCAAATTTAGCCATAATTCACATCTTTCACAATACTGATTTTTCACCAATTTTCCTATATGGAATTAGATAAGTTCCAGTCGCAAAGCTATTTCAACTGCAGAAGCCGAGTTAGTTACTTTAAGGGCTGTAAGTATGTTCTGACGATGCCGATTGACAGTATGCACCGAGATGTTCAGTTTGTCTGCAATCTGCTTGCTACCGTCGCCTTTCGCCAAAAGATACAGTATTTCTCTCTGACGCTTACTCAATATACGGTTGTCATTCTTCGTATATAGCTTTTTATCGACCAGCTCACCCGTTACAGAATTGATTATGCCACGTTCATCCTTCATGTCAATCAGAGGGAGTGGAATATAAGTGCATAATCCGAGCCATGCGTTTCCGGTTGAATCCCATTGGATATAACGTGAGGTATGCAATACAGGCAATGTCGCTCCATCGAGTTTTCGGAAGCGAATGACACACGACATTTGGTATTCAGTACGTTGTTCTTTCGGAATGGTTTGCATGAAATGAAAGAAACGTAATTCAAGGATATGCCGCTCCAGTAAATCTTCTTTAGGTATGCCATCGAAGATGATATCTTCAAAAGGCGAGTTCTCATCTATGGAGTATTCAGGCAAAGAAAACACCTGCCTTCCGAACTTCCCGGAATAAGTATGACAAGCAGCATGACTAAAATCGGAAAGTACGGCAATCCCTTCAGTGATAATTGCAAAACTCGCTGCATGAGATTTTTCCACATTTAGTAAAAACTCATAATTATCAACGGTCTCAAACAACTGACTAGTCAATGTGGATTTTAATTCCTGACTTTTGCGTTCCATATTATTCTGGTGGCTTTCAAATTATATCCTTATTGGTTTTCCTAAACTAAAAGCAACTATCTTAAATAATGCAAAAACACCCGACTTTACATTCTTGGGTGTAAAACCGGGTGTTAATCCTATAAATCATTGAAAACCAATGTTTATTGCGGAGAGACAGGGTTATGAACCTTTTCTCTCCAAGTTCCTTATTTACAAGGTGATAATAATGTCAAATTATCTCTTAGTAATGTTTTAGTAACTGAAAAATGTCCAGTTATGTCTTTCATCGTCTTTATGATGTCAGCTCATACAACATTACTATACAAAGATAATATAACTCATTCAATTATCAAAATAACTCGCTCTGATTTTACAAATTCATTTTTTGACATATATTTGGCACAAATTGAATATCATTATTGATCATGCCCGACTGTTAGGCCTATTTTTCTAACGATTACTCTGTTGGCATATCATCTTTCTTATTCTGCCACTCATCGGCAATCTTGCCCCAGTCTATTTTGCATTCCTTTAATCCAGTCCATACGTCCCAATAATCTGGATCATCCGACTGAGGGCATTGATTCTTAGGCAATGTTCGCATTTTAACCATAATAGGTAGCTCGGATGCCCACCCTAATAATACAGCATATTGAGAAGGTAGCGATGGCATTTCACGAAGAATCCCTCTCATATTGTCTGGCAACAAACGGTGAACCAATTCTTGGTCTCGGTCATTAGATATACGATGCAATAGGAAAGAATTGCATTGTGATAGCACTGTCGATGATAGTTCAGATGGTCTTTGTGATGATAAAACCAATCCCAATCCGAACTTTCTGCCCTCTCGCGCAATCTTCTCAAACACTTTGCAACATTGTGTAGTTGGTCCAGTATTCTCAGCATCATCATTGTAACGTTTCACAAAATAATGTGCCTCTTCCATAACCAAGACCGTCGGCAGGCATTGCTTATTCAGCCTGAGATAACGTTGTTGTGCTTCAAATACCATACGAGCTATGACTGCCGTAACAATGCTTGTCACATCAGAAGGGAGCAAGGACAAATCAATGATTGTCAGCGACTCTTTATTGTCAGCACCTATATAGTTTCCCAACCATTCACTCAACTTGAGGGTTTCGTTATCAATAACCTTCTTGACTCGTACATCTGTCAGCAATGTCTTGATGCGTGGCATGAGAGTAACAATATAGTCTGTGGTATTCAGAATCTCCGCGTTGGCCTCTATTGAGCGTATAAAATTTTCTCCTGTGAACGGGATAGGGCTATCCTCATCGGTTGGAAGAAACTCTTCCTCTTTACCTCCAGCCTTTGCATACACCTCTTTCAACAGCGTTATCAAACTATCAACTTCGGCTCTTGTATAATCATAATGAGGATATGTTCCACTTCTTGCATTTATCAATTCGTTCGCCTTGGTTTCAAATGCTTGAATAGCATCCTTCAGTTCACCAGAATAATCCTCGTCACTTACTATTCCGCTTACCCACTTCTCAACAGATTGGTGGAAATTCTTAGGGAAAGGGAATCTCCCCCATGGATTACCCGCTGCTTTATTGACCTCAATAGTATCAATAATTGTACGGACATAGTTGGCCAATTCTCGTTGCTTAGATAATTCCTCAAACACGATTCCACTTTTCACAGACTTCAACGCATGTACAATCGTTGTTCTATGAGTCTTGGGTGATGCTTTGGTAAATCCGCACCATTCGTCAGTATTCCAGAACCACAAAGGTACTTCGAGCTGCTTTTTCCCATCGCCATTCTCTACATTCACCATATAGATATTTGCCTCCTGCTTGTCAACAAAAGCCTTGCTATACTCTCCATTCGGATCTAATACAATAAACCTACTATTCACAGGTTTTGCACTATCAACCAGTTTTTCTCTAGCACTTTCAAGCGACCAACGTATCAGACCAGCTACAGAACAAGATTTTCCACTCCCAGTATTACCAAGTACTGCAAGATGACGTCCAAACAAGCGATCGGGATCAATCATAACCTTGGCATTACCCACAAGAGGGCTATTACCAATATACACTCTTCGGTTATCCCCTGATTCGATTATAGACCTCAACTGGTCCTCCATTGGTAGAATAACAATATCTCCTACTGACGGGAATGTCTCTAAACCACGTTTAAACTTATAGCCATCCTCTGTAGCCACTAGTGTTCCCACGGGCTGTAACTCCATTTTTCGCAATGGAAATGGCAAGTCAATCAGCCCAAAGTCTTGAAATCCACTTCGTTTAGGATAAGGCGATCGCTGTATGGTAATCCACGATACCTGCCCTACTACAAAACCCAAATCAACGGGAATCATCAAATATCCGTTGATACGTGGAAAACTCCGTGGCATCCCTGTATTAAGTGCGACACTATCAGGTGATTCTATGTCTAGCTGCACTTCTATTCTATCCGGTGAAATATATTCCACCGTACCTACACGTAGTGAAGCAAGCTGTTCAATAGGCGTTGTAATCATATACTATACAATTGATGTAGTTGGAGTAGTGGGTGTTATGGAAGCAGGTGCAGCTGTAGTAGCTGAAGTCGGAGTAGATAACGTTGGTGATGTAGCCGCAGGTGAACCTGAAGCAGCTCCCATACGGTGCTGTAATAGTTCAGCCATTCTAATAGTGGTTCTATCAATAGCAGACTTAGGCAGGTAGTCATTAGCCAAATTGGTAATGTCACCCAAGTTTTTACCTATCAAAATAGACATCTGTGCATAATGAGCAGATTCATAATAGAACTTTAAGATACGGCTAATTGGATCATTAAAGGATATAACCACCAAGTGTGTTGAAGGAATAGTAAGCATATCGTGAATTACCCTATTAATATGTTCATCACCAAATCCGTATCCGTATGTTACCAGTGTACTGTTTGGTCTGCAAATGGCAGCAGCAAAATCACGGAACAATTCCACGTATGGATATTCAGCTGTTTCGCGGTCTTTGGCAGAGTTAGGATATATCATCAACTTTAGTGCATCAGCACTCTGCAATCCTGGTGCATTCAGATATGGGGCAATATCATCAGCACCCAACGGTACTCCAACACGTCGGATTTCACTCCCATTCTGTATCCAGTCAATAGAACCATGAAGCTTCGTCAGCCTTGCTACACCTTCCAGATAACGTGGTTCCCCTCGTATTCCTGGCGGGTTATAATGAATGTCCAAATTGAGCCTTGAAGAACGGAACACAGGCATCATGGTTCCTACGAACCTATCCATCAAATGGACACCTGCCAACTCTGCGCCAACTTCAATTAAACGGTCATAATTGGTAGTGAATATGTTCAGCCTTTCTCTATTTCCTGTACGACTTGCAAAGCTGAGAAGGAAATTAACGAGTACCGAATAAGCGTTTTCTCGTTTATCTTCATTAGCAGTTGCTATACTATTTTCGGTCTTTAGTATGGATTTTGCAAACTCTGAGATGATTGAGTTTAGTTCTGTTTCTAATGCCGTAGCCTCGGCGTCTTTCTTTAAGATTTTCAATCCACGGAGCAAATCATTGGCTGTTCTTATCTGGTCTTCAATATTACCATTCTCACGACCACTAGCTTTTGCCGAAACTTCAGCAGCCGCTTTAATTTCATCTTTATACTTGGTGAATGTGGTTAAACCCATCGTAGTGCCGCCACTTGCTCCAGCTAAGAAACTGATAGCATTGGTTATTCCAGAGCCACAAAGTAGTGACAAATGCTCAGACTGAAAAAGTGAGGTTAGCCAAGGTTCTATGCGTGAACGAAAAACAGTCTTGTTTACTTCACTAGTATCAGGCAGCCAACCGCAAGCGTCAGCATTCTGCACTTTCCCGTCTTTGTCTACAAGAATCAGTTCGCGGTCATCCCGAGTCTTGATAACATTCCCGCCAGCATCCAGCACTGTTTGGGCTTTCTCTATTTTCTGTTTTGTATCCATATATAGATTTAATAGATTTGTAACTATATTTATTCGATGCAAAAGAATTTTTAAATCGTATTTCATTCTCTTGCCCTCAAAAGACTATTCATATTTAGGCTTTACCAATCCTTTAATAACATAATTAGTCGTCCAGGCTTAGAATAAACGTATTCTCTGTCACTTGTTTTTTTCGCTATCAGATACAACCTGTTGAATACAAAGGTAGTGTTTTTCTTGGAATTGCTTTATTTAAGGAGCTTGAATATTTTTTTGTAATATACCCATCTGAAAATCCGCCAACGATATTCAAACATACAATACTACTCCCATTATTTTTTATGAATAATGTATAAAAGTAAATATTACTATATATAGCGTTCCATTTCTGTGCGTTGCATAAATTCAAATTACTTCTATGCTACAAAAGCAACTCCAAAAACGAATAAATCTAGAAAAATTCTATCTTGTCCTCATGTGAGCGCTTCTTTCTAACTTGCGGAACTAAAATGAATGATAAAAAGAGACACCTCAGGCGGCGCTTCCTCATCGTTAAGTACAGAATTTAAAACTTTTCTTCAGAAGACAAACTACTGATATTATTATTTCCCGAAAAAGCTGTGGGGGATCAATAAATCAATCCGAGAGAAGCCTCTATTTACGAAAATATTTTTAATTTTGCATTAAATGCAAAGAAGTTGCACTATGGAAAAAAAAGATATAAAAAGATTGAAAGTGATTCTTGTGGAACAAAAACATACAGCAAAGGGGTTGGCAGAACAAGTAAGACACTACCCTGCAACTGTATCGAAATGGCGTACCAATACCTTACAGCCATCTTTGGGCACATTATGTCAAGTGGCCGGCAGACATACTTGGAGATCAAGGAGTTATTTATTCTTCAAAGCAACAAGATTACATCATAAAATACTGACATATAGCAGATGCTAAAACCTCATCAGTCACTCATATCCTTGGGGCTATAAAAGTAAAGAGGTATAGGTAGTTCGAATTAATAGCGTCACCACTGTTACAACTGGTGAGTACATAGGCGAAAAATATTTGACGGTGTTGAACAACTTGATTCTATTTACATGAACTTTGACTTTCATGAGGTCTTTGATACCTTAACAATCTTCAATCCAAAGTACCCAAATCTTTATAGTATACGTATCCTTTCATTTATATAAAAGATTTCTAATGACAAATTATATAGTACCACAAATAGTAAGATATCAGAGCATCGATGGCTTATTAGAGAATAGCAACAGCACTCGTTCATTATTTGACACAGAAAAACCTCTGTCAATAGATAAATTGCTTCAGGAAAACTTCGTTTGTATTGTAGGCGAGCCAGGTATTGGAAAGAGCAGACTTGTTAATGAGATAAAGAAGCAAATCTCAAAAGGATTATTCTCTTGTACGGCATCAGAATTTGAATTTAAATCTGTCCCTAAAAATATTGAATACTGTATCATAGATGCTTTAGATGAAGTTGAAGGAAATGCATTCTATAGTACGCTACTATCAATAAAGCATTATAAAAAAGAGAATCCAGATTCCAAGATGTGGTTTACTTGTAGGAAACATTATGTGGCATCTTATGCAAAATATTTTGCTTCTTGCTATGGTTTAACTTTCATGGAATTATGTAGGTTAAGCGATAAGGATGTAATGGAAATTGTTAATAGGTGTTCTGAAACAACAAAAGTAAATGTCAACAAAAGTTCAAGGTTAAAGGAGCTCCTAACTATTCCCCGATATTTGACATTTCTATTAGAGCACGAAAAGGAAAAAGGAGAATGCTCAAATATCAGTGAGCTTTTTGAGTATATAATAGTCTGTTCAATACAAACTGCCATAGATTCTCGTCAAGTAAAGGATGAAAGCATTAAAATCCTTATACAACGAACTTTGGAGAAAATAGCTTTTATCATGGAAATAAGTCGAAAAGACCAAATTTCAAAAGATGAGCTATACACGATTTTAGATGGGGTAAAGGGTAATATGACACAGATGCTCATAGCCAATTTCGACCTGCTATTCTTTGAAAATCGTATATTGAAAGAAACAAATGGAATATTGCAGTTTGAAAATACAGAGCTACAGGAATATCTTGCAGCTAAAGAGTTATGTCGGCAAGACAATATAGAAAGTGTAATCTACGATGTTGCTGTTCAGAAAAAATTAAAGCATATCCATCCTAACTGGTATGATGTTATTCCTCATATATCATATACGAAGGATAAAATCCATACTTTTATTAATGTGTTCAAACTCATTATATCATACGAATCAAACCTTGAGAATGAAGCATTTGAAACACTCTTAAAATATGTTGATCCATCTATCCTCTTACCTCAGCAAAAAGAAGAGTTATTCTCAATTATTTTTAAGCATTATCTACATGTACCTGCATACATTAAATGGAGAGGCTCAATTTGTAAATTATTACAAGAGTGCTATACTTCAAATTGTAATGGTAGAATGATACTATCCATCGAGCAACTCAACAAGATTCAATTAGCTAATATATATATCATACTTGAAGTGATTGTTGAAGCTAATAAGCTGGATAAAAATGTATGTGAACATTGGACTAATGCTGCAAATATCCTTATGCAAACTGATAATAAGGAAAATCAATTGGCTGCTTTAAATTTGTATAATGCGCTTAGGAGTAAAGATGAGCTTATCCATTTATCGAAATCATACAAAGATTTTACGAAAAACGTAAAAGAAAAGTATTGTGAAGTAACTGGCTATGGTAGATTTACAAGTAAGGATGTTGTGGATTGTTGGTTGGATGGTTGTTATGTAAGTAATCCATACGCATTAAATGCTGTCTTGTGCGTAGAAGATACTTCAATAATTACTTATGCGTATAATAAAATTATAGAAAACAATAAACTCCGCGAATTTTTCAAATCCAAAGGAACTTTACTTGTACATTATGAGTTGTACTTGAAAAAACAATTCGAAACAGTTTGGGACAAAGGTCTTGAAAGAAAAAAAATTATAACAAAAATTATTGCGAGTTTTATGGGTAATCATTCATATACAACTCACAGTGACATCAATATTATCATCAAACAAATACTACTCGAAGAAGCAACAGGGGGATTGTTTATTGAATATTTTGGTAACAGATGGGATTTAGAAAATATATTTCGACGTTTTGATGCTGAGCTTGTTGATATTGGGCTTTTATCTTCTTTAGACAAGTTATTACATGAGTCAAAGACGGAGGTTTGGTATGTAGATAATATCCTCACCTCTCTTATTTACAAAATCAAAAATGATGAAGTCAAAAAAGCATCTATATCAGAGTATATTAAACGTTATGCAAAAACATTTGATCTATGGGATAGAAATTCAAAAAAACTAGAAGAAGAAAAAGTAAATTCGAATGAGCAACTACTTACTAAGACTTACCAAAGCCTTTCAGATCCAAATGTATTAGAGTATTATAAATATGAAGCAGCTTTTGAATTGTCTAAAAATATAGAATTTGTACGAAAGCAAGAATCTCTTAAACCTTTGGTGGATGTCGTTGCAAAATTCTTTAATGAGATTGATTTAGATAAAATGACATTAGAAAAGACAGCAGAAAATTCTTTCAGCTTGTCTATGTCTCTGGTTAAAATACCCCATTATGTAAAAGCAATGTATCATTTAAACAATTATGACTTGCTGCAGAAGAATAGGATCATCTTGGTAAAAACTCTGCCAATCATCTGTTGTACTTTAAATTCTGATGTTCGCGAAATGAGAGAAATCTATAAGTCTGTTATTGGAAGTATTAGTGAAAATGAAAAATCAGAACTTGTAGAATGGTGGAAATCAAGAGAAGACGATTTTATGGATATTAGTTCTGAGGATATCTTTACATGCATTACCGATTATGGTATTGATGCATTATCGTATAAGTTGGAGAAGTCTATAGAACAGTATGTCGCTAATCAACAAGACCTTAGTCATAGTATTGCTGCATCCAAAGCCTTAGATATTATATCGGAGGGTTACTGTAACTGGGATATAAATAAGTACAAGGCTTTGTTCAATGCTCTTCAAGACGATAATATTACAAGCATTAAAATGCAGTGTAATGCTATAATGATTGAAAAGTTTCAAGAACCAGAAGCAATAACATGGCGAATTGAATATCTCAAAAAAAATATCGTAAAGTCTATTCATAACGAAACTGGCCATGCGTGTGCAATTTCATATGAAGAATCTGAAATAATTAGTCCAAATCCACGTATGTTCAGGTGCTTCATGAACATAAAAGAAAATGAAAAGTTAGCCGAACAATTGCTCAATTTATTTGATTTTGGTCTATTATTATGTATAGCCCCTGAAACACAGGAATATTCAAGTTATCTCCTTAATCAGATATACTTCTTCTTTGTAAATACTGATAATATCGCTTACATTTCAGTTTTGAGAAAGAGAGTGGAAAAGTTTAATGCGCAGACTGTAAATTATCTCGCAAATAGCATCATGAACAATGCCGAAATGGTGTACCTGAAAAAAGACAAAATTACTATTGATAAAGCTATTAAGCAATACAACAAATGCATTGAAGAATCACATTTGGAAATTCGGAATGATGGTGACCTACGACGATATTTTACCTATATACATTACGAGGTTCAAAAAGAAATACAGGACCAAGGTATATATTCATTAGTTCGTCAAGAAACTTTAAGCGAAGATTTTATTCAGAGGGAATTGAAGAATACCATTATAAACAAGTGTTGTCAAATGGGATTGGAAACAGTTCAAGTAGATAGAGAAGTGACTCTGCAAGATAACAAACGCACAGACCTTCTCATTAGATATGGTTTATGTAATCCTATTATGGTCGAACTTAAACTACTTCATAATAACGAGATTCAAAGTAAAAAACAACGTCAAGCGTACAAGGATAAGTTTATGCAATACACTAACGCGACTAATGCTTGCTTATCTGTCTTTTGGGTATTTGACGTTCATAAGAAAGATAGTGACGCTGCAAGATTCAAAGATTTAGAAGTAGAATACAAAGACCTCGACAATACTTTGATATTATTAACCGATTGTAAATGTAGTAGTGGTATTGAAACCGGTTTGCCCAAAAGCAAACAAATTTCAAAGTTAAAAAAAACAAGAAATGATAAAACAAGGAAAGGTAAAAAATGAATATCTTATCCCGTTATAACAGCTTTATAGACTTATCTTTCCTCTGGATAATAAAATTTTCGATATCTGTCTGAATGACAGTATGGAGTAGATAAGTAGGAAATTGTTGGTAACGATTTAGCGACAATGTAACATCACTGAAATTCTGTACTTTGCATCTCGTCCAGCAACTCTTCGTGCAAAGAGTTGCGCAAAAAATAAATATAACAAGAGAAATTTTGGAAAAAATCCAAAGATTAAATGATTACTCTTTAGATAGGCATAAAAACCTTGTTTAAATCCGAATACCATTACCTCATAAACAGGGTAACCGTATTCAGGTTATATAACATAACCATAGAACAACCCCCTGTCGGCAATGAACAAATCACTTGCTAACAGGAGATATTTCTTTTTCCGGCTATGCGGAACAGTAGTTTTTATGATTATCGTTTAATAACGTCTTCAAAAGCCATATCCATTGCCTCATAATGGTCGCCATCATTCAAACTTAAAGCAGCAACAAAGCTGTTTAAGGTACGAATGGCGTCTAAACGATACTCGACACTTTGTCCTTCCAGATTACTCAATACATCTATTGCCGTAGTCAAATGTCCCTTCAATTCCTGCAAAGCAGACAAATCCTGAATAGGAAGTAAATAAAAGAGTCCATCCCCGTTTGAGGATTTTACGATGCCTTGTAAGGCGGTTGATTGTAGTTCCATAAGTATAATATTAAAATGACGTAACACTGTCGGTCACGCATCCGAGGCATCGCCAAACGCCCAAAACAAGATGAACCGGCAGGTTACGTCAAGATATAACCCATCCAGTTCATTTACTCTTGCTTTTTGAAATTGGCGATTTCCGGATTGCAGTAAACGAACAAATACAACGATGCTATTTGCATCGCCGGTTGCAAAGATAGAAAAAGAAAAGAATATATCCGTTCCTGACATTTATTTCTCTGCGAAGGATTTATCAATCAGCTATTTTAAAACAATCTTATAACTTAACTTCCTATGGATCCTTAACACCATAGTGGGTAACCACTAAGGGAAGTTTAATAGTGAATCCAACTATTGATTATTTTTCATTTCGCTCTCTAATATAACCTCTCCTCAATATGCGATAGTCTAATCGGATTATACTAATTCTATTCAGGGACAAAGGTATTTACAGGTTCTTCACGAACAAACAAGGTCAAGCCGCAAGCGGTTCTGCCGACAATCTCCACGCCTCCTACGTCGGGTAGTATTCTCGTCATAAACCTTGTTTGTCCTAAACCTTACACCTTTTTGTTGTCCCAGAACAGAATCAGCATACTCCGGCTCTTTAGACGCATATAAAAAAAGTCAAGGTTATGAGAACGAAACAAGAAAACAAAATAATAGAACAGAATAACACTCCTCTCATTACCGCATATATCAATCAAACAACAGCGAAAATGAAAACAAGGTATAAGATAGCAGTTTGGGCACTTGTTGCCGTAGCAGGTTCAATCCTTTTGGGTGGTAGCTTTTGGTGGTGGTTAGCAGGCTTATTGGTGGGCAAGTTCGTAATCCGCATACTTTCTACCATAGCGTTGGCAATAGTCATTTACTGCCTTGTCTATGCCTTCATCATCGGTGGAATACTTTGGATATTAATCGGATAAAACAATATGGATATGATAGCGACACAATTTGTACAGTGGGAAGTTCAGCCCCTTGAAAATTTGAATGGAAGCCGAGTGTACCAACTTCGGGAAAAACTTAACAATGGGCATAAAATGGACAGAGCCGAAAAAAACTGGCTTGCGGAAAATGTACGGAACAACTCTTATTTCCGTACCGCAGTTCCGCTAATGGGGTACCGTTTCGACTTTTCAGACGTACTCCGCAAGTTCCTTGTGAACCAATACGGACAATTGAGCGAGTATTATGCGCCCGACAAAACGAGCCTCCGCAACACCTTATACGGTACAGTCAATCAAATAGTAGAAATTCAATCAAAATAATATCATAATGAAAACAAGAAGAGGAAAGACAGCAGCGCAGCAATGCAGACATTACGAGGTAGATAACATTTTCGAGTACATGGTATCGACCTATATAAACGGCAACATCACTTCATTTAAGGAACTGCACAAGGAGTTAAACCGTGAAGCGAAGAAAGACTTTATAGACTACCTTTTCAACGAGGTAATCCCTGCATGGCGAATAGAGATAATACAAGCAACCATTTAACAACTCTAAATAAATATGCAATGAAAGTTTCAGCACCTTTTAAGAACGCTATCCAATCCTATTTGGAGCAGAGAGCCGAATATGACGAATTATTCGCCCGTTCATACCGCAACCCATTGAAAAACATAGAAGATTGTATAACCTATATTTTGAACTATGTTCAGAAAAGTGGTTGTAACGGTTTTGATGACGATGAAATATTCGGGCAAGCCGTACACTACTACGATGAAGCGGATATTGAGATAGGTAAGCCGATTGACTGCAAAGTAGTGGTAAACCACCATGTGGAACTGACCGAAGAAGAAAAGGCACAGGCACGCAGGGAGGCAATCAAACGGGCAGAAGACGAAGCGTATGCCAAACTCAAACAACAGAGAGAGAAAGCCACCGCCAAGCGGACGGCAACCATTC
The DNA here is from genome assembly GCF_959029255.1 of uncultured Bacteroides sp. GTDB lineage: Bacteria > Bacteroidota > Bacteroidia > Bacteroidales > Bacteroidaceae > Bacteroides. Next base: position 2,412 of record NZ_CAUFUE010000023.1, on the reverse strand, counting down.
AACAACCCCAACCCTCATTATTTGATTTTTAAGCCATGAAACCAAAGAACAAATTTCAACAGCACATATTGGAGTTAAGCAAACGTTTATCCAAAATCACCGAACCTCAAAAACGCTGGGCGTATAAACATTGCTTCGACCATATCGGCAAGCGGAACGCAAAAGGCATCATCACTTGTTTGGAGTGTGGACATTCGTGGCAGGACAATAACAGTCCTTTGGCTGATGCGATTTTAGGATGCAAGTGTCCCAACTGCAACACCCAATTAGACATAAAGACCACCCGACAAAGAGTATTCAAAGAGATTGAATACTTCGGCATCGTTACCACTTGCGGTGGTTTTCAAGCGATACGGTACTTCCATATCAGCGTATATCGCAAGGCTGGCGAACAGGCTCGCTATTCTTGTTCGGAAGTGGTACAGCGTTGGTTATCACCTAATTGCAAAGAAGTCATCATTGCCCGTTTGCGGGGAATGAGCATCATGTATTACGACCTTTGGAATTTCGGTTCTGCACTTGAAATCCGTCCATACCATCGGGCGCACGACATAGAGCCGATACATTTCTATCCCCGTCAGCGTGTCATTCCCGAAGTTAGACGCAATGGTTTTAACGGAGAATATCACGACATACATCCGTTGGCATTGTACCGCTCCATCCTTACCGACAACAAGGCAGAAACGCTGTTAAAAACAGGACAGACGAATTTGTTGCGGTACTTCATCCGCTACTCGGCAAGAGACATCAATCCCTATTGGAACTCAATCCGTATTTGTATGCGCAACGGCTACATCATAGAAGACGGCTCGATATGGTGCGACTACATCGACCAGCTTAATTTTTTCGGCAAGGACACCAACAGCCCGAAATACGTTTGCCCTGATAATCTACACAAGCAACACGACCTTTATATGAAGAAAAAGGAAGCGTATATTGAGCGTCAGCAGTTGGAAGAAAAACGCCAAAAGGCACGGGAGAATGAAACCAAATTCAAAGAACTCAAAGCCAAGTTCTTCGGAATTTCCTTTACTGATGGTACAATACAAGTACGGGTATTGGAGAGCGTAAACGAATTTATGGAGGAAGGCAGGGCGATGCACCATTGTGTATTTAACGGTGAATACTATCTTAAAGAGAACTCGTTGATACTTTCCGCTACCATTGACGGCAAGCGTATCGAAACGATAGAAATATCCCTTAAAACGCTGAAAGTGGTGCAGAGCAGAGGTGTATGCAATAAGAATACCGAGTATCACGACCAAATAATCAACCTTGTGAACAAGAACAGACGCTTAATCCGCAAACGGATGGCAGCATAATCGAGGACTAAGCCATGTATAAATTATTTATAGGCTTTCGGAAAATAGACGAGTTCCCGACCATTCGGGAAGCCAAGAAATTTGCAACAGAGAGTGAATTAATAGGCGTGTTCACTCTCATAGGAGATAATTATCACGATAGTTGGTATAAATTTTAATCAGTAGTAACAACATGAAACCATTAAACAGAAACGAAGTGTCTATCAGCCAAGCAAGGCAAAAGAAATGCCACTATTACAAGAACATTGTAAAAAGGCATCTGAACGAAATAAAAGAGAATATCAAATCCTCAAAGAACAGCATGGAGAAGGATTTTTACAAAGGCAGGTATGCCGTACAATTAAGTGTTTATGCAAGGGCGTTGAATGTACATGAAAAATATTTGGAGAGGTTCATTTAATCACAATAACGAATAGAATAATTATAAATCAGCTTATGAAATCATTGAACGAGAACGGAGTGTCCACCTGCCAAGCAGGACAAGAGAACTATGTGTATTTCAACCTTATGCCCCGATTGCGTAAGAAAAGTAGGTATTGCCAATATGACTACCGCCATACTGATGGTGAGTTATTCGCCACCGTTGCCCCGACATTGGATATTTGTCAGGAGCGCAGGAACGAATGGTTACAATGCAAAAAGGAGAGCGTAAAATGAAGACATTACAGGATTTTATGACAGGCGAACGGCTGCAATGGATTGTCAGCCAATAGTCAAACGTAACGCAAGAAAGCATATCCATCGAGGTGATGGAGGAGGACACTTACGCTTTTGGTTCTGAACTTGCTTGTTTGAGATTGGAGCACCATTTTTAAGAATGACGTGTGTGAAACAGAAGTTGCTTACAGCACTAATTTACAGACATGGTACTTCTTGCTGCGGAAAGTATATGCCAAGAAGTAATAGGAACGGGCGGTGAAAAGCCGCCCGACTACTTTTGACAGTGAGCTAAGGCGGCACAAAAGTAGCAAAAAGCCATCGTTTAAACCCTCTGAAACAGTTAAAGGGTTATTTTTTTGTGCCGTTATTATTAGGTGTAGCTAACACTTGAAAAGGGACCCGGGTAGCATTTGAAAAGTGTACCACCCGA
>NZ_CAUFUE010000022.1 GCF_959029255.1 uncultured Bacteroides sp. | reverse complement strand
CTGAAGAGTTGGCTAAATTGGGTCACAACATCGATCGTAAGATTATCGTTGTTAAAGACGCAGTGAAAGAAATAGGTAACTACAAGGCTATCGTTAAGTTGCACAAGGAAGTTTCTGTAGAAATACCTTTTGAAGTAGTTGCTGAAGAAGCATAAGAAGAATAACTTCTATATAGAAAAGCCCGGTTCTCCGATGAGACCGGGCTTTTTTTTGTTGGAAACAGCTCTAATTACATATTTTATCGATAGGAGTTGTTGTGTTTGGGCTTTATTGAAGACATACAAGCTTTTTTAATCATATTCTTTTTCAATCGCAGCGATTGTCTTATCAATCTCTTCTACACAATGGAAGTAGACTCGCGGATTGTGTATGTTGGGAAGAGAGTGTATCAGTTGCAGTCCTTCGGGCTGGGAGTACAGTAGCTTAAGTTCTTCCATCATGTAGTTGTCTTCGAAACGGTCGTCTGTTTTTTCCCTTTTTCGGGTCAGTTGATAGGTGAAAGCCCTTACTTTGGGGTTGGCGTTGAATTTATCCTGGCTTTGCGTCTTATAATTCATATAAATATCAAAGGTGTTTTCGGCAGACTTGATAGTTCCGTATACCTTGATAATTTGCAGAGACAGTTCTTTGTTTTTGATTTTTTGGATAAGGGTGGAAGACTTCAGCATTTCCATGGCATCGCTGATGAATTCGAATTTGCTCCATTGGAAGAGAGAAGGAGTATATATCCGAACGGAGTCGGGGGATATTTCGTTGATTCTGTTTTTATATTGAAACAGATATCTTGCCGCATTTTGCTCGAAACTCACTGTTTCACCCATGCTTTTCATTTCCTCCCTGTTCAGCATGAGCTCGCTTTTTACCAGCATCAAGGATTTTTCCACTTCCTTCTGTGTATTGTGTTCTGAAATGTAATCGCTTCCCGCAAAGGTAATGACGATACCCAGGATTACCGCAATGAAATTGCGGAAGAAGTCGCCGAATTTATATTCAGCAGATATCCGCTTTATCTTTTCTTTTAACTTTGTTTTCATTAGATACCAGATTAGATATACTTGTCAAAGGTATGAAAACAAAAGTAAAAAGCAAAAAAAGGCATACCCAGTTTTGGATATGCCTTTACTTTATAGTCAGCAATTATGCTCTTTTTAGTTTTTTGGTAATGCTTCTTTGACTACCATCTGACGACCTACATATTCGGCTCCGTTCAATTCCTTGATTGCATTCTGAGCTTCAGATGCTTCAGGCATATCTACAAAGGCAAAACCTTTAGATCTTCTGGTATCGCGGTCAACAATCAGTTTCACTGAATCTACTGTTCCATACTCTTCCATTACTTGTCTCAAATCTGATTCCTTAACGTTGTAGCTAAGGTTTCCAATATACATATTCATAAAAATAAAAAATAAAAAATTAATAATTCAATAAAGGAGTGATATGGATTTGTAGTCAGTAATGAGAATTCTCAATGTAGTAAATCGAGTAGAAACATATAATGAAAATCAGATCGTAATAAAACCTCTTATTGTTTTGTTGGTACAAAGGAACGACTTTTATTTGGCATTACTACTATACTTCACTATTTATCTATGATATGATATTCTTTTTTGTGAAATAAGACGAAAACTTAACATTTGAGAAGAGGGAAGGATAGAGAAAAAAGAATAAAAAAAAGTCTGCTCGTGCTTTTGCACGTCAGACTTTCAATTCTCTCTAGTGTTGTACTGAAATTATTCAGCTACAACGGCTGCGCTATCTACTACTACAGTATCAGCTGCTGCTGCGGCTGCTGCTTCAGCTGCTGCTGCTTCTACAGCTGCGATTGAGTCAGCGATACGGATAGAATCTGCAGTTGCTTGTTCAGCGTTAGCTGCTTTGTTGCCACAAGATGCGAAAGATACTGCTACGATAGCTGCAGCCATCAAAACTAATTTTTTCATTTTCTTTACTTTTAAAACGTAATACAATCAATTGCTTTATTAAAACGCTGCAAAGGTATGTACTTTTTGAATACGTTGTTCTCCAAAACCCAACTTTTTTTATGTTTTTTTTGGAGGTCAGACTGTTTTAACGGCATTTGGCATGTTTAATAACATATTAAACTTCTGCAATACTGTTATATAAGTATCTTTTAATGCTTCTTTTAGGTGTTTTCTCAAACTCAGTAGGATAGAGTTGGATTTGGCTTACTTTCTCATAAGTGGCAACACTGTTATTCAGGTTTTTCAAATTCTCGTCCATAATGGTCTTTAGGTTTTCCGGTTCGTTCAGCCCCAGTGAATCCAATGCTTCATAATCCGCATAAACCAGGGCAATCAATTTCTTGTTGCGTTCAATCACCAGGCTTTCCAGAATGAAAGGCATGTTGTTGAGACGCGCTTCAATTTCTTCGGGGAAGATGTTTTGACCGCTTGAACTGAGAATCATGGTTTTGCTACGTCCGCGAATGAACAGATTATTATTTTCATCCAATGTACCCAAATCGCCGGTGCGCAACCAGCCATCTTCAGTAAACACTTCCTTAGTGGCTTCCGGGTTCTTATAATAACCTGCCATAACGTTTTCACCCCGTACCTGAATCTCTCCGAGAGACGCTTCCGGATTCTCTTTATAGATACGTGCCTCCATGATGTCGAGCACACGCCCGGAGGAAGTCGGTACAAACTCATTCCACGGTGCATAGCTGATGAGCGGCGCACATTCCGTCATGCCATAGCCGATGGTGAAAGGAAACTTGATGCGATGGAAAAACTCTTCCACTTCGGGGTTCATGGCAGCGCCACCAATGATAACCTCCTTGAAACGTCCGCCCAGGGCATCTACCAACTTTTTACGGATTTGCCCGTAAATCTGTCCGTCGAGCAATGGAATGCTGAGTGCCCATTTCATAGGTTTCTTATTGATGATGGGCTGAATAACATTCTTGTATATCTTCTCGATGACAAGAGGTACGGTAATAATCAGGTTGGGTTTTACTTCCTCAAAAGCTTTCATCAAGATTTTGGGAGAAGGAACCTTCCCTAAAAGAGTGACATGCGTACCCACAGCCGTTGCGGTCAGGAAATCGAAAGCGCAACCGTATGCATGAGCCAACGGCAGGAATGACAGTACCTTATCCCCTTTTTCCAACAAACGTGTACGTATTCCGAAGGTGACATTCCCCGCAAGATTATTCCCCGTAAGCATGACGCCTTTACTGAAACCGGTAGTGCCGGAAGTATAATTCAGCAACATTATCTTGTCATTGGACAAGTCGGTGTACACAACATCCTCCCGGTGAAATCCTTTGGGATAAGTATCCTGCATTTCATCATCCAGGTGCTTGAGGAAACGCTGGATAGTTTCACCGTCTCGCTGATACAAGCAACGGAAATCAGTCAGCGAGAAAACTCCCCGTAACCCTGTCAGCCGTTCTTCCTCCAGGTGTTCCCAAATGGAATCACTGGTGAAAAGGAAAGTCGATTCAGAATGGTTCACGATGTGATGGACGTCGTTCGGGTTGAAGTCCTGCAGGATAGGAACGACGATAGCTCCGTATGTGATAGTTGCCATATAAGCGATGCACCAGCGGGCATTATTCTTGCCGATGATAGAAATCTTATCACCCCGGCGAAGGCTGCAATGCTTGAACAACAAGTGCAATTTGGCAATTTCCTGTGCCACTTGCCCGTAGGTATAACTCTCATCTTCCCCATAATCAGTGTAGCAGGGGAGGTCCCAATTTTCACGGAAACTATGCTCGTATAGTTTGATAAAGTTCTCTTGTATCATTGCACAAATATTAGTTGAGTGTGCAAAAGTAGGAAAAATAGATTAATAATGTATATATTTGCACCTGAAATGTGAAGATGCTCATGATAGATACCAATATATTTCAAGATAAGACAGCGGTTTATTATACGTTGGGTTGCAAACTGAACTTCTCCGAGACCTCTACCATCGGTAAGATTTTGCGGGAAGCGGGGGTGCGCACGGCGCGTAAAGGAGAGAAAGCCGACATTTGCGTGGTTAACACCTGCTCGGTGACGGAAGTGGCGGATAAGAAATGCCGCCAAGCCATTCATCGGCTGGTGAAGCAGCATCCGGGTGCTTTCGTGGTGGTGACAGGTTGCTATGCCCAGTTGAAACCCGATACGGTGGCAAAGATAGAAGGGGTCGATGTAGTGCTTGGCGCCGAGCAGAAAAAAGATCTGCTTCAATATCTCGGTAATCTCCGGAAACATGAAAACGGGGAAGCCCATACTTCAGCCCTGAAAGACATCCATTCGTTTGCCCCATCCTGTTCGCGGGGCGACCGTACCCGTTTCTTCCTGAAGGTGCAGGACGGATGCGATTATTATTGTTCTTATTGCACAATTCCCTTTGCCCGTGGCCGAAGCCGTAACGGCAGCATTGCCTCCATGGTTGAGCAAGCCCGCCAGGCTGCCGCAGAAGGAGGAAAAGAAATCGTGCTGACCGGTGTCAATATCGGTGATTTCGGGAAAACGACCGGAGAAACCTTCTTCGATTTAGTGAAAGCCCTGGACGAAGTAGAGGGCATCGAGCGCTATCGTATCTCCTCCATCGAACCGAATTTGCTGACGGATGAGATTATAGAATATGTATCCCGTTCCAAGCGGTTTATGCCCCATTTCCATATTCCGTTGCAGTCCGGAAGCGATGAAGTACTGAAACTGATGCGTCGCCGCTACGATACGGAACTCTTCGCCTCGAAGGTGAAGAAAGTGAAGAAAGTGATGCCCGATGCATTTATCGGCGTGGACGTCATTGTGGGTACGCGCGGTGAAACGGACGAATATTTTGAGCAGGCATACGAGTTTATCAAGAGCCTGGATGTGACGCAACTCCATGTTTTCAGCTACTCCGAACGCCCGGGTACGCAAGCTCTGAAGATAGACTATGTTGTTTCTCCCGAAGACAAGCATCGTCGCAGCCAGCGATTACTGCAATTATCGGAAGAAAAGACACATGCCTTCTATGCCCGCCACATCGGGCAGACTATGTCCGTCTTGCTCGAACGTTCCAAGCCCGGAACCCCGATGCATGGTTTCACTTCGAACTATATCCGGGTGGAAGTGCCCCACGATGATGCGTTGGATAATCAGGTGGTATCCGTGCGCCTGGGCGATTTTAATGAAGACGGCACCGCACTCTCAGGAGTGATAGAACAATAAGCCATGTAATTAGTAGCTGGTAATTACAAACTAAAAGCTGGTAACTGGTAACTAGTAATTTGTAATCAGTAATTTGTAATTAGTAATTAACTTTGTAATTAGTAATTGATAAAGTGAAATCGAAAATAATCTATTGGCTGACTTATGCAGGTATGTGGCTTTTGGCGCTGCTACCTTTCCGTATGCTTTATGCCCTTTCGGACGGATTTTACTTCCTGATGCGATACATTATCCACTATCGCAAGCAGGTGATACGCACGAATCTGAAGAACTCTTTCCCTGAAAAAACGGATGCTGAGCTGTGCGACATCGAACGTCGTTTCTATCATTATATCTGCGACTACATGTTGGAGGAAGTCAAGATGCTACGCATGTCTTTCGATGAATTGCGCCGCAGGATGAACTACAAGAATACGGAAGCCTACCTTTCCATGATAGAAAAGCACGGAGGTATTGTAGTGATGATTCCCCACTACGCCAACTTTGAATGGTTGATAGGGATGGGGGCCATCATGAAGCCGGGCGATATTCCCGGGCAAGTGTACAAGCCCCTGCATAATAAGTATATGGATGAAATGTTCAAACTGATACGTTCCCGTTTTGGCGGCTATAATATTCCGAAGCACTCCACAGCGCGTGAAGTGATAAAGCTGCGGCGCGAGAATAAACGGATGGTGCTGGGGTTGATAACAGACCAGTCGCCCATCCCCAATGAAGCCCATCATTGGACTACCTTCCTCAATCAAGACACCGTCTTCATGGATGGCGCCGAGCGCATCGCCAAGATGATGAACTTTCCCGTGTTTTATGCCGAATTGCGCAAGACGGGCAGGGGATATTGCGAAGTTACTTTCGACTTATTGACCGAAACACCCAAGCAGACCGCCGATGGGGAAATCACCGAACTTTTTGCCCGCCGTCTGGAACAGACTATTCGCAGAGACCCTCCTTATTGGTTCTGGTCGCATAAGCGCTGGAAACTGAAACGTGAAGATGTGATGCAACATGGATAAGATAGCAGTAGTTATATTAAACTGGAATGGATGTGAAATGCTTCGTTCGTTTCTCCCTTCCGTCGTTCGCTGTTCCGAAACGGATGGCGCGGTGGTGTACGTGGCTGATAACGGTTCTACCGACGCGTCTGTTGAAATGCTCCGCCGGGAGTTTCCCACAGTACACCTTATTATATTAGAAGAAAACCAGGGTTTTGCCGATGGATACAACCTTGCCCTGCAACAAGTGTCTGCCGAATACGTGGTTTTGTTGAATTCCGATGTGGAAGTGACCGAACATTGGCTCAGCCCCCTTGCGGCTTATATGGATGCCCATCCCGAAGTCGCAGCCTGCCAACCCAAGATACGCAGTTGGCGGCAGAAAGAACTTTTTGAATATGCCGGTGCGGCCGGAGGATTTATCGACTGCTATGGTTATCCGTTCTGCCGTGGACGGATTATGGGTGAGGTAGAGGTAGATAAAGGACAGTATGATACCGTTATTCCGGTGTTTTGGGCTACAGGTGCGGCATTGTTTATCCGGCTGAAAGACTACCGGGATGCCGGAGGACTGGATGGCCGTTTCTTTGCCCACATGGAGGAGATTGATTTGTGCTGGCGTCTCCGTGCCCGTGGCCGTCTGTTGGTCTGCATACCGCAGAGTGTGGTGTATCATGTAGGCGGCGCCACCCTTAAAAAAGAAAATCCACGGAAAACATTCCTCAACTTCCGTAACAATCTTGTAATGCTTTATAAGAACCTGCCTCAAGCGGAACTGGCTTCCGTGATGCGTGTACGTGCCATACTCGACTATGTTGCCGTACTAAGTTTCTTCTTGAAAGGTCAGATACCCAATGCCTTGGCCGTACTTCGTGCCCGGTGCGCCTATCGCTCCCTTCGTTCTTCGTATGCGGCAGCTCGTGAGGAAAATCTCGAAAAAACTTCTCTGCCCGTTATTCCCGAACGGACAAAAAACAGTATCTTGGCACAGTTTTATTTACATGGGAAGAAATTCTTCTCCCAATTATAAGAACTGTTATCCGTTTCAGATTGTTTACTTTTAAAACTGTGACTTATGGAAAAATTAGTTAGAAAGATTGGTTTGGTGGCTCACGACGCCATGAAGAAGGACCTTATAGAATGGGTGCTTTGGAATTCGGAACTCTTGATGGGACACAAATTCTATTGTACAGGCACTACGGGAACTCTTATCCTGGAAGCCCTGAAGGAGAAGCATCCCGATGTGGAATGGGATTTCACCATACTCAAATCCGGACCACTGGGCGGTGACCAGCAGATGGGAGCTCGCATCGTGGACGGCGAGATAGACTATCTCTTTTTCTTCACCGACCCGATGACTTTGCAGCCACACGATACGGATGTCAAAGCCCTGACACGCCTTGCCGGTGTAGAAAACATCGTTTTCTGCTGTAACCGTAGCACGGCGGACCACATCATTTCAAGTCCGCTCTTCCTTGATCCTACTTACGAACGTACCATTCCCGATTATACCAACTATACTCAGCGCTTTGCCAACAAACAGGTAGTTACAGAAGCTGTTGAGTCGGCAAAGAAACGAAAACGGAAGAAATAACTTATATAAGATTAATGCCAATACTGTGCCATTCTGATGCCACTATATTGGCACGGTTGTGCCATCGTATTGGCAAGACGATGCCAAAGGTAAGGCACAGTTGTGCCACTATAGTGGCACTGGCTCAATTAATATAGGCTCTATCATTCTGTTGCTAGAGATGCTTTCGGATGATCTTGGATTCTGAAACTCGCTTCTTTAATTTCGATAGAATCTTTTGGATTTTCTCTGTTGTACAATATGCCATTCATGCGTCCTGTAATAATAGGAGATTCATAACTGTCATCTATATTATTAATGTAAACTTGAAAAGGACTCTGTTCAGATGGTCTGTAGCGAACATTTTGACCTTTGTAGGTAGCGTACCGGATTTCTATTTCTGAATAAAAATTATCATAGTCTATTGGTGGTACTATTTCGTACAAGCCTTTACGAATTGGGAATAATGCAATGTTATTTTTTATTGTATCATTACTTTGGTTTAAAAGGTTCATGTACCAACCAACTCTTATTATTTTACCACCAAATTTAGTTACTGATGAACACCCTATTTTATTATCCCATCTGTCCCTTTGTTCATATAGTATTGACTCGTCATTGACAATCCCCTTGAAATAACTTAGGAGAGGGCGGGTATCAATCGAAATATCTTTGTCTTTACTACATCCTGAAAGACAAAGAATACCTATCGAAAATAGTAGAATAATGGAATGTCTCTTCATAATGTACAGAAATACTTTATTCTATTGTTGTAAAAATCATTCGCTTATAATATGAAAATTTACATCACACAACGTCAGCATCTGATAATGATAGCCATAAATGTTGAATCTTGCTGTTAAGGTATCGGAGTTTATGAATTTTCCTTTAAAAAATAGAAAATAGGGGCACTTTGTATTTAAAACATCACTAACAGATAAGTTTTTATTATCTTCATTTCTAATTTCTATGTTTCCGTTGTCAAATATGTATTTGGCTCTACCTTTATATTGGGATAGCTCTGGATTATAGGGGTCGAATGCATAAAAAGAAACGGAATCAGTGCTTTCAAATTTGATTACTATGAAGTCACTTGTTAAATAACTTTTGCCTATGGGAGGAGTACTCATTATGAATTCTTGTTCCTCGTCTTTATTGCACGCGGTGAATACCAGACATGACAAGATGGTGAAAAATATCCAATGTATTGATTGTTTCATATCATTTATTGATTATGTTTTTCAAAGATAACTTTTTTTTATTATACTGTAACAAGATGGAGTACTTTTCGTCAGATGATAATGTTAATAGCGCTCCATCTTGTTTTATTGATTTTAATTTAAATTTCTTTTAGAATGGGGGAGAATCATTAATTCTACACTTCCGCTGTTATAAGTATAGACTTTATAACCTTTCGAATTACTTTCCTGATCGGATGTGATTATTGGATCATAAAAATTTAGAGTGATACTTCCTAAGTCATTACTGCTTTTTTGCGTAGTTATCTTCATCGCTTCATAGCGAGTTGTTGTTGTAGAGAAACCGTAACCCAATTTCAAAGAATATCCGATTACTTTAGTAGCTACTCCACCACTGTTTATACCGGCGGAAAAGTCAATCTTATTAGAATATTCGGTTTTAAATGAGTATTCTTTTTCCACAGTATGAGAGTTGTCAAATTCTTCAATGACTATATGGATATTTAGAGCTTGATTAGCTAAATCCCAAGGCTCAATTGTGATAGGTATATTTGAATCTGTAACTTCTTTTGTATCTACCCATCTAGGTTTTAAACTGTTTTTACTTACAGAATATGTGTATTTAGTGTGACGGAAACCTGTTTTATGTCTTTTATGTACATGGATTCTATCTACTTGGAATAATTGCTGAGGACTAACTGTGACTGTTCTTTTATAAGCTATTGAAGTTGCATCTCTTTTTCCAACATATATATAAAATCTGAATTCAAAGTTTCCTGCAGTCCAAATATTATTTAGTATATAATCTTGTGATAGTTCGTTTATTTTGCTAACAATCTCTCCATATTCTCCGTTTACAATGTTGAGCTGAGGATCACCATCTTCAGGGTCGGATATTGAGCTATAAGCATTGGAGGATATTTTGAATTTGTATAATACCTCCGTCATATCAGTATCCAGACTGCCATTTGTTGATTTATCGTTACTTAGCCCGTAGTAAATGTAGTCTCTATCAACTCCCTTTTTGTTAATCTTAAATTCATTATAAGCCTCGATGACAGATTTATCTACATCATCTTTGTTTATGTATGGCTCGGTAGATTCTTGAGTGGGATACAATTCCCAATCTGTAGCTCTGGTTTGGATGTTATGTGGGTTTAGAGTACCGTTGAACGCTTCATCGGCAAAATCGTAGTTGCTTGTATTTAAACTACGAGTATTAACGGTAACTTTCATTCGTTCATTGTTCTTTATAACTAAGAAAGGGAAATCTGGTAATTCGCCTTTTTCTAAATTAGCAACTGAATCTCCTTCCGCATACATCGTGGCATGCTTATTACCTACTGCATAACTAACGGCTACTTCATTGTCACTAGTGTCCCATTTATCTGCGCAAAAAGCACCGATAAATGAAAAATCCGGAATCATGATGTTTAGTAGCGGGAGCGACATTTCTATTGAACCTAATTCTTTCTCCGTAGTGTACTTTAGTAGAATATCTCTAAAGGTTTTTTCCCCTTCTACTTTTTGATCTTTTACAAATGGGTAAAATACATCATAGTCATTATCAAATTGTTTGATAGCTTCTTTTTTGATGAACTGTCGTAATGTCTCGTTCTCATATACTGCTTTAGACAAAATTTGTGCAAAGTTTTTTTGTGCAACGGATGTGTCTAATAATTCATTCGATATAGCCTGGCTTTGGCTTTGTTCGTTTAGTAATTTGTCTGTCTCATCCGTACATGAGAACAGTGTGGTTACGCATAGCAGACCGCTAAGAATTGTTTTAAGTCTCATAATTAATTGTTTTTTTGTGTATTAGAATTCTTCTTGTATAATTTCTCCTGTAACATCCATGGATGGTGAAGTAATTTCTACTTTATAAGGATAGGCATTCGGAGTATATATATGTAGCGTCTTACCTTCATAAATAAAAGTCTGATGTTCGTTTGCTACAATATTCCCACCTTTATCCATTACTGTGATTTGAGAATCAGACAAGTGGGACAGAAAAATAATTTGTAGAGCATTGTCTGTTACATTAACCGCTATCTCAAAATCTTCTAAAGGCGTACGAGTGGAAGCTCTCTTGTCAATACGAAGATGGGAGATTCTAGGTCTTGATGTTTTTTTTCTTTGGGGAGCTGAGTGTGCCGGAATAATAAATAATAGTAATAATAGAGAAAAAAATAACTTTGCTTTCATATTCATTTTTTTTATTGATTATGGTTGCAAAGTTATGGAAAATGAAGTATGCAATGAGTTTCTACGAGTCACACTCTATAAATGTAATATGCTGCTTATTAATTGGATATGAAAAGATGTAGTCACATTGTATTAATTATCTTCTACCATTCTACTTTTTATTCGTAATTTTCGCTGGTTGATAGGATGTGTGTCGCTGTAGCCGAAACAAAAAGCGATAGTCTGTGGCTCAAGTTGTGTTTCTTGCAAACAAAGATATAGAAGGTCGTCTTCTGTAAGTCTTGGATATTTTTTTTGGAGTAAAGAGATGTAATCGGTAAATATGCCGAATATTGTATCTTTTAGTTTCTTTTGTTCATCAATATTTAATACTTTCAATTCTTTTTTATCTGTGACTTCTTGCTTGGACAGAGCTTGAACTTTTTTATATATATTGCTTTGTGTGAAAAGCCAACCTCGTAATTCTAATTTTTCTTTTTTAAGTCGTTCTATGGTTTTCTCTCTTTCGCATATTAGCGTCTCACCGATTTTATTTTCTATTTCCAGATTGTTATGCTTTTGTTGTATGATATCTATCATTGCTTCATTACTTTCGATAATGGCTTGTAAAGACGCTAATTTTTCTTGGGTTTGTTGTAATGAATATTGATATTGTAGTTGAACGCGTTTTTTTCTGTTAAAATGATATTGATAGAAAAGTGCTATGAAGAAACATATTAAGATGAAGCCGCCTATGATAAAATAACGGATACGTTGCTCTTCTATCTGTGTTTCCTGAACTTGCATTTTTGTTTTATATTCATATATCACTTTTTTAATACCAGACATTTGGTCTTCTGTATAAAGAGAGTCTAGGATGTCGGCATATTCCTCCAAATATTGATTAGCCACCTCGTAATTGTCACATAATTTCTCATACTCATATAGACTTTTTAAAAAAACAGCTTTCTCTAGGGCATCAGTGATACTATCTTCTAAGCATTTATTTAAATAAAAGCCTGCTGCTTCTTTATCACCTTTTTCTAATAAGAGATTTCCTAAGTTATAGTAATAGACGCTTTCTATCTTTTCTTGAGATAATATATCGATAATACTTTGGGCATAAAATATTGCGGAATCTAGTTTATCAATTGATTCAAATCTGATACTCAAATTGTGTTTGGACATAATAATTAATGCTGGGTCTTCAGATGCTTTTGAGTATTCCAATGCCTTGCGTTGCATGATTATAGCAGAATCATTTTCTTCTTTCATGGCGTAATAAACACTTAAATCGTTTAACGCAACGACCTTGTCTTTATCCGTTAAACAGTATCGATATAGTTCGTGGTATATTTTCCCTGCCTCATCATAGAAACCTGCATCAAAATATCCGTTTCCTAAAGAACTGCATATAAGATTCTTTGTTTTCAATTCGTTTGGAAAGTGTTTGATGATTGCATAAGCTTCTTGAAATAGCATTATCGATTCTTTACTGTTGCCAATTTCTGTTTCTAGGCGCCCTTTGTAAAGTAGCGCTATTGCTCGTTCTTTTTCATTCTTTTCATAATAGTGAAGAGCTATGTTTAATAAAGAATCACAAGGGAGTAATGATTGTGATAATCTGTCTGTAGTGTGGGCTAGTATTAAAGCATAGTGTGCAGCTTCTTTACGGGATAGTTCTTGTATAGGCAGCCTTTTCAGTAACTTTAAAGCGCTGTCAGGATATTCTTCAACTAGTGAATCTACCTGATGCATCATGGCTTTCGTCTTATTCTCAGATGTACATGAGGATAAGAGCGATATAAATATACAAAGAAACATCAGTAGTTTTTTCATAGTGTTATATTTCTCTTAAAATTCCTATCGGTCACAATGTATTTCCACCCCTGCCGCTTCAATATCCGCTCCCATAGGCGGATTCCGTTTAGATAACTTCAATTCTATATTTTCTATTTGCGGGAATTCCCGAAACAATCGGGATACGATACGACCGCATACATGTTCCAGTAGTTTGGAGGGAATTATCATTTCCGCTTTTACCGCTTCATATACATCGGCGTAGCTGACAGTGTCTGTCACATCATCGGTCTGCATGGCATGCTCAATGTTTACTTTCAGCCGCAGGCTGACGGTAAACTCATTTCCGACTAACGTTTCTTGTTCACCTACACCGTGGTGGGCAAAGAAGTGTATTTGGTCTAAAAAAATATAGCTGGTCATCATTTGAAGTTTATTGTCTTTTGTCACAAACTTACTAATTATTTGTATATAAGACAAACTTAGCTAATTAGATTGCGTACTTTTGGGTAGAAACATAAAGAAAGCGATGGGAAACTTCAATGTTTCCCATCGCTTTCTTTTATATTTTCAGTCTATATACTGATTATCTTCCTGTCTGTGCGATCAGTTCCTTTATCTTCTCGTTCAGGCTTTCCGCTTTCATCAACTGCTCCAGCGTCAGGTGCATCCGGTAGCGCCAGTAGTGGCGGGGATTGGCGGGAATGTTGATACGTTCTTCCTGCACGTTGGGATTGCGCCACTTACCGTCCATTGACATCCAGTCTTGTAGGGAGAGGATGGCGAGAATGGAGTTGCTGTAAAGGTGATTGCGTACTACTTCTTCACAAAGCTCGGGAGTTGCCACTGCCGGTGCAGTTCCATAATGACCCAGCATGGTGTTAAAGTACCGTTGCGTCTGTTGGAAATCCTCTTCCCACCAACCGCGCAGGGTAGACATGTCGTGCGTGGATATGGTGCAGACGGAACGATACGGATACCAATCAGGGTGCCCGAATTCCTGTGTAGGGTCTTTCGGCATACGCTGAATTTCGAGCGAAAGGATGCGAAGGTCGTTCATTACCCATGCCACGCAGTCGGGTATCATGCCCAAGTCTTCGCCGCATACCAACATGCGGGTGGATTGAGTGAGTTGCGGCAACTTATTCATGGCTTGTTCGCGCCAGAACTCGTTGTGGCGGTGATAGTAGTACTGGTCGTAGAGACGGTTGAATGCCGCCTTTTCCCAATCGTTCAGTGCGCGGTAGGTGTAATCGTGCTGTACGCCGATGCGCGGGTGATATTTATTAGGGTCTTCCCGGTCGGTAACAAACAATACATCACTGATGAGCGCATACAGTCCGTCACGAATCCAGATACTGTCTTCGTCCGTCTTTCCTGCAAAATAAGCTTCTACTTTGCGTTGAGTGTCAAACTCAGGGCGCATGCGATAGATTTCCCAAGTATCGGTAGGCTCAATGAAAGTCTGTTTAACGTAGTCGGTATGCGGGCCAAACATCTGTCCGAGGAAATATTCATGGATATAGGGCTTCAGGAATTCTTCACGGAATGAAAGCCCGTATCCTTCTATTTCCTCACGAGTCATGGGCAGGGCAGGCACAAACTGTCCTAAAAGTCCGTGTACGGCGTTCATCGGGATTTCCCAAATGCGGAAGAAGCCGAGGATGTGGTCAATGCGGTAGGCGTCGAAGTATTCCGACATCTTGCGGAAGCGCTTCATCCACCAGGAGTAACCGTCTTTTTCCATCACATCCCAGTTGTAAGTGGGGAAACCCCAGTTCTGACCGTTCACGGAGAAATCGTCGGGCGGTGCACCCGCTTG
Organism: uncultured Bacteroides sp.; assembly: GCF_959029255.1. Classification (GTDB taxonomy): domain Bacteria; phylum Bacteroidota; class Bacteroidia; order Bacteroidales; family Bacteroidaceae; genus Bacteroides. Next base: position 78,837 of record NZ_CAUFUE010000022.1, on the reverse strand, counting down.
TCCGTTCAGGTTGAAATAATAAGGTTCCGTCCAAGCTTCCACACTATTGCGGCTGATGCCGATGGGGATATCCCCCTTCAGCACTACGCTGTTGGCGCGTGCATGTTCGGTGGCGGCAAGCAACTGCAAATGCAGGTTGAACTGGATGTAATAGTAAATGGCGATATGGGGATAATCGGCTGAATCGGGTTGACACAGCTTTTCAATCTCGTTGATGTCGTAGGTGTTGAACTTAGGCCATTCGCGGAAGTTCGGAGTTTTGTAGGCGTCGCGCAGATAACTGAATACTGCATACGGTTGCAACCACTCCTTGTTGGATGCAAAGAACTCGATGAACGCTTTGGATGCCAGCACTTTTTCTCCCTCTTGCTTGAAGATGAGGCGGAAATATTCCCACTTTGTTTTGTTGACAGCTTCGTAGTCTACGGTAGGCAGCGCATTCAGTTCTTTCTGCCGTTTGTTGAATTCTGCCATCATCTTCTTGTCCTTCAATGTACCCAACTGTTTCAAGTCGGCATACATCGGGTGGAATGCATAGATTGAAATGCTGTTATAAGGATAAGAATCTGTCCATGTATGCGTCATGGTAGTGTCGTTGATAGGCAGAATTTGTACGGCTTTCTGGCGGGTGCTCACGGCCCAGTCTATCATCCGTTTCAAATCACCGAAATCACCCACACCGAAGCTCTTTTCAGAGCGGAGGGAGAAGACAGGCACTGCTACACCGGCACCTTTCCAGGCAGGAAGGCTGAAATATACATAACGGTCGCCAATGGCGAGAGTCTCGTTAGCGCCTATTTCCGGGTCGGCCATGTAGCGGTTGGGATTGTTTTCCCAGGCAACGGCACGGCGTTCTTTTTTATTATAAAGGATAAATTTGTATTCCAAGGGGAAACTGATTTTGCTGATATCGGCCTCCACTTGCCATTCAGGAAAGTTGACGTCGCTCATCAGCATGGCTTTGTCTGCATCCCAATTTCCGAAGATAGGCTGATTGCCGCAAATACCCAGGCAATGCTCGCTGTCTATGCAAGGCGCGTATGCTTTTATCAGCAATCCTTTTTTATGACCTTTGGGGGCAGCGCTGCGTTCGCGGTGAGCCAATAGGGACTCTGTGAAAGCGGAAGAATAGAAATACTGCTGTTCCGGCAAATTCTTCCAGCAATCTTCTATTTTATAAATTTTCTTTGCTGTTCCAGATACATAGAGTGTACGTGGAAGACTGTTCCATTCGGTTCTTAAAGTTTTGCCGTCGCGATAAATGTGATAACTGTACTGGACAATGCCGTTTTCCGGTGCCTTGATGTCCACTTCAGCAGTCCAATGGATACCGTCTACCGTCTGTAAAGGTAGGGCAAGTTCGGGCTGCTCGTTGCCAAGTTCGGGGATTGAGCCTAACACTCTTACTTTTTCTCCCCAATTGGTTCGGTACTCAATATTAAATAGTAGTATCATATATATTAGATTTAGAAATGACAATAGCTGTAATGATTATGCAAGTATAGAAAATTATCCTCATAATCATACAGCTATCGTTATCTAAGTCATTTAAATTCCTATGCAAACGTTTGTGTTTGCATTTGGGTTATCCACAACGTGATGCACCGCAGGTTTTGCAGATGAGGCAGCCTTCCTGGTAAACCAGTGTTTCGTTGCCGCAATTCGGACATTTCTTACCTTTGGCTTCCGTTCCGTCCTGAATATATTTCTTCAGTGCGCGTTCCACACCGTTTTTCCAAGTGTTGATGTTTTCGCTATCCAGTTGCAAAGAGCCTACCAATTTGATAACCTGCTCGATAGGCATGCGATAACGCAATACACCCGAGATTAGTTTGGCATAGTTCCAATATTCTTTGTTGAACTTCTCGGACAGCCCTTCGATAGTAACCTTGTATCCCCGCTTGTTCTCGAACTGGAAGTCATAGCGCTTATTGCCGTTTTCGTCGACTTTCTTGATGATATGTCCCGATGAAACGTTTTTCGGCAGGATGATACCTTCGTCGTCGTCCTGAAGACCGGTAAAGATTTCGTATGGATGTCCATCCAGCAAACCGACGAATGCCACCCATTTTTCTTTGTTATTCTGGAAGCGGACTACGTCTGCATCGAGCACTGCCGGACGGGTTTCCACGACCGTAGGCGGTTTGCACGGAGGAAGCCCCTCTTTCTTATCGCTCTTGGTAGAGATGAGCACGCCCGAACGGGAACCGTCGCGGTATACCGTACAACCTTTGCAGCCGGATTTCCATGCTTCAACATACAAGCGGTTCACCAAATCCTCGTCAACGTCGTTCGGCAGGTTGATGGTTACGCTGATAGAATGGTCCACCCATTTCTGGATGCGTCCCTGCATCTTCACTTTCATCAGCCAGTCCACGTCATTGGAAGTCGCTTTATAATAAGGTGATTTTGCCACCATCTCATCCACTTCCTCTTGTGTGTAGCGTTTGGCGGGATTGTATCCTTGAGCCTCCATCCAAGTAACGAATTTGGGATGGAAAACGATGTATTCTTCAAATGCGTCTCCGGTTTCATCCACAAAGTCGATGTGCACGTTAGTATCATTCGGATTTACTTTACGACGTCGTTTATACACGGGCAGGAATACAGGCTCGATGCCGGAGGTAGTCTGTGTCATCAAACTGGTAGTACCGGTCGGTGCAATGGTAAGACATGCTATGTTACGACGTCCGTACTTCTTCATGTCTTCGTACAGTTGAGGATCGGCCTCGCGCAGGCGGTTAATGAACGGGTTGTTCTTTTCGCGTTCTGAATCATATATCTCAAATGCTCCACGTTCTTTCGCCATTTCTACGGATGAACGGTAAGCATTCAAAGCTACTGTCTTATGCACTTTTTCAGAGAATTCAGTTGCTTCTTCAGTGCCATAGCGCAAACCTAATGCGGCAAGCATATCGCCTTCGGCGGTGATACCCACACCGGTACGACGACCTTGACCGCTCTTCTTGTATATCTTTTGCCACAAAACGCTTTCCGTATGCTTCACGTCTTCGTTTTCCGGGTCTGCATCAATCTTAGCCATGATGCGCTCGATTTTCTCCAATTCCAGGTCGATGATATCATCCATGATACGTTGAGCCAGTGTCACATGCTTCTGGAACAGGTCGAAGTCAAAATATGCATCCGGTTTGAATGGATTGACTACATACGAATAAAGATTGATAGCCAACAGGCGGCAGGAGTCGTAGGGGCACAATGGAATTTCACCGCAAGGATTAGTAGATACGGTGCGATATCCCAGGTCAGCATAGCAATCAGGCACAGATTCTTTCAGAATAGTATCCCAGAAAAGTACGCCCGGTTCGGCTGATTTCCATGCGTTGTGCACGATTTTCTTCCATAAATCGGTAGCGCTGATTTCTTTTTGAAAAGAGGGCTTGCTTGATTCGATGGGATACTGCTGGATATAAGGTTTACCATCAACGGCCGCCTGCATGAAAGCATCGTCCAACTTTACTGAAACATTGGCTCCGGTAACTTTCCCCTCTGTCATCTTGGCATCAATGAATGCTTCTGAATCCGGGTGCTTGATGGATACGCTCAACATCAATGCGCCACGACGCCCGTCTTGAGCTACTTCGCGCGTAGAGTTGGAGTAACGTTCCATAAACGGAACCAAACCGGTTGAAGTTAATGCCGAGTTCTTTACCGGAGAACCTTTCGGGCGGATATGCGATAAGTCATGACCAACACCGCCACGGCGTTTCATAAGCTGAACCTGTTCTTCATCGATTTTGAAGATTGCACCGTAGGAGTCTGCTTCGCCGTCTACACCAATCACGAAACAATTGGAAAGAGAGGCTACCTGATAATTGTTACCAATTCCCGTCATCGGACTTCCTTGCGGAACGATATACTTGAAATGATCCAACAAACTAAAAAGTTCCTCCGAACTTAATGCGTTAGGATATTTAGCCTCAATGCGGGCTACTTCATTGGCTATTCTCCAATGCATGTCTTCCGGAGACTTTTCGTAAATATTTCCGAAAGAATCTTTGACTGCATATTTGTTTACCCAAACTCTTGCAGCCAGCTCGTCGCCTTGGAAGTATCGTAAAGATTCTTCGTAGGCTTCGTCATAAGAATAATTTTTCTTTTCCACGATGCTGTAAATCTTAGATTTAATTGAAAATAAGTAAAAGTGTAGAAGTCGTACTTATTGTTAACAGATGCGTTTGCAAATCTATGAATGTTTTTTGTTATGGCAAAATAAAAAGAGAAGTTTTTATCGATAGAATGGAAGTTTTCTATTTTGGATAATTATTCCTTTGATTTATAGAATTTTGTGATATTTGAATGAACAAAAAGTTTTCCAAAAAGAAAATGGAATGCCTGGTTGTGTTGACAATATCTTATCCTTTTTAGAAAAGTACACTAAATATAAATAGGTATATGAAATAGCATATTGTGATTCTTTTTATATATTTGCAGAAAAAAGAAACAATGGAAAGCTTAAAACAAAGAAGGACAATACGTAAATATCAACAGAAAGATATTTCTGCTGATTTGTTAAATGATTTGCTTGAAACCTCTTTCCGCGCTTCTACAGTCGGAAACATGCAGGTTTACAGTGTAATTGTAACTCGTGATGCAGAACGTAAGGCGAAGTTGGCGCCAGCCCATTTCAATCAACCCATGGTGCAAACTGCTCCGGTAGTTTTGACTTTTTGCATTGACTTGCGCCGTTTCAGCAAGTGGTGCGAACAACGAAAGGCGGAACCGGGATATAATAACTTTGAGTGGTTTGTAACAGGTTCGGTGGATACCTTGCTGGCAGCTCAAACATTTTGTGTGGCAGCCGAAGAGAAAGGACTGGGTATCTGTTATCTGGGTACAACGACCTATAATCCTCAGATGATTATTGAAGCTTTGGAACTACCTGAATTGGTTTTTCCGATTACTACGGTAACTGTGGGTTGGCCTGCTGAAATCCCCACACAAGTAGACCGCCTGCCATTGGAAGCCATTGTACACGAAGAAACATATCACGATTATACTCCGGCAGATATCGATCGTCTTTATGCCTACAAAGAATCATTGCCCGAGAATAAGCAGTTTATAGCAGAAAACAATAAGGAAACTTTGGCTCAGGTGTTTACCGATGTGCGCTACACGAAGAAAGATAGTGAAGCGATGTCCGAAAACCTTTGGCAAGTGATGAAAAAGCAGGGATTTTAACCCTGTTTTTTCAGCGCTGCTTGAATTTCGTCAATTTCCGCACGGAAAGATTTATCGACCTCTTTCAGTTCCTTTATCGTTTTGCAAGCATGCAACACGGTAGCGTGGTCTTTATTACCAATCAATGTTCCGATTTTGGCTGTAGAGAAATCCGTATGGCTCTTTGCCAGGAACATGGCGATTTGCCGTGCTTGTACTACCTCGCGTTTTCTGGATTTGGTATGTATGGCGGCGGTTTCCAAACCGAAATGCTTGCATACCGTATTGATGATATCATCAATTGTCACGGATTTACTTTCACAATTCACTACCTTGCGCACTATGCGTTGAGCAAGTTCCAGGTCGATTTCTTTATTATAGATGGTAGAGTGCGCCATGATGGAGATTACGATACCCTCCAAGTCGCGTACGCTATTGCCTACGTTCTCTGCGATATAATCGATGACTTCGGGAGGGAATTGCAATCCGTCGCGATGTATCTTGTTGCGGAGGATGTTTTTACGCAATTCTACGGTAGGTTTCTCCAATTCTGCCACCATTCCCCATTTGAAACGTGTAATGAGTCGTTCTTCCATGCCTTGCAGCAATACAGGGGCGCGGTCGGAAGTCAGGATAAGCTGTTTCCCGTTCTGGTGTAGATGGTTGAAGATATGGAAGAATGTGTTCTGTGTCTTTGTGACGCCGGCAAATTCTTGAATATCATCAATGATTAAGATGTCAATCGTTTGGTAGAAGTTAATGAAGTCGTTGGTCGTGTTGTTGCGTACAGAGTCCGTATATTGTACCTGAAACAGGTGGGCGGATACATACAAAACCCGCTTGTCGGGATATAATTCCTTGATTTTAGTACCGATGGCATTAGCCAGGTGAGTTTTACCTACACCGGATGCACCGTAAAGGAATAGTGGATTGAAAATCGTTTTTGCAGGATTGAGTGCAACGGCCTCGGCAACACTGCGGGACAGCTTGTTACTGTAACCTTCAATAAATGTTTCGAAGTTATATTCCGGGTTCAGATGAGGATCCAAATCCGGAACAGGAATTTGCGGGATTTGCTTGTCCAATAACTGCTTTTGCGGAATAATAGTCCGCTGGGTAGACTCCAAGTCAACGGTTTTCCGTGAACTTTTATCTACCATTACATTATACATCAACTTTGTTCCCTCGCCAATTACCTTATAAAGAGTCTTACGCAACAAGTCGACAAATTTGTCCTCCAGAAACTCATAAAAGAACTGGCTGGGCACTTGTACGACCAATGTTTTGTCCTCATATTTTAATGGAATGATGGGGAGAAACCAAGTTTTATATGTCTGCTCCGGAACATTGTCTCTGATAATTTCGAGACAGCGGTTCCACAGTCCGACATGATCCTGTTCACTCATAACGGCTACAAATACATTTATTAATTAAGCAAAACTTCTACGCATGCAAAATTGGCAATCTTATTTGAAATAAACAAATCACTTTTTTCTTGCGTAATTAGTAAAAGCAATAATCACTTTACTTTCAGTGACTTATAAAATACCAAAGAAATACTCTCTCAAAGGAGGCGGTTGTGTTTATGCAATATTCAGTAAATCAATAATATATACGGATTTTTATGTCCGTTTTTCTCCTTGTAATCAACCACACCGAAAGCCTTGTTTTTATTCTCTACATAGACTTGGTAGGGGCTTTTCTTTCCAAACTTGATTTCTCTTGTTATTTAGACGAAATCTATATAAACAGATTTTGCTACTTATCTTTCTTGCCGAACAAAGAGAAATGAACATAACGTTTCGGATGCGATTTCAAGTCTTCCAGCAGACTTGCCGCATTCGCCGTTGTGGCATTTAAATTATTATAAAGCGACGGATCATTGAACAATAATCCGATTGTATTGTTCTTCTGGTTTAGCTTATCTGTAATCATTTTTACATTAGCCAGCGTAGAGTCTACTTTCTGCATGGCCGCTGCATAATCTATCTCTTTTAAGTTGTTGGAAATGAGCACAAAGTTGTCTCCAATGGTGTTGAGCTTCCCTGTGAGTTGCGGAATATCCTTGCTCATCATTGATTGTAGTTGGCGGCTGGTAACGGTCATGCTTGCCGTTAAATCTTGTACATTGCGAAGTGTTGCAGGGATAGCGGGGTCAGACAATACCGCATTCAATGACCCCAGTATGGAATCCAGTTTGGGTAACATCTTTTCTATTTGCGGCATCATGGTAGCCACCTTTTCCATCATTCCATTGTTGAGTACTCCGGGGATGGTATCTCCAATCTGGTATTTTTCACGCGGGTTGTTGGCAAGAAGCAGGTTCATCTTGACACCGCCAAGCATTTCAGCCATAAGTTCAGCCGTACTTCCCTTGGGAATACGCAAATCCGGGTCAACATCTATCTCGGCAATAACTTTGCCGGGTTGGGTATAGTCATAGTATAAATCGCGTACGATACCCACACGGAAACCGTCGGCAAAAACCGGACTGGATTTGGTAAGTCCATTAACATTGTGAAACTTTACGTAGAAATAGCTGGATGGCTTGAACATATTGATGCCTTTCAGGTAGTTGATGCCATATATCAATATGCATAGGGCAGCTATGCCCGCAATTCCTATTCTGACTTCTTTAGTGATATACTTCATGATTTATCTTTATTATTTATTTTTTTCTTTTTGAATTCATTGATGGCGGCATTGACGTTTGTTTTCTTGCCGTCTTTAAAGGCAATAATGAAAGCGTCTTTAAATTGAGCCGTAATACTACGTTTGGTATGCACTACTTTATTATAATCGGGCGATGCGCCGTAGGTGTATTTATATAATCCACCTTCTTTATAATAGTCCACATTCTTCAATCCTTTCAGCCTTTTATCATTTTTGGCTAGCGGTCGTGAGGAAGTGAGTATCTGTATCTTAAACACGATACCCGTACGTTCTGTTTGATTGACAACCGCTTTTTCCACTGGTTGTGGCCGCTGCGGTGCAGGTTTTGTCTTCTGTGGTTGCGGAACATTGTTTTCCTTATTTGCGTCGGCAGTGGCCGTAACTTCCTCCACCGGCTCCGGTATATCTTCCGGCAAAATAGTTTTGCTACTTCCGTTCAATCGTATTTCCTGCTCACGCTTGTAAGCAAGAAAAGCTCGGAAAATTCCGTTAGCAAGAGTTGCCGTACCGGCTTCACTATTCAGATAACGTTCTTCTTCGGGAGTTGAGATAAATCCCAATTCTATCAATATACTGGGCATTGCACTGGCTTTTAATACCAGAAATCCTGCCTGATGTACGCCCCGGTCCACACGGTTGCAACTATGCCGGAACTGCTTTTGTACGAGCGATGCCAGATGAACGCTTTGCGACATATACTTATCCTGCATAAATTCAAAGATGATGTAGGACTCCGCAGAATTCGGATTAAAACCAGCATATCTTGTTTTGTAGTCGCTTTCATAAAGAATTACGGAGTTTTCACGCTTTGCCACTTCGAGGTTGGCATCAGACTTGGCAAGCCCCAATGTCCAGGTAGATGCCCCTTTGGCAGTCCGGTTCTTGGCAAGGGCATTCGTATGGATAGAGATAAATAAATCCGCCTTTGCGTCGTTGGCTATTTCGGCACGGCGATCCAGAGGGATAAATACATCTCTTGTACGTGTATAAACCACTTTCACGTCCGAGCAGTTCTTTTGAATAAGCTTACCGAACTTAAGGGCAACATTCAGATTGATATTCTTTTCTTTGGATATTTTGCCGACGGCACCGGGGTCGTGTCCGCCGTGCCCTGCGTCGATGACGACAACAAAATCTTTGGCCTCGGCGCTGCCGACACAGAAAGAAGAAGTGAGCAGTCCCAAGCAAATGCCTATATATAATATGTATCGTCTGTATAGTTTCATATATAATATCGCTGCAAATGTAGTGGAAATTTATAGAAAACTCATACTTTGCCTTTAAGTTTTGTTGTCCATATACTCTTTTCGGCAGATTTAGCCCTGCTCTTATCCGATTTATTGATAATATCAGTAACTTTGCCACGGCTAATTTAAAAATAAATAAATATGATTCTTCGTTTCCTGAAGAACTGGACATTGCCGTTGGCGATGATTGCCGGTACGTTGGCATATTTCTTTTTTGCAAGAATTCCTATCCTGGCGCCTGTCAAGCCCTACGTCAATGGTTTGATTGCCATCTTGACTCCAGCCCTGATTTTCGCCCAACTTCTACTTACGTTCTGCAAAGTGGAGGTGCATGAGTTGAAGCCCAAGTCGTGGCACGGTTGGCTGTTGTTGTTCCAATCCGCGTCGTGCCTCGTAGTGGCAGGTGTGTTGGTACTCTGTCCGATGGAGGAAACTTATAGGGAAATATTTGAGGGAGCAATGGTTTGTCTCATTTGTCCTACGGCCACAGCGGCGGCCGTCATCACCGGTAAGCTGGGTGGCAGTGCGGCAAGCCTCACTACTTATACGCTGCTGTCCAATCTGTTGGCAGCTATAGCTGTCCCATTGGTGTTTCCTTTGGTAGAACCTCATGCTGACATCACTTTTTTTGCGGCTTTTCTGAAGATACTGAGCAAAGTGTTTCCGCTTTTGCTGCTACCGTTCTTCATGGCTTGCGCCCTGCGTGTCTTTGCCCCCCGCATCCATCGTTTCCTGTTGAATTTCCACGATGCCGCTTTTTACCTCTGGGGAGTAGCCCTTGCCATTGTTTCCGGGCAGACGGTTCGTTCCCTGATAAATAGCGATGCCCCCGTTTTTGTGGAGGTACTGATTGCCATGGCAGGACTGATTACTTGTTGTGTCCAGTTCTATTTAGGGAAAAGAATAGGCGGGCATTATAAAGAGCGTATCAGTGGCGGACAAGCTTTGGGGCAAAAAAACACAGTGCTTGCCATCTGGATGGCCTATACTTATCTTAACCCGCTCTCTTCCGTGGGCCCCGGATCTTATGTCTTGTGGCAAAACATTATTAATAGCTGGCAACTTTGGAAGAAGAGAAAAAAAGAACTAATAAATTGAATATAAATAGTTGATATATAGTATTTTATTATTGTTGTATCTTATTTCCTTTGTTTTGCTTGTTTTCTATATTTAGCCTATAAATTCCTTTATTTTGTTACCAGTTTGTTACTCAGATAGTGTTGAGTAACAAAAATAAATACTATATTTGCCATCGGTAACAAAATAAAAACATAAGTATGGCGAAGAAAAAACAAGAGGTCAAACTGAAAGAACCTGTAAGAATCAGATTTAAGCAGCTTGCCAATGGTAATCAATCCATCTATTTGGATTATTACACTGGTGACGTGATTAGAAAAGAAAACTATGTTGGTGGTAAACGGCAATATGAGTTTTTGAAGTTGTATCTAATCCCCGAAAAGACGAGGGAAGATAAGACAAAGAATGAAGCGACTTTGGCACTTGCCAAAGCTATTCAGAGTAAACGGATTGTTGAGTTGCAGAATGATGCGCACGGATTTCAAAATACTAATAAATCCAAAGCAAACGTACTTGATTATTTAGTGGATATGCGACAGCAATCTAAGGAGCGTGGCAGTCTGAATTACGAAAAGACTATTGGGAATACTATCCGTGAATTGAAATTGTTTAGAGGGGATTATATCGCTTTTCGTGATATTGATAAGGATTTCCTTAGTAGTTTTGTGGATTTCTTAAAGCAGGCAAAGAAAGCGAGTAAATACGGAGTAACAAAAGCAGGCGGATTATTAAGCAATAATTCGGTAGTTGCTTATTATGGAGTATTGCGGACTGCTATAAATAGGGCTTATAAAGATGGCATTATAACAGTAAACCCGACAAAAGAGTTTGACTTTGCCGATAAAGTAAAAGCAGAAGCAAGCCGTAGAGAGTATTTGACAATGGAGGAATTGAGGTTACTTATTGCTACGGAGTGCAAGTATGAGATAATGAAACAAGCCTTTCTTTTCAGTTGTTTGTGTGGGTTGCGTGTAAGCGATATAAGAAAATTGAAGTGGAACGATTTACAGAAAAGCGGTGAAAGAATAAGAATTGAAATCAAGATGCAGAAAACCAAGGAGCCGCTTTACTTGCCTATATCCGATGAAGCGTTAAAGTGGTTGCCGCAACAAAATGAAGCAAAAGGCGATGATTTGATTTTTTCTTTGACGCATGAGGGGACTATAAACAAGACACTTCAAAGATGGGCGAAAGATGCAGGAGTTACTAAACATATCTCGTTTCATGTCGCCCGGCATACACATGCTACCATGATGCTTACATTGGGGGCTGATTTGTACACGGTTAGCAAACTGTTAGGACATAAAAATATAGCCACAACTCAAATTTATGCGAAGATTGTCGATAAGAAAAAAGAAGAAGCTATAAGTTTGATACCGAATTTGACGGATTAAAATTAAAGAAAGTACGGTTAGCATAAGTCCGTACTTTCTTTCTTTTTTTGCCTTTGTTTAGTCGAAAAAATATATCTTTGTTTCTACTAACTGAAACATAGGATATTATGACAGAAGAAGAACTGAAAATAAAATTCGACCATATACAAGGCATCTTTAACCGTTGTATCAATCATGCCAACCAAGTGTTGACAGACAGCATTGCTGCCAAGTCTGTATATCTCAATAAAGAACAGGCTGATAAGCTGGAACAGCAGGAATATATTCGTACCGCTGATGAGTTAGTACAGTTATATATACGTTATTCCGTATTGAATGATATTCAAAGTTTTTATTCGGTATCTGACTTCTTTTGGGAAAGTGGTTTTTATGAATCTTTGAAATCCGATGAGAAAAGAAAATACATGTCGTTTAATCCTCTTTCATTTGATTATTCCCGATATGAACAAGATAATACGGTTTATGATGAAGAACTGCCTTATTTCTCCGTAGTAGTCAAAGTTGTTGTGTTAGAAAGATATTCGGCATACTTGCGAAAAAAGAAAGAAGATAAGGTGCAAGTGGAAATGCAACCACAACAGGAACGGAAAGAACCGCAACCAATTCAAGATGAATACCAAGAGCCTAAAATTATACCCCATATTGCTAAAACTGAAAATCCTTTTAAGTCTATTTTAAACGATAGGCAAATAGAGTTATTGGTAGAGTGTATCAATGAGGTAGAGATTTTCAATGCCCCTATGACTTTTGAAGATTTGAAAGCGATACTTTCTTGTAAGCCTAAAGTTATATTTAGGTCTAATAACAACAGGCAAGTAGCTTTTCTTTTTTCGGAGTTAAGCAGTCGTGGTTTCATAACATCTAATTGGCAATCGGTTATTGCAAATAGCAGGCTGTTTCTTACAAAGAATACAAAAAGGGATAAATATCTAAATCAAGGGGATTTAGCTACAGCTACCAATTATGTGAAAGATTTGGAGCATGAAAAAGAATATGCGACTATTAGAAACTATATCAAACAACTGAAAAAACTTTAAGAATAGGTTAAGACCTCAAACATAGTTTAATCCGCTATCAAGCTATTCCTCAATACTTTTGCCCCCGTAATCGATTACAAGAAACCGGAGGGCATGCACTCCATATTGTCTAACGCAAATACTTTTGTTATATGGAAACAAGTATTGAGAAGCGAGTTGCAGAACTCGAAAATTTAGTGTTCCTTTCAAAGAACGTGCTTAGCTTCGATGAAGCGAGCAAGTTTTTGAACCTTTCTAAAAGTTACCTGTACAAGCTGACTTCGGGTAACTTGATACCCCATTACAAGCCGCAGGGCAAAATGCTTTATTTTGAGAAAGCGGAGTTGGAAGCATGGTTACGTCAGAACCCGGTCAAGACGCAGGCGCAGATAGAGCAGGAAGCGCAGAAGTATATCCTTAACCGTCCTCTAAAGAAATAACGGCTATGGAAAATAGAAAAGCGACAGAAGCCGGGCAGGACGTCACCATGCAGAAAGAGGATTTCGCAGCCCTTTGGAAAACCATTCATCTAAAGGTGACGGACACTTACGAAGTACCGCCCGAAATACTCTGGGTGAACGGCTCTACCATTGGCACGCTGGGTAATTTCAGCGCATCCACGGGTAAAGCCAAGAGCAAAAAGACATTCAACATTTCCGCTATCGTTGCGGCAGCGTTGAAGAATGACGAGGTACTGAAGTATTCGGCATACCTGCCACCGAACAAACGGAAAATCCTCTATGTAGATACCGAGCAGAGCAAATACCATTGCCATAAGGTCATGGAGCGTATTTTGCGCCTTGCCGGATTGCCTACCGACAAGGACAGGGACGATTTTGTTTTCATCGTGCTAAGGGAGCAGACCCCCGACAAGCGGAAACAGATTATCGGCTATATGCTTGAAAATATGCCCGATGTGGGATTACTCATCATTGACGGAATCCGTGACTTGATGTATGACATCAACAGCCCCAGCGAATCGACTGACCTAATCAACCTCTTGATGCGCTGGTCAAGCGGATATAACCTGCATATCCATACTGTACTGCATTTGAACAAGGGGGATGACAACACAAGGGGACATATCGGTACGGAGCTGAACAACAAGGCTGAAACCGTCCTGCAAATCACGAAAAGCCAGCAGGACGGCAACATAAGCGAGGTAAAGGCGATGCACATACGTGACCGGGAGTTTGCCCCGTTCGCATTCCGTATCAACGACAGCGCATTGCCCGAAGCCGTGGACGGTTATGTATTCAAGCAGCCCAGCCAAGACAGGGGTTTTTCACTGGCAGAACTGACGGAGCAACAGCACAGGACAGCTTTGGAAAACGGTTTTGGCAAACAGGTTATATATGGTTATGAGAATGTCCTAAAGACCTTGAAACAGGGTTATGCGAGTATCGGCTACGAGCGTGGGCGCAATATCCATGTGGATTTGAACAAATTCCTTGTGAACAAGCGCATGATTGTGAAAGAGGGCAAAGGCTACCGCTACAATCCCGATTTCCATTATTAAAAGTCAGTTTGGTTTAGTCCGGGTGTATATACAAGAGGAACGGACTTACTATTTCCCTGTATCGGAACAGGCAGGTTTAGTATGGTACGGGTATATATATAACGGACTAAACAGGACTGGCGCACTTTTCAACTATTTTTTAATCCCCAAAAAAGAAAATGTTATGAATATCGAAGATGTGAAACAAATACCCATCGCAGACTATCTGCACAATTTAGGTTACTCTCCTGTCAAGCAGCAGGGCAACGGCTTATGGTACAAATCACCGTTAAGGGAGGAACACGAACCGTCTTTCAAGGTGAACACTGACCGCAACCTTTGGTATGACTTTGGCGCAGGCAAGGGCGGCAACATCATCGCACTGGCAAAGGAACTCTATTGCTCCGACAGCCTGCCATACCTTTTAAACCGGATAGCGGAACAGACACCGCACGTCCGCCCGGTCAGTTTTTCTTTTCCCCAGCGTAGGACAGAACCGAGTTTCCAACATTTGGAAGTCCGTGACTTGACCCATCCGGCATTGCTCCGTTACTTGCAGGGGCGGGGTATCAATATCGAACTGGCAAAAAGAGAATGTAAGGAACTCCATTTTACCAATAACGGCAGACCGTTCTTTGCTATCGGTTTCCCGAATATGGCAGGAGGTTACGAGGTTCGCAATTCCTTTTTCAAAGGCTGCATCGCCCCGAAAGACATCACCCATATACGGCAGCAGGGAGAGCCGAGAGAGAAATGTTTGGTATTCGAGGGTTTTATGGATTATCTTTCTTTCCTCACGCTCCGGATGAAGAACTGTCCGACCATGCCCGACCTTGACAGGCAGGACTATGTTATTCTTAACTCGACTGTCAACGTGCCAAAAGCCATTGACGTGCTATACCCGTATGAACGTATCCACTGTATGCTTGACAATGACGAGACGGGATATAAGGCGACACGGGCTATCGAATTGGAATACTCCTACCGTGTGCGTGACTTCTCGCACAATTACAGGGGGTATTCGGACTTGAACGATTACCTGTGCGGCAGGAAGCAGGAACAGAAGAACAGCACCAGCCAAGCGCAGGAGATAAAGCAGGAAACCGGACAACGTGCCGCCCCAAGACAGAAAAGGGGCAGGGGCATTTAGTCCGGCAGGATTACCAACGGCAGGCGGTTTAATTTGGAGAGCAAGGTTATGTTTCGGTAAACCGAAACTACCTTGCTTTGCTTGACAGCAAAGAAAATTTCTCCCGTTGGTCGCAATTTTTAAGATACCATTTAAATGTAAAAACCTATGACGAATATAAAGGATAAGCCGGGGGGACGTCCGGCAAAGAAACGGATAGAGAAGCAGCAACGGGTAGTCAGCACGAAGCTGACCGAGTTGCAGTATTATGCCATCAGGAAGCGAGCCGGGGAAGCCGGGTTGCGTGTCAGTGAGTATGTCCGGCAGGCGGTTGTTTCGGCAGAGGTCATACCCCGGCTGAACAGGCAGGATGCGGACACCATCCGCAAGCTGGCAGGGGAAGCCAACAACATCAACCAACTGGCGCACCGAGCGAATGCCGGAGGTTTCGCACTGGTGGCGGTGGAACTGGTGAAACTCAAAAACAGGATTGTCGAAATTATAAACCAGTTGTCGGATGATTGGAAAAATAAAAAAGGGAAGCAGGTTTAAGGGTTGCGTAAACTATGTGTTGGGCAAGGAACAGGCGGCTTTGCTTCATGCGGACGGGGTATTGACGGAAAGCCGGGGCGATATAATCCGCAGCTTCTGTATGCAGACCGGGATGAATCCCGACTTGAAGAAGCCGGTCGGACATATTGCGCTAAGTTATTCGGCAGTGGATGCACCCAAATTGACAGACGAGAAGATGATACAGCTTGCACAGGAGTATATGCGTGAAATGAAAATCACCGATACGCAGTATATCATCGTGCGCCATCAAGACCGGGAACATCCACATGTACATATCGTGTTCAATCGCATAGACAACAACGGCAAGACCATTTCGGACAGGAACGATATGTACCGGAATGAACAGGTGTGCAAGAAACTGAAAGCCAAACACGGGCTTTATTTCGCTGGTGGAAAAGAGCAGGTGAAGCAGCACCGCTTGAAAGAGCCGGACAAATCGAAATACGAGATTTACAACGCTGTAAAGAATGAAATCGGGAAGTCCAAGAACTGGCGGCAGTTACAGGAGCGGTTAGCGGAAAAGGGTATTACTATCCGGTTCAAGTATAAGGGGCAGACAAGCGAGATACAGGGCATATCCTTTTCCAAAGGCGAATACACGTTCAAGGGTTCGGAGATAGACCGTAATTTCAGTTTCTCCAAACTGGATAAATGTTTTGGGGATGTAGGGCAGGCGACAGTCGGAAGCAATAAGCAGACGGTTACCGCACCTGTTCAGAAATCAGTATCAGCACCCGACAAAGCGGATAATTCTTTTATAACAGGTTTAGGCGGTCTGTTTTCCGGTTTGTCAGCCCCGGCTGATGAAATGCCCGATGATTCCTTTTTGAGAAAGAAGAAGAAAAAGAAAAAACAACTTAAACTGTAAATACATGGAGGAAAATTTGATTTTAGAGGGGCTTCTCTCAATGGTTACAGAACTGAAAGAGAAGCAGGAAACACAGGTGATGCCAGCCAGTCGGGAGGAAACTCTCGAAAGACTGAACGCAATCGAACAGGCATTGTCGGAACTACATAGTAACCCGGCTATTCCCGAAAAGGATTTGCAGGCTATCCGAAGCCAGCTTGACGATATAAGGAACGGGATGCAAGGTCAGCGGAAACATATCGAGGACACCAAGAAAATAACATTGGAAACTTATCGTTGTTTCAAGGCTATGGTTGAAACCTTGAACTCTTACAAGACGGAGAAAGAGAAAGTAGAACCAATATCGCTTTATCAGCGAATTTATAACAAGGTCGTTTCTTGGGTTCGTCCGGGATTGTTTCTTTTTTCGGCAGTGCTGGTTATCTGTTCCGCTTCCATATTCTTGAATGTCCGTTTGGCTGAACGTATGCAGCAGTTGCAGGACAACGATATAAAATACCGCTATTTGCTGATGCAAGGACAGGCAGACGGAGAAACTTTTGATATGCTGGAAAATAAATTCAAGTGGCACCGGGATAACCATTTTATCCAAAGTGTTACCGATTCAGTGATAGATTTTGAATACCGTAGCCAAAAGCAAGCGGAAGCACTGGAACGTGCAAGACTGTTGAACGAGCAAGCCGAGCAACTAAAGGAAGAAGCCGATAAGTTGGTTAAGCCATAAATGGAGAAAGCCGGAACGGATGAGACACATTCACCGTTTCGGCTTTTCAAATTCACTTCTTTTTCTTCGTGCAGTGTTCTTTCTCGAACTTGTGCAATGTGGTTACGTTAAACCTTTCCTTGATGAACTCCCGGACATCGGAAGCCTTGTAATACACTTTTCCGCTGATTGTGAAGTATGGCAGCACACCGATAGCCCGGTAGCGTTGCAGGGTTTTGATACTTACTTTGAACAGTAGGCACAAGTCTTGATTATCCAACAGGTTATCATCTTCGGGCAATACCTTGTCTGCATTGCGCAGTACCCGTATGTCCTTGCAAAGTTCTTCCAGCTTGGCATATAATTTCTGCATCCATTCGCTGAACTCGTTATTTTCTATATACATAGTCGCTTCATATTTTAGATTATACCTTTTGTAATTTGATGAAGCAAAGTTCAGAAAAAGAGTGCAAGGTAATTACGAGGGCGCACATGGAATCCATTATAAATAAATCGTAAATCGCTGATTATCTATATCCTTTTTTATCGTGTTCTTTTCGGATAAGGTCTGCCAGTCCATTAAGAAATTCGGTAAGTTTGCCCGGTTTACGCTTTATTACATCCTCATGCTTTTGGTGGCAATCGTTTATTTTGATGTTGAACAACCATTCAAAACCTTTGGATAAGTCCACCAAGTAGGCAGGTTTCCCGTTCTGATATACGATGTTTTTGGAGAGGAATAGACCGCTTACCATTTCCATAATATTGATAAGGGCTGTTTTATCAGCGAGGTAGAGAGGGGAAAGTTTTTGTTTTTCAATCACCTGTTTGAGTTGTTCCGGATACTTGATACGCCATTCGATAAGGCATATTTCAGTGTTTAAAAGTTCTATCGCTTCATCAATAAGATGCAAATAGGGCATTTTTTTCTTGCTCAAACCGTACACGGTACGATTTAAGACGATGCAAGCCAAAAGAAAAATAACGGAGCAATATGCTATAATCCTGTTCGTTGATACTGAAATTGGCTACATGTGTAGCCAATTCCTCAATAGCTTCTGTAAATTCATTTACAGAAACTTTACGTTGCGAATATTCCGACAATAATCGGAAAAATCTCTGTTGCAATAATTCTTTCATTTTACAAACTATAATGATTAAAAATAGGTGGTGTAGGCGTTAAATCGTAATAATCCAATTCACTAATAGCAAGACGAAAATAAACTAATTCTGAATATGAATGATATAAGCGTATTAGAACTGGATTTGTTTCATAGATTTCTTTTCCTATATTATTGGAAACATCAAAAAGAGCTTTTCCCTTTACTCTTACTGAAATATTTCCAGCCATTGCGAGTAATTCCACAAAAGGATTTTTTTGCAGTTGCTGATAAACTTCTTTATGGGTAGCTGTTGCAAAATAAAGTATGTCTTTATTTCTTTTCATTATTTGGAAGACGCGAATTTTAGGTTTATCTCCCTCTACTGTTGCGAAAGCTACGTCTTTGTGTTCTGATAAAAAACTTAAAGCATTTTCCATATTGCATTTATTTTAAACAATATAAGGCTACCAATGGCAACCTTATATTAAATGTGAAATTCTATTTTTACTTGTACAAAATATTAGCCAAGTCTGATAATCCAGCCTCTCCGGGTAAATTAGGATAAGCCTTTTTCATGGCATCAATAAATGAATCGGCTGTATTATTTGCTGCAATTGTACGTTTCATTGTTTTCAGATAGTTAATCTTAAATTTTACCATATTGCTTTTTGCAGCCCCACCGTGCCCACCAATAAAATATTCACATCCAGATTTTAAAGCCTTTTCTGCTTCTGCAATTTCCGCATCAATCGCAGCTAAGGAAGATATTTGTAAATGGCTGATGTGAGATTTAGCAGGTGCCCAGTGTGTATAATAAACCTTGCCGCCTATTATAATACTTGCTGCCGGAAAATCTGTTGAAGCTCCTTGTTGAAAAGAGAACTTCACACCACCCCAATTTTGGGTACTTCCTAAAGATACTTCCTCTGCTTTTCCGGTTGGCATGGGGACAATGGCATCACCAAACATCTTTGCAAAATTCTGCATCATTCCACCATAAATAGCTCCCTTGACAAATTCCGGCATTCCCTCAATCATCACAATATCATGATTTCCCGTGCCACCTACATGATAATTAGTGATAATTTTCTGTACAGGCTTATTCAATGAAGTCACATAGGTGTTGAATTCCGATACATTATCCCTAAACAGTGGTTGTTCCAATGTTACAACTCCGTCATTGCCCTCTATAATGTAGCTTGCATCTCCAAGTGCATCATTTGTATTATATACATGCAGTTTAAAATTACCTAAATCCAATACTTCAAAATTTCCTTTAGTCTGTGCTTCTGCCACCATTGCTACAAAGGTCAGCAAGAATAAAAATACGTTCTTCATAATTTCTATATTGTTATCATTAGTAACCGATGGTAAAACGCTCCCAGTGATGATTTGCCTGTTCCATTTCATCTACCATTGCAACTGCATAATCTTCTACTGAAATGTGGCTGTTTCCGTTTTCATCAACAATAAGGTCGTCCTTTCCCAAACGGAATTTTCCTGTACGTTGTCCCGGTTCAAGAGTTCCGGCAGGTGAGAAAAACACCCAGTCAATTTCTTTTTCATTGCACAATGTATTTAGGTAGAATTCACCTAAAGACTTCACACCGCCCATAATTTCAGCAGGTATTGCACCCGAATCCACTACTCTAAGCCCCGGAGCGCAAAACAAAGTACCTGCACCACCGACACACAACAACCGTTTAATGCCTGCTTGCTTTACTGCTTTGAGGATTAATGGATAGTTTTTCAACGTCTCTTCGTAAATATTGGGGTTTGTCCAGCCGGGATTATAAGCGCTGATAACAATATCTTTATCCTTACAAGTGGCAGTTATTGTTTCCACATCAGATACATCTGCCTTAACTACTGATAAATTACTGTTGCTAATTGTAATCTTTTCGGGATTACGAACTACTGCTGTAACTTTGTTACCTCTGTTTAATAACTCACTAAGGATTGCAGTTCCAACAAAACCGCTTGCTCCAATCAATACTACATTTTTCATAACTATAAATATTTAATAATCAACATTACTATCTAAAAGATTGTTTATCTCTTTTCGGATGCAAAGATGAAACACTTTTTTCAGTTATACAAGAAGGCACTTTGTACTCAGATAGTTACCTGTATGAAACTATTGTTGATTATGAAGAATTTGAAAAATACATGTTTAACACTATTTAGCTGATTACTATTTCACCCTTGCTTATTTGAAGAATGTTAGTTACTTTTGTAGTGCGAATTGAAATATAATATATTATGGTAAGAACAGAAATTCAAAATGAATTATATCCCGATTGTCCTATTCGGAATATACTTGCTCGTATAAGTGATAAATGGTCTATATTAGTTCTTTTTACATTAAATCAGTCTGCATTAATGCGTTTCAATGCCTTGCAAAAAAATATCCCCGATATTTCACAGAAAATGCTGACTGTTACTTTGAGAACTCTTGAAGAGGACGGATTTGTCAGAAGACAGGTATATGCAGAAGTGCCGCCAAGAGTTGAATATTCACTAACTGATAGAGCTATATCTTTGTTGCCACATATCAACAGTTTGATAACTTGGGCAAAAGATAACATGGATGCAATTTTAGTTGATAGAGAAAATAATAGGTTAAAGTCATAAACCCAAGTTTAGTTTGTGCCTTTGCCTATATAGCCAAAACGGACTAAACTTATTTTTATTGATAGCAAAATATATATGCTGGCGAAAAGAGAAGAAGAAAAAATACCTTTGTTTTCTTTTTGCCAGCATTATTTTTGTACTTTTGTCGCATATAACAAAGCGTAAATGGATATAAATCAGAATTATAGAGAAGCAGTAAAGACCATAAAAGAAGCTATCCTACGTAGCCAGTACCGTGCAGCCGCATCGGTGAACAAGGAACAGCTCTCTCTTTATTACGGCATCGGACGTTATGTGTCGGAAAATTCTCGTACAAGCTTTTGGGGGAAAGGTGCAATTGAACAGATATCTTCCCTATTACAGAAAGAATTGCCAGGGCTAAGGGGATTTTCAACTCGAAGTATTAAAAATATGCGGCAATTTTATGAAGAATGGGAACTTGTTTTAAATCAGCAGCCAGTGGCTGCCGATTTGGAGTTGGATGAAAAATTGCTTCTCATAGAAATTCGGCAGCCATTGGCTGCCGAATTTAACTGGTCTGATTTCCTTTCAATCGGCTTTAGTCATCACATAGAAATCATTGCCAAAGCTAAGACTTTGGAAGCAAGGCTATTTTATATACATGAGTGCGCTACTCGCTATTGGAGTAAATACACTTTAAGGGATTATTTAAAAGCAGACCTGTACAGCCATCGGGGAACTTTACCTAATAATTTCGTCCAAACATTGCCCGATACTAAGCAAGCTCTAAAAGCTGTTTGTTCATTTAAAGATGAATACCTGCTTGATTTCATTAATGTGGAGGAACTGGATGAACAAGAAGAGGATTTAGACGAAAAGATAGTAGAAAAGGCGATTGTTGCCAATGTGAAAAAGTTCATCATGACCTTTGGGCAGGATTTCAGTTTTATAGGTAATCAATACCGTATTGAGGTAGCGGGAGAGGAAATGTTCATTGATTTATTGTTTTTCAATCGGGAACTTAATTCTTTGGTCGCTGTTGAATTGAAGTCCGGAAAATTCCGAAGCTCCTATTTAGGGCAACTGAACACTTACCTTTCCGCATTGGATTCATATGTGAGAAAGCCGCACGAGAATCCCTCTATCGGAATCATCCTTTGCCGGGAAATGAACCAAACCTTTGTAGAATTTGCGGTACGTGATTACAATAAGCCAATGGGTGTTGCCACTTACCGAGCTTCCGAAGAAATGCCGGAGCGACTTCGCAAGGCATTACCGGATATTGATGAATTGAAAAAGTTGTTATAGAAAATAAGTTTAGTTCATTCTTTTGTCTATATATCCAAAACGAACTAAACCAATTTCTATAGACAGCAAAATGTATATATGCTGGCGAAAAGAAAAAATAGTATTCTTCTTTTTGCCAGTTTTGCTTTTATGGTTAGAGGGCTTTTGTTACCTTTGCATAAGAAGCCCACCGTTAAGCGAATTTCTTCGTTTTTTTTGTTACTATTTTGTTACCCACTGTTAGTAATAGGTGGGCTTTTCTTTTGATAATCAGACTTATGTGATATTGTATATATAATATGTGGCAAAACATTATCAATAGCTATCAGCTATGGAAAAAGAGAAAAAATGAGATGAAACAAATTTAAATTGTCGGCCAACGGTTGATGATTTAGATTAGGAATAGCTTCATTCAATTATGTGAACAGCAGTTTTACGTAAGTTTCCAACTCCAGCAATTTCTTCTTTGCGTTGAGTCCACCGGCGTAGCCTGTCAATGAATGATTACTGCCAATTACGCGGTGGCAAGGAGTAATGATGGAAATGGCATTCGCTCCATTGGCGTTGGCTACGGCACGAACGGCTCGGGGCATGCCCAGGCGTTTTGCCAGTTCGCCGTATGATATAGTTTTGCCGTATGGTATTTTCAACAGTTCATGCCAGACGCTTTTTTGAAACTCTGTGCCTGCAAAAAGCAGTGGAATGTCAAAAGTGGTCCGTTTGCCCTCAAAGTATTCATCCAACTGCTTGCGGGCTTCTTCAATGACGGGCGATGGACTTTCTTCATAGTCGGCTTGCAGAATTTTTCGTAGCCTTATATCTACTATATCTCTGTGCTTTTCTACCGCCCAGTCGCATAAGCAGAGTTTGTCTTCAAAAGAACCAAGCATCAAATCTCCGCAGGGAGAATGGTAACGCTGTATGTGTATTCTATTCATCATATCCCAATTTCTTTTCGTTATAATCGGAAGCAATATAAGTAGGCCTTCTTTTCGTTTCATTGAAAATACGCCCGATGTATTCGCCTATCACCCCGAGAGAGAATAATTGAATGCCGCCTAAGAAGAGAATTACTACAATCAGGGTAGGGAAGCCGGCGGCCTGGTCGCCATAGACGATTGTTTTTATCAGAAAGTAGATGGCATAGATAAAACTGGAAATAGAGAACAGTACTCCACAGAGGGTGGCGATGCGCAGTGGGGCGGTGGAGGAAGAAGTGATACCTTCTATTGCCAGGTTCAGCAGCTTGAAGAAACTCCACGAAGAATGTCCGGCAAGGCGGTCGCCACGGTCGAATTCTATGCTTTTCTTTTTGTAGCCAATCCAGCAGAATAATCCTTTGGTATATCGCTCCTGTTCGCGCAGACGGCGAAGCGTCAATACACACCGGCGGTCCAGCAGTCGGAAATCCCCTACATTAGGCAGGATGTCTATGCGGCTCATCTTCTGCAATATCTTGTAGAAAGCCAGGGACAATCGTCGGCGTAGCCAACTCTCTTCTCCACGGTCACGACGTTTGGCGTAGATGTCGTCGTATCCTTCTTCCCAGTATTTCAGCATCTGGTCTACCAGTTCGGGAGGGTCTTGCAAGTCGGCATCCATCACAACACAGCAATCACCGGTGGTGTAATCGAAACCTGCCAGCATGGCAACTTCTTTACCGAAGTTGCGCGAAAGGTTTACATAATTCACCCTTTTGTCCGTTTGCCGGAGTTGGCGGAGACTTTCCAGAGTTCTGTCACTGCTGCCGTCGTTAATGAATAAAATTTCCCACTCGTATGCGTCGTTTCGATTGATGAGTTCTATCAAACGCGCGTAGAGAGCGGGAAGCATTGCTTCTTCATTATATACAGGGATTAATAGGGTTACTTTTTTCATTTCGCACAAGGGCATGATTAAACACTTCGCAAATATATTACTTTTACGGAAGTATGCGGCATTATTCCCTTAAAAACATCAGACATCTTACAAGCAGACCAATTTTAACCCTCACCTTATCCGCTCCGTACCCTGTCCATACCCGGTCCGTACCAAGTCCAATCCTATAGACACGGAGCAAACACGGCCCGGATAGGGTTCGGATACCCGGAAAAGGGAAAAATAGAACAATCTGGAAGGAATCAACTGGTGGGGAGGTAGAAGTATGGCAATGTGGCGATATGACAACTGGCAATCACTGTGTCTTTCGCTTGAAAACAAAGCGTACCAGCACGAAGTTGACGGGGATGGCGATTGCGAATACCGGGATGGGTGCAAATGGCTTGGAAAGTCCCACCCATAAGAAAAAGTTCAGCAATCCGATGTGCAGCAGGTAGTTTACCAGATGCGCTCCGCCAAATCCGAATGCTTTTCCCCAGGAGGGTTTCTTGTCGAAAGTGAAGTAGGCGGTCAGGTAGAAATTGACGACAAAACTGAAAGCATAACCGAGCGTGTAGGCGATGTTGACGTTGATGACCCATTGCAACAGGAAATAAACCCCGTAGTGCAAGGTGGTTGCCAGAATACCCACCAGGACGAAACGTATAAATTCCGGTAATTGTTTCAGTTGCTTCATCTTCTGATTTATAGTTGTAACATTTTTGTAACATGATTGCGATGGCAAAGTTAGCTATTGTTGCAGAATAATTAGTACTTTTGTCCCCTGAAAACGTAAAAAAGGAAAAGTATGTCAGATAAAAAGAAGGCGTTCTGGTTCATAGCCCTGCTCAGTGTACTTGTGATTGTTCCCTTTTTGGGAGAGACCATTTTTTATTCAAAAGGAGAACCGCGCGAAGCAATAGTGGCTTATACGATGCTGGAGAGCGGTAACTGGATTCTTCCGGTGAATTATGGAGTGGAAATAGCCTATAAACCTCCTTTCCTTTATTGGGTGATTGCTGTCGTGTCTTCCATTATGGGAGGGGTGACGGAGTTTTCGTCACGCGTGCCGTCGGCACTGGCTTTTTTGGCTATGCAGCTTGTGTTTTTCTCTTTCGTGGCTAGGCGTAAAGATGTAAAAACGGCATTTCTGACTTCTATTCTTCTATTATCTTCCTTTGAAGTGCATCGGGCGGCGGTGGCTTGCCGACTGGATATGGTGCAGGTCTCCTTTATCGTGATTTCCCTGTGCCTGTTTTTCCGCTGGGATGAGAAGGGGGCTAAGGGAGTGCCTTGGCTGGCAGTGTTGCTGATGGCGTGTGCCACTTTGACGAAAGGTCCCGTAGGTTCCATTTTCCCTTGTGTGGGCATCGGTATCTATCAATTGTTGCGTGGGCGTTCATTCGGCAAGACCTTTCTTTCTTTGCTGTGCATCGGGCTGCTTTCACTCATTCCGTTGGGAATATGGTTCTGGGCTGCCTACCGGCAAGGCGGAGAATCATTCATAAACCTGATGATGGAAGAGAATACCGGACGCTTCTTCCGCAAGATGTCATACGCTTCTCATGAAAATCCGTTGTGGTATAATTTCTTGACTATCATCTGGGGATGGATACCATGGACTTTGGTATTGGTGATTTCTCTTTTCGGCTTGAAATGGAAAGAAATGCGGTTTCTGCCGGAAGGTTTGTCCTGGGGCGAACGTTTCAGAAATGCTTGGATGAAATTCCGTTCGCAATCTCCCCTGCATCTATTCACGTGGGTGGTTATCCTGTTTATATTCATTTTCTATTGTATCCCGAAAAGTAAACGTAGCGTATATCTGCTACCTATCTATCCATTCATGGCAATGCTGATTGCCGAATATCTCCTGGCATTGGTACAACGCGGGGCGAGAGTCTTTAAAATTTCGGCCTATATCTTTGCTTCACTGGCTTTGCTGCTTACGGCAACGTTTATTGTAGTGCGTCTCGGGCTGATTCCTGATAGTGTTTGGGGAACGGGTAAACATGCTGCCGAAAACGTTGGGTTTATGCATGCATTGGAAGATATGGATTTGTCTTTCTCTAAATGGCTGATTGTGGCATTACCGGCAATGGCGGGTGCGTGTATGCTGATAGCTTTAGCAAAGCGGGCAGATACACGTTCTTTATTATATGGTACAGCCGGTTGCATCTTGTGTTTGTTCGTTTCTTTGGATGGTGTTTATCAGCCTGCGGTTTTGGCTACGAAATCGGACAAGCATTTAGCCGACAAAGTTAATGAGTATGTGGGGGATGGACTTATGTATTCATACACACCCCCGATGATTCGTTTTTATTGCGCCAATTTTTATCTGAACGACCGGGTGAGAGATTTTGCTCCCGGGCTTCCCGGCACGGGATATGTGATGCTTTCCGAGCGGACTCAAGAAGATTTCTTGAAGAAGTATTCGGATAAGTATCAATTGGAAGAGGTTTATCTCACTTCTTATCGCAGTTGCGATTTACGTAGCAGAATATTGATTTATAAATTCAGTCAGAAATAAAATGAATCCGCTGGAATTAATTGATAAATATTATCCGGAGGCAAATGAACTGAAGCATATCTTGCTGACTCATAGCCGCTCGGTGGCAGACAAAGCTCTATGGATTGCCGATAAGCATCCTGAATTGTCATTGGATAAAGATTTTCTGTATGAAGCGGCCATGCTGCATGATATAGGGATTTTCCTGACGGATGCCGATGGCATTTTTTGTTTGGGTGATAAGCCTTATATCTGTCATGGTTACCTGGGGGCTGATTTAGTTCGCACGGAAGGTTATCCGCGTCACGCTTTGGTTTGCGAAAGGCATACGGGAGCGGGGCTTTCACTGGATGAAATCATAGCACAAGAACTTCCTGTACCACACCGGGAAATGGTTCCGGTAAGTCTGGAGGAACAAGTGATTTGCTTTGCAGACAAGTTCTATTCCAAAACGCGCTTGGAACATGAAAAAAGTGTGGAAAAGGCGCGAAAGAGCCTCGAACGATATGGTGAAGCCGGGTTACAACGTTTCGACCATTGGTGCGAACAGTTCTTGTAGCAATCTAAATTTCTTTAAAAAGGGAGATTATACCGTATAAAATACGTACTTTTGCCCCTTCAAGCGTAAACTATAAGTTAATGACGCCATTGAAAGCAAATACATTCATATCATTCATACTACTATTCGTCTTACTCCTTCTTTCCGGTGAGGCAGTTTCCCAGCGTCGCCGGGGTGGAATTGTACTTTCGGAGAATCAACAGACTGACACCTTACGAAATGATTCGGTAGGGAAGAAACCTACGCGCTCTCGTTCGAGGGTGAACAAGATATCTAAAACGGATTCTTTAGGGGTTGATTCTTTGGCGGCTCCCGAACAGAAGAAACAACCGCTGGATGCTCCGGTCACCTACGAAGCGAACGACTCTATCGTCTTTGCTCAGGGTGGATATGCCCATTTGTACGGGCAGGGCAAGGTCAATTATCAACAGATAGAATTGGCGGCTGATGTGATTACCATGAATATGGATAGTAGTACAGTATATGCTCATGGTGTGGAAGATTCCTTGGGAGTGGCAAAAGGTACTCCGGTCTTTAAAGACGGTGAAACTCCTTACGAAACGAATACTATCCGTTATAACTTCAAGAGCAAAAAAGGTATCATCAGTAATGTAGTCAGCCAGCAAGGCGAAGGATACGTTACCGGTAACAATGCCAAGAAAGGTGCCAATGACGAACTTTATATGAGAAGTGGGCGATACACTACCTGCGACCACCATGAGCACCCTCACTTCTATATGCAGATGACATACGCCAAGGTGCGTCCGAAAAAGAATGTGGTGACGGGACCTGCCTATCTGGTGGTGGAAGATGTACCTTTGCCGCTTGCCGTACCGTTCTTCTTTTTTCCCTTCTCAAGCAGTTATTCATCAGGTTTCCTGATGCCTACTTATATGGATGACTCGAGCCGTGGTTTTGGTCTGACAGATGGAGGATATTACTTTGCCATCAGTGACAAAATGGATTTGAAACTGCGTGCGGATATCTTTACTAAAGGCTCTTGGGCTTTGAATATGGAGTCCAACTATGTAAAAAGATATAAGTACTCCGGCTTGTTGCAGGCTAGTTATCAGGTGACAAAGACGGGTGATAAGGGGTTGCCGGACTATTCGGTAGCCAAGGACTTTAAAATTGTATGGTCTCATCGTCAGGATCCGAAGGCGAGTCCCAATTCTACTTTTTCTGCCAGTGTGAACTTTGCAACAAGTAGTTATGAGCGTACCAATATCGGTAATATGTACAACTCGAATGCCATGTCGCAAAATACGAAGACGTCAAGTATCAGCTATTCCCGTACTTTTCCTGACCAGCACTTAACTATTGCTGCTACGACCAACATTGCCCAAACCATGCGTGACTCTTCTGTGAATATGACATTGCCTGATTTGAATATCACATTGAGTACTATCTTCCCTTTCAAGCGGAAACGTGCTGCGGGAGACGAAAAGTGGTATGAGAAAATATCCGTTCGATATAGCGGGCGTTTTTCAAACAGTATCAAGACGAAAGATAATCTGTTGTTCAAATCCAACCTAATAAAGGACTGGGACAACGGAATGAAGCATGAAATTCCTGTCAGTGCTACTTTTACTTTGTTCAAGTACTTCAACCTCACCCCGTCGGTCAGCTATACGGAGCGTTGGTATACTCGCAAGGTGATGAAAGATTGGGACCCGAATGTGGGGAATGGTGGCAAGGAAGTGAATACCGATACGATTTACGGTTTCCATCGGGTTTATAATTATAATGCCAGTCTGGGCATCAATACCAAGATATATGGTATGTATAAGCCGTTGTTTTTCCCAAAGAAAGAAATACAAATCCGCCATGTCATCACTCCTTCGGTGAGCATCAGTGCGGCGCCTGACTTTGGTTCGTCCCGTTATGGCTACTATGATTCTTATATCAAGACGTATGCGGACGGAAGGCGTGATACGGTGACTTATTCTCCATACGCCGGACAAATGTTTGGCGTGCCGGGGCGTGGAAAACAGGGAAATATCAGTTTCAGCATTTCCAATAACTTGGAAATGAAGTATAAGGATAAGAATGATTCTATCAAGAAAGTCAGCTTGATTGATGAGCTGGGCGCAAGTATTAGTTACAATATGGCTGCTGCTACACGTCCGTGGAGTGACCTTAGTCTGAATTTACGTTTGAAGTTGTCCAAGAGCTATACTTTCAGTATGAGTTCCTCGTTTAAAACGTATGGTTATGCCTTCGACAAGAATGGTAATGTGGTGCCTAGCGACCGGACGGAATGGTCCTACGGACGTTTCGGTATTTTCCAGGGATATGGTTCTTCTTTCAGTTATACGTTTAATAACGATACCTGGAAAAAATGGATGAACAAGTTGCATGGAGTAAAAGAGGGCGATTCGGACAACAAGAAAAAGGATGAGGCTGATGCGGACTCCGAAGAAGGTGTTGGGGAAGGAACTGACAGCGGTATGCCTAAGAAGAAGGTGGAAAAAGCTGCTGTGGATGCTGACGGGTATCAGGTCTTCAAAATGCCTTGGTCTTTGAACCTGAATTATAACTTCAATATCTCTGAGGATACTTCAAAACCAATTAACCGGAAGACGATGCGTTATCCTTATCGGTATACCCATAACTTGAGTGCTTCCGGTAATATCAAGATTTCTAATAAATGGGCCGTCAGCTTCAATTCAGGCTACGACTTTGAAGCTAAGAAGATTGTCCAGACTTCTTTCAATATTACTCGTGACCTCCACTGTTTCAGTATGTCTGCCAGCCTTTCTCCTTTCGGACAGTGGAAATACTACAACTTTACTATCCGTGCCAATGCCAGTATCCTGCAAGATTTGAAGTGGGAGCAGAGAAGCCAGACGCAAAGTAATATTCAGTGGTACTAAGAATATAAAGATAAGGCACAAAGTATAAGGTATGAAGTATAAAAGATATTCTAATCATACTTTATACTTTATGTCTTACTTTACGTCTCTAAAGTTCAACTTTAGAGACGTAAAGTAAGACTTTGTGTTCCTAGAGTAGAGGTTTATGTTTGGGAATGTTTCTCACCAGACAATTTCCGTTTCACCGTGTGCTCTCAGGTATTCATTCGTTTTGCTGAAATGTTTATTCCCGAAGAAACCATTGTAGGCTGAGAGGGGAGAAGGATGGGCGGAGGTCAGCACCAAGTGCTTGCTACGGTCTATGAAAGCTCCTTTGCGTTGTGCGTATGAACCCCATAGAATGAAGACGAGGTGTTCTTTTTGCTCAGCGAGCACCCGGATGGCGGCATCTGTGAATGTTTCCCAGCCACGGTTCTGATGTGAACCCGCTTGATGGGCACGTACGGTGAGGGTGGCGTTGAGTAGTAATACGCCTTGTTCTGCCCAACGGGTCAGATTTCCGGTGGCAGGCGCGTCCGTACCTGTATCTGCCTTGATTTCTTTGAAGATGTTGACTAAAGAAGGAGGGAAAGGAACACCGTCATTAACGGAGAAGCAAAGCCCGTGTGCTTGTCCGGGACCATGATAAGGGTCCTGACCGATAATTACTACTTTTACCTTGTCGAAGGGGCACAGGTTGAAGGCGTTGAATATCAATTTGCCCGGAGGATATACAGGGCCATGCTGATACTCAGTACGTACAAATTCTGTTAGCGTACGAAAGTAATCTTTATCAAACTCAGGTTGTAAATGCGCTTTCCAGCTTTCTTCTATCTGAACATTCATAATCGTAGTTGTTAGTAGTTTCGGACGCTAAGATACGAATTTCTCATCACAGAATATACAGAGTCCCACAGAGTTTTACTAATTTTCTTTTAAACTCTGTGGGACTCTCGGTATCCTGCGGCGAAATAATTAAATCAGGTGTATATCATGCGCTTTGCATTCTTTGCGCATATCTTCCGGCCATATACTTGCCTGTATTTCTCCGATGTGAGCTTTGCGCAGATAGAACATACAGAGGCGGGACTGCCCGATACCGCCACCAATGGAGAGTGGGAGTGTATCGCTCATCAGGCGCTTGTGGAAATAAAGTTCCATGCGCTTTTCTTCGCCTTCCTGTTTGAGTTGGCGTTGCAAAGCCTCCTTATCTACGCGGATACCCATGGAAGAAAGTTCTACGCTGCGTTGCAGCACATAGTCCCATAACAATAGGTCGCCATTCAGTCCGGGTAAATCATTCAACCCAGGGGTAGTATAGTCGTCGTAGTCAGGGGCGCGTCCGTCATGCTTCTTGCCGTCACTCAGTTTACAGCCGATGCCGATGATAAAGACGGCGCCGTACTTTTTACAAATAGCATGTTCGCGGCATTTGGGCTCTAATTCGGGATAAAGTTGGCGCAGTTCTTCTGCATGGATGAAGTGTAGCTTCTGAGGCAGGCAAGGCTTGATTTGCGGATACATTTCATACACCATATATTCCGTGCGAACCATGGCGGCATAAATACGTGTAACGATTTCTTTGAGAAACTCTACATTGCGGTCTTCGGCAGTGATGACACGTTCCCAATCCCACTGGTCTACATAGAGGGAATGTAGATTACCCAGTTCTTCATCTGCACGGATAGCATTCATATCCGTATAAATTCCGTAGCCCGGTTCGATGTGATATTCGGCAAGTGTTAAGCGCTTCCACTTGGCAAGGGAGTGCACCACTTCCGCCTGTGCGTCGCCCAAATCTTTAATAGGGAAAGAAACGGCACGTTCCACCCCGTTGAGGTCATCATTGATACCCATACCCTTCAATACGAAGAGTGGAGCAGTGACACGACGCAGGCGAAGTTCAGAAGAAAGGTTCAACTGGAAGAATTCTTTTATCTGTTTTATGCCTAATTCTGTTTGTTTTAAGTCCAATAAAGGTTTATATCCTTCAGGTTTTATCAGATAGCTCATAGGTTTATTATATATATCTTCTATTAAATTGTTCGGCAAAGATAGGAATAATATTGATACTTGCTTTGATTTTGAGCGAAAAAAGAGCAAAATGTATCTATATTATCCTTGGATATTCACAAAATAATAATGGAAGAATGCGTGAAAAGTAAATAGAAAAAACGAAGGAACACTAGGAATATGCAGAGATTTTTTATACTTTTGTCCCCGCATTTAGGCCTGGTAGCTTAGTGAATAGAGCGTCAGATTCCGGTTCTGAAGGTCGTGGGTTTGAGTCCCACCCGGGTCACTGAAACAAAGAACTCCCTCTGCATGAATAAGTTGCAGAGGGAGTTCTTGCTTTTGAATCAGTACTTTATTCCGCTGTGCCGCAAATAAAGATTTTACATTGATAGGGAGCAAGTTTCACAATAAGACCTTTTTCAACATTTACTGTTGAACGGTCTTCCAAGCTGTACACTTGCTTTAAAGATAGATTTTCTACTGTTTTCGCGGTAAGTTCCACGCTTCTATCTGTTGCCGCCCGGTTGAAACAAGCCACCGCTTTCCGTCCGTCGGCCAATGGTTTTACCCAGATGTCATAGTAATCGGAACGGATACTGCGTTCGGCTTGCTTGCCCAGAACATCTTGGTTGATTGTTATCAAATCCTCATCCAGCAATATCTGCCGTGTGCTGTCGCTCATGTTTCGGATGTCGTTTCCGCAAAGCAATGGAGAGGCCATCATGCACCATAGGCTGAAGTGGGATTTATACTGCTCCTTGGTGCAACCTTTTGATTCCGCACCTATGCTCATACTTTTTCCGCCGATACCTACTACCAGCATATCGGGGTCATTCCAACCTGCCGGGCCGGCATATTCGCTTAAAGGAGCATTGATTTCGAGGATGTTCGATATGCCTCGCAATTCGCCCGGACCGTATGCTTCACGGTTCCATACATCACCTATGTCACCCGATATGCGCCACATGTGCCCGCCTGCTTTTTTTGCCCATTTCCAGGGTTCTCGCTGTCCCCATTCGCATATCGAATAGACGATGGAACGTCCGGTAGAGCGTAGTGCTTTCCCCATTTTTTCATAGCGCTCCATGGCTTCCACCCGGTCTGCAGGGGCATTGCAATAGTCGTATTTCAACAAATCCACTCCCCAGGCTGCAAAGTCTTTGGCATCTACTTCTTCGTACCCGTAACTGCCGCAAACTCCGCCACAGGTTTTATCGGCTGCATCCGAGTAAATACCTAACTTTATCCCCCTTTCGTGCAGGTAATCGGCTACATATTTTATTCCGTGGGGAAACTTTTCCTTATCAATTTGGATATGTCCGTCAGTACCACGTTCAGGCAGTTGCCAGAAGTCATCGATATTGATATAAGAATATCCCAGGTCGCGCATGCCGTTGGCTATCATTGCATCAGCAGTTTGCAATACCAGCTCCTCCGTCAGGTGCCTGCCAAAGGTGTTCCAGCTGCTCCAACCCATAGGTGGCGTCAGTAATAGTTCGTCACCTATGCGGATGATGAGTTTCCGGGTACAACTGCCTAATGAATTTTTTGCTTTCAGAGTAACGGTATATTCTCCTTTGGATGTCACATTTCCGTTGATGATGCCGGTTTTAGGGTTCAACTTCAGTCCTTTCGGGAGATTTTCCGCACTCCACGTCACCGGACGTTGTCCCGAGGTGGGGATATAAAAAAGAAAAGGACTGGAAGGATAATTGCCCACAATTTCAGGAGAATTGATGCGCGGCGCTCCCTCGAAAACTTTGGGAGAGTCGTTTGTAGCATAAGCAGACAAGATTGTTGAAAAACTAATGAGTAGCGATAAGATGGCTATAAAACAAGGTTTGTTCATAATCATTGGTTTTATTATTGATACTGCTGATAATAGATGAGGGAAGACATCCTTTTTTAATCTCTTCCCTCTCTATCTTTTTTAATTATTATCTATGATATGGATATCCAAAGATAATACTTATTTTATTAAATCCACAATTTGTATGGTCCATTCGCTTTTTGTGCCATCGGCTGCCATAACCAGGTATTTAAACTCCTTGGCAGAAAAATCCGCTTCATACCCCAACTTGGGAGCCCCGTTTAGCGGTGTAATACGGGCTGCACTGGAGAGGTCCATATAAGCAATCAGATTGTTTAAAGACACCTTTTGACGAACTTCTTCCGGGAAACTTCCACTTGCGGCAGGAACCTTCAATGTGCAAGTTATCAGGCGCTTGTCTTTATCAATGTTTTTATCGGTAGTCAGCGTCTGAACAGACATCCGGTTAGTGCTTTCGTTCCACCAGCGATATTCAAAGTTCAGGTTGGTAATTTCAGAGTCGCCATAGGTCTCCAAATCATCCAGTCCGGACTTTAAGCATGAGGAAACCATGCCCATCAGAAAGAACATCAGAATTATATTTATAAGCTTCTTCATATTTGTAATATTTTAAAGGTTCATTAATAAATGTTCTACGTATCTTTTACCAACCTTCGTTTTGGTCTAAGTTTCCATTGTTATCTCGTTCACCCTGTGGAACAGGGAAGAGGTAACGTTTCTTGGTGAACTTACGTACATTATCCTCTTTGTAGATAGGAAGGTCTACGATTTCAAAAGACCTACCGTCCGGTGCAATCTTCATGAACTTTTGTGTTACGGTTAATTCCGGCACTACTTCCAGCCCGTCTGCTTTACCCCAACGGAGTACACTCCAGTATCTATCGCCTTCATGCAGGAGTTCTACGCGGCGTTCACGCTTATATTCTTTCCAAGTCTCTTCCAATGAAGTGGTAAGTGGCAATTCCGGTAATCCTCCATGAATGGTTCTTGTCTTATTGATATACTTGATAGCTGTATCTTTATCATCCTGGCGTAGTTTGATTTCCGCATAATTTAGATATGAGCGTCCTAAACGGAGTAATACGTAGTGATAATTGGATGGTTGGTCGTTCAACAGTCGCTTTACTTCATATACGCCTTTTCTATAGATATACCCTGATACCGGCATACCCCAGATTTCAGTCTTAGAATCATAATAAAGATTACCTCCCTCACGAAGAAATACTTTATTGGCAAAGTAAGTACAAGAGTCATAAACGATAGAAGCTTCGAAACGTTTGTCTCGATGTTTATAAATAGCATCATATACTCTACCACCGTTGGCTTTGAAATCTTTGTAATAAGATGTTTGATCCCATTCTTTAGCTGTTCCGTCTTTATCTATTGCCAAGTATGCGTTTGCCAGGTCTACTGAAGGAAACATTTGAGGCCATCCGGCGCATTCTTCTGCTAAAGGATATTTCTCAGCCGGATCCTTTTTCAATTTACTCATAGAAATATTGGGAACCAGTCTTTGCATCCATGTGTCTTGGAAATTGGTGTTTTCAGCACTCCTCCATTGGGCAAGGATTATTTCGTTTGATTGCAAAGATATATCATAATCATTAAACATACCTTTATAATCCGTGTCTAAAGTATATCCCAAGTCAAACAAATCCTCACAAGCTTTGGCTGCAATTCTATAATACTCATCTTGTCCACTTTCTATATAGGCTGCACCGTGCAGAGCTACTTCTCCCAACAATGCGTAGGCAACTCCTCGAGATAGAGCTCCGGAAGCAGCCTCAACCGGCAGGTCGGGAGCAGCTTCTTTTAGGTCGTCTAATATGAAGTCATAAGTATCTTTCACTGTGGCAGTGCGTGAAAGGGTCATGTCACTTTCTACATCTACCAATTCTTTCACAAGCATCAGTTTACCGAATAGACGGGCGCGGGAGAAATAAATCATGGCGCGTATCGTCTTTGCCTGAGCTATGAAGTTGGCTTTTTCTGTTTCAGTAAAAGGTGCATTGGGCATTTTAGCCAAAACCATGTTACAACGGCGGATATCTCCGTAAAAGCCCCATCCTGCATTGTAATAACGGTCTATTTGTTCACTATTTACGTCTGTTCCAGATTCCAGGATGGCATCATTATCCGTCCAGTTGTCTTTCCATATCATATAGTCGGTGGCATTCTTCAATGCAGAGTATATAAATGCCTGTGTGAGGTCGGTATTATTCCACACGTCGTTTTCCGAGTATACATCCAATGGCCCCTTGTCAAGTATATCCGAGCATGAGAAAAGGCTCGTGACAAGTAATATCGTCGCTAATATATTCTTGATCTTTTTCATAATTATTCCTCCTTAATTAAAAGCCTACTGTTACACCCACTGAATAAACTCGTTGTACGGGATAGCCGTCACCACTTGTTGATGCGGTTTCCGGATCAAAGTAATCTTTAATTCCCGAGAGAGTAAACAGGTTGCTGCCTGCAATATTTACACGACACATCTGTAACCATCCGCATTTTTTCAGTAACTTATATTTGAAATCATAGCTCAATGACAAATTCTTCAATCGGAAGAAAGAAGCATTTCTTATCCAGAATGTAGATGATGCCGAGTTGTTGCCACCGTTTACACCTGAGCTGACTGATATTCGTGGGAGGTCGGCACCTGTATTGTCCGGTCTCCAATAATCCAATTGGCTTTGATAATATAAATATTTAGATTCGCCTTTTTTGTAGCGGTCACCCAAATCCATATAACGCTTACCGGTTCCATAGAACAATCCGGACAGGTTAAAGCCTTCATAACTCAACGAGAAGTCAAGGCCGTAGGTGAAGTGGGGCTTAGTAGGCATACCGATGCGTACAAAGTCTTCGCCGTCTATCTTTCCATCACCATTGACGTCCATATAAGCAATGTCGCCCAATGCAGTTACAGTAGAACCCAGTCTGCGTGGGGAATTCAAAATATCCTCTATAGACTGGTAGAGCCCGTTATCCAGGTATGCTGAACCGTAGTAATCAGTCTGTCCTGTTTGGCGCTTATATGGGTTTTTCAAGTCATTCAGTCCTTCGTCAGCTTTTACTTTCCAAAGATTGTTGAAATATGTCATGTTGAAACCTACGTCGTATGTGAATTTACGAGGTGTAGTGTCTCCCCAACGCATTGACAGTTCCACACCTTCGCGGCGCTGTTCACTGTTTGATTTGATTTGCGGCAAATTTTTTCCCAGAGGGGTGGTGTAGCGGTCGGCAGGACTCATCAAACCACCTTTCGTTACATAATAGAAGTAGTCGAAAGTTCCCTTCAGGCGGTTGTTGAAGAAGGCCATATCCAGACCGTAGTTCAAAGAATTTACCTGATACCAGCTCAGTAACTCAGGAGAAACGAGATTGCCTTCACTAAAACCAGAGTGCAGCTTGCCTCCGATTACAATCTTCTTTTCGTCCATATTGTAGGTCGAAAGATATCCGAAGCGGTTTACGCCACTTTCCGTACCTGTTTGTCCGTAGGATGCGCGAACCTTTAATAAGTTGATAACATGCTGGTCCCAGTCTTTGAAGAATGGTTCTTCGCTGATTGCCCATGCTACCGCTCCTGACGGGAAGAATCCCCAACGGTGACCCGGTGCAAAGTTGTCGGAACCATCATAGCGGAAACTGCCCTCTATGATGTAGCGGTTCATATAGTCATATTTTAAACGACCTACGAATCCCATACGGCCACCTTCGGATGAATTGCCGGTATTTGTTTGTGTATTGGCGTCTCCGGCAAACAGTTGGTCTACTGCACTTGATAAGAACTCTTTGCGTGCAGCTTCAAAATTGTATCCTTCATCTTCCGATGCTGTCCAAACGAATTTTGCATCGATAGAGTGCTTTTCAGCGAAAGTCTTTACGTATGAAGCGCTTAACTCAAAATTATAAGCTTCTCCCCAATAACCTTTTTCTGTTAAACTAGGTTTGGCAATGGGGTATATACTGCCATCTTCATTATATTGAGGGGCTTGTGTCGCAAACTTTTTCAAGTGGGAATCATTCAGGCGGTAATTGAACATTGCACCGATGGTCAGCTCTTTCAACCAAGGTAATGTCCAGTCGGCTGCAATCTGAGTATTGATATATTTACCGTCGTTTCTGTCATAACCTGAACGTTCGTCCATTTGTACCAGTGGATGATCGGTTATTGCAGTATAGGTTCCGTCTGCATTGTATGCCGGATTCAGCGGGGACTGGTTGTAGAGATTTTCCCATATTTTAGCTGCAGAGAATGCAGGATATTGTTTTTTCTCGTAAGCGCCATTCAAATTCAGGCTGATCTTCAGACCAATCTTGTCAAAGGTAGTATTGACATTGCTTCGAATAGTATAACGGTCGTAATTCAGGGCATTTGAAGTATAGATACTACCTTGATCCAACATTCCTAAAGAAAGATAATAATTGACCATTTCTCCACTTCCACTCAGGGCTACTGAATGTTTGTATTGCGGGGCAAAGTTTTTCAAGCCTTCATCTAGCCAGTCGGTGTCGGCATAGCGATAGGGCTCACTCTGGTTTTTGATGATTTCCAAAATTTCCGGAGTGAAGCTGGGCTCAACGCCATCATTGAGCGCTGCCAGTCTTTGGTGATAAGCATAGTCGTAAGAACGTGTCTTATCCAGTAACTTGGTAGGTTGGCTGAACTCTGCGTTGAAGGTATAGGTCACCAACGTTTTTCCTTTTCCCCCCTGTTTGGTTTTCACCATGACAATACCGTTGGCAGCTCTTGAACCGTAAACAGCCAGAGATGCAGCATCTTTCAAGATGGAAAGACTTTCTATGTCATTGGGGTTTAATGTGTTGAAATCCCATGCATCAGAAATCACTCCGTCGATGACATAGATAGGAGCGCCGCCACCACGAATAGAGATGGATGGAGTAGAACCCGGTTCACCACCACTGCTCTCCACAATGACACCGGTTGCACGTCCTGCCAAAGAAGCGGTTACGCTACTAAAAGGTAAGTCTTGTAATTTTTCACCTTTTACTGCTGTAACGGCAGATGCCATTTTGCGGGTAGAAGTTGTACCGTAACCGATAACAACGACCTCGTCCAGCAATTCCGTGTCTTCTGTCATCACAATGTGCAGGCTGGACTGGTTGCCTACAGTAACTTTCATCTCTTTATAACCGATGAAGCTCACAATAAGTACATCCTGTGGATTTACCTCTACAGAGAAGTTTCCGTCTATATCGGTTATCGTGCCTCTATCTGTGCCTTCTACTTTGATATTGGCGCCGATGATGCTTTCTCCCGATTTGTCTACTACTGTTCCGGTAATTTTCTTGCGCTGTTGCAGAGCTTCTGTTACGTTTTTCTCAACTTTTTTCTCTCCTAAAACGATGTAGGAGCCTTCTAACCGGTACTCGATGCCGGTATTCTTCAATATATTGTCTAATACCTTTGAAACGTTCTTTTGTTCTGCTTTTACAGAAACTTTTTTGTGGATATCTAACAGATTATTATAAATAAATAAGTAGTCGGTTTGTTTCTCTATTTCATTTAGTACTTTTTCCAACTCTACATTATTCATATTAAGGTTAACTTTTGCGCTTTGGGAGTAAGTGTTCCCGGCAAAAGAGCAGAAAACACTTGTCAATAGTAGGAATACGGTGATTCTCATAATTCTAAAAAAATGTTTTATTTGGGGACTTTTAGGATAATAAGTCCTCTCAAAAGTGTTATTTTTCATACTTTTGTATTGATTTTAAAGTTAATACATTTTTTTGTGTTAATTTCTTATGCCGATAGGTGCGGGAACACTTGTCGGCATATTTTTTTACGGGTTAACAAGGCTTTTATATCATAGGCATTCTATTTAGAGGGTTAATACTATTTTTATTTGATATAGATGATTTGCTGTTCGTTATCTTTCTCAAATTTAAAGTTTATACTCTGCTGGATGACCTGGAGTATGTAATCTATTCCATCTGCTTGGCGGAACTTTCCGGTGAACCTGTATTTCAGCGTATTTTTATTTTCTATCACGATTTTTATTCCGTAGCATTTCTCAAAGGTCTTTATGATGTCGGAAAAACCGGTGTTACGGAAACAGATAAGGCCTTCTTTCCAGCGATAAGGATTGTAATCATCTATTTGTGTCACTTTAAGTTGCCCGTTTTCTAATGATATCTTTTGTTCAGGCTTTAAAATAACGTTTTGTGAAGGATGAACCTGTGAGGAAACCTTGATGCTACCATTCATCAGAACCGCTTCAAAATTTGTCGTTTCAGGATATGCATCTACATTAAACTCAGTTCCGAGCGCTTCTACATTATATGCTTTTGTCTTGACAATGAAAGGCTTGTCTTTGTTTTTCTTGACATCAAAGAATGCTTCTCCTTCCAGAAGGACAATGCGTTCACGCTTGTTGAAAGCGGTAGAATATTTTAAGGTTGTACGTGTGTTAAGCCATACATTCGTTCCGTCAGGCAAGGTAATGTTGGTGCGTTGTCCGGCAGGGACAGATACAATGTTCATCGCTTCTGTCTCTTGTCTGGTGGTGAACTCCCGGTATATATAACTGACTACTAAAGTTAAGATAATTAAGGCGGCTATTTTCAGCCATTGTGTTCCGGATTTTCGTGAATGGGGGATGGGGGATTTTGTTTCAAGAAGCGGCGTATTCAACTGGAGTGCGTCGAATATTTTACGTTCTCCATAAAAGGTTTTTTCGTTTTCTTTGGAAGCCTCTACCCAAGCTTTTACTTTGAGTCCTTCCTCTATTGAAACATTTCCTTTAAAAAAATTATATAATAGCTCTTTATCCATGCTTTTTTATTAGTGCCTTTCTATATAGGCACTTCACGGATGGACATTCCTAGTGAAAATTGAGAAAAAAACAGAGATAAAAGGGAAAATAATCTTTTAAGTTGCTTTGGAGCGCTTTTAACGCCACGCCAATATGAAAATCTACCCCTTTGGTGGTTATGCCGGTTAATTCCGCTATTTCTTTATAAGATTTATTTTTATAGCGGCTTAGTATGAATATCTCCCGGGTTCGTTCGGGCAGTTTGTCTAAAGTCTGACGAACAATCTCCTGTATCTCTTTGCATAGGAGTTCATAAGGTTCACAAGCTTCCAGCGATGCAATGCGTGTATTGAGTTCCCATTCATTGTATTCCCGGATATGTTCGGAAAATTCTTCATGCTTTTGAAGATGGCGAAGGTAGTTCAGGCTTTTATTTTTAATTGTGGCAAGTATATATGCTGGTACATTGGAAACTTCAGAAAGGTTGCTTTTATTTTCCCAGTAATAGATAATTGCTTCTTCGGTAATATCTTCAGCAACAATCCAATCTCTGACGTAGGAGTTCGCGAAATTCACAAACGGTGTTTGATAATCTTTATATAATTGTCCTAAAGCAAAACCTTCTTCCATCTTAATTTTCGTACATTTAATGAATAAAGACCTGGCAGAAATATTTCTGTTCTCGCCTAGCATAAAGAATAACCTTATCTTTATACGAAATTAATATTTTATTTATAGGTATGCAAGGAAAAATTAGAAAAGTTTATTAATATTAATTATAGCTTGTATGTTTAAGGGCTAGAATAGATTGATTAGAAATTAATAACATTCGTTTCAGAGCTTGAAACCAGGCTTCTCCTTCGTTAGTTCCTCCCAATTATCGCAGAAAGCTTGCATGGATGGGAAAAGCAAGTCGGCTCCTGCATCCAGTAATACTTGTCCATCCATCGGTCCGGTATTGACCGCAACGGTAAATATGCCCGCTGCCGCTCCGGCTTGTACGCCGATGGGGGCATTTTCCACAACAATGGCTTCATTGGCTTTTACTCCGGCCTTCTCCAGTCCCATCAAGTAGGGTTCAGGATGAGGTTTCCCATATTTCACGTCGAAAGCAGTCACCATACGTTCACGTACAAACATGCCGGGAAAGTTATGGGCAAGACGGCCGAGCAAGGAATGTTGCCCCGACCCGGTTACCAAAACAGGAATGATGCCTGCCGCCTTTATCTTCTGCAACACCTCCCAGGCACCCGGCATACGTTCCGGCTCAGGATTCTTATTGAATTCGGCACTCTTCTCGGCATAAATGCTTTCTATCATTTCGGGAGTGGCGTCTTTGCCATACTGACGCTGATAAACAATATTGATAGTGGCAGCTCCCGTCCGTCCTTCATGCATGTAAGCTTCTTCACGGCTCAGGTGCAGGCCATGTCGCTCCATCACTTTATGCCATGCGTCGGCATGATAAGGCATAGAGTTAAACAGTACGCCGTCCATATCAAAAAGAACTGCTTTTAACTGGATATTGGAATGCCCGTGCTTTTCCAGATAGCGGGCGATAGATTCTTCAAACATAAATACCTGTAGTTTTATACTTTACGAAAGATACGACAAAAGGCGCGGATAACACGGATTTCACAGATTCAAGGAGATGTTGTCTCGCTCATATTCCATGTAATTCGCGTAATCCGCGCCTTGAAAGAATGTATTACAGTCTTGCCTGGATAGCCTTGGATTCTTCTTCGTATCCCGGCTTGTTCAGCAATGCGAACATGTTCTTCTTATAAGCCTCTACACCCGGTTGGTTGAACGGGTTGACACCCAGTATGTAACCGCTGATACCGCAAGCCTTTTCAAAGAAATACAGCAGACCGCCGATGCTTTCTTCGTTCAGTGCAGGGATAACGATACGCATGTTGGGCACCCCACCGTCTACGTGAGCCAATTGCGTTCCCAGTTCGGCCATCTTGTTTACCTCGTCCACGCGCTTGCCAGCAAGGAAGTTCAAGCCGTCCAGATTGGCTTCATCACCGGGCACTTGCAACTTATGCTGAGTGCTTTCTACCGAGATAACGGTTTCGTAGATAGTACGTTCACCTTCCTGAATCCATTGTCCCATGGAGTGCAAGTCGGTAGAGAAATCTACGGCGGCAGGGAAGATACCCTTGTTTTCTTTACCTTCCGATTCGCCGTAAAGCTGTTTCCACCATTCGCTTACATAGTGCAATTTAGGATTGAAGTTCACAAGAATTTCAATCTTCTTTCCACTCTTGTAGAGTTCGTTGCGGGTAGCGGCATAGATAGCAGCCGGATTTTCAGCAAACGGAACATCAGCACCGCAAGCCTTCTCCATAGCCACTGCACCTGCCACCAACTTGTCGATGTCGAAACCTGCCACTGCAATCGGCAGCAAACCTACCGGAGTCAGTACAGAGAAACGGCCGCCTACATTGTCGGGGATGATGAATGATTTGTAACCCTCATTGTCAGCCGTTACGCGGGCAGCGCCCTTCTTCGCATCGGTGATGGCAACGATTACCTTCTTTGCCATATCCTTGCCGCGCTGGTCTTCGCATTGCTTCTTCAGCAGGCGGAAAGCCAAAGCGGTTTCGGTGGTAGTTCCTGATTTGGAGATATTGATGACACCGAATTTCTTGTCTTTCAGGAATTCAGTGAGCTCATACAGATAATCTTCACCGATATTGTGTCCTGCATACAAGATGACGGGAGCAGTCTTTTTGTCCTGCAACCAAGTGAAGCTGTTTGACAAAGCCTCGATGACGGCACGCGCGCCGAGGTAACTTCCGCCGATGCCGGCAACAATCACAACTTCGCAATTGTCACGCAAAACTTGTGCGGTAGCTTTCAGGTCAGCCAAGTGTTCCTTGGTGATGGAAGAGGGCAGATGCAACCAGCCTAAGAAGTCGTTACCTTTACCTGTCCCATTCTCCAATGCTTCCTGAGCAGCCTTAACCTGTGCCTCATAAGCGAAAACATTCTCTTTGGAAATAAATCCTAAAGTCTTTTCAATGTTCAAATTAATCATGATATTTTAGTTTTTAGTTGACGAGTGAACAAGTTGACAAGTAAACAAGGAAGATACTTTCTGCCTTCTTGTTCTCTTGACAACTTGTTCTCTTGTCAAATCGTTTTCTTGTATCCTTGTCAACTAGTCAACTTGTTTCCTTGTCAACTTGTCTCCTTGTCTCTTTGTCAACTCCTCTCCTCGTTTCTCATCTGAACGAGTCGGTCAGCAACTTAATTTCAATCATCGGCGAGATGCGTTCATACAATATATTGTATACGGCATCCAGTATCGGCATGTTGACGTGATGATGCTTATTGATTTCCTTGATACACTTCGTGCCATAGTAGCCTTCCGCTATCATTTCCATTTCAATTTGCGCGCTTTTCACGGAATAACCTTTGCCAATCATCGTACCGAACGTACGGTTACGGCTGAAGTTGGAATATCCCGTCACCAGCATGTCACCCAGATAAACAGAATCATTGATGTTTCGGTTCAACGGATGCACCGTTTGCAGGAAGCGGTTCATTTCTTGTATGGCGTTGGACATCAGCACTGCCTGGAAGTTGTCACCATATTTCAGACCGCTGCAAATACCGGCTGCAATGGCATATACGTTCTTCAGCACAGAACCATATTCTATGCCGGCAACATCATTGCTGACGGATGTCTTGATAAACGAGTTTGCCAATCGGCGGGCAAAGGTGCAAGCCTTGTCGGTATCCGGGCAAGCGATTGTCAGGTAAGAAAGGCGTTCCAGCGCCACTTCCTCTGCATGGCAGGGACCTGCCAGTACGGCTATATTTTCAGGCGGTAC
The DNA here is from genome assembly GCF_959029255.1 of uncultured Bacteroides sp. Classification (GTDB taxonomy): domain Bacteria; phylum Bacteroidota; class Bacteroidia; order Bacteroidales; family Bacteroidaceae; genus Bacteroides. Next base: position 34,245 of record NZ_CAUFUE010000022.1, on the reverse strand, counting down.
GCCATATTCCTTTCTGAAATATTCCGAGACAATCACATTATCGTCGGGCACAATACCCTTGATGGCGGTGATGATGAATTTATCCTTAATCTTCGTTTTGAGTTTCTTCAAGTGGGATTTCAGATAGGGAGAAGGGGTGACGAAGATAAGCGTATCCGATTCTTTCACCACATCATTGATGTTGGAATTGAAGTTGATACGCTTCGTGTCGAATTTGACGCCCGTCAGGTAGGCAGGATTGTGGCCAAGGCGCTTGAAATCGGCAATGCGGTCGTCGCGCCGCATATACCAATTAATAGTGTCTTGTTGCGCCAGTACCATTTTGGCAATGGCTGTCGCCCAACTTCCTCCGCCCATGATGGCTATCTTACCGGGTAGTTTCATATCGAAATTAATAATTAAAAATTAAAAATTAAAGGAGGAAAAAAGGACTGCTTTCATCCTCCTCTTATCTTTAATTTAGCTTATTTAATTTTTAATTCTTTAATTCTTAATTTTCTCGACCCAGTCAGCAACTTCATTTACGGTCGGGTTTGTCAGTTCCAGTTTATACTTTTTGTTGATGCCGCAGATGTCCATGTGCAGTTTCTGCGGGTTCACATCTTTCATGTCAGCTACGAGGTTATAACCCGCTTTCTGAATAACGGCTACCCATTCTTCGGGGATGCCCAGTTCCATGAACTTGGCGGGCGCATCTTTCGGCACCATTTTCTCGGGACGCATTTGCGGGAAGAACAACACTTCCTGGATGAATGACTGTCCGGTCATCAACATCGTCAGACGGTCGATACCGATACCGATACCTGATGTGGGAGGCATGCCATATTGCAGCGCTTTCAGGAAGTCCCGGTCGATGAACATAGCCTCGTCGTCTCCCTTCTCGCTCAGTCTCAGCTGGTCTTTGAAGCGTTCCTCCTGGTCGATGGGGTCGTTCAGCTCGCTGTAGGCATTCGCCAGTTCCTTGCCGTTCACCATCAGTTCGAAGCGTTCGGTCAGTCCCGGTTTGCTGCGGTGCATCTTGGTCAGCGGGCTCATCTCTACCGGATAGTCGGTGATGAAAGTAGGCTGTATGAACGTACCTTCGCAGAATTCGCCGAAGATTTCATCAATCAGCTTGCCCTTGCCCATGGTATCGTCAATCTCCATTTTCAATTCACGGCACACCTGGCGTATTTCGTCTTCGCTCTTGCCGTTGAGGTCGTAGCCCGTCTTCTCCTGAATGGCTTCCAGGATGGGCAGACGGCGGTAAGGAGCTTTGAAACTGATGGTTTTTCCGTCGATGGTGGTTTCCGTACAACCGTTTACGGCGATACAGATGCGCTCCAGCAACTTCTCGGTGAAACTCATCATCCAGTTATAATCTTTATATTGCACGTAGAGTTCCATGCAAGTGAATTCGGGATTGTGGTTCTTGTCCATACCCTCGTTGCGGAAGTTCTTTCCGATTTCATATACACCTTCAAAACCGCCTACAATCAGTCGTTTCAGATAAAGCTCCGTAGCGATGCGCAGGTAGAGGTCCATATCCAGTGAATTGTGGTGGGTGATGAACGGACGTGCGCTCGCCCCGCCGGGGATGGATTGCAGGATGGGGGTCTCTACTTCGGTATATCCGGCTTCGTCCAGCACGGCGCGCAAGGTCTTGATGACGGTGGCGCGTTTCAGGAAAGTTTCCTTTACACCTTCATTTACAATGAGGTCTACGTAGCGTTGGCGATAACGTAGCTCCGGGTCTTCAAAAGAGTCGTAAGCCACGCCGTCCTTGTATTTTACGATAGGCAGCGGTTTGATGCTCTTGGAGAGTACGGTCAGCTTCTTGGCATGGATACTGATTTCGCCCATCTGGGTGCGGAATACAAAACCTTCGATGCCGATGAAGTCGCCCAAGTCGAGCAAGCGTTTGAACACGGTGTTGTACATTTCCTTGTCTTCGCCCGGGCAGATGTCATCGCGGGTGATGTACACCTGGATGCGTCCTTTGGAGTCCTGTAATTCGATGAAAGATGCTTTCCCCATGACACGGCGGCTCATCATACGTCCGGCTACGGACACTTGGCGCGGTTCCGCGTCATCTTTGAATTCGGCTTTAATATCGGTAGAGAAAGCGTTGGTTACATACTCTGCTGCGGGATAGGGCTCGATGCCCATCGCGCGAAGTTCATTCATGCTGTTACGACGAATGATTTCTTGTTCACTTAGTTCTAAAACGTTCATATCGTTATTATTCAACTCAATTTGGGGGCAAAAATACGAAACATTTTTCAGATAAGCCAACCTTTTCCTCCAAATAAAGCGTAGGGGTTCTCTTTTATACCTGTCCGGTATGGCTTTCCGGTTTTGCGCAAAGCAGCTTTAAAATCGTATAAAATCTATATCATATCCGTAGTTGCTCCGTAGTTTACCCATAGTTTCCCTGTATTTATGGTACTTTGCATGGAGAAACTACGGAGTAACTACGGATAAGATAAGGTGTTGGTATGGAAGAAATGACTGAAAGCGGTTAATTGCAGATTATCTTGCCGGGGAATGTCGTGCTCCATTTTTATCCGGGACCGGATGCTGTTGCTTCGCTCTTCCGGACATCCGTAGGGTGGCTGTCGCTGCGATTGTGGTTCAGGTGTTCCTACGCTTTTTTTATTGAATGGTTTGTGACTCGATTTTTGCAAAAAATTGAGTACCTTTGCACCCTCAAAAGGAAATAAGGTATTAGTATGGCAGGACAAAAGACACCCACAGCGTTGGGCACAGAGAGCATTGGGAAACTATTGATGCAATATGCCGTTCCGGCGATTATCGCTATGACGGCATCTTCTTTATATAATATGGTGGACAGCATCTTCATCGGTCACGGAGTGGGAACTATGGCAATTTCGGGACTGGCGTTGACCTTTCCGCTGATGAATCTTGCTGCGGCATTCGGTTCGCTGGTCGGAGTGGGTGCGTCTACTTTGATTTCCGTAAGGCTGGGACAAAAAGATTATGACACCGCGCAGCGGGTGCTGGGTAATGTGGTGGTACTGAATATTTTGCTGGGTGTGGCTTTCACGGTCATTGTGATGGCTTTTCTCGACCCTATCCTTTATTTCTTCGGCGGTAGTGACCAGACAATAGGTTACGCGCGAGACTATATGCAGATTATTCTGCTGGGAAATGCCGTGACCCATCTTTATCTGGGGCTGAATGCCGTGCTCCGTTCTTCGGGACATCCGCAGAAGGCGATGTATGCCACCATAGCTACGGTGGTTATCAATACGATACTCGACCCGCTGTTCATCTACGGTTTCGGCTGGGGCATACGCGGTGCCGCCATCGCTACGATTGTGGCTCAGGTCATATCGCTCTTGTGGCAGTTTAAATTGTTCAGTAACAAGGAAGAACTGTTGCATTTTCATAGGGGCATTTTCCGACTGAAACGTAAGATTGTATTCGACTCGCTGGCTATCGGTATGTCTCCTTTCCTGATGAACCTGGCGGCTTGCTTCATCGTTATCCTCATCAATCAGGGGTTGAAGGAGCATGGCGGCGACTTGGCTATCGGAGCGTTCGGAATTGTAAACCGGTTGGTGTTTATCATTGTAATGATTGTGATGGGGCTGAATCAAGGTATGCAGCCCATTGCCGGATACAATTTCGGGGCGAAGCAATACCACCGCGTGAACCGGGTGCTGAAACTGACGATAATCTTTGCTACGGGAGTGACCACTTTCGGCTTTTTGGTGGGGATGCTGATGCCCGATTTGGTGGTGAGCATCTTTACATCGGATGCGGAATTGATTGATATTTCGGCAAGGGGACTGCAGATTGTGGTGATATTCTTCCCGATTATCGGTTTCCAGATGGTGACTGCGAATTTCTTCCAGAGTATAGGAATGGCGAGTAAGGCAATCTTTCTTTCCCTTACCCGCCAGATGGTGGTACTGCTTCCTTGTTTGCTCATTCTGCCCCGTTTCTATGGCACGGCGGGAGTGTGGTACAGCATGCCTGTGTCCGACCTCATTGCGAGCCTGATAGCTGCGGCGATGCTGATTTGGCAGTTTCGCCAGTTCAGGGAAAAGGCTTAGTTCATCACAGAGGATACGGAGTTGAAGGCATGTCAAAATAAAAAATCGCTTACTATTTGTTTCTTTTTAGGCACGGATTACACGGAAAAAGAATAAAGAGAATCCGTGAAATCCGTGTAATCCGTGCCTAAAAGAAATCTTCAGGCGTATTTTGAGATACCTTAGACTCTGTACCTCCGTGTTGAAAAATAAAGTATCATTTGTATTCCTTTCTCAGGTAGTATACATACAATGCGCTAATTGCGTGCATGCTCCTCGTAGCCTGCCAGGTTGTAGCAAACCGGGATTGTACTGTTTCCTACGCGATATATGCCGAATTTGAAATAATAACCTTCTTCGTCGTTGCGGCCTATGAGTATCTCCTTGTTGTTCACGATGTGCTTTTTAATTTCATTTCCGGCTTTGTCATACGCCATGGTGACATCTAGGCGACCGGGTTTGAGGATGGTTTCCGCTTCTTTGCCGTAGCTTGTCCAGTCGATATTCACCCGGAAAGTTATCCAGCAGTCTTTGGGAAAACTGTCGAAAGGCATTTTATAGGCGATTGTGGAAGCTTTATATTGGGAAGTGACGGGCTGCATGATGGCTGCTTTGTCAGGGTTAGCGTTGCAACGGTCGGTTTTGTCGCTCAGCCATTTCCGGTCTGAGTTGGCTTTGATATAGAAATATCCTTGTGAGAAGCCGAAGGCGAGGGGAGGATATCCGCCTTGTTCGATGAGCCAACCATTCGGCTTGCCTGCTTTGTAGAGGGTGTCGCCTTTGGCGTTGGTTTTGATTATCTTCTCGTGTGCGATATTCTTCTTGAAAATCATGCGTTTCTCCAGTTCGAGGAATTCTTTTACACTCAGTCTCGTTACTTTCCCCGAAGGGTCGGAAACCAGCGTGCGGCTTGGCATGCCGTGCCATTGGGCGAAGATGGTGGACACATCCTTGTCCAACGTGCGGGGGATATAGACGGAAAAAGTGTAGTTCATGGATGAACCTTGCGGGCAACTGCCTTTGCCGTAGTGATATACGGTTTTCATTTTCTGGGCATTGAGATATTCATCCGCCGGATAGTTGCGGAAATCACTAGCCACCGCATAGCAGTAGCAGAGTTCGGCACGCCCTTTGGTTTCTCCTTTGGCATAACCTTCCAAGGTGTTGTCTTCCTGCTTCAGTTCAAAACGATAGGATGGTTTGCCTTGGAACGGACGGGCATAATCTAATTGGAGAGTGTGCGGCTTACCTGTACCTACTGCTACCCAGCGGCCATCGATAATCTGGTTTGTGCGTGCCGAGTCGGCTTGAACGTTGACACGTTCCGTCAGGGGGACTAACTTGGCGGATTGAGCGTGGCAGGTTGCCGTCACGGGCAGAAGGCAAAAGGCGATTAATGTTGTTACTTTCATTCTTTTTGAATTCTATGTATTGTTATTTATCAGTAAATGGGAATTTAGTCGCGCGAAGCGCGAAGTTGATAGATGATAGTTGATAGTTGATAGATAATAGAGAGCTGCGCTATTATGCCGAATGGTAACTATCAACTATTATCTATCAACTATCAACTTTTAGCGGCAAAGCCGCTAAATTATCATTTAGTAAGGCAATGGCACCATCGGCCTGCGTCCATAATTCAGTTTCAACCCTTTCTTGTATGCTTCAGGACCATGCAAGTTCTTGATGTCCAACTCACCCAGATTTACGAGAATACCACGTGCCATGAGTCCGGCATCTTCATTCTGGATGCGTGGCAGGTTTTCTGCTGCTTCTTTCAATTGTAGCAGGAACGGGCGGATGTAGTCACGCATGGCAGGGTCTAAAGATAGGCATTCCAATGGAGAATATCCTATTTTTCTGTCTTCTTCCTTTACGGGGGTAATCAGCCGGGAGATGCCTTCCTGTGCTTTACCCAGGTATGAAACGGCGTATGCCGCCTCGGAAGCGATGTAAGGGTTGTCATCATGGAGAAGTGCCGACAAGGCTTGCGGACAAGCGGTGATTTGCTTTCCTCTGGCAAGTTGGGCATATCCTACCACTCCCCAAAATCTCATGTCGGGACGGGGGCTGGTAATGGCCTTCTCCAATAGCGGGAGGGCGGCGGGAGTGGCTGTTCCTGCGGTTTCTACAAGTGTGTACAGTTCTTCCAACGGATATTTTTCCTTACGTACGGTTTCATAAAGAATATGCCCGGTACGGGAGTTTGGAAGGAAGAAGCCTAGGTCTTGGGTGGAACGTACATGGTCTGACAAACCTTTGCGCATCTTTGCCAGCACTTCCGCATATTCGGGAGAGGCGGATAAATCGTGCAACTCCCCGGGGTCTTTTTCAAGGTCGAACAACATTTCTGCCGGATGGGCTTCAAATGTCAACTGCCAGTCGGGATTGGTGTTGTATCCTCCCAGTACGAGTTTATCCCATGCTTTATTGGACGGCATACCCCATTGGTAATAGTTGCGCAAGGCAAACTGGCGATAGGGGATATAGCTGCGGATGTACTTGAAGCGTCCGTCGGTGACGGCACGTACGGGCATAAAGTGGTGCAGTTGGTTGGCAGCTAATGCAAATTGCATTTCGCGTTTTTCTTTGCTTGCGAATTTGCCGAAAAGCGCTTTACCTTGCATGTGTTTGGGAGGTTTCACTCCTGCAAGGCTGAGTACTGTAGGGCCTAAGTCGGTGAAGTTGACTAGGCTGAAATCTTTCCCGGAGATACCGCCCGCCAAGTGTTGCCATTTGGGAGGGAAGTAGGCTATGAGGGGAACGTTCAGGCCACTTTCGTACAAATAACCCTTGCCGCGTGGCACGCAACCGCCGTGGTCGCTGAAGAAGAATATAATGGTGTTGTCATCCAGTCCTTTGTCCTTCAAATCTTTCAGGTAGAAGCCCAACCAGGTGTCCACATCTTGTACGGCTTCCAAGTGACCGGCGTAGTCGGAACGCACTTCGGGTAGGTCGGGAACGTAGGAAGGAAGGGTGAGCAATTCAGGATAGATACCTTCTTGGGTGTAGTCCCTGCGTCCGTCGGTGTGGAAGGTGCGGATACGTCCCATGTGCGAGGTTACGGTGTTGAATACGGCAAAGAAAGGTTGGTCTTTACCACGATTGGGGCTGTTATAAGAGGCTTTAGGTGTACATTCGTCCCAGCAGATTTTATTATCGGTGGTGGAGTTGTAATGCGTCTTGCTGTTGTTTGTGCAATAATAACCCGCTTCGCGCAACTTCTGTGGGAAGAAGATGTCGGCAGGAGTATCGTAGGGAACAGGATGGATATCCATTCCGTAGGTAGTGGAGTAGCATCCGGTGATGAGTGAAGAACGGGCTGCCGAACTTTGCGGGGCTACAGACCATGCATTCATAAACTGTATGCCTTGGGCTGCCAGACTGTCGGCATTGGGTGTGTGCACGTCTTTGTTGCCGTAACAACCGAATTCGTATGCGCTGGTGTCTTCAAAGGTTACCCAAAGAATGTTGGGCCTTTCATTTTTTTTGTCTGCTGCGGCGGTGTGTGCGGAATAAAACCCGCAGGCGGCAGTACATACAAGTAATGGTAAGTGTTTCATAATATTAAGTATTAATGCATGATTATTTCTATCCGCTAAAGTAGGCCGTTTGTGCCGAATGCCCGCTTCCTTATGTTCAAAAGTCTGCCAATATTGTTTCGGTAAGCAACATTTCGACAAAATTAGCAGGGATTGAACAATATTAGGGTCGCGCGTAGACATAAGTACGCGGGATATAAATAAAATGAGACAATGAAGTGTGAGTAAAGGCGTACTTTTGATGTTGAAATCTAACATAGGAAAAATGAAAAACATAGTCTTCGTAATGTTGCTGTTATATGCCGCATTCTTGCCTGCCCAAGTGCAGAACACAAACAATCAATCATTGGATAATTCTTTACGCGGCGAAGCTGAAAAACTGCTGACGGAGTGGATGGATACGCTGTTGACTTATCAGTGCGCGAATCCGCACCCGGCATTGGACGGGGGGATTTTATGCCCTGCATGTGCTCGTATGCATGGACGTATAGGCGACGCTGTGCTTCCTCTGATGTATCTGGCGGACAAAACAGGAAATGATAAATACCTGCATGCTGCCAAACGCCTGATGGGATGGATGGAAAATGTGCATCGCCCGGATGGTTCCTGGATGAATGATGTGCATGTTTCGGACTGGAACGGTACGACGGTATTCGCAGCTATCGCCCTCTATGAGGCTTTGCATTATCATGGGCATTTACTGGATGACTCTACCCGGAACCATTGGAAACAGCGCTTGGTGGAGGCCGGCGAGTTTATCATGAATAATCCTTTTATCTACAGCCGCAAACGGGAGGGAATGAGGAATATGAATGTGAACTATTCCGCTTCCGCTACTTATGCATTGTATGCCATTGGAGAGATGTGCAACCGTCCCGTTTTCAAGGCACAAGCCCGGGAGATTGCCACTGATTTGAGGGGGTATTTCACGGAACATGAATACTTTGTTTTCGGTGAAGGTCCTAATGTACGGACTAAAACGAAGAATGGTTGCCTGCCTGTGGATTTGCTTTATAACGTGGAGGAAACCTTGCCCAACATGGCGTATTATGCCGGGATGGCAAAAGATGCCGAATTGCTGTCGCTCATTGAGCGTTCCATGAGTACCCATCTTGAATTTATGTTGCCCGATGGCGCTTGGGATAATAGCTGGGGAACCCGTAGCTTTAAATGGACTTATTGGGGCGGGCGTACAAGTGATGGCTTTATGGGAGGTTATTATTCGTTGGCTGACCGTCATCCTGAATACGTAGAGGCTATCCGCCGGAATATCGGATTGTTGAAGAAAGCCACTTACGACGGATTGCTGTATGGCGGCATGCACTATCGTGTTTCAGGTATTCCGCCATGTATACACCACACTTTCGGACATGCCAAAGCTTTGGCTTCTTTCTTGGAACTGTCTCCGGTGGAAGCGGCCGCTTCCAAAGAACTTCCCCGCGATGCGGCTTATGGGATGAAGTATTTCCAGGATATCCGTACGTGGTTGATGTCGCAGGGACCGTGGCGTGCTACGTTTACCGGATATGACGCTGAATATAAAACAAAGGGGACGCATCCGATGGGTGGCGCTCTTTCTCTGCTATGGCATGCGGAGGCAGGTCCTGTCTTTGCTGCGACAATGAATAAATACCAGTTGATAGAGGCTCCTAATATGCAGAGCAACACTCGCAAATATCTGATGGGGGGGACTCCTCGCATTGAGTTGGCTGAGGATGGGAATGTATATAACAATCTGGATGATTTAAACACGGATATAGTCTGCCATACAGATAAAAACGATTATCGCTTCCAGGTGAATACTCATTTGGTGGATATCAATCAACAATCTCCATCAGGAGGGGAAGTATCTGTAGAGGTGAATTATGCCTTCTCGGAACAAGGTGTTCAAATCAGTGTGCAGCATTGTCCCGATGCGGCTTATTTTGTTTTGCCGGTCATAGCGTCGCCTGCCGAGGAAGTAGAAATAACCCCTAAAGATGTATGCATCAGGAGAAACGGTGGTGTGTTGAACATTAAATGTGAAGCTGGAATTGTTGAAGTGGAATCAACCGATGATGATGGGCGTATATTTAATCCGGTTCCCGGTTTTTCTTTTATACCTTTGCGTATTCTTCCGAGAGTTAGAGATAAGAAAATACTGATAAATATCTGTTCTTACTAATATATTTTGTTTATTTGTCTCATAATAGATTATGATTATGAAAATATTCCAATTGTTGTTAGTACTTTTAGTAGGATTATTTCCGTTTGCCTTGAATGTTAATGCAGCGGAAGATATTTATTTTACCCATATCGGTCTGGAGGAAGGGTTGTCAAATAGTACTATTTTTGCCATTAATCAAGATAAAGAGGGAAACCTATGGTTCGCTACGTATGACGGCGTGAATAAATATGATGGTTATAACTTTACGGTTTATCGCCATCAATATATGAATTCCAATAGCATCGCCAGTGATATTTCCCGTTGCATAGCAGTTGATGATGCCGACCGGATTTGGGTGGGAACGCGTGAGGGGTTGTCTCTTTATAATCGCCGCAAAGATGCTTTCTCAAACTATTACTATAAGAAAAACGGACAGAACGTAGCTATTACCAGCATTGCTCCGATAAAACAGGATTTGTTAATGCTGGGTACGGCGGAGGAAATTTTGATTTTTGATGTGCAAAGAGGGTGTTTTCTGACTGACACGTTGTCTTCTTCACTGCATTTGTTGAAACCTACCACTCTGGTACGTCAGGGAGATTGTGTTTATATCGGGGCTGAGGATGGAGTATATACATACTCTCTTACAGGGGATGTTTTGGAGAGAATGGTGAGCATGCCCCAAGGGATAAGGGTACATTCTATTCTATGCCAGATGTTCAGCAGAATATGGATGGCAACGGAAGGAAATGGCTTGTATTTATACGATACCAACTCTAAAGAACTAAAGAATTACCGGTATGAAGATGGGAAATCAGGACTGAACTCAAATTATGTACGGTCGTTGGAGTTGGATACGGAAAACCGTTTGTGGGTAGGGACTTATAGCGGCTTGAACATCTATAAAGAAGGAACGGACCGCTTTACGTCCATCAGAAGCTCTGAAATACAAGAAGGCAGTTTGTCGCAGAACTCCGTGCGCTGCATATTCAAAGATTCGCAGGGAGGCATGTGGCTGGGCACTTATTGGGGTGGTTTGAATTATTATCATCCTTTGTGTAACCGATTTCAACGCATCAAGCACGTACCTTTTCTAAACTCCCTGAGTGATAATGTGGTGAGTTGTATTGTAGAGGATAATAGACATAATTTGTGGATTGGGACAAGTGACGGAGGATTGAACTATTATGATGACGCTTCGAAGCAGTATAAGAATTATTTGTTTAATTCCATCCCGGTGGCGATGGATGTTCCTTTCAAGGATATTAAAACCGTATATGTGGATGAATTGCACGACAAAGTATATGCAGGGGCGCATGCAGGGGGAATGATGGTATTGCACAGAAAGTCGGGATACGTTGAATATTATAACCGGAGAAATAGCAATATACCGAGTAATAATATCTATTCCATCCTTTCGGATGAAAATGGGGGACTTTGGGTGGCTTCATTGGAATATCTGTTGCATTTTGATATAGATAAGCGAAATTTTACGATTGTAGATAAAGATAAGAATGGGGAGAAATTGCAGCAATACAATCGCCTGCTGTTCCGTGATTCTAAGAAACGCATCTGGATAGGAGGGGAAATGGGTATTTCTGTCTACAATCAGGTTGATGGTTCTTTGTTGGCTAACAAAGAGTATAATATTGTTCCGGCTTTGAAGCAGGCTTTTGTGAATTGCTTTTATGAATCTTCATCGGGAAGTATATGGATTGGAACCCGTAACGGGCTTTTTGCCTTGAAGGAGGGGAGCGGGGAGTTACAGCAATTTACCACAGGCAATGGTCTGCCGAGCAATGTGATTTATGGAATTCTGGAAGATGCCTACGGGCGGTTGTGGATAAGTACAAACTTGGGACTGAGTTGCTTGAACCCCGAAAATGGCAAGTTCCGTAATTTTACGATTTTGGATGGTTTACAGAGCAATCAGTTCAACGCCGGGTCTTACTGCCGTAAAGATAATGGTTATATGCTGTTCGGTGGTGTCAATGGAATTACCTCTTTCCGTCCCGAAACCTTGATTGACAATCCTTATACTCCCAAACCGGTTATCAATAAATTGTTTGTCTTCAATAAGGAAGTACTCCCTGATGATGAGACCGGTATCCTGAAAGAAAGTGTTGAGTATGTAGACCGCATCACGCTGACATCCTCCCAAAATTCTTTTGCCATATCGTTTGTGGTGTCCAATTATATTGCAGGGAAGCATAATACTTTTGCTTATAAACTGGATGGATATAATGATGTGTGGTATAAGCAAAGTGACATCAGCCCGGTTTCATATTCCAATCTGCCGGCAGGAGATTATACCTTTTATATTAAAGCGGCAAATAATGATGGAAAATGGAATGAAGAGCCTGCCATTCTTCATATCCGTATTTTGCCTGTCTGGTATCGTACGTGGTGGGCAATCACCTTGTTTGTCCTATCTGTTATTCTGCTGATATATGGCATTGTCCGTTATTTTTGGTTGCGTAAAAGCATGCAGGCTGAAATAGCCATGGAGCGACTGGACAAAGAGAAACAGGAAGAAATAAGTCAAATGAAAATCCGCTTTTATGTGAATATCTCGCATGAGTTGCGGACTCCGCTCACATTGATTGTTGCGCCTTTGCAGGAACTTCTCAGTCGTATTAAAGGGCATTGGGAACATGAGCAACTGCTCTATATCCAGCGAAATACCAACCGTCTGCTACATTTGGTCAATCAGTTGATGGACTATCGGCGTGCGGAACTGGGTATTTTTGAGCTTAGACCGGTGTATGCCAATGCTTATAAAAGAGTGATGAATTGCTTTATGAACTATGACAACCTGTCCAAGCGCAAAGATATAGATTATAATTTCTACACGGAATTGCAGGATGAAAGCGTATTGTTTGATGAAAACTATCTGGACTTGATAGTGAATAACTTGCTTTCAAATGCCTTTAAGTATACGGAAGTGGGTGAAAGCATTACGGTAAAACTTTATAAAGAAGATAACAGTCTCGTATTGCAGGTAGCCGATACGGGTATCGGTATTCCCAAAGAAAAGCAGGAGAAGATTTTCGAACGTTTCTATCAGGTAGAAAATGGCCGTGAGGGGAGTGGAATAGGCTTGTCTTTGGTACAACGTTTAGTAGAGCTTCATCATGGGCGAATTACATTGCAGAGCGAAGTGGGCAAGGGTTCTACTTTTACCGTTTATTTGCCTCAGGATAAATCGGCCTATACACAGGAAGAGCTGCTTAGCGGAAAAGAGGATGTGGAAGAACAACGTGTATATTCCACTAATGCGCACGACATCTATATAGGTGATGAAGAAAAAGAAGAGCCGGACGGAGATGAAGCTGTTGAGGAAGAAGGCAGCAAGCGTGGAACTATTCTGATTGTGGAAGATAATGAAGAGTTGCGGCAATATCTGGTAAATGGCTTGTCCGACCAGTTTAACATGCGGGAAGCGGAAAACGGACAAAAGGCGTTGGATATCCTGAAAGATGAAGATGTGGATTTGATTGTTACTGATGTGATGATGCCTGTGATGGATGGTGTCAAATTATGCAAATTAGCAAAGCAAAATCTGCGTACATGCCATATTCCTGTTTATATGTTGTCTGCCAAAGCGGATGTGAAGTATCAATTGGAAGGATTGCAGGTGGGTGCCGATGATTACATTCCCAAACCATTCTCGATGGCTGTGCTGAAAGCTAAGATATTGAACATGCTGCGTACGCGTTACCGGATATTTGAACGTTATTCCAATATGACGGAAGTGGAACCGGAAAAACTTACCAATAACACGATGGACGAGGAACTGCTGCGGAAAGCCATAGCGGTTGTTGAGAAAAACATGGATAACGTGGAATTCTCTACCGAGTTGTTTGCGCGTGAAATGAATATGAGCCGTTCCAGTCTCCATCTGAAGTTGAAGGCGATTACAGGTAAGTCGGCTATTGATTTCATTCATAAGATACGCTTCAACCGGGCTTGCCAATTGTTGAAAGAAGGAAAATATACGGTTTCCGAAATCAGTTTTATGGTAGGTTATAATACACCTTCTTATTTTGCGGCACGTTTCAAAAAATACATGGGTTGCCTGCCCACAGAGTATGGGAAGAAATAATATTTATTTTTGCATGAGAACACGTATCATTCTACTGTTGACAACAGCCCTGTTTTTATTTGCTTCATGTAAGCAACCTCTGATAACGGGGCTTTCCGTCTCTAGGGAAACTACTATTCAGGATGGGGATAAAACCATTGAACTGTTTAAACTAACAAATTCAAATGGCATGGCCGTTAAAGTAACCAATTATGCCGCCTCTTTGACATATATTTCCGCTCCTGATAGGGACGGGCATTTCGAGCCGGTTGTTTTAGGGTTTGATAGCCTGAAGAATTATTTAGGGAAACACCCTAAATTCGGCGCTACAGTCGGGAGATATGCCAATCGAATAAAAAATGCGGAGTTCTGCTTGAACAACCAGACTTATCATCTGGAGAAAAACAATAAAGAACATTCCATTCATGGAGGAACGCAAGGTTTCAATCGCCAAGTGTTCGAGACAGACACTTTTTATACAGTGAAAGATACGGCTGTCGTTGTTTTTAAATATCGAAGTGCTGATTTGGAAGGAGGGTTTCCCGGAACGTTAAATCTTTCAGTGGCATATAAGCTGACTAATCATAATGAAGTTATCCTTGATTATACGGCTTTTACGGATAAACCTACGGTTGTCAACTTTACGAATCACAGCTATTTCAATCTGACCGGTTGTAGAGGCCCTGTACTCAATCATCTTTATAAGATAAAGGCGGATTTTATTACTCCGGCAGATGCTGACGGCATTCCGACGGGAGAGTTCATGCCGGTTGCCGGAACGGAATATGACTTCACAGCCCTGCGAGAAGTGGAAAGTTGGATAAAGCAGTCGGGAAAGGGATATGATGTGAATTACAAACTTGATAAGTCGCCTGATTCCTTGGAATTGGTGGCAACGGTGATTGAACCGGAATCGGGTAGGGTGTTGGAAGCTTATACTACGGAACCCGGAATGCAGTTCTATATACCGAATTCAAATATGGACTATCTTGCGGGACATGGAAATAAAACGTACGGGAAATATTATGGATTTTGTCTTGAAATGCAGCATTTCCCGGATTCTCCCAATAAACCGCAATTCCCTGCTACGGTTTTATTACCCGGAAAGACTTATAAACAGATTACTATTTATAAATTTGCAACATTATCTGAATAATAGATTTTAAACAACTAAAAACTTATTGATTATGAAAATGAATACATGGAAAAAGTGTGTATGTATGTGTGGAGTATCACTCTTTATGATAACCACTTTATATGCATCGCAGGTTACAAGTAATGTCACTCCCGACGAACCGGTTAAGAAAACAAGAAGCAACACCTTCATCTATGAAAAAGATAAAATCTGGGAACCTGCCGGTGAAGGTGTCACCAGACAGATTATGGGTTACGACGGTCAAGTGATGTTGGTGAAGGTTAAGTTTGAAAAAGGGGCTGTCGGAACTCCCCATAAACATTATCACACACAAACTACATACGTTGCAAGCGGTAAATTTGAGTTTACGGTAGGTGGCGAGAAGAAAATCGTTGAAGCAGGTGACGGCATCTACATGGAGCCGGACGTTTTGCACGGCTGCGTATGTCTGGAGCCGGGTGTTCTCATAGACTGCTTTGCTCCGATGCGTGCTGATTTCTTGAAATGAAGCTTGATACAACTGAATATTAATAGAAATTAGTGATTCAATATGTAAAATTACATAAGTAATTTATTTATTAGGGTGATAATGAGGAGTATTTGGATATCCAATATACTTCCATTATCACCTTATTTTTTATAGCAAAAAAATGATACTTTTTGAGATATGTTTATTAACTGAATGAGTCTCGAAAGTTAGTGGCAACCACCTTCTAAAGGCGTTTATTGTGGTTTTTACACGAAATTAGGGTCGGATAAACAATATTAGTATATGGGCTGGGAAAAAGTGAAAGTAATCAAAACAATATTTTTATTCTGTGTCGAGAGCTAGCAATACATTTGCAGTCGAGATAAAACTATATTAAAGTTAACTTAGATTTAATTATTATGCACAGTTTAAAAGAATTGTTTTTAATCTTTTTCTTTGCTCTTGTAAGTATGGTAACATACGCACAAAGTCAGACTGTTACCGGTAAGGTAGTTGACAGCGAAGGATATGAAGTTATTGGAGGTAGTGTTACTATTAAAGGTGCTGCTGGCGTTGGAACAGTAACAGATATAGATGGTAACTATACTTTAAAAGTGAATGATGCTTCTAAAGATGTATTGGTGTTCTCGTATGTGGGAATGACTACTAAGGAAGTGAAAGTCAATGGACAGAAAGTTGTGAATGTAACTTTGCAGGTTGATGCCAAAGTATTGGATGAAGTAGTCGTTATCGGTTACGGTACAGTTTCCCGTAAAGATTTAACGGGTTCTGTTGTATCGGTTAAAAGCGATGAATTGCTAAAGGTTCCGACTTCTGATATTTCGCAAGCGTTGGCCGGACGTGTTGCCGGTGTGCAGGTTACTCAGAGTGAAGGTGCTCCGGGTTCATCCATTTCTATTCGTGTACGTGGTGGTATCTCCATTACTCAAAGCAACGAACCCCTTTACATCATTGACGGATTTCCCAGTGAAGACGGCATGAGCAGTCTTGATCCTGCTGAAATTGAGACAATCGACATCTTGAAGGATGCTTCTTCTACCGCCATCTATGGTGCGCGCGGTGCAAATGGCGTTGTTGTAATTACCACAAAGAGTGGTGCCAAGAAAGGACAGAAGATGACTGTTTCGTTTGACAGTTATGTGGGTTTCAAGAAGATTGCCAGAAAACTGGATGTACTTTCTCCGCAAGAATTTGTATTATTGGACTATGAACGTACAATAGGACTTTCTCAAGATTTGGAAAAAGATATGGCCAAGTTTGAGGAACGTTATGGTAAGTTCAGTGATATTGCTGCCAATTATGGTAATCGTGCCGGTATAGATTGGCAAGAGGAAGCTTTGGGACGTACGGCACTCACTCAAAACTATCGCGTCAGTGTGGCCGGTGGTACTGATAAACTGAAATATAATGCTGCTTACTCTTATTTTAAGGATGAGGGGGCTATGGTGTATAGCGGTAATAACAAGCACAACATCTCTATGAGTTTAAGCCATGATACAAATGAGCGTCTTTCCATCAATGCTCGTATCACTTTCGACCAAAGAAAAGTATTTGGTATGGGGACTTCGGAGAATGGCGACCGTTTTAACAAGTTACAGCATATTCTGCAATATCGTCCTACTATCGGTATTACAGGGGATGACCGTACACTTGTAGAATCAGATGAAGATCCGCTTTTGGCTGATGATTCTGGTAATGTTATGCAAAATCCATTGTTGTCTGCCGCAGAAGAGACAAACAATAAAGAATATCGTACTTTCCAAGCAAATGGAGGATTTAATTACAAGATTTTTAAAGGCTTGAGCTTCCGTAACAGTACCGGTATGAATTATTATACTCGTCGTAATGAAATTTTCTTTGGTGATAAATCTATTACGGCTAAACGTACTAATATCAACGGTAGCATCCAGAATACAGAAGGTGGTAGTTTCCAGATTTCAAATGTGTTAAGTTACAATTGGGAAAAAGCCAAGCACAATTTAACTGTGATGGCGGGACAGGAATTTGTCAACCGTTGGACGCGTGCCTTTAAGGCCTCGGCTACTAATTTCCCCAATGACGAAATTGGTTTGGGAGACTTGTCTTTAGGCTTGCCGGGAACTCCGACATCCAGTCAGAATTATGACGATAAGCTTCTTTCTTTCTTTGGACGTGTCAACTACGGATTTGCCGACAAGTATCTGTTTACGGCTTCATTCCGTGCCGATGGTTCTTCTAAATTTGGTAAAAACAATAAATGGGGTTATTTCCCGGCTGTATCTGCTGCATGGCGTATTGGAGAAGAAGAGTTTATTAAGAACTTGAATATTTTCTCCGATTTGAAGTTCCGTATCGGTTATGGTATGGCGGGTAACAACCGTATTGGTAGTTACAACAGTTTGGCAATATTGTCTTCCGTAACCGCTCCCAACGGTGATAGTACAACTCCCGGTTATGCATTTAGCCAAATCCCTAATCCTAATTTGAAATGGGAAGCAAATAAGACATTTAATGTGGGTCTTGACTTAGGCTTTTTCAACCAGCGCTTGACGATATCTCCCGAGTTTTATGTTAACCGAAGCAGTAACTTGTTGTTGAATGCCAAGTTGCCATACTCATCCGGCCATAAGAGCATGGTTGTAAATGCAGGTGCTACAGAAAACGTAGGTCTTGACTTGTCTATCAATTCTGTAAACATCCAGACAAAAGATTTTACTTGGAATACTAATGTAACTTTCTCACACAATAAGAATACGGTAAAAGAGTTAACTGGTGAGTCTGTGCAGTTATGGGAAGCCAGTTTCGGATATAATCAGAATACACATATTGTTGCTGTAGGTCAGTCTATGGGACAGATGTACGGTTATGTTACTCAAGGTTTATATCAAGTAGAGGATTTTGATTTTGATGCAGCAACTAATACTTATCTGCTTAAGAAAGGAGTTCCCTATAGTGGTAGCCGCGCGGCTGTGAAACCCGGTATGTGGAAATTTGCAAATCTTGATGGAGATGCGGTAGTAGATAAAGATGGTACTCCTCTTATTACTGAAGATGACAAAAAAGTCATTGGTAACGCTAATCCTAAGTTCTATGGTGGTATTAATAACACATTCAATTACAAAAACTTTGATTTAAGTGTATTCTTTACTTACAGTTATGGTAACGATGTATTCAATGCTACAAAACTGACCAATACCAAGAGTGGTGCTAAAAATCAGAATGTATTGGCTGTCAGTGGAAGTGACAAGCGCTGGATGACTGTTAATTCACAAGGTCAAGTCGTTACTGATCCTACTGAGTTGGCTGCATTGAACAGAGGTAAATCCGTAGCTGCTTATTATGATATGGAGGTTGGGGATACTTATATTCATTCATGGGCTGTGGAAGATGGTTCTTATCTGAAGTTGAGCAACATAACATTGGGATACACATTCCCGCGCAAGTGGCTCACCAAGGCAGGTATTAATTCATTGCGTCTGTATGCTACGGCAAACAATCTTTGGACATGGACTAAATACTCTGGTTATGATCCTGAAGTATCTACTATGGGCAATAGTTTGACTCCGGGTGTTGACTTTGGTGCCTATCCTCGCAGCCACTCTTATGTATTCGGTATTAACTTGACATTCTAATTCCAACTTTAAATTATACAACAATGAGAAAATATAAATTTATATATATATTGAGTGCTTTGTTCGTTTTAGGATTCACTTCCTGTGATGATTTGTTGACGGAAAAGCCTGATTCTTCTTACAAAGAAGAAGACTTCTTCACTTCAGAAGGAAATGCGCAAATGGCTGTTTACGGCATTTATAATTCATTTGCCAAACCGGCGCACTATGGACAGGATGAAATGGCAATGCCGGCTTCGGATGATACGTACTACATTAATGGTACCGGCACTGATAACACACGTCGTGACATAGCCCATTACATGGTGAAGAATACCAATACATGGATACAATCTTTGTGGGAACTCAAGTATCAAGGTATCGACAGAGCCAGTTACGCTATTCATGGCATTGAAAATATGGCAGGTTATAAAGATAACAAGAAATTGATTGCTATGGTAGCTGAAGCACATTTCTTGCGTGCTTTCCTTGCATTTGACCTTGTTAAGTATTGGGGGGATGTTCCATATAAGACAACTTATACTTCAGGTCGTGAAGATGCTTTTCAACCTCGTGTAAGCCGTGAAACGATTTATGACGAAATCATCAATGATTTGAACTTTGCAAAGAATAACTTGGAATGGGCCGACGGTTCTTCTTCTCCCGAAAGAGCCACTCAAGGAGCTGCCCGTGCATTGTTGATGCGTGTTTATTTGCAACGTGCCGGTTATAGCTTGCAGATGGATGGAAAATTAACTCGTCCGGATGATACGAAACGTAAACAGTATTTTGAAGCGGTTATTGATGAGTGGGAAGCTTTCCAGACTAAAAAATATCATGATTTCTATAAAGATGGATATCTGGAACTTTTCAAAGGTTTCTCTAAAGGTACACTGAGCGACCAAGAAAGCTTATTTGAAATAGCCTTCTTCACTCCTGATGGTAACAATGAAGGTGGTGGTACGTGGGGTACTTATAATGGCCCGTTGGTAGCCGCCCCGGGTATTAAGTCTACAGAAACAGGGAGCTATATGGGACGTGCTAACGCTTTTTTCCGTGTGGTACCCGAGTGGAAAAATTTCTTTGAAGATAAAGATGTCCGTAGAGATGTAATGGTATGTACCTATCAATATAAGTGGAATGCTAATTCTTACAGTCACGTATTGACTCAGAATAAGAATGGTAAAGACTGGTATCCCGGAAAATGGCGTCGTGAATGGATGCCGTTAGGTTTTAAAAATCCTAATAACACCGACGTGAATTTCTGTGCGTTGCGCTATGCTGATGTCGTTTTGATGGCGGCCGAAGCTTACAATGAAATCGGTAACACTCCCGAAGCATGGAATTTATTGAATAGTGTACGTACCCGTGCGAAAGCTACTCCCATTACTTCTGCCAACTATGCAAGCCTGATGAAAGCACCGAAAGTATTGGATCTTCCGTTTATATCGGATGCGGATGAAGCAGGTAAATTCCGTACAGCTTTGTATTGGGAACGCGCTTTTGAACTGGCTTTCGAGGGACAGCGCAAGTATGACCTTCTTCGTTGGGGTATTTTGAAAGAAGCATTGGTACTGATGGGAAATACGACAAGTGTGAACAAAGTAGCAGATGTATCGAAGCAACCTTACCCCGCTTTTAAGAATTTTGAAACGGGTAAACATGAATTGTTCCCTATTCCATTGTCCGAGTTACAAAGTAATCCGCTCTTGGAAGGTAAAAATAACCCGGGATATGAATAATCCCAAGTAAGAAATTGAAATTGATGGAGGGGAGGTAATGAGGTAATATTTACTTCCTCTCTTTCTCTTTCTTAAAAGGAATATTCGTTGAAATTGGATGAATGTTATGTAAAATTCAACAGAAGTGATATTATCCCACCGTTTTTGTGAGATTTTTTGGATATTATTGCCAATGAAAGACGGGGCTTCTCTGTAGATTTGCAGATAAACATGTATTACAAGAAACAAATGTATTGATATGAAGAAAATTTTATTGTTTTGTTGCGCGATTGCTACGTTGCAGAGTTTCTATAGTTGTACTTCCACCCAGCCTAAAGAAGATAACGCATGGCTGAAGAATGCGATAGATGTATCAGCGGAACAACTGAAAGGAACGGCTGCCGATGTGGGTGATTCGGTTTTGTTACCTCGCTCCATCTGGACGGGGTATGATATGGACTTTCTTTGCAGCCAGTTGCAGCGTGATCCTGCAACCTTTAAGGACTCTTTACGGGTGAAGCCGGTAAAAGATGCAATAGGTACCCGTCGTTATTGTTTCTCTATTTACGACTGGACCAGTGGATTTTTCCCCGGTAACCTGTGGTATGCCTACCAAATGACGGGTGATGAGGATTTGAAGAAAGACGCTATTAAGTTTACGAACTATCTTTATCCGGTGAGGGAATACAAAGGTACGCACGACATTGGTTTTATGATGAATTGCAGTTACGGCAACGCCTACCGTTTGTGTCCGGCAGACAGCGTTCGTCAGGCACTGATACAGACGGCTGATAATTTGTGCGAGCGTTTTAATCCGCAGATTGGCTGTATCCGTTCATGGGACTTTGGAAAATGGAATTTCCCCGTAATCATAGACAATATGATGAACCTGGATTTACTGTTCTACGTCAGCCACCTCACAAACAATCCTAAGTATAAAGAAATCGCATTGAAACATGCCGATACCACATTGAAGAACCATTTCAGAGAAGACCATTCTTCTTACCATGTGGTAAGTTACAACAATGATGGAACCGTAGAGCTGAAATGTACGCATCAGGGAAAGAATGACGACTCGTCATGGGCACGCGGTCAGGCTTGGGGAGTATATGGATATACTTCTTGCTATCGTGAATCAAAAAATGAAGTTTATTTGCAGCAGGCTAAAGACATTGCCAATCTGATTATGACGCGCGTAAAAACCGAAGATGCCGTTCCTTTGTGGGACTATGACGCACCGGACACGCCTCAAACGCCTCGGGATGCTTCCGCCGCTTCTATCACAGCTTCTGCATTGATAGAACTCAGTACGTTGGTAGAAGACGGGCAAGTCTATCTGGACTATGCCGAGAAACTTCTCAAGAGCCTTTCTTCCGATGCATATCTGGCAAAGGTCGGTACTAACCAGGGATTTATCCTGATGCATTCCACCGGTTCATTGCCCAACGGTTCTGAGATTGATACCCCTATTAATTACGGTGACTATTATTATCTGGAAGCGTTAGTCCGTTATATGCAGGTGAAAGGCCTCGATTATAAATCTCTCTAATCTAAATTTTTATACCATGAAAACAATAAAGTATATTTTGGGCGTCTTTTTCCTGATGATTGCCGTATGCGCAGAAGCGCAGCAACTCAGGAAAGAAGCTTTCGACCTGCTGAACCTGGACTATCCGGGTTTGGAAAAGGTGAAGACGGCTTGTGCCCAACAACAATGGAGTGAAGCGGCTCAGGCCTTGCTGGACTACTACCGGAACCGTACAGGAATTGTACATCCCGATATGGATTTGAAGAACCTCAAGATTTCAAAGACCGAACAGAAGTGGGCGGATGATGCCTTGGAACATACGTTCTTTGTACACTATGGTTATCAGCCTTCTTTCAATTACGGGAAAGACATCAACTGGCAATATTGGCCGGTTCAGGATAATGAGCTTCGCTGGCAGTTGCATCGGCATAAGTGGTTTACTCCGATGGGAAAAGCATACAGGCTCTCGGGCGACGAAAAGTATGCAAAAGAATGGGTATTACAATATATAGACTGGATTAAGAAAAATCCTTTGACGCAAGTAGAGAAAGAAGAATATGAACTCGTGAGTGCCGGTGAAGTAAAAGGAAATGCTGAGAATGTACGCTTTGCATGGCGCCCGTTGGAAGTGAGCAACCGTTTGCAGGACCAGACGTCGCAGTTTCTGCTGTTCGTTAAGGCACAAGCCTTTACGCCCGAATTTCTGACTGAATTCCTGATTAATTATCATCGCCATGCATTGCATATCCTGGCAAATTATTCAGACCAGGGAAATCACTTGCTTTTTGAAGCGCAACGCATGGTATATGCCGGCGCGTTCTTCCCTGAATTTAAGGAAGCTGCGGGATGGCGAGAGAGTGGAATCAGTATTCTGAATAGGGAAGTTAAAAGGCAGGTTTATCCCGATGGCGGTCAATATGAACTTGACCCTCATTATCATCTGGCAGCTATCAATATTTTCTGTAAAGCTCTGCGTATGGCAGATGTCAACGGTTTCCGTCAGGAATTCCCCGCTGAATATATCAATACGATAAAAAAGATGATTGAATTCTACTCCGGCATCTGTTTCCCCGATTACAGTAATCCTTGTTTCAGTGACGCCAAGTTGGGTGACCGCTCCGCTGAAATCCAGAATTATAAGGAATGGCTTTTGATTTTCCCTGATTGCGAGTGGATACGTTATTATGCGACAGAAGGCCGTGAAGGCGCCCCGTTGCCTTATCTTTCTCATGGTGCCCTGACGTCCGGTTTCTTTACTTTCAGAAACGGGTGGAAGCAGGATGCCACGGTGATGGTAGTGAAAGCCGGTCCTAAGGGTGAATGGCATTGCCAACCCGATAACGGTACTTTTGAATTGTGGTTCAACGGGCGTAACTTGTTCCCGGATAGCGGCTCTTACGTATATGCCGGTGACAGTGAAGTGATGAAACTCCGCAACTGGTTTCGTAGTACTGCCGTTCACAACACCTTGACACTGGACGAGAAGAATTTGCAAACCACCGAGTCTGTCACCAAGCTTTGGCAGCCTGAAGGTGATGTACAGATTTTGGTAACGGAAAATCCGCATTATGACGGACTGAAACACAGACGTTCTGTCTTCTTTGTAGACCAATCCTATTTTGTCATTGTCGATGAAGCTGTGGGTGATGCCAAGGGCACTGTCAACCTGAACTATAATTTATGTGAGGGTACTGTCAATGTAGACGGAAAAAACAACATCCTGACTTCTTCTTACGAAGGTGCTAGCAATGTGAAACTGCAATGTTTCTCCGATAAGAAAATCTCTGCACGGCAGAAAGAAGGCTGGCGTTCCATTGCCTATCGCCAACGTGTACCTCGTACTTCCGTTTCATTCGATGTGGATAAGAATAGTTCAGACCCTGTACGTTACATAACCGTTATTTATCCGACGAAAGACTCTGCCTCCTTCCCTGCCTTCAAAGCTAAATTCCTGAATAAGACTTTTGATGAGAAGGGTGTAAAGGTAGAAATATCCGTTAACGGCAAGAAACGCCAATTGATGTATCATTTATAAGAAGAAGTTTATGATTATGAATCGATTATCATATTTATTTTTACCTCTTACCGCCATCAGCGTGTCGGCCTGTAGCTCAGGTAAGGCTAAGGAAGAGGTGAAACGTCCTAATATCATCTTTATGATGACGGACGACCACACCACCCAGGCAATGTCTTGTTATGGCGGTCGCTTGCTTCAGACCCCAAACATGGACCGGATTGCTAACGAAGGCATCCGTATGGATAATTGTTATGCCGTCAATGCACTGTCCGGCCCGTCAAGAGCCTGTATCCTGACGGGTAAGTTCAGCCATATCAATGGATTTACCGATAATGCCAGTACCTTTGACGGTAGTCAGCAAACATTTCCCAAACTATTGCAGGCAGCCGGTTACCAAACCTCCATCATCGGTAAATGGCATTTGATAACAGAGCCTCAAGGCTTTGATTACTGGTGCATCCTGACCGGCCAGCATGAGCAGGGAGACTATTACGATCCCGACTTCAATGAGAACGGCAAACAGGTAGTGGAGCGAGGTTATGCAACAGATATCATTACCGATAAAGCCATTGAATATCTGGAACATAGGGATAAGGATAAACCTTTCTGCATGATGTATCATCAGAAAGCCCCTCATCGCAATTGGATGCCGGCTCCTCGTCATCTGGGAATGTTCAATAATACGATCTTCCCCGAACCCGCCACCCTTTTCGATAATTACGAGGGTAGAGGTTCCGCCGCCAAGGAGCAGGATATGTCCATTGAACATACTTTAACCAACGATTGGGATTTGAAACTGATGACTCGTGAAGAACTGTTGAAAGATACCACCAACCGTCTTTCACAAGTTTACAGACGCATGCCTGCCGATGTGCAGGAAAAATGGGATTCCGTATATGCCCAGCGCATCTCCGAGTATCGTAAAGGTAACCTGAAAGGCAAAGAATTGATTAGTTGGAAGTACCAACAATATATGCGTGATTATCTGGCTACCGTCGTAGCGGTAGATGAGAACATCGGCCGTTTGCTCAATTATCTGGAGAAAACGGGAGAATTGGATAATACCATTATCATTTATACTTCCGACCAAGGTTTTTTCCTGGGTGAACATGGATGGTTCGACAAACGCTTTATGTATGAGGAATGTCAGCGCATGCCGTTGATAATCCGTTATCCCCAAGCTATAAAGGCGGGAACTACTTCAAGCGCCATTGCCATGAACGTGGACTTTGCTCCCACCATCCTCGACTTTGCAGGTGTAGAGTTGAACTCTACGGGCGTAAAGTTGAACTCTACAGATGCAGAGAGCAACTTGGGAATGCAAGGCAAATCGTTGAAACCGATTTTGACTAATGCCGGGAAAGTGCCCGAAGACTGGCGTAAGGCTGCTTATTACCATTATTATGAGTATCCCGCCGAACATTCGGTGAAGAGGCATTATGGCATTCGTACGGCAGATTTCAAATTAATTCACTTCTATAATGATGTGGATGAATGGGAAATGTATGATATGAAGAACGATCCCAATGAGTTGAACAATATATTTGGAAAAACGGAATATGCCGATAAACAAGCCGAGTTAATGTCACTTTTAAAGGAGACACAGAAAGAATATAAAGACGATGACCCTGACGAGAAAGTGAAAGAGCTGTTTAAAGGTGATAGACGTTTCATGAAAAATAGATAATCTTGAGAATACTATGGATAGAAGAAGTTTTTTAAAAAACACAGGCTGGTCCTTTTTAGGACTTGCCGCTTCCGGTAGCCTGCTGTCTGCATGCCAGATGGGAAATGCTTCCGGCAAAAAAGTAATGCCTTCGGCAAGTAATCTGAAATATTTCTGGGGAGACCTGCACAACCACTGTAACATAACCTACGGACATGGTGACATGCGTTCCGCTTTTGAAGCAGCCAAAGCGCAGCTCGACTTTGTTTCCGTAACCCCGCATGCCATGTGGCCCGATATTCCGGGAGCGGATGACCCTCGATTGAAATGGGTGATTGAATATCACACCGGAGCCTTCAAGCGCCTGCGTGAAGGTGGATACGAGAAATATGTGGCTATGACCAATGAATACAACAAGGAAGGAGAATTTCTTGCTTTCATCGGTTATGAAGCTCATAGCATGGAGCATGGCGACCATGTGGCGTTGAATTATGATTTGGATGCTCCTCTGGTGGAATGTACTTCCATTGAAGACTGGAAGCAGAAGGCTCGTGGGCACAAAGTTTTCATCACTCCCCATCACATGGGATACCAGACGGGGTATCGTGGATATAACTGGGATTTCTTCACAGAAGGAGAACAAACCCCCTTTGTTGAAATGTATTCCCGTCACGGACTTGCCGAGAGCGACCAGGGTGATTATAACTATCTGCATGATATGGGTCCCCGTCAATGGGAAGGAACCATTCAGTGTGGTTTGGAACAAGGGAAGAAATTCGGTATCATGGGTTCTACCGACCAGCATGCCGGATATCCGGGCAGCTACGGTGACGGACGCATCGGTATCTTGGCAGAGTCTTTGACGCGTGATAAAATATGGGACGCTATGAAGAACCGTCACGTATGTTGCGCCACCGGCGACAAGATTAACATTGATTTCCGTTTGAACGACGCTTTCCCCGGCGATGTGGTACGTGGAAACAGCCGCCGTATTTATCTCAACGTCGAAGGAGGCAGTTGCATCGACTATATCGACATCGTCAAGAACCGTAAGTGTATTGCCCGCTTAAGTGGTCCTTTGTTGCCCGAGACTCCCGAAGGGGACACGGTACGCTGCAAAGTGAAAGTGGAATTCGGTTGGAACCGTGAAGAAAAGTATGTACACTGGCAAGGCAAACTGTCTATTGATAAAGGACAAATCAATGAAGTGATACCATGTTTCCGTGGTGCCGCCTTCACTTCTCCCCAGCCCGGAGAGAGTGAATTTGAAACGAAGGTCAATCGTATCTTGTCCGTAAGCGGTAAGGAGACCGAACTGGATATGTACAGTTCCAAGAACCCGAATACCACTACACCTGCCATGCAAGCCGTTATTCTGGACGTTACCATGCCCAAGGACGGTGTGATTACGGCAGAGTTCAACGGTAAGAAGTTTGAGCACTCTTTGGGCGAACTGCTGGAAGGTTCCCGTTCTCACTTCATGATAGGATGGCTCAGTGAAGCAATTCTCTTCAATCGCGCCATGCCCGAAAGTTGCTTTACGGTAGAGCATTATCTGGAAGATAAAGAACCCGAAAGAGATACCGATTATTACTATGTAAGAGTTCGTCAGCGCGACCAGCAATGGGCATGGAGTTCTCCTATATGGGTAGAAAGGGTATAAAATGCTTCATAAATATATTGTACTATGGAATATGCTATAGGTATTGACCTTGGCGGCACATCCATAAAGTATGCTTTGGTAGATAAAGCAGGGTTTTCTTTCTTTGAGGGAAGATTACCCTCTTTTGCTTCTGTCTCGTCGGTGGAAGTGATAGGGCAACTAGTGAAAGCAGCTACCATTGTAAAGGATGAGGCCGGAAAACGGAATTGGACGATAAAAGGCATCGGACTCGGCACACCGGGTATTGTGGACCAAACAAACCGTATTGTATTGGGTGGCGCCGAAAATATAGTGGGCTGGGAGAATATTGATGTAGCTTCTTTGCTCGAAGAACAGACGGGTTTGCCGGTCGTTATGGGGAATGATGCAAATCTGATGGGGTTGGGAGAAACGAAATATGGTGCCGGAAGGGGTTGTACGCATGTCGTCTTCCTTACTGTAGGTACCGGTATCGGTGGCGCCGTGATTATTGATGGAAAACTTTTCAATGGCTATGCCAATCGTGGCACTGAACTGGGGCATGTCCCTTTGATTGCAAATGGTGAACGATGTGCTTGTGGAGCAGTCGGTTGCTTGGAACACTATGCCTCGACCGCCGCTTTGGTAAGACGTTTTACTGCATTGGCAACCGAACGCGGATTAAAGTTCGATGTGGAAATAGACGGCGAACTGATTGTTCGTTTGTATCATGAAGCTTTCCCTTTGGCTGTAGACTGCATGAACGAGCATTTCTACTATCTGGGAAGAGGTATTGCCGGATTTATTAATATTTTTAGTCCGCAAAGGATAGTAATTGGCGGAGGAGTTGCCGAGTCAGGCGCCTTCTATTTGGAGAAGATAAGGGAGGTTGTCAAAGAACATACCATACCCGATTGCGCTTTGAATACCGAAATCGTAACTGCTGAGTTGGGGAATAAAGCCGGTTTTATAGGGGCGGCGTCGTTAATTTTATAAACTAAAAATACAATGAAAAATAACAAGAAATGGGGTATGCTGGCATTGATAATGATGTTCTGGTTTACTATTTCATTTATTACGAATATCTTGGGTCCGCTCATCCCTGATATCATCCATAACTTTGAGCTGAAAGACCTGGCAATGGCAGGATTTATCCCGACCTCATTCTTTCTGGCGTATGCCATCATGTCTATACCGGCGGGAATTTTGATTGATAAATATGGAGAGAAATCGGTTTTGTTTGCTGGTTTCCTCATGCCTTTCATCGGTACTATTCTGTTTGCCTGCTTCCCGTTTTATCTCATGTTGCTGATGTCTTCTTTCATTATCGGCCTGGGGATGGCGATGTTGCAAACGGTGCTCAATCCCTTGCAGCGTGCTGTCGGTGGCGAGGAAAACTATGCGTTTATAGCTGAGTTGGCCCAGTTTATGTTCGGGGTGGCGTCTTTTGTCAGCCCCCTGGTCTATACCTGGTTGATACATGCATTGGCACCGGGAGTTTATGAGCCGGGACAGAATCTGTTGCTCGATATTCTGGCGAAGGTCACTCCGGCAACTCTTCCGTGGGTTTCCCTTTATTGGGTATTCACGTTGCTGCTGCTCATCATGCTGATAGTCGTGGCGTTGGTTCGTTTCCCGCGCATCGAGTTGAAGGAAGACGAGCGTAGCGGTTCCTCCTCCTCTTATAAAACCCTGTTCAGGCAAAAATATGTATGGCTGTTCTTCTTGGGCATTTTCTGTTACGTCAGTACGGAGCAGGGTGTATCCATCTTCATGAGTACTTTCCTCGAACAGTATCATGGCATCGATCCTAAAACTGTCGGTGCGCAAAGCATCAGCTACTTCTGGGGTTCCATGACCATCGGTTGTCTCTTTGGCATGTTCCTGCTGAAGCTCATAGACAGCAAGCGTTTGTTGCAGATTTCAGGAATACTCTCCATGATATTGCTTCTTCTGGCACTTTTCGGTACTGCCGAGATAGCGATATGGGCTTTCCCCGCAATCGGTTTCTGTATTTCGATGATGTATTCCATCGTATTCTCCTTGGCACTGAATACGGTGACTCAAAATCATGGCTCTTTTGCCGGCGTTCTTTGTTCGGCAATCGTGGGTGGCGCTTGTGGCCCTTTATTCATCAGTCTGCTTTCGGACGCCACTTCATTGCGTGTAGGCATGCTACTGGTATTGGTATTTATGGGATATATCACGTTTATCGGCTTTTGGGCGCATCCTTTGGTAAACAATAAAACGGTTAGTTTGAAGGAACTGTTTACTTTTCGAAAATAAGTAATCATCATCTATCAATCACCATTATTTCATAGCATAAATTGCAATATACTTATGAAAAAGCTACTATTCTGTCTTCCGGTCGTCTGCCTGCTTTGTGCATGTGGCAGTTCGGAACAACCCGCAGTAATCAAAGTCACTCAAGAAACTCTGATGCACGAAGTGCGTGAAACTCCTTCTCCCATGGATGGCGCGCATGTTGCAATGAACCCGCCACGCTTCATGTGGCCGGATAAGTTCCCCCATTTGGGTGCTGTCCTGGATGGTGTCCCCGGCAAAGTGGATGAAAAGCCCAAAGTGCTTTATCGTATCCGCATCTCACAAGATAAGACTTTCAGTAAAGATGTCATCACCGGAGAACGTGCCTGGGCTTTCTTCAATCCCTTTCAAACTTTGGCTCAGGGAAGGTGGTATTGGCAACACGCATACGTCACTCCTGCGGGGACGGAAGAATGGTCACCCGTCTATCAGTTTGAGATAGATGGGAATACTCCGGAATTTAATCCACCTGCCTTGGATAAAGTCCTTTCTATATATTCTCCCCGTCATCCGCGTGTACTTCTTGATGCCGATGATTGGGATGGCATCATAGCACGAAACAAGAACAATCCCGAAGCAAAAGCTTACATAGCCAAAGCTTCCCATTGTATAGCCCATCCTTTGAAACATCTTCAGGAAGAGATTGATACTACCACTGTTGTCACCCTGACTAACATCGTTCAGCGTAAGTCTGCCCTTATTCGTGAAAGCCGTAAGATTGTAGACCGCGAAGAAGCCAATGTAGAAGCTTTGGTCCGTGCATACCTTCTGACAAAGGACGAGAAATATTACAAGGAAGGTATCAAGCGCCTGAGTGAAATTCTTTCCTGGCAAAAAAGTAAATATTTTGCCGGAGACTTCAACCTGTCCACCTTACTCTCTATGAGCACTTCCGCATACGATGGCTATTACAATCTGCTCACTCCTAATGAAAAAAAACTTTTGCAGGAAAATATCCGTAACATTGGCGATAAGTTTTTTAATGAGTACGTCAATCATCTGGAAAACCGTATTGCGGACAATCACGTCTGGCAGATGACTTTCCGTATCCTCACAATGGCTGCTTTCGCTACTGTCGGTGAACTGCCCGAAGCATCTACGTGGACCGATTATTGTTATAATGAATGGATTTCACGCCTGCCGGGACTGAATAAGGATGGTGCCTGGCACAACGGTGATGCATATTTTCATGTGAACATCCGTACATTGATAGAAGTACCCGCGTTCTTCTCACGCATATCCGGTTTCGATTTTTTTGCAGACCCATGGTACAATAATAATGCTATGTATGTCATTTATCAACAGCCTCCGTTCTCCAAATCGGGTGGACACGGGAACTCTCACGAAAAGCAACTTTCTCCCAATGGAGGCCGTGTGGGATATGCCGATGCCATTGCCCGCGAATGTAACAATCCGTGGGCGGCAGCTTACGTACACGAAATCCTTCAGGAAGATTCCGATGCTTTCTCAAGAGCTTTTGAGATAAAACCGGCGGATTTAGCTTGGTATCGTTGTACCACCAAGAAAGAATGTCCTGCCTATACGGTTCATCTGTCCGACCTTCCCGGATGTAAAGTTTTCAATGAAACGGGTACGGCTCTGATGAATACCGATATCGGACATCATGCCGATAATGCGATGTTGTCTTTCCGTAGTAGTGCATACGGTTCTACTTCCCATGCTTTAGCCAATCAGAATGCTTTCAACACTTTCTATGGTGGCAAAGCTATCTTCTATAGCAGTGGGCACCGTACCGGATTTACCGATGACCATTGTATGTACGCATATAGAAATACACGTGCTCACAATTCTATCTTAGTCAATGGCATGGGACAAAAAATAGGTACGGAAGGTTACGGATGGATTCCTCGTTATTATGAAGGTGAAGAACTCTCTTATGTAGTAGGGGATGTCTCTAACGCATACGGAGAAGTGGTTTCTCCCTTGTGGCTGGAACGTGGACGCTTATCCGGTACCCGATATACACCGGAGATGGGTTGGGATGAAAATAAATTGGATTTCTTCCGTCGCCACATTGTCCAGTTGGGACGTTCCGGTCTTTTTGTCGTCTATGATGAACTGGTCGCTAAAGAACCTGTAAAGTGGAACTACTTATTGCATACGGTGGAACTTCCTATGGAAATTACCGGAGAAGAAGGAGGTTTTCGCATTTTGGGTAAAAACAAAGCCGATGGTGTATCAGTGGCTCATCTGTTCTCTTCTCAGGAGATGACATATCTGCAGGTGGATACCTTCTTTGTGGCTGCTGTAGATTGGAAGAACCGTCTGGGTAAATCCATGGACAATCATTATCATTTCACGGCAACCACTACCCCCTGCGCACGGGCATGCTTCCTGAACGTGATAGACGTGCATGGAGATAATCGTCCAGATATCATCGTGACGCGTGACGGAAATTCGATTCTTGCAGACGGTTGGGTGATAGAGTGTAATCTGGCAGGAGATAGCACCCCTTATCTGCGTATACGGAACGACCATAAAAGTGTTTCTCTGGACTTTAATTATGATACCAATAAAGGTGCCACAACCATAACGGATAATGTGAACGGGAAAAAAGTAGAAAAGAAATTGGTTGACTTCTTACCAAGCTTTGAGATATAATATTTATATTTGCTATCCACTAACAGATAGATAAACGAGCGTATGGATAGTAAATTCGTAGTAAA
This sequence comes from uncultured Bacteroides sp., assembly GCF_959029255.1. Lineage (GTDB taxonomy): Bacteria > Bacteroidota > Bacteroidia > Bacteroidales > Bacteroidaceae > Bacteroides. Next base: position 1,656 of record NZ_CAUFUE010000022.1, on the reverse strand, counting down.
TATAGGCCGTCAACTGGGAAGTGGCGGACGTGAAATAGGTGAGAAGCTTGCTGCCCGTCTGGGCATAGACTTTTATGATAAGGAGTTAATCAACCTTGCTTCGGAAGAAAGCGGACTTTGTCGTGAGTTCTTTGAGAAGGCCGATGAAAAGGCTTCACAAGGAATTATAGGCGGTCTGTTTGGCATGAGGTTCCCGTTTATCAGTGATGGAGCCATGCCGGCAACGAATTGTCTCAGCAACGATGCCTTGTTTAAAGTGCAGAGCGATGTGATACGCCGGTTGGCTGCCGAAAAGTCCTGCCTGTTTGTAGGCCGTTGTGCCGATTATATTTTGAGGAATCACCCGCGCTGCGTCAATGTCTTTATTTCTTCCACCACTGAAGACCGCATAGCTCGTCTGTGCCGTTTGCATTCTGTCTCAGAAAGTACAGCGGAAGAAATGATGCACAAGGCGGATAAAAGGCGTTCGGAATATTATAATTATTATAGCTTCAAAACATGGGGCGCTGCCGCAACCTATCATCTGTGTGTAGATTCGTCTGCGCTGGGGATTGATGGAACGGTAGGATACATTGAAGAATTTGTAAAAAGAAAATTGGAATTGTAATAGGGCTGTTTGATAAATAGATAAAGGCAACTGGTCTTTGTAGGCTAGCTGCCTTTTATGCTTACTGAATGTTTTTCTTTAAGTTTAGTTTCACAAGTTCTACTGTTTCTTTTAGTGCTGGCAGATGTTTATTGATTACTATCCAAATAATATCATAATCAATATTGGCATATTCATGAGATATGATATTACGTAAACCTATGATTTTACGCCAAGGAATTTGAGGATAAGCAGAAAGTAATTCTTGATGTGTTTTGTCATCTATTCCTTTAATTGTTTCTCCGATTACTTGTAACCTCATTACACATGCCTCCATGATAGTCATTCCCCATGGCGTTTTTAAGAAATTATTTAGACAATGATAATCTTTGCAACGTTCTTGAATAATTTCTATTGATTCTGAAATTAGTTCCAGCTTATCAATAATTTCTTCTTTCAATTTAGGCGTATACTCCATCTTCTTCTATCCTTTTTTGTAACAGATTTCGAAGTCCTTCGCGTAAGCGAACTAAATCTACTTTGCATTCAAATAATGATTGAAGTGCTTCACGAATGTCAAACATGACAAAAGGATCAGGTTCTTCCAATTCTACAAATACATCAACATCACTGTCTGGATGATTTTCACCACGGGCAACTGAACCAAAAATCCCAATAGAGCGGATACCATAAGTTGAAGCAAATTCATTTTTAAATTTCTTCAATATGGTAATACATTCATCTTTTGTTTTCATGTTTTTCTCCTTTCTTTTAAGCAGTAACAAAGGTAATCATTTCTTTTTTATTTCCTAAATATTTTAAAAGACGTTTGTGCATCAAGAGATTTATGAATGAAAAGAATTTTTGTTTCTGCATTTGTCAATGTAAAAAAAGAGATTTAGTTGAAAGGAAGAAAGTTGCAGTACAATTCTTTTATTATAGCTCTTCATTGTATCTTTTATAAGTATAAATTTATTTATCTTGAAAAAAGGAGTGTACAGACATAAATAAATATAAGAAAGTAATATGTTGTAATATAGATGGTTATATCGTTTTTTAAACGTTCGTTT
>NZ_CAUFUE010000021.1 GCF_959029255.1 uncultured Bacteroides sp. | reverse complement strand
ACTCGCGACCCTAACCTTGGCAAGGTTATGCTCTACCAACTGAGCTATTTCCGCAGGTTTTTGGAGAACGGGTGCAAAGATAAAGAGTTTCCCCGTTACAGCCAAACTTTTTATCAGAAAAAAGTTAACCAAGCAGCGCCTTTTCCGCCGCCTCCATCGTTTCAAAGTTAAACCCGTCTACTACTTTCTGCATCAATACGGATATTTGGTCATTGCAAAGATTGCCGATGCTACCCTCATGCGTGTGATGGACTTCTTTGCCGTGGGAGAAGTTTCCCACCTCGATATCCAACCCCACTTTCTTGTAAGCATCGCGGAAAGGCATACCCTCACGCGCCAAGCGATTAACCTCTTCTACACTGAAAATGAGCAGATACTTATCATCGTCGAGAATATGTTCGTTCACCTTGATTTCATTCATTATGTAAGTAGTCATCTGCAGGCAGTCCTTCAACTCCTGGAAAGCAGGTAAGAAGACCTCTTTGATAATCTGCAAATCACGGAAATAGCCGGAAGGCAGATTGTTTGCAATCATCATAATCTGCTGCGGCAAGGATTGGAGCTTATTACATTTGGCACGCGTCAGTTCAAAAACATCCGGATTCTTTTTATGCGGCATGATGCTTGAACCCGTGGTACAGTCATCGGGCAGCTTCACAAAACCAAAGTTTTGGCTATTGAACATGCAAGCATCAAAAGCCAGCTTAGAAATAGTACCGGCAATCGTCGCCAATGCAAAAGCTACATTACGCTCCATCTTGCCACGCCCCATCTGCGCATACACCACATTATAGTTCATAGAATCGAAGCCTAGCAGATTGGTTGTCATGGTACGGTTCAACGGGAAAGAAGAGCCATATCCGGCAGCGGAACCCAGCGGATTGCGATTACACATCTTGAAAGCAGCCTGCAAGAAAAGCATATCGTCTACCAGGCTCTCGGCGTATGCACCAAACCAAAGGCCGAAAGAAGACGGCATGGCTATCTGCAAATGAGTATATCCCGGCATCAATACATCCTTATAGCGCTCGCTCTGCATCACCAGCACATGGAAAAGTTGCTCCACCGCTTCGGCTATCTCCTTTATCTGCGCACGGGTAAAGAGCTTCAAGTCCAGCAACACCTGGTCGTTACGCGAACGTCCGCTATGAATCTTCTTACCTACATCGCCCAACTTGCGTGTCAGCATCAGCTCCACTTGCGAGTGAACATCTTCTATTCCATCCTCTATGACAAAATCGCCCTTTTCAGCAGTGGCATATATATTCTTGAGTTCGGCAAGCAACTGAGCCAGTTCCTCACTTGTCAGCAGACCGATACTTTCCAACATCGTGATATGCGCCATAGAACCCAACACATCATGTTTTGCTAAATAAAGGTCCATTTCACGGTCGCGTCCCACCGTGAAGCGGTCTATGTCCTCATTTACCTGAACGGATTTTTCCCAAAGTTTCATAATCAATGTTTATTGATGAATGATGAATGTTTAATGGTGAGTGGTGAACGATTAATCACCACGCATTAATAATTAATCATTGACAGCGTTTCCGCCATCTTATCGAGTCCCTCCTGCAAAGGCTTTTGAATCATTGTCCTCATAAACGGATTCAATTCCATGCCGATGGTGAGTTTCATTTTGCATTCAGTATCCGAAACCGGCACTATTTGTATCCACAAATTGAAGGGCAGCGGTGAAGTGGTCGTCGCGAACTTGATACATTTGCAGGGTTCTTTCTCCACAATCTGTAATACAATCTTTCCCACCGGAGGAACCTCTATCGACAGGCTTTCCGCATCGAAGCTCAAGTTCTTCACTTTATCCTGCGGCAAACGGTCTTTCACATTTTCCAGATTACTCAGGTCGGAAAGTTTGTCATAAACAGCTGTTTGAGAAGCAGGTATCACCTTCACAGCACTTTCAAATTTCGTCATAATTCTATGGTATTTAAAAGACAAAAAGAACTATCCGGACAGGAACTATCCGAATGGCTCTTTTGTCATGCTATATCATTTATACAATAATCTTATTTTCCGGCATCCCAATGTGCAGGATCTTTACGCCATTCGTTCAGCGTTGCCACATCTTCCTCTTCGATGTAACCCGTACGAAGCGCAACTTCCATCACCGCCTCATAGTTAGTCAGAGTTACCAAAGGAACTTTCGCTTCCTTAAACGCTTTTTCCGCAACAGGGAATCCGTATGTGTAAGCAGCAACCATACCAATAACCTCGCAACCATCGCGACGAATAGCTTCAACAGCTTTCAAACTGCTTCCGCCCGTAGAGATTAAATCTTCCACCACGACAACCTTCATACCTGGACGAAGTTCACCTTCTATCAGGTTTTCCAATCCATGATCCTTCGGAGTAGAGCGAACGTATACAAAAGGAAGGTTCAGCGCATCGGCAACCAGCGCACCTTGGGGAATAGCTCCCGTAGCCACACCGGCAATAGCATCCACCTGTCCAAAACGTTCCAAAACCAAACGCGTAATTTCAAGCTTCACGAAATTACGGAGGGAAGGGTATGAAAGGGTTTTACGGTTATCACAATAAAACGGAGATTTCCATCCGGAAGCCCAAGTAAAAGGATTAGCCGGCTGTAGTTTAATCGCTTTTATCTTCAGCAACTTTTCTGCAAACAATCTTTCTAAAGTTTTCATAGCAAAACTAACTATTATGATAAATATGGCACAAAAATACAGAAACGGAACGAGAATAAAAAAAGAAAGTGAATAATTTTTATTCAGGGTAATCATTTTCGTCAGAAAGCTCGAGGCAATTACGAATATCCTTCATCTCGAACCCTCTGCTAAGCGCAAAACGTATCAATTTCCCATTCAATTCATATTCATTCTCCGCATGGACACTTTTACGCTTTGTAGCCAGCAATCCACGCAGAATAGAAAGGTATTCTTCCCCCTCTATTTCATTAAGAAACCGCATGTAGGTGGTTGAGGGTATTTTTTTCAACTGAAGAGCTTGTCCTATTTTCACTTTCCCCCACTTGGCAAAGCGGTATTTATCGTTGATAAAAGCACGGCAAAAGCGTTCTTCATCAATATATTTTTCTTGTTCCAAATGATTGAGGATACGGTCGATAGCAGCGTATGCGATTCCCCAACGCTGTAACTTCTCTGTCACTTCCGCCCGACAATGTTCGGCAGTGGAACAATATGCCGCCACGCGGCTCAAAGCATCTGATTCGGTAATTTCTATCATCGTTCTGCAATTACAATCCGGTCGTTCCCGGAAATATCTTTTAAAATCCGGAGGTTGATATACCCCTGTCCACACAACATCGTGGCGGTTTCTTCTCCGAAAGCACGGTTAATTTCAAAATAAAGCCGGCCACCGGGAACAAGCAGCGTCCTGCCCAGTTCCGCTATGCGGCGATAAAAAAGAAGCGGGTCGGCATCTGGAACAAATAACGCCAAAGAAGGTTCCCAATCCAGCACATTCCGTTCCATTTCACGTTTTTCCCGTTCAAGCACGTAGGGAGGATTGCTCACTATCACATCGTAAGACTCCTCCGGCGAAGGCCGGCAGTCAAGCACATCACGTAAGACAAACCGGACATCACCCTGCAAAGCTGCATTGTTTTCACGAGCCACGCCAAGCGCCTTTTCCGACACATCCCACGCCGTGACTTTCGCCCTGGGCAGCTCTTTTGACAAGGAGACTGCAATGCAACCGCTTCCCGTCCCGATATCCAGTATGCGGGCGTCCGCCGGAATTTCTTTCAGCATCAGCTCCACCAGTTCTTCCGTCTCAGGGCGGGGTATCAGCACCCCGGGAGCCACCTTGAACTCGCGCCCCAGGAAACGGGCAACGCCTTGTACATATTGTATCGGTTCAAAATTGTGCAGCCGCCGCATAATGTCGTCCAATTCATCCGCCTGTTTTGAAGATAAAATAATATCTTTGCCCAGATAATAATCCACCGTGTCCTGACCCAGCAACTCACAGCAGATGATGCGGGCAAGACCGGCCGCCTCTCTTGCAGAGTAGCGTTGTTCCAGGTCATGACGGATGGTTAGAGCGGTTATATTCATCGAAACATCTTTTGGGCGTGCAAAATTAACAAAAAGTATCGAAATATGCCACAAGTACATAAAAGATATAGATGAGCTTTATTTGAAATGCTGTTTCCGCAATGCTTCTCCGTAGCAAGTCCAATGCTTGGGATTGGACTTGTATTGGACTTGCATTGGACTTGCTACGAAGAAGGTAGGTAGAAAGTAGAAATAAAAGAGAACGAAACGATAAAAAAACTAATATATGAAGAGTGAAGAAGAAATATACATGCAACGCTGCATCCAATTGGCACAAAACGGGCTGTGCAACGTGGCTCCCAACCCTATGGTGGGTGCAGTTATCGTGTGCGACGGGAAAATCATCGGCGAGGGATACCATATACGTTGCGGTGAAGCGCATGCGGAAGTAAACGCCATCCGCTCCGTAAAGGATTCGTCTTTATTGAAGCGTTCCACAATATATGTCAGCCTGGAACCCTGCTCCCATTACGGAAAAACGCCCCCCTGTGCTGATCTTATCATAGAGAAGCAGATACCACGCATTGTCATCGGTTGCCAAGATCCTTTCTCCAAAGTCGCAGGGCGAGGCATCCGGAAGTTAAGGGACGCGGGGCGTGAGGTCATAGTCGGCGTGCTGGAGGAAGAATGCCGCCGTCTCATCCGCCGGTTCATCACCTTCCACACCCTGCATCGCCCCTATATCACTTTAAAATGGGCGGAATCGGCAGATGGCTACATCGATGTTTGCAGAAAAGACGGAAGCCCGACTGTACTGTCCAGCCCTCTGACATCCATGCTGGTACACAAAAGGCGGGCGGAACACAGCGCCATCATGGTGGGCACCAACACCGCCCGGCTGGACAATCCCGGACTGACCGTACGCCGATGGTACGGACGCAATCCGGTACGCGTTGTTTTAGACAGAAAAGCGGCGTTATCTCCCGGACTCCATCTGTTCGACGGGAGCGTACCTACAATCGTATTCACAGAAGGCAACCATGCATCGCGCCCCAACGTAGATTTCATCACGATAGATTATGGCCGGGACATACTCCCCCAGATGATGGAAACGCTTTATGAGCGGGGCTTGCAATCCCTACTCGTGGAAGGCGGCAACGCATTGTTGCAATCATTTATCGATGCCGGTTTATGGGATGAAGTTTTCATTGAAGAATGCCCTCAAATACTGCATTCCGGTGTTAAATCACCTGAAATGAACAATAAAATACCTTATGATACCGAAGTATCTTTCGGCCGGAGTTTTCGACATTACACGGTTGCAAGATTAGGCTAACAGCCTTATTTCGCAGCCTTTTAATCGAGGAAAACGGGCATATTATCTATAATTTTATATAAAACTTCCCTTTAAAGCTGTTTATAGAAAAAAATGTTCCTATTTTTGCAACTTGTAAATAAACACTAACTTTCAAATGAGAATAAAGTTTTTATCTGTAATCGTGAGTTTTCTGTTTGTATCGTTTGCCGTAAGCTCATGCCTTGACTCTGACGATAACACATACGAATTAAGCTCTGATGCAACCGTGCATGCTTTTGGCCTCGACACCATCTATGGAAAGCATTACACATTCACTATAGACCAGCTTAGAAGAGTGATTTATAACCGCGACTCCTTACCCGTGGGAGCCGATACTATCATCAATCACATACTGATTGACACGTTCACCGTCAGTGGATGGGTCACCGCCGGCATCAACGATACCATCTTCGATTATACAAAAGACTCCGTAGACTTCACTCCTATTGTAAACACACAAGAGGGAATGAAGTTCAAAGTGCATGCGCCGGACGGCACATATCGTGAATACACAGTGCAAATCAACAGACATAACCAGGACCCCGATTCATTGGTATGGAAAGAAATGGACGTATATTCCCCAAACAGTTTCGCAGGTAAACAAAGAGCCGTTGTCCTGAATAATGACTTATGGATATATACCAGTACCAACCAAGCTTATAAGACCTCTACCGAAGCCGGCAAGTACGGATGGCAACCCGTAAGCCTTACCGGCTACCCAACGGATGCCGACCCTGAATCCGTGGTCAACTTCAAGCCTAAGACAGGCAGCCTGACAAATGAAATCGGCCAGATACTTTATATCGTTACCGGAAGTAAAAAGGTATACAGGTCTGCGGATGGAGAGATATGGTCGGAAGTTGTAACTTTAGGAAGCAACATTGAAGCGTTAATCGCCGGACTCAGGGGTACGCTCACCGGTATAACGTCGGAAGGATACTTCTGTACCAGCAATGACGGCGAGAACTGGAATAAAAATGACGAAAACGCCATCGCATTGACCGAAATTCCCAAAGATTTCCCAAGAAAGAACATATACTCCACACAATTTGAAACCTCCAACAGCTTGCCACAAGTAATGGTAGTAGGCTCTACAAGTGCAGATGCCAAGCTTACGGCTCCCTGGTTCTATATGGAGGGAGATAATTGGACAGACATGTCATCGACAGCCTACGATGCCTATTGTCCAGCAATGCCCAACCCCGTAGGCATGCATTATGGTGGTAAATTCTATATCTTCGGTAGTAAAGAAGCCGATAAGCTCGACGCCATCTATTCTTCTGTTACCGGTATCGCTTGGTATAAGACTGAAAGGAAGTTCTTGCTCCCGGAAGATTTTGAAAAGATAACGGCTCCCTATTCCATAGCTATCGACAACCAAAATTATATTTGGGTGATATTTGGCGGTGATTCAAAGGCAAATGCCGTTTGGCGTGGCCGTCTTAACAGATTAGGCTTCGCAATACAATAAGTTATTTTTTCGCATCATATATAATAAGGTGAAAGTAGCAGACAACATTCATTCAGAAGTGTAAGTATAAAAAGATGTTAGATACAGAACAAATCGATTTAAGCCGGATTCCCCAACATGTGGCGATTATCATGGACGGCAACGGACGATGGGCGAAGCAACGCGGACATGAGCGTAGCTATGGACATCAGGCCGGTGCCGAGACTGTGCATATCATTGCTGAAGAAGCGGCCAAGCTGGGCATCAAGTATCTGACTTTATACACGTTTTCTACCGAAAACTGGAACCGCCCGTCGGAAGAAGTGGCAGCATTGATGGCGCTACTCTTCGACTCCATCGAGGAAGAAACGTTTATGAAGAACAATATCAGTTTCCGCATAATCGGTGATATAGACAAATTGCCCGCCAACGTACAAGCAAGGTTGCAAGCCTGCGTAGAGCATACATCCGTAAACACAGGGATGTGCCTGGTACTGGCACTCAGTTACTCCTCTCGTTGGGAGATGACAGAAGCCGCACGGCAAATCGCGACATTGGTGCAGAAAGGAGAGTTGCAACCGGAACAGATTGACTGCAAACTGGTTTCGCAACATCTTACAACAAATTTCATGCCCGACCCGGACTTATTGATACGCACGGGCGGTGAAATTCGCCTGAGTAATTACCTGCTTTGGCAATGCGCCTATTCAGAGCTTTACTTCTGCGACACCTACTGGCCTGATTTCCATGAAGAAGAGCTCCGGAAAGCGATTCTCGATTATCAGAGACGTGAACGCAGATTCGGCAAAACCAGCGAACAAATCAAATAGGATAAAGACAGCGACCCATATAAATAGTAAATCGTAAATTGTAAAATAGTAAATAACAAAGATGCATTATCGTATTTTCTCCATACTCGTAACATTTATCTGCCTCTTCTGCTGTGCATTGCCCAGCGTGGCACAAGACACAAGCAATATCGATGAAGCCGAGAAACCGGTTATTCTATATTCGGGAACGCCCAAAAAGTATGAAATCGCGGATATTAAAGTCGAAGGAGCCAAGAACTATGAAGATTATGTGATTATCGGCCTGTCCGGACTGTCCAAGGGGCAGACTATCACAGTACCGGGTGATGAAATTACCCAAGCCTGTAAGCGTTATTGGCGCCATGGTTTGTTCTCCGACGTTCAAATCACTGCCGACAAGATTGAAGGTGACAAAATCTGGTTGACTATCCATCTGACAATGCGTCCCCGTGTTTCCGATATCCGCTACCACGGCGTGAAGAAGTCCGAGCGTGAAGACTTGGAAGCCAGGGTAGGTTTGATAAAGGGTAACCAAATCACCCCCAACCTGATTGACCGCGCCAAGACCTTAATCAAGCGTTACTTCGATGACAAAGGTTTCAAGAACGCGGATATCATCATTACCCAAAGGGATGACCCCAACAATGATAATCAGGTTCTCGTAGACATTGATATCGACAAGAAGGAGAAAGTAAAAGTACATAAAATCACCATTGAAGGAAACGAAGCCATCGCCACCAAGAAATTGAAGCGTGTGATGAAGAAAACGAACGAAAAGGGCAAGTTGCTCAACCTGTTCCGTACCAAGAAGTTCGTAGAAGAAAACTTCGATGCCGACAAGCAGTTGATTATCGACAAATATAACGAACTGGGTTATCGTGACGCCTTGATTGTGGAAGACAGTATCAAGCCCTACGATGACCGCACGGTAGACATCTACATGAAAATCGATGAAGGACAGAAATACTACCTCCGCAACGTGACGTGGGTAGGTAACACCCTCTATCCTTCGGAGCAGTTGAACTTCTTGCTGCGCATGAAGAAGGGAGACGTTTACAACCAGAAGTTATTGGAAGAACGTACTTCTACGGATGAGGACGCCATCGGCAACCTCTATTACAACAACGGTTATTTGTTCTACTCGCTCGAACCGGTGGAAGTGAACATCGTGGGCGACTCCATCGACTTGGAAATGCGTATCTATGAAGGCCGTCAGGCTACCATCAACAAAGTCAGCATCAACGGCAACGACCGTCTGTATGAAAACGTGGTTCGCCGTGAACTCCGCACCCGTCCGGGAGAGTTGTTCAGCCGTGAAGACCTGATGCGTTCCATGCGTGAAATCCAGCAGATGGGACACTTCGACCCCGAACAAATCAAGCCGGACATCCAGCCGAGACCGGAAGACGGTACGGTTGATATAGGTTACGACCTTGTATCCAAAGCCAACGACCAGGTAGAGTTCTCCGCCGGTTGGGGACAGACGGGTATCATCGGTAAATTGAGTTTGAAGTTCACCAACTTCTCCGTAGCCAACTTGTTGCATCCCGGTGAGAACTACCGTGGCATCCTGCCGCAGGGCGACGGCCAGACATTGACCATCAGCGGACAGACCAATGCCAAATACTACCAGTCATACAGCGTTTCGTTCTACGACCCGTGGTTTGGCGGCAAGCGTCCGAATGCCTTCTCCGTATCGGCATTTTATTCTCGCCAGACAGACATCAGTAGCCGTTACTACAACTCCGCCTACATGAACAACTACTATAACAGCTATTATAGCGGCATGTATGGTTACGGAATGTACAACTATGGCAACTACAACAATTACGAAAACTATTATGATCCCGATAAATCGATCCAGATGTGGGGATTGGCCGTAATGTTCGGTAAGCGTTTGAAATGGCCGGATGACTATTTCCAGTTCACAGCCGAGTTGTCTTACCAACGTTACATCCTGAGCGATTGGCAATACTTCCCCGTGACCAACGGTAAGTGTAACAATCTGAGCATCAACCTGACTTTGTCTCGTAGCTCTATCGACAACCCGATTTATCCGCGCCAAGGTTCAGAGTTCTCACTTTCTGCACAGTTGACGCCGCCTTACTCATTGTTCGACGGTACGGACTACAGCAAATACAGCACCAGCAATCAGGACGACATGAACAAGATGCACAAATGGATTGAATATCACAAGTGGAAGTTCAAATCCAAAGTATACATCCCGTTGATGGACCCTGTCAGTGTAAAACGTACTCCGGTATTGATGGGACGTGTGGAATTCGGTTTGCTGGGACACTACAACAAATATAAAAAGTCTCCGTTTGAAACCTTCGACGTAGGTGGTGACGGTATGACCGGTTACTCCAGCTACGCGACCGAAAGCGTTGCTCTCCGTGGTTACGAAAACAGCTCTTTGACACCGTACGGATATGAAGGTTATGCCTATACCCGTCTCGGACTGGAATTAAGATATCCGCTTATGCTGGAAACAAGTACCAGTATTTATGCGTTAGGTTTTGTTGAAGCCGGTAACGCTTGGCAAGACGTAAACAAGTTCAACCCGTTTGACTTGAAACGTTCCGCCGGTGTCGGTGTCCGCATCTTCCTCCCGATGATTGGTATGATGGGTATTGACTGGGCTTACGGTTTCGACAAAGTATTTGGTTCTAAGCAATATGGTGGCAGCCAGTTCCACTTCATCTTAGGACAAGAATTCTAATTTGTTTAACTAAAACAAGACGTTATGAGAAAGAGTATTTTATTTATGTTTCTGCTGTTTGCCGTAGGTATGACAGCCAGTGCGCAGAAGTTCGCCCTGATTGACACGGAATATATCTTGAAAAATATCCCTGCCTACCAGAATGCCAACAACCAATTGAGCCAAGCCACCAAGCAATGGCAGGCCGAAGTAGAGAAGTCTGCACAGGAAGCAAAGACGATGTTTGAAAACTACCAGTCGGCAGCAAAGACTCTTTCCGAGGCGCAAAAGGCAAAGAAAGAAGAAGAAATCATCGCTAAAGAGAAATCCACCGCTGAATTGAAGCGCAAATACTTCGGTCCGGAAGGTGAATTGTACAAGAAGCGTGAAGCCTTGATGCAGCCCATCCAAGATGAGATATACGAAGCTGTAAAAGAAATCGCCACTCAAAAAGGATATGCCGTAGTCGTAGACCGCGCATCCGCCTCAAGCATCATTTTCGCTTCTCCAAGTATCGACATCAGCAATGAAGTGCTTTCCAGATTAGGATATTCAAATTAATTTCATACATTTGCCACGTAACTAATAAATCATTCAAATAAATAATAAACATTATGCTTAAAAAAATCGCACTATTCGTAGTTTTGTTCGTACTCCCGCTGGGAGCAATGGCTCAGAACAAATTTGCCCACATGAATTCTCAGGAAGTTATCGTTGTAATGCCTGAATACACCAAAGCCCAAGCCGACTTGGAAGCTATGTCGCAGAAGTATCAGCAGGAGATGCAACGCACTCAAGAAGAATTCAACAAGAAGTACCAGGAATTTCTGGCAGAAGCAGACTCTCTGCCCAAAAACATAGCCGAAAGACGTCAGAAAGAATTGCAGGACATGGCACAACGCCAGGAACAATTCCAGCAAGAAGCTTACCAAAGCATGCAAAAAGCACAGCAAGATGCAATGGCTCCTATCTACAAGAAACTGGACGAAGCTATTCAGGCTGTAGGTAAGACCGAAGGCGTTGTCTATATCTTCGACCTGGCACGCACTCCGATACCTTTCGTAGGTGCGCAAAGCGTGGACGTGACAGCTAAAGTAAAGACACAATTGGGTATCAAGTAATCAACCCCGAACCATAAAATAGAAAGGCGCAGGCAGATTTGCTTGCGCCTTTCTATTTATATTATTCTAAATTACGCTATCTTTGCATGGATACTTAATGGTTGAAAAGTATGAAACATGAGTTACCCTCTATCCCCGGCCCCATCGGAGTATTCGATTCCGGCTACGGTGGGCTTACCATCCTGAGCAAGATACGGGAAGCATTGCCCGAATACGATTACATGTATTTAGGAGATAATGCCCGTTCTCCTTACGGGACGCGTTCGTTCGACATTGTCTACGAGTTTACCTTGCAGGCGGTCACCAAGTTGTTCGAGATGGGTTGCCACCTCGTCATCCTGGCATGCAACACGGCATCCGCCAAAGCGCTGCGCAGCATACAGATTAACGACCTTCCGCAGCTGGACCCCGCACGTCGTGTATTGGGTGTCATTCGTCCCACGGTAGAGAGCATTGGCGGCATCACCCGCAGCCGCCATGTAGGAGTACTTGCCACGGCAGGTACCATCAAGTCGGAATCCTATCCATTGGAAGTACGTAAACTCTTCCCCGATGTGCACGTGGCGGGAGAAGCCTGTCCGCTATGGGTGCCGCTCGTAGAGAACAACGAAGCGCAAGGCGAAGGGACGGACTACTTTATCCGGAAATACATCGACGAACTTCTAGCCAAAGACCGGGAGATAGATACCGTCATCCTCGGTTGCACGCACTATCCCCTGCTGCTGCCCAAGATAAAGAACTATATGCCGCCCCACATCACTACCGTGACCCAAGGTGAGCTGGTGGCGGAAAGCCTGAAAGACTATTTCCGGCGTCATCCCGAGATAGACGCCAAATGTACCAAGGGCGGTAGCTGTGCCTATTATACCACAGAAGCGGAAGAGAAGTTCATAGAATCGGCTTCCACATTCCTCAACGAAGAAGTGACGGTGCAACGCATTTCACTGGAAAAACAATAGCGGTGGCTCCTTTCCCAAGGAACCACCGCCTCACGCTTATATAACAACCCCTATTATTGTTAGAGAAAAGGGATGTTATCAGAACTTAAACCCTACCTTGATAGTTGGAGCAGCCAGCAAACTGAAGTTATGGCTATCTGCATCCAAGTTGCTTAAACCTTCCTGCGGCTTATATGTAGTCATGTTGTACGTATAGGTGAAAGGATCGATTTGCGCACCGATGTACATGGCAGGCAACACAAAGTAGTCTACGCCGAAGGTGATGGAACCGCGAATGTTCCACGTCTCGGCAACCGACTTGCCCATAGTTTCATACTCGTCATACTTCATCTGGTTTTGAGCGTAAGCCAAACCGGCACGGATACCGGTGTACCACATCAAGTAAGGAACTTTCTTTATCTTGAAATACCGGTCTACCCCTGCAAACACATTGCAGGAGAGCGAAGAAGCATCCGCCACCGCCCGATAACCGGGGATTTCCCCCATATTATCTTCTGCCGAACCGGTTTCATCCATCGTGCCGGGAACAGCCGAATAACCGGGGTTATTCGTAAAATTCACACCGCCACCCAAATTCAGCTTCCACAAGTCCTTGAAGAACCAACCAGCTTCAAAACCAACCATCAGCTTCTTATCCGACCAATTGGTAGAGAGCGCTGCCGCCTCATAGCTCGTCAACAATCCCGACTGGGCAGTGACACTTGCGTAGCTATTGTATCCCACAGTTGCCGCCAAGGTGATATCACCTTGTTTCGGAGTATAATCCTTTTTCTGCGCATGGACTGCAAGACACATCATGGGCATAACGGCCAACAGTAAAAGCTTTCTTATTCTCATGTTACTTTTAGTTTTTTAGTGCCGTTAATAAATCAAAGTCATTTTTGAGAAGAGATATAGTCGTCCACACGCTTCTTAGCCAAAGACACCACCTCGGTCTGTACCTCAATTTTACCTTCCAGTTCTTCTATTTCTGCTTTAGACCAAGCTATCAAGTTCGCATATTTATCAGCATTCTCACCTCCTACAAAATAATTTTGCTTGAGTTCTTCAATATCCTTCTTTAAGCCCGCAATAGCAAGTTCCAATGTAGAAATTTCGGAAGCAGGGTCATACACATCCGATTGAGCAATCAAAGTAGAAAGCGTACCAATCTTCGCGTTAATTTCAGTATAAGCCGCATTGGCGTCTGAAGAAGCCTGATAAGCCGTGATATAGGTCTTAACAGCCTCGTTAGTAGCTAATGCTTTCACTTCAGCTTGATAATCGGCTGTCAAAGCAGCAACTACCTCATTCCATAATGCCTGATACATATCATTATTTTCCATTGACTTCTTTGCATCCTCAATATCATCCTTCGCAGCGGCAACAGATTTTTCCGTTATATCGATATTGGACTTCAAAGTTGTAACCTCATTATTCAGGCTTGTAAGTTCTGAATTGAGCAGATTCCATTCCGTTTCTACTTTACGATATGCTCTGATAGCAGTCTGAAGCACCTCATTGGCATCTGCAAGTTTTAAATTGGCAGCAGCAATCTTATCGTTAGCAACCATTTGTTTGTCTGTTTCTGCCTTAATGGTAGCATCTGCCGTCTTGATAACAGCTTCGGCTTCCTTAATTTGTTTATCCGCTCTTTCAATGGTAGCTGTAGCAGTGGCAATGGCAGCAGCCGAAGCATCAATCTGTGCTTGAATAGCCTCCTTCTCCGCATCTGTAGTAGCATTTTCTAAAGCTGCTTCGGCAGCGGCTTTGGCTGTTTCGGCATTTGTCTTGTCATTTTGGGCTATAGTCTTGGTAGAAGTAGCATTTGCCTTCTTATTATTTGCCACATACTTCTCCTCATTGGCAGCATCTATTTCCCGTTGGGCAGCAGAGTATTCCTTATTGTATCCTGCAATTTCTGCATTAATGACATCAATTGCAGCCTGCGCTTTGTCTCTATCAAGCTGAGCAGCATCCACAAGCGCTTTAGCATCCTCCACTTTCGTTTCGGCAGCAACTACCTCAGCCTCCTTAGCCGGTAATGCTTCTTGCAACTCAGTTAAATTATTTTGAGCATCTGCCAATGTTTTATAAAGCCCGGTAGCTTCTGTAGTAGCCGTAGCTTCAACACCTAAATAGTTTTTAGTATTTTCCACGTTCTCGGCATAATATTTAGTCATAAAATCTACCGCTAAATTGGAAACCGAATAAGACGGAACACTCAAATAAGGGTCGGATTCGGAAAGTATTATATTATTGGCAGCAATAGGAATGCAAGGTAACCACTGACCTTCACTCGCCACATAGATTTCCATACATGGTTCAGACAGATAAATATTTGTACCATCACTACTAGGCCAAACATTATTCGGTATCAGTCCCAAAGACCTTGCTTTTTCTAATTTTTGCCATGCAGCATCCCAATCACTTCCCATTGGATAATTAGTATACAGATCGTTCTCTGCATAATATTTTTGTATAGCAGCCACAGCCTTCACCGTAGATGCCTCGGTAGAGGTGTGATTATACAGTGCCAGCAACTTATCTGATGCATCCTGAGCAGTTGTCGCCTCTGTTTTAGCAGCTTCCCAGGCAGAAAATGCAGTATATTTTTCCTGCTTCAGATTTTCCAGTTGGGCACTAAGTTCACTCTTATTCAACCCGCCGTATTCTTGCCAAGCAGCTATCGAAGCCTCTTTAACTTTAATCTGGGCTTCATATTCTGCCGTTTTTTGGCTGATATACTCATCAATTTGTAATGCATAAGCCTGCATGCGTACCAAGCTCAATTCTTCATCCGCCTTTAACTGTTTCAAATCCGACAAACTCTCTGCTGCCGAAGAATAAGCCAGGTACAAAGCCTGCAACCGGGTTTCTGCCTTATCCAAAAATGATTGTTCGGCGATGATTGCCTTCTCCTTGGCTTCCCACATCCTTTTATCATATTCCGCTTTAATTGCTTCAATCTCGGCATCAAACTTCTCCTTGGACTGGCGGATTGCTTCTTGAATTTGTTCCGTACTTGCATCCTCGTTTCTAACTAATGCTTCCTGATATTTCACAAGGGCTTCTTTATAAGCCTTCTCCGCATTAGCGGAAATCAATGCAGCCTCTGCTTCAGCCTCTGCCTTGGTTGCCAAGGCAGTCAGTTGCTTTGCTTTCGCTTCACGCACAGCAGTAACTGATGCCGATTCATTGTCGTCCACGCAAGCTCCCAACGTTAATGCGCCCAGAAGCACTGCAACCATCATGAGTTTCTTTTTCATAACCGTAAATTTTAAAGTTAATAGTGTTTATTTAATTATCATGCAGACGAATATATGCTCCCTAACCAGCTAAATATTCTCAACATTCTTATCTATGTTCGTAAAACTCTTTTCACAAAAGTATGCTAAATACAGTAAAGAAGCCTAAAAGGTATATTGCGGAAATGACACAGTTTTATTGCGACATTTGCGACTGCATCTTTTTACTTACTGAAGTTTCGTATGTTCTGTATAAGATGTATAAATGGGAATTTGGTTTTTCACCACAGCGGGCACAGAGTTTTTAATATTTCACCACGGAGGACACGGAGGTCACAGAGGTTTTTATCTTTTCGGGACGGTTATTGAGTGTTTTTTAGGGAGAACTTAGCGTTTTCAGGAGAAACTTGGCGTCTTTTTGAGGGAAACTTAGCGATTTTTGGAGGAAAACTTAGCAAAATCGCTTGCTTTCGGACTGTTTAGACACGATTTTCATGTCCTTGATGCGACAAATACCGCTTATTTATAGGCACGAAATGCCTTCTTACTATCTGTTTTCTTGCATGAAACAATGTGTTTCCTTCATTGGAACAGAGTGTTTTGTTAAGTAAAACAAGTTGTTTCAATAAGGGAAACACTTTGTTTCAATAAGGGAAACACTTTGTTTCAATAAAGAGAACAGATAGTTTTTTCCTATTGAAACAAAATGTTTTTACCGTATGAAACAAAGTGTTCAGCATTGAGAACTAAACAGATAGCTTATTTACATGCACGTAAGTACAGGGATACTTATGAAGGATGATATGCGTGTGTGACAGTAGGATGTATGATGAAAGCATCTATCACACGTATCCATCACGGGCTATCGTGCTTTATTACAAGGACATAGAGCACCATCCGTGACAGCATGACAGATGTTTTTCATTTTTAAACTCTATGTATGTAATCTCCTAATGCATAAAGCGGACAGCAGTCTGAAGATAAGGACTTCCACACTTCAGAAGTTCCAATGCGGCAAATTGTTCGGCAATAGCGACTATTTGCATTAAATCCAAGGTTATAAACAGATTTTCATAACTTATCCTTGACATTATCCGATAACTCGGCGAAGAAATCCCTGCCTAAAAGGACTGAGATACGGGCAAGCAGATTGGTGTCGATGCTCTCTTTCTGGAATAGACGATAGACGTTGGAACGGTCGCACGACAATTTACGGGCAAACCAGCTGATGCTGCGCTCCTGCTTTTCCAACTCTTCTTTGATGAGAATACCAATAGGTTTCATTGCGCAAGGAACAAGCCGTACATACTCCCCAAATCCGGCGGTTAATTGATTAATCATAGTATCGGCACAATAGAAAAACGTGGGAGTTCGCTTCACACTTATCCCACAAGTAGGCTTCTCGCATTGCCTTTCGGAAAGGATAAGCAACAGCAAACAGCCCACGTCATTGTACTATCACGTGAACATATCAATGGCTGATATGTTCTGTATAGACATATAAAAGATGTGGACGTTTCGTTGCGCTATCTTCTTTCCGAATAAATTTTGCGAGAATTTACTTGTAGAAGAATACGTTCAAAACGTTTTCAATTATGTCACTTCAGCACTCTTTCTTAGATGCTGAAGCGTCGCAAAGATAAGGATTAGTCAGTAAACTATCCAAATTCTGTAAGAATAAAATAGCGAATCCAAAACAAAGTGTTATATTTGTGATACAAAAACCTCTAAATTCATACTATCATGAAAGAAGAAGAAGATAAAAGCAAGCTCGTTGAAGTATTCAAAGGTTCACCGTGGAAAGCCGAACTCGTGAAGACGATGCTCGGAAGTAACAACATTGATGCCATGATGAAAGACAGCATGGTAGTAAACATTGTATTGCCCGAAACCGCCATCGACATAGCTGTCCTTGTCAGGGAGGAAGACTACGAAGCTGCCATGGAGGTGGTTCGTGAATACGAGAAGAACGAAAACGGAGATTAAAAACCGCCCGATGAGGGCACTACACAAATATGGAACAACAACTGACGAGAATTGCTGTCAAAGTAGGCAGCAATGTATTGACACGCCGTGACGGCACACTGGACGTAACACGTATGTCCGCCCTTGTAGACCAAATAGCTGAATTGCACAAAACAGGCGTGGAGATTATACTCGTATCCTCCGGGGCTGTCGCCTCGGGGCGTAGTGAGGTGCACCCTGCCAAGAAGCTGGACAGCGTAGACCAACGCCAGCTTTTCTCCGCCGTGGGACAGGCCAAACTTATCAACCGCTATTATGAACTATTCCGCGAGCATGGCATAGCCGTGGGACAAGTGCTCACCATGAAAGAGAGCTTCGGCACCCGCAGGCACTATCTCAACCAGAAGAACTGCATGACCGTGATGTTGGAAAACGGCGTTATCCCCATCGTGAATGAAAATGATACTATTTCTGTCAGCGAACTGATGTTTACCGATAATGATGAGCTTTCCGGCTTGATAGCTTCCATGATGGATGCGCAAGCGCTGATTATCCTCAGCAATATCGACGGCATATACAATGGCTCACCTGCCGACCCGAGTTCAGAGGTTATCCGGGAGATAGGGCAAGGCAAAGACCTTTCTTCGTATATCCAGACCAGCAAGTCAAGTTTCGGTCGCGGCGGCATGCTGACAAAAACGAATATCGCCCGCAAAGTGGCTGATGAAGGTATCACCGTCATCATTGCCAACGGAAAGCGTGATAATATCCTGATAGATGTCCTCCGAAATGAAGAATCAAGAAAGAAGAATGAAGGATTGAATTACACTCGCTTCACCCCTGCCCCCGAACCGGTATCCAGCGTGAAAAAGTGGATTGCGCACAGCGGCGGGTTTGCCAAGGGCGAACTGCACATCAACGAGTGCGCTTCACAAGTTCTCGTATCGGACAAGGCGGTCAGTATTCTTCCTATCGGCATTATTGATGTGAAGGGGGAATTTGAAAAGGACGATATCGTGCGTATCATCGACTTTGAAGGCAACCCGATAGGCGTGGGAAAAGCCAACTGTGACTCCATCCAGGCGCGTGAAGCCATGGGCAAGCATGGCAAGAAACCGGTGGTTCACTACGATTATCTCTATATAGAATAAGTTCAACTTATACAGAATAAGCTCAGTTTATATAGAATAAGTCCGACGCCCCCACTCCTGCATCATACATTTCAAAGAAACGAGGTGATTATTGTCGATTTAATCATTACATTTGCGAAGTAATCTATTTATAAACCACAAAGAGATGGACTTGAACAGTACATTTGTCGCCGTACAAGAAGCCAGCCGCAAACTGTTGGCACTGAGCGACAAAGAAATCAACCGGATATTATTGGCTGTTGCTGATGCCGCCGAGAAGAAGGCGGACTTTATCCTTGCCGAGAACCGGAAAGACCTGGAGCGGATGGACCCGTCCAACCCGAAATACGACCGTTTGAAGTTGACCGAATCGCGTCTGCAAGGTATTGCAGACGATACGCGTAATGTAGCGACTCTACCTTCACCACTGGGACGCATCCTGAAAGAGAACGAGCTTCCCAACGGATTGAAGATAAAAAGAATAAGTGTGCCTTTCGGTGTTATCGGCATCATTTATGAAGCACGTCCCAACGTCAGCTTTGATGTATTCTCACTCTGTTTGAAAAGCGGTAATGCCTGTATCCTGAAAGGTGGAAGTGACGCAGACTGTTCCAATCGCGCCATTGTCAGTGTGATACATGAAGTACTCGAAAGATTCGATATAGACCCGCACATCGTTGAGCTGCTTCCCGCCGACCGTGAAGCGACTGCCGAACTGCTACATGCCAATGGATATGTGGACTTGCTTATTCCGCGTGGCAGCAGCAGCCTTATTAACTTTGTACGCCAGAACGCTACCATTCCCGTCATTGAAACCGGAGCAGGCGTTTGTCATACTTACTTCGACCGTTATGGGGATGCTGAAAAGGGGGCGGCTATCATCAACAACGCCAAGACACGCCGTGTCAGTGTATGCAATGCACTGGACTGCCTGCTGATAGATGCAGAACGAATTGAGGAACTTCCGGCGCTTTGCAGGTTACTGGTTGACCACAATGTCACCTTGTATGCCGATGCTTCTGCGTACAAGGTACTGGCAGAAGGGAAATATCCCGGACATTTACTGAAACCGGCGGATGAGGAAGACTTCGGCCGTGAGTTTCTGGACTATAAGATGGCGGTGAAAGTGGTAAGTGGTATCCAAGAGGCCATAAGGCATATACAAAGATACGGTTCCAAGCACAGCGAATGCATTGTGACCGAGAATAAAGAACATTCTACCTTATTCTGCCGGGAAGTGGATGCGGCATGTGTATATGTCAATGCTCCGACTTCCTTCACAGACGGCGCGCAATTCGGTTTGGGCGCCGAAATCGGTATCAGTACACAAAAGCTGCACGCACGCGGCCCGATGGCGTTGGAGGAAATCACGACGTATAAGTGGATTATTGAAGGCGATGGACAGATAAGGGGGAATTAAAAATGAAAAATGAAGAATGAAGAATGAAGAATGAAGTATTTTCAATCGTAAATCGTAAATCGTTAAATCGTAAATATAAAAGGTATGAAGAAATTTACATGTGTGCAGGACATAGGTAACCTGAAAGCTGCACTGGATGAAGCATTCGAAATAAAGAAAGACCGCTTCAAATATGTGGAACTGGGACGTAACAAAACGTTGATGATGATATTCTTTAACTCCAGTCTGCGTACCCGTCTCAGCACACAGAAAGCTGCCCTCAATCTGGGTATGAATGTTATGGTACTCGACATCAACCAAGGTGCCTGGAAACTGGAAACAGAACGTGGCGTCATCATGGACGGTGACAAGCCGGAACATTTATTGGAAGCTATTCCGGTGATGGGTTGCTATTGCGATGTAATAGGTGTCCGTTCATTTGCACGCTTCGAGAATAAAGAATATGATTATAATGAAGTAATTCTAAATCAATTCATCCAATATTCGGGTCGTCCGGTTTTCTCTATGGAAGCTGCCACACGCCATCCGCTGCAAAGTTTTGCAGACCTCATCACCATTGAGGAATACAAGAAGACTGCCCGCCCGAAGGTTGTTATGAGTTGGGCCCCGCATCCTCGTCCATTGCCACAGGCTGTTCCGAACTCGTTTGCGGAGTGGATGAACGCAACAGATTATGATTTTGTGATTACACATCCGGAAGGTTATGAGCTCGATCCGAAGTTCGTAGGGAATGCCCGTGTGGAATACGACCAGATGAAAGCCTTTGAAGGCGCCGACTTTGTTTACGCCAAGAACTGGGCAGCTTATACGGGAGACAACTACGGTCAGATTTTAAGTAAAGACCGCGCATGGACAGTAGGAAAGCGGCAGATGGCTGTAACCAACAATGCCTACTTTATGCACTGCCTGCCGGTACGCCGCAATATGATTGTGACGGATGATGTCATAGAAAGTCCCCAATCAATCGTCATACCGGAAGCCGCGAATAGGGAAATTTCGGCAACGGTGGTGCTGAAACGTCTGATTGAAGGAATATAAATGGGAATTTACCGGCGTAGCGCCGGAACAAAGTTTCCCTTCGGATGATGGCGCAACTGATATAAATGCAACTGGTGATTTTTCTTTCACCACAGAGGACACAGAGGTCACAGAGGTTTTAATTTTTTCGACGCGGATTTAGCGGATTAAGCGGATTTTAATTTTTCAGACGCAGATGACACAGATGACGCAGATTCTTTTAGTAGTAGCAACAAAGTAAAAAATCAACTTAATCAGCTTAATCCGCTAAATCCGCGTCGAAAAAATCAAAGACACAGCGCAGCCTTAAAATCTGCGTCATCCGCGTCTGAAAATACCCCATCCGAAAGGAAAACCTGCTCCGGCGCTACGCCGGTAAATTATCATTTATTTCTCGGTTTCTTTTTTAGCCGCTTTCCATCCATTAAACCCGGTAGCAAGGTCATAGACCGTATAGCCTTTCTTGCTCAGGATGTCGGCCGCTTTCTTGCTGCGCTTGCCACTGCGGCAGTAAAGAGCGACGGGCTTATCTTTCTGAAGTGTAGAGTCGGCCACAGCGGCAAACTGTTCATCCAGCACATTGATGTTGATACTGCCGGGAATATGTTCTTCGGAATATTCGGCAACGGTACGCACATCCAGGCGTTGCACTTCGGGATTGGCTATCAGCCCGGCGAATTCATCAACCGTGACAGTCTTGAAGTCTCCTCCTTTCTGCTGACAGGAGAAAAGGGTTGAAAAGAATAGGCAAATGCCTGCTAGGATTGTTTTCATCAGATTATGCTTTTAGTTTTTAGGTAAGTACTCAAATTGATACGTTTTTGTTTCACCCGAATAGGTATTTATATCCATAGTAACCGCTACCTTCTTCACTCCCTCTTCGGCATATTGCCACAGTGGGACGGAAACGTATGCACGCTTGGTATAAGCAAGAACGTCATTAGCGGCATCGTGATAAAGCGTCAGATGCACGTTGACCAGCCCGGTCGACTTGTCTTTCACCACTTCATCTTCTATAAAATGAAGCAGATGTTTACCATCCTGCGCTTTGATACCTAACAAAAGGTTCAGATAATCAATCCCCATCCAAATACTCTGCAACTCCACCGGATCGGTCTTTACGCCATCCTCAAACTTGTCGGCAGGAAGCGGAAAAGGAGAAATCGTACCTAAAGCAGCATACAGCTTTACTCCGGCAACACCATCGGCAGCTTTTACCGGTTCGTAATTGCTGACTATGCGTACAAAAGAATTGGGGTCAATTGTTAGTTTCGACGCATTCTCCAGCACCGGATATTGCTCTCCTTCATCAGTCAGGACAGATTGCAGACTACCATCCGAACCGGAAAAGGCAGTCAGGAATTCCAACTTCACGGAAGGATAGTGGTAATCGTCGTCTCCGCAAGACGTCAACAAGAAAACCAGCAAAGTAAAAAGCAACCAGCAATACTTACCTCTTATCATATTTTCTTTTTAAATAGTCATTCAATGTTGTTTCACCAAGACTTAGTTTGTTGCCGCCAAGTAGTTCTTCAAGGGATTGGCATACATCAACAACAACTTTTCACGCAGGAAGGGGACATCCTTGCCGGGAATGTCAATGCGCTCCAACTGTTGGTTGAGATAAGCGATGAAACGTTGCTTGTCTTCCTCCGTATAGTGTCCGGCATACGTATTATCTTCCGAAAGAAGGTCGTGAGCCACATAGTTATTGGGATACATGCGATAATTGGCATGGATACGCTTATCTATCAATGCAGACAGGCTGGCAAACAATTCTTGCTTCGAAAGGGAACGGTCTATCCGGGAAAGCACATCATTGATGCAGGTAGCCGTCTGGAAGTGCACGCGCCCTTTGTAGCCGAACAGACCGGTCTGCATATTCTTCAAGTCGTCCGCAGTAGTCTTTTTATATTCGGGATTATCCCTCTTCAACTGAAACTCCTGGGCTTTCAGGAAGTCACAAGGGTCGTATTCGTAGGAAATGGCAAGCGGAGCAATGTTGAGTTCCATCAAGCGGTCCACGATATCCCCTTCGCCGCCCATGGCCAACATCTTGAGCACACTGTCCTGCGTGCGGTCGTTGGAGTCTTTGGCGCGTCCTTCGCGCTGCGCAATCCAGATGGATTGCTTTTTCTCACTGATGGTGTAGTGCATATAACGGGACATGCGGGCGGAAGATTCATGCATCTGGCGCATAGTCAACGCACGTTGAACAATGAAAGATTTGTTGACGCGCACAAACTTCTTAATCCACGGATAGACAAGCAGATTATCCCCGATAGCTATCTCCACGGTATCCATTCCCTGGTCTACCAATAAGATAGACAGGAAACCGGAGTCGAGAATAATGTCACGATGATTGGATATATAGGTATAAGCCGCTTTCTTGTCCGGCAGAGCCGAATGATTCAGCGTCAATCCATCCGTAGCCTCTTTTGCCAACTTCCACAAAAGCTCGTAACAGAAGGCTTTCTGAAAATCCAACTTCGTTTTACAAGCACGCATTTTCTGTGCCAACATCTCGAAAGGCACACCGGGAACAACGGTAGAAACCACCTGCCGGAATGCCGGGTCGGCAATCAACTCCTCAAAGATTTGAGGAAGTTCCTCGTCATGATAAGGACGGATTTCATCAAATTCCATGTTAGTTTAAGTATTAATTATGAGGCATAAAGTATAAGTTATTCCTCATACCTTATCTCTCATTTTGTTTTCTATAATATCTGTCATCACATCTTTAATATCCATTCCTGCCGCACGCACTTGCTGGGGGATGAAGCTGGTGGCAGTCATACCGGGGGTAGTGTTCACTTCGAGCAAGTTGATTTTCTCGCCTTCGGTGATGATGTAATCCACACGGATGATGCCGGAAGCTTTAAGAATGTCGTAAATGGCGGAAGTCAGTTTCTGAACCCGGCCGGTCAACGCATCGGAGATACGTGCCGGGGTGATTTCGTCTGACTCACCATTATACTTTGCCTTATAATCGAAATATTCGTTGTGCGTCACCACCTCCGTTATAGGAAACACAACGGACTTATCTTTTGTTTTATAACAGCCGCACGTCAATTCCATACCATCCATAAAGGCTTCAACAAGCACCTCCTGGGCCTCTTCAAAGGCTTTGGCAATGGCGGGTTGTATCTCTTCTTTAGTCTTTACCTTCGTCACACCGAAACTGGAGCCACCGAGATTGGGCTTGACGAAACAAGGCAAGCCGATTTTCTCGATTACATCTTCGTCAGAGACATTCTGCCCCGTGCGAAGCAACAAAGAGTCGGCTATGCGTACACCAAACGCTTTGAGATACTGGTTGCAGGCAAACTTATCGTATGTAAGCGCCGCAGCGAGCACACCACAACAAGAATACGGGATATGCAGCATATCGAAATAGCCCTGCAAACGTCCGTCTTCACCCGGAGTGCCATGAATGGTGATATAGGCAAAATCGAAAGTTACCTTCTTGCCATCCTTGCAGAAACTGAAATCATTGCGGTCAACGACGGCCTTTGTTCCGTCAGGAAGTTGGATATGCCAGTCAAGTCCGTGCATTTCGACAATATACAATGTGTATTTCTCCTTATCGATGAAGGAGTAGATGCCCTGCGCGCTGCGCAAGGAAACATGAAATTCGGAGGTATCCCCTCCACATACGATAGCGATTGTGCGTTTCATTCTAATTCTCTGTTACTGATATAACTTCTCCACTTATCTATCAACCGGGTCATGTCATCAGGCAGTTCCGAAGTGAAGTACATCTCTTCGCCGGTGACGGGATGCACAAACCCCAGCGTCATGGCATGTAATGCCTGCCGTGGACAGGTGTCAAAGCAATTATTTACAAATTGTTTGTATTTAGCGAAGTGGGTTCCTTTCAGGATTTCATGCCCACCGTAGCGTTCATCATTGAAAAGGATATGGCCGATGTGCTTCATGTGCACACGGATTTGGTGGGTACGTCCCGTTTCAAGAATACATTCCACAAGGGTGACGTATCCCAAACGCTCCAGTACCCGATAGTGGGTGACGGCATGCTTACCCTGGTCGTCAGGCAGGACGGTCATCTGCATGCGGTCTTTAGGGCTGCGGCCGATGTTGCCCACAACAGTTCCTTCGTCTTGCTCCACATTACCCCAGACGAGGGCATTGTATCTGCGTTTCGTTGTCTTATTGAAAAATTGAAGACCGAGATGAGTCTTGGCATCAGGTGTTTTGGCAATCACCAGCAAGCCGGAGGTATCTTTATCGATGCGATGTACCAACCCGACGTGGGGGTCGTTGGCATCGTAATCGGGATTATCTTTCATGTGCCAAGCAATGGCATTGACAAGCGTACCGTGATAATTGCCGTGCCCCGGATGCACTACCAGTCCGGCAGGCTTGTTGACAACCATCAGATACTTATCTTCATAGACGATGTTTAGAGGAATATCTTCGGGAATTACTTCGTTTTCGTAACGCGGGCGATCCATCATTACCGTGATTACATCCATCGGCTTCACCTTATAACTACTCTTCACCGGTTTGCCGTTTGCCATCACAAAACCTGCTTCGGCGGCTTTCTGTATACGGTTACGCGAAGCATTCGTCAGACGGTCGAACAGATATTTGTCCACACGCATCATCTCCTGCCCTTTGTCCACCACCACACGGAAGTGTTCATAAAGCTGCGCCTCATCACCGACGGGTTCTATGTCGTCCAAGTCATCATTCACTATATCATCGGGCAATTCCTCTATCATTACTGTATTTACGATTTGACGATTTACGATTGGAGTTACTCTAACTATCACATATTAACTATCAACTATTAGCTACTAACTATCAACTGATTAAAACCAGGATTCGTCGACGGCAGAGTCTTCAGATGGAGTTACGGTTTCGGCATTCCCGGAACCATCCACTCCCAAGGAGTCGGTATCCTGCGGAAGTGCACCGCCATCGCCCACCATCAAGGTCAAGGTGGCGCCGACGGGAACCTTCTCGCCGATAGTGAGCTGCCTGCCGTTATATTTCACTCCATATACCCAGTCCTTTTCACCCGATACGTACTGAATTTCACTCAGTTTGAAGCCCGATGCCAGGATGCGGGCTTCCGCCTGACGCAATGAACTGTTGTCCGCCACATCGGGAACCACCTGCAAAGGAACGTCGAGCGTATTTATAGTAAGGTAGATGGTACGTCCTTCTTTCACTTTCTGCCCGGCGCCCGGATTATATTCCAGAATGCAACCGGCAGGTTGGTTTTTGACGTATGAAGAGTCGGAAACCACGCAACTCAATCCCCGGTTACGGAATATTTTCTCGGCTTCCCCCACTCCCATGCCTTTTACATCGGGCACTACTACCGCCTCACCGTGGCGGGTATATATGTCTACTCCCTTCAGTGCGCCAAACACCAATGCAGCGACAACGATGACCATCGCTACGATGTTTACCCAGAAGAATTTGTTCTGTCGGAAAGAAAAAAACTCTTTTATAGTCATATCCACATGTATTTGGGAGCAAAGATACAATTTTCAGCTATAAGAAAAGCCGCAAAAGACAAATTTTGTCTTTTGCGGCTCTCTTATTCTGTATTACACGAAAGAGGCTTATGCCTTCACTCCGTTGTATTCGTCAGAAACAGTCAGTTTCTTTCTGCCTTTAGCACGACGCGACGCTAATACTCTGCGACCATTAGCTGTTGCCATTCTCTCACGGAATCCGTGTTTGTTTTTTCTCTTTCTGTTAGAGGGTTGAAATGTTCTTTTCATTACTGTATCTTGTTTTATGTTATTATTCCACGTAATCGGGCTGCAAAAATAGATACTTTTTCTAAAATAACCAAGAGATAACTCATTTTATCTCAAAAGTTTTTGTGTTTTTTACCGATTTCCATTACTTTTGCACTCGCTAAGAAGCGACAGAGAACTAATAAATTACAATAATATAAAGACTATTAAGTTATGATTAATGCCCAAGACATTAAAATCGGAACTTGCATCCGTATGGATGGCAAGTTGTATTTCTGTATTGACTTCCTGCATGTGAAGCCGGGAAAAGGTAATACTTTCATGCGTACCAAACTGAAAGATGTGGTAAACGGCTACGTACTCGAACGTCGTTTCAACATCGGTGAAAAGCTGGAAGACGTACGCGTGGAACGCCGTCCTCACCAATACCTCTATCATGATGGTGACAACTATCAATTCATGAACCAGGAAACTTTCGACCAAATTCCTATCGCTCATGACCTGATTAACGGCGTTGACTTCCTGCTCGAAGGTATGATTGTAGATGTGGTTTCTGATGCCACTACTGAAACTGTGCTTTACGCTGACGTACCTGTAAAGGTCGTACAGAAGATTACTTATACCGAACCCGGCTTGAAGGGCGATACTGCAACCAACACACTGAAACCCGCTACCGTAGAATCCGGTGCAACTGTACGTGTTCCGCTGTTCATCAGCGAAGGCGAAACTATTGAAATCGACACTCGTGACGGTTCTTACGTTGGCCGCGTAAAGGCATAAGAAGTTTACCCTTCCATCATTTATATACAGGCAGCCTGTCCCAACCACGGACAGGCTGCTTTTTTATATCATTCTTTCAACATGCGGAAGGGGCATTTCCCTTAGAGTACTTCCGTTCACCCCTCTGATGGTTTCTGTTCAGCACCAGGTTTTCTCTTGTTCAACCCTAAGTTTTCTTTTGTTCAGCCCTGTAGTTTGTTATCGGTTCACTTAAGTGAATTGATTTGTTCATTACTGTAAACAGACATGTTCACTGATGTAAACTAATCGATTCACTTAAGTGAACCGATAATAAACTACAAAGGTAAGTAGAAGGAAACTTAGGGCTGAGCAGAAGAAAATCAAGGGGCGGACAGTAGCTATTAGCATAAACATACTTAATAGTGAGCATACTCGAGTTGAGTAATGTAACGTGAGTTCGATATAAAATTCAAAACATAACAGAATGAACATGAACTAAACAGAATATCCTTTTTCAGCCATAAGAACAAAAGGACAAATAAGAAAACACAGATTATATCATTTAGTGAATATGTTCTTTTGTTCTTATGTCTAAAAATAATTCTTTTGTCATTCAATTCAAAACCCATAATAAGGAGTTATCCCTTATACCGAGTTCGCATCTATGTGCATTGTTGAAAAGAATAACTCACATAAATTAAAGAAGGATTGCATAATTAGATGTATCTTTGTCATTGAAAACGAATAATTGAAACAGACGTTATGAGATATTCCGTCATTATCCCCGTATATAATCGTCCTGATGAGGTGAATGAACTGCTGGAAAGCCTGACTACGCAAAGTTTCAAGGACTTTGAGGTTGTTGTTGTAGAAGACGGTTCTTCCATTCCTTGTAAGGAGGTTGTAGAACAGTACCAGGGGAAGTTGGAAATACATTATTATAGTAAGCCCAATTCCGGTCCCGGACAAACACGAAACTACGGAGCTGAAAGGAGCAAAGGGGATTATCTGATTATATTGGATTCCGACTGTATCTTGCCCGAAGGATATTTTGCGGCAGTAGAAGAAGAACTGCAAAAAGAACCTGCCGATGCCTTCGGCGGGCCGGATCGCGCACATTCCTCCTTTACGGACATACAGAAAGCCATCAACTACTCCATGACTTCTTTCTTTACAACGGGAGGTATTCGCGGAGGGAAAAAGAAGATGGACAAGTTCTATCCGCGAAGTTTCAATATGGGAGTATGCCGCCAAGTGTATGAAGCGTTGGGCGGTTTCTCCAAGATGCGTTTCGGCGAAGATATAGATTTCAGCATCCGCATCTTCAAAGGAGGATACAAATGCAGGCTGTTTCCCGGTGCATGGGTCTATCATAAACGCCGGACGGATTTGAAGAAGTTCTTCAAACAAGTGCATAACTCGGGAATAGCCCGCATCAACCTATACAAGAGATATCCCGAGTCACTGAAAATCGTTCATTTGCTACCTGCCGCTTTTACATTGGGAGTAGCATTGCTGCTACTGGGAACACCTTTCTGCCTTTACAGCTTGACGCCAATCATCTTATACGCCCTGCTGGTTTGCCTGGACTCTGCCCTGCAAAACCATAGTTTACGTATCGGGGTTTATTCTATCGCTGCCTCCTTCATACAACTTATCGGATATGGAACAGGGTTCTGGAGGGCTTGGTGGAACCGTTGTGTGCTTGGGAAAGACGAGTTCGAGGCTTTTAAGAAGAACTTTTATAAGTAAGGGGGACTTTTACTAAGTAAGGAGAACGAAAAGGGGAAGAAAGAAAGAAAAAAGCAAGCGAGAGAGCGAAAGACAAACAAACTAATGAACAAACTGAATATCAACCAGTGGGCAGCAGAAGACCGTCCCCGGGAAAAGATGATGCAGAAAGGTGCTGAGGCACTGAGTGATGCGGAACTGCTTGCCATACTTATCGGTTCAGGCAATACGGAGGAAAGCGCAGTGACCCTGATGCAACGGACACTTGCCAGCTGTAACAACGATTTAAACCGGCTGGGAAAGTGGGAGGTACGGGACTTCTCTCGTTTCAAGGGACTGGGACCGGCCAAGAGCGTCACCATCATGGCGGCACTGGAACTGGGTAAACGAAGAAAACTTCAGGAACACTCCGAACGGGCGGTCATCCGCTCATCGCAAGATATCTACGAACTCTTTCATCCGCTGATGTGCGACCTTGCGCAGGAAGAATTCTGGGTATTGTTGCTGAACCAAGCAACACGGGTGATTGACAAAGTCCGCATCAGCCGGGGCGGTATAGACCAGACCACTGCCGATGTGCGCAGCATATTGCGCGAAGCCTTGCTGCAACGAGCCACACAACTTTCACTGATTCACAACCATCCCTCTGGCAATCCGCAACCCAGCCAAGAGGACAAGCGGTTGACACAGCTCGTACAGAAAGGGGCTCAAACCATGAACATACGGCTCATTGACCATGTTATCATAACGGACGGCAGATATTACAGTTTCAACGATCAAGGGATATTATCACTTTAAGTTATTGCCGTTTCAATTAAAATCTTTAGATTTGCTACGCTAAACCAAGAAACCGTACGAATATGACCAAATTTGAAATAGAAGAAAAAATCGTATCCATGCTCAAGACCGTATACGACCCTGAGATACCGGTGAACGTCTACGACTTGGGACTCATCTATAAAATTGATGTTTCCGACAATGGAGACGCCAATATAGATATGACCCTGACCGCCCCTAATTGTCCGGCGGCAGACTTTATTATGGAGGATGTCCGTCAAAAAGTCGAGTCTATTGACGGAGTTACCTCGGCTACCATCAACCTGGTATTCGAACCCGAGTGGGACAAAGATATGATGAGTGAAGAAGCCAAACTGGAACTTGGATTTCTCTAAATAACGGATAGTTGATAAATGAAGAACGTATATTTCCTTTCAGACGCCCATCTGGGCTCGCGTGCCATTGAACACGGACGGACACAGGAACGCCGGTTAGTCAACTTCCTAGATAGCATCAAGCACAAGGCTTCCGCCGTATATCTACTGGGAGACATGTTTGATTTCTGGTATGAGTTCCGCATGGTAGTGCCCAAGGGATATACCCGGTTCCTCGGAAAGCTGTCCGAACTGACGGATATGGGGGTGGAAGTGCACTTTTTCACGGGTAACCACGACATCTGGTGCGGTGATTACCTAGCTAAAGAATGCGGCGTCATCATCCATCGGGAAGCGCTTACTACAGAGATATACGGCAAGGAGTTCTACCTGGCACACGGAGACGGTTTGGGCGACCCGGACAAGAAGTTCAAACTCTTGCGCGCCATGTTTCACAGCCGTTCGCTCCAAACGTTGTTCTCCGCCCTGCACCCCCGCTGGAGCGTGGAGTTGGGATTGACATGGGCAAAACACAGTCGCCTGAAACGCGTGAATGGCAAAGAACCGGAGTATATGGGTGAGAATAACGAACATCTGGTACTCTACACAAAGGAGTATCTGAAAAGCCATCCGAATATCAATTTCTTTATCTACGGACATCGGCACATAGAGCTGGACTTGATGTTGAGCGCCACTGCCCGTGTCGTCATCCTGGGCGATTGGATTAATTACTTCTCATACGCCGTGTTTGATGGTGAAAATCTGTTCCTGGAAGAATTTATCGAAGGAGAGACAAAGCTGTAAAACGGTTTCACCAAGGAATATGAATGATTGTAAAAAAGAACAAATCCCCGAAACCTTTTTGCCGGAAACTTGTAATATCATCATAACCGCTTAAACGACATTGTTATGGATGATATGATTTATAGACATGATTCTATTGCCGAAGAAAATATAGACCCCAACGGACGTCCGGCAAAGAATGAATTTGAGGAATGGAGCGAAGAGATTTCCGAACGTACCGACCTCGGGTATAAAGAAAAGAAAGTGAAATCCGCAAAAGAACGGAAGAAACTTATCAAAGAAATGGACGAGATAATCAAGAAAGATTTGGAATAACAGAAACGGAGCGTATTGGGGAATAACCCGGTACGCTCCGTTTTTTATAAGGTAATATCTTTTAAAAGATTTATTTGTAACCTGCCGCTTTCGCAATGCGTTTCGGTATTTCCGTATTATCCATCTTACCGACAAACAGATTGGAACCTGCACCTACCGCAAATACAGGAACATATCCCGCTGTATGATTCGGACTTGTCCAGCCCACCATAGCTATCTGGCTCATCACTTTCTTGGCAACGGCAGCCAAGGGTTCGGTCTTGGCATAAAGGCTTTCCTCAAAAACAACCTTATTCTTCACGAATGAGCTTTCGTATTCATCACGAAGCATCTTTTCTTGTTCCCAAGACAAAGGCAGAGTTTTCCAAAAGCCCATTTTATCACCAAGCAATTCTTTCACCTCTTCCCAAGACACTTTGTTACCTTTTGCCTTACGCAAATCCGAGATAGCTTTGGACAACATGTCCTGAGACAGTTTCTGATTAGCCAAAGCTTTCAGGAACAGTTCATATTTCGTAGTACCCAGTCCCAATCCACCGGTTTCGTGGTCGGCCGTCACAACAATCAAAGTTTCCTTCGGATGCTTCTTATAGAATTCGTAAGCCACCTTAACGGCATTATCCATATCAATTACTTCCTCAAAAACGGTAGCAGGGTCGTTGCCATGGCATGCCCAGTCAATTTTTCCGCCCTCTACCATCAGGAAGAAACCTTTGTTGTTTCCCTTTGTCAAGAAAGAAATGGCGCTTTCCGTAATCTGCGCCAAAGTCAGGTCACCTTCCTTGCGGTCGATGGCGTATGGCAGACAAGAAGGGTTTGCACCTTTCTCCTGGATAAGAACCATCTTTTTTGCATCTGCCGCCTTGGCTTTGTACTCATCCAGTCCTCTGGCAATGGTATATCCCGCTTCTTCTATAATAGGGAAGATGCTCGGAGCTTCCTTCTTATCGGCAGTCGTGGTAGGTTTCAGGAAACCGCCGCCTGCATAGAAGTCCAGATTAGCCTTCGGCAAGTCGAGGGCAATTTCATAATACATATTACGACTGGGCTGATGAGCATAGAACGCTGCCGGAGTAGCATGGTCTACACTGACACTGGTAGTTACGCCGACTTTCTTTCCCGCTTTCTTCGCTCTTTCGGCAACCGTCTGCAAAACATTCTTGTTATCGTCCATGCCGATGGCGCCATTGTATGTCTTTTCACCGGTAGCAAGAGCCGTACCTGCTGCTGAAGAGTCCGTTACAGAATTAGTGGTAGAAAAAGTAGTGGCCATAGTGCCTACCGGAAATGTGGTAAACAAGAGCGGTTTCACCCCGATACGTCCTTCCTGTTCCGCCAGGTACATTTCCGTACCGTTCACCTGATTTACTCCCATTCCATCACCAATGAAATAAAATACGTACTTTGCCTGTTGGGCATAACCCATACCCGCAAACAGCACAAAAAACAATGCGTAGATTAATCGTCTCATAAATTAATTATTTAAAGTTTATAGCATTTGTCTTCTAAAGATTAACAAAGATAAGATTTTTAAATCATACAGAAACGAAGAATTCGTTAAAAACAAAAAGCCGAAGGGCAAGTTTTATCTGCCTCCGGCTTTCATATAAAATTACAGTTACGAATAAATCCTCTCCGAATGATTATTTGTTCAGGATAGCCATTGTATCCGAAGCAATCATCAATTCTTCATCTGTCGGGATAACAACAACTTTCACTTTGGAGTCATCTGCTGAGATAACGGCTTCTTCACCGCGAACTTTATTCTTTTCAGCATCCACCTTGATACCAATGAACTCCAGTCCTTCGCATACCTCGCTACGGCAATTGCATTGGTTCTCGCCAACACCGCCCGTAAACACGATGATATCCACACCACCCAAAGCGGCAGCGTAAGCACCTACATATTTCTTAATGCGATAGAAGTACATCTTTTCCGCCAAGATAGCCTTCGGGTTACCGGCAGCTACGGCAGCTTCCAGTTCACGCATATCGCTGGATACGCCTGAAACGCCGAGCACACCGCTCTTCTTGTTCAGGAGATTGGACACGCCGTTTGCATCGAGGTTTTCCTTTTCCATGATGAACGTCACGGCACCTGCATCGATATCACCGCTGCGAGTTCCCATCATCAATCCTTCCAGCGGAGTCAAACCCATGCTGGTATCTACGCATTTACCATCTTTAATAGCAGAAATGGAACCACCGTTACCAATGTGGCAAGTGATGATTTTCTTTCCTTCGGGCTGAACACCCAGAAATTCACATACGCGCTTGGACACATAACGGTGAGAAGTTCCGTGGAAACCATAACGGCGAACACCATATTTCTCATACAATTCGTAAGGAACAGCATACATATATGCGTAGTCGGGCATTGTCTGATGGAAAGCGGTATCAAATACGCCAATCTGCGGAACATCGGGCAAGATAGCCGCAACGGCATTCACACCCTTCAAGTTAGCAGGATTGTGGAGCGGAGCCAGGTCGTTGCAAGCAGTAAATGCATCCAGCACTTCCTTATCCAGCAATACCGATTCGCTGAACTTCTCTCCTCCGTGCACCATACGGTGACCGACAGCGTTAATCTCATCCAGAGACTTGATGGCGCCATATTCGGGGCTAATCAAAGTGTTCAGGATAAACTCTACGCCTACAGTATGTTCAGGTATATCTTTTTCCAGGATTTTCTTCTCGCCATTGGGCAAAGTCAATTTCAGGAAAGAGCCTTTCAAACCAATTTTTTCAATACCACCCTGAGCGATAACCTCCTTGTGGTCCATATCAAACAATTTATATTTAATGGACGAGCTACCGCAGTTCAATACTAAAACTTTCATATTATATCTGATTTAAAGTTATTTGGCGTTTTTAGCAGCAATAGCCTGATTGGCGGTAATCGCAATCATACGATATACATCTTCGATGGAGCAACCGCGAGACAGGTCGTTTACCGGGCGGGCAATACCTTGCAAAATCGGGCCTACGGCATCTGCATGTCCCAAGCGTTGTACCAACTTATAAGAGATGTTTCCTACCTCAAGGCTCGGAACAATCAGCACATTGGCATTACCTGCGATGGCCGAACCCGGAGCTTTGCTGGCACCTACTTCGGGAACCAAAGCGGCATCAGCCTGCAATTCACCGTCGATAGCGATATCGGGAGCCATTTCCTTGGCAATCTTCAAAGCTTCTACCACTTTGTCAACCACTTCGTGTTTTGCCGAACCTTTGGTAGAGAAGCTGAGCATTGCAACCTTAGGATCCATGCCTACAACCGCTTTGGCAGTACGTGCCGTGCAAACGGCAATCTGTGCCAACTGGGCGGCATCGGGCACCGGAGTAACAGCAACGTCACCCATCACGAGGATACCGTTCTTGCCATATTCAGGAGCATGAGTCAGCAGCAACATCGCGCCCGAAACACAAGTGATGCCCGGAGCGGTCTTGATAATCTGCAAAGCCGGACGAAGTACGTCACCGGTAGTATTGCGTGCACCGGCCAACTGGCCGTCAGCGTCACCATTCTTGATAATCAAACAGCCCAGATAAAGCGGGTTGGTCGTCAGTTTACGAGCTTCCTCAATAGTCATCCCCTTGTTCTTACGCAGCTCGAACAACAACTGTGCATATTCTTCCTGTTTCGGATTGTTTTCAGGATCGATGATGGTTGCCTTGGAGATATTACCAAGTCCCCACTCCGTTGCACAAGCGTTGATTTCTGCAGGATTACCTAAAAGAATCAGGTCTGCAATACCGTCAGTCAAAATTTGATTGGCTGCTTTCAAAGTACGTTCTTCCGTACCTTCGGGAAGAACAATGCGTTGGCGATTGGCTTTCGCACGCTCAAGAATTTCGTTAATTAATCTTTGCATGATATTTTAATTGTGTATAAGAATCGGTAGTTCGTGTTATTCACGCCGCAAAAGTACACAATTTTGCAATATACACATTGCAAATTCGGTGATATTTATTGAGAGGAACCTAATTATTATAATATTTAACACTCCATTCGAGCTGATTTATCAACCCGCTTGTACAAGAGATTGAGAAAGTAATTTATAATGCAGCGATTTCAGATTCAGAAAGTCCTGTAATGTCCTCAATATCTGTCAAAGGATAGCCACGCTCTTTCATCTTACGGGCATTAAAAAGTCTTTCTTCTTCTCGTCCCTGTTTTAGTCCTTCCTCTATTCCTTTCTCCAGCCCTTTCTTCATTCCTTTCTCCAGCCCTTCCTTCATTCCTTTCTCCAGTCCTTCCTTCATACCTTTCTCCAGCCCTTCCTGCTCTGCCGCATCCAACACACACAGATGGGTACGATATACATTTACGCTATTCTCATAACGTTTACGCTCCTCTTTACTTAGAGAAGCCACATCGGCAATTTCTTCCAGTTTCTCGAAGACTGCCTTGCGGGCCTTGAATGGCATTCGTTTCAGTGTCTCCATATTCTTCAATGTATATATCCAACGTTCAAAATCATTTTCACACTCATCTTCTTCTTTTTTGAAGAGCGGCAAAGCTATAAACACCTGACGCATCCTGTCAGTAAACTGTTCCCCCGTTTCACGGTCGGCAAGAATCACGTCTGTTCTTAATTTAACGCAGTCGTCGAATAAAAAGTTCATAAAGAAAACACCATACACAGCCTTTATCTCAAACTTCCATTCAGTACCTTTTTCTCCCTGTTGCACAATTGCGTTGGAGAGATAATAAAGAGCACGTTCCTTAAAACGCAACTGCGATTTATTCTGCATTTCTACAATAATCTTCTCACCGGTATCCGTAGAACAATAAATATCATAAATAAGACCTCTGCCATCTTCATACTCCGGCAGTTGTTCATTGTTCAAGAATGTGAGTTCAGTTATCACACGTTCACCCTTCAGCAAATCATTTAAGAAGTCTATCAACAAATCCTTGGAAATCTCCTGTCCGAATATTTTCTTAAATCCGTAATCGGTGAACGGATTGATAAATTTTCCCATCGCCATGTGTTATGTTTCAACAAAGATACAGAGAATTTATTCAACTTATACTGTAAATAGCTTTTTTTCTTATATAGATTGATAAATTTCCACTGAACTGTTTTTGACACTTTGCATTTTCCGCATCCTCAGAATCGCGTATTTCCACCCGTAGGCGGGTGCGAGTGAAAATTCGCGAACGAAAATCCATATCTTCCTCATGAGCAGTAGAATACAAGAATATGTACAACTCCAATAGATGGGATATAGCCGGCTGTCCATGCAAAATCGCTCTCTTCACGGGAAAAAAAGGATGTTTTCAGGAGAAATGTCCATCTTTCCGGTGAGGGAAGTTAATATCCCTCACGCTGGAAGTTAACATCTCTCGCGTGGGAAGTTAACATCTCTCGTGTGGGAAGTTAACATCTCTCGTGTGGGAAGTTAATATCCCTCCTTCGGGAAGCATAAAACCAGTGGATATTCGGTAAAGACGCCGCATATTTATGCTTCAAATCGGTTTTTTTCGTTCTATTTCGGAGTTAAAAAAAACAAGAGTGTCAGTAAAACGGGCGATTTGAAAGCATTTTGTCCACCCATTCACCTTTCGCCTGCATCCCCGGTTATAACGGGGATGTCAGGAGTTGAAAACATGAAACACCAACAAATAAAACTTCTTTTTCTCCTCCATTCCCAAGAAATATCCCCATCAACGTAACAAGCAATCTTGAGAATACCTACCTTTGCAGCGTTTTCAATATACAACGTAATAGGTATTAGCAATATGATTCGTCAATGTGCCATCCTCTTCGGCTGTTTAGCCTTGGGGGAACTGATTGTTTTCCTCACGGGCATCAAGCTCCCCTCGAGTATCATCGGGATGCTGCTGCTCACACTTTTTCTGAAATTAGGTTGGATAAAACTGCACTGGGTGCAAGGGATGTCCGACTTTCTGGTTGCCAACCTGGGGTTCTTCTTCATTCCGCCCGGCGTGGCGCTGATGCTCTATTTCGACATTATCGCCGCAGAATTCTGGCCGATTGTCATCGCATCATTAGTCAGTACTATCTTAGTCCTCGTCGTCACCGGCTGGGTTCACCAATTAACACGTAAAATCAAATGAGCTTCTTAGAAAATGAATTTTTCCTGCTCGCTGTCACATTCGGGGTGTTCTTCCTGGCAAAGTTATTGCAGAAGAAGACGGGAATCATGCTACTCAACCCCATACTGCTCACCATCGCCATACTTATCATTTTCCTGAAAACGGCAAATATCAGTTATGATACTTATAACAAAGGGGGACATCTGATAGAGTTCTGGTTGAAACCTGCCGTGGTGGCGCTGGGAGTTCCCCTGTATCTGCAACTGGAAACTATCAAAAAACAATTGTTGCCCATTTTGCTATCCCAATTGGCGGGCTGCATTGTGGGTGTGATTTCCGTGGTCCTGATAGCCAAGTTGATGGGGGCTTCCGATGAAATCATATATTCGCTGGCGCCTAAATCGGTAACTACCCCGATAGCCATGGAGGTTACCAAATCCTTGGGTGGCATTCCCTCGCTGACAGCGGCGGTAGTGGTATGCGTAGGCCTACTTGGTGCTATCCTCGGAGTAAAAACCTTGAAACTGACCCATATCGACAGCCCGATGGCGCAAGGACTTTCACTGGGAGCGGCAGCCCATGCGGTGGGAACTTCAACAGCGATGGACATCAGCCGCAAATATGGCGCATTCGCCAGTCTCGGATTGACCTTGAACGGAATTCTTACGGCTCTATTAACTCCAACTATTTTACGATTGTTAGGACTTCTCTAACAAAATCTTTCTATTTTTGTTATTTATAAATGTAACAACATAAAAAGAACATAATGATTCAATTTAAAGATATCGAGCTAAAAGACAAGGAGCTCATTACACCCTTTACATTAAACAGTCCCCGGCAGAATTGTGACCTGTCATTCTCCAACCTATGTAGTTGGCGTTTTCTATATAACACGAAGTTTGCCATCCTCGACGATTTTCTGTTGTTGAAGTTCTGGGCAAAAGAAGAACTTGTGTACATGATGCCCATCGGCAACGGCGACTTAAACAAAGCGCTGGAAGCATTGATAGAAGATGCGCACCGAGAAGGGGAACCGTTATGCCTACTTGGCATTTGTGCAGGGATGTGCTCTGAGCTGGAGGATTTCATGCCGGGTAAATTCCAATTTACGGAAGACCGTGATTACGCTGATTACCTTTACTTGCGTACCGACCTCGCTACTCTGGCAGGCAAGAAGTTCCAAGCTAAACGAAATCATATCAACAAGTTCAAACGGACTTATAGTTATGAGTACACTCCTATTACTCCCGACCGCATCCAGGAGTGCCTGGACTTGGAAGCAGAGTGGTGCAAGGCGAATAACTGCGATGAACATGAGGGCACGGGTAATGAGCGTCGTGCACTGGTCTACGCCCTTCATAACTTCAACGAGTTAGGTCTGACGGGCGGCATCCTCCATGTAGAAGGAAAAATAGCCGCATTTACTTTCGGCATGCCTATCAACCAGAATACTTTCGGGGTGCATGTGGAGAAAGCGGATACCAATATCGACGGGGCTTACGCAATGATTAATTATGAGTTTGCAAACCATATCCCCGAGCAATATGTTTACATTAACCGGGAGGAAGACTTGGGCATCGAAGGTTTGCGTAAAGCGAAACTGTCTTATCAGCCTGCTATTATTCTCCAAAAATACATGGCTTGCCTGAAGGAGGAACCGGTTCCCATGGTAAAATGGTAAACAAGAAGCTGCCTGAATGATTTAGCATACAGCTCTGATCCAGGCAGCTTTCCTTCAATTCATTCTCTATTTGTACAAGTCCGATTCAGGAACTCGGTACCAGTATTCCATTCCCATTTTTCCCGTACCGGGAAGCTCAAAGGTCAGTTTTATCAGATTGTCGTGCAAGAACTCCACATGAATTTCATTCTTTGCCCCTGCCGGGAATTGGTGATACAATGATTTCTCCAATTTCTCCACATAACCATCTGAATTGCATTTATACTTACCTTGAGCAGATATCAATGACTTTCCCATCCCCGTTTCACAAATGATGTTCATAAACGTCTTGTTTTTCGATAAGATTTTCAAGAGTGGAAGCAATGACAGAGTGTAGTCTTCTCCTTCCCCTACAGTGACGCACAACTGCCATACTCCCTGTAGTTTTTTGTTCTTCACAGCCTGTCCCTTAGGGATGACAACTCCCGCCCGAAGCGTCTTTGACGTATTTCTCAAGTTGAACGCAATAGGAATAGTGTACTGAACCTTGACATTCTTGTCGCCCACCATTCCCGGAGTCCATGCAGGCATTGCTTTTACCACACGTACCGCCTCTTCATCCAGCAAAGGGTCAGCGCCCCGTAACACCTTAATCCGGCTCAGCTTACCGTCTTCCATAACCACAAACTGTACCATCACACGACCGGTAGTACCATTCTCCTGCGCTACTTTGGGATACTTGGTATTTGAAGACAAATATTGCATCATAGCCTGCATGCCGCCGGGAAACTCCGGCAACTTGTCACAAACCAGATAAACCCCATCTTTATCGGCTTTCGGCATAGGCTGATTCTGTGAAAACAATGGCATACAAACCAATAGGGAAACAATCAGATAGAATAACTTGTTTTTCATAATACATAAATTTAAAAGGTTAGAATATTAACTTGATTGGACAATGATACCTAAAAAAAATGAAAACATAATCATTAATGAGCAATAATATTCCAAACCTAGACTTTTTAAGGTATTTTTGTCAAAAGGAAGAAGAATAAAAGCCTAAACGCCATTATGAAGGAAAAAATAAAAGAACTGTGGAAACTTTGTTTCGATGACAGCGAAGAGTTTGTTGAGATGTATTTTCAGATGCGCTATAAGAATGAAATAAATATGGCTATCGAAAGTGGGAACGAAATAATATCCGCCCTCCAGATGATACCTTATCCTATGAACTTCTGCAATAAGCAGA
Source organism: uncultured Bacteroides sp. (assembly GCF_959029255.1). Taxonomy (GTDB): domain Bacteria; phylum Bacteroidota; class Bacteroidia; order Bacteroidales; family Bacteroidaceae; genus Bacteroides. The sequence goes on along the minus strand of NZ_CAUFUE010000021.1, from coordinate 53,276 downwards.
TTGCCACATCTTATATATCCGGCGCTTGTACTCATCCGGAATTCCAAAACAGGGGAGCAATGCGCCAACTCTTGTCACAGGCTTTCACCCGGATGCTACAAGGCGGAGTCTACCTCAGTACATTGATACCGGCGCACAGCTGGTTGTTCGATTATTATGCACGCTTGGGATACGCTCCCGTATTTCGATATTCAACGCAAGAAATCAACCTTTCGGGTTCTACCCCTTCTCACGATATCATGATTGAGAAAATATCCGAATACCAAGAAACGGTTTATTCATATTTAAACGGGAAACTTTCCCAATGTCCTTTCTGCGTGCAACACACCGCAGAAGATTTTCGGGTCATCATGGCTGACCTGGCTCTGGATAATGGCATCCTGCTCGCCGCGAAAACAAATAATGAAATAAGCGGAATAAGCATTGCGGTGAAAAGGGAAGACCATATCATCATCAATGAACTTTTATCCGAAAGTAAAGAGATAGAATACAGTTTATTACATGCTACCCGAAAGTACTATGGATGTGACCGGATGACCCGAATATTGCCACCCGATGACCGCTTTCCGCAACAAGCCCTGGGAATGGCGCGGATTATCAATGTTAAAGAAGTCTTACAGTTGTATGCCGCTTGTTTTCCTAAAGACGAAATGCAGATAGAGGTATCCGACAAACAATTATCAACAAACAACGGATATTATTATCTGAACAACGGTAAATGTATGAATAGTGCCAAGCGTCTGTCGGGCAGCCACTTGGCACTCACTATCGGTGAACTTACCGAAAAAGTATTTGCGGCATCAAGCCCATATATGAGCCTGATGCTTAATTAAGCGTGTTAGAGTCCGCTGAAATCGACTCCCTCGAACACCAACGAAGGTATACGCCATGAAGACGACATGCGCGGATCATTACCCACTGCCACCAAGGAAGCCCAAAGGGTAATCATATTACCCGTAACATTCATTTCATTGACGGGTTGAGTGAGTTTTCCGTTCTCGATGAGAAATCCTTCGATACCGTACGAAAAATCACCCGAACTGCTGTTGCAGTTACCTCCATTGAACCCGGTAACCAGGATGCCCTTCTGTACATCCGCCACCAAACCGTCGATATTCTTATTCCCCGGTTTCAGCACCAACAAAGAAGGTGAATTGATAGTTGGCGCCACGCCCATTTTTCTGGAATTATAGGTATCGATGAAATAGGTTTTTAGTACCCCATCTTCAAATATAGGACGGCGTTCGGTTGCCACGCCTTCACTGTCAAAATAGCGTGCCCCTTTGGCACCGATGATATGAGGTTCGTCCATCAAATTCAACATATCGGCACCTATCTTCGTATTCAGCTTGTCGAGTAAAAAAGAATTCTTTTGCTGAAGACTCTCACCATAAAGAGCGCTCAATACCGGATCAAGCAGATTACCCGCATTCATCGGGTCTACCACCATAGTGTACTTGCCGGAAGCGGCTTTCTTTTGTCCCAGCTTTTTCAGTACGCGTTCCAAAGCTTGCGCACCGATACCCGATTTCGGCAGTTTATCATAGAACAAAGCCGATTCATACCAATAGGAAGAAGGACGGGCTTCTCCCTCACCTTTCACCGCGATATCGGCAGACACGGAGAACCAGGTCGATTTGGACTCGCCCTCAAAACCATTGCTGGTCAAACGGTAAACTGCCTTCTCGCCATCGTTGTAGGACGTACCCACCGAGATGATGCGGTCGTCTTTCCCTAAGACTTCTTCTGCCGCCGCACGCGCAACGGCTACTTTATCATCCGGATTTACGGTATAGATTTTATTATCGAACAATTGCAAGTCGGGTTTACCTCCTTTATAATAGCGGGAGGCATCGGGCAATGCCCTGGCATCGTCTTCGGCCAAATAGCGTGTGGACTCAATGCCATTCGTAATGAATGTCTCAAGTTCTTTCTTATCCAAGCGATTGGTGGAGTAGTAGCCGAATCTACCGTCTACAAAAAGGCTCATACTCAATCCGCTTTCAGAAGCCTGCTGCAATTTATCCATCTTAGCGTCGCGCAAATCAAACGAAGTATTCGAGTCGGAATACAACACCAACTTCACTGCCTGGCAGCCGTTCTTCAAGGCATAGTCCATTGCCCATTGTGCCAGTTTCTTATTATTATCTGTAATCATGTCTTTTATTATCCGTCAATATTTAACTTTCTCCTCCTACAGTCAACTTGCTGACTAACGCCGACGGCATGCCGCAGGTTACCGGACAAGCCTGTCCGTCCTTACCGCAAGTCCACGTGCCGTTGTCAATCTTATCATTGCTTGCCACCATAGTGATGTCTGCCAAAGCCTTGGGGCCGTTACCAATGATGTTGATATCCTTAATGGGTTGTGTCAGCTTACCATCTTCAATCAGATATCCTGATTTTACGAAGAAGGTAAAGTCACCGGCTCCAATTTGCACCTCTCCGTTGGTGAACTGGTCTACATAAATACCATTCTTCACAGTGGAAATAATATCTTCTTCCTTCATATTCCCGGCTTCCATATAAGTTGCGCGCATACGCGGAATAGGCATGTTGCGGAATGTATCACGGCGTCCGTTTCCGGTAGGAGACACTCCGTAGTGCTTGGCGCTGATGCGGTCGTGCAGGTAGCTGGTCAGGATACCATCTTTCACGATATATGTTTTCTGCCCTTCCACGCCTTCATCATCAAAGTTCACAGAACCACGGTTGAAAGGGATAGTACCATCGTCCACCACGTTAATATGTTCATTGCAGACTTTTTTACCAAGGAGGTTACAGAAAATAGAGGTCTTTTTACGGTTGAAGTCAGCTTCAAAAGCATGACCGATAGCCTCGTGCAACAGAATGCCCGAACCGCCTGCACCCATCACAACCGGCATTTCGCCGCCTTTGGGTTTCACTGCCTTGAAGAGAATGGCAGTGTTATCTACCGCTTCACGGGCTATTACCTCGATTATATCATCCGTCAGGAACTCAAATCCTTTACGATAAGAACGGGAAGCCATGCTGTTCTCCATCTTTCCGTCTTCTTCCATGATGCATACCGCCACCAGAGATACCATCGGTCGATAGTCATAATAAGTGATACCCTCTGAATTGCAGAATAGGACATGCGAAGTGCTGTCCATCAGATAGACCTGTACTTTACTTACCCGTTTATCCAGAGCGAATATCTTTTCATTCATCTTCTCCAGATAAGGGATTTTAGCTTTCACGCTTACGTCTTCCCAAGGTTCGGCAATGGCATAGCGGTTTTTCGCAATCGTTTTTTCCGTCAGCCCCACTGGTTTGCCGGCCTTGCCGGAAGAAGCGATACGGGCAGCAGTACGTGCCGCACGCAACATTTCGTCCAAGGTGATTCCCTCTACATAGGCATATCCGCTCTGGTCTCCTGCCAGTACGCGTACGCCCATACCGAAATCAATGTTGGCACCGCAGTTGTTCACTTTGCCATCCATCAGGCTCACATCATTATTAAAGGTGTGTTCAAAATAAAGGTCTACATAATCACCTCCTTTTTCCAGGGCGGCAGTCATAACCTTCTTCAAATCTGCTTCCGTAACGCCAAAGTGATGCATGGCAGCAGCGGAAGCAGACTTATCATCACCTCCTCCCAAAGCTCCCCTAACTGACGCAGGCATAGCGAACGATGGCATGGCAAGTGTTCCCAGCACTGCCAGACCTCCTGTCCGTAAGAAATTCCGTCTATCCATTTTTCTCTAGTATTATAATTAAAATGTTCTAAAATCCGCATAATCACGTGTAATTCCGCACCTAAAATCATATCACGATGAAAGTACTCATACACTTTTCACATAACCTCCTTTCAGGGAACAAGGGGGTTAAACTTCTTTTGTCAACAAGCTTTCCAGCTCTTCGGCATTCAGCCTCAAGTAGAATTGTCCCTTATATGCCACGGAAATAGCACCCGTTTCTTCCGATACGATAATCGCATGCGCGTCCGACACTTGGGATATCCCCATAGCAGCCCGGTGGCGCAGGCCCAGTTCTTTCGGAATATCAAGATTATGGGATACCGGCAAAATACATCCGGCGGCTTTAATACGTTTCTTGCTGATAACCATTGCCCCGTCGTGCAACGGACTGTTCTTAAAGAAGATATTCTCTATCAGTCGCTGGTTAATATCCGCATTGATAACCTCACCCGTACGCACCACATCATCCAAAGGCATATTATGCTCGATAACAATCAATGCGCCCACTTTCTGCTTGCCCATGCTGATACATGCCATTACCACCGGCATTATCTCTTCGTGCTCCATCTTCTCTTTCTTGTTTCCCGTAAAGAAACGTACCAAAGCACTGGCGTGCTGGTGCGAACCCAGCGTGAGCAAAAAGCGCCGTATCTCGTCCTGGAACAGAATAATCAAAGCCAGCACTCCCACACTGACCAGCTTATCGAATATAGAGCCCAACAGTTTCATTTCCAAAACCTGGGAAACAACGAGCCAAATCAAAATAAATACGAGAATACCCGTAAATACATTGATGGAACCGGACGCTTTCATCAGCTTGTACGTGTAGTAAAGCAGAAAGGCTACCAGCAGAATATCTATAAAGTCTTTTATTCCAAATTCAAAAAACATATTTATTGATTTACGATTTGACGATTTACGATTTACGATTGGAGCTACTTTATCATGCTATCACTCCTATCAGATAAGCACCTTTTTCCCTTCTTTTCTCATCGCCTCTACTATTTTCACTGTTTCCACGGCCTCCCTCACATCGTGTACACGAAGAATGTCGGCACCTTTCATCAGGCTGATAGTATCCAGCACGGTAGTACCGTTCAACGCTTCCTGAGGGGTGGTACCCAACAAGCGATAAATCATGGATTTGCGGGAGACTCCAACTAATAAAGGTAATTCAAACACACGGAATTCTTCGAGATGGGACAGCAATTCATAGTTATGCTCTACCGTCTTACCAAAGCCAAAACCCGGGTCAAGTATGATATCCTTCACTCCCAAATCGCGCAATTGCTGCACTTTCCGGGCAAAATAAAGGAACACCTCTTTCAACAGATTGTCATAGCGGGGATGCTTCTGCATATCCTGAGGCGTGCCTTGCATGTGCATCATTATATAGGGCACATTCAATTCGGCAACTGTCCGAAACATGTCGGCATCCATTTCTCCGGCAGCAATATCATTAATGATTGCCACCCCAAATTCCTCTACACACATCCTTGCTACATCGGCCCTGAAAGTATCTACCGAAACAACCGCATCGGGACGTACTTTACGGAGAACGGATAAGCCCATGCGCAAGCGCTCCATTTCCTCTAAAGGTGATACATTTTCAGCATTGGGACGTGAAGAATATGCCCCTACATCAATAATACCGGCTCCTTCCACAAGTATCTGCTCTGTCCGCCGGGCTATTTCAGCTTCCGTCTGCATGCGGCTACCGGCATAGAATGAATCGGGAGTTATATTGAGAATCCCCATAACACAGGGAACGGACAAGTCCAGCAACGAGCCATTGACATTTATATATTTGGATTTCAGTGCTTCCATGGTTAATCCTGCTTTTTTTCTTATCTGCAAATGTAAACAAAAAAGGTGATGAAGAGATATAAAGTTCCAAAATTAAACTATCTTTGTACAGAATGCACAAGTAAATCTTATGAAAATAAGCAAAAAACAGACATCTACTACTATCATTCCATATTGCATTTTGTCCATTTTATTCATATTATGCAGTATGCAGACCAGGGGGCAGCAAAAGGATGCAAGCCAAGTTTATAATGTCGATAGTACACTATATACCTACTATCTTAATTGTAAAGCCGAGATATCCTCTCCCATTGTACTGCGAATGGCCGATACTTTGTTCCACATGTCCAATGCAAAGAAAGACTTGCGAATGCAGGCGGTGGCTTTATGCACAAAGCTGGATTACTATTATTTTCAAGGAACCGACAAGGACAGTATTTCCTGTTACGTGGATTTAGTGAAAGAATTTGCCAGAAAAACCAATCAACCCAAATATTATTACTTTGTCTGGGGTAAAAGGCTCATCACCTATTATATCAAAAACCAGCAATACAACACGGCACTCTACGAAGCCGACAAAATGATGAAAGAAGCGGAACAGGAAAAATATCCGGCAGGAATGGCAAACGGTTACAACATATTAAGTGCCGTTTATCAAGTCAAAGAATTATATAAACTTGCCGCTGAAAACCGGGAGAAAGAAATAGAAATCATCCTGAAATACAACGTTGATACTTATAACTTGGGAAACACTTATTCCATATTGGCCTCTTACTATTGCGTTTTAGGGCAACTGGATAAAGCTGAAGAAAATTTAAAGAAAGCAGAGAACCATTTATTCAGCGATACACAAGAATACTATTTTTATCTGAGATATTTCGATTACTGCATAGCAACTAAAAAAATACCTCAAGCCAAAGAATATCTGCAGAAAGCCAAACAGTTGATGAATGCCCAAAAAGAAATCTCTAAAATAGACCATGAATATTATCAGAAAGAACGGGATTTCTACTTGGCAACACATCAATATGCCAAGGCATTGGCCACTCAAGAATATATCATGAAGAAATATTCCATATTGACAAACAGTCCCAAAGAAACGCAAATAATGGCATCCATTCATGGAGAAATAGGTAATCTTTCAAAAGCCGTACAATATTATAAACGATATATTCAATATACCGATTCCCTGAATATGGTGAATGAAGACATCGCTGCGGGTGAATTTGCCGCCATGATGGGAGTAGAACGCTTGAATGCGGAAAAGAGTGAACTACAACAAGAAGTTCAGCGACACGACTTGCAGAATAAGCAGCGTATCATCTTTTTCCTGATTGTCCTCCTCATCCTGGGTGGTATCATTTTCTACCGTGAACATATTCTTAACGGCAAATTACGACTCTCACAAAAACAGCTATCGGACAAGAATAAAGAATTGCTTGCTTCGGAACTCGAATTAATCCACGCTAAAGAGCAGGCTGAGAAAGCCAGCATGATGAAGACCGAGTTTATCCAGAATATGAGCCATGAAATACGTACGCCGCTTAATTCCATCGTTGGTTTCTCACAGATACTCAGCAACATGAGTAAAGCGAATGAGGAAGCAAAAGAGTATGCCGACATCATCGAACAGGGCAGCAACAACTTATTGCAATTGGTGGAGGATGTGCTGGATATCTCAAACCTGGACAGCGGGATGGACATTCCAACCGATACAATTGCAGACATAACAGCCATCTGCAAGGAAGCCATAGCTAAAGTGACCCCCTACCTTGCACCTAGCGTCAATCTCAGCCTGCAAAATGAACAAGATGAGTTCTATATTCATACAAATTCCAATCGTTTATCTCAAATCGTATTTCATTTACTGAGAAACGCTACCAAATTTACCCTCCAAGGACATATTATCCTCGACTGGCATACGGATAAAGGACATAATCAGGTGGTTATCAGTGTTACGGATACCGGAATCGGCATTCCGCAGGACAAACGGGAATTTGTGTTCGAACGCTTTTCCAAAGTCGATACGTTTGTGCAAGGCACAGGCTTAGGACTGCCTATCGGTCGTATTTGCGCCGAGAAAATGGGTGGCAGCCTGATACTGGATTCAGACTATACCGAAGGCTGCCGTTTCTTGCTCCGCCTACCGCTGAAATAATCGCAACATTCTACCGGAACAAAAAGAGTTTCAGACCATTTTTAAGCCAATCCATACCCGGCCCATACCTGAGCCGTACCCGGTCCGTACCAAGTCCAATCCTATAGATACGGAGCAAACACGGTTTTGGTACGGGTCGGGTTATATGAAAAAGGAGAAAAAGGAGAAAAGAAAGAATGAAAAATGAAAAATTAAGCTATATCTTTGTTCCCACTTTAAACTGATTGAAAATAACAGGAAATCATGGATATAGCAACGATTTATCAACTGTTCTTGAGATGTACCGGTGTCACTACCGACAGCCGTAACTGTCCCGAAGGTTCACTATTCATCGCCCTGAAGGGTGACACATTCAATGGAAATACTTTCGCCGCCAAAGCGTTGGAAGCAGGAAGTGCATACGCCGTTGTGGACGAAGCGGAATATGTGCCAGCGGGAGATACACATTATATATTAGTAGACAATTGCCTGCACACTTTGCAGCAACTGGCCAATTATCATCGCCGCCAACTAGGAACCCGCATTATAGGCATCACCGGAACTAACGGGAAAACGACCACCAAAGAATTGATGTCCGCCGTTCTTTCGCAGACTTACAACGTACTGTTCACGCAAGGAAACCTTAACAATCCGATTGGCGTTCCCTTGACTTTGCTTCGCCTGGAGGCTGAACATGACCTCGGAGTAGTAGAAATGGGCGCGAGTCACCCCGGAGACATCAAAGAGTTGGCAGAGATAGCCGAGCCTGATTACGGCATTATTACGAATGTAGGAAAAGCGCACCTGGAAGGTTTCGGTTCGTTTGAAGGTGTCATCAAGACCAAAGGAGAGCTGTATGATTTTCTGCGCCAACAGGAGAATTCGACCATCTTCATTCACCATGACAATCACTATCTGATGGAAATAGCCCATGGGCTAAACCAAATATTCTATGGAAGTGAGGACGGACTTTACATCAATGGTCGTGTCACGGGAAATTCCCCTTACCTGACTTTTGAATGGAAAGCCGGTAAAGAGGGTGAACTCCACGAAATTCAAACGCAACTCATCGGTGAATATAATTTTCCCAATGCCCTCGCCGCTGTCACCATCGGGCATTTCTTTGAGGTGGAGCCTGATAAGATAGACAAGGCTCTGCGCGAATACGTACCGCAAAATAATCGTTCGCAATTGAAAAAGACAGCGGACAACACTTTGATTATCGATGCATATAATGCCAATCCAACCAGTATGATGGCATCTATCAGTAACTTCTACAACATGCAAGCCGAGCACAAAATGCTGGTATTGGGCGACATGCGCGAATTAGGGAAAGACAGCGCGGAAGAGCATCAGAAGATTGTAGACTTCCTGACCGAATGTAAATTTGAAGAAGTTATTCTGGTCGGTGAGTTGTTCGGAGCCACCCGCCACGCATTTAAAACTTATCCCGATGCTCCCGCTTTGATTGCAGAGTTGCAGAAAAAGAAACCCAATGGGAAGACTATCCTCATCAAAGGGTCGAATGGAATAAAACTCAGTACAATAGTAGAATACTTGTAATGGCTACTTCAGCATTCTTGGGCGCAAGATAAAATAGCCAATCAATGATGCCAGTACAGCTCCTGTGCTATTGGCGGCAAAGTCCAGCCAATCACCGCCACGATAGGTGGTGCAATATTCCTGCAGGAGCTCGACTATTCCGCTGAATATCACCGGACAGAAGAACGCACCTACCCATGCATGCCATAGAGGGGTGCGGTCTTTCTTATGCGCCCGCAAAAACTCCAACCAAAGCATGCCGGAGAGACCGAAGTACATACAGATATGCGCTACTTTGTCAAGATTAGGAATCGTACTCAAATCCGTTGTAGGCGGTTTGAAGAATGATAAATAAATCACTGCCAGGATGATGGCAAGCGATACGGGATATTTCTTAATATAATATAGCATAACTCAATTTATGAACAAAACGTGCGCAAATATATAGAGTATTTTCTATATTTGCATATTCAAGTAGGTATTAATAACGAATTGAAAGAAAAAGCTACGTTTTATGACAAAAAATGATAGAGCCAACTTTGGGAGCAAATTAGGCGTAATCCTTGCATCGGCAGGTTCCGCAGTTGGTTTGGGTAATATATGGAGATTTCCATTTGAAACAGGCAACCACGGTGGCGCCGCTTTTATCCTGATATATCTGATTTGTGTACTTATCCTCGGGATACCTATCATGATAGCCGAATTTCTTATCGGCAGGCATTCACGCTCCAATACGGGAGGGGCTTATCAGAAACTGGCTCCCGGCACGCATTGGCGTTGGGTAGGCCGCGTGGGAGTCTTGGCGGGTTTTCTTATTCTGGGATATTATTCCGTAGTGGCGGGTTGGACGCTGGAGTTCATTGGAGAAGCGGCCACCAACAGTTTTGCCGGTAAATCGGCTGCGGAATTTATCAGTTCCTTCGATAATTTTGTCAGCAATCCTTGGCGTCCGGTCATTTGGTTGGTGTTGTTTTTACTGGCCACTCATTTCATTATTGTGAAAGGGGTAGAAAAGGGGATTGAGAAATCAGCTAAAATCATGATGCCGGTACTGTTTATCTTGCTGATTGTTCTCGCCATTTGTTCGGTATCTTTGCCGGGAGCAAGTGCGGGTATCGAATTCCTCTTGAAACCGGATTTCAGCAAAGTAGACGGGAATGTACTGCTGGGAGCTATGGGACAGGCATTCTTCTCCCTCAGCCTGGGGATGGGGTGTCTTTGTACATACGCATCTTATTTCAGGAACGATACCAACCTATCCAAAACGGCGTTCAATGTGGCTGGTATCGATACATTGGTAGCTATCTTGGCGGGATTCATCATCTTTCCCGCAGCATTCTCCGTAGGCATCAAACCGGATGCAGGTCCCAGCCTGCTGTTTATTACCCTGCCCAATGTGTTCCAACAAGCATTTGGCGGTTTACCCTGGTTGGCAATCGCTCTTTCATTGATGTTCTATATCCTGTTGGCATTGGCGGCGCTTACCTCTACCATTTCATTGCACGAGGTGGTGACGGCTTATCTGCACGAAGAGTTCAATTTCACACGGGGGAAGGCGGCAAAACTGGTCACTGCCGGTTGCATATTCCTGGGTGTCTTCTGTTCACTGTCATTGGGCGTAGGAAAAGATTATACGATTTTCGGAATGAACTTATTCAACCTGTTCGACTTTGTCACGGCCAAGATAATGCTGCCTATGGGAGGTTTCTTTATCTGCATCTTCACCGGATGGTATCTGGACAAGAAAATCGTATGGGAAGAGGTAAGCAACAATGGAACACTGAGAGTACCTATCTACAAACTTCTGATTTTTATATTGAAGTTTATAGCGCCTGTATGTATCGCAATCATCTTTATCAATGAACTGGGTTTGCTGAAATAAAAGGATAATGCGAAACCCTTTAAAAGATTTCTTATACTTCTCCCGAAGAGAAAGACAAGGTATTCTGGTACTTATAACAGGAATTATCCTCCTCTTTCTCTCCGGGTATATTTATACCTTCCGGCAGGAACATAAGGAACGTACCGATGAAGAAATACAACTGCAAGTCTCTGCGGTAGAAGAGTATGAAGACTTTATCGCATCCGTAAGGGAAAAAGACAATAAGCGGGAATTTCATTCGGGCCGATATCCTATCAGCTCTTCCTCTAAGATTACTCTAACTTCTTTTAATCCTAATACAGCAGATTCCGCCACTTTCCGCAAACTGGGTTTACCCGGATGGATGGTAAAGAATATTTTGCGTTACCGGAGCAAAGGGGGTAAATTCCGCAAAGCGGAGGATTTCAAGAAGATATATGGTTTAGAGGAGGAACAATATGAAAATCTATTGCCTTATCTATATATAACGCCGGAAGATACGATGAGAAATACGGCAAGACTATATAATTCTTCAATAACAACCGACAGCACAAAAGCTCTGCGCGAACCTTCCTATAAATATCCGGTCGGCACTGTTATCAACTTAAATCTAGCCGACACCATCGAGTTGAAGAAGATACCGGGAATAGGCAGCGGAATTGCCCGGTTGATTGTTGGCTATCGCCGGAATCTAGGTGGCTTCTACCGCATTGAGCAATTGCAAGATATAAACCTGGATTACCGCCAATTGGAGAACTGGTTCTGTATCCACGACGAAGACATCCGGCTTATAAACTTAAACCGCAGTGGGGTGGAACGCTTACGTAATCATCCCTACATCAACTTTTATCAGGCAAAAGTTTTTGTAGAGTACCGCAAAAAGAAAGGGACGCTCCACAGCCTGAAACCTTTTACGCTCTACGAAGAGTTTACCGAGGACGATTTAGAAAAAATCAGTCACTACGTTTGCTTTGACTAGCAGTTTACTCATCGCATACCGCCCCATCTTTGAGGTGTATCGTACGGTCGGTAATTTTAGCCAGCCCTTCGTCGTGGGTTACGATAACAAACGTTTGCCCGAAGCGACTGCGTAAATCGAAAAAGAGTTGGTGAAGTTCTTCTTTATTATGTGAATCCAAGCTACCTGAAGGTTCATCCGCCAACACCACTGCGGGATGATTGATAAGTGCACGGGCTACGGCAACACGCTGTTTTTCTCCACCCGAAAGCTCGTTCGGTTTGTGTGATGCTCGTTCGGCAAGCCCCATAAATTCAAGAATTTCCGTAGCTGCGGTTTTCGCTTCCTGCTGACTTTTTCCGGCAATGAAAGCAGGTATCATGATATTCTCTAAAGCCGTAAACTCCGGTAGCAGTTGATGGAACTGAAAAACAAAACCGATATGCCGGTTACGGAATGCGGAGAGTTCCCTTTCTTTCATCCGGTTGACCGGTGTACCGTCAATCGTAACCAAACCACTGTCGGGCATATCCAACGTGCCCATTATCTGCAATAATGTAGTTTTACCTGCGCCACTGGGGCCTACAATACTTACAATCTCTCCTTTTTCTACTTTCATATCAATACCCCGCAATACTTGCAGGTTACCGAAACTCTTGGTTATATTTTCTAAGCGTATCACTAGGCTATTTACAATTTGACAATTTACTATTTACTATTTGATAGTTTTCTTTCAAGTGCTATTACTATAGTCTTTTAATTACATATTCGGCCAAATAGCAGCCAAAAACTGCAGGCATGTAGCTCACTGTTCCACAGGTGGACTTCTTGTTCATCTCGTCGTCCGTCAGCAAAACGGCATTCGGGTCAGCCTGTTCGGTACTGAAAACAACAGGAAGTTTTCGCTTGATACCCATCTTTTGCAAACGCTTACGGACGGCTTTGCTCAGTCCGCAATGATAGGTATCCCATATATCGGCAAAACGCACTTGGGTGATATCGCTTTTAGCCCCCGCACCCATACTCGACACTATTTTGATATGCCGCTTCATGGCTTCCGCTATCAGATAGCATTTCGGAGAAAGCGTATCTATCGCGTCTACTATAAAATCATACTTCGCGGCATCCAATAATTCGGGTATGTTTTCGTCTTTCAAAAAAACGGGTAACACAGTCAGCTCCACTTCCGGGTTAATATCTCTGAAACGCGCTTCCAATATCTCCGCTTTCTTCTTACCCATTGTAGAGTGCAGAGCCGGTAACTGACGGTTTATATTAGTGGACTGTACGGTATCAGCATCCACAATAGTCATTTTCCCGACACTTGCACGGCATATCATTTCGGCGGCGTATGCTCCCACTCCCCCCAAGCCCACGACTAATACGTGTGCCCGGCGCAAACGCTCCATCTTTTCATTTCCTAACAGGAGCTGTGTCCTTTGTTTCCAATCTTCCATCAATTCTTCTTGAACCATTTATAGAACCAATTTCCTACCTTTTCGTAATGCTGCGCCTCATTATTCCCCCGGGGATTAGAGAAAGAAAGTGTATCCTGGGGCTCTCCCAATTGGTCGGGATAAAGCACAATCAAACTGTTATTAGAGAAATACTTACTCAACTGGGCAGGTAATTTCTCAAAAGCGCTGTCGTATGAGATAGACCCTCTACGCGCACTGATTACCACGAGCAAATGGTCGTAGTTAACTTGCCCGGTCAATATCAACAAATCATCCCAATCGTCCAGACGCGAAAACTCAGTCAGCGTTTGCCCATATTTTTTCTTTACCAACGCTTGCAGATAAACAGTAGTTTTTTCATTGGCAAAGAAATGTACCCGGCACCCCATTGTCCCTCCCATCCGGCAGAAATGTTCCACCCATTTTTGGAAACCGGCTTCGTATTCAGCTTTAGGAGGTACTGCTATAATAATGCGCCTCAAGGTATTGATGGGGATGAGGAACTTGGCAATCATCACTTCCCGGTGCAGACCTTTCAAAAGATTTTCGGCAAGCATGCCAAAAAATGAGTCCACGATATTCACCTTGCGGTGCAGCCCGATAATGACGTCGGTCACTTCATATTCTTTAGCGGTATGGATAATGCCCGATGCTATATTCAAATCATATCGCGTGATTTGCCGCAAAGGTACATCTACCGAAGCCGTAATCATAGCAGCTTTCTCCAGATATCTTTTTCCACGAAGTTCGGAGCCCTCGGAAGTGTTATTATCATTTATTACATTCAGGGCAAGGAGGTTATCTTTCTGTTTAGGGTCGCGTATCAACAAAGACAGATTAACCAGATATTCGATAGTCTCGGGATTGGCAACCGGAATTAATATTCTTTCTGCTTCCACAGTACGTTCTTCTTCCAGATGCGCCTCGCATATAGCAATCTTACGGGCGGCACGTTCCGTAGTGAACGAACTTACAATGCAAGTTACGAGAATGAGCAAAACCGTTCCGTTCAGCACATCTTCATTCAACAAACGTTCTCCACCCGGCAAAATAATGTTATACCCCACCAACACAGCAGCCAATGTAGCAGCCGCTTGTGCATTGCTCAAGCCGAACATCAGTTCCCGCTCAATAGCCGCCATCCTGTATATCTTCTGTGTCAGCCAAGACGCAATCCACTTTCCAACCAATGCCACCGTTATCATGACTGCCGCCACCTTCAAGGCATCACCATGACCGAAAATAACATGGACATCAATCAACATCCCCACGCCAATCAGGAAATAAGGGATAAAAAGCGCATTACCTACAAACTCCAGATGATTCATCAACGGAGAAACATGAGGAATAAGCCGGTTCAGCACCAATCCGGCAAGGAAAGCGCCCAGGATACCTTCCATTCCCACAAACTCCATTAATCCCGCACCAAGGAAAACCATGGCAAGCACGAAAATGAACTGCATCACATTATCGTCATATCTTCTGAAAAACCATCTTCCGATACGTGGAAAAGAGTACATGATGAGTGCTCCAAGAAACACCACCTTGATTACCAGCCAGAGCCAGAACAAGCCACCGGATTCGCCCTTGAACAAACCGCCCACCACTGCCAATACCAGTAAAGTAAGGGTATCGGTCACAGCCGTACCCCCTACCGCAATACTCACACTGCGATGGCGGGACACACCGTAACGGATAACGATTGGATAAGCCACCAACGTATGCGAAGCATACATACTCGCCAACAATATCGACGTGAGCAGACTATATTTCAGAAGCATCATATTGGTGACCAGACCTATACCTATCGGAATTATAAATGCCAGCAACCCCAGCATGACCGCTTTCCCCCGGTTCTTCTTAAAGTCTCCCATATTCATTTCCAATCCTGCCAGGAACATGATATAATAGAGTCCTACCTTGCCAAACAACTGGAAACTGCTGTCCCGTACCAATATATTGAAACCATGCTCGCCAATAACCAAACCTGCCAAAATCATCCCGATGATATGAGGAATGCGGAGTTTATTCAACAATATGGGAGCAAACAATATGATGAGGAGTACAAGGAGGAATATCCATGTAGGATCGGTAATAGGAAGTTTTAAACTAAGGTCGAGCCAGTCCATACGCTGCAAGTTTTAGGTTTTAACTGCAAAATAACGAAAAAGTTTTCACTTTATGCGGTGTCATACAGCTATTTGTTATAAATTTGCAGGCAAATCTATCTTTTTAGAGATAGAATGTAACTTTTTTATAAACTTATTAAAAACAAAAGAAAAATGAAAGTAGCTATTGTTGGAGCAAGCGGAGCCGTGGGACAAGAATTCCTGCGAGTGCTCGATGAAAGGAATTTCCCGTTGGACGAGTTAGTATTGTTCGGTTCTAAACGCAGTGCCGGAACTAAATATACCTTCCGCGGTAAACAGATCGAGGTAAAACTCTTGCAACACAACGATGACTTTAAAGGGGTTGATATCGCTTTCACTTCCGCAGGCGCAGGCACCTCTAAAGAGTTTGCCGAGACCATTACCAAATATGGAGCTGTAATGATTGACAATTCCAGCGCTTTCCGTATGGATGCCGATGTGCCTTTGGTTGTACCCGAGATGAATGCCGCCGACGCAAAAGACCGTCCACGCGGCATCGTTGCCAATCCTAACTGTACTACTATCCAAATGGTGGTAGCGCTGAAAGCCATCGAACAGCTTTCTCACATAAAGACCGTACACGTTTCTACCTATCAGGCAGCCAGTGGCGCAGGTGCAGCCGCCATGGACGAATTGTACGAACAATATCGCCAGGTATTGGCAGGCGAACCGGTTAAAGTTGAGAAGTTCGCTTATCAGTTGGCATTCAATCTGATTCCCCAGATTGACGTCTTCACTGAAAACGGATATACCAAGGAAGAAATGAAGATGTTCAATGAAACACGCAAGATTATGCACTCTGATATCAAAGTCAGCGCAACCTGTGTCCGTGTTCCTGCCCTCCGTTCCCATTCCGAAAGCATCTGGTTAGAGACCGAACGTCCTATTTCTTTGGAAGAAGCCCGTGAAGCTTTTGCAAACGGAAAAGGATTGGTATTAATGGACAATCCCGCAGAGAAAGAATATCCGATGCCTTTGTTCCTTGCCGGAAAAGACCCTGTTTACGTAGGACGTATCCGCAAAGACCTCACTAACGAGAACGGATTGGCCTTCTGGATTGTAGGTGACCAAATCAAGAAGGGTGCCGCACTGAATGCCGTGCAGATAGCAGAATATCTGATTAAAGAAAATGCACTTGGATAAGTAATTTTCCAACCATAATGATTAAATGAAATGAGCCCGGTCAAATGCCGGGCTCATGTTTTACGAGGCGCTTCCGCCTACTCATCCCATCCCGGATTTTGTTTCATACTTGTATTCAGCGTTAACTGAGTCGTCGGTATCGGGTAGAAATAATACTTCGAATCATAGATACGCGGCTGATTGATGGTATTGGAGCCTACCATATAACCATTACCGTTAACATCCACTTCCGGATCGGCAACATGCTTCAAGTTGGCGCCCAAATAGATATCGGGGTGTTTTCCGGAATCAAGCAAATCGAGTTTATGCCAACGAACAAGATCCCAATAGCGGGTCCAATTATCGAACATCAATTCACAACGTCGGCAACGGCGAATTTCCCACAGCAGATTGCTGACTCCCATATTGTTGGCAGGGTCGGCATCGGGAGAAATATTCATGGCAGGCAAACCGGCGCGTTCCAACAATTTATTGATAGTATTATCGAGGTCGGTATCCGTCAAAGTGCCCAACTCCGCCTTAGCTTCGGCAAAATCCAGATAGACTACAGACAACCAGAATATAGGAGCATCCGTATATTGTTTATTGATATTGTTACGTTCGTTCACAGTCAACTCCTCTGGATTGTCATATTTGGCAACACCATAGCCTGTGGTGGAAGTGAATGCGGCAACTCCGGCACGGCTATAAGGATTACCCTTGAAGCAGAGAACCGGATCGATGGTCTCGGACAATCGCTTATCACGTACTTTCAAGATTGATTCTAAGTTATATTCTCCGTTCGCATCTTTTGTTACAGCGTCATTCGTATCCAGCGAAGTCGTAGCTTTCGGCTTGCCGTCAGTGAACAGATAACAGTCAAAGGCGTCTTTCGTCATGCCGCTCGTTCCACCCGTATTCACGGTATAATCTATGATGGAATGCATCAAGCTGTTTTGGGAATAGGGTTTGTAGAAAATCATCTCGGGATTCTTGCTGAGAGAAACTGAATTATAATTGCCTTTATAACTCGGATTCAGCGTATAATCTTTCCCCATCAGCGCTTCGCAGGCACTGACACATTCTTTCAGGTATTTTTCGGCCCGGGGCAGGTCGGCGGCTTTACCGGCATTGTCGGCAGCCGTGCGATATTTGCTATAGGTACCTTCATAGAGAGTGACATCAGCTTTCATCGCCAAAGCCATATCTGCGGTGAACCGTTGTTTGTTGGTTCCAGTAATGGTTCTAGCTGCATAGCTGAGATCGTTCAGTACACTGTCCATTACTATGTCACGGTCGGTACGTGCTCCGTAAACCACATCTTTATCCGAAGGATCCACGGGAATGTTTATCCATTGCACATCGCCATACATGCGCACCAGTTGATAGTATTGCCATGCCCTGTTCATACGGGCTATCCCTTCGTAGTTGGCTCTGACGGCACCATCAAGCGAAGAAGCCTTCAACCCCGCAAGGATATAATTGGCGCGGCGAATTTCTTCAAAAGGCTCCGACCATTCAGTAGCGGTAGCCTTCAAAGCGGTGTAAGTCCAGATGGTTGATCCATCGGCTACCTGGTCATCGCTGAGCGCTTTGAAATAGAACCAGCCGGGATGGTCTCCATTTCCGTAGCCGAGATATTTATTGTAGAACGTATTGCATTGGTTATCGAGGTTACTTGCATTACTCCAATAAGCGGGAGTATTGGTGAATGCATCTAAAGGCTCTTTATCGAGAAAGTCATTGCAACTTGTCAAAGCCATTAGAGCCATTGTTCCGTATATAATTAGCTTTTTCATCATTCTAATGTTTTAGGGGTTATTACAAAGTTACCTGAATTCCGAATGAGAAAGTACGGGTAACAGGAGCCGTACGTCCCCATCCACCGTATGTCAGACCATCGCCTGTACTGATTTCAGGGTCAACCGGAAGGTCACTTCCTTTATAAAGCAAGAAGAGGTTACTACCGCTAAAGTAGATACGCGCCTTTTCGATAAAAGCCTTGCGAGTCCACTTTTTGGGGAAAGTATAGCCGACAGTCACATTCTTCAGACGGAGATAGGACATATCGGTCAGATAGCGGGTCTGCGGATAGTAGTTGTTCTTACCATTGGCAATGCCTGACACAGCCCCTTTTGCCTCATTACCGGGATAAAGACGTGGATAAGCATTACTTTGATTGATTTCATAACCGGTAATAGTCTTCCAGTCGCTGGAATACAACACCTTGTTATAGCTGGTCTGGTGATCGTAAATAGCCAAATCAGCATCACGCATCATCGGGAAGTTCAAAGAGGAAATCGTCCAGTCGGAGCGCTTACCTACACCTTGGAAGAACAAGTCCAAATCAATATTCTTCCAACTGCCGCCGAGGTGGAAACTATATTCATAACGGGGAAGCGAGTTACCGATTACCTTCAGGTCGCCATGATTGTCAGCCGTTCCTTTACCACCGTCAATGCTACCGCTCCCGTCCAAATCTTTAAATTTGATATCCCCCGGGCCATAGTGGAAAGGAGCTTCTTCAATTGCATATTGGTTGGCGATGCCATTCTTATAGTTCCAAGTCCCGTCGGCATTTTGCCCTGTAAAGTCGGATTCCTCAAAGTAACGTTCGGTTTCAAAGCCCCAAATATCGCCGTAAGTTTTTCCCGAATAATAAGAACTGAGTAGTTTGGATTCGTTATTCCATTTCGTGACTTTTGTCTTGGAATCACTCAGGTTGAAGTTAGCATAGACGTCGAAGTCGCCGAATTTGTGACGCCAATTAAGATTGAGTTCCCAGCCGCGAGTACGGAGGGTACCGGCATTCTCATAAGGTGCGGTGGCCCCTACGCTGTTTGGAAGAACTTGGGCGGGAGCAAGCATATCGCGGTTTTCACGTTGATACCAGTCGAAACTTACCGATAACTCATCATTCAGAAATCCCAGATCCAAACCGATATCGGTAGTACGGATACGTTCCCAGGTAAGGGACTTGGAAACCAATTTCGGCATGTTATACTGAGTCAGCCTATTAGCATTGACACCATTACCGTCTACCCAATAAATATAACCCGTATCTTCATCATTTTCACGTTGACTGATCAATTCTTCAAACATGTAGTCTCCAATGGCTTCATTACCAATCTCACCATAAGAGGCACGCAGTTTACCATTGCTGACGATTTTCTTCAACGGAGCGAAATAAGCCTCCTCGGAAAAACGATATCCGATGGAAGCGGAGGGGAAAAACGCCCAATGGTCAGTATGCGGAAAACGGGACGAGCCGTCATAACGTCCGTTCACCTCCAACAGGTAGATACCTTTATAATCATAGTTGATACGTCCAAAATAACCGGCTGACGCACGGGAAGTATGCGACCAGTTAATTTGTTGCCCCTCCTGATTGGCCAAATTAAGTTCGGGATATGCTTCATCATACAGCCCGTTTCGCATCCCATATAAATAAGTATAATCCACTTCTTCGGCGTTAGCACCGGCCATCACATTCAGGTTGTGGCTTCCGGCCACTGTCAGGGCATAGTTCGCATACGCGTTAAGTGTCCAAGTGTTCTGTTTGGAATTATCCCGCGAAACCTTAGTAGCACTTGGCGAAACAATATATGAGGGCACCGGCTTTCCACTCCAATTGATTCCATAAACAGAGAAATCTTCCGAACCGCTGTTCAGGTTTTGAATGGCGTAAGTAAAATCGGCATTCAGGGTAAGCCCTTTGACTATCTCTGCTTTCAAGTAAGCATTCATGCGGGTAAGGTCGGTAATTTCTTTACGGTCGGCAGCCTGCTTGCGCATTGCCATCAAGCGAGTGTCATATCCGTCGATAGTGCCCGAAGGAATGAAGAATGATCCCCAGCGCCAGAGGGTCTGGTAGGTACTGCTGTATACATCGGGGCGTGTATAGTTCTTACGGGAGTAGTTGACCCGCGCGCCTACTTGCAACCAATCGAAGATGTCAGTGGATACATTAACTGAAACATTATACTTTTTCAATTCATCAGGGCGTACTTTCATTATACCTTCTTTTTCATCATAACCGAAAGAAAGGTAATAATTAGTCTTACCGGATGTGCCTTGAATTGAAACATTGTGAGTTTGCGACGGAGCCGCTTTACTGTAATAGATATCTTTCACATCCCAATCGGCATAATAATAAGGCGTGCCATCCTCCTGTACATAATAGTCACCTACATTGCTTTCGTTTTGGTAGGGTCGCATTTCTCCGTATTTCAGTTTGCGGTTACCGTTTTGTTGTTTCCACTTCTGCGCAAAAGGCAACAACTTGTCAAAATACATACCGAAAAGTTCCACCTCATATTTGTTGGCGTTTGCTTTGGCCTCCAAGGCAGAAAGTAATTGCGTGGGCACATCCGGGAAATCGGGAAGATAGGTTGCCTGATCCCATGCGAAATTATTACTATAGTTGATGGTAACCTTATCGGTCGGCTTGGCGCTCTTTGTGTTTATCAGGATTACGCCGAAAGCTGCACGCGTACCGTAAATAGAAGAAGAGGCGGCGTCTTTCAATACGGATATACTCTCGATGTCCTGCGTGTTCAGAAAAGAAATGTCGTCCATCGGAACGCCATCCACTACAATCAGCGGATTACTCTTTTCGTCGTTACTCAAGGTTCCCACACCACGGATACGCATGGAAGCTTTTCCATTAATATCACCGTTTTCTGTAGTGATAAAAAGTCCGGGTACTGCTCCCTGAAGTGCTTTTGACACATCTTGTTGTGGACGTCCCGCCATGGTCTTGTTCAAATCTACAGTAGAAACAGCTCCTGTCAAGTTCGCTTTTTTCTGTATGCCATATCCCACTACCACTACTTCATCCAACAATTCAGTATCTTCCTTCAATACGATTTTCATCGTTTTGGCAGCCTTTATTTCTTGTGTCTGATAACCCACAAACGAAATTTTAAGCATTGCTCCGGGTTTTACATTCAATGTAAATTTTCCATCTAAATCCGTAACGATACCATTGGTGGTTCCTTTTTCAACGACACTGGCCCCTATGACAGGGTCGTCATTTGAATCTACTACCAAGCCGGTTACAGTTTGCATCTGCATCTGCTCGGTCACTCCCAAAGAATTATCTGAAGCGGTACTGATAGCCATTACATTACCGCTACCTAATAGCAGTGTACTGATAGCCACTGCCGCGAGGAATTTATTATTTACCAATCCTCTTTTTTTGCAATCTCCATTCATAGATAGTTGATGATTTATATGTTAATTAAATAGATTTCTCAAAGAAACCTGAAACAGAATAAGATTAATTGGGGATAGAATTATCTCCTCTAGAGGGCTCTTTCATTTTTCCATAGGCATTTTGTCAATTAAAAGATTTATAACTAATATATTATCTCTATTTCTAAGCTATAAAACTAAGTTCCTCAAGAACTTTGCTTCATTTTTATATAGATGCAATATTTTCTTTTTCCGAGAATAATAGGAGTTTATCACGGTCCAAATATCACTAACGAACAAACTTTTCAAAGAATAATCGCTGAAAGATTAAAAAAAACAATATATTTGTATCCAATTCTAAAACTAACTACCTATGAAACTGATTGCGGAGAGTGGTTCAACAAGAACTGAATGGGCTTTGGTTGAAGACAATCATTTGATTCAGCGTGCTTTTACTGAAGGTTTAAATCCTTTCTTTCAAACACGGAGGGAAATCAGTCGGAGCGTACGTTTAGGTTTGCCGGAAGTTTTTTTCAAAAAAAAATTAGAGCAGGTATACTATTATGGTGCCGGATGTACATCTTACGAAAAGAAGAATGTATTGGGAGCATCCTTAGTCGCACAATTCAAAACACCTATTCAGGTAGAAAGTGACCTTCTCGCTGCAGCTCGAGGATTGTTTAAATGTGAGGCCGGCATTGCTTGTATCTTGGGCACAGGCTCTAACTCATGCTTCTATGATGGTAAGATTATTGTTAAGAATGTAAAGGCCGGCGGTTATATTTTGGGTGATGAAGGTAGTGGCGCTGTATTAGGAAAAATGTTTTTGTCTGATGTTTTGAAAGGTCTTGCACCTAAAGATATAATGGCGGATTTCTTTGAAAAATTCCGCATCAGTCCTAACGAAGTAATGGAATCTGTTTATAATAGACCTTTTCCTAATCGTTTTCTTTCTACCATTTCTTATTTTTTGGCTGATTATACGAATGATGATTATGTTTATGATTTGATAACAAACAACTTACGTAGTTTCTTCACGAGAAATGTTTGCCAGTATGATTATAAGAATTATCCTATTCGATTTGTAGGCTCATTAGCATTTAGCTATGCCAACATTCTTCGACAAGTTGCCGGAGAATTTGGAATAGAACTGGCTGTTATTGAAGAAACTCCAATGGCAGGGCTCATTGAGTTCCACTCTTTAAATATTGAAGAGCCTTAAATGACTTTATATTTAATAAGGTATAAATACTTACCAATTGCAAATCTATAAATATAAAGTTAAATATATGCAAAGAAATGTTCTTGATATTGAATAAT
The DNA here is from genome assembly GCF_959029255.1 of uncultured Bacteroides sp. GTDB lineage: Bacteria > Bacteroidota > Bacteroidia > Bacteroidales > Bacteroidaceae > Bacteroides. The sequence goes on along the minus strand of NZ_CAUFUE010000021.1, from coordinate 30,005 downwards.
AATATATCTTTGTTACGTTGAAATTCGAAAGAAACATTAACACCTTTGTTAATAACAAACTTTATCTCTTAAAATAGTCAATAAAGTTAAGTCCTCGACTGGATTTAATTTAAATAAATCAATATATACTAAGTTCTTGAGGAACTAGAACAACAATAAAAGAGATATAATATAAAAGTTATAAACCTTTAAATAGAGAAACGCCTATGGAACAATGAAAGAACCTAAAAGGGAAATTCTAAACCTATTCCCCTATTAATCTATCCTTACCCTATTTTTTAGAGAAACCTATTTTAATTAACAATAAAATCATCAATCATTTATGAATGAAGATCGCAAAAAGCGAGGACTGGCGAACAGCAAGTTCCTCACAGCGGTGGCAATCAGTGCATTGTTCTTAGGTAGTGGCAATGTGATGGCTACCCAAGCAAATACCGACAGTTCTTTAGGAGTGACAGAACAACTCCAAAGCCAATCTGTCAGCGGTTTAGTGGTAGACACAAATGGCGAACCGGTTATTGGAGCCAGTGTCGTAGAAAAAGGGACTACCAATGGTAGTATTACCAATATTGACGGTAAATTTACATTGAATGTAAAGCCGGGAGCAATTTTGAAGATTTCTTTTGTAGGCTATCAGACGCAGGAAGTAAAGGCTGCCAAAACAATGAAAATTGTTTTGAAAGAAGACAGTGAAATGCTATCTGAAGTCGTGGTCGTTGGTTATGGAACACAAAAGAAAGCCAATCTGACGGGAGCGGTAGCGACTGTCGACGTAAACAAGACACTGGATAGCCGCCCCATTGCAGATATCGGCCGTGGACTGCAAGGTTCTGTAGCAGGTGTCAATATTACAATTCCTACAGGTGAAATCGGTTCAGACCCTTTGATTAAAATTCGTGGCCAGATAGGTTCTATCTCCGGTAAGAACACCCCGCTTATATTATTGGACAATGTAGAGATTCCAAGCATCCAGATGGTGAACCCCAATGACGTTCAATCAATTTCGGTATTGAAAGATGCCGCTTCATCTTCTATTTATGGTTCAAAAGCAGCCTTTGGTGTTATTTTGATAACCACTAAAACGGGAACACAAAGTGACAAGTTCGAGATAAGTTACTCTAACAACTTCTCTTGGCAAGACCCTGCCAAGAAAATTGAGATTGGTGGTATCGAAGCCTTGCAATACACTTTGGATGCTCAGATAAACAGAGGAGAGCCAATGCCTGCCGGAGGGTTCTGGCGTGTCAGCCCGGAGAGCCTGGAAAAAGCCATCGCATGGCAACAGACATACGGCGGAAAAGTAAAATGGAATGACCCGGTGGTATACGGTCGTGACTGGTACTATGACGGGAAAGACAAGTATGGTTACAGGCTTTACGACGGTGCCAAAGCAATGATTAGAAATTGGGCACCGACTATGAGCCACAACCTGTCAGTAAACGGTAAAAGCGGAAAGACAAGCTATAACATTGGCTTGGGCTACCTGGATCAAAGTGGTATGTCCAAAACAGCCAAAGTAGATGACTTCAAACGATATAATGCTTCAGTAAGCGTAACATCCGAGCTGAATAAGTATATTACCGTAAGAGCCAGTTCTATTTACTCTGATAGAAACAAGCGTTATCCCGGTATCGGGAATACGGCAGCCGACCCTTGGCTTTATTTATATCGGTGGAGTCCGCTATTCCCGATAGGTGTCACGGAAAATGGCAACCCGCTGAAAGAGCCGACTTATGAAATGGCAGCCGCCAATACGGATAACTTGCAGAACAAATACTATAACATCAACTTAGGATTTACACTGAACCTTACCAAGAATTGGGATGTCAAATTCGACTATACGTATGACAGACAAACGACTGAAACAAATTCTTCGGTAATACAATATGAAGCCGGTGCCACATGGTACGCACCCAATGCCTGGATAGAAAACGGCAGCCAGGTGTATGTCAATGAATTGGGCGAAAGAGTGGAAACCGACGGCATGCCCGCATACCGTTTCCCTGTGGAAAAATATTACAACAGTTCCGGTCCCGGAGCCAGTCAGGTAGGGCAAAATGGTAAGTCTGTAGACAACAATACCTTCAACATTTATACTACATACAACTTGCAGTTGGGTTCACATAAAGAACATGCTTTCAAGTTCATGGTAGGTATGAACAGAGTAACCAACAAATGGAATTCATATAAAGGCTGGAAGACCAATCTGATTGACATAACAAATCCGCAGTTCCCATTGGCGTCCGGTGACCAGTTCATAGAGGGAGACCGTAACTGGGAGGCTCAGTTAGGTTTCTTCGGACGTATTAATTATGCTTTTGAGGACAGATACTTCATTGAAGCCAACTTACGCCGTGACGGTTCATCCAAGTTCCCCAAAAACCTGCAATGGAAGTGGTTCCCCTCTTTCTCAGCCGGTTGGGTATTCACCAATGAGAAGTTCATGGAACCGATTAACAACATCCTAAGTTTCGGTAAATTCAGAGCTTCATGGGGTAGCATCGGCGACCAAACGGTTTCAAACACCCTGTATAAATCGGTACTGGAAAACGGACAATCATCCTGGTTGGATGGAAGCGGAAACAAAATGCCCCTGTTCGGCACGCCATCACTGGTTGATAACGACATTAGCTGGCAAGAAATCGAGACACTCGATTTCGGTGTCGACCTCAGATTCTTCAACAACAAATTAGGATTTACCTTCGACTGGTATCGGCGCGATACGAAAAACATGATTATAGAGGGAGAAAGTTTGCCTGTAACTCTTGGCGCCACTGCTCCCAAAGGTAACTATGGTAGTTTGCGAACCAAAGGATGGGAATTGTCTGCCGACTTCAACCACCGCTTTGCCAACGGACTGGGTATTAATGCCATGGCATCCATATCAGACGCCACCACCTACATCACGAGAGGTGCCGACTACCTGACTCCGTGGGAAGACCGCAAATTGGGTACTACTTACTCCACAGGAAGACGTTATGGAGATATTTACGGCTTTGTCACAGACAGACTATTCCAGAAAGAAGATTTCGTATATGGCGAAGACGGACAAATACAGAAAGTAATCGTTATTTATAACGGAACAGCCCGCACCACCAACCAGCAAACTTCCAAATACCCCGTATATCAAGTACACTATGAAGACGGAAACAAACTGATTTTCGCTCCCGGTGACGTCAAGTTCGTAGACTTGAACGGAGACGGTTATATCACTCCGGGAACCAGTACAAATGGCGATCCCGGCGACCAGACTGTAATCGGCAACACTACTCCCCGCTATGAATACAGTTTCCGCCTAGGAGCAGATTACAAAGGCTTTGATGTATCCGTATTCTTCCAGGGCATCGGCAAACGCCAAATCTGGGGTAAAGGCCAGTTAGCTATTCCGGGTTACAATGCCAAAGAAGGAGCGCTGCCGAAGACTTTCACCACCGACTACTGGACCGAAGAACGTACCGACGCTTTCTACCCCAGAGCATGGAACCTGGGAGGCAGTGACACGGGATTCAGCATGCAGAAACAGTCCCGCTATTTGCTGGACATGTCCTATCTGAGAATTAAGAACATTACCTTGGGATATACCGTGCCTGCCAATATCTTATCCAAGATATACATATCCAAAGCCAGAGTTTATATGTCATTGGAAAACTTCTTCACTTTCGATAAATTAAACGGATTGCCGATTGACCCTGAAGCTATATCCGGATACTCCATGTTCAGAACAGATACAGAGTATAACCTTGGACGCACCGGTACAGGTACACCGGTATTCAAGAGTATATCATGCGGTGTTCAATTAACCTTCTAAAATAGAATTAATTATGAAACTAAGAATATTTATAATTTTAGCCGGTATCGCTTTATTGTTCACGAACTGCAATGACGTGCTCGACCGCCCGTCATTGACTACCGCTGAAGACGATGCTTATTGGACCAACGAAGATAGAGTGCGCTTATACGCCAACGCTTTCTATTCAAACTTCTTTGTGGGCTATGGAGTAAAATACACAACGACATACGCGCCTAATGCCAATTATACATTCAATGATGATGCCGTAAGATTATCTACTCAAACCCAGTTCGACCGTTCGGTTCCCTCCTCCAAAGGAAGTACAAGCCTTGACATCATGTGGCAAAGCCAGTTCACCGGCCCCACCTGGAACTTTGCCTGGGTCAGAAAAGCCAATATCATGCTCGACCGCATTTCCGGTTTAATGTCGGATATACTGACCGAAGAACAATATGCCCATTGGACAGGTATCGGACGTTTCTTCCGAGGACTGGAATATGCCCGCCTGGTAAATGTCTTCGGTGATGTTCCCTATTACGATACAGAAGTGAAGAATACGGATAAGGACGGGTTGTACAAAGACCGTACTCCGAGAAACGAAGTGATGGATGCCGTGTACAATGACTTTGACTATGCGATGAAAAATGTCCGTTTGAGTGATGGAGACGCGCAATATGTCAATCGCTATGTGGTAGCCGCCTTTGTTTCAAGATGGGCATTGTTTGAAGCAAGCTGGCAGAAATATTATTATAAGAATAACGAGCGCGCCAAGAAGTTTTTTGAACAGGCGATTGCAGCGGCTGATATCGTGATGAGCAGTGGGAAATATGATATTGTAACGGATTTCCGTTCCTTGTTCGGTTCAACAAGCGGCAATAAAGATTGCATCTTGTATCGTAAGTATGATGCGGACAAGAATATAACACATTCCATCGCATCGACGTGCAATATGAACGACCCCACTGATGTAGGTCCGAACTTAGATTTGATAAAAGCATTTATTTGCACGGACGGCAAAGATTGGCAGACTTCCGGTGTGGAAAATGCCAATGACTTCACCCTTAGCAATTTGATTAAAACAAGAGATTCGCGCTTTGAAGCCAGTTTCTACAACAAGCCGACTCCAAGAGCCAAAAGCTGCTATCTGTATATCACCAAATTCATCCCCCGCAGCGCCTTGAGTTATCTTGAAACCGGAGGTTCGCCCGCACCCGAATTCCAAGGCGAAAAGAATACAACCGGTTACCCGGTAATTCGTTATGCGGAAGTTCTGCTGAACTGGATTGAAGCTAAAGCCGAACTTGCCACATTGGGGGGAGCAGCCGTTTCCCAGCCCGATATAGATGCATCCATCAATAAAATCCGTAACAGACCGATAGCAGAAGAAGCTAAAGCTTTAGGAGTCACCAAGACAGCAGACATGGCTCTGGACGCCCTCCCCGAAGACCCTGACAGAGACCCCGGCGTATCACCCCTGCTTTGGGAAATCAGACGTGAACGGAGAATGGAATTCGCATTCGAATTCTCACGTATCGTCGACTTGAGACGTTGGAAAAAATTGGAATACATGGATACCGATAAAAACAAAGATTTGTTAGTGGGTACATGGGTTAACTTCAAGGATGAAGTGCCAAGCGAACTGAAAGACGAAAACAAAGGAAAAATCAGAGTAATGGGTTGGGACGGAAAATTCACGGTATATGATGGGAGCAATGACGCCAAAATGAAGGGCTTCTTCTATCCCGAACAGAATTTAGGCAGACTGCCGTTCTTGAATGTCGCCAATGTCAATCCGTACCTTTCACCTATCGGCATCAACCAGATTGACGATTACAAAAGCAGAGGTTACACTCTGACTCAAACGGAAGGTTGGCCGAGCAGCTTAAACTAAAGCGGGTAAGTGAAGTTATGAAAATTGTTTTAAACTAAATCATTGAGATTATGCATAAATTAATAAGAAATATAGGACTCGTAGCTGTATCGCTGGGGCTTGGTCTGACTTCTTGCGATGAAGATTACCCTAAAAGCCGTATAGCGCCATACGACACCGAACTCCTCTCTATCAAAATAGTCAATGCGGGAGCAGACGGTAACACAGTGGTTGAAGGGACAATTGATGAAGCGAACAAAACAATCAATTTTCCCCGTTTGGACATAGCGACTGATTTTTCCGCCCTGAGTTTTGACGCGGAACTTTCCGAAGGGGCGGTTCTCCAGGAATCGGTAATGGATTTCTCCATGGATGAAGAAACTGCCGCCAAGACCCTGGTTCTCCGGATTGTAAACAACAAGAGATATAAAGAGTATTTGGTAAAGATAAGAAAGAGAATTCCGGTATACGGGGCTGATTTCGAGAAGCCTACAGTATTCAATTTCTCCGGAGACAATATCTATGCCGACTATGCGGATGCCGGTTCTACCCGATGCGCCTCGTACGACGGTGAATACGTATTGGTTGTCAGCAGAAAAACGGCTCCTCATCTTCTTAAAGTATCCGACTTGAAGAAGGGGGAAATCAAACCGATTATGCTGGATTTAACCAATGTATCGGGTGGTACTTTCTCCTATAATATGGGTGCCATTATAAACGGTCATGTTTATCTTTCAACATTGTCAGGCTCCCAAATTTCACCTTTCAAAATTTACTATTGGGAAACGCCTACGTCCAAGCCCGAAGTGATTGCGGATATCAAAGTAGCCGATATTCCCGGAGCAGGACTCAGACATGGCGATAACGCCTCCTACAATATAGATAAAGAGGGTAACGGATATATTTTCTTTGGAGACAATAAGGCAACGGAATTTTTGAGACTGACCGTGAAAAATCATAAAACGATAAGCGACCCCAAAGTTTTGCCGTCCAAATCGGACGCAACCATGGTGACGAATGTGTACAGAATAGAAAATACGGATCAATATCTGTGGTCGGGTGTCAGAGTTCCCGTTACATTGGTCGATGAGTCTCTTGGAGAAAAATATAAGTCGAGCATTGGCGGAGAGGCCGTTGCCCCAAGAATAATCAGCTTCAATGGCGAACGTTATCTACTTGTTTGCACAGCCGGACAAGGGTCAGCGTCCAAAGCATCCATTGCCATGGAAGTTTACAACCTGACGAAAGGCAGTACGGTAGAAGAAGCATTGAAGAAATTTGATGAGGGCGACAACCATAATCCCGATTACACATTCAAGCTGGGTGGAAGCGGCAACGCAAATGCGCTTGCGCAGACCGAATATTACATAGAAAAAGATGCGGATGGAAAAGACGCCAAACTCTGTCTATTCGCTTCGCGCACCGGTTCAGGATTTGTAATCTGTGAATTCCCCATCAAGCAGGAGGAGGAAGATTGATTATCTCCCGCAGTTAAACTTATATTATCAACATGGGAGCCGTCTAATAGCTAGAAATTAGGCGGCTTCCTCATTCCAAGACCAAAAATGAAATACTTGAAATATCTGACACTGATTGTATTCATCGCCTTTGCAGCATCTTGTAGCAAAGACGAAGACAATGAAATAATACCACCGCCAACACCGGACGAACCCTCACAACAAACGTTAATTCTACCCAAAAAAGAATTGCGCGGAGTATGGGTAACAACAGCTTGGGAAATAGACTGGCCGATGGGAAAATACAACGCCGCCGCCCAAAAGCAGATGTACATCGATTATCTCGATTTACTGGCCGGGAATAACATGAATGCGGTTTTCTTCCAGATTCGTGGAATGGCAGACGCTTTTTATGACTCACAATATGAGCCATGGAGCAAATACATCACGGGAACTGCCGGAACGCAACCAAGCTACGACGTATTGGGATTTCTTGTTGAAGAAGCCCACAAACGAGGTATTCAATTTCACGCATGGCTAAATCCCTACCGTATTTCTACCCGTGCAAACAAAAATTCATCATTCCCGAAGCTGGATTCTAAAATTCCGGCAGAGCTGACTAAAGATTATGAAAAGATTCGTATTTATAATCCCGCTTTGCCCGAAGTGCAAACCCGCATCACACAGATTGTAAAGGAAATCATCACTAAATATGATGTGGACGGCATTCATATAGACGATTATTTTTACCCCACATTGGAGACTTCTGAAAACATGAACGATGCCGCCGAATACGAGAAATATGGGAAAGGTAAGTTTAGCAATATTGAAGACTTCAGACGAAACAATGTAAATGTAGTAGTACAGAATATCCAGAAGACTATTATTGAGACCCGCCCTGACGTAATCTTCTCAATAGGCCCCGCCGCAAATATGGAGAACAACTACAATGTTCTGTACGCCGATGTCAAGAAATGGTCTAAAGAGGGTTGGGTAGATGTTGTGATTCCTCAGTTATATTTTGCAACAGGTACGGATGCAAACAGTTTCAACCAAAAGTTGGATTTATGGTCACAATATATTTACGAGAACCATCTACTGATAGGATATGGCATTTATAAATTCGGTGACCCGAATTACGGAAGCAAATTCCAGTCGTCCGACGACCTGAAGAAACAATTTGAATTCGCAGATACAAAATCGAAGGTCAAAGGAAGTGTATTGTACAGCGCCAAATACCTGGTAGAGAATAAAGTCGGCATTGCAAACACCATCAAAGAGATATACAAAAAGCCTACTCTCCCACCCTATTTAGGAAGAACCGACGCACAACAGCCTGCAACGCCAACCAATGTCAAGATGAATGGAAACACCCTGTCTTGGAGCGCGGTAGAGAATGCTTACTATGCAATATACAAAAGCAATGGCGAAGGAAAAACAGCCGACTTGATGGGAAGTACTAAAGAGACATCGTTTAAAGTACCGGAGAAGGGGACTTATTGCGTAACGGCATTAAACAAGCACAACGTAGAAAGTAAGATTTCTGAACTTGCAACCTATTAGAGGTAATCCATGTATTCTTGAACGCCTTGGTTTTATGGGAAAAGTCCCCGTTTTTAATTTCTTCCTTAGGACTTATAAGCACCTTTATTAGGGATAATAATTCGACCGACCTAGGTCATTTATTCAGATGACCTAGGTTGTTTATTCGAACGACCCGGTCAATCGAAAGAACAACCGTGGTCGGGCGAAGAATAAATGCGGAGTTTGATAATTATAAACCCTGACTTTACCGGTTAATTTTACCGGATATTTATATAATCATAGCGTATAGGCGCTTGAACGTTTTAAAAGAGGGCGTTACAGGGATAGTTTGTCTATGCATCCCGATACAGTGAATAGGACATACTGATTACTATCACATATATAATTAAGGTGAATCTTCAATTATTTGCAAATTATGATTGATAATTCTAAAAATTCCAAAATAAGTGTTTTTGATATTAAAATAAAGTCTATCTTTGTTGCATAGAAATTTCCCTTAATAATACTATTATGAAGAAACTGCTACTATTGACCATTCTGCTATGTAGTTCATTACTGTGCCGGGCGCAAAAAGAGCGGGTAATTTTAGGTGACGAACAGACATCCGAATACTTTCCTATCCTGAAAGATAAGAGAATCGCAATCTTTTCCAATCACACAGGGATGATTGGCAACAAGCATTTACTGGATATTCTACTGGAAAACAAATTCAACGTAGTAGCTATTTTTTCACCGGAGCATGGATTTCGAGGGAACGCCGACGCAGGCGAACATGTTTCCAGTTCGGTAGATAAGAAAACCGGAGTACCCATCCTGTCGCTTTATGATGGAAAACTGGGAAAACCGAGTGAAGCCTCCATGCGCAAATTTGATATTCTGATTGTGGATATCCAAGATGTCGGACTGAGATTTTATACGTACTATGTATCACTATGCAGGCTGATGGATGCCTGTGCGGAATACAACCGTAAAATATTGGTACTGGATCGTCCGAATCCGAACGGACACTATGTAGATGGTCCGATACTGGATATGAAGTACAAATCGGGGGTGGGTTGGCTGCCTATTCCCATCGTGCATGGCATGACATTGGGAGAGTTGGCACTGATGGTAAACGGGGAGCGCTGGTTGCCGGAGTCACGTGTATGCGACGTGACCGTTATCCCATGCAAGAACTACACACATCAAACCATGTATAGACTACCTGTCCCACCGTCCCCCAACCTGCCGGACATGAAATCAATCTATCTATATCCCTCTACTTGCTATTTCGAAGCGACTCCGGTGAGCCTGGGCAGAGGAACCCCGCTTCCTTTCCAAATTTACGGGCATCCCGATATGACGGGATATAGTTACAGTTTTACCCCCAAGAGCGTTCCCGGAGCAAAAAATCCGCCTCAACTCAATAAACTCTGCCACGGTGTGAACCTCAGCAATATGAGTGATGAAGAAATCCGGGAACGCGGCGTGGACTTAAGTTATGTGATTGATGCTTACCGCAACCTGAATATGGGCGACCATTTTTTCCGTCCGTTCTTTGAACGGCTGGTAGGGGTTGATTATGTACGCAAGATGATAGAAGACGGGAAAAGTGCCGACGAAATAAAAGCGATGTGGAAAGATGATGTTGAAAAGTTCAAGATACAACGCAAACCCTATCTGCTTTATGAAGAATAAATGGATGTACGATTTGACAATTTACGATTTACGATTAAAAGATGAATGTAAATCATAAGACGGCAAATCGGAATAAACAAAGAATGCATTATCAATCGCCCAATCGTAAATCATTAAATCGTAAATAAAATAATGAGCCCGTTATCCGTTATCATCACCATTGCCGCCTACTTCGCGATACTTTTCACCGTATCTTATATTGCAGGTAGAAAAGCAGACAACGCAGGTTTCTTTGTAGGCAACCGTAAATCCTCCTGGTATGTTGTGGCGTTTGCCATGATTGGAGCCAGTATCTCCGGAGTGACCTACGTTTCCGTGCCGGGCATGGTGGCGGCAAGCAGTTTCGGTTACCTCCAGATGGTGTTGGGATTTGTTGCCGGTCAGTTGATTATCGCGTTTGTACTGACACCCCTATTCTACCGGATGAAACTGGTATCTATCTACGAATATCTGGAAAACCGCTTCGGGATGTCTTCCTATCATACGGGAGCCTGGTTTTTCTTTATCTCTAAAATGCTGGGGGCTGCCGTACGCCTGTTCCTCGTCTGCCTGACTTTACAATTACTGGTATTCGAACCTTTCGGACTCCCATTCATACTGAATGTAGCTATCACCGTAGCGTTGGTGTGGCTCTACACCTTCCGTGGCGGAGTAAAATCGCTGATTTGGACAGATTCTTTAAAGACACTCTGCCTGGTAGTATCCGTTGTGCTTTGCATCTACTACATCGCTTCCGATTTGAACCTTACATTTACCGGTATGGTAAGCACGATTGCCGACAGCAAACTATCACGTATCTTTTTCTTCGACGACGTCAACAGCAAGCAATACTTCTTCAAGCAATTCCTGGCAGGTGCGTTCACCATGATTGCCATGACCGGGCTGGACCAGGACATGATGCAGCGCAACCTGAGTTGCAAGAACTTCAAAGATTCACAAAAGAATATGATTACCAGTATCATTTCACAGTTTTTCGTAATCCTGTTGTTCCTGATGCTGGGTGTATTACTCTATATATTCGCCGGTAGTGAAAGCATTCGGGTAGAGAAGAGTGATGAGCTTTTCCCGAAAATAGCGACAGGTAACTACTTCCCCGCCATCGTAGGAATCCTGTTTATCATAGGACTTATATCTTCTGCCTATTCGGCCGCCGGTTCGGCACTGACGGCACTTACCACTTCGTTCACCGTAGATATTCTCGGAACGAAAGGCAAGACCGAAGAAGAAATCGTGAAGATACGCAAGCGGGTGCATGTGGGCATGGCGATTATAATGGGTGTCACCATCTTCATATTCAACCTGTTGAACAACACCAGCGTAATCGATGCCGTGTATATCCTGGCAAGCTATACCTACGGGCCTATTCTCGGTCTGTTCGCTTTCGGTATCTTCATGAAGCAACAAGTGCGGGACAAGTACATACCATTGGTTGCCATCGCGTCTCCCATCCTCTGCTTCATCTTGCAGAAGAATTCGGAAGCATGGTTCAACGGTTATCAGTTCAGCTACGAACTGTTGATATTCAATGCATTGTTTACCTTCATCGGTCTCTGCCTATTGATTAAGAAAAAATAGAACGGATATTTAACTTAATACATCATCATCATCATGAGTGCAAGACTTCACTTTTTATTCAGCATGCTCGCCGCCTCCCTCATCCCCCGGATGGGAGGCGCGCAAGAGCTTTCTGTAGAAACCCGCCAAGAAATTGGCAGGTTTCTCGACGCGGGCGCACGGAAAGAAGTCTCCATCGGACCTATCTCCATCGACTCGGTTGCCATAGAAGGAAATACCCTGCAATTGTTCGCCAACATGAATTGCGCTTATATTCCTTTCCGCGAAGACAATGTAGCGGAAATCTACCGGGGGATAAGCAGACTGCTGCCTACGGAATTTACAAAATACAAAATACAACTGCGCACCAACAAACGCAGCATAGAAGAGCTGATACCACAGGCTTTACGTACAAAGAAAAACAAGAAAGACGTTACTTTCAGCCAAAAGGCGGACAAACCTTTAGTAACGAAACTATCAGTCCCCTACACTCCCACGAATGGCTTACTAAATCGCCATATCGCTATGTGGCAAAGCCACGGATATTATTATGAGCCTAAACTTACACGCTGGGAATGGCAGCGGGCACGTATATTCCAAACTGTAGAGGACTTGTACACGCAAAGTTATGTACTTCCCTACCTCGTGCCGATGCTGGAAAACGCAGGAGCGAATGTATTGCTGCCCCGCGAACGTGATTGCCGGAACACGGAAGTCATCGTAGATAATGACGGTTGCCTCGACTCCCGTTCCGTATACACCGAAAATACTGCCGACAAAGCATGGACACAAGGTATCGGAAAAGGTTTCGCACATCTTCGCTCACAATACATTGATTTTGAAAATCCGTTCAAGGAAGGAACATACCGCGCCATAGAAACCATCAAGAAAGGCAGGGAAAGTACCGCTGAATGGATACCCGAAATTCCCCAAACCGGACAGTATGCCGTCTATGTATCTTACCAAACATTGCCCAATAGCGCCGACGACGCACTCTATACCGTCTATCATAAGGGTGGAACTTCCCGATTCAAAGTAAACCAGCAAATGGGAGGCGGCACGTGGATATATTTAGGAACTTTCGGCTTCGATGCCGGTAAAAACAATACCTGCAAAGTAACTTTGGGTAACCGTTCTGCCAAAGCCGGACAGGTGGTGACTGCCGACGCCGTGAAAATCGGAGGGGGTATGGGAAACATCGCCCGGGGAGAAGTCAGCGGCTATCCCCGATTTTGCGAAGCAGCCCGTTATTGGCTGCAATGGGCAGGCGTCCCGGATAGCGTATATTCCGAAAGTCATGGGGTGAATGATTATACCGACGATTATAAAAGCCGTGGTATCTGGGTTAATTATCTCGCCGGAGGTTCAGCCGCAAATCCTACTGAAAAGGGACTGAATATTCCTGTAGACATGGCATTTGCTTTCCACTCGGATGCCGGTACAACTCTCAATGATTCTATCATCGGAACTTTGGGCATTTATCAGACGGATGCATACGATGGAAAATTCGCCAACGGAGCCACCCGTTATCTGTCTCACGATTTGACGGATTTGATTCAGTCCAATATTGTGCGGGACATCCGCACCCTCTATGAACCTAAGTGGACTCGCCGGGGCAAATGGAACCAATCCTATTACGAAGCCCGCGTTCCCCGTGTGCCGACCATGTTGCTGGAACTGCTTTCCCATCAGAACTTCGCCGATATGCGCTATGGGCTCGATCCTCGTTTCCGTTTCACCGTCAGCCGTGCCATCTACAAAGGCATGTTACAATTTCTTTGTTCACAGTATCACGCAGACTATGTGGTACAACCCTTGCCGGTGGAACAAATGGCAATCCGCATGACGAATGAAAATGAAATAGAACTGACCTGGCATCCGGTGGCAGACCCATTGGAACCGACCGCAACCGCTGATAAATACATAGTTTATACCCGCATCGGCAACGGCGACTTTGACAATGGCGTGTTGGTGGATAAAAACAGTTACCGTACCATTCTTCCTGCCGGTGTGGTATGCAGTTATAAAGTGACGGCAGTGAACAAAGGCGGTGAAAGCTTCCCTTCGGAAATTCTTTCAGCCGGACAAGCTTTCAACAGTAAGGGCACGGTACTGGTAATAAACGGTTTCAACCGTATCAGCGCCCCTGCCGATTTCGTTGCCCCCGAACCTGCCGACACACTGTTTGCCGGATTCCTGGACGAACAGGATCATGGCGTACCTTATATAAAAGACATCAGTTACATCGGAAAAATGAAAGAATTCCGTCGTTCCATTCCTTGGATGGACGATGACGCGTCGGGGTTCGGTGACAGTTATGGCAATTATGAAACGCAAGTCATTGCCGGAAATACATTCGATTATCCCGCCGTACATGGCGCAGCAATTCTTAAAGCCGGTTATTCGTTTGTTTCCTGTAGCGATGAAGCCATAGAGAACGGTCAAGTGTCTATGAACGATTATAAATTCACCGACCTCATTTTGGGCAAGGAATGCCAAACCAAGATGGGGCGAGGAGGCGTAAAGCCGTTGGAATTCAAAACATTCGAGAAGACGATGCAAGATGCCATTACCACATACTGCGGACAAGGCGGAAACATCTTCATATCAGGCGCTTACGTGGGAACCGACCTTTGGGACAATCGGCTTGCTCCTGCCAAAGACGAAGATAAGAAATTTGCAATGGAAGTCCTGAAATATAAATGGCGTGTGGGACAGGCAGCTACAATGGGTAAGGTGAAATGTGTAGCTTCTCCTTTCCCCACCCTTTCAGGCAACTATACTTATTATAACGAACTGAATGCCGACTCGTACGTAGTGGAGGCTCCGGACGCCATCGAACCGGCAAGCCAAGATGCCTACACCGTAATGCGCTATTCTGAAAACAACCTGAGCGCCGGAGTCGCCTATCAAGGCGCTTACAAGACTTGTGTGCTGGGCTTCCCCTTTGAATCACTTCGCACGGCGGTCGAAAGGGAAGAGTTAATGAATGCCATACTGACATTCTTCGATAAATAATTTTATATATGTAAACATCATCAATCATCATCTATGAACCGAAGACTATTAATGACCGTCCTGCTTGCTTGCCTGCTTCCCCTCGTGGTGCAGGCACAGCGAGGGACATTCCGTTTCGCGCAATTGACGGACGTCCATTTAAGCCCGAACAATGCCAATCCCACGGAAGACCTGCTACGTTCCATCGCACAAATCAATGCCACGGACAGCATCGATTTTGTACTTGTGACGGGTGACCTGACCGAAGAAGGCGACCGGGCAACCATGGAGAAAGTAAAATCCTGCCTTGATTTGCTCAAAGCGAAATATTACGTGGCGCTGGGTAACCACGAAACCAAATGGAGCGACTCAGGCTGTACCGCTTTCGGAGAAATTTTCGGCGGTGAGCGGTTTGAGTTCAACCACAAGGGGTATCTATTCCTGGGCTTCAACTCCGGGCCGCTGATGCGCATGGCATACGGACATGTTGTGCCGCAGGATATCCGCTGGATGACGGATGAAATGGAGAAAGCCGGGAAAGACCAACCCGTCATACTTGTTACTCATTATCCACTGATGGATGGCGACGTGGATAACTGGTACGAAGTGACGGATGCCGTACGTCCCTACAATGTGCGCCTATTCATCGGCGGGCATTACCACACAAACAAGAACTTGAAATATGATGGCATTCCGGGCATCCTGATGCGGAGCAACCTACGCGACAAAGACGGGAAACCGGGTTATGGCATTTACGAAGTGACCAATGACTCCATTCTTGTCTACACACAACGCATCGGAGAAGCTAAAAAGAGATGGGCGGCTTTTTCCTTAACAAACCGGTATTACGACCACCGGGGAAAAGCAGAAAAGTATCCTGACTTTTCCGTAAACAAAGAGTTTCCTCAGGTAAAAGAACGATGGATGGTACAGACCGGCGCCGGGATATACTGCTCTCCGGCTGTAGAAAATGAAACCGTATTTGTAGGTGACGACTTGGGACGTCTGACTGCATACACATTGAAAAACGGTAAAAAACGATGGAGTTTTCAGTCCGACAAAAGAATAGTGGGAACACCCGCAGTGAGTGAAGGCATCGTAGTATTCGGTTCTGCCGACCGCTGCATTTACGGTTTGAACGCAACAGACGGCAGCCTGCGCTGGACTGTGAAGGCGGCAGAGCCTGTGTTGGGAGCGGCAAGCATTGACAACGGCATCGCCTACATAGGTGCCAGCGACCACAAATTCCGCGCCATAGACATTCACACAGGGAAAGTGATTTGGACATACGATAACGTAAAAGGTTATATTGAAACCAAACCTTTAGTCACAGAAGACAAAGTGATATTCGGAGCATGGGACAACACCCTGTATGCGCTTAACAAAACAGACGGTAAAGAAGTATGGAAATGGACGGGCGGACTAACCCGCATGCACTTTTCTCCCGCCGCCGTATGGCCGGTAACCGCTGACGGGAAAGTATTCATCACCGACCCCCAGCGTGCCATGACTGCCATCGATATCCAAACGGGAAAGACGGTTTGGCGCACTTTCCGGTCCATGGTACGCGAAACCATCGGTCTCTCTGAAGACAGGGAACGTATCTATAGTAAAACGATGAACGACAGCATTGTCTGTTATTCCGCCAAAGGCGACCGTCCTCACGAGCTATGGGCATCCAATGTCGGTTTCGGCTATGAGCATGCCCCCTCCATGCAGGTAGAAAAAGACGGAATTGTATTTGGCAGCACCAAAGAAGGACTTATCTTTGCTTTGGAAGCAAAGACAGGAAAAGTGCTGTGGAAACATAAAACAGGCAATTCACTTATCAGCACCGTAGTTCCGCTGAACGGACATGAGGTTCTTTTCACGGCGACAAGCGGAGAAGTGGGACTGCTGCGAATTAAAAATTAAGAATAAAAGATTAAAAGGATATACATAATGAAAAGAATCAGTTGCTTTCTTCCTTACGCAGGAAAAGAACAAGTAGAAAAAACAGTAGAGAACCTTCAAGCCACAGGTCTGGTGAAAGACATCTGTTTGGTGACGACCAATCCTGAATTGAATCCGCTTCCGGATTGTAAGTGCATCCGGGAGAAGCATCCCTTTGGCAGCATGACCATGCAGGCCATCGCTTCCTTGGCAGAAGGAGACTATACCTTACTCTATACCAAAGAGACTACGCTTGAGATGGGAATGTTTGCCCTGGAACGTATGATACACATCGCCGAAGATTCCGATGCGGGCATGGTATATGCCGACCACTACCAGATAGCCGACGGCAAGCAGACCAACGCCCCGGTTATCGACTGTCAGTTCGGTTCTTTACGGGATGATTTCAATTTCGGTTCCGTGCTTCTGTTCAATACCCAAAAGCTGAAAGAAGCCGTAGGACGCATGACATCCGAATATAAATTCGCCGGTCTTTATGACCTGCGCCTGAAGTTGAGCCAGAAAGCAGACTTGGTGCACATCAACGAATATCTGTACAGTGAAGTGGAGAACGATACCCGCAAGAGCGGCGAGAAGATTTTCGACTATGTTGACCCCAAGAACCGTGACCGCCAGATTGAAATGGAACATGCTTGCACCGAACATCTGAAAGAAATCGGCGGTTACCTGAAACCCGAATTCAAGAAAATAGAATTCTCTGCCGGTAACTTTGAATACGAAGCGTCCGTTATCATCCCTGTCCGCAACCGTATCCGCACCATCCGCGATGCCATCAAGTCCGTGCTGAACCAGAAAGCCGATTTCAAGTTCAATCTGATTATCATTGACAACCATTCCACAGACGGCACCACCGAAGCCATCGATGAATTCAAAGATGACGAACGCCTCATCCACATCATTCCCGAACGTAACGACCTCGGCATCGGCGGTTGCTGGAATATGGGCGTACATCATCCTAAATGCGGGAAGTTTGCCGTGCAACTGGACAGCGACGATGTATACAAAGATGAAAACACGCTGAGCATCATGGTGCGTGCTTTCTATGAGCAAAACTGTGCAATGGTGGTAGGCACTTATATGATGACGGACTTCAACATGAACATGATTGCCCCGGGCATCATCGACCACAAGGAATGGACTCCCGAGAACGGACGAAACAACGCGCTACGCATCAACGGCCTGGGCGCTCCCCGTGCATTCTACACTCCGGTGTTGCGCGAAGTAAAAGTGCCCAATACCAGCTATGGTGAAGATTATGCCCTGGGACTGAACTTCTCCCGTCACTACCAGATAGGCCGTGTGTACGATGTAGTTTATCTCTGCCGCCGCTGGGACGACAATTCGGATGCTTCGCTGGATATCGTGAAGATGAACGGGCACAACTTATATAAAGACCGTATCCGTACCTGGGAACTGCAAGCACGCATCGCGTTGAACCGACAGAAGTGACCCCAATCGTAAATCGCTAAATTGTAAATGAACAGAATGAATCAAACGATAAATACTCTCCTGACCAGGCAACTCGCATCCTGGGAGACAGCGCGCAACAACTACGCCGCCCTCTCGGGTGTGAGAGTGAAAGAACTGAACGTAAACGGTATCTCCTATAAAGTACAGTTCAATCCCGCCCGCATCGTGTCGTCAGGAGCCAAAGTAGACGCCAAGTCTATCCGGGAACGCAAATGTTTCCTCTGTCCCGCCAACTTGCCGCCGATGCAGAAAGGCATCCCGTTTAAGGAACATTACAACATATTGGTAAATCCGTTTCCCATATTCCCCCGTCACCTGACGATACCGGAAACGGAGCATGTCCCCCAACGCATAGCCCCCCGTTTTGGTGACATGCTGGAACTGGCAAAGCAACTGACTGATTACACCATTTTCTACAATGGTCCCAAATGTGGCGCTTCCGCCCCCGACCACGCCCATTTCCAGGCAGGCAACAAAGGCTTCATGCCCATTGAACAGGACTGGCGAAACCAGGTGGCAGGCAAAGTCGCGGATTATGGCAAAGCAATGCTTTGGCATCTGAACGACACTCCCCGCGCAACACTCGTCATGGAGTCTGCCGATAAAGAAGATGCCATGAAATTGTTCGGCGTCATCTACCGTTTATTAGACTTGAAACCCGACGAGGAAGAGCCTATGATGAATGTACTTGCCATGTATGAGGTTTCCCGACAACCTGCTATTCCGGGGCAGGAAGGAAAATGGATTGTATTTATCTTCCCGCGTGCCAAGCATCGCCCCGCCTGCTATACAGCCGAAGGAGAAGCCAACTTGTTGAGTAGCCCCGCATCGGTGGATTTGGGTGGTGTATTCATCACTCCCGTAGAGAAGGACTTCCTGAAAATAACGGCAAAAGATATAGCGCAAATATTAAGCGAAGTATGTCTTCCGGCAACGGATTTTCAGAAGATAAGGCAACGCATCGAAGAACAATTATAAGTATCCGGCAGGAGATTAGCAACGAACTACACATAGAAGAAGATTATGGAAGAGCCTAAAGTACAAGTCGGAATATTATTCGCCCCCAGGATAGAATTCGTTCTACTGTCTACGTATCATATCAACGGTGCGGAAGTCAGCGGCAAGCAAGTCGTGACATACGACGAAGGGAAAGTTCTCTGGAACGGATACCGGTATGACGAACTGTTGTTTGAACCGCAACATGAATCTGCCGACGCTTTTCAATCTGCCGATGCCTCTGGAACCGATGCCTTTGAATTGCTGGATGTCACCATCGGCATCAACTTCCACTGGGAACGAAAAGAAAACCAGCGCTTCCAGGGAGCTTTAAAGATTATCGTTGAAGAGGACAAACTGACGGGTATCAACGTGATTAATGTGGAAGATTACCTGACCAGCGTCATCTCCAGTGAAATGAGCGCGACGGCATCATTGGAGTTGCTGAAAGCCCATGCAGTGATTTCCCGCAGTTGGTTGCTGGCAAGCCTCTCCTCCAGCCCCTCCCCCGTAGGGAGGGGAGAAGATAGTCCATGTTATAAGACAGCGGATAGGAGCAATTATGCGGTGTTGAAAGAGAATCAGGAACGGCTGAAGAAGGAACCGACCGAAGCTGAAAAGATTGTTTGGGAGAGACTACGTAATCATCAGTTGGGAACTAAATTCAGAAGGCAGCATATCATAGACAACTATATCGCAGACTTCGTATCATTAGAGAAGAAACTCATCATTGAAGTAGACGGGGAATATCACGGTACCCCCAAGCAAAAAGACAAGGACAAAGAACGCACTTTGCATTTAGAATCCTTAGGTTATCATCTTCTACGTTTTACAAACAACGAAATCATAGCCCAACCCGACCGTGTTATCGAACGAGTCAAAGCCTGCATAGCGCAGCCCCCCCTCCCTACGGGGGAGGGGCCGGGGGAGAGGCTTTGCTGGTACGACCGGGAAGACCATACCCGTTTTGACGTCTGCGCAGACGACCATTGCCAACGCTATCAAGGCATCACCCGCGCTTCCACCGAGATTGTGAAGCAAGCCATTGCCGCCACTCGCGGAGAGGTATTGACCTACGAAAGTAAGATTTGTGATGCCCGTTTTTCCAAATGTTGCGGTGGCGCTTTTGAGGAGTTCCAGTACTGCTGGGAAGATGTGAAGTATCCCTATCTTACGTATTCAGTTGACAGGGAAGCCAACTCTCAACTATCATCTATCAACAATCAACTACTCCCCGACCTGACCCAAGAAGCTGAAGCCGAGCGCTGGATACGTACTTCACCGGAGGCTTTCTGCAATACGACGGACAAGAAAATATTGTCCCAGGTACTCAACAACTACGACCAAGAGACTACGGATTTCTACCGTTGGAAAGTAGAATACACGCAAGACGAACTTTCAGCCCTCATTCTTAAACGTTCCGGCATCGACTACGGACAAATCATTGACCTTATACCCATAGCCCGTGGCACCTCGGGACGCCTATGGAAACTAAAGATAGTAGGTAGCGAGAAGACCCTCACCATCGGAAAGGAATTGGAAATCCGGCGGACACTCTCTCCGTCGCATCTCTACAGTTCCGCTTTCGTGGTAGACAAAGAAGAAATATCTCCCGAAGGTATCCCCGGACGGTTTATCCTTACCGGAGCAGGATGGGGACATGGTGTCGGACTTTGCCAGATAGGTGCGGCGGTAATGGGAGAAAAAGGATATAAGTACGATGCTATCCTGTTGCATTACTATACCGGGGCAAGTATTGACAAACTATATGAATAATTTAATAAGTAGACAATCAATATCATGAACAACATCAAAGAAAAGAATTACGATATCAAAGGGAAAAGTCCTTGGTGGTGGGTACCCACACTTTATTTTGCAGAAGGAGTGCCGTACTTTGTTGTCAACACCATTTCGGTGATGATGTTCACCAAGATGGGAGTACCCAACGGTGACATGTCATTTTTCACTACCCTACTCTACTTTCCGTGGTTCCTAAAAGGAATATGGAGCCCCATCGTAGATGTAATAAAGACAAAACGTTGGTGGATTCTCACCATGCAGGCTGTAATGACGCTACTCATGATACTACTGACCGTCAGTCTGCCCCATCCCACACAAGAGACGATAGCCTCCGGCCACACACCGATAAGTATGTTTACCTTTACACTGGTACTGTTTATCATCACCGCATTCGCTTCCGCCACGCACGACATCGCGGCGGACGGTTTCTACATGCTGGTACACAGTCCCAGCAGTCAGGCTGCCTTCATAGGCATACGAAGTACATTCTATCGGGTAGCTTCCGTATTCGGGCAAGGCATACTGGTATTCATTGCGGGCGTACTGGAGAAAAGTACCGGTAACATTCCCTTCTCCTGGCAAGTGACGCTAGGTTGCTCAGCCGTTGTTTTCTGCCTTATAACCCTTTACCACACTTTCACCCTGCCACGTTCAAAAGAAGACAAAGCACGTACGGCGGAGAGCGCAACGACTGGTAATGCCGGGCTAGGCAATGCCCAAACTACACAAGAGTCAAAGGCAAAAGAGTTAGCGAATTCATTCATCACTTTCATCAAGAAACCCAATGTGTTGCTCGCCATAGCCTTCATGTTGCTCTATCGTCTGCCCGAAGGCTTCCTTATCAAAATGTGCCAGCCTTTCCTGGTGCATTCCACTGAAAGCGGTGGACTGGGGCTGGGAACAGACATGGTAGGCATAGTGTATGGCACCATCGGCGTCATCGCCTTGCTAGCCGGAGGTATTGTAGGAGGCATTTATGCATCACACCGTGGACTGAAACGCTCACTATGGCTTATGGCCACCTGCATGACATTGCCCTGTCTGACTTTCGTTTATCTTGCCATCGCTCAGCCTTCAAATATCACGTTGATAAGCATTGCAGTCTCTGTCGAACAGTTTGGTTACGGGTTTGGATTTACAGCCTATATGCTCTATATGATGTACTTCTCGGAAGGCGAATTCAAAACATCACACTATGCTATTTGCACCGCTTTCATGGCACTGAGCATGATGCTGCCCGGATTTGTGGCAGGTTATATCGAGGAGGCAATCGGCTATGTCAACTTCTTCTGGATGGTGATGGCGTGCTGCCTGGCGACGTTGGCAGTTACATATTTCGTCGATAGGAAGATTGACCCGGAATATGGGAAGAAGTGAGACAAAGAGTATAAAATAATTAATAAGTAATAATTTGTAATCAGTCTATATTTCATCATGAAGAAAACATTCCTCCTCTGCCTCCTCTGCACCCTCTGCGGTGCATTGAGCGCACAAAAGATAAACATCAAGACCGGTATAGAAGTCTTGAAACAACAGGACTTCCGTTGCCTGGAAGGTAAACGCGTGGGATTGATAACCAACCCTACCGGAGTGGATAACAATATGAAGTCTACCATCGACATTCTACATGAAGCGCCGAATGTGAACCTTGTAGCCCTTTACGGACCGGAACATGGCGTGCGGGGTGACGTCCATGCCGGAGACCACGTGACGGACATCAAAGACGCCACCACCGGACTGCCCGTCTACTCGCTTTACGGGAAAACCCGCAAGGCGACACCGGAGATGCTGAAAGATATTGATGTGCTGGTTTACGATATACAGGATATCGGTTGCCGTTCATTCACTTATATCAGTACCATGGGACTGGCGATGGAAGCTGCCGCCGAAAACGGCAAGGAATTTATCGTGCTGGACCGCCCCAATCCCGTGGGCGGACTGAAAATTGAAGGGAACCTTACGGAAGACGATTGCATTTCTTTTGTCAGCCAGTTTAAAATTCCGTACCTTTACGGACTCACTTGCGGGGAGCTGGCTCTGATGCTGAACGGCGAGAAGATGCTGAAAGACGGTGAACAATGCAACCTGCGGGTGATAAAGATGAAAGGATGGAAACGCCGGATGGACTACACGCAGACCGGACTGCAATGGGTACCTTCATCCCCGCACATTCCACATCCGCATTCCGCATTTTTCTATCCTGTCAGCGGCATACTGGGTGAACTGGGTTATATGTCCATCGGCGTAGGTTATACCATCCCGTTCCAGATGTTTGCCGCCCCTTGGATAGAAGCGGAGAAACTTGCCGGAAACCTGAACAGCCTCAACGTACCGGGCGTCATTTTCAGGCCGATGTACCTGAAGCCGTTTTACAGTGTAGGCAAAGGGGAATTGCTGCAAGGCGTGCAAGTGCACATCATGGATTTCAGCAAGACGCCCTTGAGCGATATCCAGTTCCTCGTGATGCAGGAAGTGGCTGCACTCTATCCCGACCGTGCCGTTTTCGACCATGCGGATAAAGGACGATTCAATATGTTCGACAAGGTCAGCGGTTCACGGCAGATACGGGAACGCTTCAGCAAGCGTAACCGCTGGGAAGATGTCCGTGACTATTGGTATAAAGATACTGAAAACTTCAAGAAACTGTCTAAGAAGTATTATTTATACAAATAGTTTTACAGATAAAAGTCTGCGCATTGGGATTGTATACTGAAAGTATATCAGTAGTATACTTAAAGTATTTCAGTCGTATACTGAATGCATTTCAGTCGTATACTGAATCCACCCCCAATTACAGGTTATTGCAGGTAGGATTTATAAAAAGTAAAAGATATATACTATATGAATAAGAGTAATTATTCGGTTTTCTTGCAAGAAGCACGCAATTTTGTTCCGCAAGAAAGAATCTATACCGACGAACTTCGCCGACTGGCGTGGGGCACGGATGCCGGTTTTTATCGTCTCATTCCTCAGATTGTAATCCGTTCGGAGGGGGAAGAAGAAATTTCCCGGCTGTTGAAATTGGCAAACCGCTATTCATTGCCCGTTACCTTTCGGGCAGCAGGCACCAGTTTGTCGGGTCAAGCCATCAGTGACTCTATCCTTATCGTAGCCGGAAAGCATTGGGAAAAATACAGCATATCGCCCGACCATGAAGAAATCACTCTCCAGCCGGGCATCATCGGACAGCGCGTCAATGAACTGCTCGCCCCTTTCGGACGTAAATTCGCTCCCGACCCTGCATCTGTGAAAAGCGCCATGGTAGGCGGCATCGTCATGAATAATGCTTCGGGCATGAACTGCGGCACACACGCCAACAGCGATAAAATGCTTCTTTCCGCCCGTATCGTGCTGGCCGACGGAACCCGGCTGGATACCGGAGACCCCGTCAGCCGTGCCGCTTTCGAGGTGACGCATCGTGACTTTATCCGCCGCATCTGCGAATTGCGTGATGAAATCCGTGAAGACGAAAAACTGGCAGAACGTATCCGCTACAAATATTCCATCAAGAATGTCACAGGATTGAACCTGTTGCCGTTTGTACGTTTCGATGACCCGTTTGAAATCATCGCCCACCTTATGGTAGGTTCGGAAGGCACGCTTGCCTTTCTTTCGCAAGTAACCATGAGAACGGAGTATGACTATCCCTGCAAGGCAAGTGCCATGCTCTATTTCAAGACCATCAAGGATGCCTGCCGTGCCGTGGTGGCAATGAAGAAATTGACTGACGACGCAGGCGAATGGATTGTGAAAGGAGCGGAACTGCTTGACTGGAAATCGTTGGCTTCCGTAAGCGACCCCGTTTACTTGCGCTACAAAGGTGAAGTATCTTCCTCCATTCTGCCGGGTGTGGAACCCGGTGACGAAACCGGACTGACTGCCGTATTGACCGAAACCAAGGCACGTACCCCGGAAGAACTGAAAGAAAAGATTGCTGCCATTGAGAATACATTGACGGCTTTCAATACATATATACCCGTATACTTCACCGATAAGCCGGAGGAGTATTCCCAATATTGGGCCATCCGTTCGGGCATCTTCCCCTCTGTAGGCGGAACACGCCAACCGGGAACAACGTGCCTCATCGAAGACATCGCTTTTCACATCGAGGACTTGCCCGAAGCAACCGCCGATTTACAGCAACTCATCGCCCGTCATGGATACAAAGACGCTTGCATCTACGGCCATGCCCTTGAAGGGAATTATCATTTCATCATCAACCAGTCTTTCGGCAGCGACAAAGAGGTGAAACGCTACGAAGACCTGATGAATGACGTCAAGACACTGGTAGTGGATAAGTATGACGGCTCCCTGAAAGCGGAACACGGCACGGGACGTAACATGGCTCCCTTCGTTCGTGATGAGTGGGGAGAGAAGGCATACGCAACCATGAAAGCCGTCAAAGAGTTGTTCGACCCGAAAGGGTTGCTGAACCCCGGTGTCATATTCAATGATGATCCGAAATGCCATATTAAGAATTTCAAGCCGCTGCCTTTATTGTCCACCATCAATGAAGCACGGCGGGCAACGGGCTACCAATTGCGACAGACTCCCCAGGGAATAATCATCGCCCCCGTCTGTCCTCCTCTTGCAGCGGACAAGTGCATTGAGTGCGGTTTCTGTGAAGTGAACTGCCTTTCCTGCGGATTTACCCTCTCTCCGCGCCAGCGCATCGTAGTGATGCGTGAAATCTCCTTTCTAAGGGAAAGGGCGCAATCATCCCCCTTCCTAACCTCATTGGAAAAGCAATATCGCTATTTGGGTAATCAGACCTGCGCAGGAGACGGGCTTTGCTCCATGTCATGCCCGATGGGCATCAACACCGGCAACCTGACCCACATCATCCGCCAAGAGAAGCTGCCACAGAAAAGTCTAGGATACAAAGCGGGTAACTTTGCCGCCAATCATTTTGCCGGTGTCAAAAGCTCTTTGCGACCCGTATTGAGTTTGGCAAACTTCGCCCATACGATATTGGGAACCAAGGCGATGAGCAATATTACTAAAGGGATGCATAATGTACTGGGGATGCCTCTATGGACTCCTGCCATGCCGAAAGCTTATTCAATGGATAATAGAAAATCGACAATGAATAATGAAAACCATGACGGCGCAGCCCATTCTCAATTCAATAAGGTTGTTTACTTCCCCAGTTGCATCAATCAGACTATGGGCTTGCCCAAGAAATCGCCTGTGGAGCAACCGTTGGTGAACAAGATGATTTCCCTACTCCAGAAGGGCGGATATGAAGTTATCTTCCCGAAAGATATGGAAAAACTTTGCTGCGGAACCATTTGGGAAAGTAAAGGTATGCTAGACATTGCCGACCGTAAAAGCGCGGAACTGGAAGCTGCTCTGTGGGAGGCGAGTGAACACGGCAAATATCCTATACTTTGCGACCAAAGCCCCTGCCTGCACCGTATGCGGGAAACTATCAAGAAGATGAAGCTCTACGAACCGGCAGAGTTCATCTATACCTTCTTACGGGAAAGGCTCGTCTTTACGCCTATTGACCGTCCCGTAGCCTTACACATCACTTGCTCCATGCGTAAAATGGGACTGGCGGATACGCTCGTCGCACTTGCCCGGCTGTGTTCCGCCAAGGTCTTTATCCCGGAAGAAGTAGGTTGTTGCGGTTTTGCCGGTGACCGTGGATTTACGTATCCCGAACTGAATGCGTACGCCTTGCGCAAACTGCGCCCGCAAATAGAGTCCGCCGGTATCAGTATCGGCTATTCCAACAGCCGTACCTGCGAAATCGGACTGACAACGCATTCCGGCATCCCGTATGTGTCCATCGCTTATCTGGTAGACGAATGCACTCGGAGCAGACTTACGGAAATGCCTTCACAATCAAAAAAATCATAACTCATAACTTATAACTCATGACTCAAATGAACAGTTCCAAAACAAGCAAACGTATTCTCGCCCTCGACATCCTCCGTGGTGTCACTATTGCGGGTATGATTATGGTGAATAACCCGGGCACATGGTCGCATGTCTATGCCCCCTTGTGCCATGCCGAGTGGAACGGTCTGACTCCCACTGACCTGGTCTTTCCTTTTTTTATGTTCATCATGGGAATTTCGACCTACATCTCTTTGAAGAAATACAACTTCGAATTCAGCTACTCCGCCATGCGGAAGATTCTGAAACGGACTATCCTCATTTTCCTGATAGGTATGGCTATAGGCTGGTTCTCGAAGTTCTGCTATTACTGGGGTTCCGCTCCCGATAATCTCAGTTTCGGTGAGAAACTCTGGAATGCAGTCTGGACCTTCGACCATATTCGTATCCTTGGCGTAATGCAACGCCTCGGCATCTGCTACGGCGCCACCGCTATCATTGCGCTAACCATGAAGCACCGGCACATCCCTTATCTCATCGCCGCTCTGCTGGTAGGTTATTTTATCCTGTTACTCTGTGGCAACGGTTTCGCCTACAATGATACCAACATTCTTTTTATAGTGGATCGTGCCATCCTTACTCCCGCACACATGCATAATCCTGACTTTCTTGACCCGGAAGGCGTACTCAGTACCATTCCCGCCATTGCCCATGTTCTTTTAGGCTTTTGTGTAGGTCGCCTGATGCTGGAAGGTGGTAAAGCGAACGAAGACCGTGCAGACATGCTCAACTCCCATCTGATTAAATTATTCCTGGTAGGTACTATCCTTACTTTCGCAGGTTTCCTGTTGAGCTATGGTTGTCCTATCAACAAAAAAATATGGTCTCCCACATTTGTACTCACCACTTGCGGACTGGCATCGAGCTTCCTAGCCCTGCTCATCTGGATTATCGACGTGAAAGGCTATAAAAAGTGGAGTATGTTCTTCGAATCGTTCGGCATAAACCCTTTGTTTATGTACGTTTTGGGTGGCGTGCTCGGCATACTCTTCGGTAGTATCAGTTTCCCCTGGGGAGATGGCAGCATCAGTATTCACGGATTCCTGTATAAGGTAGTACTGATGCCTGTGTTCGGTGAAACCGGTGGTTCACTGGCATACGCGTTGCTGTTTGTAGGCATCAACTGGTGCATCGGTTACCAACTCTACAAACGGAAGATATACATCAAGCTATAATAATGATTAAACATTGACTACATGATACTAATAGCAGACAGTGGTTCTACAAAAACCGATTGGTGTATTGTAGAGGATGGACAACTCCTCCAGCAGATTTTCACGAAAGGTACAAATCCTTTCTTTCAGTCGGAAGAGGAAATCAGTAATGAGATTGCAACGGCACTGTTGCCACAGTTAAAGAATAATGAACTGGATGCAGTGTACTTTTACGGTGCGGGCTGCGGTTTCCCTGATAAAATAGACATGGTGCACCGCGCTATCACCCGTCATCTCAAAGTGAAAGGGGAGGTAGAAGTCAGCACCGATATGTTGGCTGCCGCACGGGGACTCTGCGGACATTCGGCAGGTATTGCCTGCATCATGGGTACGGGTTCCAATTCTTGTTACTACAACGGAAAAGATATTGTAAACAATGTATCTCCGCTGGGATTTATTCTGGGCGATGAGGGCAGTGGCGCTGTATTGGGTAAACTGCTGGTAGGCGACATCCTGAAAAACCAGACAAGCCCTGAACTTAAAGAGAAGTTCCTTCAACAGTTCAACCTGACTCCCGCCGACATCATCGACCGTGTGTATCGCAAACCGTTCCCCAATCGTTTTCTTGCCAGTCTCTCCCCATTTCTGGCACAAAATCTGGAGGAGGCATGTATCCGGTCGTTGGTGCTGACCAGCTTTAAGGCATTCCTTAAACGCAACGTCATGCAATATGAGAATTACCGGGAGAACAAAGTGCACTTCATAGGTTCCGTAGCTTTCTATTATCAAGAAATCCTAGCGGAGGCTGCGCGGGAAATGGGTATTCAGTTGGGTACTATCATCAAGAGCCCGATGGCAGGACTGATTCGGTATCACAGCGGAAAGTGACAGAGTGGTAAGGGGGAATCCTCCCCCACCGGCAAATAGTAAATTGTAAATAGTAAATTGTAAATAGTCAAATAGTAAATACCATTATGTTTATAAAAATCTCAGAGCAGCCTTCGCTCTACAACGACCTGGACAAGAAATCAGTCCGTGAAATCCTGGAAGACATCAATACGGAAGACCAGAAAGTGGCACTCGCCGTACAGAAGGCAATTCCTCAAATAGAGAAGCTGGTGACACAAATCGTGCCACGGATGAAGCAGGGGGGACGCATCTTCTACATGGGTGCAGGTACCAGCGGACGTCTCGGTGTGCTCGATGCTTCTGAAATACCCCCTACGTTCGGGATGCCTCCCACATTAGTCATCGGTCTGATTGCCGGTGGAGATACGGCTCTGCGCAACCCGGTGGAAAACGCAGAAGATGACATTCATCGTGGCTGGGAGGAATTGATGGAAAGGAATATCACCGATAAAGATACAGTCATCGGTATTGCTGCTTCCGGCACTACTCCCTATGTCATAGGCGCCATGCACGAAGCACGTGCACACGGCATCCTCACAGGATGTATCACCAGCAACCCCGACTCTCCTATGGCTGCGGAAGCCGACGTACCCATCGAAATGATTGTAGGCCCGGAATACGTCACCGGAAGTTCGCGTATGAAGTCAGGTACAGGTCAGAAGATGATTCTGAACATGATTACTACCTCTGTAATGATACAACTTGGGCGTGTGAAAGGCAACAAGATGGTAAACATGCAGCTCAGCAACAAGAAACTGGTGGACCGTGGCACGCGCATGCTTGTAGAGGAATTAGGTCTTGATTACGGAAAAGCCAAAACGTTGCTGTTGATGCATGGTTCCGTTAAGAAAGCGGTGGATGCTTATCGGGGAGAAAAATGATAATTTACCGGCGTAGCGCCGGAGCAGGGTTTCCTTTCGGATGGGGTA
>NZ_CAUFUE010000020.1 GCF_959029255.1 uncultured Bacteroides sp. | reverse complement strand
TCAGTGCCCGAAGAATTACCGGAGGTGTCTTCTTCCTTGCCGTCCCAGTTGCCGTCAACATCACCGCTTTCAGTGCCCGAAGAATTACCGGAGGTGTCTTCTTCCTTGCCGTCCCAGTTGCCGTTATTGTCGGGATTACTAGTGGAACTGTCGCCTGCAACTTCATCCTTGCCACCTTCGCCCCAAGAACTGTCACTGCCATCAGGGGTAGTAACCGGAGTATCCACTTTGAGGTCTTCTTCATCCCCTGTCCAAACCGGCGCTTCTGAAATCGTCAGTTTTATAATTACGGGGTCATCGGGAATATCAGGGTTGTCGGGATCATCAGGGTCATCGGGGTCAGCTTCCTTTATGGCTTCTTGCAGCAAAGCATCCATATTGTACATCACGCCCTCTATCGCGCTAAAATTACCTTCCGTCACATACGTAAACCTTTCACCGTTTTGCAACGTAACTTGCATAAACTCAGTACCCGGTGGTATAACCTGCGGCTTGATATATGCCTTGAGGTTTCCACTCATCTTTACGATATCGCCATCTTCTACCCCGTCTAAATTAAGTAGTCGAACGGTAGCTCCTTTAAAGTCTACGGCACGAGTAGTTACCTGTGAGGAAAGACGGCACACCAGTTTGGTGGTACGGTGTACAAAGTCCACGACCGGTTTCTCTCGGAACACCTTAACCGGACGTACTTCCATCAAGTTGCTTGCCTGGTAGTTTTCGGGGATACTTTGGTCAGCCTTAACCGTTACCGTCTCTTGCCTTACCCCATTATTGTAGGGATGCCAGGCTGCGAGGGTAAGACCGTCTTCTTGCTGCCAATAGAAAGGAGTGGAAGAAGTAAGATGTCCTTCTTCATCCGCTTCGTAACGTTTCACCGTGGCGCCTATCTGCACCGCAAAGGAAGGGTCGAGCATACTGCTCCACGGTTCGGCGTCGGCACTCCGTATGGTGGCGTAGAAAGTTGCTTCTATCTGTCCTTCTTCTCCCGAATCAGAATTTTCCTCCGAAACAGATTCTTTTTCGCATGAAGCAAAAAGCAATGGAAGAAGCAACGTCCCTATCCATGTAATTCTTATGACTTTCATTCTTCTAATGTTTCTTCTTAGATTAGATTCTTTACATATATAAATACGAATAGTAGGAAACAAATACTTAAACAATGAATGGATTTATTCGCGATAGAGCATCAGAGTTCCCCACCCTAACTGGTCGAATGCCCCACTGTTGGTTCCATAGCGGCTTCCTCCGTCTGCTCCTGCTTCGGGACGCATCTTGTCTGCCGCCATTTTGGCGTATTTGTAGCCTCCGGGCAGGTTTTTCACATTGGCGTAGTGGTTATAGAATATCTCCCATCCGGGACGCAGGCTGCCTCTGCCGTTATCATCCGCCACACTCGTCTGGATAGTGCCGTGAGTGTGGTTTGTACAACTGCAATCAATGCAATACTTATATTCATTGAAAGGCATTTGGTCTTTCGTTACCAGCCACGCACCATCCACGTTAGCCTGGTCAGCTCCATTACGCAGATTGAAAAGCGCCGTATATTCTCCCAGCTTCATCATCGCGTTGTCATTGGCCGCAAAGAAGTCAAGCTGAGGAATTTCGGCATTGCACTGAAAGAAAGTATAAGCCATCTGGCACAGGTTACCTGCCACAGCTACAGACATCATGGCATGTCCCTGGTCACGGCCGCTCTCCTGATCTTGGGCAATCTGTTCACCGCTTCCCAATGGGTCCGAGAAAGTACCTTGCACCAACTTGCCGATGTAGCCATTGCCCGAGCCATTGTAGAAGTAATTGACTATATAGTTCACCATCTCATCGTCTTCAGTCAGAATGCCTATGGCAAGATAGGAGCACATAGTAACCAAATCCCAGTTGGACCAGTAGTGGTCGTTACACTGTCCGGCATGCCTCTGGAGGAAGTCGAGGTTTATCTTCGCGAAAACGGTCTTCATCCACGACTTGAATGCAGTAATATCACTGGCTGCCCAGCCCGTGTAGGTTTGCATAATTTCGGCGGCATTGGCAAAGGTGTAGCCTTGTACACCGGCGGCAAGCACATGGTTGGCATCCTTTGAAGTGACGCCTTTGCAGGTCTTCGCCCAAGCGTTGAGTATGTTCACGGAATTCTTAGCATACGTTTCATCAGCCGTTAGTTTCCATAAAAGCGCCTGTTGATAGGCGGCGGCAGCGTCACGCATGGCGGCGGCATAATTTTCATGCCCATCGCCGATGCCCGTGGCATCACCGCGAACAATGTATTCGGTGGGAGCGGCAGTATAGTTCACTGCGGCATACTTGCTGTTCTTGAGAATTTCAAATTCATCTTTCACCGCTTGGGGTGCCGTGCCGGCATCGAGCATTGTCTTTACACGCGTAAAATCGGCATCATTGAACATGGCGCAAGGATGTGCATAGGTATATTGTCCCTCTACTTCCTCGTAAGGCATAGGCCAACTGTCAATATCGGTCGTTCCGTGTTCTATCTCACTGGAACAGGCTGTGAAGCCCGTTACCAGTAAAAGTCCCAAAGTATATATCAAATTCTTTTTCATTGTCTGTTCATTTAAATATGTTAGTTCATTTATTTCCCTTCGGCAACCTCGGCTTCGGCAAATGTTTTCATCTCATCCACGCTCTTGAAGGTGCGTATCCACCATACATCGTAAGCGCCGGTAGTGACATTGGCCGCCGGGATATCGGCAATCTTAATCTGGAAAAGACTGAATCCCACTACACCGGCATCGTACTTCTTGAGAGCTGCCATGTCGTAATAAATCAGACGTGAACCATCGGCAAGGTCGATACCCGCATTGCATTTGGGGTTTCCGGCGGCGGTACCCGATACCGACTTGGCATCCAAGGTATTGTTGCCACCTTTGGGAATATCGCAACGCATGGCAATTACAGGATAGTTGGCAAGGTCCATATAGAAAGGACTCTTGTTGTCCGCCTTTATCTTCAGGTCGGCGCGATACTTGCTGCCGGTGCTCATGGTAACATGCATTTTATCGTTCACATAGTCCACTTTGGCATTGGCGGTAGAGGTGGACCAGCCGGCAAACCCGTTCTCGTTATTCCATATCCACCAACCGCTCTCTACATTGATGGTGACAGAAGCCATCTCTTCCGTAGCCTGACAAGTGGCAGTGATGGTAGTGGAGCCAAAGCCTACAGGTGTCACCACGCCTTTTTCTACCGTGGCTACCGCAGTATTGCTCGATGTCCAGGTCACTGAGCCCATAGCAGAGTTGGACGGAGTATAAGTCACATCCAGCACAATATTACCCATGGAGATGCAGACCGGTTTATCGTATGGAGCAATCTCAAGACTCTCTACCGGAATGTATTCATTGATGTGCAATGCATAAGAACCTGACACGCCACTATGGTCATGGGTATAGGCAGTGATGGTGACGTCGCCCGCTTTAAGACAGGTTACCAGCCCGTTATCATCGACAGTGGCTATACTCTCATCGCTACTTCTCCAAGTGAGGTAGGTGTAGGTACGGTTGACGGGAAGCACCTCGGCCGTAAACTGTATTTCATCGGTTTCGTATATGTCTTGCCCTTCTTTGGGATTGCTTACTTTCAGGCTGGTGGCGGTTATCAACTCAGGTACCACATTCACCGTCACAGAAGCTGTAGCTCCGAATCCGATGGCGGGCGTCACACTGATTACAGCCGACCCTGTGGAGATGGCGGAGACGGTACCATCTTGTGACACGCGCGCCACCTTCTCGTCACTCGACGTCCAAAGGATGGAACGGTCCTCCAGTGCGGCAGGCGCATCAATAGTATAAACAAGCGTTGAATCCATACCTACCGGCATCGGCAGATTTTCGCCCACTTCAAGGCTTATGGCATTTATCAGAAGTGCCTCGGGCATGGCAGGAGTATAATCTTTCTCCTTGTCGCAAGCAACGAGCAGCATTCCGGTTGTCAGCACGGCTACGGTTAACTGACAAAAGCCGCTATATAATGACTTATTCTTCATAAGATTTTCTTTTTTTAGATTGTGATAGTAATATTCTTTTTTATTCGCCCCAACCGGGATTCTGCCCCAATTTAGGATTAAGCTGGCGCTGATCGGTAGGCAACGGATAGAGATAATGTTTCTGTTCCCACTTACGCCCTGACTCTACAATGATGAAACCTTCTTCATTTCTTGAATAGGGCACTCCCGACCATTTAGTCTGGTATTCAGTTCCAGTCCATTTAATGCCAAGAATATCCTGAGGCATTTCAGTCTCGGCCGTTTTCCAGCGCTTCAAATCGTCGATACGGAAACCTTCGTTAAACAGTTCCACCGTACGTTCACGACGGATTTCTGTACGCATGTCAAGCCCGTTGTTAGTGGCAAAGCTATTTGTGAGCTTCGGCATTTTGGTATTGATGCGGCAGCGCACTTTATTCAAAGAAAGGTTCAGGTCGGCGTCGCCAATGGCATCGTCGCGTTCAAACACAGCTTCAGCATAATTCAACAACACTTCGGCAAATCGAATAATGGGATAATCATAGCTTTCATAATTAGTGTTGACCTTACGTTCACATGCCCATTTCTGGTTGTGATAGCCACTACCGAAAGCGGAACTGAAGTTTTTGATTGAAGCGGAAGCCCGGTCTGCGGCATCTCCTGTCCAGTTGACACGCGAATTCTCATTGCTCCAATAATAGCCGTGAGGCACACAGAAGGTGTATATCATACGATTATCGCGATTTAAATACTCTGTCTCCATCTTGGCATAGCCTTGAAAGCGTTTTGATTTCTCAATAGGAAGTCCGTCTTGGCAGAGATACATGGCAGCCAACTTATGAGAGAGAAGCTGAGCGTTGGCCAAACATTCTTTGGTTATATTCTTATTGATTGGCTCCAGCGCCTCATCATGGCGGCGAGCAAATATGTACTCCGTATTGGCTGACTTTTGCAGACCGGCAGGATTACATTTCGTATCTTCCAGGATGAACATGTATTTCTGCGCGCTATCGCCCAAAACGGCCGGTGCAAAAAGCGAGAAGGTTTTAGCGTCAATCACTTTCTTGGCAGCTTTGGCAGCTACATCAAGTAACTCTTTACCCCGTTCGGCATTATCACGAAACTTCTGCCAGGTACCTTCATAAAGCGCCACTCTTGAAAGCATAGCCCAAACGCCTTCGCTGCCTATGCGGCCACTTTCCACTCCGGCAGTAGCGGGCAACAGTTCCGCTGCATCCGTCAAATCTTGTATTATAAAATCCACTACTTCACTTCGGTCATTGCGTTCGGCCTTCAATTCGCCGGAGGTCACATCGAGTGGCTTATCAGTAACAATGACATCACCGAAAAGCTGCAATAAGTCAAAATAGCAATAGGCACGGAAAAACTTGGCTTCTCCCACAAATTGAGCTATATCTTCAGGACTGCCGAAGGTTTCGGCCTTCTGCAAAAGAATATTGGTACGACGAATGCGGTTATAAGCATCGGTATAATTATTATCTGTATTCGGAATGCTATTTGTTCCATTACTGAAAAGGTTCGTACCGCTCTTATCCACCATTAAATCCGAACGTTTATCGGAATGGGGCGCATCGTACACACTGTTTTTGAAGTCACGCGTCCAGCCGTAGAACTGGTTGGCAAACAGTTTGAAGTCTGTGGCAGTTTGCCAATAATTGCCGTCAGCAATCTGGTCTTTAGGTTCCAAGTCGAGACAAGAGTGTAACACACAACTCAAAGTCAGCAGGAAAATCGCTTTTAATGTATATTTTTTCATCGTTTATCTAGTATTAAAAGGTTAAGTTCAATCCAACAGTCACAGTCCGCAAGAATGGATAGCGCTTAGAGTTGTCCACTTTACGGTTGGCCTCAGGGTCCCATCCGTCTTTAATATTGCTGTGCTCCCATAAATCGGCTCCCGCTACATAGACACGTGCCTTACTCAGTACTTTGGTTTTGGCCAGCAACTCGGAAGGAAGATTATATCCCAGCGTCACGTTTTTCAGACGTAGATAAGAACCGTCTTCTACCGACCAAGAGGAACATTGATAGTTGTAGTTATTGATGTCCGAACGATTAGTCAACGCCGGATAAAAGGCTGCCGTATTTTCCGGTGTCCAGGTATTGCCTAAATGCTGGTTACTGCCGTTTTGATAAACAGAACGCATAGGAATACGCCATGTGCTGGCTTCACGCCAAATAGTCCGTTTGCCCGCTCCCTGAAAAACAACGGAAAGGTCAAATCCCTTCCATTCAACACCGGCATTGATAGAAAATTGCACTTTGGGGTCATCGGTTCCCAAATAAACCAGGTCGTCCTCAGTGAGTTTGCCATCCTTGTTGACATCTTCAAACATATTGTCGCCTAAACGTAAATTATCCAATGTTCCCATAGTGGTGTTATTCTTATATTTATCCACATACTTTTTCAACTGTTCCTCTGTTTGTATCTTCCCGCAATAACGCAGCCCGAATACTGAATTCAACGGATAACCTTCACGGTCGGAACGTACACCGGCTTTAATAACGGAACTTCCGCCATTGTCCACCAACTCATTGGTGGTATAAGTAAATGTACCGCCTATATGATAGGATACTTTGCCAATTTTGTCGGACCAATTCACCATGCCTTCCCAACCATTGGCCTTGAAGCTACCCAGATTGGCTGTAGGGGCACTGTCACCAAGTATACCGGGATAGAGTACATCAATGAGCATATTGTTATTTTGCTTCCAGAACATTTCTACCGTTCCCGTCAAGCGATTGCGCAAAAAGCCAAAATCAACGGCTACATTATAGTTATGAATCTTTTCCCAAGTGCGGTCGGTACTCGGCAGTTTGCCGTTAGTGTCCACATAAGAGATTTTTCCATTACCAATCAGGGCACCGTTACCGGGTACAAAGTTATAAAGTTGCGCACCGTCATAACGGTCTACTCCACTCTGGTTACCCACTCCACCGTATGAAGCCCTCAGTTTCAATTCATCCACAAAGTTCAAATTCTTGATAAAATTCTCTTCGGAGAGACGCCATCCGGCTGACACCCCCCAATAGAATACCCAGCGATTTTCGGGTTGGAACTTGGAAGAACCGTCGTATCGCCCCTGCGCCTCCAGCATATATTTGGATTTGTAGTTGTAATTGACACGCCCAAAATAAGACATCATAGCTTCCTGCCACTTTGAAGATTTGTCGTCGCCATTTTTCAAATAAACAATATCACCGGTACTGTTGGGAACCTCCAATGAAGGCAAAATGCCTAAAGTATGAATAAAGGTGTACTCATATTCCTTCAAGTTGTATTGCATACCCAGCATCACTTTCACATCATGTACGTCGGCAAATAAATGATTCCAATCAACACGGCCGGAAAGTGAATAGAAATCAGTACGCGAGTTCGACTTTGAGTAGGAACTTTTTTCCTCCGTGGGGTCATTACGTACTACACGGTCTCCGGCATAATTATACCAATCGATAGCAAGCGATTTCTTGTCACGAATAGCTGTGGATGTGTTGTAACCAGCCGTTACGTGCGCTGACAATCCCTTGATGATGTCATAATTGAACGTCTCGCTGATGTTGATGGCCGAAACTTTCAGTTTGTTGTCACCACCCAGTTCACAATACCAATTGGGAGCTCCCCAAGTACCCCATGCGTATGGTTTTCCGTTAGCAGTGGCCGATGGGAAACCCGGTTGTTGTGAATTGGTAGTCAGCGCCGAACCTATCTGTGTAGGCGCCACCTGGTCTTGACGATTGTAGGCAATCACAGATTCGATAGCTGCTCTTTCCGAGAGTTTGAAACTATTAGTCAGGCGCAGATTGTAACGGGTATTATCATTATTACCCCACTTCAAGTTACTGTCATCGAACATATATCCCAGTGAAAGGCGGTACTTCGACTTATCCGATCCACCCGATACGGCTAATTCATGCTGTGTAGAAGCAGCAGTACCCCACATGATGTCTTGCCAATCGGTATCGAAAAACACAAAATCCGCTACATCGGTGAAGCCATTGAAAGGATTGGTCGTATGGTCGAGATTTATATATTGATTCTTATAGGCAAGAGCCAGTTTGGCATAACGCATCCATGTATCATCATCGCTATAACCATCATTAGTACGTGCCTCCACTACCGATGACGCCCATTCATCAAGATTCATCAGTTGAGGAGAAAGGCCTATGAACTTGGCTGTCATAGAACCGCTATAATCTACTTGCACCTTTCCTTCTTTGGCTTTCTTAGTGGTGACAAGTACTACACCACCCGCAGCCTTGGCTCCATAGATGGAAGCCGAAGCATCTTTCAAGAAGTTGATAGACTCAATATCCGAAGGATTTATCAAACGCAGTTCGTTGACACTTTCATACTCTACACCGTCGATGATAACCAAAGGGCTGGTGGAGTTCTTGGATACAGCTCCGCGTAAACTCATACCCCAATTCTCGTCACCAGGAGCAGACGACTGACGGGTAATGATGACACCGGGTACTTGGCCTTGCAGTGCTTGAACAGGACTGGTCATAGTACCTTTACCCGCCAGCATCTTGTCGTCAACCACCGTTACAGACCCCGTCATAGTGGCTTTTTTCTGTACACCATATCCAACTACAATCACCTCTTGCAGCAATTCCGCATCCTCTTTCAATACGATTTTAAGATTGGTTTCATTACCTTTCACTACAATCTCCTGCGTCTTGTATCCAATAAAAGATATGACGAGCGTACCTTTCGCATTGCCCAGAGTGAAGTTTCCATCGATATCGGTGATACAACCATTGGAAGTTCCCTTAACCATGATATTGGCGCCGATTACCGGATAACCTGTAGCATCAACCACCGTACCCTTTACCGCACCGGTTTGCTGAATGCTCTCTACATTGTAAACCTCAGCGCGAAGCACCTGCAAAGGGATACTCACCCCAAATGCAGCCAACACAACCGCTGAAATGAGTACTTTTTGCGAGGCATTTCTAAAAAGTTTGTTTTTCATACTTTATCAATTTAATATCAACATTATATACATTGTTTCATATATTCTCTTATTTCCTTTCGCCCGATAAAAAGGTGATTCTCTACCGTACGACTCGACAAATTCAGTTCCTCCGAAATATCACTTATCGTCTTACCTTCAAATCGGCTCATAGCATAGATTTTTCTACGTTGAGGGGGAAGTAACTTTATTCGCTGTTCTTCACATCTGCACAAGTCATTGGCTATAATTTCCGCCTCTGTGGCATTGCATATTGGGGTGGTAGTATCATATATATAGGAGAAGTATTCTTGCCTACAATAATAGCGACGCAAATAATCAGTCACTAAATTACGGGCAATCGTATAAATGAAAGACTTCACCGTTTCAGGACGAATCATTTCCCCATAATCCATCAGTCGGAGAAATACATCCTGTGAAAGGTCTTCTGCGTCCTCTTTACTATTTATTTTATAAGAAACATAAAGGAGAACCGAATGATAATAATTTTCGTAAGAGTCTGCAATTAATTGAGCAGATGTAGTTGAATTGTTTTCCATATCTTAAACCTTGGTTAATGGTTTTACGTTTGCTTAACGATACAAAGATAGAAAGCAATTTTTTGAAAAGAGACAATAACAGAGACAAACAAATCTCATCTAATACAGATAGACTTAAATCAATCTAAAGCATTAATTAACAACAAATTAATAAATCGATACTTAAAGTATCAATTAATAAATTGAGACTATTCGTTATTTTTTCCTATTTTACGGATATACTCATTGGGCGTGATACCTGTCGCCTTTTTGAAGTAGCGGAAAAAAGAAGCACGGGAACTGAAACCGCAAAGCTCGGCAAGTGCACTCAATGTGTATTTGGAATACTCGTCCGTATTGACGAGACGCTTGAACTCTTCAATCCGGTAATCGTTGATATAGTCATAATAATTACGTTTCAAATGCTGATTGAAAAGATAGGAAAGGGTATGAGCAGATGTTCCGATAGTTGTAGCCAAATCTGCAATCTTCAATTCAGGATGCATATATAGCTTATCTTTGTGCATCACAGATTCTAATTTCTCCGTTAACTGCCTGCATTCTTCAGAGCTTACCTTTACCGTTCTGTATTTCTCCTCAGAAACAGGTTTAACTTCCTGTATCGTTTTTGCTTCAACAACCGGAACAGGTTGGTTGGTTACCGCTTTCTGCCGTTTCCTTTTATTTCTAAAAGAGTAGCAGGCTTTACCAGCTCCAAGTAATATAACCACAACTCCTAAAATGAGCCATACATTAAGAGAAGAAGCAATCTTCACAACCAGTTGAGTCTCCGATTCCGGTTGTCCCATACGTCGTACTTTAAAAACATACGAACCGGATGACAAATTATAATATGTTACTTCCGAACTTCCGGTTACCGCAATCCAATTATCATCCTTACCTTCCAACTGATATTCATAACTCATGAAAGCAGGAGAGGTATAGGAAAAATCAGAAAAACAAAAAGTCACGTTCTGCTGTGAAGCTTCCAATTCTACCAGCTGTTTACCATCAACAGCTGCATTCAATGGATATTCAGAGGATTTTCCATTGATATACACATCAGTTACTTTAATCGGATAAAAATCACGTTTTTCACGATCCATACGGGCAACATCCAGATATAGCAACCCTTTGGAGTTGCCAAACCAAAAATTTCCTTTTTCATCGCACACTGGTGGACAAAGAGTAAAAATGGAACTGGGAATACCGTCTACAAAATTATAAGGTATAAAATTGTCTTTCTTGTCATAATGGAACAAACCATTACTCGTACCCATCCACAACCAATTGTCATAATCTTCTATAACAAACATTCCATCACGCCCCTCCAAGGGAGTACCGGGCTGCAAACGACGAAAACTATTCATCGATAAATCAGAGACGAAAAGAGAACCCTTATCCGGGAAGAAATATAGGTCGTGTTTAGAGTCTTCATAAATTG
This sequence comes from uncultured Bacteroides sp., assembly GCF_959029255.1. Classification (GTDB taxonomy): domain Bacteria; phylum Bacteroidota; class Bacteroidia; order Bacteroidales; family Bacteroidaceae; genus Bacteroides. Next base: position 84,566 of record NZ_CAUFUE010000020.1, on the reverse strand, counting down.
CCCGGACTTTCTCTTTATGAACAAAACCTTCGGGAAAAATATCGGTACGTAGTTTGTCGGATGAAGGATCCCAGATACACATCCCATTCTCTGTACAAATCCATCCTTTATGTGTAGAATCAAAATAAATTTCATACACGTTACCTTCAGGGAGTTTGGAATTGGCACTGGTATAATGAGCCACCTGCCTACCGTTTTTATAGCAAAAAACTCCTTGAGAAGTACCTATCCACAATTTATTCTCCCCATCTTGCTTGATACAGAAAATATGCCCTTTCAGAAAAGGTTGCGGCTCCTCCTGTTCAAAATCACGGATAGTCAGGGTCGTCGGATTAAAAACATACATTCCTCCACCATAAGTTCCCACATAATATTCACCTTCAAACTGCAAAATACAAAACACCATGCCGGAACGCATTTCCGGCGTCTTAAAACTCTTGAAACGATTTTTGCGTTCATCAATATAAAACAAACCGTCACGAGAACCTATCAGCTTTTCATTTGTACCAATAGAAACAGCACGGATAGGCATATCTTTTGAATTGAAATAGGGAGGAAAGGAGTAAGTGGCAAACAAATCATTTTGATAAAGCGTATAATCAAGGCCAAACTGGTAAAAACCAATCCATATCATGCCGTCACGATCTACCAACAGCGAATAAACGGAATTAGAGCGTAAGCTTTCTTCATTGCCGATTTCATGTCGCATAGTATGTATAACCTTTTTCTCATCCGTATCGATAAAATGGACCCCATTGCCATCTGTACCCACATACAAGATCTTTTTTCCATCACTTGAAAGGGTAGATATGATATTGCATCCTACATCTACAAAATGATTGAATTGTTCTAAACGAGTATCGAACGAAACAATGCCCTGATCCATTGTTCCAAGATATAGTACCTGACCGATACGAGCAATCGTATTGAAAGCGCATATATGTTTACTATCTACTACATTGTGATAGGCTTTCACCTTTTTATCGGACAACCGCAAAGAATAAAGCCCTTTACCCGTTACCATCCAAAGAAGATTTTGCTCATCCAAGGAAAGTCCCATCACAGCATTGGAAGCAGAAAAAACATTCTTATCTAAAAGTATTTGTTCGAGATTTCCAGCATTATAAATAAAAACTCCCTTCTCACTACCCACATAGAGTGTGCCCTTTCCATCATACAATAAAGAATATACGGCACAATTTATTAATTCAGGAACTACCTGCTCCAAAGCGGTCTGTTCCTTATTCAAACGCCATAGTCCCATGCCATTACCAATCCATAACCTATTATCGGACATTTCTGTAATAGCATTGACCCGTTTCAGTTTTTCATCTGTACCGTTAATTATATAATGTTTGATATGTATTCCGTCAAAACGTTCCAAAGAATTACCCGTTCCTATCCAAACGAAACCGAGAGAATCTTTATAAATAGCATTGACAACAAGGTCGGACAATCCGTCGGAAACGGATAAGCCACGCAAAGTAAACGGGTTTGAATAAGCCAATGCGCAGAACAATAATAAGTGCAAAAGGAAGATATATCTTATTATGTTTTTCATTACATCGTAGTGTTTATGTTGCGCAAATATAGTGAAAAACATCAGCTATGCCATAATCCTATCTCTAAAAATAAAAGGAAACATATAACTATTTACCCAAATATGTCATTTCCTCCACAGGTGTAACCTTATATTTTTTACCCTTTATCGTAATGACACAATTGGCAGAAGATTGATAAAACCATCCATCTGCTTCATGCACTAACAATACATCCGAGTTTTGAACTGACTTTACAGTTATAAAGGAAGTCTGCAATAAAGTACCATTTCCCATGAATAACATGCAGTCTTCATTATTTTTACTTCCACATACAGCGTAAGTGGCTTTTACTTGCATTTTATCAATGCTGCAAAGATGCGCCGGATTGTCGGAAGAGAAAATATAGTCTTTCCGGCTATCCTTCTGCTCTACACAGATGCCGACATGACTACCTTCATCCTTACATTTTACAGAAGGGTATGTGACTGACAGGATTTGTCCGGGTTCTTTCACGGAAGACGGTTCATAAATAGATACGAACGGACGGTTCCAGGCTTCTCCGGCCTGTCTGGCAACAAAAGTCAAAGTCGGCTGTTTTTTGATGTCATAAGGCATACCCGGGATACGGCTATATCCTTCTGTCATAGGAGACAGAGCAGTAAATACTTTTCGTTCAGCCTCTCCCTTCATCCAAAGATTCATGGAAATGTCATCACCGTCTTTCATTGCAATGGTAAAAGTGGCTTTTATATCTTTATCCGTTTCAGCCATCTTCTTGTCATACAGATAAGAATAAGCATATAAATGCGCTCCGGCAAAGGCAAGCTCCTCTGTGGGTTGCAGTCCAAATTCTGCCCCATCCGTACCCGTCAAGGAGAGTGTCTGCCCTAAATTATGATAAAAATAATCGTGCATTTTATCCCCTCCCTCAACCTTATGGCTTCGGAAAATGTCCACATAATATCCGGTTTCCGGTCCGGTCGTTACAATTCCCATCAGACGAGTCTGGTCGGCACAGCTTTCCGGTTCGCGGAAATAAACGTCACTATAGGTAACCGGGAAAAATTCCCCCTTTTTTGCAGTAATAGCGGGAAAACAAGAGTTCAGGCGAAAAGCATGATTACTCTTCATCACCGGATAAGCGGATATGCCATCTACACAAACCGTATTATGACTTGGGAACTGGGAATAATATTCAGAATAATCCAAACCGCTATATAAATAAAGTCCAATACCGGCATCGGGTCCAAGAACATACCCTTTGCCATAGAGTTCCATAGATATACCATTGGCATGCATGTGGTTTCCTTCACTGCCATTCATTGATATCATCAGACTGTGACGGGGATGCATGCCGTTACGCTGTACCAACCATGATACATTGGGTGCATAGAACACAGGGGATACATAATCTTCTATTTTACCGGATTTAATCTGAGGATTTAATCTCAACGGTTTATCATCAAAAAAGGAATTGACGGAAACATGTACATTCTTTTTCTCCCCGTATTTACCTATATTCGGCTCCAAGCACTTCAGCAAAGCTGTAAAATAATCTTCCTGTTCTTTTTTTCCATTTACTTGGGCATTCTCTATCATACGAACTATCGGGGTCGTATTCAAATATCCCGGATGAGTATCACCAAATCCACATATCATCCGGTTAGGGAACAAATATTGGGGAGTAGCGGCAACTGCTTTGGTTATTACAGGTAAATCTTTTGTCAGGTCAAGACCCAAGTTACGATCGAACAGATTGGTAAAATTGGCATAATCGTTCAAAACGACGCTACTGTATCCGGGACATTCCGCCCAAATACCGGTATTAGGGTCATATCCATAGTCGGCAAGTTTCTTTAAGCTCCATTGGCGAATACTCGATTGATTGAGTATATAGTCAATATAATATTCCCGTCCTTTTCCGTCAGGATAGGTTTCATTATCTTCCAGTACCATACCGATATTCATAACGAAACGCGCTTGCATCAGGTTCCAGTTATTATGAGGTACTCCATTGGCTATAATGTTATCAGCCCATTTCTTAAAAGCGCCGGCATAAATATTCAGCTTATCAGCATAGTGAATAGCAAGATAATCATATAGAAAATCATAAAGAGGAACAATTTCGTTCAATATATCTTCATGAATAACCTCAAAAGAACTCATACCTACCAAAGTTTGCTGATGGCCATGATTCAAATCGACAGGAACACCCCGATAATAGATACCCTGCATGTATACATCGAAAACACCGGCCGCCAACCTTGCATATTGTTCTTCACCCGTAAGCCAATAGAGAAAAGCAGCATCACGCGCGATACCCATAATCTCGCGATTCAGACTTTCAATATTACGCCCTGTCTTGGAAGGATGTACGCTTTCCAGTGGTCGACCGGGTAAAGCATTATTATGAAACGTGACATTCCCTCCTTTATCATCATAAGGCACAACATTCTCCAATTTCGGTCGGCTGTGCGTAGCAAACGTACCACGCGTTCCTGTAAAACGCACCGTGGGTACAGGTGCTTTCTTACCACCGGCATAATCAAATGTTTCACCTTTTATATATACTTCTGTAGCATGCGACTCCCAATACATGGCAAGCCGTGATGAAAGCCAGTCCGACTGGACTTCCGTAAAACGGGTATAATAATCTACCTTTTGTTTCAGCTTTTGGAATACCTCATTGGCCCAAATTTCATTTTCCACCAAATCCAAAGTAGTTTGTTTTCCGGCGGTATTCGTCAGATAACGGGGATGCGCTTGTGTAAACTTTATATTTTGAGTATTAATTTGTGCATGTAGCGTGACAAACACTGACAGTAATATCAATAATATTGCTTTTCTCATATTATTTCATTTTGTATAGAAATACGTATGATAACTCCTTTCTACTCAATAAACAAATACTTTTTTTCTACTGTCTATTCATATATTCTTTAGGTGACATCCCATACTTCTCCCGGAAAGAACTGGAAAAATGAGACAAACTTGTGTATCCGGTGGCATAAGCTATTTCGGATATTGTCAATCCTTTATCTTGTGATAACAAAACGGCAGCTTGCTGTAACCGGATATTCTTGATGAAATCACGTGTTGAGAGATTCGTGAGTTCTTTCAACTTGCGATGCACATGCACACGGCTCAATCCAACCTCGGCGGCAAGCATTTCAACGTTCAACGTAGAATCATCCAGATGTTCATTAATCACTTTCATTATTTTGTTCATCAATATCTCATCGCTCGATTTCATGGAGATTTTCTCTATTCTATCCTCTTGTTGCTGCGCACCGCTAAACTTATTGCGCAGCATACGGCGATTAGCAATCAGATTGGCAATCGTGCTTTTCAGAAGTTCCGTATTGAAAGGTTTCACCATGTAGGCATCCGCACCTATTTCCATACCTTCAAGAGTATCTTCCGGTTTGGACTTGGCTGTCAACAAGATTAATGGAATATGGTTTACATTGGTATTCTGCTTCAGCTTACGGCACAAAGTCAATCCGTCCATTTCGGGCATCATAATATCCGAAATGACCAGGTCAGGAGTAGCTCTTAGAATAAAATCATAGGCTTCTTTACCATTGTTGCAGGTTTCCACTTTATATTCATCTGATAATTCCGACTTCAGGTAAGACCTGATTTCTTCCTCATCCTCGACCACCAATATATGCAAGTGAGTTTTTGCTTTGCCTGCTTTCGGCTCGTCTTTTTCTAATAATTCTTCTTCCAACTTCGCTAACGTTGTTGCAGGTGAGGAATAATGTTTTATCTCTTCGACCTCTATTGTTTCCAATTCATCTGCCCGCAAATGTGCCGAACCTGAAGGAAGGCGAATAATGAAACGGCTGCCCGATACATCCTCCCGATTTTCGACAAATATAATTCCGTGATGCAACTGTACCAATGAACGGGACAGATGTAGGCCGATACCCGTACCAAAATTGGACTTCGTCACATCATTGTCTATCTGATAAAACCGTTCAAAAATACGTTCAATCATATTTCTGTCAATCCCTATCCCACTATCTGTCACCACTATCTGAAAATACTCACGTAGCGCATCGCGGCGTGCTGCATCCCTTCCAGTTGTCAGACTGACTTGTATTTCTCCCTCTTCGGGAGTGTATTTGAAAGCATTGGAAAGAATGTTCATCAGTACTTTATCAAAATTATTCAAATCCACCCACGCTTTCAGTATCGGCATTTCGTGTTCAAAGGTAAACCGGATATGCTTTTTATGCGACAGATATTCAAATGTCTGCATCACATCATTGATGAACCCCACTATATCCGTTTCACGGAACTTCATAAACATCTGCCCTTTGTCCAATTTACGAATATCCATCAATTGGTTTATCAAGCGTAAGATACGTTGGGCATTACGGTAAATCATCAGATACGTCTTATGCAATTCTCCATCTTTCTGCTCTGCCAGCAACTTCTCCAATGGATTGATGATAAGCGTCATCGGGGTACGTATCTCATGAGAGATATTGATAAAAAATTGTAATTTGGCTTCATTCAACTGTTCGGCATGTTCCCGCTTCATTATCTCACGACGATGGCGCATACGGGAAAGGATATAGCTCACGATACCCAAAATCAACAATCCTATCAAAACGGAATAGATGAAATAAGCCCACCAAGTCTGATACCAAGGGGGAGTAATCAGTATTTTCACTGCTTTCATTTCCGAGAAATTACCGTGGTTGAGCGCACGTATCCGGAGTGTATATTTACCGGGAGGCAAATTATTATAAGTCACACGATTTACTCCCGGGTCGGTAATAAACCATTGAGGACTTAACTCGTCTATCTTATATTGATAAGAAATCTGCTCGGGGTTATTATACTGCAATGTAGAAAATGCAACACTGAATGTATTATCCTCATAGGATAGCCGGAAAAGATTTGCATCTTGCACCGAAGTACAAATAACGGGCTCTCCTCCGGAAAGGGAATTTTTATGCACCGGTTCATTGAAAATATAGAAATCCGTAATCCACACTTCCATTTCTTTAGAGGCACTGCCTATACTCTCCGGAGAAAAGCAGGTTATGCCATTGACACCACCAAAATATATCTTACCACTCTTATCTTTATAGAAAGCGCCGTGAGTAAATTCATTACCCTGCAAACCGTCTCCCGAATAATAATTGATAAATCTGTTTTCCTTCACATCATATTTACTGATACCCATGTAGGTACTTATCCATATATTATGCCGGGAGTCCTCACAAAGTCCGCAAATAACATTATTAGGTAATCCATCTTTGGTCGTAAACTTTCGCACTTCTTCCGTCTGCTTATTGAAACAATAAAGCCCATCCGTAGTCCCTGCCCAGACATTCCCTGCATAATCTTCCTGAATAGCATAACCTACACAGCCCGATATCAGGGTATTGACTTGCTTATAATTTACAAAACTCCCCGATAGAGGATTGAAGCAACTGATACCCTTATAATGTCCTAACCAGATTAGCCCTTCACTGTCACAAAAAATATAGTTTATCCAATCATTGGAAAGTTCATTCCGTTTCAAATCTCCGGTTTCATCCTTGGAAGATTCATAATGTTTTAAATCTCCGGTCTGCAAATTATACTGATAAAAGCCAGAGCCTAATGTCCCGATATAAAGGTTTTTATACTTATCCTCCGTGATAGAGAAAATTTTTTCGTTGTCAATAGGCAAAGAATATTCGCATTCTCCCGTCAAACGGTTCATTTTAGCCAACCCGCGTGTATAAGAGCCTACCCAAAGATTTCTATCAGAGTCTTCATAAATACTCATCACGGTATTAGCTACTGAACGACTGGAATTTCCGGGACAAAAATGTTTCAATCGCATACCGTTTACGTCCAGTTCAAAGATACCCTCATTATCAGCTCCCACCCAAAGATGATGATTACTATCCTGAAAAATAGACATCACACACCCCTGACCGATAGGATTATAATAAATGGATTTACTGCCATAGTATTCAAACGGGTTTTCTTGTTTAGGCAGCAGGAGCATTCCTTTCTGAAACAATCCCAGCCATAAATTCTTATCCTTATCCTCCAGAATGGCATGTACTTTTCCTTCCGAGAAATCTATCGGAGCAGAATTAATGGCATAATCTTCCAATTGTTTATTTACCGGATTATAAATCTTCAAACCTTGCCCGTCGGTACCTACCAAAAGCTGCCCATCTATTACCGACATACAATAAACAGATATTTCACTATGTCCGACATAAGGAACAGCAATAATCGTATTTGTTTGCCGATCGTAACGTGACAACCCTTGCTTTTGTGTCCCTATAAAAAGATTTCCCTGTTTGTCTTCGATAATAGCAGATACATTGTTGTCATTGAGCGTAGGATATTTGAATACACGTACTTCTTTTGTTGCCGGCAAGTAGCAAATCAAACCATTTCCGTATGTTCCTATCCAAATATTATAGTGAGAGTCTTCATAAAAACAAGATTGGAAATTATAATTAGCCTGTCGCAGAAGGTCGTCAACAGAAACAGCCTGTCTTCGTTGCTCATCCAGACGAAACATCCCTTGTCCGGTAGTGGTCAGCCAAACTTCCCCATTATGCAATTCCTGCATTTGCGTAACGTGCGGAAAAACCTGCTTTCCGGCACGTATCATAGGAATTTCAAGGTAAGTATCTGTTTCACGGTCATATTTCATCAATCCGTCAATACACCCTATCAACAAATTCTGCCGACTGTCTTCATACAATGTGCGCACATAGTTATTCTTTATAGAAACAGAATCGCCTGCCGCATGCCAATAGTTTGCGAAACGTAAACCATCAAAACGGTTCAACCCATACTCCGTAGCCGCCCATACATACCCCCTGCTATCTTGAAACAGCTGGTTTATCAAGCTACTTGACAATCCTTTTTCGGTAGAATAAAATCTTCCGGTTTGTGCCCTTAAAGAGTTGGATGGCAGAAAGAATAATAAGACAAAGAATGATATTATGAATAATGTTCTCATGGTACGAAACTTAAAGTTAAACAAAAGTAGTAAAAAATATAAGGAACTACATGCCATATAACATAAATGTAACGCTGGAAGAAAACTTTGTTACGTAGAGAAAAGTCATGTAACATTAGTATGTAACACAGGAAACATTCCAAGAAGTATTTTTATACATAGTTTAATAATTTTGTATCAAAAGAAAACAATGTCTAACTATCAATTCAAAATCCGGAGATATGAAAACATAGAGAGCTAAAATACTTATACACCTTATTATATATAAGGCAAACTAAAATTGAGAGTATCATAGGTTATCCATTAAATTTAATTTCAATTATGAAATGCACAAAATCTTTTTTTAAGCCTCTTGGGTTTATTTTCCTGCTGTGTCTGCTTCCTTTATGGGCACATGCACAGAATATCACTGTAAAAGGGACAGTGAAAGATGCATTCGGCCCGGTTATAGGTGCCAGTGTAGTACAAAAAGGAACAAGTAATGGTATCGTGACCGACATGAACGGTAACTTCACACTCACTGTTCCCTCTAACAGTACCATTGTTATCTCATTCATCGGTTACAAAACACAAGAAATTCCAGTTGCCGGTAAAAAGCAAATCGACATAACCCTGAAAGAAGATACCGAGTTACTGGACGAAGTAGTAGTTGTAGGTTACGGTCAAATGAAACGTTCAGACCTGACGGGTTCTGTAGTTTCGATAAATGACCAAGCCATCAAGAAATCGGTACCGACTTCTATCGACCAGGTACTGCAAGGACGTGCGGCAGGTGTGCAAATCCAAGCAAATACCGGTACACCGGGCGGTAGTTCTTCCATACGTATCCGTGGTATCAACTCATTGAATGCTACTAACCAACCTATCTTCGTAATAGATGGCGTAGTGGTAGATTCATCGACAGACGATGACACCAGCAACCCGCTCTCCGGCATCAACCCCTCTGACATAGTGTCTATGGACGTATTAAAGGATGCTTCTGCAACGGCAATCTATGGCGCACGTGCATCAAACGGTGTCATCATGATTACCACCAAGCGCGGCGCAGCCGGTGAATCCACCATTACTTACGACGGATACGTAGGTTGGCAGAATATGCCCAAACACTTGGACGTAATGAATTTGCAAGAGTATGCGCGCCATCATAATGCACGCGCAGATGCTGAAATCGTAAGTCATAGCGATTACTTTATCAATCCGGATTTGCTGGGTGAAGGAACCGATTGGCAAGATGAATTGTTCAAGAACGCTTTAATGACCAGCCACAACCTTTCTATTACAGGGGGTAATGAGAAAATCACATACGCCATCAGCGGCGGTTATCTCGACCAGGACGGTATCGCTTTAGGTTCGAGCTTCAAACGGCTCTCCCTGCGTGGAAACATCGATGCTCAAATCAAGAGTTGGCTGAAAGGAGGCATTAATTTTTCTTTATCCGACAGCAAGCAAAATGTGGGAACAGACAATAACATCATCATGACTGCCTTACAATCGCAACCCAGCACAGCCATCACGTCGGCCGACGGCTCATTCGACGGTCCTGACGACCAATGGATGCCCGACAATCCTGTGGCACTGGCTAAAATCCGTACTAACAACAACAAGAAAGAAAATTTCCGCATCAACACGTATTTGGAAGCTACACTGCTAAAAGGATTGACCCTAAAGACGGAACTCTCTACCGACTACAACCTGAACAAATATTATTATTATGAGCCGGATTATCAATTCGGTGTAAAGACAAATGAAACCCGTACAGGCCGCTGGACAAAAACCGATACCAAATATTGGAGCTGGCGAAATATACTGACCTATAACCGGATATTTGCCAAAAGACACAACCTAAACGCGATGGTTGGTCAGGAAATGAGTGAAAGTCATTGGGAAACTCAAGTAAGCAACGCGACGGGCTATCTATCTAATTCCGCCAAAGATCCAAGTGCCGGAAATGTCAGTTTGTCAAGCGGTACCGGTTATCAAAACAACAACTCCATTCTTTCCTATTTCGGTCGTGTGTTCTACTCTTACGATGACCGCTATCTACTGACTGCAACTATCCGCCGCGACGGTTCTTCCAAATTCGCCGACGGTAACCGTTGGGGATGGTTCCCTTCTGCCGCACTGGCATGGAAAGTCAGCAACGAATCATTTTTAAAAGATAATCCTGTCATCAATAACCTGAAACTTCGCTTAGGCTGGGGTGCCACAGGTAACCAAAACGTGCAGGACTGGGCATACATAGCCTTACTTTCTACCAAAGCGACCCCATGGGGAAATGGTGTACTGAATGGCAATACTCCCAATCCCGATTTGAAATGGGAAACCACCTACTCCACCAATCTAGGTCTTGACCTCAATCTCTTCGATAACCGGATTGAATTTATTGCCGACTTCTATTATAAGAAAACCAAAGACTTGCTGTTGCAGATTGCATTACCCACATTCCTGGGTTCATCCGGTCAAGGCGCAGCCAGCAATCCGTGGAGCAATATCGGCTCGTTAGAGAATAAAGGACTCGAATTGACCTTGAACACCGTCAATATCGATACCCGGAATTTCCAATGGAGAAGTAACTTCGTATTCTCATTGAACCGCAATAAAGTGCTCGAAATGGATACTGCAACGGGTAGCCTCCCCTACACTTTGCAAATCGGTGACGAAACTTCAACCGTAACCAACTCCATGGCCGGAAAACCCATCGGACAGTTCTGGGGTTACAAAGTTATAGGTCGCTTCAATGAGCCTACCGATTTCTACTACAAAGACGCAAATGGAAATGTAAAGGAAGTAGCCCGCCCCACCAATCAAGGCATCGCAAAAGGCGAAACCTGGCTGGGTGATTATATTTTCGAAGACATCAACAAAGACGGTGTTATCGACAATAACGACCAGACATTTATCGGAAACCCCGAACCTAAGTTCACATACGGTATCGGCAATACTTTCTCATGGAAAGGTTTCGACCTTACTATCTTCCTGAGCGGTTCTTATGGCAACGATGTGCTTAATTATAATCGTCGTTGGCTTGAAATAAGTGGTGCCAACAGTAATCTTTTAAAATCAACCGGCTATGCCACTGTCGAAAAGATAGATCCTAACGGACCGGACGACTTCCGCAATTACCACGTGACCGGAGGAGACCCATACTCTCCACGTTTGTATACCAACAGTGCAGCAAACAAAAACTGGCGTGTCAGTGACCGCTATGTGGAAGACGGTTCCTACATTCGTATTCAAAACATTTCTTTGGGTTATACTTTCCCCAAGAAATGGCTACAAAAAACTCCGCTCCAAAACGTAAAGGTATATGCCAACCTGCAAAATGTGTATACTTGGACCAAGTACGACGGTTATGACCCGGAAGTGGGTAGTTTGTATGGAAACACGCTCTACAACGGCATTGATTATGGCCGCTATCCCTCTCCGCGTATTTATACATTTGGTTTGAATGTATCCTTCTAATTAAAAAACAGAAAGACAATGAAAAAGAAATATATATTGCTTGCTATACTGACCGGTACTATAAGTTTAACCGGTTGTGCAGACTTTCTGGATCAAGAAAATACTCATGACTTGAACCAAGAAACCTTTTTTGACTCCGATGCAGCGTTACAAGCTGCTACTGCGCCACTATACAATTATGTATGGTACGACTTTAATGATAAATTCTATTACGGAATGGGTGACGGGCGCGCCAATAACATCACCGCCCAATATTCTTCATACATTTACCCGTACACAAATTTGAGTGAAACATCACTGAGCCAAGGATTGACTGAGGCATGGAACTCCTTCTACTCCGTAGTAGCCCAGTCCAACAACACCATCAATAACATTACCGACAATGCAACTTCTGCCGTCAGTGATGAAGCCAAATATCAGGCTATAGCCGAAGCACGTTTCATGCGCGGCACTGCCTATTGGTATATTGCTTCACTATGGGGAGCAGGCATTATCTACACCAATACTTCCGCTTTAGTAAATAATTATGTAGTCCAAGCGCAACCCGGTATCGACGTTATGGAATTTGCTATCCGCGATTTGGAATATGCAGCCATGTATTTGCCAAAGACCGCATCAGTTGCAGGTCGCGTCAATCGTTACAGCGCCTACGGCATGCTGTCCCGGGTATATCTGTCTATGGCAGGGCTAACTACTACCGGACTCTATGACGGTACAAATGCCGCTACCGACTTTAACCGGGGAACACGCAACCAGACTTACCTTGACTTGGCTAAAAAGGCGGCATTGAAAGTCATCACAGAATCGGGTGCCTCATTAGTCAGCAATTATGGTGACCTGTTTGCTGCATCATCTATCAACAACAATACGGAAAGCCTTTTCCAACTTCAATGGTTGTCGGGCACTACGGATGCTGTAGGTGGATGTGCCAACAGTATGGTTCGCTTCCTGGCCTGGTCTACTATGGTAGCCGACACTGATGCCTGGGGTGGTGCTACTTATTGCTCATGGAACTTGTGGGAAGAATTCAATAACTACGAGGACAAGACATTAGGGATAGCCAAAGTTGTAGACGAGACCCGTTCTCACTACTCAATAGCCTCCTATGGAGAACATTACCCTGACATGAACGTCAAAAATGGTGGATACACCTACGGCGTCACAGAAAACAGAGGTAGCCAAGGTGCCAATATCAAAAAATATGTCATAGGGACAAATGCCGATAACGGTATCAGTTACAAAGGAAATTCCGGTATCAACACTTACATGATGCGTTTGGCAGAAGTATATCTGAATTACACAGAAGCCTCTATGGGTAACAATTCCAGCACAACCGATGTGGAGTATTTCAATCAGGTACGTACCCGCGCCGACATGAAGCCCAAAAGCAGTGTCACTTACGAGGATATACGCCACGAACGACGCGTAGAATTCGCTTTCGAAGGGCAATACTGGTTCGACCTGTTACGCCGTTCATACTACCAACAGCAAGAGGTCATCAATTATATGAATAACCAACAACGCAATGCAAGTTATGATTATGAAGAAGAATCCGGTATCTATGAAATCAGCTCAAGCTATGTAGAACCCGGGGCAGGAGTGGCAACAGCCACCATCAAAAGCCTGACGCTTCCTATGGCTGATGCCGACCAAAGCAAAAATCCATATCTGAAGCCTGACACTAACGGTAACCTGTCGACCGTAGCCTACGAGTTTGGTCCGAGAGAGGTTTCACAAGATGACTTGTTCAACTAATAAAATCAAGGAATTATGAAAGATTTAAAATATATTGGATTGCTGTGCCTGGCACTTCTCACTGTAGGTTTTACCGCCTGCAACGAAGATGATAAATACTTCGAAAAAGATGCCCAAAACACCCCGATTGTTATCAGTAAGATTTATCTGGAAGACGTTGAATCTTCTGTACCCGACCGTGAAGTGACTTTTGCACGCCTCGGTCAGATTATTCGCGTGGAAGGTAGCGGACTTTATGGAGTGAAGAATGTATATGTTAACGGATATGCCACGTACTTCAACCGTGCCTATGTGAGCAATAATTCTATGCTGTTCCAACTGAACAAAGATACCCCTATCACCGAAGCTGAGGATGATGTACGCAACAAAATCCGATTTGTAAAGGATGGTACTGAAACTATATTTGAATTTACCATCCGTGCCGCCTCCCCTTCCATCACGAGCATCAGTAATACATTGCCCGTGGCTGGCGAGAAAGTAACCGTATACGGAGCTAATTTGCACGAGACTACCAAAGCCACACTTCCCGGTGGTATCGAGGTCACCGATATAAGAAATGACGAAGATGGAGAATGGTATTCGTTCACCATGCCCTCGGGTATCACAGAATCGGGTTCCATCACTTCCGAAGGTGCCAATGGTACTGCTATCACCCCCGCCTATTTCAACGAAAATCGTTGCTACGTTCTGAACTTCGACGGTAATGGCGGACAAGGCTTCTGGAGTTGGAGCGAAACCGGCTCTATGTGTAATGATACAGACTTGGCAGATGATCCCGTATCAGGTTCCAACCGTGGGAAATGCGCCATGCTGGTTCCGCAACGTATCCTCAATAACGATAAAGGTGGTGTAATTTCAGGAAAATCGCGTGCCACGGAATGGTGGACTGCTGGCAACGATGACCCGTTGGACGACTGGAGCCGCATGTTCGACATAATCCCCGCAAGTACCCCTGTAACAGATGTTGCCATACAGTTTGATATCTACGCACCCGAATTCTGGAGTGGAACGGGATATATCCAACTCTGCCTCATCAACAATTACAACTTTGGCGGTATAGGCTCCGATGATGATGGAGACAACAATTTGGTAGCGTTCTATGTACCTTGGATTCAAGACGGTAAAGTAGTTCCATTCTCCACAACCGGATGGCAGACCGTAACCATTCCATTCAGCCAGTTCAACAAATATGCTACGCTGATTGAAGATGAATCTACCCCCACTTTTCAAATGGTAGTGGATGATAGAAATGCCGGTAACTACAAGAATTTTGGTATCGGCTTTGTCAACAATGATTTTGCTTACAATGGCATTGAAACAGAATCAATACTCTTCAACAAGAAAGTTTATTTGGATAATTGGCGAGTGGTTCCCTGCAAAAAGATAACAGTATCCGATTATCCCGAAGATGAAGAAGAATAAGTACAAACCTATAAATTGAATAATTATGAAACTCAATAAAATAATTCTTCCCGTAGTGACCTGTGCATTAGCAATGTGCAGTTGCGACGACAATAAGATGGAATGGGGAACTCCGGACGGACACAGTGAGGTCAACATCTCTGACATTCCCCTTGCCATAAAAGAGAAGATAGCCAATTATGACTATATCAAAGCCTATGTGGCCCAGTATGCACCGAACATGAGTATTGGTTTAGGCGTAGGAGCAGACAGTTATGTAGATGACCCTGTAATAAACGAGATAGCCAATAATAACTATCAAATGCTGACTACCGGCAATGCAATGAAGCATCAGTCGGTGGTGCAGAATAACGGTAGTCTCAACTTTACTACTATCGACAGATTTCTTGCAGTGGTTCCTACAGATATGAAAATCTATGGACACAACTTCATCTGGCATACACAACAGAATCAGAATTATCTGAAATCGTTAATTGCCCCCAAGATGGTAGTAAAAAGTGATAGTAATATAGCCAATATACTTTCCGGTGATGATACAGACTTTAACGGCGGTAGTATCGGAGGCTGGGGAAGCTGGGGAAACAATAAAGACAGCCAAGGCGTAGAAGAGGGTGCCGGACAAGACGGTTCTGCATGCATGATTTTGAAAAACAAAGGTGACGGTAACTTCTGGGAAGCACAATGTGCCTATACATTTACCGAATATTTGAAAACAGAAAAGACTTACATCATTAAGTTCAAAGCAAAATCCACTTCAGCAGCAGGAGCACTACAATTCCAATATCAAAACGGAACAACCTACGGAAGCCAAGGGGGATATCATGAATTCAGCATTGGTACTGAGTGGGCCGATTTTGAATATGAGTTTATCGTTACGAGTGATGGCAAGCCGGTTGAAGACGTCAACCGTATTCTGTTGAACTTCGGTAAAGTGGGAGCTACGTATTACATTGACGACATCCAATTCGGCCTGAAAATAGAAGACCCCATGACCAATATCATTTCCGGTGACAACAGTGATTTTGAAGGTGGAACAAAAGGCAAATGGGGAAGTTGGGGCAATGAATCAAGTTCTTCAGTGTCAGAAAAAGGTGAAGGAAACAACAGCGACTACAGTATGGTACTTGTTAATCCCAAAGAAGGCTCCGACTACTATGTGGCTCAAGCCGCCTTCGATCTTGACGAACCTTTGAAGGTAGGCGAAACCTACATCATCCAGTTTGACGCAAAAGCTTCGGTTACAGGAACAGGAGTTCAGTTTGCTGTTCAAAACACCAGTGACTATTCCGGTGAAGGTTATAGCAACATGGAGTTAAGCACTGATTGGATAAAGTGCGAAAAAGAATATACCTGCTCCAAAGAAGGTATGAACCGCATTCTCATCAGTTTTGGTAAATATGCCGGAACATTCTATATAGATAATGTTAAATTTGGTGTGAAGAAACCAACAACCCGAGCAATTATGACGCGCGGTACTACCATCACATACCAACTGAAATCTGCCGAAGAAAAGAAAGCTGTTTTGTTGGGTGCTATGGAAGAATGGATTAAAGGTATGGCCCAACACGAAGGTATGAACCGTATTATGGATTGGGACGTTGTCAACGAACCCATAGGCGACAATTGCAAATGGCGCGGTTTCGACGGAACCTTTATGGATAGTGACACCTCACCTGTAGAGAACGAAACCGAAGGATTGACCCTCAATTGGAGCAACGAAACCGGAAACGGACACTTCTACTGGGGATATTACATCGGCAAAGACTATGCAGCCAAGGCATTTGAATACGCCCGCAAATACTGCCCTGAGGGTGCACGTCTCTTTGTCAACGACTACAACCTGGAGACAAACCCCAATAAACTTTCCGCACTGATAGATTTCGTGAAGTATATCGACGAAAATAACGAAACCGGTAAACCTATCGTAGACGGTATAGGCACACAGATGCATGTATCGAGCAGCATCACCCGCGCAGAGATAGATGCCATGTTCAAGACGATGGCCGCTACCGGTAAACTGGTTCGCGTAACCGAACTCGACGTTACATTGGGTACCACCAGCCCCTCGGCAGAACAGCTTGAACAACAAGCCAATGTCTACCAGATGATTTTCGAGTCGTTCAAGGCAAATGTTCCCGAAGCGCAACAATCGGGCATTACAATCTGGGGAGTAAGTGATAATCCCGCCGAGCATGAATATTGGCTGAAAGACGATGCGCCCAACCTCTTTGATGCCAACTATGAACGTAAGTGGGCATACAAAGGCGTGTGCGACGGCATAGCCGGACGTGACATCAGCGAAGATTTCAGCGGAGACGACTGGAAGAATGCGTATAAATCAGCAGAAGAAGAACAAACTCCTGCCGAGTAACAACAATCATTAAGAAGAGGCTGTGTCAAAACTCTAATAAGCCTATCATGCTGTCATGCTGAGCGTAATGATAGTGAATTTTACAGTTTTGACACACCCTCTTCTTGAATCTTCTTTCTTTGCAACCATAGTAATGCCTTAAAGAAACGATGATGATAACAATAGAAAAATTAATCTTACTAATATTACTCACAACCTTAGGGACAGGAATAGCCTCTGCCCAGAAAAGTATTTTGCAGCAACAAGGCACTGCCAAGCAACTCGTCGTAGACGGAAAGCCGTTCCTGATACTTGGTGGTGAATTAGGAAATTCATCGGCTGCATGCGCACAAGACATCGAGCGCATCTTCCCGAAGTTGCAAAGAATGGGACTGAATACCGTATTAGTACCCGCTTATTGGGATTTGATTGAACCCACAGAAGGACAATACGACTTTACACTTACAGATAAAGTACTGGAACAAGCACAAAAGAACCATCTGAAAGTTATCTTCTTATGGTTTGGAGTATGGAAGAATTCCATGAGCTGCTATGCACCGCTTTGGTTCAAAAAGAATTATAAGAAATATCCACGCGCACATACGCAGAACGGTAAACCGCTCGAAATAGCCAGTGCATTCTCCGAAACCGTATATCAAGCCGACCACCGTGCTTTTTCTCAATGGATGCAGCACATCGCAGCCGTTGATAAAGAGGAAGGTACAGTCATCATGATACAGATAGAGAATGAAATAGGTATGCTTGAAGATGCACGCGATTACTCTCAGGAAGCCGACAAAGCATTCCATGCACCGGTGCCCGATGCACTGACGAATTACTTATTGAAGAAAAAGAAAACACTCCATCCCCAATTGCTCGCCAAGTGGAAGAGTCAAGACTGCAAACGTCAGGGCAACTGGCAAGAGGTATTCGGGGATGATATCTATACAGATGAAATCTTCATGGCATGGAACTATGCCACGTATGTGGAGCGGTTGGCCCAGGCAGCCCGTAGCATTTACAACGTGCCGCTCTACGTCAATGCCGCTATGAACAGCCGCGGGCGCAAACCGGGTGAATATCCTTCAGCCGGTCCGCTGGCTCATTTAATTGACATCTGGCATTGTGCCGCCCCCCATATCGACATTCTTGCGCCCGACCTTTATGATGATGGTTTCACCAATTGGGTAGCGCAATATCATCGGTGGAACAATCCGCTTTTTATTCCCGAAATCCGACTAACGGACAACAATGGAGTGAGAGCCTTTTACATCTTCGGCGAGCACGATGCCATCGGCATCAGCCCGTTCTCCATCGAAGACGGACGGGATACACCTGACAATCCGCTGGTACAAGCTTATGCCAAACTGAAAGAGTTGACACCCCTCATCACCCGCCACCAAGGTAAAGGCGTGATGAAAGGGCTACTCTTTGACGAGCAAAACCGGGAACGCATCATCACCGATGATGACCTGACGATAACTTGCCGGCACAACTTCACTCTGCCCTGGGACTCACGTGCCACCGATGGCAGCACATGGCCCGAAGGAGGAGGCATCTTGCTGAAACTTGCCAGGAACGAATATATCGTGGCAGGCAATGGCATTGTATTGGAATTTGCCAAAACCACTGAGAAACAAGCCACCGAAACCAGGAAAGCCCTTGGGGAAGACGGCTTTGTACAAGCCGGTAAAGGAAATAACGGAGAACAACCGGCAAAGTCCGCCTTGCCGATTTGGCAAAGCGCACGTTGCGGCATCGGCTCCGTGGATGAAGTGAAGGTGAACGAAGACGGAAGTCTGAATTATATAAAGCGGTTGAACGGTGACCAAAATCATCAGGGACGCCACGTGCGCATCCCGATGGGCGAGTTCAAAACACTGCATATACAGTTGTACGAATATCAATAAATGAGGTCTATATGTCAGGATTTATCAATACCGAACAATTGATTTGCAACAAGCTGGTTATCAGCGTGCTTATAATAATGGCATTTCAGTATACGATTGAACTGTATTCAGTATACGACTGAATCATATTCACTATACGACTGAATCACATTCAGGATGCGACTGTATCGGCGAGCACATTTTTTTGTAAAAGAATATACATATATTATAAAAGCGAAAGAGATGAAAAGTTTCAATTATAGTGTTTTCAGGTTAGGAGTAGCAGTGCTACTTTGCCTTTGTACCGGCTCCTTGGTGGAAGCAAAGGTGAAGTTGCCTGCTTTAATTTCGGACGGCATGGTACTGCAACGCGAACAGCCCGTCAAAGTATGGGGCACGGCAGATGCAGGAGAAAGTATCCGGCTGAAACTGCTGAAAGGAAAAAGTAAGACCACCTATACAACCACCTCCGATGCAAACGGAAAATGGAGCATCACCTTGCCTCCCCTGAGAGCCGGAGGCCCTTACACGATGCAGATAAACGACCTTGAAGTGAAAGACATGCTGGTAGGCGACGTATGGCTCTGTTCGGGACAGTCGAATATGGAACTCCCCGTAAGCCGGATGACGGATATGTTTGCCGAAGAAATCGCTACCTATAATAATGAAAAAATACGCCAAATCATCGTGCCGAAGACCTACAACTTCCATGCCCCGCAGCAAGAACTGCCGCAGACAAGCTGGAAACCACTGACGCAAGAGAACGTGATGAGCTTCTCAGCCCTCGCCTATTTCTTTGCCAAAGCCACCTACGAAAAGACGGGCATACCCATCGGACTCATTAATTCCAGTTGGGGAGGCACTCCCGTAGAGGCATGGATAAGCGAAGAGGGGTTGAAAGAATTCCCCATGTACATCAACGACAAACGCCTGTATGAAGACGACGACTACTGTGCCCACATCAAGAAGTTGGAAAGTGAGAACTTATATCGCTGGAATACAACCCTTTATCGTGGGGATGCCGGACTGCATGAAGCAACGCCCTGGTATGCCGCCAACTATGACGACAGCAACTGGAAAGAAGTAGATATGTTTTCAACCGATTGGGGCAACAACGGACTGAACCCTATCGATGGCTCGCACTGGCTACGCAAAGACGTGGAATTGCCACAAGAATGGGAAGACAAAGAAGCCGTCATCCGGTTGGGATGCATCATAGATGCCGACTCGGTATATGTGAACGGAATATTTGTAGGAACCACAGGATATCAATATCCACCCCGCATTTACAAAATACCTGCCGGCGTATTGAAAGCGGGACGCAACAATGTTACGGTACGCATCCTCAGCAACGGTGGTCAACCTGCCTTCGTTAGAGAGAAGCCATACAAACTCCTGCTTGCACCCTACGGCAACTATCAACTATCAACTCTTAATTCTCAACTAAATAAGGAAGTCAGCCTCGAAGGAAACTGGAAATACCATCCTGGCGCTCCTATGCCTGCCGCCCCGGGCATGATGTTTTTCTGTTATAAGCCGGTATGCCTCTACAATGCCATGATAGCTCCTTTGCAGAATTACGGTATTCGTGGCGTAATATGGTATCAAGGTGAATCGAACGTTTCGAGACGCAACGAATATGCCGCACTGCTGACCGCCATGATGACCGACTGGCGACGCACATTTGGCAACGACCGGCTACCCTTCTATATTGTAGAACTGGCGGATTTTCTGCATCCAAATGATGCTGGAGGCAGAAGAGCATGGGCGGAAATGCGTGCCGAACAAGCAAAAGCCGCAGAAATGAACGTTCATGCAACACTCATCCGCAACAGTGACCTGGGCGAATGGAACGATATCCATCCGCTGGACAAAAAGACACTGGGCGGACGCGTAGCGGAAAAAGTTTTGGAGAACATGAAAGCACCGGATAGTTTGAGAATGAACGACTAACGGTGAAGAACTAAAAATGATAATAAATTTAATAATCTGATATTATGGAATCGGTAATGAAAACCAATCAAGAGTCCAAGGGATTTTATAAACTATCCTGGCTGCAACGCATAGGATTTGGTTCAGGAGACCTGGCACAAAATCTTATCTACCAGACAATATGCATGTATTTGCTGATATTCTATACCAACGTGTACGGACTGGAGCCATCGGCAGCAGCATTCATGTTTCTCATTGTGCGGGTAGTGGATGTTTTATGGGATCCGTTGGTAGGAGCATTTGTAGACAAGCACAACCCGAAACTCGGCAAGTACCGTTCATACCTGGTACTGGCAGGAGTACCGCTTACAGGTTTTGCGATACTCTGCTTTTGGAATGGTTTTTCCGGTTCACTGGCATACGCTTACATTACTTATGTAGGGTTGTCCATGCTCTATACGTTGATAAACGTGCCCTACGGTGCACTGAATGCATCGCTCACACGCGACACCAATGAGATTACCACCCTGACCAGCGTGCGCATGTTCCTTGCCAATACAGGCGGACTGGCAGTGGCCTACGGTATCCCCAAGATTGTAGCCGCCCTCTCGCCCAACGGACTGACCAACACTGCTGAAAGTGCCGGCGCCTGGTTCATCACCATGGCCATTTATGGCATAATCGGGCTGGCATTGCTCATATTCTGCTTCACACAGTGCAAGGAGCGTGTGGTGATGGACGCCAAAGAAACGGAGAACGTAAAGGTGTCCGACTTATGGGTAGAGTTCAAGCGAAACCGCCCGTTACGTATCCTTGCCTTTTTCTTTGTCACTGCATTCGCCATGATGGCAGTGGGTAACTCGGCAGGTTCGTACTACATGATTTACAACGTACACGGCACGAGCGACCAAATGGCAAACTTCATGGCGCTGGGTTCCATCCCCGCCTTCATCTTTATGCCCTTGGTTCCGTGGATTAAACGGAAGATAGGCAAGCGGGCTATGTTCTACGTATTCCTGTCCATCGCCATTATCGGCATGGCATTGCTCTACGTAATCTCCATGACACCTGAACTGAAAGACCAGATATGGCTGGTATACGTAGCGCAGTTCATCAAGTCTACAGGTGTGATTGTAGCTACCGGTTATATGTGGGCACTTGTCCCTGAGGTTATCTCCTACGGAGAATACACCACAGGTAAACGCATTTCGGGCATCGTGAATGCGCTTACAGGTATCTTCTATAAAGCAGGGATGGCCTTGGGAGGCGTAGTACCGGGACTGGTACTGGCGTATGCAGGTTTCGACAAGAACAATGCCGCAAACCAATCCGCTTTCGCCGAGCAAGGCATTCTTTGGTTAGTGGCCGTCATCCCCGCCTTGTTACTGGTGGTAGCCATGTTCATCATTTCCAACTATGAATTGAGCGATGAAAAGATAGACGAAATAAACAAGGAAATAGAAAAAAGGAATCATTAAAAAACAAAATACCATGAAAATCAGATTTATTGCCTTACTGTTCATAGCGGCTGCATTGCTGGCGGCGTGCGGAGGAGGAAAACAGACTATCATAAAAGAAAAGTCGCTGAAAGAAGCTTTCGGAGACAAGTTCCTCGTTGGCGTGGCGGTGCCCAATCATCAAGTATCGGGAAAAGATACCGCCGCCACCCGCATCATTAAAACACACTTCAACTCCATTGTAGGAGAGAATTGTATGAAATGCGTCAATATTCATCCTGAAGAAGACAGGTATTATTTCGGCGGCGCCGACTCTTTAGTAGAGTTCGGGCAAGCGAACGATATGGCTATCATCGGTCATTGCCTCATCTGGCATTCGCAATGCGCCCCCTGGTTCTTTGTGGACAAAGAGGGGAAGAAAGTCTCCCCCGAAGTGCTTAAACAACGCATGAAAGAACATATCACTACCGTGGTAAGCCGTTATAAAGGAAAGATTAAAGGTTGGGACGTGGTAAACGAAGCCATAGAAAGCGATGGTTCCTACCGCAAGAGCAAATTCTACGAAATCCTGGGTGAAGAATACGTTCCCCTCGCTTTCCAATATGCCCACGAAGCAGACCCGGATGCGGAACTTTATTATAATGACTACGGAATGCATGCCCCCGGACGGCGCGACGGTGTGGTACGGTTGGTGAAATCATTGAAAGAAAAAGGTTTGCGCATCGATGCCGTAGGTCTGCAAGGGCACATGGGCATGGACTACCCCACTGTAGAGGGATTTGAGAAAAGCATGATGGCTTTTGCCGACTGCGGCGTGAAGCTGATGATTACCGAATGGGAAATGAGTGCCCTGCCCACCGTACACGAGAAAGCCAATATCAGTGATACCGTAGCTTATAGCAAAGCCATGAACCCCTATCCCGAAGCATTGCCCGATTCCGTTTCCAGGATATGGAATGCCCGTATGAAGGCTTTCTTCGAACTGTTCCTGAAACATGCCGATGTGGTAGACCGCGTCACCGTATGGGGTGTGAGCGATGGTGATTCCTGGAAAAACGACTTCCCCGTGAAAGGACGTAAAGAATACCCGTTGCTCTTCGACCGCAATCACCGGATGAAACCTTTCTTGCGTGAATTGGTAAACCCTAAGACGACCACCTTCGACAACTTCGTCTACTCGGTTGAAGGTGGCGCAACGACTCCCCCTGCCGAAGACGAGGGCACTCAGGGAGTTAACAATCCATTATTGCCGGGTTGCTATCCCGACCCCAGCATCTGCCGTGCGGGAGACGACTATTATTTGGTGAACTCATCGTTTGCCTTCTTTCCCGGCATACCCATCTGGCACAGTACCGACCTGAAGAACTGGAAACAACTGGGCTACGTGCTCAACCGCCCCTCTCAACTGAACCTGAAGGAGGGACTACGCATCAGCGGTGGTATTTACGCCCCCGATATCAAGTACAATCCACACAACCGGAAGTTCTATCTGATTACCACTGACGTGGACGGCATAGGCAACTTCTTCGTCACCACCGACGACCCCAAGAAGGGAGAATGGAGTGACCCTACCCTCCTACCCGATGTACACGGCATCGATCCCAGCTTCCTCTTTGACGAAGATGGCAAAGCCTATATCGTGAATAATGACAGCCCTGCCGGAAAGCCCGAATACGACGGACATCGCGCCATCTGGATACGTGAGTTCGACTGGAAGAACGGTTGCACCGTAGGCGAGCAGAAAGTGATTATAGATAAAGGAATGAACAAGGCGGATAAACCCATCTGGATAGAGGGTCCTCATCTTTATCACATCGACGGGAGCTATTATCTGATGGCTGCCGAAGGGGGAACCTCCATCAACCACAGTGAAGTGATTTTCACCTCTTCCTCTCCTTACGGTCCCTTTGAGCCATGTGCCGTCAATCCTATATTGACTCAGCGCAATTTGCCCGAAGACCGCCCGAACCCGGTGACATGTGCCGGACACGCCGACTTAGTACAAACTCCGGCGGGCGATTGGTATGCCGTGTTCCTGGCTGTACGCCCTTACAAAGGCGGACACGATGTGATGGGGCGCGAAACCTTCCTGCTACCCGTCACCTGGAAAGACCGCCAACCGATTATTCTTCCTGCCGGGGAGACCATCAATTATACCACACATCCGGTTCCTCCCACCGACTTGTGGACAAGCAAAGAATTGACGCCTGAAGCCTTCTTTATCCGCACTCCGCAAATCCGGCGTTACACTATCAATGAAGATGCGGCGCTGGTACTCGTTGCCGGCAGCGAACGCTTGAATGAAGGAAGACAGCCCACCGCCATCGGCCGTTGGATTACCGAACCGAAGTTCACCGCTCAAACCGCTCTCACCTTCCAACCGACCTGCACAGGAGACTTTGCCGGTCTCATCCTCTTCCATGACGACGCATGTAATGCCCGTTTCGGAAAGACAGCAGATACCGACGGCAAGGCCTGCCTGGCATTGGAAGTCTACAGCCGGGGACAGCAGAAAGCCGCAACAACCATTCCACTGGAACCTACGGACACCGGCCGTAAAATTTACCTGAGAGTGCAAGGCAACAATGAAGTAAGTTATACCTTCAGCTATACTTTCAATCCTCAAGGTGAATGGAAACAGGCAGGTGAACCTATTTCCGCCGACTATCTCAGTACGCAAACCGCCGGTGGGTTCACCGGAACTATGGTGGGTATCTATGCTACAGGAGAATATCGCTGAAAATGGTTATATTTGACAGCGCAATAGGGAAAGAGTAAATTTTAAATTAAAGCCTTTACATCAACAGATAAATTAAATAAAGTATGGAAGCTAAAAAAGTAAAAGAGAGATATTTGTTCCCTGCCGACTATATGGCAGACCCTTCAGTACATGTGTTCAACGACCGGATTTATATCTATCCCAGTCACGATTGGGAGTGTGCCAATGTAGAAAATGACAATGGTGACCAGTACGTGATGAAAGACAGCCATGTGTTGTCTACCGACGACCCCATGAACGGTGAAGTAACAGACCATGGCAAGGCACTGGACATTGCCGACATTCCTTGGGCAGGCAGGCAGTTGTGGGACAGCGATGTAGCCGAAAAAGACGGTAAATATTACCTCTACTTCCCTTTGAAGGACAAGAACGATGTATTCCACATCGGTGTAGCCATCGGCAATCGTCCCGAAGGTCCCTTTGTCCCGCAACCCGACCCCATACGCGGAAGCTACAGCATTGACATCGCCGTGCTGAAAGAGGGAAATGACTATTATATGTACTTCGGCGGAATTTGGGGCGGACAATTGCAACGCTACCGCGACAATAAGGCTCTGGAGGTACCCGAACTGCCCGAAGGGGATGCACCCGCACTGCCCGGCCGGGTGGTAAAACTAAGTGATAACATGTTGCAATTTGCCGAAGAGCCACGTCCCGTATGGATAGTGGACGAGAAAGGCGAGCCACTGAAAGCCAATGACCCCCACCGTTTCTTTGAAGCCAGTTGGGTACACAAGTACAACGGCAAGTATTACTTCTCCTACTCCACCGGAGACACGCATCTGCTTTGCTACGCCACGGGCGACAATCCCTACGGTCCGTTTACCTATCAAGGCGTCATCCTGACACCCGTTGTAGGATGGACCACCCATCACTCCATCGTGGAATATCGGGGAAAATGGTATCTGTTCCATCACGACAGTGTGCCCAGCGGCGGTAAATCATGGCTTCGCAGCCTGAAAGTATGTGAGTTGGAATACGACGAGGATGGAAAGATTATGACGATTGACGGGGGAGGAGGGAAATGATAATTTAATGAAGAACTAAGAATGAAGAATTTGGCTGCGCTATGCAAGCACGCCGCAAGGTAATTCTTCATTCTTCATTCTTAGTTCTTCATTTCCCAAAATTCCCATTTAACAAACCGAATCATTATGAAACCTAATATTTTCTTTTTCATCTATATACTTCTTTTCTTCACCTCCCCCATGGTTGCTGAAGACAGCAGTCGCTTGTGGTTACCGCAGGTATCAGGGTCGGGTGCACAAGTCACGGCTCCCTACCAATCTCCAACTTTGGATATAGCGGTCAATGAACTGCAACAAGCATGGAGAGGCAAACCGGTAATTCTCACTCTAAAGAAAGACAAGCAACTGAAACCCGACGGGTTCAGTATCCGGCACGAGAATGACCGGATAGTCCTCACATCCCCCACCGAAATAGGGCTGCTCTATGCCAGCTACCATCTCCTGCGCTTACAGAAGGCAGCCATCACACAGCCTGTCACAGAAAACCCTGCCTATCATCTTCGCATCCTCAATCATTGGGACAACCTCGACCGCACCATTGAACGCGGATATGCAGGACAATCCCTCTGGAATTGGGAGGAATTACCCAATACCCTTTCCGGCAGATACCGAACATACGCCCGCGCCAACGCATCCATCGGCATCAACGGCACAGTGCTGAATAACGTCAATGCCTCTCCGAAAATCCTTTCCGCCGAGTACCTGGAAAAGGTAAAAGCACTGGCCGATGTATTTCGTCCTTACGGGCTGCGTGTATATCTCTCCGTAAACTTCGCCTCACCGATGGTGCTGGACAGCCTGCCCACCGCCGACCCGCTAAACAAAGAAGTCATCCGTTGGTGGAAAAGTAAAGCCAAAGAAATCTACCGCCTTATTCCGGATTTCGGCGGTTTCCTGGTAAAAGCCAACTCAGAAGGGCAGCCCGGTCCTTGCGACTTCGGGCGCACGCACGCTGACGGCGCCAATATGCTGGCAGATGCACTGAAGCCCTACAAAGGCATCGTCATGTGGCGTGCCTTCGTTTATAGCCCTTCCGATGCCGACCGTGCCAAACAAGCATACTTGGAATTCAAACCCCTGGACGGCCGGTTTCGCGATAATGTGATTATACAAATCAAGAACGGCCCGGTAGACTTCCAACCTCGTGAACCATACAGCCCTTTGTTCACCGCAATGCCGCATACCCCCTTGATGCCCGAGTTCCAAATCACGCAGGAGTACCTGGGGCACTCCAATCATCTTGCCTATCTGGCTCCGATGTGGAAAGAATTTTTCGAGCTTGTCCCTCCACTCTCCTTAAAGGCAATCGCCGGGGTGGCTAATATCGGTACGGATGCCAACTGGTGCGGACATCCCTTTGCCCAAGCCAATTGGTATGCCTTCGGACGTCTCGCCTGGAATCCATCCTTATCTCCGGAGGCAATAGCAGACGAATGGCTTTCTTTGATGGGACATCAATTATCAACTGTCAGCCGCCAATTGAAGAAGATGATGCTCGAAAGCCGTGAAGCCGTAGTAAATTATATGATGCCGCTAGGCCTGCACCACCTCTTTGCCTGGGGACACCATTACGGTCCCGAACCATGGTGCGACATACCCGGCGCCCGTCCCGACTGGATGCCGTCTTATTACCACAAAGCAGATAAGAACGGGATTGGTTTCAACCGCAGTAGCACCGGTAGTAATGCTACTGCGCAATACCCTCAAGAATTGGCAAAGCAATACGATAACCTTGATACCTGTCCCGAACAATACCTCCTCTGGTTTCACCACGTTCCATGGACACACCGGATGAAAAGCGGAAAAACCTTATGGGAAGAACTCTGCCGCCACTACGACCACGGCGTACGGCAAGTCAGAGAGTTCCAGAAGATATGGGATTCTGCGGAAGGATACATAGATAAGGAACTCTTCAATGAAGTCCGGTCGCGCTTGAAGATACAAGTACGTGATGCCGTTTGGTGGAAAGATGCCTGCTTGCTCTATTTCGGGCAGTTCTCGGGTATGCCCATACCCAATGACCTCGAACGCCCCATACACGAACTGGATGAACTGAAACAGGTACATCTTCCAATCAGCAATTTTGAGTGCCCCAGCGGTGAGTTGCTAAACAAGAACCGATAAAGAAAACCGCTCATGCCCCATGAATACGGCATCATTCCACCGGCTTATACAAATTACGGAAACATGTACCCCTATTACAGGTTGGCGACATACACATTATTATATATAAGGAAAAAAGCATTAACTTTGCCACAACCTCAAGATATATAAGAATATGGAAGAACTTATTAGACTCGATCATGTATGCCAGTACAATGAGCTGGTGGGCGTTGAAACCCTGCATCCGTTGATAAGCGTGGTTGATTGGTCCAAATGCGCCCCTATGTTGCATCATCGCCAACGCTTCGGCTTCTATACCATTTTCCTGAAAGAAATTAAGTGCGGTGACATGCACTATGGACGGAATTTCTACGATTACCAGGAAGGCACGCTCGTATTCCTGGCTCCGGGGCAGATTGCCGGAATATCCAACAACGGAGAAGTGTTCCAACCCAAAGGTTATGCGCTGGTTTTTCATCCCGACTTGCTTCGCGGCACTTCCCTGGCACGCAAGATGCACGAATATACTTTCTTTTCATACGAATCGAACGAAGCCTTGCACTTATCCGAACAGGAGCGCAGAATATTCCTGGAATGCCTGCACAACATCGAAGAAGAACTGCAACACTCCATCGATAAACACAGCAAGAACCTTATCGTCAACAATATCGAGTTGTTGCTTAACTATTGCATGCGCTTTTACGACCGCCAATTCATTACGCGCAGCAATGCCAACAAGGATATCCTAACGAAATTCGAATATCTGCTGAACGATTACTTCCTTTCCGACAAACCGCAGGAAATCGGTCTGCCGTCTGTACAATATTGCGCAGAGCAGCTACATCTTTCTCCCAATTATTTCGGGGATTTAATCAAGAAAGAGACCGGTAATTCCCCACAAGAGCACATCCAATTGAAACTGATTGCTACAGCCAAGGAGAGAATATTCGATACCGGCAAATCTATCAGTGAAGTGGCATACGACTTGGGATTTAAATATCCCCAACACTTTACACGATTATTTAAAAAGGTAGTGGGATGCTCACCCAATGAATACAGGCACGCGAATTAAAGTAAACAGCACAGCCCATAATGCGCCACCACCGGGATAAGAAGAGAGAAGGAAAGGAACACTAAAAAGACAGGAATTGAAGGCCTGCCGTCTTCAATGCACAAGATGCCATCTTGTGTTGCATGAGTTGGCATCTTATGTAGCACAAGATGGCATCTTGTGCATTAAAGGCAGTAAGGTTTCTTTGGACTGGTCTTCTCCTTCCTATTAAGGACTATTAATATCTTGCGCCATGTATCTAAAGCGGGCTATAAACTGTGCATCTTAACCGGCAAACATTTGCATGTTTACCGCGCTTCCCGTCAAATCAGCGTGCTCAAGGTAAGCTTTTTATTTTCCCTCCTTATGCCTCCTTTTAAAACTAAATATGTTTTTAGGCGCTGACTACCCGAATGGTCAAAAACTTCCTCATTCGTACTTTATATTATTTTTCCTGTGGTCAATTCTTTTTTCAAGTAAGAATAGTTATATAGAGAGCTTCCTAAGTACAATCCCGTCTCCGGATCAACTAATTTTTCATAGAGTTGGGAGTTATATACCATATCAAGCGCATCAATCATATTGACATGAAAATCTTCCATAACCAGTAATGTTAACTTTTCCACAATATTATCTACCAGGAATTGCTGTTCTTTCGTCATAACTTTTTCAAATAAGAGATTGCTTTTTCTGTTCCAAAATAATATTGATGATTCAGCTTTCTGTAAGTAAGCTCTTCAACCAATGTATCAAGAGTTATAAGTCCGTTGGCATAACGTTCTAACTGAAAGGTAACTCCGTCGTCAGCTACAGGACCTGCCACAATATCATAAATGGGCATGGCATCCGGTTGCTTTTCATTTCTGTTCTGCAAAATAAATAAAGCCCATTCTTTGCAAGGGCTGTCAAAGACCTTGACTTTCAAATCTGCAAATTCGAATACTTCTTCATTTATTTCGTAGGTAGTCACCACAGGTAACCCATATCCTGAAATGCGAACCCGTCGTTTAGCCATCTCTTCAGCTTGTTGTTTCATGTCAGTCAGGTAAAAGCCCTGTCCAAAGTCTTTGTTAGGTTTGCAGAGAGATAAATCTATTGCAAAAATCTCCTGATTGGAACCGTGGTAGAGTTTCATATCAGTGCTCCTCCATTCCTTTTGCAGATGACAGACAAGTCTTCTACTGCGTCGTTAAGGGACAGCAGATGTTCGGCTTCGTAGCAATCATTTAGGAAATCAATGCCTTTGAAACGTCGCAAATAGGCGTATGCTTGCTTTGCAGCCAGATTATAACGAGTGGCAAAGGCATTAATACAATATATTATGTAAGTTACTTTATTTTTTATCTCATTATCCATATCTTCTGTTCTTTTGTATTTACCTTAGTTGCAAAGATAACCATAATTTCCGTTTCCCGGACGTCAAAGAGCGATAATTTACTATTAGTTAGCGGCTTGCCGCTTCTTCTTTTACAAACCTCTGACGTGCCGGAAACGGAACGTCCCGCCAGCTTCTTGAGGGAAGAAGGGGCGGGACGGAAATTATGAGAAGTTTCTTTTCACCACAGAGGACACAACTCTGTGTCCTCTGTGGTGAATTAAATCCCTACTTAGTCCATAACAGATTAAACATGAGCTAAACAGAACACCCTTTTTCAGACATAAGAACAAAAGAACAAATAAGAAAACATAGATTATATCATTTAGTGAATATGTTCTTTTGTTCTTATGTCTGAAAATAATTCTTTTGTCATTTAGTTCAAAACCACTCAGGAATAAACTTTCCTCCGGTTTCTATTCTCCCTTATTTCCTTACCTCCCACAAATTCCTCGTCGTTATTTTTGCCGTTCCCATAAGAACCTTTATATTTGCACCTTGAAGAGTTGAGGAGAAATACAACTTGCATTGAAACTTTTTTGCGCAAAGAAAACAGCCAATTTTATTTAAGCAAAAAAACATCCCAATGAATAGTTTTTATGCGTACGGCGTAGGGCCGGACGTGTGAACATATTTATTGGATGTTGTGGGTGCTTGGCTGTACCTCTTTGCGGATAAATATGAACTCAGCGTCCGGTCTGTTGTGTCTATTGGATACCTTCAGCATGCGGGCGTTCATAAATATTCGATTAGGTATGAACAAACGAAACAAAAAGACATTGCGTCGCAGTGAAGAAAGGAGGCATCGGCATGGCTGAATGGCTCACAATCAAACAAGTATCGGAAAAACATGGTATCCCCGAAAGTACCCTTCGATGCTGGATAAACCTGAATTACATTGCTTCATCCACCGTTGATGATAGAGTAATGCTCGATGAAGAGGATGTGATTCGCTTCCTTGATACCCATCAAACGGACACATGGAATGAAGGAGCCCTCAAAGAAATCATTCACAGGAAGGAGGGGGAGCGTGAGGGGCTTCTCTCACAAATGGACGATGAATTGTTCCTTCTGCTGACGCTGAAACGGCATCAACCGCTCTTCCATGCGGTCATTGGCGAACTCGGCGCACTGATTACCGATGAGAAGCTCAGGGAGATATTCCTTGCCGTCTCCTACGGCGAACCTATCTCGCAGGTGGCGGAACGTCATGGAATGTCATACGCTAAAATCCTGAAGACATACGGCGACATCCTTAATAAACTGGACGAAAACACGCAAAGAATCTTTTCCAAGTACGGACGGACGATAAAACGGCTTTGTTGGAAGTTCAATATAGACAACCCGATGAATATCCCCTTGTCCCAAATTCTTGAGTTGCATGCTTATGGCACCCTTAACTTTTCAGAAGGGATTGTAACCCTGCAGGAACTGTTGGAGTTTACCGAAAAGTGGGGATGGAGACGACTGAAAAACATAAAAGGAATAGGCAACGTCACCTACAAGCAGATTATCAAGACCTTGCGCGATGAGGGTATTATCACAATTGATTCAAACGGAATCATCGAAGTGATACCCGAAATAGCAGCCATCATGGTATGATGCACTCCTCTTTATTAAAAGAAATAATGATGTACCTTGACTTTAGGGCATAAAAAAAGGAGTACCGCTGTACTCCAACCTTTGTTAACCTTAAATCTAATACTATGAAAAACACATTGCAAATATACGCACTTTTGAGATTTCCGCAAATTATCCAAGAGAAAAAGTATGTTTTATAACACCATTTAAGAAGTAAACCTCTGTTTTTCACTTCCTTTTTCATATCTTTGTGTTCAAATTAACAAAATCAGAGATATGCCTGACTATGATTTAATCGCCATATTGGGTCCTACCGCTTCGGGGAAAACTCCGTTTGCCGCCGCGCTTGCCGCCGAACTGGATACGGAAATCATTAGTGCCGACTCCCGGCAAATCTACCGGGGTATGGACCTCGGCACCGGGAAAGACCTTGCCGACTACACCGTAAACGGGAAACAAATACCCTATCACTTGATTGACATTGCCAACCCGGGCTACAAGTACAATGTTTTTGAGTACCAGCGTGATTTTCTGGATGCATACGAGACTATTAAACAAAAAGGCCGCCTACCCGTTCTATGTGGAGGAACCGGAATGTATCTGGAATCCGTACTGAGAGGCTACAGATTACTGCCCGTACCCGAAAATCCGGAGTTACGTTCCGGCTTGGCGGGCAAATCCCTGGAAGAGTTGACTGATATTCTGAAAGGTTATAAAAGTCTGCATAATACCACGGACGTAGATACTGCCAAACGTGCCATCCGCGCCATTGAGATTGAGGAATATTATGCGCACACTCCGGTGGACGAGCGCTCGTTTCCATCACTGAACAGCCTCATCATCGGTGTGGATATCGACCGGGAACTGCGCCGTGAGAAGATAACCCGGCGCCTGCGCCAACGACTGGATGAAGGCATGGTGGATGAAGTACGCCGGCTGATAGAACAAGGCATTAAACCGGACGACCTTATTTATTACGGACTGGAATACAAATATCTGACGCTTTATGTCATCGGCCAACTGACTTACGACGAAATGTTCAGCCAACTGGAAATCGCCATCCATCAGTTTGCCAAACGACAGATGACCTGGTTCCGGGGGATGGAAAGACGCGGGTTCACCATCCATTGGATAGATGCCCGCCTGCCTATGCAAGAAAAGATTGCCTTTGTAAAGGCTAAACTCAAAGAGATTTAGTACTTTTGGCAGTTGATAGTTGATAAATAATAGTTGATAGTTAGAGAGTAGCTTCAATCGTAAATAGTAAATAGTCTAATCGTAAATAAACTCATGAGCGTAGAACCCGAAAAGTGGGGTGTGATATATAACCCTAAAGCCGGAACACGAAAGGTGCAGAAACGGTGGAAAGAAATTAAAGAATACATGGACGGCAAAGGCGTGTCTTACGACTACGTGCAGTCCGAGGGGTTTGGTTCGGTAGAGCGCCTGGCAGGTATCCTAGCCAACAACGGTTACCGCACCATCGTCATTGTGGGTGGTGACGGCGCTTTGAACGACGCTATCAACGGCATCATGCTCTCCAATGCGGAAGATAAGGAAAACATAGCCATCGGAATTATCCCAAATGGCATAGGCAACGACTTTGCCAACTATTGGGAAATGAGTTCCGAATACAAGAAAGCGGTAGATTGCATCATCAACAACCGACGCAGGAAGATAGACGTCGGCACCTGCTATTACTATGATGGCGAGAAACATTTGACACGCTATTTCCTGAACGCCATCAACATAGGACTCGGCGCACGTATCGTGAAGATTACCGACCAGTGCAAACGTTTCTGGGGAGTGAAATTCCTCTCCTATTTCATGGCGCTACTCTCCATCATTTTTGAACGTAAATTATACCGCATGCATCTGAAAATAAACGGTGAGCACATACGTGGACGCATCATGACGGTTTGCATAGGAAGCGCATGGGGATATGGACAGGCGCCAAGCGCCGTGCCCTATAATGGCTGGCTGGATGTTTCCGTAATCTACCGCCCGGAGCTGTTGCAACTTTGGTCGGGGCTATGGATGCTTATCCAAGGCAGAATCCTGAACCATAAAGTCGTGATGCCCTACCGCACGCAGAAGGTTAAGGTGCTTCGCGCGCAAAACGCTTCTGTCGATTTGGACGGACGTATCCTTGACCGGCACTTCCCGCTGGACATCGGGGTGATGCATGAGGCGATAACGCTGATTATACCCAATTAAATAAAAATAAGATATGATTGAACTGAAAAATAATCCTGCCGGTAACTTCTTTCTTTTGGCAGGTCCTTGCGTCATCGAAGGAGAAGAAATGGCGATGCGCATCGCAGAGCGTATAGTAACCATCACCGAAAAACTGCAAATCCCATACGTATTTAAAGGTTCTTACCGCAAAGCCAACCGCTCGCGCCTGGACTCTTTCATGGGTATCGGTGACGAGAAAGCATTGAAAATATTAAAGAAAGTACACGACACGTTCGGAGTTCCTACCGTGACGGATATCCATGCCGCAGAAGAGGCTACGATGGCGGCGGAGTACGTGGACATACTGCAAATCCCCGCTTTCCTTTGCCGCCAGACGGACTTGCTGATAGCCGCCGCCAAGACGGGCAAGATTATCAATATCAAGAAAGGTCAGTTCCTCTCCCCTCTTGCCATGCGCTTTGCGGCAGATAAAGTGGTGGAAGCGGGAAATAAGAATGTGATGCTCACGGAACGCGGTACGACGTTCGGCTACCAGGACTTGGTGATTGATTATCGCGGTATCCCTGAAATGCAGGCTTTCGGTTTCCCCGTCATTCTGGATGTGACCCATTCTCTGCAACAGCCTAACCAGACCAGCGGAGTCACCGGCGGTATGCCCCAGTTGATTGAAACGGTTGCCAAAGCCGGCGTCGCAGTGGGTGTGGACGGCTTATTTATTGAAACTCACGAGAACCCCGCTGTGGCCAAGAGTGATGGCGCCAATATGCTGAAACTAGACCTGCTGGAAGGCTTGTTGACTAAGTTGGTTCGTATCCGCGAAGCCGTAAAAGAATAATTTTTCCATTCCATTGTGATTTATTATTCCGCTAGCCGACATATAGGTCAAAGAACATTTTAATTAAACAACTATAATGAAACATTTATTACGCAGTTTATGGATTGTAGCACTGATAATTTGCTGCAACTTTCAACAAGTATTTGCCCAGCAAATGCCGCCTATCCCCGTTGACAAAAACGTACGCATAGGTAAATTAGACAACGGATTGACGTATTACATCCGCAAGAACAACCTTCCTGCCAACCGGGCTGATTTCTATATTGCCCAGAAAGTAGGTTCTATTCAGGAAGAAGAAAGCCAACGCGGCCTTGCCCACTTCCTGGAACACATGTGCTTCAATGGAACCACTCACTTCCCGGGTGACGCTTTGAAACAATATCTGGAACGTATCGGTGTGAAGTTCGGCGAAAACCTGAACGCTTATACTTCCGTTGACGAAACCGTATACAATATCTCCAATGTCCCCGTAACTACTCCGGGAGCTATCGACTCTTGTCTGCTGATTTTGCACGACTGGAGTAACGACCTTACTCTCGATCCGAAAGAAATAGACAAGGAACGTGGAGTTATCAACGAAGAATGGCGTACCAGCATGAGTGCCATCCAGCGTTTCCAGGAAAAGATGTTGCCCGTGATGTTTGAAGGAACCAAGTATGCCCACTGTTTCCCTATCGGAACCATGGAGGTGGTAATGAACTTCAAACCTCAGACTTTGAGAGATTATTATGAAAAATGGTATCGCCCCGACTTGCAAGGTATCGTTGTGGTAGGTGATGTGGACGTAGACGCCATCGAAGCTCAAATCAAGAAGATTTTCTCCGACATCCCCGCACAGCCCAATGCTGCCAAGCGTGAATATTATCCGGTAAATGACAACAAGGAACCGATTGTTATTATCTATAAAGACAAGGAACAGCCCAACGTACAGGCTTTAGTCTTCAACAAGCACGAAACTACCCCTGATGCTGAAAAGACCAACATGGGCTATCTGCTGCAAGACTATGCGACTACCCTTATCAACAACATGCTGAATGCGCGTTTGAACGAATTGGTACAAACAGCGAATCCTCCGTATATCTACGCCACTACATACGATGATGATTTCTTTGTCGCTAAAACAAAGGATGCATTTACAGGTATCGTAGTTTGCAAGGAAGATGCCATAGAAAACGGTATCGCCGCCCTGCTTCGCGAGACTGAACGTGCACGCCAGTTCGGATTTACCGAAACAGAATACAACCGTGCCCGCGCTGAATATCTGCGCCAACTGGAATCTGCTTTCAACGAACGCGACAAGCGCAAAAATGAGGAGTATGTGAACGAATATGTCCGTCATTTCCTTGATAACGAACCTATCCCGGGCATTGAAAACGAATATGCCATCATCAACCAGATTGCTCCTGCCATCCCCGTAGCAGCGCTGAACCAGATGATGCAGGAACTCGTTACGGACAGCAACCAGGTAGTTGCCATCCTCGCTCCTGAAAAAGAAGGATTGAAAATACCTTCGGAAGATGCAATCAAGAAAATCCTGAAAGATGTAAAAGCTGAGAAATTGACGGCATACGTGGACAAGGTATCTGACGAGCCGTTGATGAAAGAAGCTCCGAAGGGTGGTAAAATCGTATCTGAAAAGAAGGATGATATATTCGGTACTACAACTTTGACGCTGTCCAACGGTGTTAAGGTTATCATCAAGAAGACTGACTTCAAGGCTGATGAAATCCGCATGAAGGGTGTCAGCCTGGGTGGTAGCTCTTTGTTCCCTAATTCAGAGATTATCAATATCAACGGGTTGGATGCCGTAAGTGTAGGTGGTTTAGGAAACTTCAGCGCTGTGAACCTTGAAAAAGTATTGGCAGGAAAGAAAGCTTCTGTAAGCTATGGTATCGGTGACAAGACGGAAGCCGTTAACGGCAGTTGCTCTCCGAAAGATTTTGAGACCATGATGCAGTTGACTTATCTGACATTCACCGCTCCACGCCGTGACGACGAGGCATTCGCTTCTTACAAGAACCGTAACAAAGCCGCATTGCTCAACATGGAAATGAATCCACAGGTGGCTTTCAGTGACTCAATTCAAGCCGGTATCTACATGAAGCACCCCAGACAGGTGAGAATCAAAGGCGACATGATTGACAAGATGGACTATGATAAAATCCTGTCAATGTACAATGACCGTTATAAAGATGCCAGCGACTTCACTTTCATTTTTGTAGGAAACGTAGACGTTGAGCAAATGAAACCGTTGATTGCCCAATACTTAGGCGCACTGCCTGCCATCAACCGTAAGGAGACTTTCAAAGATAATAAGGTTGAAATACGCCAGGGTGCCTATAAGAATGAATTCATCCGCAAACAAGAGACTGCCAAAGCTTCTAACTTTATCCTGATTAGCGGCGACTGTAAGTATAACTTAAAGAACGACATCTTACTGGATATGGCCGGACAAATCCTTGACCTGATTTACACTGCCAAAATGCGTGAGGATGAAGGTGGTACGTACGGTGTATATGTAGGCGGACAATTGAGAAAGTATCCGACGGAGAAGGCTGTTTTGCAGATTATCTTCGATACTGCACCTGCAAAGAGAGAGAAGCTGATGAAGATTATCTTCGACGAACTTAACAACTTTGCAAAAGCAGGTTCTACCGAAGAAAATCTAAACAAGGTGAAAGAGTTTATGCTGAAAAAACATGCCGAAGACTTGAAAGAAAACAGCTATTGGCTGGGCGGCATTGATGAATACCTATTCACCGGTATGGATCGCATCAATGATTACGAACAAATTGTAAACAGCATCACGATGAAAGACATTCAGAAATTTGCTGATGATTTGCTCAAGCAAAAAAATGAGATTGAAGTATCAATGATCAGTCCTGAAGCAGAAAGCAAATAATAGCTTATAATCCAAGAAGGCTGCGTTGTTTGAAAAAAAGCAGCGTGGCCTTTTTTATATACATTCTAATCATCTACACACAATGAGCCTATTTTTAGAACTGCGCAAGCACGGTAAACTGGCGGCCAAACGAAACCCGATGTACGAAAAGAACAAGTTCGGCAAGTTCTGGATGTACTTCATGGCAATCTTTTGGGCCGGCTATCTGATGTTCTTCGGAACGACCTTCGCTTTTGCTTTCGACGGCGGTGCAACGGAAGCCTATCACGTACTGAACAGTGGACTAATCTTTGTTCTGGTCCTGGACTTTATGATGCGTTTTCCTTTTCAAAAAACACCGACACAGGAGGTAAAGCCCTATCTGCTGCTCCCCGTAAGGCGGAACCGTCTAATCGACTTTTTGCTGATACGCTCCGGTCTGAATGGCTTCAACCTGATATGGTTGTTCTTTTTCGTACCATTCGCCATTGTCACCATCACCAAATTCTATGGCATAATGGGTGTATTGACCTACTGCATCGGTATCTGGCTACTGATGGTTTTCAATAATTACTGGTTCCTGTTGTGCCGCACCCTGATGAATGAACGCATCTGGTGGATAGCTTTACCAATTGTTGCATATGGAGGTATAGCGGCAGGATTGTTCATACCGGAAAACAGCCCGTTATTTGACTTATCGATAAACCTCGGAGAGGGTTTCATTACCGGAAACCTGTTGTCATTTATCGGAGTGCTGATAGCTATTGCCCTGATGTGGTTCATAAACCGTGTATTGATGATTGGACTGATTTACGATGAAATCAATAAAGTAGAAGATACGAAAGTAAAGCATGTTTCGGAATATAAATTCCTGGACCGCTATGGCGAAATAGGTGAATACATGCGTCTGGAACTGAAAATGCTGTTACGCAACAAAGTTTGCAAGACAGCCTTACGTATGGTGTTTATCGTGGTAATTGCTTTCAGTTGCATCCTCAGTTTCACCGAAGTGTATGATGGACAGGGGATGAAGAACTT
The DNA here is from genome assembly GCF_959029255.1 of uncultured Bacteroides sp. Lineage (GTDB taxonomy): Bacteria > Bacteroidota > Bacteroidia > Bacteroidales > Bacteroidaceae > Bacteroides. Next base: position 44,891 of record NZ_CAUFUE010000020.1, on the reverse strand, counting down.
TATCATGGTGTATAATTTCGTTATCTTCGGCATTCTGTTCCTTTCCAGCCTGATGAGTTATGAAGGTAACTACATTGACGGATTGATGAGCCGTAAGGAATCGATATACACATTGCTCCGTGCCAAATACATATTGTATAGTGTTGCCATACTTATTCCCATGGTGCTGATGATACCTGCCATGGCTACGGGAAAACTCCTCGTATTAAGCTGTTTTGCCTGGGCCATATTCGTAGCCGGATGTGTTTATTTCTGTTTGTTCCAACTGGCTGTATACAACAATAAGACGGTAGACCTGAACGCCAAAATGACCAATCGCCATAATATGGGAACCGGATTGCAAAACCTGATAGCCGGTGCGGCTTTCGGTATTCCCTTGCTTATGAACTTTGTATTGAACGCCTTCTTCGGTCCCACGGTTACCGCATGCATCCTTATTGTAATAGGTGCAGGATTTATCCTGACTTCCCGCTTCTGGCTGATGAATGTGTATCACCGCTTCATGAAACGCCGTTACAAGAATATGGAAGGTTTCAGAGACAGCAGACAATGAGAAAAGTAATTAATCATTAAACATTAAACATCAACATGATACAGATTAATAATCTTCAAAAGAACTTCGGCGACAAGAGAGCCGTTGATATTGAAAAATATACAATCAACCAGGGTGATATGCTTGGTTTGGTGGGGAACAACGGAGCCGGAAAGACCACCCTCTTCCGCCTGATGCTGGACTTGCTGAAAGCTGACAATGGAAATGTTACCATTAATGATATAGACGTCAGCAAGAGCGAGGACTGGAAAAACTTTACCGGCGCTTTCATTGATGACGGCTTTCTGATAGACTACCTTACACCCGAAGAATATTTCTATTTCATCGGAAAGATGTACGGATTGAAAAAGGAAGAGGTGGATGAACGTATCGCTCCTTTTGAGCGCTTCATGAACGGTGAAGTCATGGGACAAAAGAAATTCATACGCAATTTCTCTGCCGGAAACAAACAGAAAATCGGTATTATATCCGCCATGCTCCATCATCCGCAATTGCTCATCTTGGATGAACCGTTTAATTTCCTCGACCCCAGTTCGCAGTCCATCATCAAGCATCTGCTGAAAAAGTACAATGAGGAACATGGAGCAACTGTCATCATCTCCAGCCACAACCTGAACCACACGGTAGACGTTTGTCCACGTATCGCACTGCTGGAACATGGCATTATCATCCGCGATATCCAGAATGAGAATAATTCGGCAGAGAAAGAGCTGGAAGCTTATTTCAACGTTGACGTAGAAAAAGAAATAACAGAAGAACTGAACGAAGCAGAAAAGCCGAACGAAACTGAGGAAACTCTTGAAACAGCAAGTTCTGCCGAAGCGCCTAAGAATACTGAAGAATGAAAAGAGCCCTTTCGTATATAGTTGCCCTCACCGGATTGTTAATAGGTTTAAGTTCTTGCCACTCTTCCGCCCCACGCCTTGACTACAAAGCATTGGCCCAAGCTTCCATACGCCTAGGCATAGATATCGGGCTGGAAGACAATCACAGGCTGTATGTCAATGCAGCCGAATGGATAGGTACTCCTTATCGTGCCGGTGGTGACACCAAGCGCGGCACAGATTGTTCGGGATTGGTATCGCAACTCTATAAGAAAGTGTATCGCACCCGTCTGTCGAGAAGCACAGACGGGCAATTAAAAGAAAGCCATAAAATCTCCCGCCGCAACCTGCGCGAGGGAGATTTGGTATTCTTTACCAGCCGTAACTCACGCAAAAAGGTAGCGCATGTAGGCATCTACCTCAAAGATGGAAAGTTTGTCCATGCCAGCACCAGCCAAGGAGTAATTGTCAGCAGTCTTAAGGAAAAATATTATACGCAATATTGGCTTTGCGGAGGAAGGGCCAATTAACAATACGCTGATTTTTTTTACCTTTTGTGATTATCTTCATTTCTTTCCGACTTATAATTCAGAATTAACCCTATAAGAAAGAAAATAATGAAGAAGATTTTAGGAATACTCCTGTTTATCTGCGTTGCACTGAATAGCAATGCACAACTCTTGTGGAAAATCTCCGGTAACGGTTTGGAAAAACCTTCCTACATTTTTGGGACACACCATCTGGCGCCACTCAGCATCAAAGACAGTATCGCCGGTATGCCACAAGCCATCAATGAAACCTCCCAAGTTTATGGTGAAGTAGTGATGTCTGAAATGGCGGCACCTGCTTTCATGCAGGAAATGCAGAAAATGATGATGATGCCCGCCGACACAACTTTACAAAGCTTGTTTACTCCTGAACAATACGAACTGCTTGGGAAAATAGTGAAGGAGAATCTAAAGGCAGACATCTCCATGTTGGCACAAATAAAGCCCACATTTATCAACCAACAGTTGGAACTTATTTTCAGCATGAAGCATCTTAAAGGTTTCAATCCTCAAGAACAATTGGATACTTACTTCCAACAACAAGCCCAACAGAACGGCAAGAAAGTCGGTGGACTGGAAACCGCCCAATCTCAATTGGATGTTTTATTCAACAGTCAAACATTACAACGTCAGGCAGAGTTACTATACTGTACCATCAGCAATATTGAAAAAGCAATAGAGACAAGCCGGAAAGCTGTAGTTTTCTATAAAGCTCAAGATTTAAATGGCTTATTGAGTATTTTCGAAGAAAGAGAGGGGAACTCCTGCGACCCCCTGCCTGGTGAGTTGGAAGCCCTGCTTGACAATCGCAATAAAGCATGGAGCAAGAAAATGCCAAACATCATGAAAGAAGCTCCTACCCTCTTTGTTGTAGGCGCCGGACATCTGCCGGGAAACAACGGTGTATTGAGTTTACTGGAACAACAAGGCTATATCATAGAACCTATGAAATAAATTCTCTAACAAATTCTCTCTAAAGTTGTAATTGCAATAGCAATTTATGTAAAGCGTGATGGTAGAATGTTCTACCGTCGCGCTTTATTATGACATGATGATATATCGGCAGGACATACAATCTCCTTACTTAGACAATGCTTGTCCGTTTTATGAATTCCACTATTTCAGTGATATAACCGAAAGCCATTCCTACCACCGTATCGGCAGCACCATAATATACGGCTACCCTTTCTCCATCTTGCAATGCCGCACAAGGAAACACCACATTAGGAACGTCTCCTTGTAATTCATAAGGAGCAGCAGGAGCAAGCAGATATTCACGTGTCCGATAAAGTACTTTTTCAGGATTTTCCTTATCAAGGATAACCGCTCCCATAGAATAGCGGAAACCGTTACAGGTTGTAATCACTCCGTGATAAAACATCAACCAGCCTTCTTCCGTCAGGAAGGGTACCGAACCTGCACCTATCTTTGTACATTGCCATGCACTCTCGGGAAAAGGGGTAACTTTCATCACGCAACGATGTTCGCCCCAATATTTCATATCCGGGCTATAGCTCATATAAATATCACCAAATGGTGTATGTCCATTGTCGCTCGGACGGCTCAGCATGGCATATTTTCCATTTATCTTTTGCGGGAAAAGTACACCGTTACGGTTGAATGGCAAGAAAGCATTCTCGCATTGGAAGAACTCTTTGAAATCGAATGTATAGCCGATGCCGATTGTGGGTCCGTGGTATCCGTTGCACCATGTAATCCAGTAACGGTCTTCAATCCACGTCACGCGCGGGTCATACTTATATTCGGATTCTATCATTTCCGTGTTTCCTGCTTTGAACCGGATTGGCTCATGACTGATTTCCCAGTTAATGCCATCCTTGCTAAAACCTGCAAAGATATTCATCTGAACAGCTTTGTTGTCACAACGGAACACTCCGGCAAATCCATCTCCAAAAGGAACAACCGCGCTATTGAAGATGCTGTTTGATGAAGGAATATGATAACGTCCGATGACCGGATTCTTTGAATAGCGCCACATTACATCTGTACAACCTTGCGGACGCTCTTCCCAAGGAATTGTGATTTTGTTACTCATTGTTATTTCTATTTAATATAATTGTTTCTACTTGGTAAATGGGAATTTTGGGAAATGAAGAACTAAGAATGAAGAATGAAGAATTACCTTGCGGCGTGCTTGCATTGCGCAGCCAAATTCTTCATTCTTCATTCTTAATTCTTCATTAAATTATCATTTCATCTCTCCTTCCTCTTATCCGGATACGTAAACGGTACAAAGTACGTGATGAGGAAGGCAGGAATAGTAGCAAAGAGTATAAAAATGAAGAAAGGTTCATATCCTCCCATCCACTTACACGCGTAACCACTGATACTACCCGGCAACATCACACCTAAATTCATAATGCCCGATGCAAATGCATAATGAGCCATCTGATGCTTGCCAGGGGCTACTTGTTGCATCATAAACAAGCTAAGCCCCACAAAACCGAAACCATAACCGAAATATTCCAATACAATGGCACTACCTATCAACATACCGCTTTCAGGCTGATAAACCGCTAATAGCGTATAAGCCACAAAAGGCAGATTGAAAATGCAACATAGTGAAAACAATGTCTTTTGCAAGCCCCGATGCGAAATATAATAACCTGCCAGCAACGAACCCAGCACAAAAGTAGCCGCTCCATAAGTGCCGTAATACAAGCCGATTTGTTGTTCATCGAGCCCCAGACCGCCTGCCGAACGCTCCGCCTTCAGAAAAAGGGGAACAATCTTCATTACGAAGCCTTCGGCAAAACGATAAAGGACAATAAAAGCTATATAGTACCAAATGTGTCTTTTGTGGAAAAAGTCTTTAATGACCTCTATCAACCGACCCAATGTCTCTCTGGCAGTGGCTGCATCATTCGCAGCTTTTCCGCCTGAAGGCAACATCCGTATGTGATATAAGCCCAGCAATAACATAACCGCCGCCAATATCAGCATAACGGTCATCCAAGCATGTATCGTTGCCTCATGACGGACAGCAGCCGTAGCACCTTCTACCCCACCGAAACTTTTCAGTAACCAACCCGCCAGCCAAACGAGTCCGCCGGATGCCACAATCTTGGCAATGTTATAGAAAGCCCCTTGCCAACCAATATATTTAGCTTGTTCCTGTTTATCCAATTCGGACATATATACCCCATCGGTAGCTACATCATGGGTAGCGCCGCTAAAGGCTATCACAGCCAATAAGGCTATGGAAACAGCAAAGTAGAACGGCAGTTGCAGCGCCAAAGCCACCAATGCAAACCCCACTCCGGTAACTATCTGTGTCAGCACTACGAAAAACTTCTTCGTCCTGAACATCTCAAGGAACGGGCTCCAGAGGAATTTCAGCGTCCAGGGCAACATAATCAGCGATGTCCACAAAGCAATCTGCGCATCACCCTCGCCCATTCCTTTGAACATCAGTACAGATACCATGTTCAGCACTACAAATGGCATTCCCATCGCAAAATATACGGTGGGAATCCATGAAATAGGATTATGATTTTTCCGGTTCATTCCTTCTATATATTACCAGTAATGTTTCTCAATTCTATCAATATTGTTTCAAGGGTTCACTACCCATTGTCAGTTCCAACGTGCCGCCCTCTACAATATCCTTATGATTAAAGAACGGAGTATCCAATTTCTTTCCATTCAGAACTATACTTTGGATGTATTTATTGGTACGGCTATTGTTATGTGCCACCACCTTGAATGTCTTTCCGTCTTTCAGATGAATGGTAGCCTCATCAAATAGCGGACGTCCGATAGAATATACCGGCTTTCCGGGGCACACTTGATAAAATCCCATTGCATTTAGGATATACCAAGAGGACATCTGCCCGCAATCTTCATTGCCCGAAAGCCCGTCAGGGTCATTGAAATAAAGCGTATGCAGCACGCTATCTACCAATTCCTGCGTTTTGTATGGCTGTCCTACATAATTATACAGATGTGCAATATGGTGGCTCGGTTCATTACCATGCGCATATTGCCCTATCAATCCCGAAATATCAGCGGAAACCGTACTGCCTTCCAATGCGGAATCAGCAATAAACAATGAATCCAGTTTGCCAATGAAAGCATCACGACCTCCCATCAACTCCACCAATCCATCCACATCATGCGGCACAAACCATGTCCATTGCCAGGCAGTACCTTCGCAATAATCATCGCTACGATGACTGGATGAACGGGGATTGAAAGGTGTACGCCAGTTACCTTCACTATCCAGTCCACGCATAAACCTGGTAGACGGATCGAAATAAACTTTGTAACCCTCGGCAAACGCGGCATATTTATCCCGGTTAAGCTCATCCCCCAAAGCGCTTGCCAACACAGATATGCACCAATCATCGTATGCATATTCCAAAGCTTTCGCCACCGACTCGTTATCTTTGTCACAGGGCACATATCCTATCTTATTTTTCCAATACTTGGCTTGCGGCATCAAATGAGGCAATACCAAAGGAGGACACAATATTCCGGTTGTATCATATTCTGCCGTACGCAAGCAAGCCCGATAGGCTTCCTTCACGTCAAAATCACGATATCCCTTCATATATGAATCGGCTACCAATGAAGCGATGTGATAACCAATCATCGTTCCGGTATAGTTTCCGGCTAGTTCCCACATAGGAAATACACCACCTTCCTGTTGTTTCAGGATAAGTGAACGGATGAAGGCTTCGTTCAATTCAGGGTCGATTATGGTCATCAACGGATGATAAGCGCGGAAAGTATCCCATAAAGAGAATATCGTATAAACCGGTTGGTTCACATCGCCCTGATGGGGTTTTAAATCCATACCCAGATAACGACCGTCGGCATCAGTAAACAAAGCAGGCTGTACACCCGTATGATAAAGTGCCGTATAAAACATCGTCCGCTGGTCCTTGTCACCAGTCTTGATATCTATTTTAGAGAGGTAATCATTCCATTGCCGACGTGCACTTTGGCATACACTGTCGAAGTCCCATCCGGGAATTTCCGCTTCCACATTTTTACGTGCTCCCTCCATATCTACGGCAGACACACCTATTTTCACCAATACCTGCTCATCCTTTTCCGTCTGGAACTGTAGCAACGCTTTGGCTGTTGGAAAAAGCGGGCCTCCCTCATCCAATGCCATCGAATCGGTTACCAATGTATAAGTAAACGGTTTAGAGAACTTGGCATAGAAATTGATATATTGGTCAAAAGCCCAATATACGGTTTTCTTGCGCCCACGAAGTTCCGTATCACTGATTACTTCCAATTCCATTTCCTCGTTTTTCTGCCGTTGCAGGCTATAGTCCAAGTCAAGAATAAATCCGGCATCTTCCGCCTTCGGGAAGGTATAGCGATGGATAGCCGCCCGCTTGGTTGCTGTCAATTCAGCTTGTACATTGTAGCGTTCCAAAAATACAGAGTAATATCCCGGCAGAGCTGTCTCATTATCGTGAGAAAAGCCAGAAGCGTATGCCATCTGCTGGCTCTCAGTCCCCATAGCGTGATAATCTTGTTTACCCACAGTAGGCATCAGCAGCACATCGCCATAATCACCACATCCCGTACCGCTAAGATGGGTATGGGAGAATCCGTTGATTGTAGAATCCGCATAGTAGTATCCCGAGCAAGAGTCCCATTCATAGATACGTGTATCGGGGCTGGGTTGAATCATCCCGTTGGGCACCACCGCTCCGGGATAAGTATGTCCATGTCCGCCCGTACCGATAAACGGATTGACGTAGGAAGCATAATCTTGCGCTGCGGGAGTACAACTGTAAACACTCAGCAACAAAAGGCCGCCCGCCAACATAGTAATAGATTTCATATTTCTCATTATTTATATTCTTGCATTAGTGTTAATGATTGTTCGGTATAAAGCTGACGGCTTGCCCTCCACCTCTTTTCATAGAGATTATCAACGCGTCATCGGCAGTTACCTGTTTTTCACTTATCTCGTATGCCGTTGGATTGGTTTCCCAGTCAGCATCCTTTGCGTCGGCATAGATGGTTGCCTTGTAAGTTTTTCCTTTCTCCAGAAAATCCAGATTGACAGTTACATCACGGGCATACTCGTTGGTAGCGGCACCCAAGAAGTATTTATCTTTAGCTTTACGCGCAATCACCACAAACTCACCGGGCTCACCGGCTAATGCCTCCGACCAGTCGCAATCTGCTTCAAAATCGCGGAAAAACTGAAAAGCAGGATGTCCCTCATAATTTTCAATCATATCCGCAGCCATTTGCAAGGGAGAATAGAGTATCACCCAATTGGCTATCTGCTTGGCAAGTGTAGTATTTATACGGCAATCCTTACTGTCTTTCATATTCCACTGCTTGCGCGAAGGATTCTTTTTAGCACGTTCGTAGAGGATATCGAATATGCCGGGAGTATAGTCCATCGGTCCGCCCAGTAAGCGGGTGAATGGCAACATTACGTGGTGCTCAGGCGGATTGCCCTCACTCCATGCATTCCACTCCATTCCACGGGCACCCTCACGTGTCATCATGTTAGGATAAGTACGGCGTATCCCGGTATCTTTGATAGGTTCGTGCACATCCAGTGTAGTGTGATATTTCGCGGCTGTCTTTACAACATTACGGTAATGGCGGACATTGAACTGCCCGTGATGATTGTATCCATCAGGAAGTCCTCCGGCATACCCCGTCTTTACACAGTGAATGCCCAAGTCGGCATACCATTGATAGGCTTTGTCCAACTGTTTCTCATAATTAAAAATATTTCCTCCCGTTTCGTGATGGCCGATAATCTCGATACCTTTCTCTTTAGCATAGTGTGCTATTTCTTCCATGTCGAAGTCCGCATAGGGTTTGGTATAATCAAATGCCTGTGTTCCACCCCAGTTTTCCCAACCTTCATTCCAACCTTCAAACATCACGGCTTCAATGTTATTGTCGGCAGCAAAGTCAATGTAACGTTTCGCATTGGCGGTAGTAGCGCCGTGACGGTCATTTATCACCCAGCTTTCCACTCCCAGATGCATCCCCCACCAGACACCTACGTACTTCATCGGACGAATCCAGTCCGTAGTCTCCAGCGCGCAAGGTTCATTCAGATTCAGGATAAGCGCAGAATTAATCAGACCGACAGCCTTCGGAGCAAACTGTATGGTACGCCAGGGAGTTTTGAAGCTATTACTCGCAAATCTGGCTTTAATGCCATCAGGCCAAGGAGCAAGTTCGGATTTAAATCCACAACCACCTATATTCTTCAAAGTCATTTCCGGGAAATCGGTCAATGCCGCTTCATGGATACTGGCATATACGTTGCCGGTCTTGAAAGTCATAGGAGTATTGGCATTGTCGATGGTGCTGAGCGGCTGCGTACGATACAGCAATTCATAGGTTTCATAATTAGCCGGAATAGACCATGAAGTTCCGTCTTGTGCCACGTTGAATGAGGTAAGTTCATCAGTAAGCAGTAAACTGTCCACTCCGGGAACTTCATACTCATAACGGAATCCTATTCCGTCGTCAAAAACACGAAAACGTAAAGTAAGCTTCGTAGCTGTTGTGTCGGACAGATGAACTGCCATTTCATTGTAATGATTGCGGAGTTCCTTATTCTCTCCCCACGGTTGTGTCCAGACCTCATCTTTCGTATCAAAATCAATACCCGTCATACGAAAGTTTTCTGATAAGTTAACGCCGTCTTTTGACTGAAAGCCCAACAATGACGGAGTAATGAATGTCGTGTCGTTTACTTGTATCTGATAAGTCATACGGTTATTACCATCCAAAGCGAAAGCCAATCGGATGTGCCCGTCGGGTGAAACGACTTCCGCAGGCTTAGGAGTTGTACAACCAATCAGAACAGCAAGAGAAGCCACTATATATATAAAGTATTGTTTCATGCTTTTGATTGTATTAGAAATATACTTGAAGTTTGAAAAATATTGAATCGACATATTATTCTACCAATAATCAGTCCTAATGTCGCTGACTTTAGGGTCTAATGTCGCCGACTCTAAGAGTGATTGTCGGCGACATTAGGAACCCTTTTCAGCAATGACTGATTATCAGCATTTTGTAGATATAAAGTTTCTTACGAAAAAAGGATACAATACTTATTATTTATTTCTTTACCAAAGTATACATGCCTGACGAGTGCGCATCTTTAGGGTCATCAACAGCAGTATATGTATCATTGTCTTTCGTAAACAAGCTGAAACCATACGTTCTTCCATCGGAATTACGCATATATACACTTCCACCATCGGGAGTGGCTTCAAGGGAAAATGCCGCATTTTGCGGTGTAGAAAAAGCTCCCCAGATGAGGGGATCATTTACATAGGTAGCGTATGACATAGCGTATGAAACACCTTCCACGGTACCGATATCCTGAGGAGAAGGAATGAAAGCTATCCCTCTTTCATCATAATTCATGATGAAAGGAAGGTCATGGGTGACAGCCTTAGCATTTTGTTTTTCCGTTTCCCATGCATCCCAGCCATATACCTTATAGCTTTTTCCATACACATCTTCCTTAACAATGATATCAAAAGACTTTATATTATCTTTATCTGCCCATTGCCAATATTGAGGAGTACCCTTTTCATAATAAATGTATAGTCCCGTACTAGGATTCACCGTCCATATACCCAAGAATGAATCATAGCCAACCGAATTTTTCTTGGCATCCAAGTCTGTACGACCGAAATAGTTACCGGTCCATGTTACATCCTTATTCCAAAGTTTGTCTGCCACCCGGTCGAAATAATATTCATACATGCGGGTTGAACGTAGATTGTAGAACGCAAAATACTTGTAACCCTCGTTTACAATCTTATCTAAATAACCGTCATTAACATCAACCGCAAGCTGGACATTATTATCTTGAGGTAAAAGATTTATGGCATAAGGTGCCTGAATTTTATTGGGTATATCCTGGTTATATTTTTGGAAGTGTCCGTAAGTGCCATATACCGAGTAATCAATCAGTTCTTCCACTCCATCACCTTTAGGATGGTCAGTATCTGTATACCAATAAATTCCAAATGTCACACCATCTTCCTTCGGCATCACTTCGCGGCATGTTTTCAGCAACTTCGTATAGTTTTCAGGAGTACACTCTGCCAAACTGGATACCACACTGCTTGCAGTACCTTTATATTTAGCTCCAACCACACCATCTACCTTCTCAGCGTATGCAGAATACTCATCGTCAAAATCAAAACCATCCAGACCATAAATATCCAGATATGCTTTCAGTTCTTTCGCAAAAGCTTTGGCGCCTTCCTCGCTCAAACTACGCATACCGGCATCATCATGATTACCTAAAATGGATAAGTGTACTTTGATACCCTTTTGTTGCAACGGACGGATAATTTTATCGGCATTTGCCAGCACGAAAGAAACCTGGTCGTTACAGAAGATATATGGTTTTCCATCGTTGTTCAGATTGATATTGGCGGCAAAGATGCTGACAATATCAAAGAAAGGAACACCATCTACATAATATTCACCGGCATTCAACGGACTTTCATCATTCACTTCCACATAGACAAGATTCTTGATATCACCCTTTGAAGTCGGATCTGGGGTCATACCTAAATCCTCAACCAGATAAATGTAAGACTGAGTATTGGAAGATACCTCCACCCCATTGTCGGCAGTGGCAGAAACAGCAATAGCATAAGTTTTGCCTACCGTTCCGCCGGGGTTAATTCCCAACTCTATCGATTCCGATTTTTTCTTTCCGGCAGCAATCGTTACTTTACCGCTATTCTCCAAAGATAACTTGTCAGCAGGATACATTTCGTAATCTGTACCGTTGGCTTTATTATAAGCTGTCAATACGTCCGCATCAATTTTAAAAGTTACCTGTACATCCGTTTCCGCTTTCTTGCTCAACTCAAAGTACAAGTGACCGGCACCGGCTTTATTATCTCTGATTGCAATGGTAGTCAACTGCTTTGCTCCGGCTGCTGAATGTATACTACCATAAGTTCCGTCAACAGTTTCAAAGATATCCGCATTACCTGTAGACAGGGTGAGGTCGTCTTCGCAAGCCGTAAACAAAGCTCCCAATAACATGAACGCCCATGCGGCAAATCTTATTTTATAAGTATGTTTCATAATAAGCACTTTTTATTAGATTAAGGATTATCATTTGTTGGCAGGAAGTTCCACATCCACCCAAGTCAATGCAGAAGATGCCGTTGCATTATTTCCGCTATTACTGTAGTCCCTGAGGATATCCGCACCATCATCAAACTTCCAGTAAGCTACCAATCCTTCTGAATCTTCGCTCACGGTATAGAAATGATTTTCAGCGTTGATTTCATCTTTAGTCAAAGCTTTATTCCAAATACGAACTTCTGAAATATCAGCATCAATACTACGGTCGTTGTTATAAGAATAACCAATCCAGAAACAACGCGGCTTGCCATCAGATTCGTCGGAATGAGCAATCCCCCAGTTTACCGGGCCATAAGCGACTTCTGTAAAATCACCGACCAATTTACCATTGAAATAAACTTTCAGCGTTTGTGCGTTGGCATCGTATGCCACGGCAACATGCGTCCACTCATTCAACGGGGCTACCATCGACTCATTCGTAAAGTTTCCTTTACCTGTCGCTATTTGCAATTGATTGGGCTCTACACCATTATCACCAAAGCGGAACAAGAACTGACCTTCTATACCCATCAATGTACTTATCTGATGGTCAAAACTATGTGGACGAATCAAGGCTTCGGCTGTCAACGTTGCCATATTTTGGACTACATCAGGCTTTACCCAATCCACATATACATTGTTTTTCTTTATATTGGCTACCTTATTAATAAGTGCAGCGCCTTTGAATACATAATAATAGGTATTTGCCGAACCCAATACACCAATACTGGCATTAGCAACCGTAACCGGCAATACATAGGTCTTGGTGAAGTCCAAACTACCGAGGTCCGTAAAGGAGACGGTAATCGGTTCGGATTTCAAAGCACCGGCGGCTATTTTCCCTTCAGTTGTACTGAAGCTGTAATGACCTTCAGGAAGTGCTTCTACACCACTGACATAATAAGTATCCTCATATACTGAAACCAAACCCGCGTCTGCCTTTATAGTAAAAGTAACATCTTGCATCGAAGGTTTCGGGATGGATAGAGAGAATTCTCCCGTAGCATTCTGGACATCCTGAACTGTTGTTTTCACGTAGAATGCAGTCGGGGTCTTAGAAGTTACAAACAATTGATTGTCAAAATTCTCCGTGTCATCGGTACAACCGGCAAACGCACCGGCAATAAGAGCCAAAGAAATTAAGTAAATATTCTTAAGTTTCATAATATTAATCATTTAATAGGGGCAGGATTCATTATGTTAATCGCTTCTTTTACATAGGTGCAAGCACCACCGGTAGAGTAATAATCATTCTGCACATCATAGATAGCGATACCCGCCTTCTCATACAATGCATTTTCTTCAGTCACCCAGTAAGCTATCTCACTCATTGTACGTTTACCATCCCAATATCCGGTCTTTTTATCTGCTGTATCAATAGAAACGGTAGATAAGGCAATGACAAAGCGGTCGGTCGGAATGCCTTCTTCCAACACACCATTCACCAATAAATTCAACTGACCGATATTAGAAACGCTTTCACTATCCAAAATAATATGCTTGCAATTCGTCAAAATAGTCTTATCAAGCAAATTCTGCGGTTTTCCCAGGAAAACAAGCTCCTTATCGGAATTTCCGGACTTCCATGTGTTGATTGCATTCAGGAAGATATTTTGCGTTGCCTGATAAGCAGCCCGGTCTGTTGCAGACATAAATTGCGGGTCTCTCCCGGAAAATCCGGCAATCAGTCCGTCAAAATCACCCGAATAAGCAAGCAATGCGGTTAGCTGCGCCTGTAAATAGTTATCAAATGTTTCCAAGGATGTATTGTTTTCATCTGATGCCAACTCATCGTAATCAGCCTTTATTTCGTCATAATTGATGGTGTACACCACTTTCATCCCTTTTTGATGTACAGTTTCAATATCTGTTTTCTCAAAATCGGCTAATCCAGGAACCGTCATCGAAACCACATCGATACTATCCGGCATATTGCTGATGTGCTGTGCGGGGCTGTAAGTTTCTTTATTACTGTTGTCAAACCAAGCATACACCACTTTATGTTCGGATGCCTTATAAGCGGTCAAATTACTTAAATACTTTGCATAAGCTTCCGGGTATTGGTCTTTTACATTAGACTCATCGATAGTGATACTTTCAACATCCGTGCAAGAAGCAAAAGCCATGCTTCCCAAAATAAGCAGACCGGCAATAGGTTTTATTATATTTTTCATAACTTATCGAATAAATTAGTTTATCTGATATTGGAATTGCAATCCCACCATACTCGGGTAGCGTAATTGTCCTTACCGTTCAAGTAACTTGAAACAGCAGTTTCCACATTTTCCTTGTTACTGATGTATTCATCAGTCGGGAAAGGCATACGTCTCGCCCCCAATTCGTTATCGACTATGCCACCGCTTTTGTTTCCGGCGGGATCGGCAGGAATCAGGTGAGGATAGCCCGTACGGCGGAAATCAGCCCACGCTTCATTTCCAAGCATCCAGTTGGCAATCCATTTCTGGGTGATGATACGTTCTTGTTTCACGTCCGGAGTATCACTGTCATTCCATTTAATCGTGATGGCGGACAACTGAGAACCATAGCTGTTCATTCCGGAAGGATCATTATAGATAGACGGTTTGCTGACGGCGTCATCCAAATAATTTGTTGCGCTTCCGGCACCCCATTGCTCGAAGGACAATTCCACGCCTTTCTTGTAGAAATCGTATGCCGTGCCACCCATGCCCGAGAAGTTAAAGACCGCTACAGCCTCAGCACGCAGGAAAGCGACTTCAGCGGCATTCATCCATACCACGGGATCACTCTGGGCTACGTTGACACCCGAATACTTATGCGCATCCGTACCCAAGGTAGAACGGTTGATACTCCGGCGAATGCCGACATATTCATAACCTTCTCCCCACTCAGACGGAACGAAATATTTAGAGCGTCGGGGATCGTTATATCCATTCATGTAGCAGATGATATCGGCAGCCACATGCGTATCACCACCGGTCTTGCAAGCATGGTCGGTAGCGGAATTATAACGGGTAGCCGTATAAAGCGGATTGATAGTAGAACCGAAATAATTCCATTGAGCATTATCAGCATTCGCTTCAATCACTCCCCCTTTTATGGCCTCTTGAGCCTTTGTTTCCGACAGTGTGCGGTCGGCATATACTATACGCATGGCAAGGCGCAATTTCAAAGAATTGGCAAACTTAATCCATTTACTGATATTCCCGCTATACACATAGTCGGCAGTAGCAGCCAAGGCAGCTCCCGGATTTTCATTCAATGTAGCCACAGCTTCATCCAACTCTGTGAAAAACTGGTTATATACATCTTTCTGTGAATCGTATGGAGTGGTTACAGCACCGTCCAAACCGATTTTTGAATAAGGAATAGGTCCGTAAGTATCCGTCACACGGCTCATTGCCGCAACTTTAATAATCTTTGCAATGGCTAAAGGAACCGGGTTACCGGTCTGTTTGGATATATTTTCAACCGAAGTCAAGTTAGTGAACAACTGAGGGATAAGCTTATCGGATTTCAGAAACACATTCGTCCAATTATCCGTAGCATTAAAGTTGCCAATGGTGTTTCCCCAACCGGTGTTGGTATCCGCAAAATATCCTCCCATCGGTCCACCCAGCAAACAGTCGGTGAATTGTGCCGTATTCACATCCGAAGACACCACACAACTTGCCAAATTGTTCATAGCCGATCCCAGCATATAATCATCGGTCTGCATATCATCAGTTCCCGGCTGGTAAGGGTTTGAATTTATCTCAAGATAATCGCCTGTGCAAGACACCCCGGTAAACACCAGTGCTCCTGCTATAATTTTATTAATAATACTTCTCATAACATTAGAATTTAAGAGTTACACTGCAACCGAAATTACGGGTAGAAGGCATCATGAAGTAATCGACACCCTGATAGAAGTTATCGGTAGACGCTACGCTTTCAGGATCGAAAGGAGCCTTACTGTAAAGCATCCACAAATTACGTCCGACGAGCGAGATAGTCAAATCACATACATCCTTGAACATTTTCTTGGGGAATGTATAACTGAAAGAAGCTTCCTGCAAGCGCACATTCGTAGCAGAATATGTATAGTACTGCGCTACCGCATCACCGCTGCCTACTGCACGAAACCATGCTTCCGGAGTCACTTTGTCCCTGCCGTTTACCATCACATATCCCAGGTCTCTTGCATCTGCCGTGGCTTCCGATACGCCAAAATCATCCAGAACCGCTTGTGTGCGTGAGAATACCACGCCTCCCAGACGGGCTGATATCATGAAACCTACATTGAAGTTCTTCCATGAGAAACTGTTGCGCCATGCCATGTTGGCTTTCGGCAATACACTTCCCAACTTAATCCAGTTGTCCGAATTAGAAATCGTTTCAGTGGAAACATTTCCATTACGGTCCACATAAATATCACCGTTGGCATCGCGCTTCATGTCTATATTCGAATAGACATCACCCATTGAGCCACCTTCTTTCAGCAGGAAGCGTGCAGACCCCAAACCACCCATATTCAAAGTAGAGATAGAGAATGACTCTCCGGTAACAGGGTTGATGGCATTGTCCGCCAAAGCTGTAATCTTGTTTTTATTAGTAGAGAAGGTATAGTTGCTGCTCCAGGTAAAATCACGCCATGTTTTTTCATATCCCAACGCCAACTCTATACCCTGATTGCGTACGGCACCTGTCTGAATGTATAATGCCGAATAACCGGATACGCCTAACTGAGGATTGAATGTTTGATTTTTGGTTATCGTATTATAGTAGGTCATATCAAAATTGAAATTCTTCAGGAAACGCATAGTCAAACCGACTTCCCACGACTCCGTACGTTCCGGCTTCAGATTATATACCGGATACTGGGTGGTATTACTCCACTGTCCCGTACTTTCATTCCATTCGTAACGGGGATTGGCAATGTATCTCTCGAAAGCCGTACCTACGGATGCGAAAGAGCCACGTAACTTCATAAATGAAAGGTAATCCCTGTTCAGGTTCGGCATCAGTTCCGATAATACTACTGAAAGACCGACTGACGGATAGAAGAATGATTTACTGGTAGAATTAGGTCCTGCCAATTGTGAAGGCCAGTCATTACGTCCGGTCAATGTAAGGTAATACGTACTCTTATATCCCAATTCGGCAGAAGCGAAAATAGACTGAGTCTGTTCGTGCCAGCCGGATTGCAGGCGTTTAGTCTGTTTGGCGCTCAGGTTCTGAATATTGAAGACATTGGCCAGTCCCGGAGTCTCACCTTCAAAAGTCTCATCGGCAATAGGGCCTCTTACTTCCAGGCCGTCCGAACGCATATCCATAAATGAAGTACCGATGTTTGCCGTCAGATTCCAATCTTCCCCGAAGCTTTTGTTGATATTAACAAGGAAGTCGGCATACAGCTGTTTGTCTTTTGTCTTGGAAATTGCATACAGACCGCGTGTGGAAGACTCTGTCATCTGAGTATTCGTTCCGGCATGATACTTTTCAGTATAATCGTTGATAGAATTATCCAAACGTACACGTCCGCTTACGCTCAACCAGTCCAGTATCTTGTAATTCAAACTGGCATTCAGCATATACCGATCCTTATTGTTATTACGAAGCTGGCGATAGTTAATCCAGTAAGGATTCTGCATCACAATACCGGCATCGCCTACGGGCCAATACTGGGTATTCAACTTACGGGACGCATCATAACGTTCATACATCTTGGTGTCTTCCCAATCGTTTCCACGTGGGAACAGGTAAGCACCGACTAACGGGTTATTGTACGTACCTTGGTTCACCATATTCTGGTCTTTCTGCAAAACGTATGTAGCGCCCACATCCAGCGTCATCTTATCATTCAGGAAAGAAGTCGTATTACGGAATGTGAAGTTATAACGTGCGTATTTGTTATTCGGCGTGAGCCCCCTGGAGTTGACGGCAGCGGCTGAAACATAAGTCTGGTTCTTATCCGTACCGGTTGACAATGAAATGGTCTCCGTTCCGGTAACACCCGTCTGGAAATAATCACTAACGGGATCGTAACCATAAGAGTTAGAAGCATTCAACCGGTTTCCCCAGCTACGCGTAGCGTCGTCGGCACTGGTTCCGTAGCGGTTCTGAAAACGAGGCGTCACAAAAGCATTGAAAATTTCAGTATTGCTGTTAACGGTAATGTTTACCCGTCCTTCTTTACCTTTCTTCGTCGTGATGACAATAGCACCGTTCGCTGCATCCGAACCGTAAAGAGCGGCAGCGGCAGCACCGGTCAGAACAGACATAGACTCAATGTCTTCCGGGTTAATATCAGCGATAGGTTCCGTTGCACCCTTTGAATCAAATTCCTTACCACCCTGGCCGGTTCCGGCATACATCGGCACACCATCTATCACGTAAAGGGCATTGGAAGACTGCATGATTGATTTCGTACCACGCATCACTACCTTTGATACACCACCGACACCGGATGAAGAAGCATTGATATTTACACCTGCCACTTTACCATTCAAGGAATTGACAAAGTTGGCATCCTTAACACGGGTAATCTCATCACTCTTAACCTCCTGTACATTGTAACTCAACGCCTTAGTGGCACGCTTGATGCCGAGTGCGGTAACTACCACTTCGTCAATCAGTTGCGTATCGTTCTGCATCATCACATTAATGGGGCCGGCACCCTTCACGGCAACTTCCTGCGGCTTATAACCGATGTAGGAAAACTGCACAACCGGATTTTCTTCAGTGGTGGTCAACGTAAAATTACCATCAAGGTTGGTGATACAACCAAGGCTGGTACCTTTTATCAACACGTTGACCCCGATAAGAGGTCCCATATCATCCGATACCTGCCCCGTGATGGTACGTTCCTTACCCTGCTGGCTACCATTCTGCTGAGAGCCGGTTTTCTCTGAAAGGTAAACCACATTGTCTTCTACCTTAAATGAAATATTCTTTCCTTTAAGAATAGCATTCAAAGCATCGTCTATAGACGCATTCTTCACCTTGACATTCTCTATCGGCAGCGTTGCCAGCTTGTCGTCATAGAAAAATTGATACTTGGATTGAGATTTGATTTGTTCGATAACCGTTCCCAAATTCGTGTGGGAAGCGTTCAAGTTCAACTGGGCAAAAGTCCACTGAACGGAAAATGTCATGAACAACAAAACTAATAAAGTCCGCAGAATTGTCGAACTCCGAAAAGCATGATTGTTTCTCATAAACAAAAATTAAAGGTTACACATTGATTGTTTCTTAATCATTCAAGAGAGTTTATCTCCCGCTTGTTGTATATAAAACAACGGGGCGCAAAAATACACTTACTACAAAATGATATTTTTTTTCGTTAAATGAAAAAGGGAATAGCTTTATAATCCATTCCCTTTTCCATTAACACATTATTAACTTCAGCACTTACTTCTCCCATTCATTGGAAAAAGAATAGGGATAATCTTCCGGCTGTGTACCCCGTTGCAGATTGGGCTTTCTACCCATTTCAAAATTCAGGACACCTCCCTTTAGCAAATCACCATGTTTCAGATAATTTTTGGTATCTTCTTTTCCATTCAGGCGAAGAGTTTCAACATACATATTTTCAGGGCTGTTATTGGCCGCATCAATCACCAATGAATTGCCATTCTCAAAATGCAAAGTAGCCTTCTTGAACAAAGGGGCACCCAGCACGTATTCATCCGTTCCCGGACACACCGGATAAAATCCCAGTGCAGAGAAAACATACCAAGCGGAAGTCTGCCCGTTGTCCTCGTCCCCACAATATCCGTCGGGGCCGGAGGTATACATCCGATTCATAACCTGACGCAGCCAATATTGCGCTTTCCAGGGTTGTCCGGCATAATTATAGAGATAAATCATGTGTTGCACAGGCTGGTTGCCATGCGCATAATTGCCCATATTCATCACTGTCATTTCACGTATTTCGTGAATGACCTGCCCGTAATAACTGTCATCAAACAAAGGAGGAACGATGAATACAGAATCCAACATCTGTACAAACGACTCTTTGCCTCCCATCAGGTCTATCAAACCTTGCGGGTCATGGAATACCGACCAGGAATAGTGCCAGCTGTTTCCTTCGGTAAACGCATCCCCCCATTTCAGAGGAGAGAATGGTGACTGGAACTGCCCGTCTTTATTGCGCCCACGCATCAACTTGCTTTCCTTGTCGAACACATTTTTATAATTCATGGCACGTCCGGCTAAGAGTTTCTGTTCTTTCTTGGGTCGATTTAAAGCCTTCGCCATCTGATAGATACACCAGTCATCGTAGGCATATTCCAGCGTACGGGCAGTATTCTCATTGATTTTCACATCGTATGGTACATAACCCAATTCATTATAGTACTCATAGCCCTGGCGACCGGTAGAAGAGACCTCCGGATGCACGTTCTTTGTTCCATGAATCAGACCTTCGTAGAGAGTTTGAACATCATCCACCTTTATACCTTTCAGATAAGCGTCGGCAAGGACGGAAGCAGAATTATTACCAATCATGCACCCCCGGTGTCCCGGACTTGCCCATTCGGGGAAGAAACCGCTTTCCTTATACGTGTTGATAAGTCCTTCTTGTATTTGCTTGTTCACCGAAGGATACATCAGGTTAAGGAAAGGGAACAGGCAACGGAAAGTATCCCAAAAACCTGTATCGGTATACATATATCCCGGCAAGACCTGTCCATTGTAAGGACTGTAATGAACGGGAGTTCCCGCCTCATCGAGTTCATAGAAAGCACGGGGGAAAAGCACCGAGCGATACAAGCAGGAATAGAAAGTGCGATATTGGTCGAGATTACCGCCGTCTACCTCAATCTTACCCAAAACCTTATTCCAGGCATCCTGCCCTTTTTGCACCAATGCTTCAAAACCGTCATTGCCCAATTCCTTCAAATTCCTGTCTGCCTGCTCAAAGCCGATAAAAGAAGAAGCAACGCGGGCGTGGACTATTTCGCCCTTACGGGTTTTGAAACCGATAATTGCTCCTGCATGTCCGGCAGCCTGTTCACATTGATTTTCGTGCAAAACGCTGTCGGCAACGGAGGCCTTGTAAGTAAAAGGTTTGTCGAACTCGATGACAAAGTAGTTCTTGAAGTTTTGGGGCACGCCGCCGCTGTTACGGGTAGTATACCCTATTATACGGTTCCGTTCGGGAATTATCTTAATGTAAGAGCCTTTATCAAAAGCATCTACGACGATATAGGAATGGTCGCTTTCTGGGAAAGTAAAACGAAACAGAACAGCACGGTCGGTCGGAGTAAATTCCGTAACCACATCATGTTCCGCCAAGTACACTTTATAATAATGGGGTAAAGCCACCTCACCCTTATGCGAGAACCAACTGGCACGCTTTTCCTCGTCAAACTCAGGTTTGCCTACCACCGGCATGATGGAGAACTGACCGTAATCGTTAATCCAGGGACTGGGCTGATGAGTTTGTTTGAAACCACGGATTTTATTGGCGGTATATACATACTGCCACCCGTCTCCCATCTTACCGGTCTGCGGTGTCCAGAAATTCATTCCCCAAGGACGGGCAATGGCAGGGTATGTATTCCCCGTAGAAAGTTCGAATGATGACAATGTTCCCACCAACGGGCTGACATACTGTGTATAATCTTTGGCTTGCAGCCAGAAAGCCCCGGCCAAAAGACAAATTGACACAAACAATTTTCTCATACTATTAGATATTTATTGGTTTTATTTCTTGGAAGAGAGGAACACACTGCTCCCCACAACCTTATATTCTATAGGTATTACATTTCTGATAAGCCCCAGCACCGCCTCGATATCATCTTTCTTCATCAACGTACCCGAATACGTATTCTTCACATCTATATCCGGCGCGAGGATTATCTTCACGCCATAGGAGTTTTCCAAAGTCCGTGCAATGGTGAATATATCCGCCTTTTCAAATACAAACTGATTGTTGTGCCAATTTTCAAACCCGGTATCCACCTGCTTCACAATCAGCTTTTTACTCATACCGTTCAATTCAGCTTTCTGTCCCGGAGACAAAACAATCATACCTTCTTCATGATTACCCTTCACCTGAATTTCACCTCTAAGCAGAGTAGCCACGGCAGACATCTGTGTCTTATCCGATTTTAGATTGAAAACCGTTCCCAGCACCCTGACCTGCATCGCTTCGCTTTGTACGATAAAAGGCTTTTCAGGATTTCTCTGTACCTCGAAATAACCTTCACCTTCCAAATAAACCAGTCTCCCTTCTTCAGAGAATTCACGGGGATATTTCAAAGTGGTATGTTTATTCAGCCATACTTTTGTTCCATCCGGCAGTTTCAGTTCCTTAATTTCATTCTTGGTTGTAACGGCAAGCAACGCTTCCACCGGATTATTGGTTTGATAAACAACATATCCCAAACCACCCAAAATGAAGAAACCGATGAATATAGCGGCATAGCGCATCCAGCCATACATTCTGCGCGCTTTATGCTGTTTTGCCTTCTCCTGTTCCAGCCGCTTAATCAATCTCTTCTCCGCTTTTTCAATCTTCTTTTCATCCTGTGAATCATTATACTTTCCCAAGTGGTACATTTCTTCCAGCCTGAACAACTCCCGCACATTTTCATCCGACTCGTCCAGCCAGGTATCCACCTCACGAAGTTCATCTTCCGTACACTTCCCCATGAGGAATTTAGCCATTAATCTTTCATCCAGCTTATTCACTTTTTCCATCATCTTAATAATAAAACAACGCTTCCCATAAAAACACTTACTTTACCTAGAAAAAACAGAGCCCACAACAAATTGAGATACCCCAACCTGTCACGTAAGAACTTCAATGCCTTGTACATGTGAGCCTCTACCGTCCGCAATGAAATGCCCATCGTTTCGGCAATATCTTTATTTTTCATGTCGTGCAGATAACTGAGTTTAAAAACCATCTTGCACTTCTCCGGCAACTCATTGATGGCTTCGGATAATTCGCGGCGGAGTTCCCGGTCTTCTATCCTTTTCACTACGTCGTTACTGTCCGGTTGGTAATACTCAATCCTCTTTTTATGAATATCCAGTACAACAGCCTCATAGCTGTTTTTTACATCCCGATGCTTCAGCACATTCAATGCACGGGTATATACCGCCCTGTACAAGAAAGCCTGTATCTGGTCGCCCACTGTCACCGCATCTTTCCGGTTCCATAGCTCCACAAATACATCCTGCACCACATCTTCCGCTTCTTCTTCTCCCACGATGCGCGTGGCATAAAAAAGCAGGTTGGCGTAATATTTACGGAAAAGGAATTTATAATTCAGGTCGAAATTTTCTTCCATAACTCCACAATATATTATCTAATATTCCCCTATCACTCTATTACCTTATCACTTTATCACCTAACATATTACAACCTTAATACCATACCTCACCCGGTTTATCCCCCATTTCAAATTCAAAGGTGCTACCCTCCATAATCTGTTGATGTGTGATATAGCTTTTATTATATGGTTTTCCATTCAGCTTCACCGACTGTATATAGCAGTTTTCCTTACTCACGGCAGGTGCCTGCACTACAAAAGTCTTACCACCGGCCAAGTGCATTTTCATTACAGGATATAGCGGAGTACCTATCTCATACTTACCGCTAACGGGATTTACCGGATAAAACCCCATGGCACTGAATACATACCAAGCTGACATCTGACCGCAATCTTCGTTCCCACAAAGTCCGGCAGGAGTATTCTTATAAAGTTCGCGCATTACTTCCGCCGCATACTTCTGCGTTTTCCACGGCTGCCCCACCTCGTTAAACAAATATATGACGTGATGCCCGGGCTCGTTTCCATGAGCATACTGTCCAATCATGCCTGTACTGAATATAGGCAAATCATCGTCCGCAGAAGGATTGTAAGTAAACATACTGTCCAGTTTCTGCGCAAACCGCTCCTTTCCTCCCACCAATGATGCCAAACCGTCTATATCTTGTTGTACTGACCAGAAATACTGCCATCCGTTACTTTCACAGATATGCGGCGTATATTCATCCGGTGAGAAATTCTCAATAAAACCTCCCTTATCGTCACGCGGCTGCATAAAGGAAGTTTGAGGATTGTAGACATTCCTGTAATTCTGTGAACGCTTATAGAATTCATCAGCTATCTGTTTCTCTCCCATCTTCTCCGCCATAAGGGCGATGCAATAATCATCGTAAGCATATTCCAGGGTTTTGGACAACGACCAATTTTCTGAGTTAAGGCTATCCGTCACATTATAAGGAACATATCCATATTTTTTATAAAGACCTATTCCCCGGTATGTATCTATATTAGCGGTTGCCACACAGGCATCCAGCGCTTTCCGAGCATCAAAGTTTCCGATTCCTTTCAGATAGGCATCCACAATGACCGGTACGGAGTGATATCCTATCATCATATCGGTTTCGCTAGCATAGAAGTTCCACACCGGCAGGCGCCCGTTCTGTTCATAAAAAGCCAGGAAGGATTTCACCATATCGTTGGCACGTGCCGGTTCGAGATAAGTATAAAGAGGATGCGCGGCACGGAAAGTATCCCACAATGAGAAGGTACTGTAGTTTGTCCACCCGTCTGCCTGATGTATTTTCTTATCAGGACCATAATAAGCACCGTCCACATCGCTATAAATAGTAGGCGCCAGCATGGAATGATATAACGCCGTATAGAATTTGACCTTCTCATCCCTGTCATCGCACTCAATTTCTACCTTGGAAAGTTGTTCGTTCCAGTTTTTCCGGGCGGCTGCCAAGTACTTGTCAAAGTCATCATCGGGCACTTCAGCAGCCAGATTGCGTGTCGCCCCTTCCATGCTTACACCGGAAATGGCTGTACTGACAAGTATTTGTTCCCCTTTCGCCGTGTGGAAGTCAAAGCGGGCAATGGCTGAAGTTCCTATGCGTTTGCCGTCTTTCAAAACAGCCGCCGTATCGAGCAGCATGGCGGCAAACGGTTTCGAGAAGCGGGTACAGAAATAAATACGCTGATTGCGCGCCCATCCGTCGGAGTAGCGGTATCCCCGAACCGTAACAGAGTCTACCGTTTCAATATGAGTATCGTTCGTAAAATCCCAGTTCATGGCTTTTCTTAAATTAAGAAATACCGCCGCATCCCCTTCCGGGAACGTATAACGCTGGATGCCGCACCGCTCGGTTGCCGTCAGCTCAACATTAATATCATAATCTCTCAGCCGAACCTGATAGTATCCCGCACTTGCCGACTCATCGGCATGGGAAAACAAGGAATGTATGCCCAATGGCGCTTCCGCCTCTTTATAGGGCAGTGTTACGGGCATAAAGGATACATCGTATAAATCACCGGCTCCCGTACCGGAAAGATGGGTATGACTAAAACCGGCAATCGTGCTGTCGGGATAGAAATAACCAGAGATACGGTCCCATCCGGGAAGTCCGTTGTCCGGGCTAAGCTGCACCATACCGAAAGGAACTTGGGCACCGGGATATGTATTTCCTGTGAAATCAGTACCGATAAATGGGTTTACATAATCTGCATAACACTCATTCCCGTCATCCGCCACACGTGAAGCGCATGCCGAAAAAGAGAAAAAGACTACAAGAAGCAAAGAAGATTTTAGCAATTTCATAATATTCAGAGTTAACTTATACATTAAAACAACCCAACTTCATAAAACACTTATCCACTTCACCCTAAAAATTCTAGTAAGCAAAAATAATATAAAATTCCGATTAATTCATATCTTTGCAAATAAAATAGTCACCAATGAATTATACAACTTATCTCTTCGACTTCGATTATACCCTCGCTGATTCGTCACGCGGAATTGTCACCTGTTTCAGGATTGTGCTTACACGACACGGATATATGGAAGTGACGGATGATGAAATAAAGCGCACCATTGGCAAAACTCTGGAAGATTCTTTTTCTATCCTCACCGGAGTGACGGATGCCGCGCAACTGGCAGGTTTCAAAGAGGAATATCGCAAGGAAGCCGACACGCACATGACCGTGAACACCGTGCTTTTCCTTGAAACCAAGTCTGTATTGGTGGCATTGAGAGACTCGGGGGCACGCATCGGAATTATATCCACCAAATACCGCTACCGCATCGAAGAACTGCTGGAACAACATTTCCCCGCTAATTTCATGGATATCATTGTGGGTGGCGAAGACGTAAAAACCGCCAAACCGTCACCCGAAGGTTTGCTGCTTGCCATCAAACAACTGCACGTCAGCAAGGCCGAAACACTGTACATCGGTGACAGCACGGTAGATGCCCAAACGGCCAAAGCTGCGGGAGTAGACTTCGCCGGTGTGTTGCACGGCATGACTACAGCCGAGGAATTGCAACAATACCCCCATAAAAAAATAATGAAAAGCCTGGAAGAGTTGCTGGAAAAAGAACCGCAAACCGAACCAAGTATCAGTAGAAAAAGACCACAACCAAGTCTAAACCTCAAACAACTGATTTTTATTTTGGCTCTTATTGCCATATTCATAGCCATAACAGCTATTTATATACTCTAACCGCTTTTGCAGCAAGCAGCCACTTCATCAATAAAAAGATTTTTGGTCTATATTTCCTGTTTCTCATGACCCGAACCGCACCAAAACCGTGTTTGCTCCGTATCTATAGGATTGGACTTGGTACGGACCGGGTACGGCTCAGGTAGGGTGCAGACACGGTGGAGGTAAGAAATTGGTCTATTTTTCCGATTATCGGTAAATACGAGAAAAAACATTTGCGGGTTTCAAATAAAAGAGGTAATTTTGTGCCCGATTATTCCGCACCGGGTTTAATTAAGTGCTTTCTAAGTGATTAGAGACCACCCGACGGAGCTAACTTATACATTAATATAAGAAATGTACGCAATTGTAGAAATCAACGGTCAGCAATTCAAAGCTGAAGCTGGTAAGAAGCTGTTTGTACACCACATTCAAGAAGCAGAAAACGGTGCAACAGTAGAATTTGAAAAAGTTCTTTTAGTAGACAAAGACGGTGCTATCACTGTAGGCGCTCCTACTGTAGAAGGTGCAAAAGTAGTTTGCCAGGTAGTATCCAACATGGTTAAAGGTGAAAAAGTACTTGTTTTCCACAAGAAAAGAAGAAAAGGTCACCGCAAGTTGAACGGTCATCGTCAACAATTCACAGAGTTAACAATTACAGAAGTAGTAGCTTAATCAATTTAAAAAGTAAGAAGAAATGGCACATAAAAAAGGTGTCGGTAGTTCTAAGAACGGCCGCGAATCACAGAGCAAGAGATTAGGCGTTAAGATATTTGGTGGCGAAGCTTGCAAAGCAGGTAACATCATCGTTCGTCAAAGAGGTACTGAATTCCATCCGGGTAACAACATCGGTATGGGCAAGGACCACACTCTTTTCGCTTTGGTAGACGGAACTGTACAGTTCAAAACAAGTCGGGAAGACAGACGTTATGTATCTGTAGTTCCTGCAAAAAGCGCAGAAGCATAAGTTTCCGTAACAAGAAATAGAAAAACGGGATGCAATTTTGAAGGTTGCATCCCGTTTTCTTTTATCCATGCATACATATTCCCCTAAAACAAGTCATTTCAAATACTCATTATATATCAATCAGGCTATAAACAAATAATTTATCTCAATATCAGAATATAGCTTCTCTTATTTTTATATATCTTTGTAGTCGCAAAACGGAGTATTATAAAACAAGTATAAGATATGCTTACCATTAAACAAATTACAGAAGACACCGACGCGGTGATTCGCGGACTGGAGAAAAAGCACTTCAAAAATGCTAAGGAAACTATCGGGCAAGTGCTGGAAACAAATAACAAAAGACGCAATACTCAAACAATCTTAGATAAGAACCTCGCAGAGGTAAACGCGCTTTCAAAGTCTATCGGACAGCTGATGAAAGAAGGCAAAAAGGAGGAAGCGGAAACAGCAAAGAACCGTGTGGCCGAACTGAAAGAGGCTAATAAAGCCTTGCAGACGAAAATGGATGAAGCTGCAACAGATTTGCAGAATTTGCTTTATACCATCCCTAATATTCCATACGACAATGTGCCCGAAGGTGTTGGCGCAGAAGACAATGTCGTTGAGAAAATGGGCGGTATGGAAACCGAACTTCCTAAGGATGCGCTGCCCCACTGGGAATTGGCTAAAAAATATGACTTGATAGATTTTGACCTGGGTGTAAAGATTACAGGTGCAGGTTTTCCGGTTTACAAAGGTAAAGGCGCACAGTTGCAACGCGCGCTCATCAACTTCTTTCTGGACGAGGCACGCAAATCCGGTTATACGGAAATTATGCCGCCTACGGTAGTAAATGCCGCTTCCGGCTATGGAACAGGCCAGCTACCGGACAAGGAAGGACAAATGTATCATTGCGAAGTAGATGATTTGTATCTGATTCCAACAGCTGAAGTACCTGTTACCAATATATATCGTGATGTTATTCTGGACGAGAAGCAGTTGCCTATCAAGAATTGCGCTTATACACAATGTTTCCGTCGTGAAGCAGGTTCATACGGTAAGGATGTGCGCGGCCTGAATCGTCTGCACGAGTTCTCTAAAGTAGAATTGGTGCGCATCGACAAACCGGAACATTCCAAGCAATCTCATCAAGAAATGCTGAACCATGTAGAAGGGTTGCTTCAAAAGTTGGAACTCCCTTATCGCATCCTCCGCCTTTGCGGTGGCGACATGAGTTTCACCGCTGCCCTTTGCTTCGACTTTGAGGTTTATTCCGAAGCCCAGAAACGTTGGCTGGAAGTAAGTTCCGTATCCAATTTCGACACGTATCAGGCAAACCGCCTGAAATGCCGTTACCGCACAGCAGAAAAGAAGACGGAGCTTTGCCATACATTGAATGGTTCCGCATTGGCTCTGCCGCGTATCGTTGCCGCATTGCTTGAAAACAACCAAACGCCGGAAGGTATCCGCATCCCGAAAGCATTAGTGCCGTATACAGGATTTGAAATGATTGATTAAAAGGATTCAATCCGCTGGTCTTACCTTTATAAGCTATTGGCTGAAAGTAGAAATAGTAAATATTGAAGTTTATCAAGACTTATGGTGATTGAAACTTATGCTGATTAAAGATTATTGCTGATTGAAGTTTATGCTGATTAATGCCTATGCCGATTAATGCTTATGCCGATTAATGCTTATGCCGATTAATGCTTATGCCGATTAATGCTTATGCCGATTAATGCTTACGCCGATTAATGCTTACGCCAATTGAAGCTTATTGAAATAATCTTTATGCCACACATAAAAGGCTGAAAGCCTTGCATCTTATAGCCCAGGGCAACGCCCTGGGTTTATTATATCCTTATCCCCATTACGCCCTGAAAGGGCAAAAGCTAATATTATGTCCCAATCCTTAAACAAAATATACACTCATATCATTTTCTCCACTAAAAATCGCGAAGACACATTACCTGAAAATGATTTGAATGAAATACATTCCTATATCGGAGGAATCATCAATCAGAATTTTTGCAAAAGTATAATTGTAGGCGGAACCACTAACCATATACATATCCTCTGTGAATTGTCAAGCACTGTTTCTGTAGCCATTTTACTACAAGAAATTAAAAGAAGTTCATCCAAATGGATGAAAAACAAATTTCCTCAACGCCCTAAATTCGCTTGGCAAAGCGGTTATGCTGCATTCTCAGTCAGCCAATCAAAAATTGATGTCGTAATAAATTATATCCGTAGACAAAAAGAACATCATACTAAAACCTCTTTTAAAGAGGAACTGACTGTTTTTTTAAGAAATTATCAAATCGAATACAAAGAGGAATATTTATGGACATAGTGCTTTTGCCCTTTCAGGGCGAAGGAACTAACGTATATCCTCACCGGGGCGTTACCTCGGGCTATAAGAAACAAGGCTTTCAGCCTAAAACTGTGTCATCTTTTAAACAACGTGAGTTCGGTATAAAAAACAACTCATTAT
Organism: uncultured Bacteroides sp.; assembly: GCF_959029255.1. Classification (GTDB taxonomy): domain Bacteria; phylum Bacteroidota; class Bacteroidia; order Bacteroidales; family Bacteroidaceae; genus Bacteroides. Next base: position 14,939 of record NZ_CAUFUE010000020.1, on the reverse strand, counting down.
AATGCGGTTTTGAGTTAAATGACAAAAGAATTATTTTTAAACATAAGAACAAAAGAACATATTCACTAAATGATACAATCTATGTTTTCTTATTTGTTCTTTTGTTCTTATGTCTGAAAAAAATGTTCTGTTTACCTTATGTTTTATGGGTTATATTCTTATTTTTATATCGAATTCACTTTAAATAGAAACCTCAAACAAGTATGGAGCAGCCGATATTTCCGGTGTATCTAACTTTTTGTCTCTCATATTTAAAATAATAGCGAAGCAAAGTCCCAATTATCCATAAGTAATCGTTCAACAACCTATAGGTAGTTGACCGTTTACCTACTAGTAGTTAACATACTACCTATAAGTAGTTTTTAAGCCAAATCTATGCACGGGCAATATCAGCTACTCCTTTTTTCCTTTCACATTCTTAACTTCCTCCATACCTTACTTTCTCATTCTTTCTTTCCTCGCATTCTTTTTCCCTTTACATTCTTTGATATTACCAAATAAGCCGTATCTTTGCAAAATCTATCAATCTGAAAGAAATAACGTAATTATACCAACAAAATTATTAGATAATGAATAAAATCATTAGCAAAGAACACTTTTCGGAAAAGGTTTTTAAATTAGTAATTGAAGCGCCGCTAATCGCCAAATCACGCAAGGCAGGACACTTTGTCATCGTACGTGTGGGCGAAAAAGGTGAACGTATGCCGCTGACTATTGCAGCCGCCGACCCGGTAAAAGGAACTATCACTTTGGTTGTTCAGGAAGTGGGGTTATCATCTACCCGTTTATGCGAACTGAATGAGGGTGATTACATAACAGACGTTGTTGGTCCGCTGGGACAAGCTACGCATATCGAAAATTTCGGAACTGTGGTTTGTGCCGGAGGTGGTGTAGGCGTAGCGCCGATGCTTCCCATCGTACAAGCATTAAAAGCTGCCGGTAATCGTGTGATTACGGTATTGGCAGGCCGGAATAAGGAATTGATTATCCTTGAAAAAGAGATGCGTGAAAGCTCTGACGAGGTCATCATCATGACCGATGACGGTTCTTACGGCCGTAAAGGTCTGGTGACCGAAGGTATAGAAGATGTTATCAAACGCGAAAAGGTTGATAAATGCTTTGCTATCGGCCCTGCCATTATGATGAAATTCGTGTGTCTGTTGACAAAGAAATATGAAATACCTACAGAGGTATCTTTGAATACTATCATGGTAGACGGTACGGGGATGTGCGGGGCTTGCCGTATCACCGTAGGTGGAAAGACTAAGTTTGTTTGTGTGGATGGTCCTGAATTCGACGGACATCAGGTTGACTTCGACGAAATGTTGAAGCGCATGGGAGCTTTCAAGAGCATTGAACGCGAAGAAATGCACAAACTGGAAGAAACGCAAACAACTTGCCAGGCTACCGGAGAAACAGTGCAAGCTGCTGACGACAAAAGCCGTAATGCAGCTTGGCGCCAAGAGTTGCGCAAATCGATGAAACCTAAAGAGCGCACGGCTATCCCACGTGTTGAGATGAACGAATTGGACGCAGAATATCGTTCGCACAGCCGCAAGGAAGAAGTAAATCAAGGGTTGACGGAAAAACAGGCTTTGACGGAGGCCAAGCGTTGTTTGGATTGCGCCAATCCGGGTTGTATGGAAGGTTGTCCTGTGGGTATTGATATCCCCCGTTTTATCAAAAACATTGAACGTGGTGAATTCCTTGAAGCAGCCAAAACACTGAAAGAGACAAGCGCATTGCCTGCGGTTTGCGGTCGGGTGTGCCCACAGGAAAAACAGTGCGAATCAAAATGTATCCATCTGAAGATGAATGAAAAGCCGGTAGCCATTGGTTACTTGGAACGCTTTGCTGCCGACTATGAACGGGAAAGCGGACAAATCTCCGTACCGGAAATCAAGGAGAAAAACGGTATCAAAGTGGCTGTTGTCGGCTCAGGCCCTGCCGGTCTGTCTTTCGCCGGGGATATGGCAAAGTATGGATACGACGTTACCGTATTCGAAGCGCTACACGAAATCGGCGGTGTTCTGAAATATGGTATTCCCGAATTTCGTTTGCCCAATAAGATTGTGGATGTTGAAATCGACAACTTGGCCAAGATGGGTGTGAAATTCATCAAGGATTGTATCATTGGCAAAACGGTGAGTGTAGAGCAACTTGAAAAAGAAGGGTTCAAAGGTGTATTCGTCGCTTCCGGCGCAGGATTGCCCAACTTTATGAACATCCCCGGAGAGAACTCCATCAACATCCTGTCTTCCAATGAATACCTGACTCGCGTCAATCTGATGGATGCCGCCAGTGAAGATTCCGATACGCCTGTTCCTTTTGGAAAACGCGTAGCCGTTATCGGTGGCGGTAACACAGCAATGGACTCTGTGCGTACCGCACGACGCCTCGGTGCAGAGCGTGCAATGATTATCTATCGCCGTTCGGAAGAAGAAATGCCGGCACGTATCGAGGAAGTGAAACATGCCAAGGAGGAAGGTGTAGAGTTCTTGACGTTACATAACCCGATAGAATACATTGCCGACGAACAAGGAAAGGTGAAACAGGTTATCTTGCAAAAGATGGAGCTTGGTGAACCGGATACTTCCGGACGCCGCAGCCCTGTGCCTATCCCCGGAGCGACTGAGACTATTGATATCGACCTTGCCATTGTCAGCGTCGGTGTATCACCCAACCCGATTGTGCCTAGTTCTATCAAAGGTCTGGAGTTAGGACGTAAGGGAACAATCGCAGTGAATGACAATATGCAATCATCTATTCCGACAATTTATGCCGGAGGTGACATTGTTCGCGGGGGTGCAACCGTAATCCTTGCCATGGGTGACGGACGAAAGGCCGCCGCTGCAATGAACGAGCAACTGAGGAAATAAATGTAAACATTTACAAATAGGTGTACAAGCCTGCACAGTGATTTGTGCAGGCTTTTGTACTTATATACGTAAAATATTAATAACAAACAGAAGTAATAGGGATTAAATGAAACTGGAAACTGAAAGGCTTGAATTAATACCGCTGCTCCCCCATCAGCTGAGATTATGGGTTGAAAATATTGCAATCCTTCAACGCGATTTGAACTGTTCCTATAGAGCAGAACCAATGGAAGGATTTTTTCTCGAAATAGTAAAGGGACAATTGAAAATAACAGAAAAAAATCCAAATGATTATGTATGGCATAGCTTTTGGTTTTTAATACGTAAAACCGACAGAGTTGTTGTAGGTTCTGCTGATTTTAAAGACATTCCAAATGATAAGCAAGAAGTTGAAATAGGCTATGGACTAGGAAAAGAGTTTGAACATCAAGGTTATATGACGGAGGCCGTAAAAGCGATATGTGAATGGGCATTAAGACAAGAAAATGTAGCACATATCATTGCTGAGACAGAAAAAGACGGATTTGCTTCTCAACGCATATTGCAACACTGCGGTTTTATTGAAGAACAACATGGGGATACAATATGGTGGAAACTATAAACGAAAAAAATCCCTGCCAGCTACGATGAAACGTACCGGCAGGGATTTCTTTTATATCTTTAATGAAGAAATTTACTTCACCACCTTATTCGTAGCCGGATCGGGGAAAATCACTGTCGGCTTAAACGACTTGGCTTCTTCAAAATCCATCAATGCATAGGACATGATAATAACAATATCGTCCGGCTGAACCTTACGGGCAGCGGCACCATTCAGACAAATCTTCCCAGAACCGCGTTCACCTTTAATTATATAGGTTTCAAAACGCTCACCATTATTATTGTCGGCAATGTAAACCTTTTCACCGGCAATCATGTTGGCGGCATCCATCAAATCTTCATCAATCGTGATGCTTCCCATATAATTCAGGTTAGCTTCCGTGACGCGGGCACAGTGGATTTTCGACTTCAACACTTCAATCATCATAGGATTAGCTCTTTTTGAGGGTTATTATTCTTTGTATTTGATATTGTCAATCAGACGAACTTCTCCACAGAACACTGTGATACATCCTACAGCATAAGTGGTATCTTCCCAATTGGCAATTCTCTGCAAGGTATTACCATCCACCAGTTCGAAGTATTCCAATCGCAAACCGGGAGCGGCTGCAATGGCATCTTCCACAAACTTCTGTGTCTCAGCTACCGTATGCGAGGTCGCAAAGGTACGACTTTCAAATAAAGTCTGCGATATTTTTAATGCATTTTTGCGTTCTCCAGCAGACAAAAGGGCGTTACGGCTACTCAAAGCCAATCCATCCTCCTCACGGACAATGGGACAACCCACTATTTCCAAAGGAAATTTCATCTGACGAACCATTTCACGAATAATGGCCAATTGCTGGAAATCCTTTTCTCCAAAATAAGCACAATCAGGTTTCACTGCGTCAAACAGTTTACTCACAATCTGGCAAACGCCATTGAAATGTCCGGGACGAAATGCTCCCTCCATCACCGTATCCAACGGAGCATAGCTGAAATGTCTTGTATCCGGTTCAGGATACATCTCCTCAGCGGAAGGCGCAAAGACAAAAGCAGTTCCACATTCTTCAAGCAGACGGCAATCAGCCTCCAATGTACGGGGATACTTCGCTAAATCATTCTTGTCGTTAAACTGAGTCGGGTTTACGAAAACGCTCACCACAGCGGCGTCGTTCTCTGCCACACAACGTTTCACCAATGAGGCATGACCGGCATGCAAGGCACCCATTGTAGGCACCAAGCCTACTTTTTTACCCTGGGCTCTTAAAGCCGAAAGTCTGGCCTGCAAGTCCTTGATAGTATGTACTATTTCCATTTTAAATTGGTTGTATAATAACTTAGTTGTTTGCAAAAGCGGTGCAAAATAAACCATTATTTACCATATAAAGAAGAAATATCATGAATTTATGCAAAAGTTAGTCCAAACTGGAGCAACTAACCTATCCATTTTATACCTGATAAACAAGCAGTTAACAAATCATAAGGAATTATAGAGGAGGTCTGTTTGCTTTATTGCCCGATTTTTTTTATATCTTTGCAGAATAATTGAGAACATTGTTATTATGACAAAGGCGAACAAGGTATTATTTATAACACAAGAAATTACCCCTTACGTTTCAGAAACCGAAATGTCCTTAGTGGGCAGAAATCTGCCTCAGGCAATCCAAGAAAAAGGCAGGGAAATCAGAACATTTATGCCCAAATGGGGAAATATCAATGAACGCAGAAACCAATTGCATGAAGTGATACGTCTCTCCGGTATGAATCTTATCATTGATGATACCGACCACCCGCTTATCATTAAAGTAGCTTCTATCCAATCTGCACGTATGCAGGTATATTTCATTGATAATGATGATTATTTCCAGAATCGCCTGCAAGTTGCCGACGAAAATGGTGTTGAGTATGAAGATAATGATGCGCGTGCCATTTTCTACGCCCGTGGTGTCCTGGAAACGGTAAAGAAATTGCGTTGGTGTCCGGACATTATCCACTGTCATGGCTGGATGACGGCTTTGGCTCCGCTGTACATCAAGAAAGCTTATAAAGATGAGCCTTCATTCAGAGATGCAAAAGTTATCTTCTCGTTGTATGACAATGATTTCAAGCAACCTTTCCATCCTGATTTTGCCAGCAAATTAATTCTGAAAGGTATCACCAAGAAAGATATCGCTGATTTGAAAGAACCGATTGACTATATGGCTCTCTGCAAACTGGCTATAGATTACTCTGACGGTGTGATTCAGCAAAGCGAACATGTCAACGAAGAAGTTCTGGAATATGCCCGCAAATCAGGAAAACTGATTTTGGATTATCAACCTTCCGAAAACTTTGTAGATGCCTGCAACGACTTCTACAACAAAGTTGGGGAAGAAGAACAATAATAAATCGATTCAAGACAAGAAACTATGAAAGTAAGATATCTGGGAATATTGCTTTTAGCACTCCTAACTCTCTTCAGTTGTGATGACAACACCGGAACACTGGGTATGGGTATGTTGCCCGATTCAGATGGCATTCAGGCGAAAACTACGACTTTTGACGTAACAACCAATTCTTATCTCGCAGGAAGGGTATATGCCAAAACGAGTACCGGCTATGTAGGAAAATTCACCGATACTTCTGCTGATAAATTCGGCAATTACGAAGCCAGCTTCCTTACGGAGTTGAACTGTACGGACAACTTCAAATTTCCCGAAGTTTACAATGATAAAACCCATACAGGTATCATGGCAGGTGACACAGTTGTTTCCATCCAATTGGCTATTTACTACTCAACGTGGTTTGGAGATTCGCTGAATGCATGCAGACTTGGCGTATATGAGTTGGATCAGAAACTGGATAAAGACCGTTATACTGATATTGACCCGGAAAAATATTACGGTCAAAAAGAAAATAAGCCTAATTTTAAAACCGGCTATTTCAGCCTGCACAAAGCATATACAGCCTATGATACATCTGTACCTGACTCTGTGAGAAATGCGACGGATTCAAATAACAATAAGACGTTCTATCCTAATGTCACTCTTCCATTAGATACGGTATATGGCAATGAGATATTGCATCTGAGCAGAAAACACCCTGAATATTTTGCCAATTCAGACGCTTTCATCAAAAACGTATTGAAAGGTGTATATATTAAAACCGATTATGGTGATGGAACCATTCTATACGTTGACCAGGTATCCTTACAAATGCAATTTCGTTTTCACTATGTAGATAGTTTGGGAGTAAAACTTCTGAAAAAAGACGGTACGGATTCATTGTATTATAGTATGGCAACCGTATTTGCTTCTACAAAAGAAGTAATCCAAGCTAACCAGTTTAAAAATTCAAATTTGCTTGAAGACAGAGTTAAGGAAGAAGGACATACTTATCTTAAATCCCCTGCCGGAATCTTTACGGAAGCTACCATGCCTTACGACAAGATATATAATGAACTTACCAATGACACTCTGAATGCTGTGAAACTGACTTTCACTAATTACAACCAGGAGACTGGCAATAAGTTTAGTATGGGGGCACCGGAAACAGTCCTTTTGCTCCGCAAGAAAGATTTATCAACCTTTTTCGAGGATAATAAACTCACTGATAATATAACGTCATTTATTGCCACTCACAACAATGTTGCCACCAACCAATATACGTTTAGGAACATTGCCCGTTTGGTAACGACTTGTATCAACGAAAAGAAAGCAGCAAAAAAAGCAGCAAAGGAAAAGGCCGGCGCTACTTGGGATGAAGAGAAGTGGGAAAGAGAAGTATGGAATGTAGAAAACAAAGATTGGGATAAGGTATTACTTGTTCCCGTAAGTGTTACTTACGATACATCAAGCCAAAATCCCACAATGACTGGAATTCAGAATGATTTGAAACCTGCTTATACTAAATTAAAAGGAGGAAATCCGGAAAAAGGAGGTAGCCAATTGCAACTGGAAGTTACCTACACTACTTTTGATAAGTAATTTCTCAATATCCCATATAAAATCAATCAATAAAAAAGTCTCCCGTTTTCAATGGACGGGAGACTTTTTTATTGTATAAACCAAGAAATATTTATTTCACCTCTTCCTTAGCTACCGGCTTCTTAGTTGCCGACTTTTTTGCAGCAGGTTTCTTTGCAGTTGCTTTAGCCGATGCTTTAGTAGCAGCTTTAACTTCTTTCTTCTTTTCCGCTACTTTCTCTTTTTCCAACTTACTCTGAGCCTTTTCCAGTTCTTTATGCAACTCTTCTATTTCATCACCCTGATTTTTAATAGTAGTCAACAGTGCATTCAGTTCTTCATTATCGATATCTACCGGGTAGAGAGAATCAACACGTTTAATGAAGTCCCCCAAAATATTCATATAGTTGGTGAACGCATCGTAAGGAGATTCATAGATACCACGATTCAAGCCTACACCGCTATTTTTGGTTGTCATGAAACGGAAGTTATTGCTGGCTTGCAGATAATCCCAGTCTTGCTTGATACGACGGTCATCACAAAGGTGTACCCGTTCGGCTACACTATATAATTTATTGAAAGCTTCACGCTGCATTACGTTACCCAACCAACAACTGGTATCTCTTTCCTCGTCAACCCAGGACATCGGATACGGAACATCCAATGCAGAAACCGATTTCAACTTAGTAACAATCTCCGTCGGAGTAGAGAAAGTAATTCCCTTTTCCTTTGCACATGCCGGTAATGCCTTCAGGAATTCCAGAATATTGGAAGACAAAGGCTGAGCCATACCCAGCGCGCAAAGTTCCATAAAGATATTGATAACCTGCTCTTCCTGAGGCAACGCGTCAATCCAATTGATATACTTATCGGCAAACAAAGGATATTCATTCCACTCAGAATTAGAGAAACGCAGACTGATATCATCGGACAACTTGAAATCACGCAACAGCAACTTCAAATTAGGATTCATGTTGCAATGGTATACATAGTGCGGACTCTTCCAACCCAACACATGTTTAGCACCTTCAGTCAGCATCCCCTTGAAGCCCATACTGGCTACCACAGCTCCAATCTCATCATTGTAAATCAAACTGGAGTTACGGAATACTTTCGGAGCCTTGCCAAACATTTGCTTCATCTTTGAGCTTTGGCGCATCACTTCTTCCTTGAAGCAATCTTCATTGGCCAAAGAAGAAAGACCGTGGGAATAAGGTTCAGCCAGGAATTCACAACAGCCTGTATCGTTAAGCTGATGTAGCAAGTCAATAACGGCAGGAGCATGGATTTCCAGTTGTTCCAATGCCACACCGGAGATTGACAAAGCCACCTTAAACGCCCCTCCCGAGTTCTTCGCCATCTCAATAAGCGTATTCAGAGCCGGGATGTAAGAACGTTCAGCAACTTCATTGATGCTGATTTCGTTGGCATAATCATCATAGTAATAATGATTGGTACCTATATCAAAGAAACGATAGCGTTTCAGATGTATAATTTGATGTATTTCAAAATAAAGACAGATCGTTCTCATTTTCAATTATTGTTTTGTTATTTACCATAGTTTCTTAACACATCCTCATAGAGGGCGCGGATTTTTAAACCGACTTTTTCCCAAGTAATTCCATCCACTTCTTTCTTACCTTCCTCCTGTAGATAATGGAAGAGAGACGGATTGGTACAGATGGAGTAGATGGCATCCGCCATAGCGTGAATATCCCAGTAATCGGTTTTAATCACCTTATCAAGGATTTCACCACACCCCGACTGCTTGGAAATGATAGAAGGAGTTCCACATTGCATAGCTTCCAACGGGGCAATACCGAAAGGTTCGGAGACAGAAGGCATAACGAACACGTCACTATTCTTATAAACCTCATATACTTGTTTTCCTTTCATAAATCCCGGGAAATGGAAACGGTCGGCAATGCCTCGCTCTGCCACCAGGTTAATCATGGCATTCAACATATCGCCGGAACCGGCCATTACAAAACGGATATTACGTGTACGCTGCAACACCATTGCTGCTGCTTCCACAAAATATTCCGGTCCTTTCTGCATGGTGATACGCCCAAGGAATGCTACCACTTTTTCTTTTGAATGTTCAGGACGAGGAATATCCTGATATTCCTGAGAAAGCGGATAAACGGCATTGTGCATGGCAAATACTTTTCTCGGATCTTGGTGATACTCATTAATAACCGTTCGACGAGTCAACTCGGACACACACATAATGCAGTCAGCATAATCCATACCGTTCTTCTCCATGGCATAAACCGTAGGATTGACTTTTCCACGTGAACGGTCGAAGTCGGTGGCATGCACATGGATACAGAGCGGTTTACCACTCACCATCTTGGCATGTACACCGGCAGGATATGTCAACCAGTCGTGAGCATGAATAATATCAAACTCCTGTTGGCGTGCCACAACTCCGGCAATTACAGAGAAATTATTTATTTCTTCATGCAGGTTTCCCGGATAACCACCGGCAAAATCCATACAGCCAATGTCATTGACGTGCATATAGGAGAAGTCGGCATAAATATGATCCCGCAGAGAGTAATAATCTTCCGGCGTCATGCAGTTACACAAACGCGATTGCAGATAATTATAATCAGGATCGCGCCATACGATAGGCACCTGACTCATGCTTATTATCTTCAAAAACTTTTCTTCATCTCCGCAAGGTTTAGGCATACAAAACGTGATATCCATATCACCCTGCAAACTCAGCCCTTTAGTTATACCGTAAGAGGCCACTGCAAGACCACCATATATTTTGGGAGGAAATTCCCATCCAAACATTAAAACTTTCATCTTCATTCCCTCCTCTCTTATGAATTATAATACTTAGATAATAACTTCAAAATACGCAGTATTTCTGCTATATTCATAGCAAACGACACAGCTCCACGTCCTTTGAAAGGAGGATTGCCATCGAACAACTCAGGAAGTGAACTTATGCAATGGCTAGTCATTTCATCCTCGAACCCAATCAAGTAACGTTCCACAAAGGAGATACCGCTCATCTTATAAATACGCAAATAGGCCTCCATATAGAATCCCATCAGCCACGGCCAAGCCGTACCTTGATGATAAGCGTAATCCCGCTGAATCTGGGGACCGACATAATTCGGATTGTATCCACCACTCTTAGGACTCAGTGTACGCAAACCTTTCGGTGTTAGCAACTCTTTCGTCACAATATCAAGTACCTGCTTCTTCTGCGCCCTATCCAGCGGAGAATAGTCAAAAGCAACGGCAAATATCATGTTCGGACGAACGCTCCAATCCATCATATACCCATCCACATAGTCAAACAGATAACCGTATTCGTTACGGAAGACTTCCACAAACGATTTCCCAGTAATTTCAGCTTGCGCATCCAGTTCATCTGCAAGAGTAGTATTTTCACCTTCACGCACCATGTCCGCCACAAAGCGCAAAGCGTTATACCACAAAGCATTCACCTCTACAACATACCCCGTACGAGGAGTTACCGGACGTCCATTAGCAGTAGAATTCATCCATGTTACGGCTTTCTCTGTTCCATTAGTATAAAGCAAACCATTTTCATGCAAGAAGAGGTTATCATGCTTACGGCCACGAATATAATCCATAATATCCTCCAGCAACTTGCCATATTTCAAACGGCATTGGCTACGGGAAGTATCTTTGGCATACTGTTGCAACGCCCATACCGCCCACAACAATACATCAGGATGTTCCATTTCATAAATCTTATAGCCTATCGGCTTATCCTCCATGAAATCACGAATAGCCTTTTCCGCTGTTTTCATAACATCTTCAAACTCATCTTGTTCGTCTACAGCCAAAGTTAAACCCGGCAGAGAAATAAACAAGTCACGGGCACGACATTTGAACCAGGGATACCCGGCAAGTATGTAATGCTCTTCACCTTGTTTGTTATGGAATTGATGAGCGGAGTTTTTCAAGCAGTGATAGAAGCTATCACGTGGGGTACGGTCAGCAACTTCCGCTTCAAAAGTCTGCTTCAACTTACGCGGGGAAGTTTCGGAAATACCCGCAGAAAAGACGATACTCTCACCTTTCTTGATATCTACCTCAAAGTAACCGGGCACATATAAATCTTCATTGAAATCATATCCGCGTTCTTGTTCTTTAGGGTACTCGATGCCACGATACCAGTTGGGTTCAAAGTGGAACTCATTCTTTTTGTTCAACTGCATGAAAAGTTCCGGATATCCGGGATACATACATGTCTTGATACCATTCTCCACCTCTTGATAGTCACGGCTTGCCTGGGCATTTTCATGCGTATATTCGCGCACGCTACGGAAAGCCAGGAAAGGACGGAACCGGAGAGTTGTTGCCGAATGGGCATCGACCAAGGTATAACGTATCAAAATCCGGTTCTCATGATGTACAAAAATTTTCTCTTTACGGAGGATAACACCTCCCACACGGTAAGTTGTAGCGGGAATCTGTTCACAATCGAATTCACGGATATACTTATGCCCGTTAGGACTAAAGTGGTTTCCCTGATACTTGTGCAATCCCAGATTGAACTCTGCACCGTGTTGAATTACCGTTTCATCCAAAGAAGACAGCAGCACATGGTTTTCATCATCCAGGTTGGGGACAGGTATCACCAACAAACCGTGATATTTGCGTGTGTTACAATCTACAATTGTTGTACAATGATAGGCACCCGATTTATTAGTCCGAAGTATCTCCCTTGGCAAAGATTCTTCCAGATTAATCATCAGGGTCTTGTCAAATCGTAAATAACTCATAGTTGTGCATTATTTAAAGGTTAATTATTCAGGTTCTTATGCGCTACAAACCCTGTAGCGATGCCCAAAAATACGAATTAAAGCCTACACGCAAAATAAAAAGTCAGTTTTTTTTCGTTTTTCAAGCAAATAATTCGTAGCATTGTACGAAAATAACCAATCCTTGTACGATATATGAAGCATGACCTTCAACGAATAGTTCTAGCGGCGGTCATTCCGTTTTTTCTGCTGTTCATCCTATATATGCTGAAATTAATGGAAATAGGTATGAACTGGGATTTTACACAATTGGGGGTATATCCTATGGAAAAGCGCGGAGTGTTCGGAATTTTTGCACATCCGCTTGTTCATAGCAGTTTTAAACATCTTTTTGCCAATACGATTCCATTGTTCTTTCTGTCCTGGTGCCTATTCTATTTTTACCGCCACATTGCACCTTATATTTTTTTTACTATCTGGATAGGTTGCGGACTTCTTACCTTTTTTATAGGCAAGCCCGGATGGCATATCGGTGCAAGCGGCATCATCTACGGACTGGCATTTTTCCTGTTCTTCAGCGGATTGTTGCGCAAATACGTGCCACTCATAGCCATATCACTTCTGGTTACCTTTCTTTATGGCGGGCTGGTGTGGAACATGATACCACAGTTCGCCAAAGTGACCACATCATGGGAAGGGCACCTCAGCGGGGCAATAGCCGGTACCCTTTGCGCACTGGCATTCATGGGACACGGGCCTCAACGCCCTGATCCTTTTGCAGACGAAAAGGATGAAGAAGAAGAAAATGAAGAAAACGGGATTCCCGGAAAGGAAGAATCCGATTATGAATCGAGTGAAGACAGCAATGCCGAAAGTTCTCCCCGCCAATCCGAACCATTTGCCGGTTGAAAAGTTTGGAAGCCCAATTCTTTACCTATACCTACATTCGCCGCTCCGTCATCCACAAACATTGTTTCAGCAGGAAGGATGCCGCTATCTTCCACCATGAAATCAAATATCTGACGGGCAGGTTTCGTATATCCTATCTGGTAAGAGAGGTATAGCTTCTCGCAATAATCATCCAACGGCTTCCCTGCCTGTGAAAACTCCGGGCTACGTGCCCAGGACATAACGAAAGGATTTGTATTGCTCAAGATATAAACACGGTAGTTTTTGCGGAGTTCCAACAGATATTCCAGTTTACGGCTGTCTACTCCGACAAAGAATCCCAACCAGGCCCGGCGAGTTTCAGCTTCCGTCAATTCACGACCGCACAACCTGCCTAATTCCTCTCGATAAGCGTCTGCACTAAGTTTTCCCTCTTCCAGTTCTTGGAAGATGCCGGTTTGATGATATTTATCCAAACGCGCATCCGCATCTTTCAAACCCAATTCAATAAATGCTTGAACAGCCTGATTACGACTGATATCGGCAATGACACCACCAAAATCAAAAACGATATTCTTTATCATATTGCATTACTAATTTATATTCTGACCTCACAAAGATAAATGTTATTCAGAACTAAAACCTAAATTCACTTCATACTAATCGTTTTTTGACATAAATCAACTGTTTTCAAGGAAACGACTAAAAGTCCATCTCTGACACTTTGCATTTCCCGCGTCCTGAGAATCGCGTATTTCCACCCGTTGGCAGGTACGGGCGGAAATACGCGAACGAAAATCAATATCTTCTTCATGGATAGCGGAATACAGAAATATGTACGACTCAAATAGACTTAAAATAACCGGCCGACCTTGCTAAAACACTCCTTGCCCGGGAGAAAAAGGGCGCTTTCCGGAGGAATGTACATCTTCACCGGGAGGGAAGTTAACATTCCTCGCGCCGGAAGTTAATATCTCTCGTGTGGGAAGTTAACATCTCTCGCGAGGGAAGTTAATATCTCTCGTGTGGGAAGTTAACATCTCTCACGAGGGAAGTTAATATCCCTCCTTCTGGAAACCTAAAATCAGCGCATATTCGGTAAAAATGCCGCATATTTATACTCTAAATCGTACGTTTTCGCTCTATTTCAGGCTTTTCAGAAAGCGAGTGTGTCAGCAAAACGGAGGATTTGAAGACAGGAAGTGCCTGACAAACGCTGTTTTGAAATCAATTTGGCAGATTGGTGCGCCAAGTCGTTTACTTGACACCCCCGCTTCTATTAGGGGGAACAAATTCAATCTATATTTCCCCGGTAAAAGGCTTTCTTATCCCTATCTATTGCGTCACTTTACGTTTCTTCAGATATAACTTATAGTTCTCTTGCACATATTTCTCGTCATCATACGTCCAATTCTCATTGCGATATTCGATAGCCTTATATAGTTTACCCAAATACTCATCTTCTTTTTGCTTCCCTCTTTCGGTAAAGAAGCATTTAAAGTACATGTCCGGACGATTCTGTTTGGAAACGTAGACTCCAGTACAATATGGGTACTTTCCCTGATAAGGTTGTTCCAAAGGAATTGCGCAAACATAAACAGAATCGGCATTGAAGAGCTTCTTGGCGTGGTCACCACTCAAGATGGTGACGCGTTCCTCGAATTCATGAGTTGCATTCTCCCGTAATATGCCGTCTTTTCCTATGCAACCCAAATCTCCATATATCAATCGTCCGGTATTTAGTACTTTAATTTTATCCTTTGGGAAATATGTAAGCCCTATTTCCGGATACATAATCATGCAATCGGTATCCTTCGACTTGAAAATGAAGTTGTAACTTAGTGTCGAGGAGTTCTTGCCGCAGGGACTCCAATAGGTAGATGTATTTA
>NZ_CAUFUE010000019.1 GCF_959029255.1 uncultured Bacteroides sp. | reverse complement strand
TATATTATGATGCATTGATGGATTTAATGAAAGAGCTCCATGTCAACAGATATGAAATAGTGAAATATATGGACGGGAATTAAGGATATTCTTTTGACTTGCGCTGTACCACAGGCAAAAGCAGAAAACAAAACCTATATTTATTGATTACATTAAATATATATAATTATGGAAATTAGAAATATATCGCTGGGGTTATTTATGATAGCAATAGCTTCATGTGGCAATAATAAGACATATACATTGACTGAACCTGGCATAAAAAACGAAAACTATAAATTAGTTTGGGAAGAAAACTTTGACTTGCCGGAACTACATCCAGATGTATGGAATATCGAAGTAGTACATTCGCCTGCCAATAATGAATACCAATATTATAGGAAAGAAAATGTATCTGTGGATATTGAACCGGTCAGTAAAAAACAATGTTTAGTGTTAACTGCAAAGAAAGAATCTTTTGGAGGACGCGAATTTACATCAGGACGGGTAAACACATCACAAAAAGTCGCATTCAAATACGGCAGGATAGACGCTAACATAAAAATACCTAAAACAGCGAACGGACTTTGGCCTGCATTTTGGATGAAGGGGAATGATTATGAATCAGTTGGCTGGCCTAGATGCGGTGAAATTGATATTTTAGAAATGGGACATGTTACTGGGATTATCAATGACACTCAAGATAGATTTATAGGAGCGGCATGTCATTGGGGGGCATCGTCTGACCAACATAAATCTGACGGAGAAAAGTACACTCATAACTCTAGTCTTCAAGAGGATGATTTTCATCTTTATTCTCTTATTTGGGATAAAAATAGTGTAAAGATGTATATTGATTTAGATAAAAATCCTGACGTAAAACCTTACTATACATTTGACTATGCTAAAGACCCTAACAATGCAATTGCTTTTATGCAAAAGAAGTATCACATATTATTTAATTTGGCAGTTGGCGGGAACTATACCGGAATTAAAGGTAATGACAATATTGACAATATAACAGCATTGAATAAAAGCAATGGTTATAAAGCCAAAATGTATATTGATTATATTCGAATATATCAGAAAGAGAACGATGAAGGAAGTCTTTCCATTAAGCAATCCGGGAATTAACATCCACTGAAATTGGGTAATAATCCGTCCAACTTCCCATCATAAGATATTATAGATTCGCGTGAATATAAATATCCCTCATGAACCCTTTAAATCATCCGAAACAAATTCCCATCCTGCGTCCCTGAACAACTAAGTCATGGTCTTCAGTCACCAACTTCAGTTTTCCGGCAATCTCTTCAAGGGGCGCAGAAGATATCACATCCCCTTCCAAAGTCACCATGCGTCCAAACTGTCCGGTAGCAATCAATTCCGTGGCATGGCCACCCATGCGGGTAGAAAGGTTTCTGTCAAAAGGGGTGGGTGAACCACCGCGTTGAATATACCCAAGCACGGTTTCGCGGGTTTCAATGCCCGTTTCATACTCTATTTCCTGAGCGATATATTCGGCGGCACGTTTCCTGCCGTCAGTCTGAATACCTTCGGCAACCACTACGATGGAATAAGGCTTACCTTTCTTAAGGCGGTTCAGAATGGTATCGCCTATATTATGAATATTGTAAGGGATTTCAGGGATTAAAATCACATCACCACCACCTGCCATACCGGAGTAGAGAGCAATCCATCCTGCTTTATGCCCCATCACCTCAATCACCATCACACGCTTGTGCGAACTGGCGGTGGAGTGCAGACGGTCGATGGCATCCGTGGCAATACTAACGGCAGAATCAAAACCGAAAGAGAAATCCGTACCCCAGATATCATTATCTATCGTCTTGGGCACAGATACGATGTTCAGTCCCATGGTAGCCAACTTGGCAGCAGTTTTCTGCGTACCATTGCCACCGATACAGACAATGCAATCCAAACCCAACTCTTTTACATTCTGCTCTATCAAAGCCGGTTTGTTGACATCCGATATCACACCGTTCTTTTTGAATGGCTTCTCGCGGGAAGTGCCCAGCATGGTTCCACCCAAATTCAGCAGTCCTGATAAAGATTTATCGGTAAACGACTCTACATCCTTTGTCAATAACCCTTGAAAGCCACTATGGATGCCGATTACCTCCATTCCGTAATGATTGATAGCAGTCTTGCATACACCACGAATAGTAGCATTGATGCCGGGACAATCTCCCCCTGAAGTCAAAATACCGATTCTCATATTATTTCCATATTAAAAGTTTACGAGGTGACAAGTTTGCAAGACGGCAAGGCAGATACTTTTTCCGGTACAAAATTCTCATCCATTCTTCTTGTCAACTGGTCAACTTGTTACCTTATTTCCTAAATACGTCCGTAAAGATAGAAAAAAAAGAGAAAAAAGATAGAGATGCCAATAAATAAGATTAATTTTGCGGTTTAAAATAAGATTTCAATAAGAACGATGAATATAACAAAGTTTCTGAATAAAGTATACTTCGCTCCTCGCCTGAAAGAAATCGAACAGTATACCGACCATGCAGGTGAATTACAAGAAGGTGTATTGCGACGTCTGGTCCGTATGGCTGCCAACACAGAATGGGGAAAGAAATACGACTACGCTTCTATCCGTACTTATGAAGATTTTAAGAATCGTCTCCCTATACAAACTTACGAGGAAATAAAACCATACGTAACCCGTCTGCGCGCAGGCGAGCAGAATTTGCTTTGGCCCTCAACCATACGCTGGTTTGCAAAGTCTTCGGGAACCACCAATGATAAAAGTAAATTCCTGCCCGTAAGCAAAGAGTCACTACAAGACACGCACTATCAAGGCGGGAAAGATGCGGTCGCCATCTATCTGGGGCAAAATCCCGAAAGCCGCTTTTTCTCAGGGAAAGGGCTCATACTGGGAGGCAGCCACAGCCCTAACCTCAACTCCAATCACAGTCTTGTAGGCGATTTGTCCGCAATCCTGATAGAGAATATCAACCCGTTGGTAAACTTCATA
This sequence comes from uncultured Bacteroides sp., assembly GCF_959029255.1. Classification (GTDB taxonomy): domain Bacteria; phylum Bacteroidota; class Bacteroidia; order Bacteroidales; family Bacteroidaceae; genus Bacteroides. The sequence continues at coordinate 92,783 of NZ_CAUFUE010000019.1, read as the reverse complement.
CGGGTACCGGGCAAACAGATTGCCCTTATGGATAAGTTCGAACCTAAAATAGAAGCCATTGCCAACAGTACCCTGCACACCAATGTCACCAACCTTTCCGGCGTACCGTCATGGATGCTGGTACTCATCAAGCATATACTCGAGAAAAACGGGAAACAGACATTGGAAGAAATATGGCCTAACCTGGAAGTCTTCTTCCACGGTGGTGTAGCTTTCACCCCCTACCGCGAACAATACAAGCAAATCATCAAAAGCTCCAAAATGCATTACGTGGAAACATACAATGCATCCGAAGGTTACTTCGGCACTCAAAGCGACCCGAACGACCTCTCCATGCTGCTGATGATTGACTATGGTGTCTTCTACGAGTTCATCCCGCTGGAAGATGTGGGAAAAGAAAATCCCCGCGTCTGCTGTCTCGAAGAGGTTGAGCTGAATAAGAATTACGCCATGGTAATCTCCACCTCCGCCGGTTTGTGGCGATACATGATTGGAGATACCGTGAAGTTCACAAATAATCATCCTTATAAATTCGTCATTACAGGACGTACGAAGCATTTCATCAACGCCTTCGGTGAAGAATTGATTGTAGATAATGCGGAGAAAGGCTTAGCCAGGGCATGTGCCGCCACCGGAGCGCAGATTGTGGACTATTCCGCCGCCCCTGTCTTTATGGACGAACATGCCAAATGCCGCCATCAATGGCTGGTAGAGTTTGCGCAGATGCCGGATAGCCTGGAGAAATTCGCCGAGATATTAGACGATACCCTGAAAGAAGTCAATTCCGACTACGAAGCCAAGCGCCAGAACAATCTTGCCCTGCAACCGCTGGAAATAATCGTGGCACGCGAGAACCTGTTCCATGATTGGCTGAACAACAAAGGCAAGCTCGGCGGACAACACAAGATACCACGCCTCAGCAATACCCGTGAATATATCGAGGAGATGCTGGAATTGAATAAGTAAAGTCATTTTGATATAACGAAAAGAAGATGTGTCAAAATACACATGAAGATTTCTTTTAGGCACGGATTACGCGGATTTCACAGATTTTCTTTTTTCCGTGAAATCCGCGTAATCTGTGCCTAAAAAGAAACAAATAGTAAGCTAGTTTTTGTTTTGAAATACCCTCTTTTCATTGCCTGCATTAAATGATAATTCCACCCCCCAGCAACAAACCGTTTTCATCATAGAAAGCTGCTGCTTGTCCGGGAGCTATCGCTTCCAAAGGTTCCAGTAATGAAACCAGCAAGTACCCATCAGCATCCAGTATAACCCTGCAATGATTAGCCTGCTTTCGATAGCGTATCTTCACTATAATCTTTTCTGAATTAAATACCTTTTCCTCATCCACCAGATTCCAGTCCTTCAGCCGCATTTCGATTTTATACAAAGAAGCGAGCGGGGCAAGTACTACCTCATTACTCCCTTTTCTGGTTTCTTTCACAAATACGGCACTGTTCAGTTGGAGTCCCAAACCACGGCGCTGACCTACAGTATAGAAAGGATACCCCTCGTGCCAACCCAAGAAACGTCCCTGTTCATCTACAAACTTCCCCCGTCCAGGCAACTGGAGGGCAGGCACTTCACGTCTCAGAAAAGAACGATAGTCAAGCGGGCAGAAGCATACACCTATACTATCTTTCTTTGTCGCCACCCGCTCAAAGCCACGAGCGGCAGCATAGGCACGCGCATCATTTTTAGTGAGTTCTCCCATAGGCAGAAGCATGCGTTGCAGGATATCCTGCTTCAATCCCCAAAGAAAAAAAGTCTGGTCTTTATCCTTATCTGCCGCAGGCGCAATGTAATACTTGTCACCTGACAGGACTTTGCGCACATAGTGCCCCGTAGAAATCCGGTAAATCCCCCTCTCATCGGCAAGCTTCATCAGAAGCGGCCACTTCAATTCATTGTTGCAGAGGGTACAGGGTACAGGCGTATGCCCCCTCATATATTCATCTACAAAGTAGCGGATGATGCGTGAGCGGAAAACATCCCGCGCATCGTACGTAATGTGTTCTATCCCCAGCCTTGCCGCCAAGGCACGTGCATCCTCCAGATACTCCGTACCTCCGGCTTCATAAAAACGAAAAGTCACGCCGGTTACTTCATAGCCTGCCTCCTGCAACTTCATGGCCGCTACGGAGCTATCCGTACCACCGCTCATGCCTAGCAATACACGTTTATCAGAATTCATGGATGCAAAAATAATAAAGGATGAACCAACTCGCAAACTTTAAAGCATACAACCGCTTTTGTTAGCACCAATCAAATACACATTAGGAGCCTTTTTTAAACAGCCTGTTTGTTTTTGCAAGGATTTGATATAAAATTGAAAGCTATCAATATCATCACTAATTAGTTTTGCGCCAGAATTATTTTTCGAAAAATATCACAATCTCAAATGTTTAACTATTTATCTTAAAAGAGCATGAAAAACGACACACCATTTTCGTTACGTCAGCAAGTAAACCGGCAACTATGCCGAGGATTGATGGTAACGATTTTGTCCATTGCATCGTCTCCGCTATTAGCCAACAGCTTCCCAAGTACAGGTATACAGGAAGTTACAGCCAGCCATGCGGTAACACAACAAAAAGTAAAAATAACGGGGAAAGTCATTGATTCCGTAGGAGAGCCATTGCCCGGCGCAGCCATTGTAATCCAAGGTACTCCACAAGGAGTCACTACCGATATCGACGGAAACTTCTCCATAGAAGTAAACTCCAACGCTATTTTAGAAATCTCTTATTTGGGAATGGAAACAAAGGTCATTTCTGCAAGTGTAATACGCCGTGACAAAGTAGTCCAACTCAAGGAACAAGCGGATGAACTGGAAGAAGTAACCGTTGTCGCATTCGCCAAACAAAAGAAAGAGAGTGTTCTCGCCTCTGTATCAGCAATAAAGCCGGCAGAATTAAAAGCCCCTACATCCAATCTTACCACAGCTTTGGCCGGACGCGTGGCAGGTTTAATCTCTTATCAACGTAGCGGTGAGCCCGGCATGGATAATGCTGACTTTTTCATTCGTGGTGTCACCACTTTCGGTTATGCCAAAGGCCCCCTTATTCTAATGGATGGTCTGGAAATAACTTCTTCCGACTTATCCCGCCTGCAACCGGATGACATTGCAAGTTTCTCTATCATGAAAGATGCCACAGCAACAGCGTTATATGGAGCCCGTGGAGCCAACGGCGTTATTTTAGTCACGACAAAAGAAGGCAAGGAAGGCAGAGCCAAGGTAGAATTCCGTATTGAAAATTCTATCTCATCCCCAACAAGCAAAGTAGACTTAGCCGATCCTATTACCTATATGGAACTTCGCAATGAAGCTTTCCGTACACGTAATCCGCTGGGAGGCGTTCCTTATTCCCAAGAAAAAATAGCCAATACCATTGCCGGCACCAATCCCTATATGTATCCGGCAACAGACTGGTATAGCATGATGATGAAGGATGTTGTCGCCAATCAACGCTATAATTTGAACCTGAGTGGCGGTGGTTCCGTGGCACGTTACTATGTGGCCGCTACTTTCAATCAGGACCACGGTCTGATGAAAGTGGATAAAAGAAATAACTTCAACAGCAATATCAACGTGAAACGTTATTCGGTTCGTTCGAATGTAAATATCAACGTCACCAAAACGACTAAAATGGTGGTGCGTCTCTACACAACCATTGAAGACCAGACCGGTCCCATTGACGGCGGTACCACCTTATATAATAAAATCATGCAAACCTCCCCTGTGGAGTTCCCCGCTTACTACCCGCAGACCAAATCCACAGAGCATGTTCAGCATATAATGTTCGGTAACGCTTATGCAGAAGGCACTTCACTTTATATTAACCCTTATGCCGACATGGTAAAGGGATATAAAGACAAGAGCGCCTCAAAGATTCTGGCACAATTCGAAATGAACCAGGACTTGAAGTTTATCACCAAAGGATTAAAAGCCAGGGCATTGTTCAGTACCACCAGGGATGCATCTTTTGATGTATCGCGTTATTACGAACCTTTCTATTATATGGCAGGAAACTATAACCCCATTGACGACTCCTATATTCTATCCGAGCTTAATCCTGATAAAGGGACTGAATACCTGGGGTATAATGAAGGCGGAAAGAATATCACGACCAATACTTACATGGAAGCGGCAGTAAGCTACGACCGTACTTTCAATGAAAAGCATGCAGTAAGCGGAATGCTGATTTTCACCCTACAAAACAGGCTGAACGCAAACGCCTCTTCCCTGCAACTTTCACTACCCTACCGCAACATGGGACTTTCCGGACGTTTCACCTATGCCTACGACAACCGTTATTTCTTAGAAGCCAACTTCGGTTATAACGGTTCCGAACGCTTTGCCGACAACGAACGCTTTGGCTTCTTCCCCTCCGTCGGCTTAGGTTACGTCATGTCCAATGAGAAATTCTATAAAGGATGGATTACTAAAGTGTTACCCAACCTGAAGTGGAAAGCCACCTACGGTCTGGTTGGAAACGATGCCATTGGCAGCAACGATGACCGTTTTTTCTATTTGTCTGAAGTAGGTATGAACGAAAGCAGCTACGGATATACCTTCGGTACGGAGTTCAATACTTCCAAAAACGGTATTGCCATTAAACGCTACGCCAACCCCTACATCACATGGGAAATTGCCAGAAAGCTGAATGTGGGAGCTGAGTTCAACCTGCTGAACGCGGTAGACGTACAAATGGATTACTTCCGCGAGAAGCGAACCAATATCCTGCAAACCCGCTCCGGTGTTCCCTCAACCATGGGACTCCAAGCCGATGTACGAGCCAATGTGGGCGAAGCCGAAAGTTCCGGTTTCGATATGTCGGCCGACTACAATTACTCTTTCAACAAAGACTTTTGGATGCAAGGACGATTTAATTTCACCTATGCCACCAGCAAAGTGACCAAATATGAAGAGAACGATTATTCCAAAACCCCGTGGCGTTCAAGAGTAGGACGTTCCATCAGCCAGAGATGGGGATATGTGGCAGAACGTTTGTTTGTTGACGAGCAAGATATCGCTAATTCGCCTGCTCAATTTGGTGAATATATGGCAGGTGACATCAAATACAAGGATATAAACAACGACGGCATCATTTCAGATGCCGACCAAGTGCCGATAGGTTTCCCTACCGACCCGGAGATAGTATATGGTTTCGGACTCTCGGCAGGATACAAAGGGCTCGATGTTTCTTGTTTCTTCCAAGGCCTTGCCCGTGAATCCTTTTGGCTGAATGTAGGTAACAAGACAGGAACTACCCATCCGTTTATAGACGACACCGACTTAAGCGGCCTGGGACAAAACCAACTGTTACAAGCATACGCCGACAACCACTGGAGCGAGAATAACCGGAACCTGCATGCACTGTGGCCGCGTTTAAGCAACACGGTCATTTCGAACAACAACCGTACCAGCACCTGGTTCATGCAAGACGGTTCATTCCTACGCCTGAAGTCTGTAGAAGTAGGATATTCATTCCCACAGAAGTTAATAAAGAAAATGTTCATGTCCAAGCTGAGAATTTATTACAGTGGAAGCAACCTTCTATCCTTTAGTAAATTTGACCTGTGGGACCCGGAAATGGCGGGCAACGGTTTAGGATATCCCATACAAAGAGTTCATAATATCGGTATCCAAGTAGGATTTTAAAAACAATTAGATTATCATGAAAAAAAGAAACTATATCATAGCCTTGATGTTGGCCGCGACTTCACTCAATTCATGTGATTATCTGGACGTAGTACCCGATAACGTAGCTACCATCGAATATGCATTCCGCAACAGAATAGAAGCGGAGAAATATCTGTATACATGCTATTCTTTCTTACCCAACTGGGTAAATGTAGATAACAATCCGGGACTGAACCTCGGTGAAGAGGTCTGGAATGCGTATGAAATATTACGGGAAAGCAGATACTATGCCACGAATGTGGGCAACAATATCTCCTCACCCAATTATAATTATTGGGATGGAGACAAAGGAGGTAAGAAATTGTTCGATGCCCTCCGTTGCTGCAACATATTCCTGGAAAACCTGGACTTGGTGAAAGACATCGATACCGGCCTGCGGGCACAATGGGCTGCCGAGGTAAAGTTCCTGAAAGCCTATTATCACTGGTATCTGGCCGAGCTATACGGTCCCATCCCTTTGATAAAGGAAAACCTGCCTATTGATGCTACGGAGAAAGAAATGCAGATATATCGCGAACCTTTTGAAGAGGTAGTGGATTACATCGTCCAGTTAATCGACGAAGCCAAGGACGAACTGCCTCCGAGAACCGAAAATCCCATTTCCGATGCCGGACGCATCAATGGTGCGATAGCCTATGCCATGAAAGCCAAGATTTTGGTAACCGCCGCCAGTCCGCTGTTCAACGGCAATGCCGACTATACCAACTTTAAGGACAACAGGGGCGTACAACTGATTAACCCTGAATACGACCCGCAAAAGTGGGAAAGAGCACGCCAGGCTTGCAAAGAGGCAGTAGAGTTCTGTGACATCACATTGAATGGCCCCGGTGAAAGAGCACTTTACACCATCAATGACTACGCGGCCCCGTCCGCCATGTCTTTCGAGACCCGCCAGATGAATGCCCTGAACAAAGTGATGACCGCCAAATGGAACAATGAACTGATTTGGGGAGACAGCCGCAATGACAACAACAGCATTGTACGCAATATCCTGATAACCATCAATCAGAGTTATTTCCGTACGGCCGGAGCCAATTCACAACATGGACCGACACTCCGCACGGTGGAGAACTATTATACTAAAAACGGTTTGCCCATCGATGAAGACGAAACTTGGGATTATAACAACCGCTATGACATCGCCACCATCCCCCAGAGCCACTATCGCTATGCCGTAGTCGGTGAACGTACAGCCAAGTTGCACCTCGACCGTGAACCGCGTTTTTATGCCAATGTAGGTTTCAACCGGGGCTTGTTCTATCTGTCCGGCATAGACGGACTGACCTCTGACGAAATGAAACAGCACAAGATATTCAGCTATGCAGGCGAAGATGCCGGAAAGAACGGTATCATCAACTATTCGGGAACAGGATATTTCGACAAGAAATTCATTTCCATCGATTGTAGCGTCACCACCTCCGGCTCTTGGAAGAACGACCGTTTCCCATTCCCCATCATGCGCCTGGGCGACCTTTATCTGCTCTATGCCGAAGCCATCAACGAATGCCTGCCCAACGACAACTCGGCTTCCGACGACCTCTCCATCGAGTATGTAGATAAAATCCGCAACCGTGCCGGTCTTAAAGGAATCAAAGAGACCTGGAACACATACGCCCGCCCGCAATATAAAAGCAAATACAAAACCAAGGGAGGCATGCGCGAAATCATCCGTAGGGAACGCCTGATAGAATTAGCATTTGAAGGAAAGGCATATTATGACAAACGTCGCTGGAAACTATTGACAACTTTCATGAACGAACCAGTCAAAGGTTGGAATACGGAAGGCGTCACAGCCGAGGAATACTACACCGTGACGACCATGTTCAAGCCGAAGTTCGGTTCCAAGGATTACCTGTTCCCCATTCAGGAATCCACCCTCCTAGCCAATCCGAACCTAGTACAAAATCCGGGATGGCAATAAATGTTGTACGCAAATAAAAACATATATATATCATGAAACATCTATTAAAACTAGGAAGCCTGTTAGCTGTTTTTCTTATAGTAAGTGCTTGCACCGAAGTTGAAAAAGGGCAATATGCGATAGATACCGTGGCACCGGGAACAATCAGTAATTACAACGTAACCAATAAAGAAGGCAAATCTGTAATAAGCTATGATTTACCGGCTGACGAAGATTTACTTTATGTAAAGGCTACCTATAAACTGAACAACGGCAAAGATATGGAAGTAAAGGCATCGGCCTATGTAAACGAGTTGGAAGTACTTGGATTTGGAAAGGCAGCCGAACACGACATCAAAGTGACCACCGTAGACAGAAGCGGCAATGAGTCCGAACCGGTGATTGTAAAAGTCACTCCGTTGGACAACCCCATATACAAAATCTTTGATGAAATGCAGGTGGCAAGCGACTTCGGTGGTTTAAGCCTGAAATGGAAGAATGAAACAGAAGAAGAAATCACCATTTCCGTAACCACCCCCAACGAATACGGAGAGATGGTGAGTGCACAAAACTTCTATACCAAAGCGGCGGAAGGTGTCGGCTTCGTGCGTGGTTATTCCACCGAAACTTCGGAAACGGAAGGAAGACGCTTTGCCATCACCATCACCGACCATTGGGGAAACCAGACCGATGTGAAAGACGAGACATTCTATCCCATCTACGAAATCCAAATCCCTTCGGACAGGTTTGCTAAATATGTGGTACCGGGATATGGTGACCCGGGAGTGTACAACAGTTCCAAAACTCCGTATGGAAAATTATGGAACAATAGTTGGGGAACCAATGATGACCATTACCACTCAAAAGTAGGTCAGAAATGGCCTTTCAACTTCGGTATGAATTTGGGACGCCTGGTGAAACTGAGCCGCTTCAAGTATTACCAACGCACCGGAGGAAGCAGTTGGAAGTATCTATTTGCACATGGCAACCCCAAACGCTTCAAAGTGTATGGAGTACCTGCCACAAGCGGCGGTGTGATACTGGACATCACCGACCCTAACAACGGCTGGATTTTATTGACGGAATTTACATCAACGAAACCTTCCGGACTTCCTCTACAGCAGACCAACTCCGACGACCAGGCAGTGGGCAACAACGGGGAAGATGTGCTGATACCCATCGAGGCACCCGCCGTACAATGGATTCGCATAGAAGTGGAAGAAACATGGGGAGGCGTAAAAGACTTCATCCACATGGCAGAGTTAACTTTTTATGGCAGTTTAGCAGAAAACTAAAAATATAGATTATGAAAAGCAAATTATACATATCGCTGATAGGATTGGCAGGATTGACCACATTCTTTTCATGTACGGACATCAATCATCTGCACGAACCTTATTTGGACCGGGGAGAACAAATCTATTTGGGCAAACCGGACTCCATACACATGTTTTCCGGTAAGAACCGTGTCTTGGCAGATGTCTGGTTTTCGGATGTCAAAGCCAAAAACCTGGTTGTGAAATACAACGGGGACACTGACTCCATCTGCATTCCTCTGGTGCGCGACCCGGAGCATCCGCTACGTTCCGACCCTGTTTCCATAGAGATACCCGACGTGAACGAGGGTATAGCCACCACTTTCAAGTTCATCATTTATGATGCAAACATGAAATACAAGTCTCTGACAGTGGAAGCCTTGGGAAGTGCATACGGTAACGATTATCAGGAATCCATCCAAAACCGCATTCTTACAAGTACGACCTATAAAGACGGACAACTGAAGATTGTTTGGCTGAGCACAGGGTCCACGCAGATACAGTATACCGAAATCAAGTATATCTCGGAGGACGGGGAAGAAATGACCCACAAGTTGATGCCTATTGAAACAGAATGTAGTTTTGGCGTACGAGCCGGTAGTAAGGTACGCTACCGCAGTGTTTTCCTTCCGGAAGAGACTACGGTCGACCTCTTCTATACAGATTATAAGGAATTTGTTGTAGAACAATAACATACATTTTCAATTCATGAGGTTGTCTCAGGATGACAGAACAAAATGATAGTCGTTTTTCTGTCTTGAGACCACCTCATGTTTTGTTTATAGCTTTCAATTCTTATTTCCTGTCCGGCATTTTACACCTGTCAAGTGTAATAAAGGATGAATTAATTCACTACATTTGCTTGCTAAAAACAAAACAAAAACAAAATCACAATGAAAGACGATTTCGACTATCAGCTGGTTCCTTCCAATTACATCCACTGCCTCAACCAAGCTTGCCCCCTCGGTGACAACTGCCTGCGGCGTCTGGCTGCGCTCCACGCCCCGAAGAAATACCCCTACCTTGTTGCAGTGAACCCGGCTGCCTATCCCGAAGATGCTACACACTGTCCTCACTTCAAAAGCTCCGCAAAAATCCGCTTTGCCTGGGGACTGACCGCTACTTTTGACAATATCCCCTACAAAACGGCTTTACTGCTGAAAAGAAAAATCCGTAGCCTCTATTCCAGAACGACTTACTACCGCATTCTGAACAAAGAACGTTCCCTTTCACCGGCAGAGCAATCCGAGATTGCCCACATTTTCGAGCAGAATGGTATCACTTCTGTTCCCGTATACGATAGCTATACCGAAGAATACGATTGGGGAAACCGTGAAAACGGATAGACGGGATTTCTTTATTACTCACTTATTATCAACGAAGTACATGTCCCACTAAGTCTCAACGGAGTGGGACTTTATTCTCATTCTGTTGAGAACGTATTCCCTCTACATAGAGAACGCGTTCCCACTTCATTGGGAATGGATTCCCTCTTTAGCGGGAACGCAAGACCTTCACTAAGCAAAGTATATCTCTTCATACAGACATTGCCAAGAAGAAGCTTACTTCACAAAATAACTAAAGAAAACCGGATTACTTTCTTCTGATATTTGTTCTAACAAGTAGGATAGATTATCATTAGGATGCTTTTCATCTTTCTGCACTGACATTTTAAGTATGTCTGCAGGATAAACAAAAAAGATACGTCTTCCACCACCTTCAACCGGAATAAAATTAGGCATGACGAGTTGGTAGTCCGTATTCATGATAAGATGATAATTCTTTACTTGTTTATTTTCTTTAGATAGGATACAAAGTCCGGGTTGGTTGGTTCGAAAGAGCAGATATCCCGGCATATCACACAAATCGGTCATTGTATAAACGTATTTGTTCTTTTGACACATCTCGTTCAACTCTTCACACGTATAGGTTCGTTTCTCAGAAGTTACAGGAAAGGCCTTATCACCCCAATCTATAGTATAACCTTCTTCTATCAGACCGTCTTTTATTGCATATATTGCATTATCAAATTTGCGGGTAAGATATACCGGGTTACTTCCAGTCATTGACATAGTACCAAACGTACAGAAAGGTGCAATCTCAGGCAATGGTTTCCACAAAGAATGACGGTGTCCGGTTTCTTTTTCTATAGCTAATAAAGAGTAATCGGACAAATGATTGTTTGCATAAGTTTCTTTCCGTAGATAGATATACTGCTTCGTAACAGCCAAAGACTTATAAATAGACTCTAAACATTCGGTACGTTCATAAATTCCATCGAAGGTATAATACTGGATGGCCGGAGGATAAGTAAGTAACAACAATCTCTTTGCTTGCCTATCTATAGCCATATCGAAAAGATTTACATATTCACCAGGCCCACCGCCGACTGCATGAATCGTAAACAAATGTTTACCTGATTTAGCATAGCCAAGCACTTGCTTCATTTCTATATCCAGAATCAGAAAGCGGTCTTCATTCTCTATGATTCTATCAACCCCATGTATCAAAGCATTTTGCTTTGTCTCGGGTATAAAAAGAGATGCACTGTCTAAAAAACTAGTATCATTCACCAATTCATCAATCTCCACAACAGGAATTACCTCATCGGAACCATTCACATTTTTCTTCGTACAGCCAGAAATAAACAATAGAAAAATGCTAGTTATAAACAATATCTTTAATTTCATAATCATTTAACCGGTACCCATTGACTTTCTGTACCCGGTTCACATTCAACCACTCCTATTCCAAAACAGTTAGTTACTGTTGTTACTAAATATGCATATTGTTCTTCCCCTCTTATAGTAACTAAATATGGACCTGCCTGTTTAGTCTTCGACTCCTTACTTTCGCTCTTCCCTCCTCCTTCATCAGAAGCTAAAGCCTCAATATTAGCCAACAGTATTTTACTCATTTTCCCTTTTTTAGTCTCACTTTCTAATAAAAATACTATAGATAAAATACCTACAAAACAAAAGACAATAAATAAGTTCTTTTTCATAATTGTTTATTTTTAAAGTTATTCTTTGTCAAAGAAAGTAACAATAATTCAAATAAACGACTTTTAAGCAACAATTTAATATAAGAAATTCTTTCTGCTAATCATTTTTCACAGATTTATTATACCTTTGTGTCTTCAAAAGAATTAATTATCAAGCGTTATGGAACAACAACTGACCATTTACAACACCTTAGATAGAAAAAAGGAGTTATTCGTGCCTTTGCATGCTCCACATGTAGGCATGTATGTTTGCGGACCGACCGTTTACGGTGACCCGCACTTGGGACATGCACGTCCTGCCATTACTTTTGATTTGCTTTTCCGCTACCTTACGCATATCGGTTACAAAGTGCGCTATGTACGCAACATCACCGACGTCGGGCACCTGGAACACGATGCGGACGAGGGCGAAGATAAGATTGCCAAGAAAGCACGCCTCGAAGAGTTGGAGCCGATGGAAGTGGCGCAATACTACATCAACCGTTATCATCAGGCGATGGACGCGCTGAATGTGCTTTCCCCAAGCATCGAACCGCATGCCAGCGGACACATCATCGAGCAGATAGAACTGGTAAAAGAGATATTGAAGAACGGATATGCTTACGAAAGCGAGGGTTCCGTTTACTTCGACGTAGAAAAATACAATAAAGACCATCATTACGGCAAACTCTCCGGACGTAATCTGGACGATGTGCTGAACACTACCCGCGAACTGGACGGCCAAAGCGAAAAGCACAACCCTGCCGACTTTGCCTTGTGGAAGTGTGCGCAGCCGGAACACATCATGCGCTGGCCCAGCCCGTGGAGCGACGGTTTCCCCGGATGGCACGCAGAATGTACCGCTATGGGAAAGAAATACCTCGGAGAGAACTTCGATATCCACGGGGGCGGAATGGACCTTATCTTCCCGCACCATGAATGCGAGATTGCACAATCGGTAGCCAGCCAGGGCAAGGACATGGTGCGCTACTGGATGCATAATAATATGCTGACCGTGAACGGACAGAAGATGGGAAAATCATACGGCAATTTCATCACGCTGGAAGAGTTGTTCAAGGGTACGCACCCCATGCTGGAGCAGGCCTACACGCCGATGACCATCCGTTTCTTCACTCTGCAAGCTCACTACCGCAGTACGGTGGACTTCAGCAACGAAGCCTTGCAGGCTGCCGAAAGAGGTTTAAACAGATTATTACAAGCATACAGTTTAATTCCCAAATTAAATCCATGGAATATTGAAAAATCAGATTTCAATATACAAGAATTGGAACAGAAATGCTATAATGCAATGAATGACGACCTAAACTCACCAATCGTAATCGCACATTTATCTGATGCTGCTCGCTTTATAAATTCAGTTTATGCTGAAAAGGCTAAGATTGCGGCAAAAGATATTTCTAAATTACAGAATATTTTTCATTTGTTCATGTTCGATATCTTAGGACTAAAAGAAGAAAACAATTCAAATGAAGAGCGTGAAGTTGCTTTCGGTAAAGTAGTGGATATGTTGCTAGAAGAACGTATGAAAGCAAAAGCTAATAGAGACTGGGCTACTTCTGATAAAATCCGTGACGAACTTACTGCACTAGGCTTTGAAATTAAAGATAGTAAAGATGGATGTAGATGGCAACTGAATAAATAAGTTAAACTATGCGTTTTCTCTATAGGAACTTTATCAAAAAATACTAAAAGAAAGTATGTCAAAACTCAGCTTTAGAAAATATGAACTTTTAATCTGAAACTTGACACCTTTCATCAGTAATAAAAAGAGCCGTATCAACTCTATTTTTGAGCAATGATACGGTTCTTTTATGTTTACCAGTTATAATCTGTAACTTTTCAGAGTGTTCATTTTAGTTTTGACATGCTCTCTTTTAATATTAAATAATATGAAACAAAATAGAATTTCAATCTTTACGTTTTTCTGAACAGTTTTTTATTAACGCATAACTTTATAAACAGAACAACCTACTGTATCTTGAGGATAATAAAAAAGAAGCGTATCCCTACCAAAATCTTTCATTATAGGAGAAACTATAACACACGCCATATCCACAGTATTCAACTTAATTGAATAATTATAAGAATACATCTGATTGGTATCTCGAGGAATACAAATAGATATTGTATCATCCCACTTTTTCTTGCGGAAACTTATACGATTTACTTCTCGCACATTTCCATTTTTATAATCTAGCCTTACTCCAAAATCAATACTTTGATATATAAGTCCATCTTGCTTAATAAACATAAAATAAGTAATAGGAGCTTTTTCTATGATAATCTCTTTTTTCTCATCACAAGACCAAATTAGAAAAACAGTTGTTACCAAAAATAAATACCTCATGATAATTAATATTTTGTTAACACTAAAGCATCCATACCAGCAATTGAACTTGCCGGATCCTGTTCAGATGTTGCAGGAAATATTTCAAAGGAATGTGTTTTCGCATAATTTAAAGCCTCACTAATAGGCATATTTACTCCAACATTATCAATTTTTGACAGCAAATACATTTGTGAAATCAGCACTGGAGTCTGTTCCGCATTTGCATCAGTAGGTTTAAATACTAAATTAAGTTTTAAATAAACTTTATCGCCTTGTGCTAAGAAAGAAGTACCTTTAAACTTGTCTAAGCTAACAGGACGAGTTGCATATGATTTATCATCTAATGCCTCATAAATATTAGAATCCAAATATTTTTTTACTCTACTATCAGAACTTCTACGAGCAACATGTGGTATATCATAAGACACAATTTGTGCAGTTCCTGATACATATTCTAAACCGCACTCTTTGTTTAAAGCAATTCTTATAAAATCATCACATAAATAGGACTCATATACATCTGCCACATCAATATCACTTTCAGTACTTCCATGTGGAGTTGGATGTACAATTGTATGGTAACCGACAGCATAAGCCTTCTTCATTCTAATAGTCGGCAATGACTCTAAGCTAAAAATCCCCAAAGGCTTATCATAAATAGGCAAACCATTTATATTAATACTTCCATCAGAATATATATGATTCGTACCAGGTAACTGTAAAACACATTGCGTTGCATTAGTTGTAGTAGAAATTGTACCCTCAAGCGTTGCACTTCCATCTGAAACCGTCGGCATCAATTCTACATAAGTAGGTCCTGCCGATGTAGATTTTCCTATAAATAACTTAAATATACTAGTTAGTACACCTACAGTTCCTTTAAGACCACTAGATATTCCTCCTACTGTTTTAAGTATTTGCCCAAAACTTCCATCTGCAAGAGAGTTCGTCAACTGTGCAATTTTATTATATAAATTTTGTTTTCCTTCTATATTAGTAGAATCAATCTTTAATTTAAGTTGTTTAAGCCCCTTCTCTATTTCATTACTCCCGGGTAATTTATTAATAAAATTACCAGCATCAGCAAGTATATTAGTTGAACCTGAGGAATTTGTATTACTTAGCAAAGAAGCAGAAGTTGTTTCAAAATGAAATTTGCCATTCATATTTAAGTTTGATTCAACTTGAGAATATATTTTAATAGAAAGATTATAATTTTTCGTAGGATCTAAAGTATGATCAAATGCTACCAAAAAATCTGAAACAAACCAAGAAGAATTATAGTAATCATCCACAATATTAGAAACCTTTTCTTGGGTTTCATTATTGACATAATAATCATCAGGCTGAGGATACTTATTAGAATAAGTTAATAATGCAGTCTTAGAACCTGTTCCCCATTCTAATGTTATCATAGCTCTATTATGTTCATTTTGATTTGTATTTAACATAAAGAGTCTCATTATACCTTTATATCTATTATACAAGATAAAATATGGATATGGGGTTTCGACCATACTTATCGGACTCCCTAATACTTTATCCAATAGTACCCAGCCCTGCTGTGGTAAATAATCTTTTTGCGCAATTATAAGATTTAAATCCCGATTTGGAGTTGATTCTGTATTAAACGGACTACTAATTTTCCGTTTGCCTACACCTTGAATATAAGCATAAGTAAAACTCTCAGGCTTAGTCCAATCCCAAGTAACATCCTCAAAACTCCTTGTCAATGGAGTATTGTCAGTAATCGTATCAATACAGTTTACATCATCTAGCGTTGAGCATGCACAGACTAAATACAAAAAGGACAATAAAAAACTTACATTTTTCATTTTATTTCTCATTTTATTTTTTATAAAAATATAGTTTACATAAGACACATATTCCCGCGTTAACTCAATTAACCCAAATTACACAATTTTAATACACGCAAATGGAAACGCAAACGATATACGTTAATTTATTTAATATTTAATATACATTTTATAATATTATTATATAGCGAATTCTAAGCCAATCTCAATTTAAATACGGATAATTCACCGTCCTTAATTTTGAAATTAAGGATGATAAGAATGAACAGAAACTGAATAAGTAGTGATTGATATCCACAGCATTCGGTGTCACCCTGTCGAATAATCTCTTTTCCTATAATAAAAAGAAGAAATCTTTCGACAGGATGACGCAGAATGTATTTTTAAGAAAATCTAAACCGGAAAAAGGATTAAAAGATAAAGCCGAATCCGGCATACCAACCTACTTTCTTAGTCTGATTGGACCAATTGAGTTGTATCTCCACAGGACCCAGGAAGCTGTTATACATATAGCCAATGCCCGTACCTACCAAGTCGTATGAATGTTCCGACTCAAAAAGTTCATGCAGTTTATCGGAGCTGCGCCCGTAATTACCCGTTACCAATACATATTGATTTTTGAATAAACGCTGGCGAAGTTTCAAACCGGCTACTATCAATGTACCCGAAGCCAGTTCGGCACGGTTGATACCGACAAAGGGTATCTGCTGGGGCATGTATCGCCCGGCAATGTTGCCACCAAGGATGTTGGTGACGGCAAAGGTATTATCACTGTCACCCGCCAATAGCCTCCCGTTGACGGAGGGAATGACGGTGAAGTTCGACAGGGTGAAACAACCCATCCAATGTGCCGAAAGGGCGGAAATGGGGTTGTTGTCTTTATACTGGAACAAATTGTCGGTATATAAGTTATAGTTCACCGACCAAGACATGCCTTTGGTGGGGACACTTCTTCCATTCAGGCTGTTATACAGCAATCCGCCAAAATAGCTGAACAGAGATTCGTTTCTGAACATCACGGCATCGACCGGCTCGAGCGACAACAGGTCGTGGTAATTGTAGTGCTGGAAGGAGATGCCCGCGCTCACTTGTATCTTGTTCCAGTCTTTTGCCACTCCGGCCTGGAATTGCTGATGGGTGAACGTGAGGTCGAGGGTGCGCTTGCCTTCATTATAAATATTAATGTCTTTATAATCGAATTGGTAGTTCAGTCCTGCCTGCCAGCCTGTACCCCATTGATAGTTATATCCGACACGTGCCATGGTACGCTTTCCTAAACGTGCCGTAAGGTCTATTTGTGATTCTTTCTGCTTGCCCAGATAAAAGTCTGTATTTACCTGTAGGGCCGCCAATTCTTCGGTATCAAAGCGGAAACCGATGTTCAGCTTATTCTCCCGTGAAGCGGAAACGGCTATCTGCGGGTCAACGGGAATTTCTTTCTGTTCAGCAGCATCAGGGATAGGGAAAGGCCCCGGGCGGTGGGGCTGATAATCAGCGGTAAGCCCCATCTGCTTTTTCAGGGCAATCAGCTTATCCCAATCGGAGAGGGCGGCACGTTCTCCCCGCACTATCAGTGTGTCGATGGCTTCTTTGGTGAAACTTGCCGCAGAATAACCGGTAACATCTACTTTTATATGCACATTGGTCTTGCGCAGGTTCTCCTGATATTTCTTTTCCCCTTGCAGGTTGATAATCTGCCCGAAGATGTCTTTTACAGACTTCAGTTTCGCAGCGTCCAGCAACGGACTCTGCACATCGACACCGATAATGAGGTCGGCACCCATACTGAGGGCTACATCCACCGGATAGTTATTCACCATGCCACCATCTACCAGCACCATGCCATCGAGGTAGATGGGGGCAAATACTCCGGGTATCGACATGCTGGAACGCATGGCAGTGGCCAATATGCCCTGATGGAAGATGACTTCGGTACCGTTCACCAGGTTTTCGGAAACACAAGCGAAGGGGATGGGCAGGCGGCTGAAATTGGTGGAATCCTGATAACCTTCGGTCAACGTGGAGAACAGGCGTGCCAGGTTCTTGCCTTTGATTATTCCGGCATCCGTAACATCGGCGGATTTAAAAGAAAAGGGGATGGAGAGTACATAGCGTTCGGAACGCAAGCGGTCGTCTAATAATACATCTTTAGGATTGGGCGCATCGGAGAGCAGGAACTTCCAGTTTTGGGCATTCACCATGCTATCCAGTTGTTCGGGTGTGTAACCGATGGCATAGAGTCCGCCTACAATGGCTCCCATACTGGTACCTACTACGTAATCGATAGGGATACCCGCTTTCTCTATCACTTTCAGGGCACCGATATGCGCGGTCCCTTTGGCACCGCCGCCACTCAACACAACGGCCACCTTCGGACGGTCATGCGCCCAAAGCATCAGCGGGAAGAATAATAGCCAAAACAATAATTTACGTTTCATCTTTCTCGTTCGGATTTTAATAGGGATGTGAGAAAGATAAAACAATCGGCATCTGAAGTGGTTCACATCACGACAGACTGAATAACGTGAAACTTAAATGATTAAAGCCCAACTATCATTAAGCCCTAAATCGGGGTGCGGTAAATCTTAGCAGTCCGATGATGATAAATTTCAAGCTTAATATTTTGTTTATCAAGCAGGTAATTACTATCTTTATGGGGTCGATATCAATGCAGTCATACGTTATGAGAAAGACAGTATACATTCTAGTATTGGCACTCTGCTACAGTTTGTCGTCTTGCCGCTCGCAAAAAGAGGCAGGGATTGCTCCTATAACCGAAAACCCGTATCTTACACATTACTTGCCGAGCGCTTCCGACTCCATCAGCGGCCGTCAACAGACAGCGCCGAATGGAGGGAAGCATAATCTCGAACAAATGCGGGAGAATATCAATCCCGAAACAGACGGTATTTTTGGAGATTTACTTCGCAATATACTGGAAAGTATTTTCTCCAAGAAGCATTAATAAGGTATCATATCAGACAAGATACCTTCTTTATACCAGGGGTCATCAATCTCCTTGAGAACTTTGCCCATTTCGGCACACAGTTCCTGCACTACTTCTTTATTCTGTTCCAAAGGCAGATTATTCATCTGGTAGGGGTCTTTCTCGTCATCGAACAACAGGCTCTTCACCAACTTATGGTCTTTGCGGTCAATATAGAGCGCCAATGTGTAACGGGCCGACTTGAAACCACGGGATGAGGGGAAATAAGAACGAATCTTTCCATCGGCTTCTCTCTCTCCATCCAGGTTCTGGATATAAAGAGCACCGGTAGGACGTACGACTTCCGCCTTTTCATCGAAGAAAAGCGGTGCATAGTTGCGTCCCTGAACTTCCGACGGGATAGAATCCGACAGGCCTGCCAAGCCGAGCAAAGTAGGCATGATGTCCGGTGAAGACATCATGAGATTGTCCACACGGGGTTTCAGTTTATCGGGATAACGTACCAGGAAAGGTGTATTCATGGACTCGGAGTACGGTGAGTTCTTCGGGTCATTGGTACGCTGGCTGCACATGGTTTCCCCATGGTCGGATGCGAAGACTACGATTGTATTCTTATCCAGTCCAAGCTCTTTCAGGGCATCGAGTATTTCGCCGAAAGCACGGTCGACTCCTGTGACGGAAGCGAAATAATAGCGTACGCTTTCGGCCTTCTCCATTTTGGGGTCAGCGTTCGGGCGAACGAGCAAGCTATCCAGAGGTTGGTCTTTATAGAGGTTATAGTCTTCCTCCATGCAGTCGTCCAAAGAACGGTAGGGGCTGTGGGGAGGATTCATACCTACCATAATAAAGAACGGTTTCTTCGTGTCGCGCACATTGTCTTCGTTCTTCAGGTAAGAAACCACCTTGCCGGCTTCCCACAATGGAGACCACTTATGAGGATCGTGGCGATTGCCATCCGTATCCCAATAATGGGGGTTCTTATGTTCGTCGAACGTTCCGTAAGAATACCAGTAATTAAATCCGTGGCGGCGTTCTTTGGGTGTGTAGGCATCCCATGCAGGAATACGGTCTTCTACATACTGTCCCGGACGTTGGGGGTCATTGGGGGTCGGGAAGTCGGCATGCAGTTTGCCAAAGTAGGCGCAATCGTATCCGGCTTTGCTGAAAACATCACCCACGCACTCGGCATCTTCGCGCAAAGAGCTGATGGGACGGTCGGAGTTACAGTTCAATGGAACACCACTTTTATTAGGATACATTCCGGTGAGCAATGAACCACGGTGAGGGCTGCTCAATGGGCAGTTACTCATCACAGAGGTCAACACAACGGACTCTCTGGCAAAGTCGTTCAGACGGGGAGTGTGTACCGGGTCGTTACGGAAGTTCACCTTATCCCGAAATCCTTCCTGTCCCCAGAACTCCATGGCCTGGTTACGGAACTGGTCGGGAAAGACATATATCACATTCGGTTGCTGCGCCTGTTCTGCCTGAGGGGCTTTACACCCCTGCAAGGCGAACAAACCTAAACCACTTATTAAAAGATTAAATTGATTTCTCATTTTTCCTCCAAGTCTCTTTTACGCTTTAAGCCTTCCAGGAAGTAATAATCGGCATAGTTCAAAGGAACATCGATTTCGGCGTTGTGAGGAATGCTGCCTACGGAGTGCATCAGGATGAAGTTTCCGTTAGTACCCACTTCGGCACGATAGGCAGGTGTTGCCAGGCTTTCCATAATCTTGTCAGCAGTTTCTTTATAGCCCTTGCCCGGAATATATGTACTCAACTCGTAAAGGGCGGATGCGGTACATGCTGCTGAAGATGCGTCACGAGGTTCGTTCGGGATTTTAGGAGCATCATAGTCCCAGTATGGTACGAGGTCTTCGGGAAGATTTTTATTGTTGAAGATAAAGTTGTAGACTTTTTCTGCCTGATCCAGGTACTTTTGGTCGTGAGTATAGCGATAGCACATCGTATAGCCATACAAAGCCCATGCTTGTCCGCGAGCCCATGCAGATTCGTCAGCATATCCCTGTGCGGTTTGTTTTTTACGAACTTCACCGGTTTCAGGGTCATAGTCCACTACGTGATAGCAACTGTTGTCGGCACGGAAATGGTTTGCCATAGTAGTATCGGCGTGTTTGGTTGCTATATCATAAAAGGTGGAGTCACCGGAAAGTCTGGTTGCTTCGAACAGTAACTCAAGGTTCATCATATTGTCGATGATAACGGGACATTTCCAACTACGAGTACCTTGCCAGCCCTTATCGGCATCCCAAGACTGGATAACACCTGCTCCGGGACGGAAACGGGTGGACAATGATTTGGCAGTCTGTATGATAACCGGCTTGTATGCTTCTTTGTTGGCGAAACGGTATCCGTTCAAATAGCTGCAACCAATCATGAAACCTACATCATGGTGCCAGGTAAGATACTGTACAGAATCCAAAGCTTCCGTATACTTTTCAGCCAACGGTAACCATTTATTATCACCAGTGAGTTCGTACATATACCACATGCTTCCGGGATAGAAACCGGAACACCAGTCTTCGATAGGTACATACACAATGCTGCCATCTTTGCGGATGGTTCGCGGATTAAGGATTTTACCGGATTTCTCGATAATGTCTGTCTGGATTGTGTTCTGTGCTACCGCATTATCAATATTTTCCTGAATAAAGTTGCTTTCAGCTTGTTTCTGCCCGGTGCAACCTGCCAAAATAAGGAGGGAAACTCCCAACGTAGTGAGGACTGTTTTCATAATAAGGGATTTATTTATTAATATTTTATTACTTTTCGAGGACAAATGTAGCGCTCTTAAATCAAAAAGACCCTCACAAATCATCCAATTAAAAGCTAAAATATTACATTTGCGTTCAAAAACAATTGTTTTTGTCCACTATCATTAATCATAAAACATTAATCGTCAAATATTATGACCCCACAGGAGTTTTTCAAGAAGGATTTCTTTGCCGATAAGGTCGGCGTAGAATTACTGGAAATAAAAGAAGGATATAGCAAAGCTCGTCTGATTATTAAGGAAGAGCACCTCAATGCAGGACGCCGCACCCAGGGAGGAGCACTCTTCACACTGGCAGACCTCGCGCTTGCCGCAGCCGCCAATTCACATGGAGCACTGGCATTCTCACTTTCTTCCAACATCACTTTCCTGCGCAGTAGCGGACCGGGCGACACGTTGTATGCCGAAGCACGCGAACGCTACGTGGGACGCAGTACCGGATATTATCAAATAGACATCACCAATCAGAAAGGGGAATTAATCGCCACTTTCGAGTCCAGCGTATTCAGAAAAGGAGACGCGCTTCCGTTTACTTTGTAACGATGGAGGTCATCGGATAGCGGTTGCCTCTCACGCTTTTCAGAAAAGCTTTTGCCGAACCGAAGTTCAGATACATATCCAATCGTACGGGAAGGTGGTTTTTGTCATCGGATATATAAAATGTGATGACTTCTTTCTCCTTTCCCTTTTTGTACTCTACAAAAGAGAATACAAGGCAACGGTAGATGGTGTCATTGTTTGCTTCAACCTCTTCCTTTCCACGATAAATAAGGGTCTGCTCCTCTACCCTGCGGCCTGTTGCCATCGGAAAAAGAATACGGTCGCCTACTTTATAGTCATTGGGGTCGTAAGAGCGAGCTTGTGCAAGGATGCTCAGCATATCAAAGATACAACGGGTGTCACTATATTCCATTTCCTGGATAGTCCCGTCAAGCCAGGTTCGTTTCTGTTTCACAACCGATTTGCCGTCATTATAGGAGAACCACGCCTCATCCACCGTATAACGCTTTCCCTCTTCGGCAGCTTTCCTGAAATAAAGCGGTTCGAGCTTATCGCTGACATAGCAGGTCAGGGTATCACGCATCTTAAAAAAGAAATCGGTCTTCTTGCTACCTACCGAAAGAAGGTTAAAGCGATAGGCGGGCTTGGAATGGTAAGTGGTGGCATTCGTAGTCAAGCTTGCAAGCCCCACCTTCTTCCAGATAAATTTCCAGTTGAAATACAGGTCGTACATGACATGCTCACCCGACTTGAAAGCAGTGTTTTCCGCCGTGCATTGTGCTTGGGCAGAAAGAGGACTGCCCAGACTGATGAGCGCTATCAACAAACATAAAGCTAATATTCTTTTTCGCTTAATAGCTATAACCTCTGCCACTGTTACGGTTGCTGTTGTTATTGCTCCGATTGCCGCTATTGCTGCTATTCTTGTTATTTTTCTTTTTCTTGTCTTCATCTGGTTTTTGTTTTTTTAGTTCATCCGGTTTTTGCTTATCGAGCGGCTTGGCTTTCACATCCCAATCTTGCACCAAATCAAAATTGGCTTTGAACTCCAACACCTGCGGATAATAATAAACCATTTCCGGCTGGCGTTTGTTGGCGTAATCGCCCGTATCCCACACACCATTTCCGTTTGTATCATTAACCAGGCGAGCTCCGTACTTGCCCGGATTCAAATAATAGAAATCAGCCTTTCCATCAATCACAGGAACCGTCCGCACTACTTTGTCCTGAGCATCAAGCAAGTCGACAAAAGCCACAGAGTCCGCCCCCGTTATATTAAAGAATATCTGTCCGTATTCTTCCAGGTTCTTCACTTTGAACTCTTTCTTCACTTTATCGGTAAACATACCATATAAACCGTGGAAAGCGGTAGAATCTACTTCGAAGGCATAGCTTTCGCCGGGTTTCCAGTCGGCATACAGATTGTAGCGTTTCAAATCCAGCGAATCCCGGACAAATTCAAACGGCACATCCTGCCACAAAGAATCCACTTTCTGCCGCACATGCAAAGCCGTATCATTATAACTGGCAACAGGTTCGGTGAAAGTCAACGTTATATAATCATATACGTCCATGGAAGAAGGCGCATAAACATCCATAGAAAGGAAAGAGGTTTGTTCCGGCTCTTCTTCACCTTTCTTCTTTTTCTTCTTCTGCTCCTTCAACTTCTTTTCCAACTCTTCCTGTTCTTTCTCTTTCAGCTTCTTATAGCTCACCTTCGAGACGAGTTTCAGAGTATCCGTTCGCGGAGAAAGTTGTTTCAAACTGTCTGTATACAAATAAGAAAGGCTTACTTTCAATGTATCCTGCTGGTAGAGCAAAGAATCTTTTATCCAGTAATGTATGGTGTCGTTCCGTCCCGTGGTTTGTTCCACAACAAACGCATCTTTTTCATCAAAGTTCAATCCCTTCAACAAAGGCAGGCTATCTGCCGGTGCCGAAAAATAGATAGAGAATTTCTGAGGCGTAAGACGCTCCGTCTTCAACAGACGTTGCGAGAATGTCTGCTCCTTGAAACAACGCAACATCACATCATCTGGAAGAAAGTAGGTGTACTTGCGCTCCATGATGGTATCTATGGTCAAGGAGTCTTTCCATACCGTATCCTGCCTTACACGCTCTTCCATGGAAGGAATGATAAGGGAATCGTTGAAAGCGATAACTTCGGTCGGCTGTGAGAAGTAGAAGTTCTGGTCGGCATCCTTCAAGGCATAAATACGATATTTACCGGGAGCCACACCGCGAATAGAGAATTGCCCACGGCTATCCGTCCGTCCCACACGGTCGAAAGGTCGTGTAGTGAATGCAGAATCAGCCAGGTCGGCATGCAGTCCCACCAACATTCCCTTCACAGGTTCCAGATTGGATGCTTCGAGCAAAGTACCGGCAATAGCCATCGAGTCGAGTTCCGCACCGGTAGAAAAGGTATATGTAAAAGCTTCCAGAGGATTTCCTTCATTGTTATCCTGAATGGCATCCGCAAAGTCTACGGTATAAGTAGTGTTCGCCTTCAGCGTATCCTGCAAGGTGATAACCACTTTCTTTCCATTCGCTTTAATCTCGGGCTGCTGCACCTGAGGAGGAGAAATAACCACCTTCTCATTAGCCTTATCCAGCTTGATAAATTCGTCAAACTCGATTACTATTTTCTTTTTCTTATTGTGAAGTGCGCCGGGCGACGGGGAACTCGCAACAAAGCGGGGAGGTGTCTCGTCAACAGGTCCTCCTTCCAGACGACCTATACTGGCACAAGAATACAAAACAGCTACCATGGCAACTGCTCCCAACAACCGGCGAAAAAACGGTTTCATCTTAATATGATGTTTACAATGTAACATGCTGCAAAAATAAAGGTTATCCGACAATTAGCGGTATGCTTTACAGTATTTTAATCAAAAAACGACTATTTAGCCCGAAGTATATATAAAACATAGTTAAAAAACAGGTATGTTCACACCTTATATACAGAGAAAAGAATAATTTTGCGGTCGAAAACTGAATAAGAGCATTCAGTTTTTCGACCGCTATCCCTTTTTCTACTATGTTTGACATATATGCCCTCAAACCAACAAGAATAAAATATACAGAGAATAAAAAAAGAGTATGAAGAGTAGATTAGTATTATTAGCATGTTGCCTGGCGCTGCTGAGCAGTTGTGCACAAGGTGACAAAAGCACGGGCAAAGCACCCGAATTTGCAGTGATTGCAGTAGAAACGACCACCGCTAACTTGACAAACAGTTATCCGGCTACTATTAAAGGTAAACAAGATGTGGAAATCCGCCCGATGGTAAGCGGTTTTATCACTAAATTGCATGTAGACGAAGGGTCTGTAGTACGCAAAGGACAAGTATTGTTCAGCATTGACCCTGTACAGTACCAAGCCGCCGTAAATTCGGCCAAAGCTGCGGTAGAAACCGCCAAAGCTGCCGTGAACACGCAGGAACTCACCGTGAGCAACAAACGTACACTGAACCAAAAGAACATTATCAGTGACTACGATTTACAGATGGCGGAAAACCAACTGGCACAAACAAAAGCGCAATTAGCCCAGGCCGAAGCCCAATTAGTAAATGCCAAAAACAACTTGTCATATACCAACGTAACCAGCCCCAGCGATGGTGTGGTAGGTACTATCCCCTACCGTGTGGGTAGCTTGGTAAGCCCGTCTACGGCAACTCCGTTGACTACGGTTGCCGATATCTCCGAAATGTTCGCTTACTTCTCCATGACCGAAAGACAATTATTGTCACTGATACGTGAAGGCGGCAGCACCCAGGAAATCCTGTCCAGAATGCCGAAAGTACAGTTGCAACTTATCGATGGAACCATGTATGCCGACAGCGGCCGCGTAGAAACCATCAGTGGAGTTATCGACCAGACCACCGGCGCCGTAAACATGCGTGCACTCTTCCCCAACCAGCACAACATTCTGCGTAGCGGTGGCACAGGCAATGTAGTATTCCCCAACCCGCTACACGATGTCATCATGATACCACAGTCTGCCACTACGGAAATCCAAGATAAGAAGTTCGTATTTGTTTTGCAGCCGGACAATACATTGAAGAATACAGAAATACAGGTCTTCAGCCTGAACGACGGCAAATACTATTACGTGACCGACGGTTTGAAAGCCGGTGACAAAATCGTCATCGAAGGAGTACAGAACCTGAAGGACGGACAGAGCGTTACGCCTATCACTCCCCAAGAAAAAGAAGCCGAATACCAGAAAGCTTTGAAAGACCAGAAAGAAGGCAATATCCAAACCGCGTTTAATTAACGTTTAACGATTGATTACTACATAACATGAAATTAGATAATTTTATTAACCGTCCGGTACTATCTACGGTAATCTCCATCCTGATAGTTATTTTGGGACTTATTGGTCTGGCAACGTTGCCTATCACCCAATACCCGGACATTGCGCCTCCTACCGTTTCGGTGCGCGCCACCTACCAGGGTGCCAATGCTCAAACGGTATTGAACTCCGTCATCGCACCGCTGGAGGACCAAATCAATGGTGTGGAGAACATGATGTACATGACCTCCAACGCCGCAAACAACGGTTCTGCCGATATCTCCATTTACTTCAAGCAAGGAACCGATCCGGATATGGCGGCCGTCAACGTACAGAACCGCGTATCCATGGCACAAGGTCTGCTACCTGCCGAAGTAACCAAAGTCGGTGTAACCACGCAGAAACGTCAAACCTCTATGTTGATGGTATTCTCCATCTATGACGAGAATGACCAATATAACATTGAATTCCTAGAGAACTATGCCAACATCAACCTTATCCCTGAAGTAAAACGTGTAAATGGTGTAGGTGATGCTACCGTGCTTGGTCAGGACTACTCCATGCGTATCTGGTTGAAGCCTGACGTCATGGCACAATACAAATTGGTGCCCAACGATATAGCCGGAGTATTGGCAGAGCAAAACATTGAAGCGGCTCCCGGTCAGTTTGGTGAACGTGGCAATCAGAGTTTCCAATACACTATCCGTTATAAAGGACGTTTACAGCAACCCGAAGAGTTCGAGAACATTGTTGTCAAAGCCCTTGAAAACGGTGAAGTGCTTCGTCTGAAAGACATAGCGGAAATCGAGCTCGGGCGTCTGTCCTACAACTTCAACAATACGGTAAACGGTCACAAAGCCGTATCATGTATCGTATATCAGATGGCAGGAAGTAATGCCACACAAACCATCAGCGATTTGGAAAACGTACTTCATAAAGCTTCCGAAACACTGCCTTCCGGTTTGAAAATCAATATTGCCCAGAGTGCCAACGACTTCCTGTTCGCCTCTATCCACGAGGTAGTAAAGACTTTGATTGAGGCGTTTATCCTCGTGTTCATCGTGGTGTACATCTTCTTGCAAGACATGCGTTCCACGCTGATTCCGGCAATCGCTATTCCGGTAGCATTGATTGCAACATTCTTTGTCCTGAAATTGATTGGTTTCAGTATCAACTTATTGACTCTTTCGGCGATGGTGCTCGCCATTGCAATCGTAGTCGATGACGCCATAGTCGTCGTCGAAGGTGTCCATGCCAAACTCGACCAGGGTTACAAATCGGCAAGGGCCGCATCCATTGATGCCATGCACGAACTGGGCGGTGCCATCATCTCTATTACACTCGTCATGATGTCCGTGTTTATTCCGGTAAGTTTCATGGGTGGTACGGCAGGTACATTCTATCGTCAGTTCGGTCTGACAATGGCTATCGCTATCGGCTTCTCCGCCTTGAACGCATTGACATTGAGTCCGGCATTGTGCGCCATCTTCCTGAAACCGCACGAGGAGCACGGTGAAAAGAAATCAACATTCGTCAGCCGTTTCCACACCGCTTTCAATGCGCATTATGATAATATTGTAAAGAAATACAAGAAACATGTGCTGTTCTTCATCCAGAAGAAGTGGTTGACCGGCGGCATCGTGTTAGCATCTATCATCCTGCTCGTGTTCTTCATGAAGATTACCCCTTCCGGCATGGTACCTAATGAAGATACCGGTACAATTATGGGTGTAGTGACCCTGCCTCCGGGCACATCACAAGAACGTGCCATGCAAGTATTGAACCGTGTAGACAGTCTGGTGGCTGCCGACCCGGCAGTAGAATCACGTACGGTAATCTCCGGTTTTAGCTTCATTGGCGGTCAGGGACCTTCCTACGGTTCACTCATCATCAAGTTGAAGAACTGGGAAGAACGTTCCACCATGCAAAACTCAACGATTGTCTACGCCACACTCTTTATGCGTGCGCAGAAGATTATCAAGGAAGCACAGGTATTATTCTTCGCTCCTCCTATGATTCCGGGGTATTCCGCATCCAGCGATATCGAATTGAACATGCAGGATAAGACCGGTGGTGACCTGAACCACTTCTTCGATGTAGTCAACAACTATATCGCCGCGCTGGAAGCACGTCCTGAAATCAATTCGGCAAAGACCAGCTTCAACCCTAACTTCCCGCAATATATGCTCGATATCGACGCAGCGGCTTGTAAGAAAGCAGGTCTCAGCCCAAGTGACATCCTCAGCACTATGCAAGGATATTTCGGCGGTCTTTATGCCTCCAACTTCAACAGTTTTGGTAAGATGTACCGTGTCATGATTCAGGCCGAACCGAACGCAACCAAAAACTTGGAATCTCTGTCGAGCATCAAAGTGCGCAACGGTAGCGAAATGGCGCCGATTACCCAGTTCGTTTCCATTAAAAAGGTATACGGACCGGACATCATCAGCCGTTTCAACCTTTATACCTCTATGAAGGTAATGGTTGCTCCGGCTACCGGCTACACTTCCGGTCAGGCGTTGGCAGCTATTTCTGAGGTTGCCAAAGAGAACCTGCCTGCGGGTTTCGCTTACGAACTTGGCGGTATGGCTCGTGAAGAGGCCGAAACCAGTGGCAGCACCACCGGCCTGATTTTCGTGCTCTGCTTCGTATTCGTTTACCTGTTGCTGAGTGCACAATACGAAAGCTACATCCTGCCGCTTTCCGTATTGCTCTCCATACCGTTCGGTTTGCTCGGTAGCTTCCTGTTCGTCAACGGCATGAGCGCCATCGGCAATATCTCGGTATTGAAGATGATTATGGGCTCCATGTCCAATGACATCTATATGCAGATTGCATTGATTATGTTGATGGGTCTGTTGGCAAAGAACGCCATCTTGATTGTTGAGTTCGCCCTCGACCGTCGTAAGATGGGTATGAGTATCACATGGGCAGCCGTATTGGGTGCCGCCGCCCGTTTGCGACCTATCTTGATGACCTCTTTGGCTATGATTGTCGGTTTGATTCCGTTGATGATGGCTTCCGGCGCAGGCGCCAATGGTAACCGCACCCTGGGAACATCGGCCATCGGTGGTATGTTAATCGGTATGATATTACAGATTTTCATAGTACCCGCTTTATTCGTGGCCTTCCAGTATCTGCAAGAGAAATTCAAGCCGATGGAATGGGCCGATGTGGACAACTCGGATGCAGAACCTGAGATTGAGCAATACACTAAATAAATTGAGAATGAAGAATGAAGAATGAAGAATTACCTTGCGGCATATTTGCAGAGCGCAGCCAAATTCTTCATTCATCATTCTTCATTAAAAGGAATAAAATTATGAAGAAGCAAATTATAACTCTGATGTGTGCGACCGCTCTGCTGAGCAGTTGCCACATCTACAAATCATACGACAGACCCGATGACATCACTGCCGAAGGATTGTATCGCGACACCGCCTCGGTGAACGATACCCTCGCTTCAGACACTGCCAACTTCGGAAACCTGCCTTGGCGGGAGGTATTCACAGACCCGCAGTTGCAGACGCTTATAGAGCAAGCACTGGCAAACAATGCCGACCTTCGCAGCGCTGCCCTGAACGTGAAGCAGGCACAAGCGGCACTGATATCCGCACGCCTGGCATACGCTCCTATGTTGGGACTTTCCCCGCAAGGAACCGTAAGCAGTTGGGACAAGGGTAAAGCAACGCAAACCTATTCACTGCCCGTGACGGCAAGTTGGCAAATCGACCTCTTCGGCCAGTTGCTCAATCCCAAACGCAATGCACAGGTTTCCCTGAAGCAAACCCAGTTCTACGAACAAGCCGTACAGACACAAGTCATTGCCAATGTGGCTAATATGTACTACACGCTGTTGATGCTCGACCGCCAATTGCAAATAACCGAAGGTACCGTAGACATTCTGAAAAGAAATATGGAGACGGTGCAAGCGATGAAAGACGCAGGTATCTTTGGCGTCACTTCGGCTGCCGTAGAACAGAGCCGCACCGCATACGCGCAAGTCAAGGCATCCCTGCCCGACATCCATCAAAGCATCCGCGAAACGGAAAACGCATTGTGCCTGATGCTGAACCAGCCTGCGCAGAACATCTCACGCGGCACAATGGAAGCACAACAACTCCCGTCAGAATTCTCCGTCGGCATTCCCTTGCAGTTGTTATCCAACCGCCCGGATGTGAAAGCAGCCGAAATGTCATTGGCATCGAAGTATTACAACACCAACAGCGCACGTGCCGCCTTCTATCCGCAGATTACATTGAGCGGTTCGGCAGGCTGGACCAACAGCGCCGGATCCGCCATCGTCAATCCGGGTAAACTGCTGGCTTCCGCCATCGGCTCGCTGACGCAGCCCCTGTTCTATCGCGGCGCCAACATCGCCCGTCTGAAACAGGCGAAAGCACAGGAAGAACAAGCCAAAATCCAGTTCCAGACTTCCCTGCTGAATGCCGGAAATGAAGTAAGCAACGCTTTGTACCAATATCAGATGATAACGGAAAAAGCCGCTTCCCGCGATATTCAAGTAAATTCCGCCCGCAAAGCAGCCGAAGATACAAAAGAATTGTTTAAATTAGGCACGTCAACCTATCTGGAAGTCCTGTCTGCCGAGCAATCCTATCTCAGCGCGCAACTTTCGGAAGTATCCGACACCTTTGCCAGCATGCAGGCTGTAGTCAGCTTGTATCAAGCGCTCGGAGGAGGAAGAGAAAAGTAATTTAAATTTGATATTATGATTAGTCCATTAGCATTTGTAGATTCTGCCGCAAAAATCGGTAAGAATGTAACCATCCAGCCTTTCGCATATATTGAAGAAGGTGTGGAAATCGGTGACAACTGTATCATCATGTCCGGTGCAAAGATTCTGAAAGGCACTCACATGGGGAATAACAACAAAATCCATCACGGCGCCGTGTTGGGGACTACACCGCAGGATTTCCACTATTCGGGCGAGGAAAGCCAGTTGATTATCGGCGACAATAATGATATCCGCGAAAACGTAGTTGTCAGTCGCGCCACTCACGCAGGCGGCGCCACTCGTATCGGTAATGAAAATTACCTGATGGATGGAGTACACCTCTGTCACGATGTACATATCGGCAATCATTGCGTATTGGGCATCAAGACTACCGTAGCCGGAGAATGCCGGATAGATGATTGTACTATTTTGAGCAGCAATGTCATCCTGCACCAGAACTGCCATATCGGGAACTGGGTACTGATTCAGGCAGGCTGCCGCATTTCAAAGGATGTTCCGCCCTACGTCATCATGAATGGCAACCCGGCAGAATACCACGGAATCAATGCTGCGGTGCTGCAACATAAGCATCAGGTCACCGAACGTGTATTGAGACACATCGTAAATGCCTACCGCTTGGTTTATCAAGGCAACTTCAGCATACAAGACGCCTTGCAGAAGATTGAAGACCAGGTGCCCATGAGTGATGAGATACACAATATCATCAACTTCATCAAGGAGTCCAAAGGGATTGTGAAGTAAAATTCATAAGACCTCATGCGCTTGAAGCGTTCAGGATGGGTATTGAGGATATCAAAAACTTTTTCAGGCACGGGTTTCACGGATTATGCGGAAAGATATAAATCAATCCGCATGCCATCCGCGAAATCCGTGCCTGATTATTTCAGTACCTATTTAATTTTGTCTGTCGTTATCCGCAGTGGAAATATTCATGTACCAGTTTCAGCATGGCTTCCGGCTTCCCTTCAAGGTCGGCACGCAAGGTACGGTCATTATAGCTGCGAAGTTTGCGGAGAATACCATCTATCATCGCCGGGCTGAATACATTGTATTGCTCAAAGACGGCACGTTGCCGCTGCAAGCAGTCGGCAGAAGCCTCACAACTGTCCGGCAATTGCGCCAACGACTTCAACTTCTCTTCATTTTCTTTCTGGTGGATATTCACATTCACATACGTCTTTTCGGCAATCTGTAACGCGTTTTCCAGTTCAAAACCATAACGGCAAGCCACGGTGAGCCCTGCAAGCAGTTGATACAAATCGGCTGAGCCATCGGGAGAGCGCATTTCCACAGTTTGCTTTATGCTGGTATCGAAATGGCTTTCGGGTTCCAACGGGTTTGCAAGTACGCACATATCGGTCTTGGCAGACCAGCCGAGAGGTACACGTACCAATACGGAACGGTTGCGGTCGCCCCAACAAACATTGGTAGGCGCCTCCTGGTGAGGAACAAGGCGGAAATAAGAAGTAGGATTTGTATTACCGAAAGCAGTGATGGAAGGAGCCAGCTCCATCATTCCCGCAATAGCTTTGCGAGCGGTTTCGGACAGAACACCGTCTTTCAGCATCAGGTTCTTCCCGTCTTTCATGATGCGCATGTGGATGTGCAGCCCCGAACCGGCTTTCCCGGCTGTGATTTTAGGAGCAAACGTCACATTGTATCCATGTTTATAACCCAGGTTGCGAATCACCCATTTGGCAAGCATCAACTGGTCGGCAGCCTGCTCCACGGGAACGGGCAGGAACTCAATCTCGTTCTGCTCATAGATGTAACCGTCCAAAGTAAAGTTGCCCACTTCGGAGTGCCCATATTTAATTTGCCCGCCTGCCTGCGCAATGTAAGACATGCACTGTGTGCGGAACTCATTGAACTTGGCATACGGACCCGATTCATGGTAACCACGTTGGTCGGTTGCCTCGAACATGCCTGCATCGGGTGCTATCACATAATATTCCAGTTCGCCCATGGCCTGAAACTCCATCCCCGTGACTTCGGTAAACGCTTTGCTTGCTTTATGAAGCGTATGTTCGGGAGCACTTTCCAGCGGTTCTCCATCTTTATTAAAGAAAGAGCAAAGCATGGACAATGTAGGAATTTCGGCAAACGGGTCTACAAAAGCGGTGCGGAAACGCGGTATCACATAAAGGTCACTGCTGCCTGCTTCAATAAAAGAGAAGAGGCTGGAGCCATCCACCCGTTCGCCACAAGTAAGGATAGCATTCAGATAGGCCTCATCGGTGATAACAAAGTTCAGGGTTTTCAAACGTCCGTCGCCCGCAGGATACATAAAATTAACCATGCGGATACCGTTTTGCCTGATAAAAGAGATAATATCCTCTTTTGTAAACTCAGAAGCCGGTTTCTGAAGAAACGCCACCAATTGGTTGGCATTCATTGATAATTCTTGATTCATAATAGGTTGTTTTTCGTTTTTAGTAAGGTAGAGGCCAAATATAGTAAGAACTTACGTAAAACATCACTGATTATACTATATAAATTCTAAATAATTTTCTCGATTCACTACATGAAACGCTGCTTGTGGATATGCCTCTTGAAAAACTTTTGGAGCAGAAGGCACCTTATTTCCCCATTTGAACTCCAAGGCTGTCAAACTGTCCGCCCGCTCTTCAATGAGGTCGATTTCCTGCTTGTCATAGGTACGCCAAAAATAGAACTCCTTATGCAAGCCTTCATTAAAATTCGCTTTACGCCTCTCACCAATGATGTAGTTTTCCCACAATGCCCCAACATCTTGCCGGATTGCCAAGGGTGAAAATGCTCCGATAATCGCATTACGGATACCATTATCGTAAAAATACCACTTCCCGGCTTTCGTCACTTCTTTACGCAGGTTACGCGAATAAGCACCCAGTCGATAGACGACAAATACTTTTTCCAGCAAATCAAGATATTTCTCGACGGTGGTCTTGCTCATGCCGAGTTGTTTACCCAACTCGTCATAAGAAACTTCGCATCCTAACTGAAAAGCGATTAATCGAAGCAGGTCGCGCATTTTACTTGAATTCTTCAACCCGTCTATTGCAAGAATATCCTTCAACAAATAAGCCCCGACAATATCACGCAGATAGTCCGTTTTCCGCTCGAAGTTATCCATCATCACCACTTCCGGATAGGAGCCATAAATCAGGCGTGCTTCAAGATTTTGCCGGGTTTCAAGCAGTGTTTCGGTTTGAGAAATTTCCCGTTGGGAAAAGGGCGTAAGGAGAAATTGAGTACTGCGCCCCACCAATGGCTCACCTGCTTTGTTCTGCAAATCGAATGAAGAGGATCCGCTTGCTAATACACTTATTCCCGGTATTTCATCGACAATCAACTTTAGGATGTTTCCAATCTGCGGAATATTTTGCGCCTCGTCAATAGCTAAAAGATCGATACCTTCCAGCAGATGCCGATAATTGGCCACAGTGCGGTTTTCCAACAAAGCCAGCGTATCGTAATCCTCGCCATTGAGCATCATCGTCCTACCTGGATAGGAATCCACGATTTTCCGCATCATGACGGTTTTCCCTACGCGCCTTGCACCAAAAATCAACACAGCCTTACCAGGGACAATCCGGTCTGTTATCTTTTCCTGAAGTATTCTCTTTATAGTTTCCATATAATCTTTTGTTTATTTACAAATATACTGAATGTTTTTTCAAATGGCAATTTTTATATAAAAAAAGTATTCCAGAATGGCGTTTTTTCGATTAACAAAGTATCTATCCTTTAAGTGTTGACAATAAGAAAGAGAAGACCCGGCTACAGAAGGACTGCCGACTGCAATGCACAAGATGGCATCTTATGTTGTACAAGATGGCATCTCATGCTACACAAGATGGCATCTTGTGCATCGAAGGCCGGTGAGGTGCAGAGCTTATCGTTTAATGTTTCCGCTCTTGTACTTTAATATACCGGACTCGGCGTATCAGTATCCCGGTTATGAGACATGCATTGGAAAAAGGCAGAAAAAGGAGACTTCTTTTTGTGAATACTAATAAATCATCTA
Source organism: uncultured Bacteroides sp. (assembly GCF_959029255.1). Classification (GTDB taxonomy): domain Bacteria; phylum Bacteroidota; class Bacteroidia; order Bacteroidales; family Bacteroidaceae; genus Bacteroides. The sequence goes on along the minus strand of NZ_CAUFUE010000019.1, from coordinate 57,401 downwards.
TCTTTGTGGCTAGCCGAAGAGAAATACGGCGTGTTGAAGCGATTATTGACGACGAGAAAACTGGTAATTTTATTTAAGTCAAGAACATACCACTTCACTAATCTTGTTTCACACGAACGACATAAGAGTCGGGCGTGTGAGCATGTTTATTAGTGGTGGGGTTCTTACCAGTACCTTTCGTCGGATAGATGTGTTTACTGCGCCTGGCTTCTTTTTTTATAGAGGAGTAAGGTAATATTATAAACTTTAAATCCGAGAAAACCATGACTCCTCTTGACCAAGCCATTATCGAGATTGTTTGCTGCCTGAGAAAACAAACGAATACCAAGAAAATAAAAGTTCTCAGACCACATTGTGAGGAACATTATTATGAGGTAAATAAAGAATGTATCCATTTCTTGCCTTGTTCCCTTAACACTCCCAATGATGCAAGACCGGAGTTTTCACTGCCTTTGAACGAAATCTTCAGCACGCTCCGCACCCAACAATACCTCTATATTTATTGCTACAAAGACGTTTTATTCCTTCTTGACCTGAACAACAATAATCTGTACGTATGGATGGCAGACAAAGCCATGCAGGCGAAAATCCATCTGAAATCTTGCAGTATATGGGTAAACGCGATATGGCATAAACTACGGAAGAGGTCAAAAAAACAGCCTGCAACCGAGGCGATATCACCGGTTGCAGGCTTGTCTGTCAATAAGTAGCCTGGTTGTAACTACTCAATCTTATTCCATATTCAGCATGCCGAAGAACTCCGGGCAATGGAAGTTCGGAGTAGGCAACTCAATGGGATTCCATGAAAGGAAGTGAGGTGTCTGCAACTTATCACCGCATTTATAGAAATTGGCACGGATAGACTTACCATCCAGCGAGGTGATATTGTGCAAGAAGAAGGCGGAAAAAGGAATAACCAAAGCCACTTCCCAGCCACACTCCCCTATTCTTTCGGGGAAAGCTTCACGACCCAGGGAAGACCAGCGCCGCACCTTATCGAGCACTTCCTGCGGAGCATGCCGGCGATTGTTGCGCTCTGCACCGGCACCGATAAGCAACGCACCGGCACAATTACATTCCACATTATAATATACACCGTCTCCGGCAGGAATGGAGAAGAACTCTACGCAGGCATCTTCCCACACCGGACCGTTGTCCTGTCCTGCTACGGCACGCACACTCGCTTCTTTCACTTTATAATGAAGCAGAATGGCATCTTCCGTATGAGCAATGCGGAACTCCACAACCGGACTATAAGGGAAATCTTCCCAGTTTACGGTATTAATCGGCTGAAAAACCACTTTTTCTTCATCGAGAAGAGCAGGCACCGACTCAACCGGCACACTCGCCATGCTCACCTTCTTGACATTCAATTCTTTCATTATCAATATCTATAGTTTTAAATACACGAAGCTATGAACTGCTGCATCTCAGGCGTATGTTCTTCTACGCTTTGCAGCAATTTGAATTGTGCCTTCGTACGCACCAGGTTATGTTCCGGATACTGAATCTTGTAGTACGTATCGCCGTTGATGTAATCGGCAAGGAAGCGTACACACTGCATGTAGGGGAACAAAGCGGCAGCGTATGGCAGGTTTTCTATCTCTATCGGCAAGAGGAAAGACTTGGCGGATTCAAGATAACCCTTTGCAAAGGCTTTGAATATTTCCATATTGAAGTTCACGTTATCCAGGTCCTTGTCGTCTTCGAGACCGGTATTGGCTCCCGAACGCAGGAAGTCACCGAAATCGGAGAAGATGTAGCTGGGCATCACCGTATCGAGGTCGATTACACAAAGCACATTTCCTTTTTCATCGAACATCATGTTGTTTACTTTCGTATCGCAGTGACAAACACGCTTGGGTAGTTTGCCCTCGCGGTGCAGACGTTCCGCCTTGCACATTTCATCGGCACGGCGCTCTATCTCGTCGAGGAAATATTGCACTTCCTCTACGCGTCCGGCGGCATCGGCAGCCACCGCGTCACGAAGTTGCTTCAAACGGAACTCCATGTTGTGGAAGTCGGGAATGGTTTCGCCCAACGTGTCGGGGATATCGGCAAGCATCGCCTGGAAATTACCGAAAGCTGCACCGGCATAATAAGAATACTCGGGATTGACCGTTTCGTATGTCTTGGCATTGGGGATGAACACCATGATACGCCAGTAGTTTTCGCCATCGTACCAGAAAGTCTTTCCGTTGTCGGCAGTGAGGAAATGGAGCACTTTACGGTCTACATCCTGTTCGCCGCCCTGTTCGAGCTTCTTGCGTATGTGACGCGTCACAGCGTCGATATTAGACTGCAACATCTCCACATTCTGGAAAATGGCATGGTTGATACGCTGCAACACATAGTCGGGAGCATCTGCTTCGATAGTAGTTACTTTATACGTGTCGTTAATTAGTCCTGCGCCTAAAGGCTTGATTTCTTGGACTGTACCCTTCAATTGAAAATGAGATACAATAGATAAAAGGTCTTTCATGATAATTAATAGATTAAATTATTGTACAAATATACACTCTTTCTCCTACTTTGCACAAAATATTTCTATATTTGTGTTTGGAACCTTAAAAAACAATGTAACAGTGCAAAAGCTTATTATTTACCTATTCCTTATTTTAATAGATGTAGTTGCCGCTACAGTGCAAGGTCAGAACATCACTTTCAACCACCTGACCACCGATGACGGCTTGTCCCAGTTTTCGGTGAACAGCCTTTATATCGATGAAAACGGCATCTTGTGGATTGGCACGCGCGAAGGACTGAACCGCTACAACGGGGAAGACATAAAGACTTATAAACTAAGAAAGAATGACCCGAACAGCCTGTTCTGCAACACCGTGCTGAGGATTGTGGGCAATCACAACGGGAAAATCTACCTGCTTTGCACCGAAGGTGTTGCCGAATTCAACCTTACCACTCAAAAATTCAGGACGCTGATACAGGGGCAAATTAATAGCATTTATTACAATAACGGCCTTTTCATCGGGCAAAAGAACGAAGTATACCGCTATAATGAGGAGACGGGTAACTTCGATTTATTTTACCAACTGGCGGCAGGAAACCTGGATATCTTCTGCATGCATGCCGATAAAGGAGCCTTCTGGATGGGTACCACCACAAAAGGCGTTTATCGCCTGAACACAACCAGCCGGGAACTGACACATCCCATCCGGGAGGGAAACATCACCAGCATCTATCAGGACAGCGAAAGCGAATTGTGGATTGGTAGCTGGGAAGAGGGCTTGTATCATGTGAAAAAAGACGGGCAGATAGAGAATTTCAGATACGACGCGAAAAATCCCCACAGCCTTTCTTCCAACTTTGTGAGAGCTTGTTGCGAAGACAATCTCGGAAATATATGGATAGGTACTTTCAACGGGCTGAACCGCTTCAACAAGAGTACGAAGTTGTTCCAAAACCACACGGCGAATGACGTGCAGGGTGAAGGATTGACGCACTCTTCCATCTGGTGCATCGTGAAGGACAACCAGGGTACGCTGTGGCTGGGCACTTACTTTGGCGGCGTCAACTATTTCAATCCTGAGTATGAGATATACACACGCTACACTTATTCCGCCGTGGAAAAGAGCGGTTTGAGTTATCCGGTGGTGGGACGTACCGTTGAGGACAAGGACGGCAACCTGTGGATAGGCACCGAGGGAGGCGGATTGAACTACTACAACCGCCGGACACATGAATTCAAATGGTATCGCCCGCAAGAGGGACGCAACAGCATTTCGCACAACAACGTGAAAGCGCTCTACTATGATGGAGCCAAAGAGGTTATATGGATTGGCACTCACCTGGGCGGGCTGAACAGGCTGGACATACGCTCCGGGCAGTTTACCCACTACCGCATGGAGGCGGACAACCCGGAATCGCTCCCTTCGGATATCATCAGGGATATCGCTCCCTATCAAGACCGGTTAGTCATAGCGACGCAGAACGGGGTATGTCTTTTCAACCCCGCCAACGGCAAATGCCAACAGTTGTTCAAGGACACCAAAGAGGGGCGGTCTATCAAGATGGTGGCGGATGTCGAGTTCGACAAAGACGGCACTTTATGGATTGCGGCTACGGGGGAAGGCGTGTTCAGTTACCGCTTCGACACGCATAAGCTGGTTAATTACCATTATGACCCCAAGAGCCCGAACAGTCTCAGCAACAACAACGTAAACAACATCACGCAGGATGGCAAGGGAAACCTGTGGTTCTCTACTTCGGGCAGCGGACTCGACCTCTATCGTCCGGCAAGCAATGACTTCGAAAACTTCGACAAGGTGAGGAATAACCTCATCAGCGATTGTATTTATGAAACGCAGGAGTCTCCCACTACGGGTAAACTGCTGCTCATCACCAACGAAGGTTTCTCCATCTTTGATTATCAGACCAAGAAATTCCTGAACTACAGCACTGAAAACGGTTTCCCGTTCACGGCGGTCAACGAAAACGCCCTTTGCGTGACCCGTGACGGCGAGATATTCCTGGGCGGAGTACAGGGGATGATTTCTTTCCACGAAATGGAGCTGAACTTTACACCGAAACCTTACAAGATTATCCTTTCACGTCTCATCGTGAACGGTGAAGAAATTCAGGTAGGAGACGAGTCGGGCATCCTGGGGCAGTCTTTATGCCACACGAAGGAGATTACACTAAATGCCGACCAAACCATGTTCAGCGTGGAATTTGCCACATCGAACTATGTGGCTGCCAATAAGGACGACATTGTCTATAAGTTGCAAGGATTCTCCAATGACTGGACAAATACCCGTGGACTGCACAACATTACTTATACGAACCTCAACGCAGGCACTTATAACCTCCTCATCAAACCGGAGGGAAAGGATGAAAGCTTGTGCCCACAGGTACATCTTACTATCCATGTGTTGCCACCTTATTATAAAACGCCGCTCGCCTATTTTATTTATCTGATGATAACGGCGGCTTTGCTGTGGTATCTGATACGTACCTATAAGTCGAGAATCAAGTTGCGTGAATCTTTGAAATACGAGCAGAAGCACATACAAGACGTGGAAGCGCTGAACCAATCCAAACTGCGCTTCTTTACCAATATATCGCATGAGTTCCGCACTCCGCTGACCTTGATTGTGGCGCAGGTGGAAACGTTGCTGCAATTGCAGAACTTCACACCCACCATCTATAACAAGATATTGGGCATCTACAAAAACAGCATACAGCTACGCGAACTGATAACCGAGTTGCTCGACTTCCGCAAACAGGAACAAGGGCACATGAAAATCAAGGTAAGCCCGCACAACATCGTGAACTTCCTGTACGAAAACTACCTGCTGTTCCTGGAATATGCCGGAGCCAAGCAAATCAACTTCAATTTTGAGAAGGAGACGGATGACTTGGAGGTGTGGTACGACCAGAAGCAGATGCAGAAAGTGATTAATAATCTTCTGTCCAATGCCATCAAGCACACGGAGGCGGAAGATACCATCACCCTCAGCATCACAACGGAGGGTGGTAATGCCGTAATCCGGGTTACGGATACAGGTAGCGGCATCGATGCCAAGGAGGTGGACAAGATATTCGACCGCTTCTATCAAATAGAGCCGGTGGGTACCGTCAGCGCGGACAAGACCGGTACGGGCATCGGACTGGCTTTGACAAAAGGCATCGTGGAGTTGCATCACGGCAGTATCCGTGTGGAAAGCGAACTGGGCAAGGGTACGAGTTTCATCGTTACCTTAGGGTTGGGCAATGCGCAATTTACGGAAGAGCAAATCAGTAAAACTACCGATTCCATCGAGCAAATCGACGTGCCCAAGCCGGAGGCTGACGCGCTGCTGATTGCGGAACTGGAAGAGAATGCTCCCATCAAACGCATGCCGGACGCCAAAATGCTGATTGTGGAAGACAACGCTTCCATCCGCGAAATGCTGGCGAATATCTTCAAGCCATTCTATCAGGTGATTACGGCAGCCGATGGCGAAGAGGGACTTGCCCTGGTGCGCAGTGAAATGCCTACGATTGTGGTGAGCGACGTGGTGATGCCTAAAATGTCGGGGACGGAATTGTGCAAACAGATAAAGACGGATTTCAATACGTGCCACATTCCGGTAGTACTGCTGACGGCACGCACTGCCATCGAGCAGAATATAGAAGGATTCCGTATCGGCGCGGACGATTATATCACCAAACCTTTTAATACCAGTTTACTGATATCCCGTTGCAACAATCTGGTTAATTCCCGCATTCTGCTGCAAGAGAAGTTCAGCAAGCAGCCACAGACCGCCGCGCAGATGCTTGCAACAAATCCTATCGACAAGGATATCCTGGATCGTGCCATGGCTGTCATCGAAGAGCATTTGGACGATACGGAGTTCAACGTCAATGTCTTTGCCCGGGAAATGGCAATGGCGCGCACGAATTTGTTTGCCAAGCTGAAAGCAATTACCGGACAGACTCCCAATGACTTCATCCTGACGATAAGGTTGAAGAAGGGGGCTTTGATGCTGCGCAACAATCCGGAACTGAATATTACCGAGATTTCGGACAAGATAGGGTTTAGTTCTTCGCGCTATTTCAGTAAATGCTTCAAAGACATTTATCATGTAAGTCCGCTGGCTTACAGGAAGGGAAAAGACTCGGATAGCGAGGAAGAAGAAGAGTAAGAAAAGAAAAAGACTCTGTGAGACTCTGTGCGCTCTGTGGTGAAACAATGCATTATTGTACGTTTTTACCCTTCCTTCGGACTCTCCGGCACATCGCTTTGAGGAAAAACCGTTACTTTTGGCATTATAATTCAAACTTTAAAATCCAAAAGTCTATGAAACATTTTTCCTCTTTCCTACCGTTTCTGCCGGGTATAGCTCTCCTGACAGGATGTGGTAATGCCTCCAAACAAGAAGCTAAGCACAATCAGGCACAAAAACCGAACGTGATTTACCTGATTGCAGATGATTTAGGCATCGGAGACCTGAGTTGTTACGGCGCTACCAAAGTCAGCACTCCGAATATCGACCGCCTTGCCGGTCAGGGCATACAGTTCACCAACGCATACGCCACTTCTTCCACGAGTACCCCTTCCCGCTTCGGCATACTTACGGGCATGTATCCGTGGAGACAGGAGAACACGGGCATTGCTCCGGGAAACTCGGAACTGATTATCGACACTGCCTGCGTGACCATGGCGGATATGTTCAGAGAAGAAGGATACACCACGGCAGCCGTCGGCAAGTGGCATCTGGGACTGGGTCCCAAGGGCGGGACGGATTTCAACCATGAAATCAGACCGAACACCCAGGATATCGGCTTCGACTATGAGTTCATCATCCCCGCTACCGTGGACCGCGTACCTTGTGTATTCGTGGAAAACGCGCATGTGGTAGGACTCGACCCGAATGACCCGATTACCGTGAACTATAACCATAAAGTAGGTGACTGGCCTACCGGCCTTGAAAATCCCGAATTAGTGAAACTGAAACCCAGCCAGGGACACAACAATACCATTATCAACGGTATTCCGCGCATCGGCTGGATGACGGGCGGCAAATCCGCCTTATGGGTGGATGAAGATATAGCCGACGTCATCACCGACAAAGCCAAGAACTTTATCACTTCTCATAAAGACGAGCCCTTCTTCCTATATATGGGTACGCAGGATGTTCATGTTCCCCGTGTCCCCCATCCCCGTTTTGCCGGAAAGAGCGGCTTAGGTACACGTGGAGACGTCATCCTGCAACTGGACTGGACTGTTGGTGAGATAATGCGCACACTGGACAGCCTGAATATAGCCGACAATACCATTTTCGTATTCTGTAGCGACAACGGTCCCGTCATCGACGATGGCTATCAAGACCAGGCTCGCGAATTGCTGAACGGCCATACCCCGATGAGACATTATCGCGGAGGTAAATACAGCGCATTCGAAGCCGGTACGCGTATCCCGTTCATCGTACGCTGGCCCAACGGCATCAAACCGGGCAAGCAGCAAGCATTGTTCTCCATGATTGACGTATATGCTTCTCTGGCAGCTTTGCTAAATCATCCCATCCAGCCGGGTGTGGCTCCCGATAGCCGTGACCAATTGGGTAACTTCCTGGGTACGGATGCCACCGGATGCGATTACGTCGTACAGCAAAATCTTAACAACACCTTGTCCATCATTCAAGGTGAATGGAAATACATCGAACCGAGTGATAAACCGGCACTGGAATATTGGACGAAAATGGAAATGGGTAACAATCCCCAACCGCAACTTTACCACCTCTCTACAGACCCCTCCGAAAAGGATAATGTAGCTGAAGCTCATCCCGATAAGGTAAAATTCCTCTCCGCCTTACTGGAAACTGTAAAAGCAGCTAGAAATCAATAAAATAAAGAATTTATAGGTGTCAGATTGTTCGCAAATAATGTACGAATTCGTACCATTTGCGAACAATTAACCTATATTTGTACTATCCTAAACCTATATATTTGCGGCGTTATTTAATTGTTTTGAGTATGAAACAACCTTCATTAATAACCCGTTAAATTAATATTTATGAAACAAAAAACAATCCTAATGTTTCTGGCAATATTCCTGAGCTGTACGCTTAACGTACATGCGCAAGCAGGTGGTCAGATTACAGGTAAAGTTATCGACGCCATGGGAGAAGTTCCCGGAGTGAGCGTTGTAGTGAAAGGAACCACCAATGGAACTACCACCGACTTGGATGGTAAGTTTACGTTGGGTAACGTAAAGCCGACTGATATACTTCAGTTTTCGTTCATCGGATACAAAACACAAGAAATCAAAGTAGGTAACCAAAAGACTTTCAACATCACTTTGGTGGAAGATGCCCAGGCATTGGAAGAAGTGGTAGTAGTAGGTTACCAGGAAGTTCGCAAGAAAGACCTGACCGGTTCCGTTTCAAAGGTCAACATGGGTGACCTGTTGAAAACGCCCGCCTCTTCTTTCGACCAGACTTTGGGAGGTCGTATAGCCGGTGTAAACGTAAGCTCCGGTGAAGGTGCGCCGGGTAGCACCATGAACATCGTGATTCGTGGTAACAACTCTTTGACGCAAGACAACTCCCCGCTCTACATCATCGACGGTTTCCCTGTGGAAGACCCCGCCGTGGCAAGCTCCATCAACCCTAACGACATTGAGTCTACCGACATCTTGAAAGATGCTTCGGCAACTGCAATCTATGGTGCCCGTGGTGCAAACGGTGTTGTCATCATCACTACCAAACAAGGTAAAATAGGTAGAGCACAGATTAACTATGACGGTAGTTTCGGCGTATCGACCGTAAGCAAGAAACTCGACATGATGGACGCTTATGACTTTGTGAAACTACAAAGTGAAATAGACCCTACCAAAACCGCCGACAACTATTTCAAGCTCCACGACGGACATCAATGGACTTTGGATGACTATCGCAACATTGCGCAAAACAACTATCAGGATGAAATCTTCCGTGCAGCATGGCAGCAGAGCCACAACGTACGTTTGGCAGGTGGTTCGGAAGGTGTACGCTACAATGCTTCCCTTTCCTACTTCGACCAGGACGGTATCTTGTTAGAGTCCAACTACAAGCGTATGCAGGCACGTATGAACACAACGGTGAAACGCGGCAAGCTGACTATGAACCTGAATACCAACTATGCCCGCTCCATCAAGACCGGTAGTTCTCCTTCGGAAAGTTCTTACTCCGGTATGAACAACCTTTTCTATAGTGTATGGGGTTATCGTCCGGTCAATTATCCTGATCGTTCACTGGATGACCTCCTCAATAACGTGATGGATGACGACTTGGATGCAACGAACGACTATCGTTTCAATCCTATCCTGGACTTGAAGAACGCATATCGCAAGTACTACACCAACAATCTGCAAATCAACGGATACGTAGAATACGAGTTCATCAAAGGACTGAAACTGAAAGTATCCGGCGGTTATACTTACGACAACCGTCAGAGCGATACGTTCAACGGCTCCAAGACACGCTACGGTGGTCCTACGTCAACCGACAAGGTTAATGCCGAAATCATGCGCCAGCAACGCCTGACCTGGTTGAATGAAAACATCCTGACCTATCAGACTAACTTCAAGAAGAAACACTTCATCAATACCATGCTGGGTATGACCCTGCAAAACTCGGATTATGAATACTATTCATTCCGTACGAAGCAGATTCCGAACGAATCGTTGGGAATGGCAGGTATGAGCCAGGGAACTTTCGACAAGAGCACATCTTTAAAATCATCCTGGTCTATGCTCTCCTATCTGGCACGTATCAACTACAACTATAAATCCAAATATTATGCTACCGCATCGTTCCGTGCCGATGGTTCTTCCAAGTTCAGCAAGCAGAACCGTTACGGTTACTTCCCTTCAGGCTCACTGGCATGGAGTTTCTCGGAAGAAGAATTCATGGAACAATACAAGAAATGGTTCTCAACCGGTAAGTTGCGTTTAAGCTGGGGTTTGACCGGTAACAACCGTATCGGTGAATATGACCGCTATGCGCTGCTGGATATGTTGAAGTCTCATGTCACCACTTCCAATATCCCTAATACGGTATATCCGTTCGACAACAATAACGGCAGTGTCGGTGTAGCTCCTATCTCATTGCCCAACGAAGACTTGAAATGGGAAACTACCGAACAATGGAACTTAGGTCTTGACTTAGGCTTCTTCGACGAACGCATCGGTTTCACGGTAGACCTTTACCGCAAAACGACCCGCGACTTGCTGTTGGATGCACAGCTTCCATACTCATCTGGATATGCCAGCGCCATGAAGAATGTAGGTAAAGTACGCAATGAAGGTATCGAGTTGACCTTGAACACAGTCAACATCCAGAAAAAGAATTTTAAGTGGACTACCAACTTCAATATTTCTTTCAACAAGAACAAAGTTTTGGAACTTGCCGAGAACCAAGTCCGTATCCTGAGCACAGCCAAGTTCGACCAGAACTTCAACAGCCAACCGAATTACATTGCCAAAGTAGGTAGCCCTATGGGTATGATTTACGGTTATGTATACGAAGGTACTTATAAGTACGAAGACTTCGACAAGTCAGGCAGCACCTACACATTAAAAGGAAATATACCTCACTATGCAAGTGAGTCAAATACCCAGCCGGGTATGCCCAAATATGCCGACCTCAATGGCGACGGTGTCATCGATACGAAAGACCGTACCATGATTGGCCGTGGCCTGCCTATCCACACCGGTGGTTTCACCAACAACTTCGAGTACAAAGGCTTCGACCTGAGCGTCTTCTTCCAGTGGTCATACGGTAACGATATCCTGAACGCCAACCGTCTGTTCTTTGACAGTGGTTTCCAGAAGAAAAAAGATTTGAACCAGTATGCCAGCTATGCCAACCGCTGGACACCGGAAAACCCAACCAGTGACATTCCGGCAGCAACCAACTCCAGCTCCAACCTCGTGATTTCTTCACGCGTGGTAGAAGACGGTTCGTTCTTGCGCTTGAAGACAGTGACGCTGGGATATACCATCCCGAAGACTTTCCTGAACAGATATAAGATAGACAACGCACGTGTCTATCTGGCTGCACAGAACCTGTGGACTCTCACCAACTACTCCGGTTATGACCCCGAAGTATCCATCCGTGACGGAGCCTTGACCCCGGGTCTCGACTTCTCATCTTACCCGAGAGCATTCTCTATCAGCTTCGGTATCAATTTAGGTTTCTAATCTCATAAAAAAACACTGAATATATGAAAACTTTAAAAACAATAATATTATTCTTCTGTGTCGGGCTGACAGTGGCGTCCTGCGACTTTCTGGACAAGGAGCCTACCAAACTGACCCCCGAAGTTTACTTCAACAACGCATCGGAAGCGGCTTCATTCCTGACTTCCGTATATGCGCCTCTGGCTGCACAAAGTTTCTACGGAAACGATTACATGAAACTGGTAGCCGGAGATGACCTGTCACACTATGGTGGCGGCCGTAATCCCGATACCGCCGGTGCAATAGCATGTAACAATGCCAACTCCAGCTCACCTTATTTCAGTAACCTCTGGATAAATCTTTATTCAGGTATCGACCGCGCCAACACATTTCTGGAAAACGTAGACAAGACTCCGGAAATCAGTAATGCATTGCGCGAACAGTACAAATCGGAAGCACGTTTCTTGCGCGCATTCTATTACTTCACACTGGTACAAGGTTGGGGAGACGTTCCATTCAAGACTACTTCCACAAGTAGCGTGACCGGTTTGGACATTCCCCGCACCGACAAGCAAGTAATCTACGACTTCATCGTTAAGGAAATGGATGAATGTTCGGACAACCTGGCATCGGCAGCAGACCTGGGCTACAAGCCGGGACGCATTTCCAAGTCCGCCGCATGGGGTATCCTTGCCCGTGTATATCTGTTCAGAGCAGGCGAACACTTCCGTGACAAAACGAACGGTGATGCCACTGCCATCAAAGAATACTTCAAGCAAGCCAGCAACTTCGCTCAAAAAGTGATGACTCAGGGACACGACCTGACGGACAATTACTGGGATTTCTTCATCGATATTTGCTCCGACCAATACAACTCTACCGGTAAGAACGAGAGCATCTGGGAAATTGAATTTGCAGGAACATACACCGACGAGGTAAGATCGGAAGGACGTATCGGAAACATTATCGGCATTAAATGTCCAGACTTCTCTAACGACCTATCACTGACAGGAGCAAAAGATCCGGGATACGGATATGCTTTCTACTGGTCTACCCCGAAACTCTTCGAATTGTACGAGAAGAACAACGATATAGACCGCATGAACTGGAGCATCGCACCGTTCACTTACATCGCTGCCGGAAAGACGGGAGTAACCGCACGTGAATTCGAAATCGGCAAGATGGAAGAAGTAAAGAAACAATATTGGGACAAATCTTATAGCTACGGTGAAGGTAATCCTAAGGCAAAAACCGGAGACTATGAAAAGACCAATGAAGAATCCAAGAACAACTATTCACGTGCCTGCGGTAAATATCGCAGAGAGTATGAGTCTCAGGACAAAAAGAAGAACAAGAACTATACTTCTATCAACTTCCCCGTGCTGCGTTACGCTGATGTACTGCTGATGGTTGCCGAAGCTGAAAACGAAGTAAACAACGGTCCTACGCCACTGGCCTACAAGTGTATCCAGACTGTACGAAAGCGTGCACACATCGACCCGCTACCCGAGACACTGAGTGTTGACGAGTTCCGCCAGGCTGTAAAAGACGAACGTGCCATGGAGCTTTGCTTTGAGTATACCCGCCGTTTCGACCTGATTCGCTGGGGAGAATATGTAAAAAGCATGAATGAACTGGCTCCGCGTGCCCAACGGGCAGAGAACTGGACGGGAGGAGATAAATACAGCGTTTATACCTACTTCCAGATAACCGATGCATATAATTATTTCCCGATACCCGATAGTGAATTGGCTGTAAACAAGGCTATCACTAAGAACAACCCGGGCTGGTAAACCTATTTCTAAATTATAAAAAACAGAAGATATGAAACTAAATAAATTATTAATAGCAGTCGGCATCGCAAGCTTTGCTTTAGCTTCTTGTGAGAACGAACTCACCAAAGATGCCAAACTCAGCGTAAACGTTGCGACCAATGAGGGTGTCAGTTTCGACGGCCAGACTATTACCGTAAAGAAAGGAACTCCCGTAGAGTTCCATTTCAACGGTGACCCCGATTTCCTTACTTTCTTCAGCGGTGAAGCCGGAAAGAAGTATGAATACAGAGACCGCATCACAGTGGATGAAAACGATATAGAAAGTTCCACGCTGAAGCTTGATTTACAAAGCCAGTACGGAAAATTATCCGCAATAGATTTTCATCTGTATGTCTCCGATAACGATTTCCCCGGATTGTTTAAAAACAAATTCGAGGAAGACTCCGTATTGGTAGAGAAGCACGAAGGTTGGAAAGACCTTATACCGGCCGACCAACTTCCCACTCCTACCTCTACCAAGAGCTTTGAGTTTGACATGAAACCTTATCTGGGTAAAAGAATCGTCATTGCCGCCATGTATAAAGGTGTAGACAACTCTCAGACACAGCCAAAGTTCTTCTTCAAGAATATGCAAATCGTCAATAAAATGACGGATGGCTCGGAAACCTCCCTGGGTGCAGGTTCATTTGGCCTCACAGCCCTGAATATGTTGTACAAGCATAAACTGAGCGACCAGAAAGCGCTGTCTACCACTGCCAAGGTTACGAACCTGGCTTACGGAACGACCAACAAATCAGCTCCCAACATTTCCGGTATTTGGAACTTAGAGGATATAAACAACTTCTTTATCCACAGTTCAGGTGCAAAGGCAGCTTTGAAATATAGCTGGTTGGTATCCAATCTGCTCGTAGTCAACGCTTGTACCCCCGATGCCGGAACAGGTCTGAAAGATATCACCGAGAACGTCGAAAGTTACAGTTATACTTACGATAAACCCGGCACATACACCGCTACTTTCGTAGCTACCAACGGCAATTACAAGCAGCAGAAGACGGTAGTACACGAGTACAAAGTAGTCGTAACGGAATAATAATGACGCAAGACTTCTAACCTTGATAATTTATACATCAGATAATCAAATAGACCTTAATCAATTTGATATGTGTGGAGGAGAGTGACCGTGAGGCCCCTCTCCTCTTTTTTTGTTGGGACAACCGGAACTTTAAATGTACGTATTCGGACTTTTTGCGAACGATTATATAAGGTTCCCGATACATACATCGTATACATTTGCACAGTCGTTACCCCCCGTTTCAGGTAATGGCCTATTAATAAAACCCTTTTCATTAACCAATTAAATTAATACTTATGAAACAGAAAACTGTTTTTTTAAAAGCATTAGGTATTATGTTGCTTTCTGTATTATTTGCCACCCAGGCAAATGCGCAGAACATCACAGTAACAGGTACTGTAAGTGACAATCTCGGTCCGGTAATCGGTGCCTCTATCCAAGTGGAAGGAACCAGTAACGGATGTATTACAGACATCGACGGCAATTACAGCCTTTCCAATGTACCGGCAAACGCAACCCTGGTATTCTCGTACATCGGTTATCAAACACAGAAAGTCGCGGTAAACGGTAAATCAGTCATTAATGTAAAATTAGCAGAAGACAGCCAATTATTACAAGAAGTAGTAGTAGTGGGGTACGGCGTGCAACGTAAAAGTGACCTGACCGGCGCCGTGACATCCGTTAAAGCTGCTGATGCCCTGAAAAACACGCCTTCCGGCAACGTATCCGAAGCTCTGCAAGGACGCATGGCAGGTGTATCCATCGTAAGCGGCGGCGACCCCTCCAGCGATCAAACCATTCGCATCCGTGGTATCAACTCCATTACGGCAGACAGTGAACCGTTGGTGGTGGTAGACGGTTTTATCGGCGGCTCTCTGAAAGCATTAAATCCTGCCGATATCCAATCTATCGAAGTGTTGAAAGATGCATCCGCCACAGCTGTTTACGGTTCACGTGGCGCCAATGGCGTAATTCTGGTAACTACCAAAACTCCTAACAAAGACAGGCTGACGGTATCCGTTAATGCCTTCGCTACCCTGAAGACGGTTATCAACAAACCCGATTTACTTTCTCCCGCCGAATTCGCCGGATTGGCAAATGACTATGGCAGAGAATACAATGAAAGCCAGGGAAAGCCTGCAAAGGTTTACTACACAGACCAGCAAATTGCTGCTTTTGCCAATGGCAGTGAAGGATACAACTACATCGACAATATCTTTAATTCTCCGGGTGTATCACAGAATTATGAAGTTTCAATCTCAGGTGGTGGGGAAAAGACAAACTTCCTGGCATCTTTGCGTTACGAAAGCACGGAAGGTACCATCAAGAATTCTAAGAACGATGCTTTCAACTGGCGTTTGAAGGTTGACACTAAGTTGAAAAAATGGTGGAAAGTAGGTATGAACATCTACGGTAACATGAATATCTCCTCCGGTCCCCGCATGAACCAATATGAAGGTTTGCTCATATCTGCCATCAATTTCCCCAACACCGTAAGTCCTACGAAGGAAAACGGTGACTACAACAATAACTATGCTGTAGGCGGTAACCCGGCATACAACCCGATGGGATATATCAACGAAATCAGTGGAGATTCACGCAAACTGACCAATAACTTGCAAGGTTACATGGATTTCGCCATTATCGACGGTTTGACATTCCGCACCCAACTAGGTGTTTCTTTCACCAATTCTTTGGCTACCAGCGCTGAAAACAGTAAGAGCTATTATTACTTCAAGAACACTCAGACACAAGCCACGGCAAACAGTGCTTTCAACTGGAGCTGGCTCAACACCAATACCTTGAACTATACAAAAGAGTTCAACAAAAATCACCGTATCAACGCAACTGCCGTATTGGAACAATCATACAGTAACAGTTTCAGCATGAAAGGCATTGCCAACAATATGTACTTCGAGCGTCTCGGCTTCAACAGTCTGGCCGATTCTTACAACCAAAATGCCAGTTCAAACCGCGTCATCAATACCCTACTCTCCGGAATATTCCGCGTAAACTACGTATTGATGAATAAATACATGCTGACCGCTTCTATCCGTGCAGACGGTTCTTCACGCCTGAAAGAAAAATGGGACTACTTCCCATCCGCCGCATTGGCATGGGATGTCAAGCAAGAAGCATTCATGCAAGATGTCGAACCAATCAGTCAGCTCAAGCTACGTGTCGGTTACGGTTCCGTAGGAAACCAGGCAGTAGAACCTTATCGCATTTTCTCACAAATGGTTCCTACTGTGAACTCTGATGGGAGCACTTCCTATGTAGTAGGCCGCCCTGCCGCACAATATCTGAAGTGGGAACGCAACGACCAAGTGAATGTCGGAGTAGACCTCGGTTTCTTCAATGGCCGCCTCACCGTCACCGCTGACTGGTATAACAAACTATCCAAAGATGTATTGATGGAAGTTCAGCAACCTGTACATACCGGTTGGGATGAGGTTCTGAAGAACGCTTGCGAAATCCAGAACAGGGGTTTTGAAATCACAATCGGTGCAGACCCGGTAAACCATAAAAACTTCAGTTGGCACACGGACGTTACTTTATCGCACAACAAGGGGATATTCAAAAGCATTCCTACATTAGACCATACCCAAATCCAGGCCGGTTCATTCGAGAACAAAGTCTTCAGAATGATTGAAGGAGAAAAACTGGGTACTTTCTGGGGTTATACCAACCTGGGAGTATGGAAAACCGATGAAGTTAACCAAAAGGTAACCGTCATTAAAGGCGGCGTGGAAACTACCGGAACTTACGCCTCCATCTACGGCGTAGTACCCGGACAAGAGAAATTGAAAGATGTCAATATGGACGGTGCCTACAATGATGCCGACCAAGGAATTATCGGTAATGGCCAGCCAAGTTTCAACTGGGGATGGAGCAATACCTTCCGTTACAAAGACTTCGATTTGTCATTGTTCATCGTCGGCTTCCACGGTTTCGATATCTATAACGTGACAGACCAGTCCGGTTATGGAAATACCGTATCGGGTATCAATACGGATGTCATCACTCCGAAACGGGCTTTACTGAACCGATGGACAAAAGACAATGAGAATACCGACGTACCGGGCTTCGTGAAGGTAAAGAAAAATACCGTAGGCTTCAATAGCCGTTTCGTTGAAAAGGGAGATTTCGTGAAAGTAAAAAGCATCACCTTGGGATATAACCTCCCCAAGAGCGCTTGTGACAAGATGTTCTTAAACGACCTGAGATTGTACTTCTCCGTGCAGAACCCGTTTATGATTACAAGCTACAACGGACTCGACCCGGAATCCACATTAGGCAATCCGATGACTTCCGGAGTTGACTGGGGAAGCTACCCTAACGGACGAAACTATTTGTTGGGAGTTAACTTTTCATTCTAATACATAATCCATAAAAATAATACAGATATGAAGAAATTAATATATATCACTTTAGGATGTTGCCTGGCTCTTACTACTTCATGCGTAGACTTAGACCAATATCCCCCATCCTTTGTCACTGAAGAAGAATACAATCAGGAAGGACAAGAAATAGAACTGAAGAAAGTAGAACTCGCCGCTACCGGACTCTATAAGAATTTGTGGCACGATAACTACGGTTTCAATTGCCGCATGATGCGCATCGACTGTGCCGGTGACCAGATGGTAAGTTCTCCGAAACCCAACAACGTGCTTGATTACATCATCCAGCTAACCCCCAGCATCAGCTCAAATACAGCAGACTGGGATACCTCATGGGCCACTTTCTGGGGCGTCATCACAGGAGCCAACCGGCTCATCGCCGGAACTCCCATACCTGAAGTCACCGGGAGTACAGACGAAGAAAAGGCCGAATCCCAAAAGATTGCCAATCAGTACAAAGCCGTGGTTGCCGAAGCTCGCTTCATGCGCGCACTAAGCTACTTCTACCTGGTACGTATTTTTGGAGACGTACCTTGCGTTACACTTTCCATGGATGTTCCCATTAATCAGGAACGTGCTTCGGTAGCCGAAATCTACAACAAAGTCATTGTACCCGATTTGATAGAAGCCTCCACTTCACTTCCCGCCAAAAGCCGTAGCGGTTTCAGCTCCACCCCGTCAAAATGGGCAGCTAAAGCTTTGCTTTCCGAAGTGTATATGACAATGGCAGGATGGCCGTTGAAACTCGGTAAAGAGTATTATGCAAAAGCAGCCGAAGAGTCACTGGATATCATCCAACATTCGGGACTGTACCTGACACCTGTCTATGCCGATTTATGGAAAGAAGCCAAGAAGGAAGAAGCCAATGAGCACATGTTCGCCATCCATAATTCAGTGAAAAACAAGGTAGCCAGCCAATACGGAAAGTCATTCTATCCCCGCGACTATAAAGTAGCAGGTTGGGCCGATTACTATGCAGACCCGGACTATATGGCACAATATCCCGAAGGCGCCCGTAAGGAATTCAATTATATGACCGAGTGGCCTACCGCCAAGGGAAGCGTGAAATGGCAAGACAGTCAGGATGGATTTCCATGTATCGCCAAATATCAGGATTATAACCAGGGAGCGGCCGGAAACAGCGCGCAATCCAACGGTATTACTCCCATCTTGCGCTATGCGGAAGTCTTACTGATGTATGCCGAAGCCTCCAACCTCGCAACAGGGACAGTCAATAATACAGCTTTGGATTGCTTGCAACAAGTACAAAAAAGAGCCGGTATTACGAATATCACCACTACCACCAACAGCGAAGAATTTGATAAAGCGGTATTCGCAGAAAGCGGTTATGAGTTCCTGGCAGAATACAAGCGTTGGTTCAATCTCGTTCGTCGGGAAAAAGTCGGTGAATTTAAGACTCAATATTATCCGTCTTCACTGATGAAAGCAAATAGCCACTACTATTTCCCGATACCGTCTACACAAATCAAGCTGACGGGTTGGAGTAATAATGCTGGTTATTAAGAGATAGATACACAGAGAAAGAGGTTGTCAAAACCCTCTTAGCACTTTCTTTTAGGCGCGAATTACGCGGATTTCACGGATTTAGCTTATTGAATCCACGTTATTCCGCGTAATCCGCGCCTAATATTATAACATTATGAAAGTGCTCGTGTGTTTTTGACACATCCTGCTCTTACTTTTTCTCCGTACTCTCAAAATGGCGTTGCTGCTGTTCCACCTGCTTCATTTCTTTGATACAAGAGAAGTATACTTTTATTCAAAAGTAACTGTTTTCCGTCACAGATGAATGATTTAACTACCTGTTTTGTACAATCCACCCATATAATTATAACCATATCCCGTAATTTTGCCATACACTGATTAATCACCTTAATTACCCCGATGGCTATGACCCGAAGAAACTATCTGCTATTATTCATCTTATTCTATCTTGGTTCCCCCGCCTTTGCCCAATTCATCGGCTTTGAAGAAGGCATTCCCCTGAACTTCAAGAGTTCCCATGAACAAGAGTTGGCCCTATCGTCATTATACTATAAAGAAGGCAATAAGAGCCTGGAATGGAAATTCTCTCCAAACAGTGTGTTGGACATCCCGTCCCAGTCCGCTTTTACCTTGGACGGCGACAACGGAATTACTCTGTGGATATACAATGAGCAACCTCAGCAAGACTCCCTGCGTTTTGAATTCTACTCTCCCACCGGGCATGTTTCCCATCACTTCGGTTTCCGCCTGTATGCCGCCGGATGGCGCGCTTGCTGGATAAGTTTCAAGCATACGCAGGGAGACAAGCAGGAAAAAGAAATTGCCGGCTACCGCATCGTCGCCCCCAACCGTGCAGGGCGTGTCTTCATAGACCGCCTGACCTTCCCCGTAAAGAAAATCAATGACCGCACCACCCCCGACCTGCAGATGCCTACCAACAATTCACTCACCTACCGCGACCTATGGCATTGGTGCCGCGTCTGGCAATGGGAACAATATCAATACGACCTACCCCTCAGCCAATCATTGACCGCAGCCGAAAAACAAGAACTGGCTACCGTAGAAGCACGGCTGACCGCTGCGCTCGACATCCGGGAAGCCCCCAAGAAAAGCGTATCAAAAGCCTACAGTACCTTTAAGGCTGCCAACATCCGCCCTTCCGGCAACGGTTTTAAGGGGGCTCCCATCGTAGCGCCCGACGAACTGGACCGGCAAAAAGGCGAACTCTCCTGGAACGACCTGGAAGATATGCTTTCGGGCTTTGCCTATGATGCCTGTTACAACCATTCCGCCCAATCGGCAAAGAACTATTTCCTCGTCTGGGACTATGCCATCAACCAAGGTTTCGCTTTCGGCAGCGGCATGGGCACTAACCATCACTATGGTTATCAGGTACGAAAAATATATACCACAGCATGGCTGATGCGCGATGCCATCTGGAAAGCTCCCAACAGGGACAATATTCTTTCAGCGCTCATCTTCTGGTCGGCATTGCAGGAAACAAGGATACCTTTCCAATACGGGCGGGACGAATTACTGGATAGCTGGCACACCCTGCTGATGGCGAAAACCGTATCCGCCCTCATGTTTGTGGACGAAAGGGAACGGGCACGCGCATTGCAGGCACACTCCAGATGGTTGAGCGGCTCCTTACAATACAGTCCGGGCACCATCGGCGGCATCAAAGTAGACGGAACCACCTTCCACCACGGAGGATTTTATCCTGCCTACACCACAGGCGTGCTTGCCATGGCAGGACAATTCACCGCACTCACCGCCCATACCCGGTATGTCCCCACCGTGGAAGCACGCCAAGTGCTGAAGTCCGCGTTCATCTCCATGCGCAACTATTGCAACCGCTACGAATGGGGTATCGGAATCAGTGGAAGGCATCCTTTCGGCTTCTCCATGAAAGAGGATGACGTAGCAGCCTTCGCCCACCTTGCCCTTGCCGGAGATTTATCGGGAGAAGGCAATCCCTTCGACCACCACTTAGCGGCGGACTACCTGCGGCTTTGTGACGAGAACACCCCGGAAGCCGCCTATTTCAGGAAAGAAGGAATTACCCCCGCAAAAGCGCCGCAAGGCTTCTTCGTATACAACTACGGTTCGGCAGGTATCTTCCGCCGCAACGACTGGATGGTGACCCTGAAAGGTTACACCACCGACGTGTGGGGAGCCGAGATTTACAAGAAAGACAACCGCTACGGACGTTACCAAAGTTACGGCTCCGTTCAAATCATGGGTTACCCCTCCCGCAAAGCCAGTGGCTTCGACGAAAACGGATGGGACTGGAACCGTCTGCCGGGAACCACCACGATACATCTGCCTTTTGATTTGCTGGACAGCCCCCTGCCCGGCACCACCATGGCACATTCCAAAGAAAACTTCTCAGGCAGCAGTTCATTGGAAGAGAAGAACGGCATGTTTGCCATGAAGCTGATGGAACGTAACCTGAAAAACTTCACCCCCGATTTCGTTGCCCGCAAGTCCGTTTTCTGTTTCGATAACCGCATGATATGCCTGGGTACAGGCATCAGCAACAGCAACGCTTCTTTCCCAACCGAAACGACTCTTTTTCAGAGTACTTTTCAACAAGGAAAGAATGATATCCACATAGACGGCAAACTGAAAGACAAGCCTTTCCATCTGGAGTTGAATGACGGAAAGCGCCATTGCATCCAAGACGGATACAACAATTACTATCTGGTAGATGGCGACAACGTGCAGATACAGATTGCCCGGCAAGACTCCCGCCATGAAAAGACTCGTGCCAAGACGCAGGGAACTTTCGCGTCCGCCTACATCAATCATGGAGTAGCGCCGCAAAATGCCCAGTACGAATACATGGTACTGATACAGCCCACCCCGGAAGAACTGAATGCCGCCCGCCGGGAAGTTCCTTACCGTGTACTCCAAAAAGACAGCATCGCCCATGTAGTTGCCGACGAGCCGACGGGTATCACCGCATACGCCGCCTTTGAGACCTATCTTCCCGCAAAAGATAAAATCTTCCTCTCCATCCCTGCCGAAACAATGGTGATGCGGAAGCAAGCGGGCGCCAACCTCTTGCTCAGCGTCTGCGACCCCAACTTGAATATCTCCGAAAAGGCCTATACCACCAAAGAGCCAAGCCGCCCCATTGAAAAGAAACTGGTTCTAAAAGGCAAATGGAGAAGCGCAACACCCCATGAGAAAGTAACCGTACATACCAACCAGGCAGAGACGATTGTCACCGTGACGTGCCAGCATGGGCAACCGGTGGAGTTTACGTTATCACAGGAGTAATATCTTTCGGACGGAATGTAGTAACATAACTAAATTATTCACTCATATACAATCTTATTTTTAAGAAGTAAAATCTAAAAAATAAATAGAGCAAAGATAAAAGTACAGAATACGGATATTACGGGAGTGTGTGTCAAAACCCTGAAAGACTTATCATTCTGTCATGCTGAGCGTAGTCGAAGCATCTCATCTCCTCTACCAACATAAGGGATGAGACCCTTCGACTACGCTCAGGGTGACAGAATGATAGTGATTTTCTATTTTGACGCATTCCTTAATATTTCAATGAGGGATAAGGCTCGGAATCAAATGCAAGAACATATTATTTTCAGATGGTTCAGCCTAAAAGTACTCCACAATAAATAGGTGAATAGAAGATGTTATACAACTCCGATTTTTAATTATACCGAATTCGGTACAATTAAAAATACAGGCGGAAGTCAACAGAGATAAATCGTACATGCGAAATAATAAAGCTTTATCCCTGCCGATAATCAGAAAAATATATATCTTTGCCGCATCTTCTCCTTGAAGTGGGAAAAGATGCGTTTTTTTGATTTGGAGAAAATCATTTTATTGTTTGCTGTTACGAGAAACCGGTTATTTTTTGAGAAGAGCAGATAATAAGTGAGAGTCTCCACGTCCAAGTTGCATATAACTTTGTTATATATCTTCTTGACGTGGAGCTATTGCTTATTATGTTCTTCGAAGGTTCTAACCGGTACCTAGTAACTGCATAATAATGTCAATAGTTTCCACGTCATTTTTATTGGCTGATGGGAACAATATATAAACTTAAAGTTTGATACCATGACCAAATCCGACTGTCCTTACAGCCCCTGCAAATGGATGCAGAAAATGGAGAAATCCAATAATCTATTTGCTTTTATCGAAGAAAATTTCCCTTTAGACGATGTGCTGGATAATGTAGAGGAGGCTTCAAAAGGTCTTTTAAAGTGTACTTGCTGCGTATTTGGAAATGCCCTATTGAAACTTCGTGATAATGAAGACTATAAACCTACTCGTATCAAACGCATAAAGAAGTCACTCAATACATTCAAGGCAAATATCATATCCCTATCTCATCAATGCAAAATAAGACTAAACCATCTGATACACCACTCTTCCCATATATAAACCCCACATCTTTTTTGCATGTCCTAACTGCGCCAAGGCGGTAATCAAATAGTGCCCAAGTTGTGCCACCCTATTGGCACAGTTGTGCCACCGTATTGGCAAGGCAGTGCCAATGGAGTGGCAAGACTGTGCCAATAGGGTGGCACAAACCTTGGCCTTTAAGCATCATCGCCAACTCCTGAGGGCTGAACAGAAGCATCTCTAGCGCATGAAGAGTTTTACTACAAGCACTGTCTATGAGAGTATAATGGTAAAAATGCATTCATCTTTACTCTAAAACATGTATCTTTGCCCGCATGAACGAGAACCAGTTACCTATCTACTTCGCCCCGCTTCAAGGCTACACAGATGCAGTCTATCGCCGGGCGCACGCCCGAATATTCGGGGGTATTGAAACTTACTACTCCCCGTTTGTACGTGTGGAGCATGGAGAAATCCGCCGCAAGGACGTACGGGATATTGCTCCGGACAATAACCGGGGATTGCATCTGATACCTCAATTGATAGCTCCGCAACCGGAGAAGTTTGAACAAGTGATGAGCCTTTTCACCGAAAACGGTTATGAGGAAGTGGATATAAACCTGGGATGCCCGTTCCCGATGTTGGCAAAACGGCATAACGGTGCCGGCATGTTGCCCTACCCCGATGAAGTGGCGACGCTGCTGAACACGGCTGTAGAGGGACATCGGGATATTCGTTTCTCGGTTAAACTGCGGCTGGGATGGGAGAATGCAGAGGAATGCATCGCCCTGCTTCCGCTGCTGAACGGATTACCGCTTTCGCATATCATCCTGCATCCGCGTCTAGGCAAGCAACAATACAAGGGTGACGTTGACCTCGATGGGTTTGAGGCTTTCTACAACGGTTGCGACAAGCCCTTGTTTTACAATGGAGATATACATACGGTAGAAGATATAGAAACCATCACTGCCCGTTTTCCCCGGCTGGCAGGTATCGTCATTGGTCGCGGACTGCTTGCCAATCCTGCTTTGGCAGAGGAATACAGCCAAGGGCATCCGCTTTCTGCCGATGAAAGGATGAAAAAAGTAAGGCAACTGCACGCAGAAGTGTTCAGCGCTTATCAAGAACAGTTGCAAGGAGGAGACCTGCAACTGCTGATGAAGATGAAAAGCTTTTGGGAATATCTGCTGCCGGAAGGCGACCGGAAAGCAAAGAAAGCTATTCATAAAGCGACGAAATTGAGTAATTATGAAATGGCGGTGAGTAGCTTATTGGGGGGTTAGCCTGACATATAAAGGCAATCCCTCTTCCAACTTTACAGTCAGCCTGGTACTCGATTTCCCGTAAGAACAAGACAGTATATTATCTCTGTTTTTCATTTCATCGGATAACGTCCACAACCCGTCAAAGGTCAATGTAGCGACTGACGGAGTGGAATACCAATCCTTTCTTTCATCGGGTACAGGACGCAGGTCGGGGCAACAAACGGCAAGGTCCAAGTTCTTTCCCGATTTACGTTCCATCAGCAACAATGCCGTGTCGGACGAGCGGAGATATCCCTCATGCAAAGTAGACGCGGGCGCAAACAAGGCGTATGACAATGTGCCCGAAGGGATATGCTCAACGACATGCAACGAGTCCTGATGTTGCTTTATCGCAAACAACCCCTTTTTATCGAAGATACGTCCGGCACGGACAGACATGGCTTCGGGAGTAGTTGCCGGAACTACGGCAAAACAATATTTCTTCTTCGTGGGTTTCACGCCATGATTGATAAAAGCTTTCGATGCGCACCGCGCTCCAAAGGAGGCTTCTCCCGCTCCTTCGGGTCCGGGGGTGACCTGTTCGCCGTAACGAATGACAAGAGAATCGTTTCCGGCAGGAATCAGGTAGCCCGTATTACATGGGGTAACTATCCAATTGTCTTTGTCGGAATACAATGAGAGGGAAGTCCCTTTTGGCAATGGTTGTCCATTGAGAACAGGAGAAATATTACCATCGCCCTCCAATGCCTGAAACAAGTTGGTGGCTGTGATACGGTCGCCGGCATAATCTCCCCATGAAGTGACGCCACTACCTAAACTCAGCAATACGCCGTCGAAAGCAAAAACGGATTTGCAGAAAGTGAGATTGGTAGGCACAAAGCGCCGCCCGCCCCAATGGTCACCCTGGTCGAAAGCACAGGCAAACATACCGCAATCTCCCCAGGAAAGGGCACCGGAGAAATTTGTAGTAGCTGCCCATTGGTCAAAACGATCGGCATCATTCCCGTTGGGCATCATTTCTTTCCAGTCGGTATAGTGTACGGTGGTAGAACCCGGAACTACATTCCAGTCCCATCCGCCACGCTTCCCGCTAAAGCGTTCCCATGCCGGAGGATATCCCGATTGCTCCAAAGAGCCGTTATAAAGCACTTCCAACGTGCCGTGGCTCTGGTACCGCCCGAAACGGTTTGTCTTATTATAAATCTCTCCTCCCCAGAAACGGGTAGTGGGGCAACGCATGGTAGCCACCCAATTGCTGTGGCGGTAAACTCCGGCAGGACTGTAGTTGAACTGATAAAAGCCATCCAGTTCTTTAGGTTTCACTCGTTTATAATAATCCGTTTGAAAGAAAGCATTGTAATAAGCGGCTAATGACTCATCTATCTCCTTTCCTTTCACATCTCCTCCTACTTCTACCAGTTCCCTGAACAGTTCTTGAGAGAAATCCACCATCAACCCAGCAAAGGGATGACGTCCTGCCAGGCTATTCGCAAAATAATGCCCTTCTCCTGAAGTGGGAAGCGTAGCCATCAAAAATTCACTGACTACGACTTTGGATATTCTCTGATAGGCGTCTTCATCGATGCGGAATGCAGTTCCTTTGAGACGTGCCATATACTGCACCCACGTTTTGTAGGCATACATATAGCCGTTATAGTGCGTCCGGTGGTGGAAACCTGTCCCGTCTACCTTCAGTCCGTCTTTAGAGCCGGATGAGTATTGCGTACAAGCGGATATATAGTGTGAAAAGGCAAGCATATCTTTCACGGCGAGCTTTTCATCGGGCTGGTGCAGGGCGCAGATAAACAGGTGTGGCAATACATTATACATATAGTCGGTGTTCACATTCATCTTCACAGTGGCGGCATCTTGGTATAGTTTATCAAACTCCACAAGATGTTTCACCGCTGCAATGAGTTTGCCCTGTTGCTGCGCATTGCAGGCCGGCAAGGCCGATAGGAAATCTGCGGGGATTGTACGCACATCGCCATAATTGCTGTACACAAGCCCCGGAAATCTTTCTATCACCCTGTTTTCAAGTAACCTATCCATGAAAGTACTGAAGCCCTTTCCTTCAGGTAAACCGGACAAGGAGGCGTAAGCCAGGCTTCGTACAGAGGCGGACAAAAGTAACATCACTTCTCTTTTTATCTCTCCGGTTTCTGTAAGATTAATACTTTTCAGGAACGACACGGCATCCTGCACTTCGCTTTTATCGGCTTTGGGAAGCGTCAAGGGATAGTTATTGCGGAGCCTGTATATATCTTCACAATATGTTCTACCACCGGATTGTTTCCGGTCTTGACTTAGCATCCTTTCATTCGCCCAAACATTCATCAACATTTGCAAGCAACACAAACTAAGTAAACAGATGTATTTCTTCATATTATTCGTATTGGTTTCTATGGCAAATAACGCCAAATGCCCGTGGATGAACATGTTGTAGGATACAAAAGAAGTAAACTATAGTTCAAAAGACGGTATATTTACTATCTTTGTACCAACAAACCTTTAAACCGATGAAAACAAAGAATATTATTCTCTTTTTACTTTTATTATTTTCAACACAAATACAAGCCGCTCATTTCAGGAAACTGGGTCCCAAAGACGGACTGGCACATCCGGCCGTATTCACTATTTCGCAAGATTCAATCGGCAGAATATGGTTCGGCACGGCGGAAGGCATCAGCATATATGACGGCAACAGAATTATATCTTACAGACCCAATCCTAATGTAGCCACTTCATTTAAAGGAAATGCCGTATCAAAAATCGTAAGTAATTCCAAAGGGGATGTATTCCTTAAAATAGATGATACCTTTGTGAAATATGATATTCGTAAAGAAACATTTCAAACAATCCTGGATAAGGGTGTTTTCGTAGTCTATAGCCATCAAGATACAATTTGGGTATTAACCGCCTATAAACTGAACCGCTGGGATGAAAAGGAGGAAAGGTTGGTGGAAGCTTGTAAACTTTCCGTCGGAACTATTTATGATTTCCTCATTGATGACAAGGGACATAAATGGATTACATATTCCAATGGACTTATTTACAGCGATGACGACGTAAAGTATAAGACTATTGTAAATTGTAAGGGGATGCGGAGTATCTTCCAAGCCAATTCGGGAGATATCTGGATAGGGAGTATAAACGACGGATTGTTTCGCATACATCCCGACGGAACTATATCGACTTATAATACGGGTAACTCTTCATCCAAAGGACTTTACAATAACTTTATCCGTGGTATAACGGAAGACAAGGAAGGGAATATATGGTTTGGAACCTTCAACGGACTTTATAAGTATGACCCCAAAAAGGATTTATTTACTTCCCGTACGCGGGATGGCAAGGCGGGAAGCCTCTCCCATTCATCAGTACATCCGGTGTTCATTGATAAAGAAGGTATCTTATGGGCAGGTACTTATTTCGGTGGAGTCAATTATATCCCTGTGCATGAGGATATATTTACCTACTACGATGCTTCTGCATGCTCCAACAGCCTTTCAAATCCGGTTGTGGGTGATATGACGGAAGATGCTCATGGAAATATATGGATATGCACGGAGGGCGGCGGACTCAATATGCTCAATCCGCAACGAAGAGAAATAAGACATTTTGAAACCACGGTTTCTCCCTTTTATTTGCCGCATATCAATTTAAAATCTATCTTATATGATGTTGAAACGGAACAGTTATTCATAGGGACTAACGGCAAAGGGTTATATACCTATGACATAAGGCGAAACAAATTCAAGCAGGAAATCGACCAGGAGAATGCTCCCCATTTAGAAGCCATCAATGCTATGGTACGGGATGGAGAGCGGCTGTTTCTCTCTACCAATAAAAGTATCTATACCTATTCTTTGATGACCCGGAAAGATACGTTGATGTACCGCACTAACATGTATGCCCACATCAGTCTGGATACAGATAAAAACCTCTGGATTGTTGAAGGTAAACAAGTTCACAAGTTCGATACTCGAACATTGAAAGAAGTACATGTATATGATTTGGAAAAACAAGGAATATACAGTCCGGTAGTTCGCACTTTTCATTCCTCAGGAAAAGATACCTATATTACAACATTGGGAAATGGAGTTATGAAATTAAACCGGCAGACGAATCTGTTTGAACCGTTTCCACCACAGACCGACTCTCCCTTACTTAGCAAGTATTGTTATCAAATCAAAGAAACCAACGCTCATAATTTAATTATCACCGGAGACAAAGGAATTACCTTCCTCAATGAAAGAGGAGACATTCTGCAATCTTTCTCAACCGGGAAATATCTCCCATTGGATGCTTTCGCCAAAGATTGCGGCCTGCTAATAGGTAAAGATGGTACGATTTACGTTGGAGGTACCAACGGATTGATTGCCGCAACGGAAAAGAACAGGAATCTCCATCCTATCAATAACCGGATATACTTTACCGAACTATATGTCCATAACAACCTTATTCACCCCAATGACCAGTCAGGCATTTTGTCGGTAGGTTTGCCCTTTACGAAAGAAATCAAATTACCTCATAATCAAAACAGGATTGAGGTATTGTTTTCTTCGCTAACTCCGCTCCAAAACAGCCAGCGCATTTATGAGTATAGATTGAAAGGAATTGATAAAATATGGTATCAAACGGCTCTTAAATCAGTTTCGTACACTAACCTGCCTACCGGTAACTATATTCTTGAAGTACGCGAAAAGAGTGATTCAAGGCAATCGATAAAAGAGACGGCACAGCTAAAAATTGTTGTACTTCCTCCCTGGTACGCAACATGGTGGGCATGGCTGATATGGGTCACTTCATTCCTGCTGATTACAGGGATTATCGTCAATATATTATATACTCGTAAAAAGATGAGAGATTCCATCCGGAAAGAACAGATGGAAAAGCAGCAGATGAAGGAAATCAATGAAGCTAAATTCAAATTCTTTACGAGTGTCAGCCATGAGTTCAGAACTCCGTTGGCTTTGATTATCGGACAGTTGGAGGTACTGTTGCTTGGAAACAACCTTGCTCCGTTTATCTACGGTAAGCTGTTGAAGGTGATTCACCAATGCCAGCAACTGAATAACCTTGTGACGGAACTGATAGAGTTCAGGAAGTACGAACAGGGACGGAATACGCTGTATGTATCCGCGCATGCCATCAACCAGTATATCGGTGACATTTGCGACGGTTTTCGAGAACTGGCGTTACAACAGAATATAGACTTCAAGCTGGAACCTTGTGAGACGGAAACCGAGGTATGGTTTGACGGGAAGCAAATGATAAAGGTGATTTATAATCTGTTGTCGAATGCCTTTAAATATACTCCCAAGGACGGAACGATAAGAGTAGAAGTATCTGTCAATGAAGCGGAGAACAAGCTGTATATCCGCATCACGGACAGCGGAGTGGGAATAGATTCCAAGGATATCCCATACATTTTTGAACGCTTTTATCAGGCAAACAATAAGATGCCTGAACAGAAGCAACTGTTCAGGGCCGGTATAGGATTGGCGCTGGCGAAAAGCATCGTAGAGGAACATAAAGGGACTATCGACGTACAGAGCCAGGTTGGAGAAGGTTCCGTCTTTACTATCAGCTTGCAATTGGGGAAAGAGCATCTGCTCAACAACCAGCATATTATCTTTAAAAACGAGGAAAAGGATAGCAATACTCCGCTTCCAATATTGGCTGACAATATAATGACATCTGAAAAGACCACCATTGAAGAAAGTAACAATCAAATTGATGGGGAGAAGCCTACCATTGTATTGATAGAGGATAATGAAGAACTGCTGGATATATTGGTTACCATATTTTCTCCTCTCTATATTACGAAGACTGCCACAAACGGGCAAGAAGGGCTGGAAGTTATCCGGGAAACAAACCCTGATTTGGTGGTAAGTGATGTGATGATGCCCGTCATGAGCGGTACGGAGTTATGTGTCAAAATCAAGAATAATATCGAGCTTTGCCACATTCCAATCGTCTTGCTAACTGCATTGAACATGCCCGAGCAGCATCTCGAAGGGTTGGTACGAGGTGCTGATGACTATATTTACAAACCTTTCAGTCCACAAATATTATTAGCCAGATGCAACAACATTATACGTTCGCGGAGAATATTGTATAAGCAATTCGCCCAAAAGGCGGAAGCTGATATTTCTTTATTGGCTACCAACAATATGGATAAAGAGTTCCTGGATAAGATTACGATTCTTATTGATGAAAATATATCAGACCAAGAGTTCAGTATCGATAAATTGGCCAGCGAAATGTACATGGGACGTACTACGTTCTATAACAAGTTCAAATCATTGACGGGAATGTCGCCTAACGATTTCATCAATTCGCATAAGTTGAAACGGGCTGCGGTGCTACTTCGCCAAGAGAACTCAATGTCCATATCAGAAATTGCCGATAATCTGGGATTTAATTCCCCTAATTATTTCTGCCGTAAGTTTAAAGAACAGTTTAATGTGGCGCCCAGCCAGTACAAGCAAAAGTATCAGGAGGAAAAAAAAGGAAAAGTAAATAACGAGGACGTGTCAAAATACACTTGAAGATTTCTTTTAGGCACGGATTACGCAGATTTCACGGAAAAAGAATAAAGAAAATCAGTGAAATCTGCGTAATCTGCGCCTAAAAAGAAACAAACAGTAAGCGAGTCTTTGTTTTGACATTCCTTCGTATAGAATTCCGAAACTATTTATTGATGCGCTTCACCGCCGGTTTGCCGCAAAGCATTCCCTGTGGCATAGGCACTTGAATTGTTTTTCCATTAAATACCAGTTCTATTTCTTTCAAAGAAGCATTCATACTAGCATCTGTTACAGAAAATATGTATGAGTCTGCTTCTTCTTTCATCAACACTGCGCAAGGAGCAGAAACTGACAAGGACAAACCTTTGGCTTTCAATACTGCACTTCCCGGATAGAAGACGGCTTCCAATAACTTCTTGTCGACAGAACGGACAGCTTGAATCAACGTGTCGTTTCGTAGAACCTGAAAGGGAAGTTTATCGGCAGGAGTACCTTTTCCCATATATACCACGTATCCATACGTATCATTGACCGGTTGCTGTCCATGATCGATCCAGAGGCGCATAATCTTTGTATCAGCCGGTAAGTTCTTCTTCGTTTCATTGCTTCTGTTACGCTTTATCCAGTCGGTAGGACGGGTTTCGCAGCTTACAAAAGCTTTGCGGGTAAATTCAGGAAGGGTGGTATAAGCAAACTTATCCTCTTGCATCAGCCACAGAGGGAATTTACCCGAAGTGGAAAGAGCGTTTACACCGGAAGGAAGCTTCTCCTTTTTGCCCTGTTTCATTGTAAAGACTTCGTTTGTCCAGGCTGTCTGTTCGATGGTGGTATGGATGTCACCTTCCAGTTCCGGACGCATATTCGTGATACCGGCTCCCAAAGCAATCATATAATCATCCAAAATAAAATAGGATTTATAGGCTTTAAAATTATACAGTATCTCATTCAGTCCATTACTATTTCCACGATCGTTCACGCCATCTTTATCCGAAGCATTCATCTTTTCAAAAATGTATCCGGCAACCGCATTCACGCCACCATCGGTGGCACCGGCTGAATAATTGTACTTACTGCAATATCCCCGCCAATTTTCAACCGGAGTGAGCTTATCCATCCCTCTACGGGCAGTCACTCCCGGTGAAGCCGTTACATCCCAGCCTCCCATGATGCGGAAATATTCATCACCACTGCGCTGAAACAAAGTCATGCCATCAGTTGGATAGAAATTATAGGCATCCGCAAAGCTTGCGGCACTCTCCAATCCGTCACAACGGATGGAAGCCATATTGATAGTAAGATGATATTCGGGAGTTTTCTTTATCAAATCATCATTGTTGAAGAACCAGCGGGTACCGGAATAGACTCCCGGTTGGTAACCTTCCATCGTGATACGATTGGTATGGGTTTCTTGCTGCAACTGCAATAACTCTTTCTGCTCTTCGGGAGTGAATGAATCCAGCCAATTGGCGATGACACCCTCCAACATTCGGCTATAGGGAATACTCTTTTCAGTAGGATTGTACACATAGGAGCCACGGTCCAGACAGGGCAGACGGTAGCCTTTATAGTAATACCAATTACCTCCCCGCATAAAATTAAGAATAGCCTCCACATTTTCGCGGCTTAGTTTCTTAGCCCAAGGTGTTCCTTTCAACATATTCAGCATATTGAGTGCATTGAATGTTCCGTCAATGGGATATCCCCAGATAAGACATTGCATGCCATGCCCCCACCCTGCTCCATCGGCTGTGAAACCCTCTGTCCAGAAAGCATCGGAATAAGTTGTTTGGGATGTCATACTAATGCCTTTCTGGCAAACCTCTGATAACAAATCAAGCATCGGTACGGAACGGTACATGGCGGCTACCGGCAACAAGGAGCGATATGCCAAAGCATTACCCCCTACCCACCATACATGGTTGCGGAAACGGGGAATTGAAACTACATTCTGATCTGTTTCATCGTGGCGAAGGGGCTGTGTCCAAGCTTGCAGACCAATTACTTTCAGCATATCACAAGCTTCTTTCAGCAAGTTTTCCCCCTGTCCGCTCTCTGCCCTGTCCATCTGGTTCAGATAACAGAAATAGATACCGGCGGCTGCCGTCGGCATGGCAAAACAGGAAGCATGAAAACGGGGACCATCATTCGGTCTTCCGGCTTCAATGGAACCATAATGAAGAATGGCTTTCAGTACTTTGTCAGAAAGTGCCTGTTCTTCCGAAATCTCTCCTTTGCGGTAAGCATCCGCTATTCTCCAAATGCGATTGAAAGCATCTACAAGGAACAAACCGATATTGTTTTGTAAAGAGGAAGATTTCTTCTGAAAACCATTATTCTTTCGTAAATCATTCTCCAGACCTTTCAGTCCCGAGAACACACCATTTTCATCCAACTGTTCCAGACATTCTTGTGCCGACAGACCGGCATTCAACGAATGATGCCGATAGGGGTTTTGTGCGAAAGCATTGCGTAATTTCAACATTGCCTCGTCTTTCACATCATCTTTCCACCGACGGGCTTCACCATAATAGCGATTATAATTGTCAAAAGCCAGCTTCGTCTCTTTCTCTTGTGCTGTGGATAATATCGTTGTACAAACCAAAAGAAGAAGTAGAATAAGTTTTCTCTGCATAATGAGTAGTTATTAATAATTGATACTGCAAAAATAGTAAGAAAGAAACAAAGAGAAGAATCTCACGACTCCTCCCTTTGCATTTCATCACCAATTCTTTAAGATTAGAAGATGTGTAGATGAATTTACCATCCCGGATTTTGTGTTAAGTTATCGTTCACATAAACCTCATTCTGGGGGATAGGATAAAGATACATTTTGTCATCCCAAATACGTTCTTGTACCTTTTCTTTCTTATAGGAAAGTGTACCATTGTTGTTCTGTATCTTCACACCGTAGATATCTTTCACAAGTTCACCTTCTTTCCAACGGCGGATATCCCAAAAACGATGATCCTCGAATGCCAATTCTATGCGGCGTTCCTTACGTACTTTGGTACGGAATTCTGTTTGGTTGGCGGCAACTACCGCTTTCATGTCGGCAGCAGCACGCACTTGATTCAATGCGTCACGGGCAGAAAGCGGATGGGTAGCATCCGTATAATCAGGACCTTGCCATTCGTTCATTGCCTCAGCATAGTTCAGTAAGACTTCGGCATAACGGTAACCGGGAAAATGGTGGGGCTTGGTAACCGGCTTCACCGGATCCAACGATACTGTTTCATCCACCAGTTTCTTTAAATAATAGCCCGTGGTAGTGGCGCCGTCCAATGGAGCGCCGTTCTTACCCCCTTCATAGGTTTCCAGTTTGATTTTCATGAATGTCCGGCCGTTGCAAAGCACATTCTGATAGAGACGGGGATCCCGGGTGGGCTTTCCTTTTGCATCATAGTACATATTGGCTACATGCTCCGGATTGTTCCAGTCGAAAGGAGTACCATCTGCCATCTCATATTCGTCCACCAAGTTCTGTGTAGGCACATTCCTACCAAGTGACACTTCACCGAAGCCACCGACAGGAAGATTATTACGTTCAAAAGTATTATTTGTACCACCACGAGTTTCAAATACCAATTGTTTGGAAGGCAGAATGTCATTACCGCTCTTGTTCCACAACGGGTCTTTGTTTATCTTTTCCAGTTGATAGGCGTTCAGTTTGATTACCTCGTATGCAGCATCGGCGGCTTTCTTCCAAAGGGTGACATCGTTATTCTTATTGAATAACGGGCTGGCTGCATAAAGCAATGCACGGGCACGAATGGCGTATGCGGCGCCACGGGTTACGCGACCGGTTTCTTTACCGACAAAATCATTGAAAGATACCGGAAGCTCGGGGGCTTGCGTAGCACACTCTTTATCAATATAATCAATCACATCTTGAAAAGAAGTTTTCTGCACACTATTAATCTCATCCATTGTATAAGTTTGTAATACAAGAGGAATGTCTCCGTAACGTTTGGCAAGTTCAAAATGATAGAGAGCACGCAGCACTTTCACTTCCTTCAATGCCATACGGGCTTTTGCCATATCATCTTCAAAGTTTTTATCCCACTTATAAATGTCAAGCAATTCTTCCGTATAGTTTTCCAGGAAGAGGTTTACGTCATGGATAATTTCATAATATCCTCCCCACTGATTGTCAATCAGATTGATAGGGCTCCATTTATTGGTATACATATCATATACGGCATTACTGTTTTCAGTGTACATTGCGTTGTCTGTGGCAGACTCGCGCAATGCACTGCCGATAGCCCCGTAATCGGAAGGCAGTTTACGATAGATGGCGGTAGACTGCATCTGGATATTCTCAAAGGTCGCATAAGCCTGGTGCTTATTAAGCCCCTGTGATTCGTCGAACTCCAGGAAATCACAACCGCTCAATATAGCCGCAGCAGCCAGCAAAGCGAAATATTTATTCAGTTTCATATTGTTCTGTTGTTTTTTAGAAGTTAATGTTTAAACCTACATACACAGACATCAAGTCGGGATAGTTGACAGAGAGGTCCTCACAGTTTGCATAATCAATGTGATCCAATGAGAACAGGTTGTTAGCTCTTACGTACACTTGGCATTTTTCTATTTTCATTGGTTTCACCCACTTTTGAGGGAGGTTATAATAAACATTCAAATTACGCAATTTGAAGTAAGAGCCGTCTGCCAGCCATTGGGTACTGTTACGGAAATTATTGGCGTTGTCGAGCGTAGTCAGGCGGGGCAATGTGGCTATGTCCTTAGTTTCTTCAGTCCAGCGTACATTATCCTCAAGATACCACTTGGACAAATTGTTCTTACCGTTGCGCAAGGGCCAGTACACACTTGCCGTATTCAGCATACGACTCAGTTTGCCCGCACCCTGGAATAGCATATCCACACCAAAACCTTTGTACTCGAAACCTAAATTGATACCATAAAAGAAGCCGGGAGTAGTAGAATTTCCAATAGCCACCACATCGTGTTCGTCAATCTGCTTGTCTCCGTTCTGGTCTTTATACTTGATATCACCCGGGCGTACTTCTGAGAACATCTGCTTAGGACTGTTTTCAATATCATCCCAATCATTAAAGTAACCGATAGCTTCCAAACCGTAGTTCTGTCCCAGACGGTCTCCTTTTTTATACAGATAGTCGTAAGGTTGGTATCCTTCACCGTTTTCTATGATTTCAGTCTTCATTGACGAGAAGTTTCCACCTACATAGTAATTGAAATCTTTGCCGACCTTGTCCCGCCAAGCCAATGACAGTTCAAGACCTCTTGTATCAACCGCGCCAATACACTCTTGGGGAATTCCGGTACCTATTACTTCCGAATACAACGAACCTGCATTGACCAATATGTTTCTCCGCTTGTCCATATAGAAATCGGTGGTTAAAGACAGCCGTCTGCCCAACATCTGTAAGTCAAAGCCCACATCATACTTGTCCGCCATTTCAATGTCCACATTCTCCATGGCCAACGCACCGGCAATCATACCCTGAAAACTTTGTGGCGTATCTCCAAACTGATAGCCACCGCCATTGTCCCAATAGCGCCTATCCAATTCATAGCTGATATTATCATTACCCGAACGTCCCCATGAAGCACGGAACTTCAAGTAATCCACCACATTCTGGTTCTTCATAAAGGCTTCGTTGGAAAGAATCCAAGCAGCCGATACAGCTGGATAGGTGCGATATTTATCATTCTGGCTCAATACGCTTGTACCCATACGGTTCACCACTACATCCAACGCATAACGGTTATCGTAATTATATCCTCCGGCAAACATATATGACTGGCGATACATAGAGTTGTTTCTTCCC
Source organism: uncultured Bacteroides sp. (assembly GCF_959029255.1). Classification (GTDB taxonomy): domain Bacteria; phylum Bacteroidota; class Bacteroidia; order Bacteroidales; family Bacteroidaceae; genus Bacteroides. The sequence continues at coordinate 19,988 of NZ_CAUFUE010000019.1, read as the reverse complement.
TTCGGAACGTATGACTGCTGCCAGTATTGCAGCAAACCGTTCACTGCATGCCGGCCAAAAGCGCGGTCATATCCCACCTTGGCTTCAATCACCGTACGCATGTATTGGCTGTTCAAATGTTTATTGTCAATAGATAAAGCCTTGTCTTCACCTTTCAGTTCAGTAACGACTTCATATTCTCCCGTTTCCGTATTCAAAACCAAATTATTCTGTTCATAGGCATAAGTTTGTGTTCCGGTTTCTTGGAAAACGGCATCATTATCGTATGCAACGGACAATTCAGCGCTCAAACCTTTTGTCAACATAGACAAATCCTGATGAAGGCGCAAGTTGGACTGCAACAGACGGCGGTCGGTTCTATAATAACCCACATCGGCAATTTCGGCAATCGGGTTCTTCGGGAAAAGCATGCTGCCACCCCACTCGCCGGAAGTGGTATGAACAGGGAACGCTGCCGAAGGAGTGTTGTACAAATAAGAAAATATGTTTCCCTCAGTAGTTCTCGGACGATTTTCCTCACGCAACATACCGAACATGGATAACGTAGCGGTAGTAGTACTGGTAATATCTATATCCAGGTTAATACGTGCATTCAAATCGTATTTCTTCATTTGTGAATCATAACGCTCGGAAGATTGAGTAAGGTTTTTATTCAAAATACCCTGATCATTCTTATAATTAATCAGTGCAAAATAACGCAATGATTTACCACCTCCACGGAAAGAGAGGTTCAACTGGTGGTTGGTTGTATGATTACGCAATGCTTCACTCATCCAGTCTGTATTGGCATACAAATCCGGACGGGAACCGTCGCGGAAAGCATCTAAAGCTACCTTATCATATTGTAAATCCAACCCATCATAATACAACGCTTCATTCTTCATCTGTGCATAAGTATATCCGTCTACAAATTCCGGTTGATTGATGGGCATTCCCATTCCAAAGGTATAATTCACGTTCATGCTCTTCGTGTTATACTGGCCGCGTTTAGTCTTCACTACAATCACACCGTTGGAACCGCGCAATCCCCATAAAGCGGTAGCAGCACCGTCTTTTAGTACGGAAATACTCTCCACTTCGTCCATATTGACATATTCCAACGGACGGGGTATTCCATCTACTATCACTAAAGGTTCGGCGCCTCTTAAAGAGCCTCCTCCACGAACAGTGAGGCTGGCATTGTCTGTCCATCCGGTATTTTGTTTCACCATTAAACCCGGAAACAAACCATTTAACGCATTAGTCAGATTAGGGGATGAATTTGTCCGTAGCATATCACCCGAAATAGTGGCGACAGCTTGCGTCTGTTCACGTTCCGTTTGGTCTACCCCTCTGTTTTCTACCAGAAAATCCATATCAGTCAAACGGATTTCAATGGAATTGCCCGATACCCATACACGCCTTGCTTTACCGTCGGCATATCTCACTTCAATATAGTCACCTTCATCCGCTTTGATGGCGAACGTCCCGTTTTCATCGGTAATCACTTTATTTACCGGCGTACCCACGGTAGATACAGCCACTCCCTTCATAGGAATACCATAACGGTCTTGCACTATACCAGTAACAGTCTGTTGGGCCATGGCTGAGAGCGAGAACAACCCGGCAAGCCCAAGCATCAATATATTTCTTTTTTTCATATCGCTTTTGTGCTAATAATTAGAATTTAGATTATTCCCAACCGGGATTTTGAACCAAACCATACTTTTTATTGATTTCCGCTAACGGAAGTGGTGTCAAATAATAACGGTCATCCCAAAGTTCTACCCATACACGTTTGTTTGGGAAGAATTCCGTCAGTTTATGACGATAAGAGCCATCGGGTTCTTTCCATGTATCCAGCGTATAGCGGGTGATGTCCAGATAATCTTTATGTTTCCAACGGTTGATATCAAAATAGCGCACTTCTTCAAAGCCGAACTCCAGCGCTCTTTCACGCAAAATGGCTTCGCGCAAATTCTCTCCCGGAGCAACCATTTCTTTAGTATATCCCCACATCTCTACACGACTACGAACCAGATTGATATAATCATAAGCATCACGTCCGAATTCGTCTTTCTCGGTAGCTTTGCCCAGTTCGTTCATCGCTTCGGCTATACTCAAATAAACTTCCGGTAGACGCAGCAGAGGACATTCATAGAATTTATTCTGTACATCATTTCTCAAATCTTGCGTATGTTTACGAACAGCTATACCACAGATGGCATAGTTATTCCAAATCCAGTCACCATTACCTTTACCTCCCATACGGTTGGGAGCATCACGGCCAGACCAATATATTTCTGCTTTGCGACCTAACATCTTATCCTGGTTTACAATAACCGTTTCATACAGACGGGGATCGCGAACCATATTGCCATCCGCATCGAAGAAAGGATATTTTGCATGTACCGGATTATTCCAATCAAATTCAGAACCATCTTTCATCTGGAACATATCCACATAGTTCATGGTGGGTTGTCCTGCTCCATACCTGATTTGTGAAACAGCCTTACTGTTTACATTCCATTTCGTATAACGATGGCTGCAAATCAAGATTTCATGATTGTAACGGGTAAAATAGCCGGTACAGAAATCCTTACGGGGATTTCCCGTATTAACCAATTGATAAGAGTTACCATGTTTCTGATTCTCGCGCAAGAATGCCAAACCTGCATCCAGAGCTTTTTGCCAACGGCTTTTATCATAATTTCCCCACCAAGTATAATGCAAGTCAGAAGCTTCACCGGCCTTGAAAGGTTGGTCACTATTAAACAAAGGGCTGGCGGCGAACAACAGAAAACGAACCTTCAATGCCATTATACCGGCTTTTGTCATACGTCCGTCATCCATGGCTTCTACTTCCCAAGGTAACATTTCGGCTGCCTCGTCTATTAAAGCACAAACCTTGTCTACCATTTCTTCCACCGTCATACGGGTAAATTTCATCTCGTCTTCAGGACTATAGGCACGATCAATCCAAGGCATACCTCCCAAATAACGGAACATCTGTACGTAATGGAAAGCAATGATAGCTTTAGCCTCTCCCTTACGGATACGCTTTTCCTCGTCTGTCATATCAGGTACACGATCCACATTGTCCAAAAAAAGATAAGCCTTGCGGATACCCCAGGTAGCGGAAAACGCTCCATCATCTTCGTCATAAAGCATCTGATAAGGGCCACCACCCGGATCGGCAGCGGATATGGTTCCTTTATGATAACCGTTACCGCCACCTTTAGTCATATCCGCTAAATCGGTCAAGGATTCCAATATACCCCATGATAACCGATTGACATGAGGCTGAAAGTCGGGGAGCGTATGATAGATTTGCGCCAACGCCTGCTCGGCATATACTTTATGCGCATAGACACTATCTATATTCACTTCGTCACTCAACGGCTTCTCAAGAAAGGAATTACCAAACTTGAAATCGTCGCATCCTACGAATAGCAACGAAAAAGCCACTAACAAGCTACTGATATATTTCTTCATAATCATATTATTTTTAGAAAGTAATATTCACACCCAAGTTATAAATCTTCACTACCGGATAACGGTCGTTATACCAATCCGGATTAGACTCCGGATCCATAATATCGAGGTGATCAAAGGTCAACAGATTATAACCTGTAAACTTAATACCCAGTTGGCTGATGCCGATTTTCTTCAAAGCCGGACGGTTGATGAAGTTATACCCCACAGTCAGGTTTTTCAATTTCAGATAAGAACCATCTCTTACCCAAAGGTCTGATTGTCTATGGTTATAGTCTGCATGATCTTTAGAAAGACGAGGAGCCGTAGCTGTTTCAGCCGTTTCGGGTCTCCAGATGCCTTCTGTTTGATATTGCATCAATGTTCCGGTGAACGGCGTACTGAAATAACTGCTCAAAACCACCGAACGTTCAGCGGCACCTGTCCAGTTCATAGAGAAGAAAAAGCCTTTATAATCAAAACCATAATTCAAGCCGAATGTGTAGTTAGGCCTTTGGGAATAGCCTATTTGGCACTGGTCATCTTCATCGATAAACTTATCCCCATTCAAATCTTTGTATTTCACATCACCTGGTAGCACAGCAATTTGAGTTCCTGGATTTTCTTCCTTCAAAGTATATATCTTTTTACCTTTCGCATCTGTAGTGATATTGAAGTCATCTTCATTATAAAACCCGTCAGATACATAGCCGAACACAGCTTTTACCTGTTTACCTGTACGCCACAAATAAGGCTCATTAGGTTCTACTTCGTCCTGGAAAGTAATCTTATTTTTGGCATAGGACATATTAGCATTGATATAGTAACTGAAATCATTACCGATACGATCATTCCAGTTCAATTCTATTTCATAACCCTTATTCTCCACTTCACCCATATTCACTACGGGAAGCAAGGTTTTGGTAAAAGCAGTTATACCCGGAAGAGTCTGGCGTGCAATTAAGATATCCTTACGTTTTTCAATGAAGTAGTCAAATTTAGCTTTCAAACGATTGCCAAAGAAATTCATATCGATACCGTAATTCTGTTTCAAAGAGGTTTCCCAAGTCACATTACGATTACCCAAACGATTTTCCAGCGCACCTTTCATGACGGTAGCATTGTCATAACCGAAGTTATATCCCCATTGATTATGCGCCCAGTCTTTGTCTGCACCACTCTTGTCTATGTCATAGCTATCCGGCAAATAAAGAAAACGGTTATCACTCATATTGTCGTTACCTACCAGGCCGACAGTAGCTCTGAACTTCAGAAAATCAAGGAACTTGATGTTCTTCATGAACTTCTCCTCAGAAAGAATATAACCCAAAGAAAAAGCGGGGAAAGTACCGAAACGTTTATCCGGGGCAAAATTCTCGGAACCATTGTAACCAATATTGAACTCCGCCAAATAACGAGACTTATAATCGTAAGTAGCTCTCCCCACCAAACCTACATAGGCTGTTGGAATAAATGCCATTTTCTTGGGATAATATTTCTTATTTTGATTATAAAGTAACAAACCTGTTACATTGTGGTCTCCAAATTTACGGTTATACCTAAAACTGGCCTCGAAATACCAGTTACGTCCACGATCATCATCTTCACTATAATCCGGTCCATCCTCATTTCCATTCACCTTATATACAACCGTCTTATTAAAGTCAGGATCGGTAGGATCCATTTCCGGGTTTTCCAATTCCGACTGATAATAGGCCTCATAACTCCGGTATCTGGCAGCCCGCTTTGTCATACCTTTCTTAAAGGTATAGTCGGTATTATAAGCTCCTTTCACTTCTACAGAAAGACCTTTAGTCAAAAAATCCAATTTCTGTACCAGATGCAAGTCCATGTTTAACGTATTGGTCATTGTCTTGAGCCAACCACGATTATAAATATTCGTAACAGGATTGTTATTTACAATATCACCATATCGGTTAGGGATAACTATCGCTTTTCCATCAATCACACCCGGGCTGGTAAACGGCTGACTGTTATTCATATTTCTCCACAAATCTTCTTCTTTAACAGCCGACTGTTTTCGGTTACCTACAACTCCGCCAATTCCTAGTTTTAAAGTAGTAGTTTTACTGATGTCAATATCCAAATTAGTACGGTAATTGTAGCGATTATAATTATATCCCTCCGAGTTATTACCAAACTTCTTGAAAAGACCGTCTTGGAAGAGATAACCTACAGAAATAAAATAACGTACCTGATCGGTACCACCTGATATATTAAGATTGTGTTGTGTTTGTACAGCTGCTTTATTCAGCATATATGAACGCCAGTCCATACTAGGATACATAATAGGGTCATCGCCCAAACGGAAACGTTCCAAATCATATTCTGTGAAATATCTATCCGGATCACGTCCGTCATTTATTTCGCGTTCCCTGAAAAGTGTCGCATACGTATAACTGTCCGCATTGTGTAGCATACGAGTCGGTGTCTGTATACCCACTGATGAATTAACCGCTATTTTGGCTTTACCTTTTTCACCACGACGGGTAGTTACCAAAACGACACCATTAGCACCACGCACACCGAATACGGCAGTGGCGGAAGCATCTTTCAACACCGTAACGTCTTCAATCTCATTCGGATCCATTTGGAAGAAACTACGTTCTACACCGTCCACCAATATCAAAGGAGCAGAACCGTCTTCAGTCAATGCACCCGCACCACGAATAAAGATTTTAGGATCTTCGGCACCCGGCTGTCCACTGGACTGTATCGAGGAAAGTCCCGGAATCTTACCGGCCAAAGAGTTTGCCACACTGGCATTGGGTGATGCCAGCAAAGCATCTGTCTTTACAGAAGAGATAGCCCCCGTCAAAGTTTCCTTTTTCTGTACACCGTATGCCACTACCGTAACTTCTTCCAACATTTCAGAGTCTTCCTTCAAAACTACCTTAACGTGACTCTTACCATTTAAGGGTACTTCTGCCTCTTGATAACCGATAAAGCTTATTTTCAGGACTGTCTTCTTCAAATCCGGTACTTGTATTTTAAAGTTACCGTCTATATCAGTGATTACACCGGTAGTACCGCCTTTAACAATAACATTGGCACCAATAATCGGTCCCATATCATCAGAGACATTACCTGTAACCGTGACTTGTGCTAAAGCCATCACAGGCACAAAAAACATCATAAGTGATAACCAAAGAGCTATCTTAAATCTGATTTTTCCTTTCATAAATATTAAATTTAAATTATTACATTTCGCTCACATTCTTATCTATTAGAAGCCCATAAAAGAAAGGGGGTAAAAGAGGAAGAGTTTAACATCTGATACTACTGTACAATACAAATTTCCGTGTCATAATAATTAGATTTAAAAAGATTAATTAAACAGGTTTAATCGGCAACTATTAAAATTCTTATAGTTTGTGCAGCAAAAGTAGGAGCATAGACATTGAGAGCCCTTATATATAGTTCACAAAAGCTGTAATTTTATTCAAAAAAGGGTATACAACCCTTTTTGCATGTATATAGAAGCAAGAATAGGAGAAGAAAAAGAAAGAGAGGATGGGACAAAAAATATCCCCTGATGAGAAATAAAATATTTCTTATCAGAGGACAGCTATTTAAGTTTCGCAAGCTCATCTTATTAGTTGACAAGGGAACAAGTAGACGAGTTGACAAGGGAGAAAGTACCGAAAACGATTCTCACACATCCTATTACCCTTGTTCAGCTGGCATTCTTTCCTTGTCAACTTGTTCCTTATCCCCTTGTCAACTGCAAAAGTTGAGCTTGCGAAACTTTTGAACGAAGTTACATACCCGGAATCAAGTGTACTTCAGGACGAATTTGAGCTACATGATGTAATTTCATCCATTCGTTCAGACAGGCACGATGTTGCAAAAGAACTTCCTGATACTTTTTCTCTATGGCTAAATTCCGCATTTCTCCACGGTCATTATCCATATCATAGAGTTGTTCGCGATAAAGCCCTTTGTCATACAACACATATTTATAATGGGAAGTACGCAAAGCCCAACCACGGGCAACGCCTTTGTCAAAAGTGGTTTCGGTCACCACGTAGGGTTGATGTGTTTGTTTCGGATCGGCATTTTCAACAAGGGGTTTAAAGGATACACCGTGTAAACCTTCAGGTAGGGGGATACCTGCCCAATCGCATACGGAAGCAAAGAAATCGACACCTTCATTAATCAATTGAGGCATTTCTTTACCTGCATTCCTCTTTCCGGGAAGGGTCACTATCAGAGGGATGTTCACCACTTCTTCATAGAGGGCTGATTTCTGATTCCAGCAATGTGCTCCCACACCGTCGCCGTGGTCGCTTGTGAAGATAACAACTGTATTTTTCCACAAATCCTGTTTGTCAATGGCATCTATTATCTTGCCAATTTCAGCATCCACCTTTTCTACCAGGCGGAAATAGAGGCTGCGATAACGACGCCAGTCATCCGGAGAATAATGACGCGTAGGGTAAGCCGGATAATTTAAAGTCTGCTCATAGTCTATCACGTCAGCATCATAGGGGTTTCGGGCAAAGTTCCGAGGCAACCCGGGCCATTCATCTTGAGAGAGTTCGGGCAGATTGCCGAATGGCAGGTTCTGGCTGCGCGCATACTCACAGATATTATGGGGATTATCAAATCCCACTACAAGAAAAAAAGGTTTGGAGTGTTTCTGTTCGAGGAAGGCAACGGAAGCCTCGGCCAACCCGTTATCGTTGTGCGGATGGATGACGGAAAAGCCAAACTCTTTATCAGGCATGGAGGGGGTATGTACATGCCACTTCCCCGCGTAGATGCAGTCATATCCGGCACGCTGCACCAACCATCCCAAACTGGCGGTACGCAATGAGTCTGCCATAGGCACATTGTTTCGTGCAAGACCCACCTCGTGGGAGGTGTGTCCCGTAAACATGGACGCCCTCGAAGGACCGCTCAGGGGGGCGGAACAGTATGCGTTTCTGAACAACACTCCCGACTGCGCCAAGCGATCCATATTTGGGGTATGCAAATCCGTATTCCCCATGCAACTCATGGCGGAAGCTGTCTGTTGGTCGGTTACGATATAAATGATATTCGGCAAGTCTTTCGCCCCCAGCATGGAAGGGGCAAAAGCGCTGGCGCACAACATGATATTCTTTAATTCCATCATAACTAAATTTCGTCAGATTAAAGTATTACTTACGCAGTTCCACATCAAAGCTTGCCGCATCCCTGCACGTGAAGCGTAGCACCGTCTGCTCCTTATCGGCAGAAACAAGCTTGCAGTAAGGCGTTTCAGCTACTTGCCACCGGCCTTTCAAAGTAACGGTTACGGGTATCTCACCACTGTCATTGTTTATCCACGGACGTGAATAGATACTGCGTTCAATGCGTTTCCCGTCTTTATCAAACGCCTCATCGCTCGGACCGCGATACAGGGCAAGGTCCGGTTGCGAAACGGTCAGCAGGAGTTTATCTTTATTCTCACGTATCATCACCAGGCAAGAAGTGTCGGCTTTCTGCAACAATCCTTCGGCAGGCAGTTCCCGGGGAGTCTCAAACAATACGTATGAAGTCAGGTTATCCGCCAAGGAACGGACGATATGTGCGTCACGGTCTTGTTTAAGAACCTTATAAGTAGGTTTCTTTGCGAAAGTTTTCAAAGAAGCGGCATCGGTGCGGGGCAGCACGGCATATTCATACGAAGCCCCCCGGGGTGCCTTGCCATGTTCCAAGACGAGTGATACCCAATCGCCGGAAGTAGGCCGGGTGCTGCGCTCGCCTACCGTCACTTGCGGGAAATTCTTTTCATAACGGGCGTTTGCCACAGAAGCTTTGGAGAGGTAATATCCCACCCCATTCGGATCTATATAAGTGCGTCCGTCACTCCGGTAATTATCCCAATAACGATGGGTTTCAGGAGTGGTGGCGGCCAGTTGGAATACGGTGGTTTCCGTAGGATACTCGGTGTTTGTATTTTCGATATCGGTACCGAGACATACGATAGTGCCATCAAAGAAGTGGAAAGACTTGCGTGCACGATGCGAACCGTTGTACTTATCATGCTCGTGCAACTTCATGCCGAAATTGCCATTGAGACGTGCTTGGGACAATCCTCCGGCAAATGCTTCATCGGAATAGAGCATTTCTTCCATACCCGAGAAAGTATCCACATTCAATACCCGGGCACGTAACTGGTCGAAAGGCAGATGGATACTGGTTACCCCCGGAATACGATTCCAGTCGAAACCGTTTTCTTGCCAGCCGCTGGTGGTAAAAGTAACCATTTCATCGGGTTTTCCGGTCAATATCTGCATACTGCCATGTGCCAGATAACGACCGTAGAAGTTGGCGGGCAGATAGTGTTCGGCAGCCCATAGATAACGGGAATGTCCGCGTACCACTGCCGCCCAGTTGTCACGGCGCTGCACGGATACACAGCCGTAACCCAGCGCAAGATTACCCTGCGGTTCAGGTTCGGGACAGAAGCCTTGCGCTTCGAGTAACTTTTTCATTTCCAACTCCTGCTTGGTAGAAGCCTTTGGCAAGTAGTCGGGAGCATCCTTGTCCGCTGTTTCCGTATAAGCAACCAGACGCAGATAGGCGGCAGCCATTTCAGGGTCATATTTTTGTTTACCGTCCGGCGTACCGGCCATTGCCATAGTGGCGTATTGAACGGGAATCAACTGTCCTTTTCCATTAGGATGGCGACCGGACATGGAAAGCGGCCATTGTTTCAGGTTACAATAGAAGCGCATCGTGAGGAGTACGTTCTTCACCGTTTCGTGCGCCAATTCAGAGAGTTTGAATTCCGTGCCACTCAACAGGTAAATCATACTTGTAGCGCCATCCAACCCTCCTACCGCGTATGCCGGATAATTATTGCGATGGTGGAAGCAGGCTCCGTCTTTCTTGAATGAGCCTTCCAAGCCTAACGCCGGACGGCATCCGTAGTCCAGCCAGCGGGAGAAAGAACGCAGATATTGCAGTTTCTCGGGAGTATCTTCCATAATCAGGATGCTGGCAACACGCCCTTGCAGTTTCGTATTGAAAGTATCTATATCAATGCCGTTCATTGTAGGCTTGGGATATACTTCATTGGTAATGGCATACCAGTTCAACGTACGTTCAGCCTCATCCAGTTTACCGGCATCACGCAATACATCTTTCATCAGGAAATAAGAGACAAAGAGCCCGCGCATGCTGTATCCGTAGTGATGTATATTTCCCCAACAACTACCGTATGCCACCCCTTGGTCGGTAATATTGTCATACATAGCGAGGAACTTCTGTTTCAACTCACTCTTCACAGTTGCGTCTTGCGCATTCTGATAAGCTATGGAAATACGTTTCATCAGATTGAAGTAGTCGCTCATCTCCACGCCCAGTTCGGTAAACATACCTTGTTTCCAATCGGGCACCATCCGTTCATACGCCTCGGAGTGGCGCACAAAGTATATGGGAAGTCCCGACACCTTTCCATCCCTGTAAGTTATCTTGTAGAAGTCATACTTTTTGCGAATGGTCTCCATTTCTTTTTCAGAGAGCTTGGAAGGAGTATAAAGCATGTCGCGGAAACGCTTTTCCATAACCTGTATATCCTGCTTCTGCTTCTCATTAATAGGTGCAAGAGGAATTTCCGGTTTCCAGAGAGAGTGTTCATAGATAACCAGCCAATGGTTGGTAGTTCCCTTGTTGACAAACGGAACCTGCAAATCGGCCGTTTGCTGGCGGGCATCCACCTTGCTGGCAGTGATGACATGGTCCAAGAAGAGTTTTCCTTTCACATCCGGCGCGATGATGCGTATTTCGTTCATCCCTTCCTCAGGCATACCCTCCATGTCGCGTTCATAGCACACCCATGCGCCACGCCATCCGGTGAAATTAATCCCGAAAGGAAAAGAGGCGCATTTCTTACCGTCTTTCAGGAACTCAAACTCTATCTTCTTGTCCTGCGCCTGTTCATTGTACACCCACACGATAAAAGCGGAAAGATACGTATCTTTTCCCGTAGGGTCTTTCTTCTCGAACTTCAGGTCTTTCTTGATGGTGAGGGCTGCTCCCGGGCTGAATGTCCAACTCAGGCTTTGCCGCCCGTCTCTATAATGTTCATCACTGACACCCAATTGGGAGTCTGTCCCCGTAATGAAAGCCGGTACCTGTGCCTCTTCAAAAGAAAGTAAACGCTCATTCTTCACTACCTGAGCTTCGCCTTTCACCGGCATCCACATTGCAAGGAGCATCCCCGCTCCTATTGTCCACTTACTGAATTGCATCATGTTTGTTTATTTAAGGTTCGTAAACTCAACTTATTAGTTAACAAGGTATCAGTAGACGAGTTGACAAGGGAGAAAGTATTGAAAACGATTTTCACACATCCTATTCCCATTGTTTGGCTGACATTCTTTCTTTGTCAACTTGTTCCTCGTCCCCTTGTCAACTTGCTCTCTTGTCAACTTGTTCCTTCTTCCCTTGTCAACTCATCCCTTGTCAACTGACTTTAAAATCTGTAAAAAGCACATGGTTCTGCCACAAGCGCAGGGCAAAGTAACCATCTCCCTTCCCCTTCGCCAAAGGCTGACTGAAAAGTTCTTCCCCATTCACCCGGAAGGTAGTCACTCCGTTTGCCACACGAATACGTATTTCGTACCACTGATTGGCTTTCAACAGGCGGGCGGCATCTGTATACTCTTTCAATACAGGTTTGATTTTGGTATCATCCACTCCGTAGTATTCTGCATGATACTCCCGGAAGCGTGTTGTCTTGTTTTCATTACCTCCATAACCTACGTAATACAAATTCAGGGTATTATAATTTTTAAATTCCCCATTGCGCCACCGGCTACGGGTAAAGAAGTCATCGGGATAAGCAGGGTCATTGGCACTCCAGAAGCAGTTCATGTCACTAAGGCGATCGTACTTACCGTTCTCCAAAACGAACTTAACACGGTAACTGATTTCATAATTACCGGTCAGGCGGTGTTTATACCAAAGGGAAAGCCCATCTGGAGAAACAATATCCATCGTGTCGCCCATACAAGTGATTTGCACTTCACCGGAAGAGTCTTCGGGTATCCAATCCGAAAGTTTATCGGCAGCTTCCACAGCCACACCAGGGAAAAAACAGCATATAAGTCCTATTAATAAAGGTTGTAATCGCATATTTCAAGGTATTAGTAAATTCAATAATTCAAGTTTCGCAAGCTCAATAATTTTATGCCCTACAAAGAAACCCCTCTTTTTTGAAAAAGAGAGATATAAATCGTTCAAAAGAAGTATAAAAATGTAGTTATCTGGCGGAATTGAGAAGAATTTCAGACCAATTTCCGTCCGCCCCATACCCGCATCGTACCTGAGCCGTACCCGGTCCGTACCAAGCCCAATCCTATAGATACGGAGCAAACACGGCTTTGGTATAGCCCGGGTGAAGAGGAAAAAGAAGAATGGGACAATAACCGGCGTAGCGCCGGAGCAAGATTTCCTTTCGGATGACAGCGCAACTGATATAAATGCTACTAGGGATGATTATTTTTCTTTCACCACAGAGGGCACAGAGGTTTTAATCTTTAGATGCGGATAACCTAAATGACGCGGATTTTTTTCTTAATTAGCAGCAACTATATTTTTATTTGCAACAACTATATCTGTCATCCTGTCGAAGGACCTCTTCCCTTTTATATATCAAGAGAAGAGATGCTTCGACTTCGCTCAGCATGACAGATAGCAACAAAGTAAAAAATCAGCTTAATCCACTTAATCAGCGTCTAAAGAATCAGAGACACAGCGCAGCCCTAAAATCCGCGTCATCCGCGTAATTCGCGTCTAAAAATTAAAACCTCTGTGAGACTCTATCTCCTCCGTCGCGAAAGAAAAATCATACGGTTTCATGGATGCAGCTCTTCAAAAGCCTTGTTCTCTTCCTGAATGGTGCGAACTGTTTCTTCCAGTTCTCCGATAGGTAAATCGAAATTGTACCAATCGTTATAACAATCGGTGACGTACCACTTACCTCCTATCAACTCAAAAACAACACGAAGCGAAGGCTCAGACTCATCATAACCCGCTTCAAACTCTTTGTGGGTGGCTTCGTTCACGGTAAAACGGGAAATATACACACCTCCTTCTTCCTCCGTGATACGCCCTTCTTTCAAAGTTTCCCCATCGAGCAACGGCCATTTGTCTCTCGTGAAGCTGAAGTTCTGTTCGGTCTCACCATCATCTTTCAATAAGGTGATAGGAGACTTCAAAGGAAACTTGACGCGGGAATACTGAAACGAAGCACTGGATGTGAACTTCTGGAGGAATGTTTTAAAATCCTCCTCGGCTGCCAGACTGTTCAAAGTCGATAGCATAAGCGCCGTACACAGACAAAAAACAAAGTGAATTGCCTTCATATAAATACGTTGTTATTCAGGGCGCAAAGATAATATAAAAGTGACAAGGTGATAAGATGATAGGGTGATAATTATCTTACCACCTTATCACTTTTCTTCAAATACTCATATCCAAAACGACAACGCAGGCAATCCTTCTTGTCGCAATATTCCTTTTGCAATTGAAGCAAGGCTTGCGAATCGGCCGCCGTATAGACAGGCAACCCGGCACCGCTCCACAGACGGGTGACGTGGTTGTTTTCAGCTTTCAACGCTTCGAGAAAACGGGTAGCCCGGTCACAAAGAAGTTCATCTGCCTTATGCAACCCGTAGGCATAAAGAAAAGGAATCACCGTATTGATGAGAATCAGGTTCAAAGCATTCTCCCCCACCCGCTTTTCCCGCTTCGGAGACACTTTCTTAAAGGTGAAATGCTCTTCCCAATAGGCGGAAGTTTTTGTTGTGAGCAACTTCTTCACCTCTTCCAGTGTACCGGCCTCCATGGCACGGGAAAAAAGGGATTGTTCCTTATGATATAAATGGGCTAATTGTGCCAGACGGACATGCGGGAAGTTACCGGGACGCAAACGAAGGAAACGCCATTGTTCGGCACTCATCGGGGCGGGCAGCTCAAACTTATGTTGCAGGTAACGGAACTCTTTCCGGAGTTTCTGATAATATTCATCATTTTCCGGGGACTCATCCTCCAGCAATCCGGCTTGCCCCAGGAAGAAAGCTTCTATCTGGAACAGATTATCCCGGTGCTTGTCCATCGCGCGGAAAGGCAAATGGCTCGCCCATGCTTCAAAAGCGTCCCCGTTCAGCCCGAAGCCGAAGTTGCGGGCAAGGGTGATGAAGAAAACATCCTCCCAATGATTATTGCATCTTTCCAAGCGCCCCGCAATGGTGCGGGATTTCTGCTCGAAACGCTCTACCTGCAAAGCGGACAACCAGGAATGAACGGTAAATTTGGGAAGCGAACCGAGAATGGAGTAGCAAGGCGGATAAATCTCCGCCTGACGCAGTTCTCTGTATCGACGACTGACACTTTCGGGACATTGAAGCAGCAGTTGCGGGACGGTCTCTCCGTTAGTACGGGTAACTTCACAATCAGCTTCGCCCACCACATGAAGGATGACGCTGTCGTATACGTTATCTGATTGATGTCCATGACGATACCAGTCGGAGGAACAAGTATGTATCTCTACATTTCCTACCCAAAGCGTACCGTCAATTTTCAGTTTGGCATTAAAGAAATCGGGGCCTGCATTCATGTTCGGCAATCCGGTATCTATCACTTCGACCGGCTGTCCGGAGGTGGTTTGGAGTGCAGTCAGGGGGAAAATCTTATGCTTCCAAACGTAATGCAGTAATTGTTCCATTGTTAACAAGAAGTTAATGTTGTGTGCAAATGTAAGAAAAAGATTACCTTTGCGACATATATGTAGTGAGTTTTTGAGTTTTTAAGTTCTTTAGTTCCTAAGTTCTTTGGTTTTTAAACTCCAAGTCGTGCCGAAGAATTTAAAGGTTTAAAAGAAACGGAAACTCAGAAACTTAAAAACTCGAAAACTTAGAAAGTCAGAAACTTAAAAACTCAAACCTAATGAAAATTGCATTAATCGGTTACGGGAAAATGGGTAAGGAAATCGAAAAGATTGCCCTCGGTCGCGGACACGAAATCGTCAGCATCATCGACATCAATAATCAGGAAGACTTCGAGTCGGCAGCTTTCAAGAGTGCCGATGTAGCCATAGAGTTTACCAACCCGATGGTGGCTTACAATAACTACATAAGAACTTTCAATGCAGGCGTAAAGCTGGTTTCGGGCAGCACGGGCTGGTTGGAAGAGCATGGTGAAGAGGTAAAGAAACTCTGTACGGAAGGTGGCAAGACATTGTTCTGGTCTTCCAACTTCAGCCTGGGAGTGACTATATTCTCTGCCGTCAACAAGTATCTGGCAAAGATAATGAACCAATTCCCCGCCTACGACGTCACCATGAGCGAGACACACCATATACACAAGCTGGACGCCCCGAGCGGAACGGCAATCACTCTTGCCGAAGGCATTCTGGAAAACCTCGACCGTAAAGACCGTTGGGTAAAAGGAACGATGCAGGCTGCCGACGGAACAGTTTCGGGCTCTGCGGAATGTGCCGCAAACGAACTTCCCGTAAGCTCCATCCGCGAAGGAGAAGTGCCGGGCATCCACAGCATACGCTATGACTCCGAAGCAGACAGCATTACAATCACCCACGATGCCAAGAACCGTAAAGGCTTCGCGCTGGGAGCCGTACTGGCTGCGGAATATACCGCGAAACATGAGGGTTTCCTTGGGATGGACGATTTATTCCCTTTTATGAAATAAACAAAATTAAATGATACATTATGAGAAAAGCAACACGTGCCCAATGGATTAAATTCGGTATTGTCACCTTATTATATCTTGCATTTCTTATTTGGGTGAAAAGCTGGTTGGGACTGATTGTCGTTCCTTTTATATTCGATATCTATATCAGCAAAAAGATACCCTGGGGCTTCTGGAAGAAATCCAAGAACCCGGCGGTACGTAGCGTAATGAGTTGGGTGGATGCCATCGTCTTCGCTTTGGTGGCGGTCTATTTCGTCAATATCTACGTGTTCCAGAATTATCAGATACCGTCTTCCTCTCTGGAGAAATCATTGCTGGTAGGCGACTTCCTTTACGTCAGCAAGGTCAGCTATGGTCCGCGTGTACCGAATACGCCGCTCTCCATGCCGTTGGCGCAGCATACGTTGCCTGTTTTCAACACGAAATCGTACTTCGACTGGCCGCAATGGAAATATAAGCGTGTACCGGGTTTCGGAAAAGTCAAGCTGAATGATATCGTAGTGTTCAACTTCCCTGCCGGAGATACGGTTGCCACTAACTTCCAGCAGACTACGGACTTCTATACCCTTGCCTACAACGAAGGGCAGCGCTTGTATCCGAACAAAATAAATATGGACAGCCTGACGCGCGACCAGCAACGCACCGTCTACGACTTGTACTACAACGCCGGACGAAACCTTATCCTTTCCAACCCAAAGATGTACGGTGAGGTTCTGGAACGTCCCGTAGACCGTCGCGAGAACTATGTGAAACGTTGTGTCGGCCTGCCGGGAGATACGTTGCAAATTAAAGACGGACAGGTTTACATCGACGGTAAAGCCATCAAAAATCCCGAAGATTTGCAGTTCAACTACTTTGTGCAGACCACAGGCCCGTATATTCCCGAAGAAATGTTCCGCGAACTGGGTATCAGCAAAGACGACCAGTCGCTGATGACGAATGACCTGAATTGGGAAGAGGGACTTATGGAAATGGGGCTGGACCGCCGTGACGCCCAAGGGCGTTTGACTCCGGTCTATCATCTGCCGCTCACCAAGAAGATGTACGACACGCTTGCCGGAAATAAGAAGCTCGTCAGCCGCATCGTTATGGAACCGGAAACCTTCTCAGGACAGATGTATCCGCTGAACTTGTACACCAAGTGGACACGGGACAATTACGGTCCTATCTGGATACCTTCCAAGGGGTCTACCATCACCCTGACGGCGGACAACCTGCCCATCTACGAACGTTGCATCGTGGCATACGAAGGCAACAAGCTGGAACAAAGACCCGACGGCATCTACATCAACGGTGAAAAGACCGACACTTATACTTTCAAGATGGACTACTACTGGATGATGGGCGACAACCGCCACAATTCCGCCGACTCCCGTTATTGGGGATTTGTACCGGAAGACCATGTAGTGGGCAAGCCTATCGTTGTCTGGCTTTCTTTGGATAAAGACCGTGGCTGGTTCGACGGAAAAATCCGATGGAACCGGATATTCAAGTGGGTGGATAATATCAAGTGACAAAGTGATGGGGTAAAAACCGGAAGATGAAAGCATGGAAGATAACAGGAGCGGCAATTGGGGTAATACTCGCAGTAGTATTGCTCCGTAGCTGTGTGGCAACTTCTTATCTCATTCCTTCTTCGGGCATGGAGAACTCCCTTTATTGCGGGGAACGTATCCTCGTAAACAAATGGAGTTATGGCCTGCGTCTTCCTTTCATGAATGCCTGGGGATATCATCGCTGGATGGAGAAGCCGGTAGGAAAGGAAGATATTATCGTATTCAACAACCCGGCAAATCTTTCGGAAAGCACCATCGACCAAAAGGAAGTATTCATCAGCCGTTGCCTGGGAGTGCCCGGTGATACACTATTAGTAGACTCTCTTTTTTCCGTTATTCCATCGGAAAAGAATGCGCCGGATCAAAAGTTTCTTTATACTTATCCACGGCAAAAAGAATGCCAGTTGGATTCACTGCTCACCATTCTGTCTATCTTCCCCAACAGGCTGCTGGGGCAAGATAGTGTGCGAAGCGTGCGAAGTTTCAGCCGATATGAGTATTATTTACTGGAACAGGCACTGGGAAACAATAACTGGATAGAACCTGTGAGCAAAGAGGACTCTATCGAAGTGCTGAAGCCACTCATCATCCCGGGTAAAGGAAAACCTGTAAGGGTATATCCATGGAATATCACTTTGTTGCGTAACACCCTCGTGCTGCATGAAAAAAAGCATGCCGAAATAAAAAATGATACGCTGTATGTGGAGGGTAAACCTGTACAGCATTGCTACTTCACTAAAGATTATTACTGGGTAGGCGCCAACAACTCCATCAACCTCTCCGATTCCCGCCTATTCGGCTTTGTACCTAAAGACCACATCATCGGAAGAGCTTCCCTCATCTGGTTTTCCAAGGAAAAAGAAACAGGACTGTTCAATGGGTATCGCTGGAACAGGATGTGGAAGGGAGTGGAGTGAAAGGATGAAGGGAAAAGTTATTCGTTTAGACAGATAACTTCCAAATCATCAGGTACCAATATCCTTCCTCCAAAATTTTGCGAAGCCTCCGCTGTGTAACTCTCTTTACGTATACTTAAATTCTTATCTTCCGTATGGTATAACAGCAGATTTCTAATATTTAGCCTATTTGCCAATATGCCGGCTTCTAATGCCGTACTGTGATGCTTTTCGTAGGGTTTGAACACATTACGGTCTTTATATA
This sequence comes from uncultured Bacteroides sp., assembly GCF_959029255.1. Taxonomy (GTDB): domain Bacteria; phylum Bacteroidota; class Bacteroidia; order Bacteroidales; family Bacteroidaceae; genus Bacteroides. Next base: position 1,107 of record NZ_CAUFUE010000019.1, on the reverse strand, counting down.
GACAGAACGCTTCACATAAAAGCCAATCGGCATTTTCAACATAATGGCTATTACTTTCATTATACGGTTCGTCTCCAAGGCAAACTAGCTTTATACTATCAGGTAAATAAGCGCAGAAACCGAACTGCTTTTCCTTTGAAGACAATATATCAAAACATTGAAAATTTGTGTTTCCTATACGGAAAGTATCTTCATCTTTCACCTCACGAAAAAGTACGGATTCTCCTAAGAAAGACAAATCCTTTTTCCGGCAATGTCATACGGCATATAAAATCTAACACATTTAAAACTTTATCATGACTATAGACCGTAAACTTACCATTATATTCTTTGTCTTTCATTCGATGTATAATCATCCGAACCATCCAGACCGCCCCCAAAATATGGTCCGTATGCGCATGGGTTATGAACATATTGTGTATATCTGAAAGTGCTATTTGAGCTCTCTCCAATTGTGTCAATATACCATTTCCACCTCCGGCATCAACCAATAACAGAGCCTTCTCCATCTTTAATATGAAACATGTATTGTAACACTCAGTCGCAATCGCATTCCCTGTTCCTAACATTATTATCTGGTTTTCGCTCAACATAATTCCTATACTTATTACTTTTCGTCTACTACCCGCTGCAAATATACGAAAAGTACCGTTCATTTGAATGCATCAGGAAAAGACTAACCGCCAGTACGGTGAAAACTATCCCATAAAACAGGGAAAACTAACTATAAATTTACCATTTAGTATTCTTACTACAGCAATGATACTTTCTTACTACTGCAATGATATTTTCTTACTATTGCAATGGAAGTTTCTTACTACAGCAATAGTAAGATTAGTAATCAGGAAAAAAGGAGGTAGTTTTTAGGAGATAGACTATTAATATTCAGGAGATATATCAAAAGAATTACGAAAATCACCTGCTAAACGGAATGAATGAAATGCTTTCTTCTGATAGAGCCATGAATAACCTAATAAAATTATGTACCTTTGTAAGCTACTTAAGAAGTAGCTTTACCCGTTACTTTGCAGCTAAGTCTGATGAATAGGGATTGAAAAACTTAATTTTTAGGGGTTATTTGCGGAACGTAAAGAAAAGGAAAAAGAA
>NZ_CAUFUE010000018.1 GCF_959029255.1 uncultured Bacteroides sp. | reverse complement strand
TATACATTATATAATATGCGTGCGCGTGGCGCGCGCTACACGCACGCACGAAAAGGTCTTTCTCAAATCACTTTGTGAGCGTTTTACACCGTTAACACAAAACGAAATGCGATTTTTTAATTTAACGTGAATTCGATTGTAATAAGAACCAGCCTATAACTTGAATGGAATTTAATATTTCTTTCACCACAGAGGACACAGAGGTCACAGAGGTTTTAATTTTTTAGGCACGAATTATGCGGACGACACGGATTTTAAGGCTGCGTTATATAATTGATAAATAAAGAATCCGTGAAATTCGTGTGATCCGTGCCTAAAAAGAGTAAATCAAAACCAGTCTGTAACAAGTCATTTCTTATACCGAATTCACGTTAATTCATTCCTGATGTCCTTTTAACACCTTTCAAAAGACTGTTGAAAGTCCCTCAAATCATCCGGAATATTTAGGGGCAGTGAATATGTAAGTGGGGATTGATTTGATACAACTAAAGCTAAGGCCGGGTTACGCCAATCTGTCATATTGATTACAAAACAGCACATTTCGAACACCTTCCGTCTTCACATCACCCATTTAGCTGACACATACCTTTTTTCGAAAAGCCCGAAATAGAGCTAAAACGTACGATTTACAGCATAAATACGCAATGTTTTTACTGAATATCCGCAGATTTTACATTTCCCGAAGGAGGGATATTAACTTCCCACACGAGGGATGTTAACTTCCGGCGCGAGGGACGTTAACTTCTGGAACGACGGATGTTAACTTCTCTCCCGGGGAAGATGAATATTTCTCGTGAGAGCGCCCTTTCTCTTCCGGAAAAAGAGTATTTTCACACGGACACCCGGCTATTTTCCGTCTATTTGAATTGTACATATTTCTATATTCCGCTATTTGTGAAGAAGATATGGATTTTCACTCGCGTATTTCCGCCCGCACACACCAATGGGTAGAAATACACGATTCTCAGGACGCGGGCAATGCAAAGTGGCAAAATGAGCGCAAATAATGCTGAGATGTTTTTTCAAAATTTCGACATCCCCTACCCCCAATATATACTACTCCGATATCCCTCTATACTTAATAACGGAAAATTTAATCATAAAAAAAGAAAAAATCACGTACGAATAAAGCGTACACACATGTACTATTACATATACAGAATAAAGATGAAAGATGAAAACGGAGCGAATAAAATCACTGTTTCGTGTAAATAATATTTCTCAGAAATAGGAGGCGTTTTTTAAACGTTCGATTGATTTTACAAAGATAAAGAGTTTTTTGAAAACTACAAATTATTATTATAAATATAAAATTAAATATTTTATTCAAAATATCACACTATCCTAATTTATAGGTCATTATGTAAAAAATAAAATTAGTGATTTCATTCAATTATCCGAATAAAAAACGGATTGGAAAAGATTTTTTTAAAGTGTTTTTTAATCGAACGTTTAAAAAACACTTTTTGGCGTTCAAAGCAAACAAACGAACAAAATATATGAGCCTGAAACATCTGATAGTCATAGGATTGCTGGGAAGTACGCCACTTTCAATCTTTTCACAGGAAGTGCAAAATGAACCGGTGGAGGATTTTGGCACAATCGAGAAAGAAAAAACGGAACTTGTGTTATACTTCCGTTTCGACCGATCTCTGGTAGATTACGGATACAGGGATAACCAAAAAGTTCTGTCGGCTATGCAGAAGCTTTTTGCAGACAGTCTTTTTGTATCAAGAATAGACTCCATACAAATCAAAGCGTTTACATCACCCGAAGGAAATCCTGTATATAACCGGAAACTGGCACTGAAGCGTGCGCATGCCGTAAAAGGATATCTGATATGGAAGTATCCCGAACTGAACCAACAACGAATACAAACTTCCTCACACGCGGAAAACTGGGAAGAACTACAAGAAACTGTAGAAAACGACACCCTTATCCCTTGCCGTAGTGAAATCCTGCAAATACTGGCGTTAAATACCACGAACATGGACAAAGGAAAACTGCTGAAAAAGCTGAATGAGGGTATACCCTATCGGTATTTATCGAGACGCGTATTACCGGATTTGCGTAATGCTTCAGTTTGTACAGTGTATGTACGCCCCATGAAACATCCGAAGTCGGGAAAGCCCGTGGCAAACTCGCTCTGTGATGTTGAGAAAAAGAGAAATATATCTTCCTTTGAATACATTGAGGGAGGAGATTTTTCGACTTCGTTCAGGACGGCAGCAGGAGAAAGACATCAGATGACAACGGAGAAAGAACACGAGATGCCAGCGGAGGACAGATGTCGAAAGAGAGAAAGGAATATTCCCAGACGTCCACTGTTTGCTGTGAAAACAAATCTGCTATTTGATGCAGCCATAATGCCGAACATTGAATTGGAACTACCCTTGGGAAAACAATGGTCGCTCAATGCGGAATATATGTTCCCCTGGTGGCTGATGAAAGACAATAAGTATTGTCTACAAATACTCATGGGAGGGCTGGAAGGAAGATTCTGGTTGGGCAAGCGGAATAAACAAGAAGTACTGACCGGACACTTCCTTGGACTGTATGCCGGAGGAGGAAAATATGACCTGCAATGGGACCGTAACGGATATCAGGGAGAATTCTTCATCGCTTCAGGGCTAAGCTATGGGTATGCGCACAAAATAACGCAAAACCTGCGTCTGGAGTATAATATCGGTATCGGGTTGCTACGCACTGATTATCGTCACTATCACGCACGGGATAATTACAAAACTTTGCTTTGGCTGGAAAACGGGAACTATACGTGGTTTGGACCGACAAAGCTCAAAATATCGTTGGTGTGGATGATATCAAAGAAATTAAAAATGAAAAGAAGGAAAACGCTCGATACTGACATTAATCATTAAACATTTATCATAAATCACAAAACATCACCCCATGCTTACACTACTCACTCAAAAAGCAATTGCAGTTCTGCACGACATAGCTTCCGGAGAAACTACGGCTGTAGAAAGTCATGAAATATCACCGGACGAACTGGTTACGCTGTTGGCAAGGCTGGAACAGAGAAAACTGATATGCCGTACGCCGGGGGCATCTGTCGAAAATGAAAACTCTTATACACTGTGCCGACCGTTAATAGAGGTATCATTGCTTGATGTACTCGAAGCGACAGGAGAACACTTGAACTGTAACTATCCCACTACCGAGGAGTTTTACATCCGCTACGGAAAGGTGGCTCAGAAACTGGGAGTGATTAACCACATGACACGCCTGTATCTGTCGGAAATCAACTTGACCGACTGCTGAATATAAATGAAAAGAAAACACAATGCTGAGAAGAATAAATAATATGGCATTTAGGATGAAACATGCATGGCTACCAGCTCTATGCATGCTGGTGCTGACAACATCCTGCGAACGTAGGGAGCTGACCTACTATATGGAGTCGGAAATCTCCATAACAGCAGACTGGCGCCGGGCAGACCTCGAAGAAGAAGAAAGCTATGGAGCCACGCTCATCATATATCCCAAGGATGGCGGCAAACCGCAAGTGGTATTAATGGGAGAACGGGAGCGAATCACCGTGAGACTGTCACGGGGGAAATATGACGCAATCCTGTTCAACCGTTCCTTCGACGACTTCAGAAATCTACTTTTCCGGGGCGAAGAATCATTAGAGACACTTGAAGCCTACGCCAAACAGACAGAGGTGCGCACAGGAACGCGCATCATTACCGCAGCCCCCGATAAACTGGCTTCCGCCATGATACGGGATTTTGAGGTAACGGAGAATATGCTGGGAAATTATGCCCCCGCCGCGTCGCGTACGGTGACTTGTCCTGAAGGAGCTTGCCGGATAAAGTTTACACCTAAGCTACTTACAAGGAAAGTGCAGGTACAACTGCACATACAAGGCATCAACAACCTGCGGCAGGCAACATGCAGGCTGAACGGAGTACCCCTATCCATTTTCTTGCACGACGGCAGCACGGGTAATGAACTGGGAATACAGGAATTTACCATGAAAGATGTGACCCTGAACGAAGGTTCACGGAAGGACGGCACACTGACGGGAACACTCAACTTGTTCGGCTTCGACCCGGAAGTGGCAACACACGTCACCCTACAAGCCCTTCTAGTAGACGACAAAACCATAGTGGAGCAGCAGATAGGCAATGTCAAAGTACAGGAAAGCACAGATGGAAGCGGTATCATCACTCTATATCTGGAAGCTGCGGGAACTGAACCGCTACCCGATGTAAAACCTTCGGGAAGTACGGATTCGGGCTTCAACGCCGACGTGGACGAATGGGGAGACGAGACAGTGACGGAGATGCCCATTTAAGGGAAAGCCGTCATCTTCATCTATCGACATAAAGCAAACAAAAATAATTAATCTTTTAAAACAACATTAAGTATGAAAACAAAGAATCTAATCCGTTTGACAACTGCCATGCTGGCTTTGGCAGGTTGTTCGCAAAATGAGATTACAGAACAAAGTCCGGAGGTGAACAGAGCCGTGGGGTTCAACGTTTACACCGGAGTACAAACCAGAGGAACAGAAATGAACCTTGATGCCGTGAAAGCTTCCGGGTTCGGAATCATGGCATATCTGACGACAAATGCCGACTATGCCACCGGCGCTGCCAAAGCGGAATTTATGAACAACCAAGAAGTGACATGGAATGCCAGCGCCAACAGCAACAACGGTGCGTGGGAATACACTCCCCTAAAGTTTTGGCCCACCAACACACAAGATAGAATTTCGTTCTTTGCGTATGCGCCCTATGCCAACAGTAATGGGATTACGTTGAACTCCGCCACTGCATCCACAGACCCTTCACTGGAATTTGAGTTGGCAACCGGTCAAAAAAACATGGTGGATCTGGTAGTATCCAATCCGACAGAGACCAGTAGCAATACAATGAACCAGACCTCCACCAGCAATAGCGGTACGGTGCCCTTCAAATTCAAACATGTACTCACCAGAGTAGCAATGAAGGCAAAGACCAGTGTGGATATCAGCAGCAATGACTTGACTAAAGTATATATCAAGAGCGTGAAACTGGCGCACAGTAGCATATTGGCAAAAAAGGCGACATTGAATATGAAATCACTGGAATGGGGAACTCCCGCCACCTATCTGGACGCTTCTTATGAATTGAAAGATGCGGCAGATGCAACTGCACCGGGTGTATTAAACCTGCAAAATACGGCTGCATTCGGTAGTTACGGAAGCGGAACGAAAACAATTGATATCTCTACCACCGCAGACGGTGTTGATTTATTCCCAACGGGTGAATATTTGTTCCTCATCCCTGTAGACAATACGACCGGAACAGCGCAGGAGGGAGATGTAAAAGTGGTAATCGCCTATGATATAGTGACAAAAGCGAGTACGACAAGCAACAATGTATCCATAGCTTCCCAGGAAAAGGAAGTGAAACTGCCGCAGTATGCTCTCAAAGCAGGTACAGCCTACCTCTATACATTTACAGTAAGCTTAAACGAAATCAAGGTTTCGGCGGATGTAAAAGGCTGGGGAACTGTAAGTGATGAAACTTTATCACCTAATTGAAAAACTAATTTGATTCTATTCCGGGTGTGTACCAGAAATCTATAACAAACTTCGGGTACACACTTAAACATTTTCTAAAGAATAAGAACTTCCCACTATGATAAAAAAGAGCGTCAGTATATTAGCCAATGAGTCAAAAATCGCTTGTATTGCAATTGTCTTCCTACTCTTTTGCGCCTGTAGCGACAACAATCCATCCCTGTCTCCTGAGAATAATCGCACAGCTGTATCTTTTGTAACCAGCGAAAGCACAACGCGTGCTTCCCAAATTGTTACGACTGACAACATCAGCGAAATGTCGATATTTGCCTCTGTCAATGAAGGAAGTTTCGATGAGTCGACCTCCACTTTCAATTTTATGTACAAACAAGCGGCGAACAAGGTGAATGGTGTTTGGACCTATACTCCCTTGAAGTTCTGGTTTAATTCTCCTTATACAACTTCTTTCTTTGCGGTAAGCCCTATTCCGACAACCGAAAATGGAATAACCGTACTGAAGGGTGAAGCAGATGCAGGCTGTCTCTCCTTTACAATAACACCCCCTACAAGCCCTGCTCAACAGGCAGATTTCTGTGTCGCAACTCCAGTATTAAATGCTACATACACAGATCCGGACGGAGATGGCAATGAAGCTAATGATACGGACGGAAGCGTACCATTCAATTTTAAACATACAACGGCAAAAATTATTTTCAAAGTGAGATATAATTCATCGACAGGAGACGATAAAAAAGCATGGATAGAATCTATTGAGATGGTGGGCGTAAAAGGAAGTGGTAATCTTCAGCTTACTACAATAGGAACGCCTACATGGACAACCGATGTAAGTAGTAGTGTGACCTATACACTTACATCTTTAAAAAATGAATTAATCCATTCTCCTCTATTAAAAGTCGGCGCATCAGGTGATGATATCGTATCATCAACAATAGGCACATTATGCCTTATCCCCCAAACAATACCCAGTGGAGCCAAATTAAACGTCAAGATAAAAGCCGGAGGATTAATTAATGACATCGAAGGAACAGATATCTATTCATTTTCCGTACCAATAAGTGGCACATGGAATGCCGGAGACTCTCATACCTATAGTTTTATTATAAATGACATTGATAATAAAATGGTGAACAGCAATTCTATTTACCGAAAGAATGATACGTGGAATATCTCATACACAGGTAAATCTAAGAATTTTGTTGTTCCGGTAAATGGAAAATACAAAATAGAAATTTGGGGAAATCAAGGAGGAAATACCGGACGTTTGGGCGGTAAAGGTGGATATACAGCAGGCAATATAGAATTAACAGCGGGAGATGAATTCAAAATATATGTTGGACAATGTAATTACTCAGAAAAACATATAGAAGGTTGGAATGGTGGTGGCAGGGGGGGAGCATATTACTCTTCTCCAGGTGCCGGTTCTATTGATGTAAGAGTACTTCATTTAGGAGGGAAACATGATTTTGATATTGTAGATATAGCAACAGACAGTGATCCATTCATTGGCTTAACAGGTAACGAAGCTACAGACCCTAGAATTATTGTGGGCGGTGGCGGTGGTGGTCAAGGTGCAAACGATTTAAGTTATTATAGAATTGGCAATGGAGGTTATGGAGGAGGACTCAATGGTGGAGACAGCACATGGGAATCCGACGGAAGAGAGGGCGGTAAAGGTGGTACGCAAACACAAGGTGGTGCCGCATACCCAACGAACAGTCCTTACAATGTTGGATTGACTGACGGTTCTGCCGGTCGTGGTGGTAATACAGGTAAAAGAAGCGATAATGATGGTTCATCCAGTGGTGGCGGCGGCGGTGGCTGGTGGGGCGGTGGCGCCGGTACTTGGTATAGTCGGTATACCGGTAGTGGTGGCGGCGGTGGTTCAAGTCATGTAAATAGTAAATTATTTACCGATATTGTTTATAAAGCCGGAAACGAAGATTTTCTGGCACCGGATGGCATCACTACCGAAACAGGTCATACCGGCGCAGGACTCGTTAGAATTACTTTATTGGAGATTACAAAATAAACTTTTTCCTTTACGGGCAGGGAGGTATGTCAAAATACGCTTGAAGATTTCTTTAGGCACGGATTACGAAGATTTTACAGTTTTTTTAATCTTTTTCCGTGAAATCCGTGCCTAAAAGAAACAAACAGTAAACGAGTTTTTGTTTTGACACCCTCGTGACTTTCATTATTTAACTTTAAAAGATTGATATAAACTAAGAATACGTGAACCATTTCCGCCCCATCATGTTCCACATAAAAACTAAAAATCAATCCTTATGTTTTTTCTTTGGTATATAATCATTGGAATCATTGCCGGGTTCATTGCCGGCAAGATTATGAGAGGAGGCGGTTTCGGACTCCTCATCAATCTGTTATTAGGTATCATCGGTGGTGTACTGGGCGGTTGGGTATTCAGTTTGCTGGGTATAACAGCTACCGGTCTGCTAGGCAGTCTGTTCACTTCCATAATTGGAGCTATCTTGTTGTTGTGGATTGTATCCCTATTCAACGGACCTAAAAGAAGAAATTCTTAACTTAAACCTACTAAATTATAAAAAAGTATGAAGAAGTTATTATTCACAGCCTTAGTTTGTATTCTGACACTTTCCTTGGCATCTTGCCGGAATAAGAAAGATCAGAACAGTGCGGAACAGCAGATTGAAAATGCAAAAGAAGCCGTAAAGGACGCATCGGATAAAGCTGCCGACAAGTTAAAAGAAGGTGCCGACAAAGCCGAAGACGCTTTGAAGAAAGGTCAAAAGACCATCAAAGAGGGAGCTGAAAATGTGAAAAAAGAAGTCCGCGAAAACTATGACGCCGCCAAGAAAGAGGTAAAAAAGAAACTTGATTAATATCATCTTGCAGCCTATTCATTCTCTCCGGTACTTTCTGTCTCCAACTCCTTAATTTCTTTATTCAGGAAGACAGAAAGTATCGTTCTCAATACAACAATACCTCCCAAAATGGCCAACTCATTGAGTGTAGGCTCAAGCACGGTTTTCAGTATATCGGAAGCAATCAGGAACTCCAATCCCAGGAGCAGATAAGTTCCAAACGTAGCCCTTAGCTTACGTATATTGGTAATAGAATAATTACCCGTAAACCGTTTGGCTTCATTCCTTAAAAAGGCGATAATTCCTACCACTGCACCATAGGTGACGATGAGAAGACTCGTCACACTTATGATGGTGGCAATGGTATTCAAAAAGCTACTGAGCATAATTTTTCACTTTTACTCAATAATCTCCGCATCTTCAACAGCATCGTCAGCCTCGGAAATCTTTCCGGGGGCAACGGGGACTTGAGGACGACGGCGTGTAAATTTAAACCAGTTTATCAGTTCAGAAGCCGCATAAACCAAACTTGTGACTCCTATAATGATAAATGCGGTCTTTTGAGCTCCGGTGGGATTGAACAGCGCGATGAGCCCGGCTATCAAAATCAACACGGGGACAATGTAGAACGCACCGGGAACCGGCATCCAACGACGGGCGGCAGCAAGAGAAGATATCTGCTGGACACCTCCCATCACAAGGATAAAGCCCAAAACGATTGTCAGGAATTTCGAGAAGAAACCCGCCATAATGATGAGCAACAGTCCAAACAACAGACTGCCCACCCCTTCAATAGGGAAACGCTTCTTTACTTCGGCATTCTGCACAAGATATCCAATGATACTAATGAGCGATGGTATCAGGAAAACGACACCAATCGTTATTATAAAGTACTCACCGGCACGGTCAGGGAACATTACCAAGACCAAACCGATTATCAGCGCGCATATAATGCGCAAAAATGAAAAACTTAGTCCTTTCATGAGTTTATGATTTTCTGCGAAGATACGTTTTTATCCGAACAACTCCGCACGAAAGTTCCGAAAAATCAATTTACATTCAGCCAGGCATTCAGGTCTTCGGCCACAAAAAGCCAATAAAGTAACAGTATTATTGCAATGACAACACCTATGGCGACCAGTTGCTTTCTATTCATAGTTTGTTCCTTTCTATCCGTTAATTAATAATGGTTTATTTTCTCGTTATAAAACAAAATTATAAGAAAATTGTTCTATGAATAAAAAAAAGTAAGATTTAGTTTGTTATTTAAAACAAAGTGCATATATTTGCTGCCGTTAAAAACAAAAAAGACAATGAAAACAATGTTCGTAAATACATATTGGTGGTGGCACCCGTTACAACTCCGACAGTCGTAAGGGAGCAGTGCTCGTATGTATATATGTGATACAACATTATAAGAACAAAGAAAGAGCCCTGTCGCACCAAGCGACGGGGCTCTTTTCGTTTAAGCCATATCCATATTCCCCCAAGCATTCAAATCGAGCCCATTTCAATCGTAAATAGTAAATAGTAAATAGTAAATTGTAAATTGTAAATAGCATGTTGAGTTTCTTAGTTGACAAAGAAGGTTATTACGGAGAATTCGGCGGAGCATACGTCCCCGAGATACTCCACAAATGTGTGGAAGAATTGCAGCAAACTTACCTCGAAGTGCTGCAAAGTGAAGACTTCAAGCGTGAGTACGACCAGTTGTTGCGCGACTACGTAGGCCGTCCTTCCCCACTCTATCAGGCTCACCGCCTTTCTGAAAAATATGGCTGCAAGATTTACCTGAAGCGTGAAGACCTGAACCATACCGGTGCGCACAAGATAAACAACACCATCGGCCAGATATTGCTGGCACGCCGCATGGGTAAACACCGCATCATTGCCGAAACCGGTGCCGGACAGCATGGAGTTGCCACAGCCACCGTATGCGCCTTGATGAACATGGAGTGCATCGTCTATATGGGCAAGACCGACGTGGAACGCCAGCACGTCAATGTGGAAAAAATGAAAATGCTCGGCGCTACAGTGATACCCGTCACCAGCGGCAACATGACACTGAAGGATGCCACCAACGAAGCCATCCGCGACTGGTGTTGTCATCCCTCGGACACCTATTATATAATAGGTTCCACCGTAGGCCCGCACCCCTATCCCGACATGGTGGCACGCTTGCAATCCGTCATCAGCGAAGAAATCAAGAAGCAGCTCCGGGAGAAGGAAGGACGCGACTGTCCCGACTACCTCATAGCCTGCGTAGGCGGCGGAAGTAATGCAGCCGGAACCATCTACCATTACATCGACGACCACCGCGTGCAGATAGTACTTGCCGAAGCCGGTGGCAAAGGCATAGAGACGGGTATGACCGCCGCCACCATCGCCCTCGGAAAGATGGGTATCATTCACGGCGCCCGTACATACGTCATTCAGAATGAGGACGGCCAGATAGAAGAGCCTTATTCCATTTCTGCCGGACTGGATTATCCGGGTATCGGGCCCATGCACGCCAATCTCGCCGCCCAAAAGCGCGCCATCGTTCTGTCGGTAAATGACGATGAAGCTGTCCGCGCGGCCTACGAATTGACAAAACTGGAAGGTATCATTCCCGCCCTGGAAAGCGCCCATGCCCTCGGTGCTCTGGAGAAACTGAACTTCAAACCGGAAGATGTAGTAGTGCTGACCGTTTCGGGCCGGGGAGACAAGGATATAGAAACATACTTAAACTATACTCAACCATGAAAACCTACAACTATACCACCGTCAGCCGTACCGTACTCGGCGACCTGCACACTCCGGTGAGCACTTACCTGAAAGTACGCGACATTTTTCCGCAAAGCGCACTCATGGAGAGTTCCGACTATCACGGCAGTGAAAACAACCGCTCCTTCATCGGCCTTTGCCCCGTGGCAAGTGTCAGCATAGACCACGGTACCGCCATCTTCCGCCTGCCCGACGGAACCCGGGAGGAACGCCCCGTGACCGATAAATATCGCGTAGAAAATGCACTCAGTGACTTTCTGAACCGCTTTAAGGCAGAAGGTGAGTACAGCAGTTATTGCGGACTTTACGGCTATACTTCCTTCAATGCCGTCCGCTATTTTGAAAACATCCCTGTGAAAGACAGTCGCGAAGCCACCAACGATGCGCCCGACATGCTATACATATTATATAAGTATCTCATCGTCTTCAACGATTTCAAAAACGAAATGTTACTGCTTGAAATGCTTGCACCGGGAGAAGCCAGCGAACTGGACAAAGTGCAGAAGGCCATCCACAACCGCAACTACACCGCCTACGATTTTCGTGCAGTGGGCGAAACCACTTCTCCGCTGACCGACGAAGAACATAAAGCGAATATCCGTCAAGGCATAGCCCACTGTCTGCGTGGCGATGTCTTCCAGATTGTGCTTTCCCGCCGTTTCGAGCAGCATTTCGTGGGCGATGACTTCAAGTTATATCGTGCCCTGCGCAGCATCAACCCCTCTCCTTACCTGTTCTACTTCGACTTCGGCGGTTTCCGGATCTTCGGCTCGTCGCCCGAAACACATTGCCGCATCGAAGGCAGGCATGCCTATATCGACCCTATCGCCGGAACTACCCGTCGCACCGGAAATCCGGAACAGGATGCTGTCAACGCTCAATACCTGCACGATGATCCGAAGGAAAATGCAGAGCACGTGATGCTTGTAGACCTTGCCCGCAACGATCTCAGCCGTAATTGCCACGATGTAAAAGTGGATTTTTATAAGGATATGCAGTATTACAGCCATGTCATTCACTTGGTGAGCCGTGTCAGTGGCACGTTGGACGAAGACGCGAATACAATCAAAGCATTCATCGATACTTTCCCTGCCGGAACATTGAGCGGCGCCCCCAAAGTGCGTGCCATGCAGCTCATCAGTGAGCTGGAGCCGCACAACCGTGGCGCTTACGGCGGATGCATCGGTTTCATCGGACTGAACGGCAGTCTGAACCAGGCAATCACCATACGTACCTTCGTCAGCCGTAACGGTGTGCTCTGGTTTCAGGCAGGCGGCGGCATCGTTGCCAAAAGTAATGAAGAATATGAGTTGCAAGAGGTGAACAACAAGCTTGGAGCTCTGAAGAAAGCGATTGAAATGGCGGAAAAAACAAAGTGATGTACAATGTACAAAGGACAATGTACAATTTGCCATGCGGTGTGGAAGGGAAATTAAGTGGTAGATGGGGAATGGTAAATTGTGCTTTGTAAGTGGTAAATGGTACTTTGTAAATGGTAAATGGTAAATTGTAAATTGTAAATAAGATGTTAGCAATCATAGATAATTACGACTCGTTCACCTACAATCTGGCACATCTGGTGAAAGAACTTGGTGCGGAAGTAGAAGTGTTACGTAATGACCGGTTCGAACTCGAAGAACTAGAAAAGTACGATAAAATCATCCTTTCTCCGGGCCCCGGCATCCCCGAGGAAGCGGGACTGTTGCTGGATGTTATCCGCACTTATAAAGGAAAAAAGCCCATACTCGGTGTTTGCCTGGGCGAACAGGCCATCGGACAGGTATTCGGTGGGAAACTGACCAATCTGAACGATGTATTCCACGGTGTACAGACGGAAGTGCTTCTAAATGAAGAATTAAGAATGAAGAATGAAGAATTGCAGCTTAAAGCGGCTATCGGGACAGATGTTCTCTTTGAAAATCTGCCCGGCAGAATTCCCGTAGGGCGATATCACTCCTGGGTAGTCGATACGGAAGGCTTTCCTGAAGAGCTTGCCGTGACAGCCCTCAGCCCCGAAGGGCAGATTATGGCGTTGAAACACCGGGAATATGACATCCGTGGCATCCAGTTCCACCCCGAATCAGTACTGACCCCTGACGGGAAAAAAATTATGAAAAACTGGCTGAACCATGTATGATACAGAATTTGCAATGCCGCACTTCAGTGTCCGAAATGCCACACCTCAGCAGGACAAATGCCACACTTCAGCATCGCTCAACTGCGGCATTACCGATGTCCGGATGTGTCATTCCGGGCATCAACCAACGTCATTGCAATTCAAGAGTTTTTTCAATCGTAAATTGTACATTGTAAATGGTAAATCGTAAATTGTAAATCGTAAATAAACACATGAAATCAATACTAACCCGTCTCTTCAACCATGAAGAGCTCACCTCGGAGGAGACGAAACAGATACTCCTCAACATCACCCGGGAAATGTATCCCGAAGCGCAGATAGCAGCGTTACTCACTGCTTTTCAGATGCGTGGCATCACAGTAGACGAGCTTATCGGCTTTCGCGAAGCACTTATGGAGACTCGCATCCCGATAGACTTCGCGCCTTATCATCCCATTGATATCGTGGGTACGGGTGGTGACGGGAAGAATACTTTCAACATCTCTACCTGCGCTTGTTTTGTGGTGGCAGGAGCCGGATATAAAGTAGCCAAGCATGGCAATTACGGGGCGACTTCCGTCAGCGGAGCCAGTAATGTCATCGAACAGCACGGGGTCCGCTTCACCAACAATCCCGAACCCCTGAAACGCAGCATGGAGGAGTGTAATATCGCCTATCTGCACGCCCAACTGTTCAATCCGGCAATGAAGTTTGTGGGACCTGTACGCAAGGCTTTAGGAGTGCGCACGCTGTTCAACCTGCTGGGGCCTTTGGTGAACCCTTGCAAACCGGCTTACCAATTACTCGGCGTGGCGGACCTCTCGCAGATGCGTCTTTACACGAATGTGTTCTACAAGCTCGGCATCGACTTTGCCGTTGTCAACAGTCTGGACAGCTACGATGAAATCTCGCTGACGGATGAGTTTAAGGTGATGACACGTCACTATGAGCGTATCTATCGTCCGCAGACCCTCGGTTTCAGCGATGCACGTCCTGAGGAACTCTTCGGAGGCGTTTGCAAGGAAGATGCCGCCCGTATCTTCGACAATATCTTGACAAACCGTGCTACTCCCGCCCAAGCGCAATGTGTCATAGTGAATGCCGCATTTGCCATCCAGGTGATGGAGCCGGATAAGGAAATTGAAGAGTGCATCGCCATTGCCCGCGAATCGCTGGAAAGTGGACGGGCACTGAAGATGCTGAAGAAATTTATTGAAATAAACAGTTAAACAGAAATTTTTCTTTCACCACAGAGGACACAGAGGGCACAGAGGTTTAAATCTTTTAGGCGCGAATTACGCGGAATGACGCGGATTTTAAGGCTGCGCTGTGTCTCTGATTTTTTCGACGCGGATTGAGCGGATTGAGCGGATTTTAATTTTTCAAACGCAGATGACACAGTTTTTTTCTTAAGTAACAACAGAGTAAATTTATCTGCGTAATTCGTGTAATCCGTGCCTAAAAAAGCGACATAGCGCAGCCATAGAATCCGCGTTATCCGCGTCTGAAAAAATAAAACCTCTGTGTCCTCTGTGGTGAAAAATCCCCTCTGTAGTGAAAAATCCCCTCTGTAGTGAAAAACTAAATTTTTAAAAACATCAAAACAATGAAAGATATATTATCTGAAATAGTAAAGCATAAACGTATAGAAGTGGAAATGCAAAAACAAGCCATTTCATCGGAACATTTACGTGAACAAGTGGACATTCTGATGAATGAAAGCCCGCACCGGCGTAGCATGAAGAAAGCGCTCGCCACCTCTGCTACCGGCATCATTGCCGAGTTCAAACGCCGTTCTCCATCCAAGGGATGGATATACGAAAGCGCCGATGCGGAGAAGATTCCGGCCGCATACGAAACCGCCGGCGCTTCCGCTGTTTCCATTCTGACGGATGAGAAGTTTTTCGGCGGTTCCTTACGTGATATCCGTACCGCCCGTCCGCTCATCAGCATCCCTATTCTTCGCAAAGATTTCATCATCGATGAGTACCAGCTGCTCCAAGCACGAATCGTAGGCGCAGATGCCATATTGCTGATAGCCGCCTGTCTCAGCCAGGAGGAATGTACCCTACTCACTGCCCGGGCACACAGCCTCGGGCTGGAAGTGTTACTCGAAATCCACTCTCCCTCAGAACTTGCCTACATCAATAAAGAAGTAGATATGATAGGTGTAAACAATCGTAACCTCGGCACCTTCGTCACGGATGTGGAAAACTCCTTCCGTATAGCCGAACAGCTCCGTCAAACCGTTACCGGCATAACCGGCAGTTCCGCCGCCCCTGAAAACCTCCCCCTACTCGTTTCAGAAAGCGGCATTTCCCATCCTGAGACCATCCACAACCTGCGTGCAGCCGGTTTCCGTGGTTTCCTCATGGGAGAAACATTTATGAAAACCGAATACCCTGGTGACACATTGAGAAAACTTTATTTAATGATAAATGAAGAATGAAGAACTAAAAAATGAAGAACTAAGAATGAAGAATGAAGAATTTAGCTGCGCTATGCGAGTATGCCGCAAGGGAATTCTTCATTCTTAATTCTTCATTCTTCATTTTTAGTTCTAGTTCTTCATTAAATTCAAATCTAATAGCAGTAACAACATGAACAAGATTATCAAAGTATGCGGAATGACCGAAGCGGAGAATATCCGTAACGTAGAACAACTGGGCATCAACATGATTGGTTTCATCTTCTACCCCAAGTCCCCCCGTTGCCTGTACGAAATGCCCAAGTACCTGCCCGTCCACGCCAAACGTGTCGGTGTCTTTGTAAATGAAACGAAAGAGAATGTCTTGATGTATGCCGACCGTTTCAGCCTCGACTACATCCAACTGCATGGCAACGAGTCGCCTCAGTATTGCCGTGCACTGCGCGGCAACGGCCTGCACCTCATCAAAGCATTCTCCATATCCCTGCCCAAGGACCTAATGGTGGTTACTACCTACCAAGGGTTGTGTGATTACTATTTGTTCGACACCAAAAGTCCGCAGTTCGGCGGTTCCGGCAACCAGTTCGACTGGAACCTGCTGAATTTCTACAACGGCATCACCCCTTTCCTGCTCAGCGGTGGCATCAACTCATACAGCGCCAAAGCAATCAAAGAGTTCCGTCATCGACGTTTTGCAGGAATAGACATCAACAGCCGTTTTGAAACCGTCCCGGGCGTGAAAGACGTGGAGCGCATCCGGCTCTTTTTAGAAGAACTGAGGGAATGTACAACTTGACGATGTACAATTGAGAGAATGTACGATTTGACGATGTACGATGTACGATTAAAGTTAGATTTGTAGATAAAATCGTAAACAAAGTAATCCCAATCGTAAATCGTACATTGTAAATTGTACATTGTAAATCGTACATCGTACATCAAACATCATCAACAAAGTATTTTCAATTTTCAATCGCAAATCGTAAAATCGTAAATAAAATGAAGAATCGCATTAACCAACTTTTCCAAGACAGCCCCAAGAATCTGCTGTCAATCTACTTCTGCGCCGGATGCCCCACCCTTGAGGGTACTGCCGACGTCATCCGCACCCTCGAAAAGAACGGTGTCGACATGATAGAAATCGGCATCCCCTTCAGCGACCCGATGGCGGACGGCATTGTCATCCAGAACGCCGCCACCCGTGCCCTGCGCAACGGCATGTCCCTACGCATTCTCTTTGAGCAACTGCGAGATATCCGGCGCGACGTACACATCCCCCTCATCCTCATGGGCTACCTCAATCCCATCATGCAATTCGGCTTCGAGGCGTTCTGCAAGCAGTGCGCGGCGTATGGCATCGACGGTGTAATCATCCCCGACCTGCCCTTCAAAGACTATGAAGAAAGCTACAAAGCCATTTCCCAGAAATATGATATCCGTGTCATCATGCTCATCACCCCCGAGACCAGCGAAGCGCGTATCCGCGAGATAGACGCCCATACCGACGGCTTTATCTATATGGTTTCTTCTGCCGCCACCACCGGCGCACAAAGAGATTTCGATGCACAGAAACAAGCTTATTTCAAGAAAATTCAAGATATGAACTTACGAAATCCACGCATGGTAGGTTT
Organism: uncultured Bacteroides sp.; assembly: GCF_959029255.1. Lineage (GTDB taxonomy): Bacteria > Bacteroidota > Bacteroidia > Bacteroidales > Bacteroidaceae > Bacteroides. Next base: position 89,706 of record NZ_CAUFUE010000018.1, on the reverse strand, counting down.
CGGCATCAGCAACAAACAAACCTTTGACGCCGCCTGCGCCAACTCCTCCGGCGCCATCATCGGCAGCCGCTTCGTAAGCCTGCTCAATGAGACTGAAGGGGATGCGGAAAAAGCAATCAGACAACTGAAAATGGAAATTTAGTCGCGCGGAGCGCGAAGTTGATAGTTGATAGATGATAGTTAATAGTTACCATTCGGCATAATAGCGCAGCTATCTATCAACTATCATCTATCAACTATCAACTTTTAGCGGCAAAGCCGCTAAATTATCATTTAAGCCATAGTTTTCTCACAACTTTCCCCTATCTTTGTGCCCCAGAAACAGCAAAAACAAGGCATTTATGAAAGCTAATTACCCTTCCGTGCTCTTAATTTACACAGGTGGCACTATCGGAATGATAGAAAACCCGGAAACCGGCGCACTCGAAAACTTCAACTTCGACCAACTGCTCAAGCATGTTCCCGAATTGAAACGTTTCAACTACCGCATCTCCTCCTACCAGTTCGATCCGCCTATCGATTCTTCCGACATGGAACCATCCCTCTGGGCAAAGATTGTGAAAATCATCAACTATAACTACGATAACTTCGACGGTTTCGTCATCCTTCACGGTACCGATACCATGGCCTACACGGCATCCGCCCTCAGCTTCATGCTCGAAAACCTTGCCAAGCCCGTCATCCTTACCGGTTCACAGCTCCCCATCGGCATGCTGCGCACCGACGGCAAAGAAAACCTCATCACCTCCATCGAAATAGCTGCCGCCAAACATCCCGACGGCACCCCCATCGTCCCCGAAGTATGCATATTTTTCGAGAACGAACTAATGCGTGGCAACCGTACCACCAAAATCAACGCCGAGAATTTCAACGCCTTCCGTTCTTTCAACTACCCCCCAATAGCCAAAGTCGGCATCCACATCCGCTATAACGAAACCCTCATCCGCCGTCCCGACACCACGCGTCCCATGAAGCCCCACTACCTCTTCGACACCAATGTCGTTGTGCTCACCCTCTTCCCCGGTATCCAGGAAAGTATCATCAACTCCGTCCTGCACGTTCCCGGTCTGAAAGCCGTCGTACTCAAGACCTTCGGCTCCGGCAACGCCCCGCAGAAAGATTGGTTCATCCGCCAGCTCAAAGACGCCACAGACCGTGGCATCGTCATCGTCAACATCACCCAGTGCCAATCCGGCGCCGTCGAAATGGGACGATACGAAACCGGACTCCAACTTCTTCAGGCAGGCGTCATCAGCGGTTACGACAGCACTCCCGAATGTGCCGTCACCAAGCTCATGTTCCTCCTCGGCCACGGTCTCAGCCAAGAAGAAATCCGCTACCGCATGAATTCCGATTTGGCAGGCGAGATTACGAAAGAGTAAATACATAAGCCCCGGCATCACCGCCCGGATAAAGTCCTTTTTTCTCCATATCCAAAGTCCGATGAACAGATAAATCAACTTCCGTTCACCGGACTCTTTTATGTTCCACATATAGGATAAAAACATTTAATGCCCTAAAAAGCATCAATTAATACCATAAATAGATAAAAAACACCACCTATATATATAAGGATAACGAGTACCTTTGTAACCAGAATAATCAACTAATACGAATTTAAAAAAACATAAGTATGAAAAAGTTCAATCGCTTTTGCCTAATCGCCATCCTCACCGCCCCCCTGTTGTTGGCAGCCTGTATGGACAACGACGTGTATGACCCCGAAAAAACGCGTCCGATTCCTCCGGCAGAAAACCCCTTCGGAAGTGATTTCAACGCCCCCGACGGCTTCGACTGGTCCATGGTGACCTCCGTTAAACTGAATGCTGAAGTCAAAGATGAATTCAACGGGCAATACCACTATTTAGTAGAAGTATTCACCACCAATCCGCTGAACGACGCCACCGCCACCCCCATCGCCACCGGCGTTGCCAAGCAAGGCGACAATTATGTAGTGGTAATCACCGTCCCCAAAACTCTGGAGAAGCTCTATATCCGCCAGACAGACCCCGCGCAACGGAAAGAAGTGTACGAGTTTGCCACGGCAGAGAATATGAATTGTAAGCTGTACATCAGCAACACCAATACCCGTGCCGCCAACACCCGTACCGCCACTCGTGCGGAGACTACCATCACCGATCCGCAATATACGGAACCGGCAGTGCCGGCAGACGCCATCGAATTGAAAGATGAAGACTACCCTTATGGCTTCAATCCGAACGGTGGCACATACGTCATCAGCGGCACATTCTCCAAATCAATTACCGGCAATGCAACCATCTATGTCAAAGGCAAATACAACAATCCTGCAAATGACTGGACCGGCAGTATCACCGTCAACTCCAAACTCATCATCCTCAGCAGCGGTAGCGTCAACTGCGGTTCCCTTACCGCCAATACCGGCGCTTCCGTGCAGAACTTCGGTTCTTTGACCGCTAAAACCGCAACCTTCCAAAAGGCCTCCGAGCTATACAATGCAAGTACCATCGATTGCACCGATAACCTTACAATGCAAGGAGAAGACAACAATGGCTCTTCCCTCTACAACCACGGCACCCTCACCGCCCAAAACGAGCTGAATACCAGTACATCCTGCAAAGTACTGAACACTAAAGAAGGCATCCTCACCGTGAACGGGAACTTCAATATGCAATCTTCCCAACTCGACAATTACGGTAAAGTCTATGCCATAAATACTACCAAAGAATACGATTCCTATTCAAAAAGTATCCGGGTAAACCAGACTACCTCATCCATCATCAACAACTATAAGGATGCCCTCGTTGAAGCCACCACCATCAACGGAGGGGCGGCAATCAACAACTACGGCACAATGAAATTGAATGAATGCGTTTCCAACAATTCCGGAAACACGCTGTATAACAACTGCACATTCATCGTCACCGAAAAACTGAACTACCGCTATATCACCCTAGACAATGGCGCCATCACCGGAACCCAAGAAGGCACACAGTGGCAACCCGTCGGAACATTCTCCGTAGACAATAATGCAAAAGTCATTCTAAAGAACGGTTCCATCATCCTGGCAAACATATTCAGGCCGGGAAATCCAAGTGAGTTCACCGCCGAAGGCGATGCGGTATCCATGATAAAAGCCAACGAAACCCGCTATCTGGGCAACACCGATTTCAATGGTTTGGCACTTGAACCCGGAGGAGAATACACAGCCACTGAGGACGGACAACGCGGTACCCCTATAGCCGAGAGCAATATTACCGTCAACAAAAACAACTGCCCGTCTTCTGCTCCCGATGAATCCAAATATACCATCGAAACCTGCGGCGGCATCATCAACGAAGGCGACGAAGGAAACAGCCCATCCGAACCTGTCATTCCTCCCGTAAACGATGCTACCGTCTACACATACGCTTTTGAAGACCAATGGCCCATCTACGGCGACTTCGACATGAACGACGTCGTCATCACCATCGACAAACGCAGTCAGACCAGCGGCAACAAGCAAGTTTCCATCCAAGGACGTATCCGTGCCGTAGGCGCCGGACGCCAGGTGGGCGCAGGTATCCGCCTTCTGAACGTCAGCACCGACGGAATGACCGTGGAAAAGATAAAAACCCAAAATGCCGGCACCTACGAAAGCGGGCAGAGCAACCCCACCTTCATCCTGTGCGACAACGCCCATAAGTTCTGCAAAAACAACAATATAGCCGATAATGATTTCACCTTCTACTGCACCAACCCCGGCGTAAGCAGTGAATACAACACCGGTGACGGAGCCAACTTTGAAATAACGCTGAATTTCCCCACCGTCGAAGAAGCAGACAAAGCCATGGACATCAAAAACCTGGACGTGTTCATCATCAACAAGGTAGCCACCGCAAGCAGCAAGCGTACCGAAGTCCACGTGGCAGGCTATGCCCCCACCGACCTTGCCGACAAAACATGCTTTGGCACCGGCAACGACGCCTCCGCCGACAACACCATCTTCAACGTCGCCGCCAAAGGCTACTACCTGAGCGCCGACGGCTTGGCATGGGGCATCTGCATCCCCGGCAACGAAGTTTGGGCATGGCCGAAGGAAAAGAGCATGATTACCGAAGTATACCCTGACTTTAAAGGCTGGGTGACAAGCGGTGGGACAAACAACCTGAACTGGTACTCCAACCACAACGACAACATATTTGTCAAACCCTGAGAATAGGTACGACAACCATTGATACCCTCCGGGTACGGACTGTGCAAATAGCATGGAAAACAACCTACAAATCCATGATATTTCCACACAATCCCTACCCGGATTATTTTTTCCCAAATCCCCTACTCTTGCCCCATATATCCTCCTGATGACAAGGCATTGCCCCCCAATCACTCTTAAAAAGTTTAAAAATGTTAATAAACATACTTTTGTCCCATTTCATCAGGCATTATTCACTTAAATAAACGTATTTTTGCTAGCTATCAAATAATATGATTATAGCGATGAAAAAAAGCCTAAGATTTAGCCGTCATATACTGCTTGCGATATTTGTTGCAAGTACGTTTTTTCAGAGCTGTAAAGACGATGTCTTTAATGCTGAAAAAGTAAAAGCAACTTACCAAGACAAATTTCCGGTAAAAGACATTGACCCAAATATGGATTGGAAAATGACCCGGCAAGTGGCAGTCAACGTTTCCGTTTTCGAAGATGCAGGAGTTGACTATACCGTACGCGTTTATGACGCCGACCCACTCTATCAAAGTAATGACGCGCACCTCTTGGCGGAAGGAACAGCTAGCAACTCGCTGACATTCAGCACCGTCATGGATTGCCCTTCCATACAGACCAAAGTATACGTATGCCGTGAAGACCCCGCAGGCCGCAATATCATGAAACTTGTTCCCATAGAGAACGAAGCGGTCAGAACCACATTCGGCATCCCCGCTTCTGCCACCCGTAGCGCTAAAGCGGCGCGCTCAAAAGTCAGCGTCACAACTTCCACTCCCAAGAAAACGGAAAGCGAGATAAAAGCGCTGTTATCCAACGCCGTGGAATTGACCCCAAGCACTCGGCTCGAGTCCGGGCAAGTCTACAAAATATCCCAAGGGGAAATCTATCAAGCCGAACTGAAAAACGACGGCATCTGGAATGGCAATCCTCCCGCCATCCTCATCATAGAGGGTAACTGGACTCCCAAGGGCAACAATATGAATGTAGGGAATGGAACAGACATTTATATCCTGAATGGTGGTGAAATCGTCATACCCAAGAACAAGACCTTGGCATTCAGCGCCAACGACGGTTATCTGGCGGTATTCCCGGGCGGCACCGTCACAGGTGAAATGCCGAATGGCGGAAGTGAGCTCAAGCTGTCCCACATCAACGAAACAGCATCCTACTATCACTACAACGCCGGAACCATTAAAAACCTGGATTTACTTCAAGTAGAAGGTTATGGCAACAAAGCGTTCTATAACTGCGGGCTCATGGAAAATATCGGCACATTCAAATGCTCCCGTTTCATCAACCACGGGCACGCCACCTTTAGCCAAATCCAATCCGCCGACGGCGGAGGTACACTCATCGAAAACGCCTGTTGGCTTAAATCCGGCGTTTTCAACGGAAGTCTCACGTTGGGCGATGCCAGCCGCACGGAAATCGCCAACTATAACAACACCACCCAAGGCGAATGGGGAGCCACCATCAACCTGGGAGCAAATGCCGCATTGCTGTTAGGCCAGACCGTCCTGAGCGCCCGTACCTTCACCGGCCCCGCAAACACCGGCAAGGAATACGCTTTAGTCAAGATAGAAAAAGTAATGGCTCTTACCCAAGGTTTTGTCACGAGCGGAAACATATACTATGAAATAAAAGAATACCTGTCAAACAACGATAACTGGAAAGAGCAATTCCTCCTGCCATTATCCAACTCCACAGGCGTTATCTCCAAATGGGGCGAATCCCCCATCACCATCCCCCAAGGCGAATGCACCGGTGACGGCAACACCCCTTCCGACGGCTCCGGCACGTCCGCCAATCCGATAAAATACACCTACGCCTTTGAAGACAACTTCCCTTTAGTGGGTGACTATGACTTCAACGACATCGTTTTGGATGTATCTTTCTTCTATAAACGTGATAGTAAGACCAATAAAATCAAGGAAATGCAGATTGACGTCACCCTCGCCGCTACCGGTGCGGGCAAGACCCTGGGCGCAGGACTGCGTCTCGCAAACGTCAATAAAAATATCGTCGACGAAATAGAAGTAGCGGGCGACTACAAACGCTTTGAGCAAACATTGGGAAGCGACAACCTGTTCTTCAGAAACATAGACGAACATCAAGAACAGGACGACAACAACATCGTCATCCCCCTCTTCGGCAATGCCCACAAGGTGTACGAGAATGCCGAAGCCGGAAGTATGGTAAACACACTTCCCGGCGGACAAACCAAGAAAACATACACCTACGAAATCATCATTGAATTTGAGGACGAAACCGTCGCCCCCCAGATAACCAAAGACAACCTCGACTTCTTCATCTGCTATAAATACAAGACAATGGAGAAACGTATGGAAGTCCACCTCTATGAATTCTGGAAGTACGGTCCCACCGCTTCCGGAACCATCCAGCAGACCAATCTTGACCTTGCCGGTAACAACACATGGGCCATCTGCGTCCCCAACTTCCGTTACCCCAAAGAATACATCAATATCAGCAACCAAGCAGATAATAGTGATTGCGCATATCCCGAGTTCCTCAACTGGGCACGCGATCACAACACCTGCCAAGACTGGTATCTGCACCCCAACGAAGAAAATGTATACAGATAACATACTAAAAATAAAAAAACAAACATATCAACAAACATAAGCAATGAAAAAAAAGATATTGTTAGTAGATGATAAAGCCACCATAGGCAGAGTACTCAACATCTATTTAGGTGGCGAATATGATATAGCATATTGTGAAAACGCGGTAAAAGCCATCCAATGGTTATTGGAAGGCAACTATCCCGATCTTATTATATCCGATATCCGCATGCCGTATATGACAGGGACAGATTTTCTTAGCTACCTCAAGAGCAACGAATTATACAAAAACATACCGGTAATAATGCTCTCCAGTGAAGAAAGCACCAGCGAACGGATCCACCTCCTCGAAATCGGAGCGGCCGACTACATTCTCAAGCCCTTCAATCCCTTGGAATTAAGAGTCCGTATCATGAGACTTCTTTAACAAAACCTAAAGGACAAGATATGTTATACTACATCTATATAGGAAATAATAAAATTACCATCGATCACTTGAGTAAAGTCACCGGAGGTATGTTTATTGCCGTTTCCAGCGCAAACAAAGCCGCCAAGGTCATAGATGGAATTCGTGAGCGGTATAACACCTCCATCCTTTACGAGTACACCACCTCCGAAAAAGACTGTCTCGAAATCTCCTACCTCCACAAAAGGTTCCCGCGAGTATACATCACCCTCGTCACCGAGGGACTGGCGGCAGAAGACCGCAAACCCTATCTGCAAGCAGGTGTCAGCAACACCCTGCCCCCCCGAGCCAATGAAGAAACCATCCAACGTATGAACAACTTCCTGCAAATACGCAAGACACACAAGATGCAGGAATTCAGCGACACCCATCGTAAAATGCTGAACACATTTCATCTTCCCCTATGGAAGCGCCTATTCGACATCCTCTTCGCCAGTGGCGCCATTGTGGCGCTTTCACCCCTGTTGATAGGTACTGCCATTGCCATCCGCCTCGAAAGCAAAGGCAAAATCATCTACAAATCCCAGCGCGTAGGAAGCAACTATAAGATATTCAACTTCCTGAAATTCCGTTCCATGTTCACCAACGCGGACAAACGCCTGAAAGAGCTGAACGCCCTCAACCAGTATAAGATGGAAGAAGAGACGCCCAATGGCAATGACACCCCTGAAATCCTTTTCGACGAGTTGACCGGGAACCTTGAAGCAGAAGGCAACCTGTTGATTTCAGATGATTTCGTAATCTCCGAAGAAGACTATCGCAAGCAAAAAGCCCAGGAGACCAAGAATACATTTGTCAAGATAGAAAACGATCCGCGCGTCACCCGCGTGGGCCGCATCATCCGCAAATACAGCATCGACGAGCTGCCCCAATTGTTCAACGTCCTGAAAGGCGACATGAGCATCGTGGGCAACCGCCCCCTCCCCCTCTACGAAGCCGAACTACTGACCAGCGACGCATACATCGACCGCTTCATGGGTCCCGCCGGGCTCACCGGTCTGTGGCAGGTAGAGAAACGCGGCGGCGCGGGCAAAATGTCGGCTGAAGAACGTAAACAACTCGATATAAAATATGCCCGTGACTTCTCTTTCTGGCTGGATATGAAAATACTGCTGAAAACTTTCACGGCATTTATACAGAAAGAAAACGTATAAACATTAACTGAACCTTATATAAAACAGTAGATAAATGGCAAAAAGATATATCAATATCCTCTCAGGCACCCTGTTCCTCTTGGGACTTTTGGTGTTTCCATTGCGCGGTTCCGCGCAGGAAATGACACGTGAAGAACGTATCAAGCTATTGGAACTGTTGAAAACTGAGGATACCAAGATGGAAGTAAATAACAAAGAGTTGGCATCGCAACCCTCCAAGACCGAATTAGAGAGGTTACAACTTCCACCCTTATCCGTTTTCTTGGATGCTGTCACGGAGAATGCCACAGTGAAGCGTGCGCAATCCCAGGTGGAACAAGTGAAAAACGAATACAGATTGCAAAAACGTGATTGGTGGAACTACTTCAAATTGAACGGCGCATATTCATACGGACGTTATAATATCCTTAGTAACAACAGCGACGAATACACCCCCATGTATCAGACTTCTATGGCTAGTGCACAACATAATTTTAACGTCGGCGCCAGTGTCGGAGTCAGCATAGGAGATTTAGTCAACCGTCCTCTAAAATTAAAAAAATACAAGTACGATATTGAGCAATTGCAGTATACCCAAGATGAAGTAATGGAAGAACGCCGACTTCGAGTACTCGAAGCATACAATTCTGTGACAGAACAGTTGGCAACAATAAAAGCCAAAGCAGAAAACGCAGCACTTTATAATGCGCAAATGAAAATATCTGAAAACAACTTTATACAAGGAAAAATAGATATTATCACATTATCACTCGAACGCGCTCGCCGTTCTGCAGCAGTAGTGAACTATGAACAAAGTCGCGTTGCCTTGCATAACTCAATAATTCTTTTAGAAATGCTTACCAACGTAAAAATAATAAAAGAAAAATAACTAAATATGGATATAGCACAATTTATAACCCAGTTTATATATCGTATTCGATATTGGTTGTTATGGGGTAGTCTGTTTGTCACAGGTCTAGTTATCTATTTCACCCAATTTCTTCCTTATAGTTATACAGTAGAAAGCAGCCTATATGCAGGTGTCACCAATGGGACTGCTATTGATGGCGAAAATGTAAGTTTTAATATCATCAATAGTACATTTGACAATCTTATTAACATTGCAAAATCACGTGGGACTTTAGAAAACGTATCTATACGCCTATTGGCTAATTCACTGACATTCGGCGAAGAATGGAAAGATAACCAATATATTCAGGCAAAACATTATCGCCAATTAGTTCAGATAACTCCTAAAGAAATATTAGCTTTAGTTGATAAAAAAGATGTCTCTAAAACGTTAACTAATCTGATTGCATATAAAAAAAACGACAGTAAAAATTTCATTTATGCATTATTTAACCGTTCAGAGCCTTTCTATAGCGTTAAAGCGTTAGATAAAATTGAAGTAAAACGAGCTGGCAACAGCGATATACTCGACATCAGTTATACATCGGCCGATCCGGGTCTTACTCAACAAACAGTAAGTTTATTAATTGATGAATTAATAAAAGCCTATGAGATACTACGTTTCAAAGCTACAAACGATGTCATTGCATACTTTAAAGAACAAGTACGTTTAGCTAAAAACAACTTAAATAATGAAGAAGACGACTTGATGCGTTATTGCATACAAGAACGTGTTATCAACTACACTGAAGAAACGGAAGCACTCGCCAATACCCGTTATGGCGTAGATGACCGCTTGGAATCAGCAATGCGAACCTATGAAGGGGCAGTAGCGCTACGGGAAATGCTTGATAACAAGATGGATATACGTGCACAAATTATCCGTAACAACACCAATTTGCTTGAAGAATTGGACAAAGTAAGTACCCTTAATCAGAATATCATGGAACAGGAAATTTTCATTTCCAATTCGGCAAAACTAGATAACGAACAATTAAAAAAGAACAAAGAAGAATTACAAAAAGCAGAAAAGGACATTAGTCATATATCAGATAACTTAAACGAGTTTAACTTTACAAAAGAAGGTGTAGGTATTCAAGAAATGGTTGCAGAATGGCTTAAAGCGTTAGTAAATGAAGCTAGAGCCAGTGCAGAATTAAAAGTATTGAAAAACAGACAACAAGATATATTTGACCAATATAGCCACATGTCTCCTGTGGGGACACAAGTAACTCGGAAACAACGTGCAATCGGTATAGCAGAAGATAACTATCGTACTCAACTAAAAGGACTCGCAGAAGCTAATTTACGATTAAAAAATATAGAAATGAGTACCAGTAATTTGCAGACCATAGCCGCTCCTGCATTCCCGTTGACAGACAACGGTCGTAAACGCTCCTTATATATACTCATAGCATTTATAGGAAGTATTATTTTTATTACAACATTCTTCCTTCTTATAGAAATCCTTGATCGTACTTTGCGTGATCCAATCCGCAGCTTCCGTTTGACCAAATTACCTGTTATTGCTGCATTCAATGGTACAAGCAATCTCAAATTTCGTGGTTTCCTCAAAGCATGCAATCGAATAGCGGCTGCATACAGTTGTCGACAAATGAACAACTTCCTAAAACCAAATCGTCCAACAATTATTAATTTGTTGAGTATGGAACCAGGTGAAGGAAAATCTTTCTTAAGTAAATACTTTGCCGATTACTGGGAACTAGAAAATATGAGAGTCCGCATTGTAAGAGCAGGAATCGACTTTGAACCTGATGAGAACAATTATATTAGCGCTCAACGCCTATCTGATTTTTGGGAATTAAACTCCGCAGAGCAAGAGCCAAACATCATCTTAGTAGAATATCCCGCTTTTAGCAGCGCAAGTATTCCACTACCTGCTTTAAAAATATCAGATCTTAATATATTAGTAGCTAATGCTGCACGTTTATGGCGCAGTAGCGATGATGTCATGTTGAAAACAATTATAGAAAATATAGGAGATGCGCCTATACTGCTTTATCTAAACAATGCGGATCGTGAAGTGGTAGAGTCGTTTACAGGTGAGTTACCTCCGCAAAGTTCCGGCCACTCACTTATTCGTCGTATTTTCCAATTAGGTTTAACCGCTCAAAAGGCAGCAGTAAAATAGTAAACAAGTACAACTATATCATGGCTATAAATAATAAATATACATTTAATCTTTCCTCTAAAGGCTTAACTTTTATGTTATTATGTGGGGGATTGGTAGCCATGGCATTTTCATTAGTTTTTCAAAACTGGGTAATATTTAATATTATTTTCATGGCTCCCATTGCTTTACTTTTATGTGTTATAGCTTTGCGGAATCCTATGTTCAGCTATATAATGTATGGATTTACAGTCTGTTATTTTGCCGCCATCTATAGATACATGGAAATCAGCGGTTTAAGTGTAATATTAGATATATTTCTATTAATCTGCTTATTTTCTATTGCATTAAATGTAGCAAATAATCATGGCTTCCCTTGGTCACTTGGAATAAATATATTTACATCTACATATGGAGTTTGGCTTATTATTTGTCTTTTTCAAATATTGAACCCTAACGATTCTTCCATTGACATCATTAATTTGGAAAGTGTATTCTTTACAGTACCTATGACCTATTTTCTTTCAGGAATACTTCTAAATAGTTCTAAGAAATTGCGAACCACCTTATTACTCTTAGGTATTTATATCATAACGGCTGCTATAAAATTATATTGGCAAAAGGTAAAAGGTTGGGATTCCACAGAGATATCATGGTTAGCCAGCGGAGCATGGCATACCCATCTCTTGCAATCAGGTATCCGTTATTTCTCATTTTTTTCCGATGCAGGTAATTTTGGTGCAATAATGGGTATGTTTACAATTACTTTTGGCATTGCAGCTTTCAACATATCATCAAAATATTATCGTTTTTTTTTCATTTTAGTAATGTTACTTTCCGGACTTGGTTTAATGATGTCAGGTACACGTGGAGCCATGATAGTTCCATTTGGTGGAATAATATTATATTTTTTATTAAGTAAGAATGTAAAAATTATGGCAACCAGTTGTATAATAGGAGCCTTAATATTTAGTTTCTTTTATTTTACCAATATAGGTGATAGTAATATTTTTATCAAACGAATGCGCTCTGCATTCCGCCCCACTGAAGACGCTTCATTTAATGTTCGTCGTGAAAATCAAAAACGATTTGCCTATTACCTAAATGACAAACCTTTTGGTGTAGGACTTGGAGGGCATATTATAGATAAAGAAGGATTAATGCAATTGGATGAACCATATATCCCCACGGATTCCCATTATGTTGGGATATGGGTAGAGACTGGTGTAGTAGGTTTAAGTATTTATTTAGGGCTTTTATCCATAATCATACTTAGAGGATGTTATGTTATCATGTTTAAAATACATGATAAAGAACTACGAAACTTACTTGCTGCCTTATTATGTGGAGTTTTCGGTTTATGGTTAAGTGGATATGTAAACCGATCCATGGGATTTCATCCGGGGCGTTTTCTAGTTGCCATGTTTATCTCATTTGTTTTAAACGGTCCTTATATTGAACGTCTATCAAAAAGTGAAAAAAGACAAGAAAACAACGAAATCAATAAATTAAAGAATAAAATATAAAGCAATATGAATGACTTTTTTTCAATATTTAATCCCGACTGGTGGATGGATGAAAATAATAATGCATTGCAAATGACAGATGCTATTTTGTTTTTGTTGCTTGCTATACCGGTTTTATACTTATTCATCTATGCTTTGGCATCCTTGCGTAAACGTAAAAATCCATATCCACCAGCACATAAGCAACACCGCTTTCTAGTACTTTTTGTCGTACTCAAAAACGGGAAAGAAGTGATAGAATCAATCAATCATTTTTTAGATACTCAAGTCTATCCTCGTGATAAGTATGATATAGCAGTAGCTGCTACCCAGTTACCAGAAAATGAGTTAGTTACCTTACTTCAAATGCCAGTCAATATCGTAGTGCCCGACAAGGAATATTGTACAAAAATATATGCTATTCAGCAAGTTATGGAACGTTATTCACCTAGCGAATACGATGCCATTACTATTTTCAACTCCGATAATAAAGTCGTCCCCAATGCATTGAATCTTTTCAATGATGCCTATTATTCCGGTTGTGATGCCATACAAGCCCATCGTATGACAGAGAATCTCAATACCAATATTGCCGTATTGAATGCTACTAGTGAAGAAATCAACAATCAACTTTTTCGCAAAGCACATACAGTATTGGGCTTCTCCTCCGCCCTTATTGGTTCAGGCATGATGTTCGATTTTGAAATGTTTCACAGAATTGCGCCACGGCTTAGCGGCAGTGATTTAACCAAAGCAATGGAAATAGAGTTACTGAAAGAAAATATCTACACAGAATATTTAGAAGATGTGGTTTGCTATTGCAAAAAGACAGAAGACGCATCCGAATATAGTAAAGAGCGCCAACGTTGGTTAAGTGCTCAGTACCATAGTTCAATGCTAGCCCTCGTACAATTTCCCATTGCTTTCATACAAGGGAAATGGGATCTTTGTGAGAAATTATTCCAATGGCTGATGCCCTCAAGATTACTGCTTATCGCCTATATCGTGATATGTGCAATAATCATCACCCTATTGGACTGGACACTCTGCTTCAAATGGTATATACTATTAGGAATATTGTTCATAACATTTCTTATAGCATTACCGGAAGGTGAAATTAATCGCCGTTTCCGTAAAGCTTTCTGGTCATTGCCATTATTAATATTCACATCAGCTTTGAGTCACTTCAAGCGTATATTTAAAAGGAAAAGAAAGAAATAAATATGAGGATAGGCATAGAGGCCCAAAGAATTTTTCGTCCAGATAAACACGGAATGGATTTTGTTATTCTGGAAGTCTTACGTCAACTCCAGTTAAGAGATGACAGTAATGAATATTTTGTCTTCGTAGCTCCCGGTAAAGACCGATGTCTTAAAAGCACAAAACGAATGCATGTCATGGAGCTTGAATGCACTAATTATTTAGTATGGGAGCAATGGATTCTGCCACGTGCCGTTAAAAAAAACAAAGTAGATTTTTTACATTGTACCTCAAACACTGCACCCTTATACTCACCTGTCCCTTTAATGATTACTCTCCACGATATTATTTATTTAAATGGAGAAAAACCGAAAGGGATGTCACGTTATCAACAACTGGGCTGGTATTATCGACGCTGGAATGTACCTCGTATTATCAATAAATGCCAAGCTGTTATCACTGTCTCCGAAACGGAAAAAGAAAATATACTGAAACGTTTTCCCACAATAGAGAAACGGCTTTATGCAATTCACAATGGATATAGCAGTTGTTACCATCCTATGTCAGAACCTGATACTTATACCATTACTAAGAAATATCTTTCAAATAAGAAGTTCTTACTTTTTTTAGGCAACACCGATTCACGAAAAAACATAAGAGGTGTACTACGAGCCTACAACGAATATCTTAATCATTCTCAAAATCCTTTAAGTCTGGTCATTACGGGAGTTAAACAAAACTATGTAGAGGAGTTACTTATCAATATGAACATTGATATTTGCATTTCTAATATTATTTTTACTAACTATGTCCCAAGCGAAGATTTACCTGGACTTTATAATGGCGCTTATATATTTCTTTTTCCTTCTCTGCAAGAGGGGTTTGGCATACCGGTATTAGAAGCTATGGCATGTGGTACTCCAGTAATTACAAGTAATTGTTCCTCGCTTCCCGAAGTAGCAGGTAAAGGTGGAATACTTATAAATCCTAATAACCCCAAAGAAATAACAGACACTATTTTGCTTTTAGAAAATGATACAAAATTCTACCAAGACCAGGTCGCATACGGTTTAGAACACGTAAAACGATTCTCATGGATACATACGGCGGAAGAATACCTAAATATTTACAGGCATTTGCTTTTATAATTCACTATTATGGCAGATTACATCATCACAAGTCTTCAAAGATGGGATATTGAGATTGGAAGTACTATAAAAAATACTGCACTAGAAATCTCAAAACAAAATCGGGTATTCTACATTAATACTCCCCCCAATATTATACAATGGTTACGGAGCAATAAAGAAATTTCCGCACAAAAAGACAAGAGCATTAATTTAAACTTGCGAATAATATACTGTAAATGCCCTGTATTACCAGTCAATGGCATACCATTCAAATGGCTGTTCAGAGCAGTTAATTATTACAACAATCTTTGTATTGCCCGCACCATAAAAAAAGCGATAATGCAATATGGCATTACGGATTTCTCTCATATCATCGACACTGATATATTCCGAAGCCGTTATCTTAAACAACTTATCCATCCTGCCATATCAATATATTATAGACGTGATTATATCATAGGAGTTAATTACTGGAAAAAATATGGTCCAGAATGTGAATATACACTTGTTCGCCAATCAGATATTGTAATAACAAATTCAAGCTATTTCACGAAAGAATTACAAAAATACAACACAAACATATATACCGTAAATACAGGTGTAAATTTAGAGTTATATAATGCAACCCGCCATTGGAGAAAACCAAAAGAGTTAGTACAAATTTCCCATCCAATTATAGGATATACCGGGGCTATCATTAAAAGCCGATTAGATGCATCATTACTCTACAATATAGTATCCAGGCTTTCTCAATACAGTTTTGTATTTGTTGGTCCAGAAGATTCTTTTTTTTCACAACATCCCCTACACTCTTTGCAAAATGTTTACTTCACAGGACGTAAAGAAGTTGAAGAACTCCCAGCCTACATACAACATTTTGACATCTGCATCAACCCTCAAATTATAAATCCAATAACTGAAGGTAATTATCCACTAAAAATTGATGAATATTTATCGATGGGTAAACCTGTAGTAGCAACAAATACACACACCATGAGAGACATATTTGCTCGACATGTACATTTGGCTACTGACTTGTCGAGTTATCTCCAAGCTATTGAGGAAGCCATCGGTGAAATCGGAAATCAAAATATAGAAAAAGAACGTATCGCTTTCGCCTACACCCATAGTTGGGAACACAGTGTGAAAAAGATATACCAAGCTATTGATAAATACAAAACCCATTAAAAAATAGTTATGATAAAATTCGCATTCATTAAAGAAAAAATAAATCATTCTCCCAAATGGAAAAGAAAGATTCATAAATTTATGTTTTCCAATGCACGTCCTCGCCGATGGATAAAATGGTTCGTGAATCCGCTTGTTTTTCATCATGGCAAGAAAGCTGTAATCCGAAGACAAACCATAATAAATGTTTCTCCCATTAATCGTTTTTATTTAGGAACACATAGTACTATTGAAGAATATTCTATCGTAGACAACGGTGTAGGAGATGTAATTATTGGAAATTATACTCGTATTGGACTCCATTCCACAATAATAGGTCCCGTAAAAATAGGAAACCATGTAATACTAGCACAAAATATCGTTTTATCAGGTTTGAATCATCGTTACGAAAGTATTGATTCTCCTATTCATGAACAAGGAGTAACAACCTCTTGTATTAGTATTGGAGATGATTCCTGGATAGGTGCCAATTCCGTAATAACAGAAGGAGTTAGCATCGGTAAACATGTCGTCATCGGTGCAGGTAGTGTAGTTACTAAAGATATTCCAGATAATAGCGTAGCTATTGGAAGTCCGGCCAAAGTGATAAAAAGATATGATAATAAAACAAAAGAATGGATTATTTTAAAACCATAGCTAAGATTTACCTTTTCCCTAAAAATATTATACGGAATATTTTAAAATGGCTACAAATCCAATCCAGTACGATAGGAAAGAATATTGCCATAAATGTAGCTATCAGAAATATCGGTATAATGGCATTTATCCCCATCATTTTCAATAAGATGCGTCCACCTGAAGTAGCAAATCCATGGAACAGATATATACTATACGCATAACTACCTACCCAACATAAAAAACAGTTTTTAAAATGTAACAATAAAAATAAAAGTAATGTTGCAAAAATCCAAATTGGTTGTAAAATCTCATACCATTTTGTTTCATTTAAATGGTAAAACCATTCCATCTGTAAAAGAACAATACCTATTATAACAAATATTGTACATAATACCCACTCTCTTGTTCTGCATAGCAAAATACCAAAACGATTTACCCCTACACCCACCAAAAAATATGGTAATTGATTTAATGCACCTTTAAAGCTAAAGATATTGGGTACTGATTCCAAAAGAATATATTTCTCAGCAAGATACAGTAAATAAGCTATCAGTAAACATATCCCCCATTGTTTAATATTTTCCATTCCTTTCCACCAATCTATCCACCATTGTATCACAAAAATCAAGAACAATGACGGCAGATACCAGTAAATCGTATACGGAAATATATAAATACGCCACATTTGACTCAGCTCTCCTTTTTGATTCGTACCCGGCATCAGATATTGCACCAAGAAATAAAGTGTACCCACCGCCACCATAGGCACCAACAACCGCATAGCTTTTTTCCGTACAAATGCCCCGAATCCCGCTACAGGCGAGAACGGCTTCAAGGCATATACCCAACCGGCAATAGCGGTAAATAGCGGCATCTGGATATAATCAATCCACAAATAGAGATAGCGCAACGGATGGGGAAAATCAATCTTCATTCCCCCCGAAGGCGTAGAACCGATTACGTGACCGATGACTACCAACAAAATGGCAATGCCTCGCAATGTCTCTATGGATAAATTCTTTTGCTTGCTCATGGATAACAAAGATAAGATTTATTTCCCTATAATTTATTACATTTGTCTACCTTTGTCACTTTTTAAAACAAAATTATCATGAAAAAAAATTAAACTGACCGTCAGTATTGATGACGTTGTAATCGAAGAGTTTGAAGTGGAAATCACACACAGCCACAAGTCAAGGCTTATGTTTACGGAAATCATAAAAACATGGCTTCTCAAATTGTACAACCCCTACGACAAAGGCACTTATCAGGAAGGCAGAGAACTTGGTCCCATAGCAACACGGGCTCAAAGGGTAAATCCCATAAAGAAAAAAGGGGGGAAATTGTTAAAGTAGTATAACTGTTTATTTTTTTAATAATTGCGTACTTTTTAGTGTTTTACAAACCTTAAAGAATTGGTTTCTAAACTCCCTCGCCGTACAGCCTACACACAAAACAGACTGTACGGCTATTTTATTATCCGTACCTTCGTTGCAGATATTTACGAAAAGCTATTACGAAAGACGACGTCGCTATACAAAGCAACCCTCCTTGCGCAACAACTTTCCCATACAACTATAATTAAAACTATAATTACATGAAAAAGAATTTCTACCTTCAACATTCGTTGATGGCGATGAACGACCCGAGAATGCACAACCTGATTGAAACAGAAGGCTTGAAAGGTTGCGGTGCCTACTGGTATATTATTGAAAAACTTGAACTGTTACCTGAACCGCGCGCTTCATTGGAATATTTACAGCCTTATTGCAAAAGCCGGATAGTGACTTTAAGTTACCTCAAGAAAATCATTTTTGAATATAATCTTTTTATCATCGAGGAAGACGGTTTTTTTATGCCCGACGAACTCAATCCCACACGGGAAAACGGTCGGAATATGTCAAAAAGTGTCAGAAAATCAACGAAAAATAGGCAAAAAGGCGATGGTAATCTGCAGAAATTGTCAAAAAATGAAGCCGAAAGACAAGCTAACCTTCCAAATAAATCACTAAAAACAAATGACTTACAAGAAGCCATCATTGATTTTATTAAAGAGAATATAAATGATATAATAACAACAGCAACAAAAGAAGAAGAAACAGAAGCCGTTGCCGATGCTGATATTCCTCCAACCCCTCCCACGGAAAAACCGTCCATGCTGAGCGGAGCCGATGACTATCACCGTCCCTCACATTCGCCACAGCCCATTCATCCTTGGCAGAAACTTGTGGATGATTTGACGCAAGACAGTGAATGGGTGGATATAGCCTGCATGAGAAGCGGCTACGGAGCACTGATGAAAATGTTTTTCAAAGATGCCGTCAAGTTCTTCAAACAGCATATCCTGACCTATGACAAAGGAGGTGAACTGCTGGATATGAAAGCAGTACATCAATATTTCATAAATTTCGCATCTCCCGGAAGCCGCACTTCCAAGGAACTTTATAAATATCTGGAAAACCTAAGTAAAAAGCAGCGTGCGGACTCCCCCGACCCCTATCGTTTTGAAAAAAAAATCGACGGACGCCGAACCTATTTGGGATGCCCCATACCCGACAACGCCCCTCCACGACCCGACGAGACAGCCATTTGGAACACACTGAAGTGTGTCTGGATATCAAAAAAACAATAGAATGCAAACCACGCATCCCAGCAGAGGAAACCACGCATAAAGGCGGATGTGATGACGCACCTCAGCAGATGTCACATGCGTCATTCACAACGATAACATGCGTCGTTTTCTCTACAAACACACGTCATTCAGTCCGGTAAAATGCGTCATGCAAACCGGCAGATTATTCATATCAAACAAACAATCAGTGTAATGAGAAACTTTCATTCATACGGGATAGAGACCCGTGGCCGCAGTAGCGGAAAAATAAAAACCATCTGTCCTTTCTGCAACGAAACGAGGGGACACAAAGGGGATAAATCGCTCTCGGTAGATCTGGATACGGGTTTATACTACTGCCATCATTGCCAGGCAAAAGGGTGTGTACCTGACGATGCCCAACAACGTGCCAAGGAATTCCAGAAAACACTTAGGAGCCACCATTCCCAACTTCCGTCACATTTCCGCCGCCCCACGTTCGACACCGCCCGGCTGACACTGTCGGAGAAGACGGAACAATATCTTGTACAGACCCGGTGCATTCCACAAGAGGTCATCCGCCGACTTCAAATCGGCGAACAGACCGAAACGATGCCCGATAGCCGACAACCGGAAAAATGCATCTGCTTCAACTATTTTGAAAACGGTACACTCATCAATACCAAATTCCGCAGCGCACAGAAGCATTTCAAGATGATACAGGGAGCAGAGCTTATCCCCTACCACGTGGACGGCATCCTGGACACCCCGGAATGTATCATCACTGAGGGTGAACTGGATGCCGCGTCTTTCATGGCGGCCGGGCGCGACGACGTGATTTCCGTACCTGCCGGAGCGCAAAGCAACCTTACGTGGCTGGACAGGTTCATTGCCACGCACTTCGCCGAAAAGAAAATCATCTACATAGCTGCCGATGAGGATAGTGCCGGACAAGTATTGAGGCAGGAACTGACACGCCGCCTGGGCAGCGAACGTTGCCGCCTGGTGCACTTCGGCCCCGGATGCAAGGACGCCAACGAGCATCTTATACGTTATGGTGCAGACAGCCTGCTCATCTGCCTGCAACAAGCCGAAGAAATCCCTATCGAAGGAGTATTCACCGCCGATGACTTGAAAGATGACCTACGGAGTGTCTACGAAAACGGACTTAAACGGGGAGCAGAAACCGGTTGGGATAACTTCGACCTTTATTGTACGATGGAACTACGTCGGCTCATGGTGGTAAGCGGACTGCCGGGTGACGGAAAATCGGAATGGGTGGACGAACTTGTAATGCGTCTGTGCCTGCGGCATGACTGGAAAGTGGGATATTTCAGTCCCGAAAATCTTCCCATCACCTATCACCTGTGCAAACTGGCGGAAAAATTAACGGGACTCGCCTTCAATCCTCAAACGGGCATGACAGAAGAGATTTACCGGCAAGCAAGCCGTTTCCTGACCGAGAATGTGACCCATATCCTTCCCGGCAATGAAGATTATACACTGGACACCGTACTGGAAAAGGCTCGCCAGCTAGTCATACTTCGGGGCATCCGCATCTTGGTTATCGACCCGTTGAACAGGCTGGACCAAAGGCTTCCCACAGGGCAGACAGAGCTACAATATATCTCGTCGCTACTAAACCAGTTGAGCCGCTTTGCGGTCCGCAACCAGTGTCTCGTCATTCTTGTGGCACATCCCCGCAAGATAAACCGCAACCAACTGAATGGAGTAAGACGCCGCGTGGAAATGAATGACATTGCCGGATCGGCAGATTTCGGCAATAAATCAGACTTTTGCGTCATCGTAGACAGAGAGGACGATAAGGGTCTTGTCAATATTTTCATCGACAAAGTCAAATTTAAGCATCTGGGTAACCGTGGAGAAGTCAAATTTGTCTACAACCGGGTAAACGGACGTTATTCTCCTTGTGAAGAAGGTATTATCAGTGGACCAGAGGGGGACAAGCAAGGTCCTGTAAATACGCAATACGATAATACCAATTGGTTAAAAAATTATGATTCGCCAAATTGTTTATTTAATTAATAATCAGTATCTTTACATAGATTAAACAAATAAAAAAACGCCTTAAAAATTTATGTATAAAATGAAAACTATCAATTCTTTTGATGAAGCTCCTTTTCCCATTCGCAGTTATGGAAAAGGAGAACTGGCATTGTGTTATATCCACGGAGTGACTCAACAGACTGCCGTAAATCAATTTAATCAATGGATTCGCACAGCACCTGGATTGGAACAATGCCTGCTTGCCACAGGAATGAGCCGGACAAACAGACGATATACGCCCGCGCAAGTCCGGCTCATTGTCAATATTTTAGGAACACCTTAATCTATTTATCCTCCGTTATCCTTCATTATTCTCCGTAAACCTCCGCTAACCTCCGTGAACCTCTGTACTCCCTTGCCCGATGTAGTATCTTTGTTTCAACGAAACGATAAGGGATTTTTGCTGCAGAAAATTTCCCCCGAGATTTCAAGTGAAAGTAAACTTGTTTTTTTAACTTAAACATTAAAAAAAATTATGTCAAATGCATTAGTAGTGCGCGCACAGCGCCACAAAACAGTGGGCGATAAAAATTCCCCAATGGTCTACACCCTGAGACGGAAGTCGAAAGATGCCAAGATTTTTGATTTACAACGTATTGCGCAGGATATTGAAGCGTTGGGAGGTATGTCTGCCGAAGATGTGGAACACGTAGGCAAGGCCATTGTACGCCAGATGAGACAAACCCTCACCGACGGCAATAGTGTCCGCTTGGACGGTTTCGGTATTTTCCACACCACATTCCGTTGCCGTGCCACCGAGGCGGCGAAAGATTGTACCGTAAAGAATATCGAAAAGGTGAATATTCGCTTCAAAGTGGCGAATACCTTGAGACTGGTGAATGACACGAACGCCACCACCAAAGGTGCGCCAAACAATATTGTCTTTGAACTGGTATCGAAAGACGGCAGCACTCCGTCGGGCGGCGGTAATTCGGAGGGTGGCGCAGGAGAAGACCAGAACGAAAATCCATTGGGATAATTTTCTTTCACCACGGAGGATACGGATTTACATGGATTGAAGGATTAAAATATGATGAGACTCTGTGTTTTCCGTGGTCAGATATTGATTACAAACCTAAATTATTAAGATTATGAGTAAAAAGACAGGACTTTGGGATACAATTTTGAAAGTAGTAATCGCTGTGGCTTCCGCCGTTCTCGGCGTCTTCGGGGCAAATGCGATGAATGTGTAACCTGGCATAAGGGATAAAGTATAAGGCAATGCGCTTTATTGATTTGATTGTGATACATTGTAGCGCTACGTGCGAGGATTGCCCTTTTACCGAACAGGCATTGGAGATTTCGCACCGCCAACGTGGATTTGATGGAACAGGTTATCATTTCTATGTGCGTCGTGACGGAAAAATCCGGACTACACGTGCGGTAGAGAGGGTTGGTGCCCACGCGCGGGGCTACAATGCTCACAGTATAGGCATCTGCTATGAGGGTGGACTGGACCATTATGGAAATCCTAAGGATACCCGCACGGAATGGCAACGACATTCGCTCCGCGTATTGGTACGTGCGTTATTGATGGACTATCCCGGCGCACGGGTCGTGGGACACCGAGATCTCAGTCCAGACTTGAACGGCAACGGGGAGGTGGAACCGATGGAGTGGACAAAGGAGTGTCCGTGTTTCGAGGTAAAAAAAGAACGGTGGTAATAAAAAAACGGGCAATGAAAATTAATTATTGCCCGTTTTTTTATATTCCCCATTTAGGTTAGCTATTGAAATGTATCCACTTTCGAATTTTTTGCTTCACATGTATTTTGACAGTCAATTTGATTAAAACAAGTTTACAACACATAGGTAATGCAAAGATAAAACGAAAAAACATATATTTGAATGATTTCTTTCCAACATTGTTTTGGGGCATGAAACATGATAAAGTCAATATTTCACGTAGTAATTCATTGTTCATTTTTTTAGGCAATAAAACAGAACAACAAATACGATAAGCATGATAAATACTCATTTGCATTATATCTAATAACAAATCCCTATAAAAATCTTCACTCACCAACGAACGTATATACGCAGACTTCAGTTTTTGTATCTCCACAAATTGCCGTGCGATTTGTGGAGAATAACCTTTTACAGCAGAAATTCCGGATACGGATTGGGGATTGCATGTATAAAATAAAGTATACTCTGGGACAAGCCTACAAGAAGAAGCATTGATAATCACTTGATAAGTGAACCAAGGATCTTCATTAAAATGCCCTTCTTTACACCGGATATGATAATGTCTTAAAAAAGCCAAAGAATAAAGTTTATTCCATGTCGCAACAAAAATTTCTTTCTTCTGTCCATAACGATAACGAGCAACAGGATAATGATTACCCTCTATTAAAGTATCTGTATACTGACATCCGGCATACTGATGACCGTCCATATCTTTACGTACAAAAGAACCTGCAACAAAATCTACAGGATGTTCTGACATATAACCATAAAGAGTCTCTATACAATCCAATGCTATTACATCGTCACAATCCATCGTGAACAAATATTCACCTGTGGCATTATCAAGTATGGCATTACGAGCCATTCCTATACCCATATTTTGTCCTTGGTCAATAATCTTTACTACTCCACCACGCGGATGCTTTCCTACAACTTTATGAACAATATCCATGCTGTCTCCTTTATCATCAATAAGTAGATATTCTATATTCGGATATGTTTGGTTTAAAACTGACAATAAAGTTTGTTCTATCAGTCCAGCAGCATTGTAAACAGGGATACCCAATGAAATAAGTGGTAATTTTTTCTCCATAATAATCAGTGTATTTTAACCAATAATCCTGAAAAAGCACCGCACCACACAGAAGGTATCATATGCCAGTTTCCTTCACGGGCATATCTTTGAGTCTTATTCGGAGCAGAAATGAATATCAAATACAGACAGGACAGAATACGAACAAGCCTTTTATTATTACGTCTAGTAAAAATCATACGACTCCTCGTCAAATAAAATTCACGAAAAGCAGTCAATGGCTTTATTGTAGCACTTTCTTTATGATAGACAATAGAAGCAGGATCATACCAAAGCTCATAACCTGCTTCGCGGAAACGACGACTCCAATCAAATTCCTCATAAAAGAGAAAATAAACCTCGGTCATTACTCCTACCTTCTCAATAGCTTCACGATGAAACATCATAGCTCCTCCATGTAAAACTTCCGTTTTCTGAGCATGAAGATATTCGTCCATACGAGAAATATCAAAATACTCGGTCCTTCTCATCACCGAAATAACTGATAAATCACGATAACCATAATATTGTATTTCGTTGGGACGATAAAAGAAACGTATCATCGGAGATATTCCCGCAATAAGTGGATTTGCGCACAAGCGATTGACTAAATTTTCTATTACGGGAGATTTCACGACCATATCGTTATTTAAAAAAAAGAGATATTCTCCCTTTGCATATTTAATCCCTAAATTATTACCACCGGCAAACCCTAGATTTTTATCACTACGTATCAACTTTACAAAAGGATATTTCCGATTACTGAGCTTATCCACATCATCACCTTGTGAAGCATTATCAACTACTATGATTTCATAAGGATATGTTTCATACTTTTGCAAAGACTCAATAAGTTCACATGTATCCTGCAAACCATTATAGTTAATTGTAATGATAGAAACTAATTTATCTTTCATTTTCTTTCTCTTTTATAATACGGGTTATATCTGCACAAACCCTATCCCAATTATAATATGACTCATATTCATTTCTCCTTTCTGCTACTGCATGTTTCATTTCATCATTAGCCATAACGTCTACAATCTTCCTTGCAAGTACCTCTGGGTCATCTTCATCTATCAACTCACCCGTAATACCAGGTTCGATAAAATAAGGCATTTCAAATGCATTCCTTCCGATGCAAGGAAGTCCGTTCAACAAAGCTTCCACAAAAACAAGCCCATAAGCCTCGAATCGGGAAGGCATGCAAAAAACATCGCACATCTTCATCAATCTCCCAACCTCTTCAAAAGAGAGACAACCTTTGAATATAATTCCTTCTCCCCTATATTTATCTGGCAGAGTTTTAGGACCTACTATAATTAATTCTGCATCTTTTTTATAATTGGCACGCAGTAATCGAAAAGCTTCCACCACGATATCACCTCCCTTACGCAAAAATGCCTTACCTACAAATAATATTTTGTTTCCACGACGTATCTCATCAGAATTGAAAGAGTATGCATTGCATCCTCCACCAACTGCATATATCTTGTCTTTGAACTCCGGATAAATATCTTTCATATAGTCGGCAAGCCAATGCCCCATCAAAAAAATTGCTTTACTTTTAGAAAAAACATTATATTGGCGGGTAATCTGAAATGAAATTTCTTGGGAAGAATAACTAAAAAAATGATTGAAATAATGTTTATTTTGTGCTTCTGAAGATGTTAACAAATGAGCTACTTCCCAAATATTATCCATGTACAAATATGAAGGATTTTCTACTTCAAAAACTCCCGTTATCATAAATACCGGTATATTCTTATATTGTTGAATCTGTTTCCTTAAAATATTAGTTTGTATATCTTCCAATGGTTTTGATAGAAACCTCATTCCGACACGACGGGCTAATTGCAAACAGCGATACCACCATGTATTTACCAAAGCAATTTTTTCTACACGAAAGTTTTTGGAAAGTCCTTGCCAAAGGGCATATCCACTTCCAGACCACGTTTTCCTGATGTCCGACCTATTCCAACGAGCTGTTACAAATAATTTTTTTTCCATATTCCCACTCTTTAAAATGAAAAATCCAAGCACCACCCAAGTACCAAATACCTCCTACAGTTATACCTACAAGTAAACGAAGCCACGCATCTGTAAATAACGAGGAAGCCAACCATGCAACACTTCCCATCGTTGTACTGAGTAATATAACAGGTAACAAAATCTTGATTTGTCTACAATATCCTATTCCTGTCAGCCGCCTTGTATACCAAATAATAATAGCCATATCAGTAAATGCGTAAACCACAAGTCCCACGCATATCATTTTTATCCCTAAAGGTAAAGAAACAAATAAAATAACAAATGCCAATATTTTTTTTATTATTTCTGATTGTAAATGATAGTCGCTTCTACCCTTAGCATCCAAAACCGAAACATTGATTTGCATCACAGGATTCCACATACCAGCCAAACAGATTATTTGTAAAAAAGGAACAGCTGGTAACCATTTATCCGTCAACAATACAGATATCAATGGTTCTGCCAAAACAAACATTCCTATCATTATAGGAAATAAAACAAAACATGAGAAACGCAGATAGTTAACAAATATATAATTGAACTTCTCCAAATCATCCTGAAAACGACATTGAATCGGATATAGTACTTTCAGAATAATAACCGAAAAGTTTTGTACAGGGAATTGTCCTAAAGTGAAAGCCCGATTAAAATACCCTAAAGTAGAAGCAGTGAAAACCTTTCCCACTACCAATGAATACATATTAGTGTAAACTGTATGTAACAAGGAAGCTAACATCAAACGGGAACCAAACGAAAACATATAATGAAAAGATCTCATTGAAAATACATATCCGGGAAACCAATGAGCATATATCCAAAATATCACTCCCCTGCAAAATGCTGCAAATATAGCTTGCCATACCAATGCCCATACCCCATATCCACAATATGCTATATATATTCCGACAATTCCACTTACCACTACCGAAATAAGAGATGCAACAGCCTGTTTCTTGAAATCAAGCAAAATGGTCAACCTAGCTTGTTGAACGATAGAAAATGAATTTATAATAAGCACAAAACCAAATACACGCGCAATTTGTGTTAATTGAGATTGTTCATAAAAATTTGCAATCAAAGGAGAAGTAAAATAGAGTAGAAGATATATTATTATGGAAACGATTATATTAAAATAAAATGCAGTACTATAATCCACTTCACTACGTTCTTTTTTCTGTATCAGTGCGTTTCCAAATCCACTGTCAACAAGCACTTGTGCAACAGCCATAAAAATGCTCAACATTGCTATCAGACCATAATCATCTGGTGACAATATACGCGCAATAAATATCGTCAATACAAATTGAATTCCTTGAGCAGAGAAACGTTCTATAGAATTCCAAAAAAAGCCCTTTATAGCCTGATTCTTCAGTGACATATACCGGTTTCTATATTTGTTTTTTCTTCATTATAAAAAAGACTCTTTGTTGCATCATATCCAGAAAGTTCTATTCCTCCTATGTCCAATACGGTATGAATTATATTTTCCGTATAAAATTGGTTTGAAGTAGCTTTCTTAATGCGGCACACCAATGAAGAATAATGTTCCTGCATTGTTTTCGACATCCAGACAAAAAATGGTATTTCCATCATTGTTAAAGTCGGATTATCCATTCGATGCCCATTCATATTCTGAGTATCATATACTTCTTCTCCATGATCGGGAAAATATAAAATAATACTTTCACTTTTTTGGAATCTCTTTATTATCTCATTGACAACATAGTCATTATAAAGTACAGAGTTATCATATTCTGCTATTATCTTTTTAAAGGATTTTCTCTTGTTATTCTTAATATCTTCAGAGTTAAATTTATTGAAAGCCTCAGGATATCGATTAGCATATCTCCAATGAGAACCCATGAGGTGACAAACATAAAAATTTTTCCAACCTTTTCCAATACAATCATCTAAAAAAGGAAGTATTCCTTCATCAAAATAACCAACTTTATCCTCTGAAGTATGTCTTTGGTGCGTATATATTACTTTTTCTGCAGAAGAAGCTATCGCAGCCGAAATATTGAAATCAGCCACTCCAAAGCTTTCCTGATTGGATAACCAAAAAGTATTATATCCAGCCGATTGCATAACTGTAGGGAGCATATAATACTCATACCACGACCTTTCCGACATATGATTATAAAAGCTCATTATTACTTTCAGAGCTTCAACAGTTACAGTTTTCCTAGTCATTACACTATCAAAAACTACAATTTCTCCGTTTTTTATTCTTTCGTTTAAATAGGGTGTAGTTGGAAGAGAATATCCATAGCAATTCATATGTACTTTTGACAACGACTCTCCCAAAATCAATACAATATTGGAAACCCCCTCATGTACTTGCCGTATCTCAGGTTGCGCCTTTTTCACTAAACTCATTATTCTCTGATAATCGATTCTATCATGCAATGTAACTTTTATGGAATAATACAAACGCTCAATGCCTGTTAAAGAAGGATAAGATATGATTTTACGCATGTGTATGGTGTAATAAGATAAAAGTATATAAACAATTCCTCCTGTCACCGCCAAGTAAACATTCAATTTACTATGATTGAAAAATTTAGGGAAATGATATGAATCAAGCTTATGTATAAAGAATAAACACAATCCGGCTATGATAATTATAACCAATAAAGTAAGGCAAGTATATACATCGAAATATGCAGTATCAAAAAATTCGGAAATCTCTTGCATATTGGTTTCGAGAATGACCAATATAATAGAAGGTGTAATCAATGAATTGAATGTAATTAACACAAAACTTTCTACAAGATCTATTATAAACAATATACAAAGGAAAAATATTCGCAAATTAAGTTTCAGGTATCGATAAAATATAAATAGTATACCCAATAAAACAACACTTACCCCAATACTATTGATAAGAGCTAAAATAAGTCTTTTAGGAAGAAGGGCTAATTTTTCATTATCTATATTATAACAAACAGAAAGTACAAAGTTCAATATAAAGAACAATATAAAAGTCACCTTATAAGATAAAGCTTTTCTCATTATTTTATTTTAATTTACTTTTTCAATAAAAGTCTTACATTTTTTCGTAAACATAAACCATTCATGTATAAATCTCTGTATAAAGAGATTTTATTTTCTGAATTTTACATTCTTATTTTTTTACAGAGAACTTCATGAGGTAGTAATTCGTGAGGTATTTTGTACCATATGAATATAAAAACAATCCAAAGCCTGTGCTATTCCCATCGAATTATCCGGCGTACAATCATCCACCAGAATAATCTCCAAGTCCTCCCATGTCTGGTTGAGAACAGACAAAAGACAACGCTCAATATATTTAGAGACGTTATAAACCGGTATGATGACAGATACTTTCATTATTTTTGATATATACTTACCCCCACCCTGTCAATATGTTCCCGCAGCGCCTTATTCTCAATATTGCCATACACCACCACGTCCACAAAATAAGGCAACAGGGATTCTTCAAAAGCGGTGAGTAATTTTGATAATACATCTTTAGAAACAGTACCTTTCACAGCAAGGTCTATATCAGAACCCGGCTTGTAGTTCCCTTTGGCGCGCGAACCGAACAGGATGGCTTCATGCACTTCGCCGAAAAGGGAAAGGACATCTGATACGCGTTGCCCGTTGGCTTCGCTTAAACCATATTTTTGCCACAGGACATCACTCATCTATTTTGAGTTTAAAAGTTTCGTAAAAGGTTTGCAAGATAAAGAAATAACGCTCAAAAATGTCTTTCAGTACACGGGAGATTATTTCATCATCATAGATGTGAACTGTGAGATTACGATCGGACAGGGCTTGCAACCAGTCTTCGGCATTCGTGATATAACCACTCTGAAATCCTTGGCGAATGGTTTCACGAGGGGAACGTAACAAAAAACCTTCCAGTTCCAAATAGTCTTTCAGGGTTTTCCATGCCAACTCAAAGGTGTATTCGTAGGTTTGGACCAGACCGGATTGCAGCAAATCATCGTCGGGGGTGGCTTTCACTACGTTTATGGCTCGCGAAAGTCGATGGAAAGCTTTCTCGTAGTTCTGAAAACGTTGCTTCCAACGGATATCTTGATTTTCTATTTCTGACATATCACTCTATTTTTCCCGTAAATATATACCTTTCCAAAGATATTTCCAACTTACAGGCGGTTTTTCAATATGCGACGTCTCCGCTTTCTTCATAGAACTGCTCCCACCAGGTGACGAGCGTCAGCAGATTGAAGTACTGCAAGGCTTTGTTTTGGCGATACCAGAACCAACCGTTTTCGCGGGACGCTTCACGGTCGTAATCCGTGAGGAATTTTTCTACCGTGTCCCGGCGAAGATAGCTTTCGTAAATGTTCGAGGAGAGGATGAAATCCTTAAGACGGGCACGCTGCGACGGGTCACGGAAGAACAAGGGCATGGGCGCAAATCCGCCTTGCTTCTTCTGTGAGGTGATGGCAGGGGGAAGCAGGGGTTTATAGTGGTACTTCAACAGGTATTTTGAGACGGACTGTCCACGGGCTATCTTCCACACGCTGTCGGCTTTGCACTTCAGGCTGACAGGAAGTTCTTGCAGGAAGTTGAAAAGGTCCAGGTCCATAAAGGGGAATGTCAGGTTATTGCCGAACATACTTGCCATGCGTGATGCTTTATAAAGGATTACGCGGTTGATGGTTATTTCCAAGTCGGACTGGAGAGCATGCTGGGTGTACAGGTGTTCAAAACTGCGGGTATCGGGTACGGGAGAATAATCCGGACGGAAATCGTCTTTAGGGTACTGCAGGAACTTACGCGTGACCGCATCTGAAAAGCCGAAACGGTCACCCTCCAGGATGTGCACAATGCGGTCTATATGGAAGTTGATACGGGAGAGTTTTCCACCGGTATCAAACAGATGATGGCTGAGCAATGAGTTGGCTCCCCGAAGAAGCGGTTTTAGCCTCATGCGTGACGAGAGGTAGTGAAGGGCGATTTCACGACTGCCGGTACCAAAGTATTGGTCACTGCCGTCTCCACCCAATATCACCTCCGGCTTGTCGTCGCCAACCATGCGCATGGCACAATAATTCACCATGAGACCGCCCTCTACAAAAGGCTCGCCCAGGAAGCGGACGATGTCGGGCAGGGCGTTGATTTCGGTGCCGTCTATCTCGTACTCGTGATGGCGCGTACCGAAAGTATCGGACATCAGGCGTGCCATGGGAAGTTCCGTCCACCGGTTGCCTTTGAAACCGACGGAATAGGAATCTATATCCCCGTCGTAGATGCCGCGCAATGCGGCAAGGTTTGAACCGGAATCGTAACCGCCGCTCAAAAGGATGCCTACCCGCCTGCTGTCGCCTATACGACGCCGGATGGCCCGGGCATGGAGTTCACCGTATTGACGGGAAAGGGCTTCGATATCGGGCTTCCGACAGGGGCTTTTCTCGATATGCGCATCCGAGAGGAGCTCCGCCTGCTCCGCTTTTTCAAAGTCCTCTACGCATTTCCGCTCACTAAATATTTGGTATTGCTTGCCCGCTTCCACCCTATGGATACCGGACAACGGGAACCGCCCTTTCTTCAAAAGTCCGCGCTGGAGGAAGGATGACAACGTGACGGGGTCGTAGCGATGTTCATCCGCCAAACAATGCTCATGCAGATATTGCCAGGAGGATGAAAAATGGCCGCCAAGGGTGGTATAAACCGGATAGTGGATGCCGTGACGGTCACGGGCTATTCCGCAGTGGCCTTCAGAATAATAAACGATGGTAAAAGAACCGTCGAGCCGTGAAAAGCCGTCGTCGTTATCTGCCAGATAGGCTGAAGCGGCAATCCGGGCATTGGTGTCTTCAGGGCTTTCCTGAAGGGAGTCGCGGTTATAGAGTGTGCCGTAAAAGAAAAGCCGCAAATTGTGGTTCTCGAAGGAGGATTCGGGTTCTTCACCTTCAACACGGGCGGTTTGCCAATCCTCCAAAGTAAGTTTTCCGTAAATCATTTGTCGTATCTGTTATTTCGAATTCCCGGCTTCTACGCCATGTGACGTATGAATGAAGTTTTTATTCGCTCCTCTTAATTTAAACACATTGGCCAACATCAGCAGGAAAGTATAGGGCAATTCCCTGAATGCCATAGCCAGGCGGCTGGTGCAATATCGGCGGGGAACGGCTACGAGCAATGCTGTGACAAGTAGGGCAAGCATCACCCACCACTTCAGGCTCCAGACCCAGTTATAGAAAGTGAAGAATAGGGTGAAGATGAGGGTAAAACCTAATAGCAACAGGCGGGGGGCGCAGAATTGCTGGAACATCTTGTCGCAAAAATCCCAGTTGCGCTTATAGATGGCTTTCCATAGATATTTGGCAAATACGGTGCAGTAGTGCCACTGCGCCGACAACCAACGACGACGCTGACGGGAGAAGTCATCGGTGTTCTGTATTTTTTCATCAAAGACGTATGTCTCGGGCAGATAATGAAAATATTTGCCTTGATAGAGAAGGGTCAGTTCCAGCTCGCGGTCGAAACCGCCTACCGCTTTGACGTTTGCCATCGTTGCACGGAACAAATCGTAGCGGAAGGCCATTCCCGAACCGATGAGGGCGGCGGACATGCCCAGCTTGACGTGTCCCAAACGGAAAATCGTATTATTGATTTCTTCGCTGATGGCATCGAGCAGCGCCATGTTGCTGTTGATATTCTTTGCCATGCGGTGGGTTTGCACTATTTCTACACCGGGACGGGCATAGAGGTCGTTGACGTCATTCAGATAATCGTACGGGATGACGTTGTCGGCATCGAGCACCAGGGCTATGTCGTAGTCGTCGCCAAGGGTGGCCATCGCGGCGTTCAAGGCTTTTGACTTGGTACTTTTTTCAAAGTGGACTTCTATCAGACGGATGGGAAGGGCGGAAAGGGAGGCGTTAGTCTCGGGTTTCATGCTGTCGGATATGACAATCGTATCAAAACAGCCGGACGGATAATCTTGTTCCAGGCAGGAGTGCACGCACTCGTGTATCACGGCATCTTCTTTATAGGCGGGGATGAATATGGCAAAACGTTTATGTCCTTTCGCCGGAGCAGGCTTCTCAAGCTTCCGGCGAAGCGAAGCCAAACTATAAACCAAAAGATAGCATACGTTTATCGCAAACAGCACATATAATATCCAGTCTAATATATGAAAAATGCTTTCCAATGTTTATTCCTTTAATACAATTTATCGCTATCTACATTTCCGGGAACTGAGGAATCAAACCAATTATAATCTGATTTATCATGTATCCATTTCTCATAGTTCAGATATACACCTGTGATGTTTTCTCCTTCAAGGGGATATCTCCACGAGGGGGCTTCGGAGGATATACGGGGGATGTCCAATGCCCAGGGATAGGTGTTGTCCATGCGGTAATATTTGAAAGACAAATCCAGCTCTTGCGTAGAATTATCGTTTTTCTGCTTGCTTGGATCGTATATATCTTTATCCATGCAAGACGTGACAACCGTGGAGGCGGCCAACAAGATGAGAAGCAAGGTCTTTTTCATATTTGCGCGCTATATATTGGACAAAGATACGAAAAAGAATATATGTTTGAATAAAATATGTAAAAAAGAGGAAGGAATATAACAAAAAAAACGAGCAAACTCTCCCGAGCCCCTCGCCTTGTGTAAGAAAAGCCTTATAAGGCTTTTCTTTTAATTCGTCATCTTATTTGTTATCCAAAAAATCAATCTTTCTTTTTACCTCTAAAAAACAACTTTCAATTACCTATCTAAAAACTCCAAATGTTCAACTTTTTACCTTTACCTAATTACCTATTATTAATCTTATTTTTAGCTTATGAAAATCAAATTCAATCTTTTTACCTATCAACTAATTACCTATTATAAACAAAGACTTTTTTGTAATTAAACTGTCATGCAGTTTCCCAACTGCGTTGCAAAGGTATGTGTTTTTTCCGTGCTCGCAAACGGTATGGGGTAAAATCGCATGTTTTATAACATTGTTTTAGATTTCAGGAGGGGCTTTTACACTTATAAACAAAAAAAACAAGCCACCAAAGCACCGTAGCGCTTCGATGGCTGTCCCCTTTAAACACCTTTAAACAAAACGATTTCTTTTAGATTTACGATTTGACGATTTACGATTAATATTAGTTCGACAATTAAAGTTCCCTTTATATCAATACTCCGATTTCAATATTCCGACTCCAATCGTACATCGTAAATCGTCAAATCGTAAATCCTCACATTCTTTTATTTTCTTGCTTCCGCAATATAAGCCAAAGCTTCCTTACATTTTTCGGTAACGTAGGTCCAGTCTTCAGCGGCAACTTTATCTTTCGGGAAGAGTTTGGAGCCCATACCTACACAGAACACACCGGCTTTAATCCAAGAGGTCAGGTTTTCTTGTGTGGGTTCTACGCCACCGGTCACCATCAGTTTGGACCAAGGCATCGGAGCCAACAGGCCTTTCACTAATTTAGCGCCGAGCACGTCGCCCGGGAAAATCTTGCAAAGATCGCAACCTACTTCTTGTGCGAAACCTACTTCTGAAACGCTTCCGCATCCCGGAGTATAGGCTACCAGACGACGGTTGCAGATTTTAGCTATTTCGGGGTTGAACAACGGACCTACAATGAAGCATGCACCCAACTGGAGGTACAGGGCTGCCGTGGCAGGGTCTACGATGGAACCTACACCCATTGCCATTTCCGGACATTCTTTTGCTGCGAATTTCACTACTTCCGCAAATACTTCGTGAGCGAAGTCGCCACGGTTAGTGAATTCGAAAGCACGGACACCTCCGTCATAACAAGCTTTTACTACTTTCTTTGCAACTTCTGCATCTTTGTGGTAGAATACAGGAACCATTCCGGTTGAACCAATCTTGGCCAGGACGGATATTTTATCAAATCTACTCATGTTCTTATTTACTATTTGACGATTTACTATTTACTATTTGAATGTTTTGCTGCTTATTCTTTTATTAAACTATTTACCATTCATTCTTGCCTTCATAGTGGTTATCGAACTGACTATTATTTTCAGAAGTTCTTCGTTTTCTTTATATAAATCCGAAAGTAATTCAGATTTTACCAATGCTGTATCACCAAGAAGTTCTATCCAATACAAAGTCTCATCGAGTTCTTCTTCCACCATTTTCAATTTGTTTAAGAAATCTTTGTCTGATTTTCCTAAACAAGCGGCTCGATAATTTGCGGCTGGAGACGTCCCGGAACGAACAATCTGATTTCCAACAGCCCTACCAGCCGATGTATTAGGCAATTTATCCACCAATTTGACAATTCTTATAGCAAACGCTTTCAATCTGTTTCTCAATTCTTCCGTCGTCATCAACAAGAGTATCAAATAGTAAATGGTAAATAGTCTAATAGTAAATGAACTTAGCGTTGTACGCGTCCGCTTGCGTCCCCTCCCGCCAAAGCTTCTACTTCTTCGGTAGAAACGAGGTTGAAGTCACCATTGATGGTGTGTTTCAGGGCGGAAGCAGCTACGGCGAATTCAAGAGCCGCACCTTGGTTGGGCTTCGTCAGCAGACCGTGGATGATACCGCCTGAGAAGGAGTCACCACCACCTACACGGTCTATAATCGGGTTGATGTCGTAACGCTTGGATTCGTAGAATTCTTCGCCGTTATAAATCATTGCTTTCCAACCGTTGTGGGTGGCAGAGAATGATTCACGCAGGGTAGAGATTACATATTTGAAGCCGAATTCTTTAGCCATGGCCTTGAAGATGCCTTTGTAACCTTCAGCATCCGTCTTACCGCCTTCTACATCAGCATCTGGCTTGAAACCGAGGCAGAGTTCGGCATCTTCTTCATTGCCGATACATACGTCCACGAATTGCATCAACGGTTTCATGATGGACTGGGCTTTTTCTTTTGTCCAGAGTTTCTTACGGAAATTGAGGTCAACGGATACCGTAACACCGTGACGCTTGGCAGCTTCACAAGCCAGGCGGGTCAACTCGGCTGCTTTGTCGGAAATGGCGGGAGTGATACCTGACCAGTGGAACCAGTCGGCGCCTTCCATGATTGCGTCGAAATCGAAATCAGAAGGATCCGCTTCGGCAATTGAAGAATGTGCACGGTCGTAGATAACCTTGCTGGGACGCATAGATGCACCGGTTTCCAGATAATAGATACCTACACGATCGCCACCACGTGCGATGAAGTCTGTCTTTACACCGTATTTGCGCAATGCATTGACTGCTGACTGACCGATTTCATGTTTCGGCAACTTTGTTACAAAGTAAGCATCATGACCGTAGTTGGCACAGCTGACAGCAACGTTGGCTTCACCACCGCCATATACTACATCAAAAGAATCGGACTGTACGAAACGAGTGTTTCCCGGAGTGGACAGTCTCAACATAATCTCACCTAATGTAACGACTTTCTTTCCCATAATTCTATGTTTTTATTAAATATGTGATTAATTTATTCCTTTCAATTTGTCATTTTCACCCCTAAACAGAGGTTAAGCATCTGATTCTATGGAGAGTAAACTTAAAACAGGTTTGTTCTTCATAGCTTTCGTGTGCGGGCACAAAGATACAACAATTTTCGTAATTACAAAAATTGTTATATATTTGTATCGAAAATATTGAGATTATTATTGTGTGCGGACACAAAAAGATGTACAATGTAAATTGTAAATGAATAATTGTATAACCAGATGGCAGAAAGAATCAGAATTAAAGACATCGCCAAAATGGCGGATGTGTCGGTGGGAACCGTAGACCGCGTCATCCACGGACGAAGCGGAGTATCCGAAGCCAGCAAAAAACGGGTGGAGGAAATCCTGAAACAACTGAATTATCAGCCTAACATGTATGCCAGCGCTTTGGCTTCCAATAAGAAGTATGCTTTTGCATGCCTGCTGCCGCAACATGAGAAGGGTGAATATTGGACGGATGTGGAGAGTGGAATACAGGATGCGCTGGCTACTTATTCGGATTTCAACATCACGGTGGAACTTTCTTATTATGACCCGTACGATTACCGTTCGTTCGCCAAAGCAGCGCGCACAATTCTGGAGCAAGAACCGGACGGGGTGATGTTTGCCCCTACCGCCCCGCAATATACTACTCCTTTTACAAACGAACTGGAAACGCACCTTATACCTTATATATATATAGACTCAAATATAAAAGAAGCCCCTGCCCTCTCCTTCTTCGGACAGAATTCACACCAAAGCGGGTATTTCGCCGCACGGATGCTGATGTTGCTTGCGGGCGAAGATGCGCAGGAGGTGGTGATTTTCCGTAAGATAAATGAAGGTATTGTGGGGTCTAACCAGCAGGAACGCCGGGAAATAGGTTTCAGGGAATATATGAAGGGGCATCATCCGGATTGCCGCATCTGGGAACTGGACTTGCATGCAAAACGTGACAGTGAGGACTCACAGATGCTGGATAAGTTTTTCCAGGCTCACCCCACGGTGAAAAACGGTATTACATTCAACTCCAAGGCTTATATCATCGGGGAGTACCTACAGAAACAACAGAAAACGGATTTCAACCTTATGGGGTATGACTTGCTGCAACGGAACGTGGCTTGCCTGAAACAAGGAAGCATTTTCTTCCTGATTGCCCAACAGCCTACGCTACAAGGTTTTGATGGCATCAAGACGTTGTGCGACCATCTGATTCTAAAGAAAGAGGTGGCAAGGGAGAACTTCATGCCAATTGATTTGTTGACAAAGGAAAATATTGAGTTTTATTATAATAAATAAAAAGAGAGGGGAAATGTACGATTTTACGATGTACGATGTACGATTGGAAATAGCAAATTCTCAAAAAAAAGGAACTACCTACCGTAAACAAACCTCAATCGTAAATTGTAAAATCGTAAATAAAGTGACCCTAATCGTAAATCGTAAAATCGTAAATAAAAAGATGGAAACAAAGTACCTTAAAATCAATCCTGCGGATAATGTTGCAGTGGCTATCGTGGCACTGACGGCAGGCGAAAAACTCACGGTGGACGGAAAGGAAATCGTTTTGAACGAGGATGTACCCGCCGGACATAAATTTGCGCTGAAAGACTTTGCCGAAGGCGAAAATGTAGTGAAATACGGATATCCGATCGGACATGCGCGTATGGCAAAGAAGCAGGGGGACTGGATGAATGAAAACAACATCAAGACAAATCTTGCGGGTTTGCTGGAGTATACGTATAACCCGACGGAAGTGTCGCTGAATATACCGAAGAAGGATTTGACATTCAAAGGATATCGCCGTAAAAACGGTGATGTGGGTGTGCGCAATGAAATCTGGATTATCCCTACCGTGGGCTGCGTAAACGGCATCATCAACCAACTTGCAGAAGGATTGCGCCGTGAGACGGGCGGCAAAGGGGTGGACGCGATCATGGCTTATCCTCATAATTATGGTTGCTCACAGTTGGGGGACGACCATGAGAATACGAAGAAAATATTGCGTGACATGGTGTTGCACCCCAATGCCGGGGCGGTACTTGTAGTCAGTCTGGGTTGCGAAAACAACCAGCCGGACGCATTCCGTGAGTTCCTGGGTGATTATGACACCGACCGCGTGAAATTTATGGTGACACAGAAGGTGGAGGATGAATATGAAGAAGGAATGAAGCTGCTGCGTGAACTTTACGAGAAGGCAAGCCGGGACGAACGTGTGGAAGTGCCTTTGAGCGAGTTACGCGTAGGATTGAAATGCGGCGGCTCCGACGGTTTCTCGGGTATCACTGCCAATCCGTTGCTGGGAATGTTTTCTGACTTCCTCGTTGCCCAGGGAGGAACGAGCGTACTGACGGAAGTACCGGAAATGTTTGGCGCGGAGACTATCCTGATGAACCGATGCCGCAACAAGGAGTTGTTTAACGAAACGGTGAAACTGATTAATGACTTCAAGGAGTATTTCCTCTCCCATGGTGAACCGGTGGGTGAAAACCCTTCTCCAGGCAACAAGGCCGGTGGTATCTCGACTTTGGAAGACAAAGCGTTGGGATGTACGCAGAAATGTGGCAAGAGTTATGTGGAAGGGGTATTACCTTACGGTGAGCGCCTGAAGGTGAAAGGTTTAAATCTGCTTTCCGCTCCGGGCAATGACTTGGTGGCGGCTACCGCGCTTGCTTCATGCGGATGCCATATCGTGCTGTTTACTACCGGACGCGGAACGCCTTTCGGAACGTATGTGCCGACGATGAAAATTTCTACAAATTCGACTCTCGCCAAGAATAAACCGGGATGGATTGACTTCAATGCAGGGGTCATCCTCGAAAATGAGCCGATGGAGAAGACATGCGAACGGTTCATAGAGTATGTGATCCGGGTGGCAAGCGGTGAGTTTGTGAATAATGAGAAGAAGGGGTATAAAGAAATCGCTATCTTCAAAACTGGGGTGACGCTGTAGAAAGAAGTTAAAAAGACGGAGACAAATAGCTAATTATAATAAGAGCGGCGCAAAACCATTTTGTGCCGCTCTTTGTTTTTTATAACTTTGCAACGATTTTTGGTTTTTCACTACGGAGGACACGGAGGTTTTCATTTTTCAGACGCGGATGACGCGGATTTTTTACTCTGTTACTATCTGTCATGCTGAGCGAAGTCGAAGCATCTACTCTTTTAATATATAAGAGGGAAGAGATCCTTCGACTTCGCTCAGGATGACAGATAGAGTTGCTGCTAATAAAAATAAAAATGCCGCTATTTAAGAAAAAAATCAGCGTCATCTGCGTTATCTGCGTCTGAAAAATTAAAAAACCTCTGTGACCTCCGTGTCCTCCGTGGTGAAAAAATTATCATTTATCATGTAACTAATTTATATGTCTACAAATATAAATACAGAGACAACCTCAAGACACAAAGGAGGCTGGTGGTCATTGAGCCCGCTGGTAGTTTTTCTTTGTCTTTATCTGGTGACATCACTGCTTGTCAATGATTTCTATAAGGTACCTATTACGGTAGCGTTCCTGTTTTCTTCGTGCTATGCTATCGCCATCACGAGAGGATTGAAACTGGAACAGCGCATTTATCAGTTTTCGGTGGGCGCCGGGAATAAGAACATCTTGCTAATGATATGGATTTTCGTCCTTGCAGGCGCCTTCGCACAAAGCGCCAAACAGATGGGGGCAATCGATGCAACCGTAAACCTTACGCTGCATATCCTGCCCGACAACCTGTTGCTGGCAGGAATTTTTATCGCCGCCTGCTTTATCTCACTCTCCATCGGGACGAGCGTGGGAACGATTGTAGCCCTTACACCGGTAGCCGTGGGACTGGCAGAGAAGATAGGAATAGACCTTCCCTATATGGTGGCAATCGTCGTGGGAGGCTCATTTTTCGGAGATAACCTTTCGTTTATCTCGGACACGACAATCGCATCTACCAAGACGCAGGACTGCGTGATGAGGGATAAATTCAAGGTGAATTTTATGATTGTAGTACCGGCGGCACTTGTCGTACTGGGTATCTACATCTTCCAAGGGTTGTCCTTATCGGCTTCACCGCAGATACAGGACATAGAATGGATAAAAGTAATCCCCTACCTCATTGTACTGGGTACCGCCATAGCAGGAGTCAATGTGATGGTGGTCCTGCTCCTCGGCATCATCTCAACAGGAATTATCGGACTATGCACGAGGATGGATTTCTTCGACTGGTTCGAAGCGATGGGGACGGGCATCACAGGGATGGGCGAACTCATCATTATCACCCTGTTGGCGGGCGGTATGCTCGAAACAATACGCTATAATGGAGGAATAGATTTCATTATTTCACGGCTGACACGGCACGTCAGGGGTAAAAGAGGGGCAGAATTCAGCATTGCGGCATTGGTCAGCATCGCCAATCTCTGCACCGCGAATAATACGATTGCCATCATTACCACGGGACCTATCGCCAAGGATATCGCCCAACGTTTCCATCTCGACCGTAGAAAAACGGCGAGCATACTGGATACATTTTCCTGCCTGATACAGGGTATCATTCCATACGGGGCGCAGATGCTGATAGCGGCAGGACTGGCAAGCGTATCACCACTGAGCATTATCGGTAACCTGTACTACCCCTTCTGTATGGGTATATTCGCCATATTGGCCATATTGATAAGGTATCCCCGGAGATACTCTTGAGATTTATGATTTATGATTTGTATGGGGGAGTCTGTCCGAAAATTCTGTGGTTACTTTCTTTCTGATTATTTTTCAGACGCAGATTGAACGGATTTAGCGGATAAGAAGATTAAAAATCCGTTCAATCCGCGTCATCCGCGTCAAAGCGATAGCAGATATAAGTTTTCGGACAGGCTGGAGGGGTACTCTCAAGATTATCACCCCCCACAAATAAATAAATCATAAATCATAAATCAAAAATCAAAAATCTTTCCTATCTTTGCACCCGCTATTACGAGATAGTAGCATAATTCAAATCATTAACTAAAAACATTTTAATTAAATGGCAACAAAAATCAGATTGCAAAGACATGGACGTAAGAGCTACGCTTTCTACTCTATCGTTATTGCAGACGTAAGAGCACCACGTGATGGTAAATTTATTGAGAAGATTGGTACTTACAATCCTAACACCAATCCTGCCACAGTAGATTTGAAGTTCGACCGCGCACTTGACTGGGTATTGAAAGGTGCACAACCTACCGACACTGTTCGCAACATCCTTTCACGTGAAGGCGTTTACATGAAGAAACACCTCCTTGGCGGTGTAGCTAAAGGCGCATTCGGCGAAGCAGAAGCTGAAGCTAAATTCGAAGCTTGGAAGAACAACAAACAAAGCGGTTTGGCCGCCCTGAAAGTTAAAGAGGAAGAAGCAAAGAAAGCTGAAGCAAAAGCACGCCTCGAAGCTGAAAAGAAAGTAAACGAAGTAAAAGCTAAAGCCCTGGCTGAAAAGAAAGCTGCTGAGGAAGCTGCCAAGGCTGCCGCTGAAGCACCTGCAGAAGCAACTGAAGCTCCGGCTGAAGAAACTCCCGCAACAGAAGCTGCTGCTGAATAAAAAGCACAGCATCCCTATAAAAATGGGACAAGAAAACATAAAATCCTCTCCGGTTATGCCGGAGGGGATTTTTTATTATTATCTTTGTCCCCTGCAAAAATTATTTATTAAAAGAATGAAGCAATGAAAAAAATTACCTATCTGCTCGCTGTCGCCGCTGTATTCGCAGCTTGTAACAGCAACAAGGGTTACACAGTAACCGGAACCGTAGAGGGTGCTGCCGATGGCGACACCGTTTACCTGCAAACTATCCAAGGACGCCAACCCGTAAAATTGGATTCTGCCGTTATCACTAATGGAACTTTCACCTTCAAAGGTGTTCAAGATACCGCAGTCAACCGTTACATCACTTACCAAGCTGCCGATAAAGACGGTATGATGACCGTTGACTTCTTCCTCGAAAACGGAAATATCAATGTGAAACTGACTTCCGGGGAAGAAGACTCCGTAACAGGTACTCCCACCAATGATGCTTACCAGGAAATCAGAACCCAACTCGGTGGACTGAACAGCCAGATGATGGCCATCTACAACTCCATGTCCGACACTACCCTGACCGACGAACAACGTGAGGCCAAAGGAAAAGAAATGGAAGCGCTGGAAAACAAGATGATGGAAGTTACCAAAGCGGGTATCCAGAAGAATA
Source organism: uncultured Bacteroides sp. (assembly GCF_959029255.1). Classification (GTDB taxonomy): domain Bacteria; phylum Bacteroidota; class Bacteroidia; order Bacteroidales; family Bacteroidaceae; genus Bacteroides. The sequence goes on along the minus strand of NZ_CAUFUE010000018.1, from coordinate 46,598 downwards.
TCACCAATCCGGTAGGCGTACACATGTTGAAACAGAACTTCTATTATATGGATGTAGCTGATCTTGACCCGTTGATGCCGCAAATTCCTGCCGCATACGAAAACGATGAAATCATCATCAAAATCAAAGACAACGTCGAGAAGATGAAAGCTACTGCCGTAGGACAGAAATTTACGGATTTTGAAATGCAGACTCCGGAAGGCAAGACTGTAAAATTGTCTGATTACGTTGGAAAAGGCAAGGTAGTGCTCGTTGACTTCTGGGCAAGCTGGTGTGGCCCTTGCCGTCGCGAAATGCCTAACCTGGTAGAAGCATACGCCAAATACAAGAACAAGAATTTCGAGATTGTAGGCGTTTCCTTAGACCAAAACGGTGACTCTTGGAAAGAAGCTATCGAAAAGCTGAATATCACATGGCCGCAAATGTCTGACCTGAAATACTGGAACAGCGAAGGCGCTAAACTGTATGCTGTAAGCAGCATTCCTCACACCGTATTGATTGACGGCGAGGGAACCATCATCGCACGCGGTTTGCACGGTGACGGTTTGCAGGAAAAATTGGCGGAAGTTATAAAATAAGCGGAAGCGAAAGTTAAAGCTTTATATACAAGAAGGTGTGTCAAAATACGCTTGAAAATTTCTTTTAGGCACGGATTACACGGATTTCACGGATTCTCTTTATTCTTTTTCCGTGAAATCCGCGCCTAAAAGAAACAAATAGTAAGCGAATTTTTGTTTTGACACACCTTCTTTTACATTCATATCGGGTGGGATTAACTCCCGTTAGATGCGGGATTTCAAAAAGAGAATACCCGTTCCGCCATATCCATACCTTGTTTCACCGTACGCCACTGTTTCTCTTCATCGGCTTCAGAAGGATGAAGAAGGCTATCCGCGTCGGGCAGGCAAAGCGTGAAGCGTTTCAACGGAATATAATTCAAGACTTCCTCAATTTTCGCCTGCAACTCATCCAGCTCGTCCTCTTCGGGATAGTAGGAAATCACAAAGCCAAACACGGCTTCCTTTTCACGGACAAACCACAGCAAGCGGCTACGGTCACAAATGCCACAATCATAGTTCAGGAAATATGCATCGGCTCCATGCAAGCGTATCAGCATATCCGTAGCAGCGTGGAAAGCGACAAACAGTCTGTCGGGCCGCTCACGCAACACCCGGTTATTTAGCCGGACAGCTTCGTCCATCAAGAGAGATTTCGCACCGTCAAACTGCACATAGCGACATCCCGAGTTATAAAGCGCTGACAATAGATTTTTATAGGCCACCGCCAAATCATCCGACAGTACATTTACATCCGGATAAATCCGCTCCAATTGCGAAGCATCTATCTCACGGAGAATTTTGGTGAGTAATTTTCCCGGTGACGGTATATGCTGTTTTGCCAATACATCCCCGGCGACTATCCCTGCCAGAAAAGTATAATCATCAAGGATAGGATGATGGGACAAGCTGATTCTACCGGTCAATTCCAGCACTTTGGATGCCGAGTCAGCGGTATGAGGTTTATAGCCAAGTCCTTCCCAGCCTTCGAGGAAATCACGGTTGCGAAAGCCACCGTCTGTAACGACTTTCATTCCTTCGGATTTAAGACGTTCCACAAGATTACGTATTTCAGCATTTTCGATGGCCTGCAAGGTATTTAAACTAATCTGTTCTTTCTGATACTGCATCCATGCATCTTTCAGTGTTGCCGGTGGACACAATGTCCCTGCAATATCAACTTTGAACGGGGGAGACAATTTTTCCATAAACGTTCTTATTTGAAATTAAAAATTCACCTTCTGCCCTATTCATAAATGGCAAAAGAACAATAAAATGGCGAAAGCCATGAGCAAAGCAACTCGTTACAAATATAACTAAAGTATTTGAAAACACACAAGTAGGTTTTCTTTTTTCCGTTTTCTCTTTCAATTTCCTTTTACAACAGTATTTAATATCATTATTATTAAAGTTTATCATTGAACATCATATTTAAAATAAAGTTTTCCATTCTGCGAAAGTTTGCATCTAATTATCAATTGATTAACTATTTTTAAACTCTTAAAAGTTTTCCAAAAAGAAAATCATACAGATAACTGTTATACCTTTGCCTGCCCAATTAAGTAAAACAATAAAATCTAAAAAAACAACGGTTATGATACAAACGGTAATCAAGCGTGACGGACGTATTGTCGGTTTCAATGAAGAAAAAATAGTGACTGCCATTCGTAAAGCCATGCTCCACACGGATAAAGGAGAAGACTTACAGTTGATTCATCAAATCACTGACCATATCTCTTTCAGAGGAGAACCTCAGATGACGGTAGAGGCCATTCAGGATATGGTGGAAGTAGAATTGATGAAAAGCAGCCGCAAGGACGTCGCACAGAAATATATTGCTTACCGTAATCAACGCAGCATCGCCCGCAAGGCTAAGACCCGCGATATCTTTCTGGAAATTATCAACATAAAATCCAACGACATCACTCGTGAAAACGCCAACATGAACGCAGATACTCCTGCAGGCATGATGATGAAATTTGCCAGTGAAACCACCAAACCGTTTGTAGATGATTACCTGCTGAGTGACGATGCGCTGGATGCCGTGAGCCAAAACTACCTGCACATCCACGACAAAGATTATTATCCCACAAAGAGCCTGACTTGCGTGCAGCATCCGTTAGACCGTATCCTAAACTACGGTTTCTCTGCCGGACACGGTGAATCGCGTCCGGCCAAGCGCATCGAAACCGCCAGTATCTTAGGGTGTATCTCGCTGGAAACGGCTCAGAACGAAATGCATGGCGGACAGGCTATTCCCGCTTTTGACTTTTACCTGGCTCCATACGTTCGTAAAAGCTATATTGAGGAAATCAAAACTCTGGAAGAATTGTATGGCAAAGATTATTCCCACCTTTATCAAAAGGAGCTGACGGACTATCTGCCGCAACCTTTGGACGGACTGTCTGACGAGAAGCGTATCGTTCAGCATGCGGTCAACAAGACTGTGGCCCGTGTGCACCAGTCCATGGAAGCGTTTATCCATAACATGAATACGATACATTCACGGGGAGGTAATCAGGTGGTATTCAGTTCCATCAATTATGGTACAGATACCTCTGCCGAGGGACGCTGCATCATCCGTGAATTGCTGAAAAGTACTTATCAAGGAGTGGGAAACGGAGAAACAGCCATCTTCCCTATCCAAATCTGGAAGAAAAAACGAGGAGTAAGTTACTTGCCTGAAGACCGGAACTATGACCTCTACCAGCTTGCCTGCAAGGTAACCGCCCGCCGTTTCTTCCCCAATTTCCTGAACCTTGACGCTACTTTCAACCAAAGTGAAGATTGGAAGGCTGATGATCCCAAACGTTATGAACATGAAGTGGCTACAATGGGATGCCGTACTCGTGTTTTTGAAAACCGTTTCGGACCGAAAACCTCCATCGGACGTGGAAATATCTCATTCTCCACAATTAATATTGTCCGCCTTGCCATCGAATGTATGGATATAGAGGACAAGGAGCAACGCATTGCCCGTTTCTTCTCCAAGTTGGACTCCATGCTCGAGATTACGGCACGTCAGTTGCACGAGCGCATGGAATTCCAAAAAACGGCATTTGCCAAGCAGTTCCCTTTGCTAATGTCAGCCCTGTGGATAGGCAGCGAGAAACTGAAACCGAACGATACCATTGACTCGGTTATCAATCAAGGTACATTGGGTATCGGCTTTATCGGTCTGGCTGAATGCCTGGTAGCTTTACTTGGAAAACACCACGGTGAATCGGAAGAAGCTCAGGCACTGGGAGTGAAAATCGTGACTTATATGCGCGACCGTAGCAATCAGTTCTCCGACCAATATCAGCATAATTACAGTGTATTGGCTACTCCTGCCGAAGGGTTATCAGGTAAATTCACCCGGGTAGACCGTAAGAAGTTCGGTATTCTTCCGGGTATCACAGACCGCGATTATTACACCAACTCCAACCATGTGCCTGTGTATTACAAATGCAGTGCCCGCCACAAAGCCGAAGTGGAGGCTCCCTATCATGAGCTGACACGTGGCGGACATATTTTTTATGTTGAGATGGATGGGGATGCAACGCACAATCCGGAGGTTATCATGCGTATGGTGGATATGATGGACCAGTACAATATCGGTTATGGTTCTGTCAACCACAACCGTAATCGTTGCCTGGACTGCGGATACGAAAACTCCGCCGCCAACCTGGAAGAATGCCCGAAGTGCGGAAGCAGACACATCGACAAGTTGCAACGTATCACCGGCTACCTGGTAGGTACTACCGACCGCTGGAACCAAGCTAAGCTTGCGGAGTTAAACGACCGTACCATTCATAATTAATCGTTGGAAAAGTGATTTCTATTCTCGACATAGTAGAAGATACTACTGTAGACGGTCCCGGTTTCCGTACCGCCATCTATGCAGCCGGATGCCCCAACGGGTGTCCCGGCTGTCATAATCCCGAATCATGGGACATCAATCGAGGATGCTGGATGAGTACGGACGAAATCTTGAAAAAGGTACTTGCCGATAATTTTGCAGATGTGACTTTCAGTGGTGGTGACCCGATGTTTCAACCGGAAGGTTTCACAGAATTGGCATCTGCCATCAAAAGTAAAAGCCGGAAAAATATATGGTGTTATACAGGATATACTTTTGAAAATCTGCTACGTAATCCTCGACAAGCGAAGTTACTGGAATATATTGATGTGCTGGTAGACGGCAAATTCAAAAAAGAGCTGCACGATGAGAGTCTTTATTTCCGTGGCAGCAGTAACCAACGGTTGATTGACGTACAAGCGTCACTGAAAGCTAAGAAAGCTATAAACTATCACTACAATCCAGGAATTTAAAGAAATGAAGAATGATGAATGAAGAAATTAGCTACGCTACGCAAGTATGCCGCAAGGTAATTCTTCCTTCTTCATTCTTCATTCTTCATTAAATCGTATCCCGTCTGAATATTTTTCCTACATTTGTACCGCAAAAAGAGTTTATAACATAAGGATACTGAACACCGTGAATAAAAAGCAGACCGATAAGAAGACGATACGTTTCCGCCGTTGGAGCCGGAAAGCATACGCTGCATTCGCCAGCATAGGTCGTCAGGTCACGATTGGCTACCTGCGGAACAACGTGGCAGACAGTTCGCTACGAAAGCAAAATTCGGTTCAGACCCTCCCCTATTACATTCATATTATGACTACAGATGAGTTGAAAGCCCAGGTGTTGTCAGGCATAGACATATCGCCCGATGAAGCAGCCTGGCTGGCCAATACGGCCGACCGTGAGGCGCTGTATGCCGCCGCACACGAGATTACCGTCGCATGCGCGTCGCGCGAATTCGACATGTGTTCCATCATCAATGCAAAGTCAGGACGATGCCCCGAGAATTGCAAATGGTGCGCACAATCTTCCCACTACCACACGAAAGCTGAAACCTACAACCTGCTGCCCGCTGAAGAATGCCTGAAACAGGCACAATACAATGAACGACAAGATGTCAACCGTTTCTCCCTCGTAACCAGCGGACGTAAACCTTCACCCAAACAAATTGAACAACTTTGTGATACGGTACGCCATTTACGACGCCACTCTTCTATTCAGTTGTGCGCTTCACTGGGGTTGCTGAACGAAGATGAATTACGCGCTTTGTACGAAGCCGGTATCACGCGTTACCATTGCAATCTGGAGACGGCTCCTTCTTATTTTCCCACTTTGTGCAATACCCACACCCAGGAAGAAAAGCTGCACACTTTACAAGCTGCACGCAATGCAGGCATGGATATTTGCAGCGGTGGCATCATCGGTATGGGAGAAACGATGGAACAACGTATCGAATTTGCCTTCACCTTGAAAAAGCTGGGAGTACAATCCATTCCCATCAATTTGCTCAGTCCGATTCCCGGAACACCGCTTGAAAACCAGCCGCCACTGACAGAGGAAGAAGTACTGACCACCATTGCCCTTTTCCGCTTTATCAATCCTACGGCCTATCTTCGTTTCGCGGGAGGACGTTCGCAGCTCAGTAAAGAAGCGGTAAAGAAATCTCTCTATATCGGAATTAACTCCGCCATCGTGGGTGATTTGTTGACTACGCTCGGCTCAAAGGTTTCGGAAGACAAAAAGCTGGTTGAAGAAGCGGGATATCAGTTCAACGGTTCGCAATTCGACCGGGAACATTTGTGGCATCCTTACACATCAACCACCAATCCACTACCTGTATACAAAGTGAAACGTGCCGAAGGGGCAACGGTTACCATTGAAACGCCACAAGCTCCGAACGGTGAACAAACACTTATTGAAGGTATGTCGTCATGGTGGTGCGCCGTACATGGATATAACCATCCGGTATTGAACAAAGCGGCAGAGGAACAACTTGGGAAAATGTCACATGTGATGTTCGGCGGATTGACTCATGACCCGGCGATAGAACTTGGAAAACTATTGTTGCCTCTTGTACCACCTTCCATGCAAAAAATATTTTATGCGGATTCGGGATCGGTAGCGGTGGAAGTAGCCCTGAAGATGGCGGTACAATATTGGGTTGCGAAAAGCCAGGCCGCCCCATCGTTGAACGATTTGAAGCTAAAGACCAATTTTGTGACTATACGCAGTGGTTACCACGGAGATACTTGGAATGCGATGTCCGTATGCGACCCGGTGACAGGTATGCACTCCCTGTTCGGTTCGGCATTGCCCATACGGTATTTCGTACCGCAACCCCGCTCACGATATGACGGGGAGTGGAATCCTGAAGATATTGTTCCATTGAAAGAAACGATAGAACAACATTCCGGAGAGTTGGCGGCACTTATACTGGAACCTATTGTACAGGGAGCAGGAGGCATGTGGTTCTACCATCCGCAGTACTTGCGTGAAGCGGCAGAGTTATGTCGCAAACATGGTTTATTGCTCATCTTTGATGAAATAGCAACCGGGTTCGGACGTACCGGAAAACTGTTTGCCTGGGAGCATGCGGGCACAGAACCGGATATCCTATGCATCGGTAAAGCGCTGACAGGAGGATATATGACACTGTCCGCAGTACTGGCAACAAATGAGGTTGCCGATGCCATCTCCAACCATGCTCCGGGGGCATTTATGCACGGTCCTACTTTCATGGGAAATCCATTGGCATGTGCCGTAGCCTGTGCTTCAGTGAAATTACTGATATCCGATGAATACAACTGGAAAGAAAAAGTATCACGCATCGAAGCGCAACTGAAAGAGGAACTGGAACCCGCCCGTCACCTGCCGCAAGTAGCGGATGTAAGGGTGTTGGGAGCTATCGGGGTTATTGAAACCAAAGAACCGGTGAATATGGCATGGATGCAACGCCGGTTTGTGGAAGAAGGTATCTGGGTACGTCCATTCGGGAAATTGGTGTATCTGATGCCACCGTTCATTATTGAGCCGGAACAACTCACCAAGTTGACGAAAGGGCTGATTAAGATTGTAAAGGAGATGTAACCATGTACACAACAGACTTTATGCAGCAAGAACTGCAACAGTTAAAAGAGCAGAGCAATCTACGCCGTCTGCCGGAAATGACACACGACGGACGAAACGTAATTGTAGACGGAAAACGAATGCTGAACTTATCGTCCAACGACTACTTGGGTTTGGCTGCCGACCGTGTATTGAGAGAAGAATTTCTGGATACGCTGACCCCCGATACATTTATGCCGACTTCCTCCTCCTCTCGTTTGCTGACCGGTAATTTCACTATCTACGAAGAACTGGAAGCAGAACTTGCCCGGCTTTTCGGAACGGAAGCAGCGCTGATATTCAATAGCGGCTATCATGCTAACACCGGTATACTGCCAGCAGTGAGCGACACGCAGACCTTGATACTTGCAGATAAACTGGTTCATGCCAGCCTGATTGACGGGATACGGCTTTCTGCCGCAAAATGTATCCGTTATCGTCACAACGACTTGGAGCAACTTGCACGATTACTGAAAGAGTATCACGCATCCTACAAGCGGATGATTATCGTCACCGAAAGTATTTTCAGCATGGATGGCGACCAGACCGATTTAAACGCTCTGATAGGACTGAAGCAGACTTACGACAACGTGTTACTCTATGTAGACGAAGCACATGCTTTCGGAGTGCGGGGCAAACGTGGATTGGGGTGTGCCGAAGAAGCGGGATGTATTGGTGATATTGATTTCCTGGTCGGTACTTTCGGCAAGGCGGCCGCATCGGCGGGAGCATACATTGTTTGCCGTCAAGTAATACGTGAATATCTTATTAACCGGATGCGTACCCTTATCTTCACCACTGCCCTGCCTCCGTTGAACATTGCTTGGACATTATTCATTATACGGAAACTGGCAAGCATGGGGAAACGGAGGGAGCATTTAACCCACATCAGCCAAATCCTGCGGGAAACTTTGCTCACGCAAGGATACGAATGTCCCAGCGTAAGCCACATCGTACCGATGATTGTAGGACCAAGCAGAGACACCATCCTGCGTGCCGAACAACTGCAACGCCACGGTTTCTATGCCCTGCCCGTACGTCCGCCTACGGTGCCCGAAGGTACATCACGCATTCGTTTTTCGTTGACGGCGGAGATAAAAGAAGAAGAAATAGAGAAACTGAGAAACTGCTTAAATGAAAGTTTTTAAACATATATCAAATAATAACTCAATTAATTTAGAAAGAAAATGAAACAAATTTATGTTATAAACGAGAACCAACCCAAGTTGCTCCTGTTCTTTGCCGGATGGGCAGCCGATGAAACCCCTTTCAAGCAATATCGTCCTAAAGGTATGGACTACATGGTTTGCTACGACTACCGTACACTCGATTTCGACCTGTCCATCTTCGACCGCTACCGGCAGGTGAACGTGGTGGCATGGTCTATGGGAGTATGGGCCGGTTCACTCATACTCAGCCAAATACCCAGAGACAAAATAACCAGCATATCCTTCAACGGAAGCACTCATCCCATAGACGACCAGGAAGGAATTCCCCTGGCAACTTATCAAGCTACCTTCGATGGGCTTACTCCCGCCTCACTCCAGAAATTCATGCATCGCATGTGTCAGGATAGTAACGCCTACAAGGCATTGATGAAAATGACTCCCCGACGAGACTTCGATGAAATCAAAGATGAATTGAAACGTATCAAAGAACAATATTTTGAAATGTATGGAGACTATTCCGATGAAAGCATTGACGATAAAGTTCTAGATGACATGATTGAAAAATATATAGACAAGTATGGATACAACTATGACTATGCCCTCATAGGTAACAACGACCGGATTATCCCCCCCGAAAATCAGGAAATCAATCATGAGGAAGCAACCAACCTTATCATAACGGATTGTGCGCACTATGACGAACCCATGTTCCGTTTTTTGCTACAAGACGCATGGGAAATGCCCATTGATGACTTCCTGTGGCATCTGAAGAGAATATGTATCCAATGAAACGCTGAAAATGATGATTTGTAACACTACCATCCAAACCATCGATAAAGCACTCATCGCCGAACGGTTTGCAAAAGCCCGAAACACGTATGGCAGTAAAGCACGTGTACAGCAATTGGTGGCGGAGAAAATGCTACGCCTATTGATGGAACATGCCTGTAACACCGCCGGAGTACAAAACAGTTCTTGTAACACATCCCCTTTTCAACATATTGTTGAGTTCGGATGCGGCACAGGTTATTACTCCCGCTTACTACTGCAAACTCTGCAACCGAAGACATTATTGCTTAACGACTTGTGTCCGGAAATGGAAGAATACATTCGCAAATATGTTTCTTCTTCAGTCCATTTTCTACCCTGTGATGCAGAAACCCTCGACTTTCCGCAAGGTACGGACTTGATAACCTCCTGTTCCACCCTGCAATGGTTTGCCGACCCTGCTACATTTTTCAATCGTTGCCTTCATTTTCTGACCGACAACGGTATCCTCGCTTTCAGCACTTTTGGGAAGAAAAATATGCAAGAGATACGTTTCCTCACCGGAAACGGTCTCGATTACTTGTCACTCGAAGAACTGAAGATGCTGTTATCTCCTCACTACGATATATTCTATGCTTCAGAAGAAATCGTTCCTATGTCTTTTGCCACCCCGCAACAGGTATTACGGCACATGAAGCAAACCGGAGTGACAGGTACTGAAAAAAGGATGTGGACACGTGGACGGCTCCAAGCCTTCTGCGATGACTACGTCCGCCAGTTTAGTGAGACAGATGGAAATGTGACACTGACTTATCATCCCATCTATGTGATTGCAAAGAAAAGATAAAACAATATCAAATCTTTACTCAAACATTAAAATTATCCCTCAAATAAATTATCTCTCAAAAACAAAGAATAATGAAACCAAACATTTATTTCATCAGTGGCATCGATACTGATGCCGGAAAAAGTTATTGTACTGCTTGGTTCGCCTGCGAACTGGCGCAAAACGGTAAGCGTGTCATTACTCAGAAATTTATTCAAACAGGTAATACCGGCCATTCCGAAGATATAGACTTGCACCGACACATTACAGGAACAGGTTATCTGCCTGAAGACGAGGAAGGACTGACTATGCCGGAAATCTTCTCATATCCCTGTTCACCTCATCTTGCCTCACGCATCGACCGGCGTCCCATTGATTTCGGCAGAATAGAATGTGCCACGCAAGAACTTGCACGCCGCTATGATGTTGTGCTCGTTGAAGGTGCAGGAGGTTTGATGGTTCCTTTAACAGAAGAATATCTGACAATCGATTATATTACAGAAAAGAAATACCCGTTGATATTCGTAACTTCCGGCAAATTGGGCAGTATCAATCATACACTGTTGAGTTTTGAGGCAATCAAGAATCGGGGCATCAAGCTCGACACTGTTCTTTATAATCTGTATCCAACTGTAGAGGACAAAACAATTCAGGAAGACACGATGCAGTTTATACAGAAATATCTGGCTAAGTACTTTCCGGAAACGAAGTTTGAAGTGGTGCCGGAAATGGGAATTTAGCGGCGTAGCGCCGGAACAAGGTTTCCTTTCGGATGACAGCGCAACTGATATAAATGCGGCCAGGCTTTAAATGATGATTCTTCTTTCACCACAGAGGACACAGAGGTCACAGAGGTTTTTAATTTTTCAGGTCTTAGAATTCTGCGTCTGAAAAATCAGAGACACGGCGTAGCCTTAAATCCGCGTCTTCCGCGTAATTCGCGCCTAAAAGATTTAAACCTCTGTGACCTCTGTGTCCTCTGTGGTGAAAGAAAAATTCTTCATTAAATTATCATTTAACCAAAAACTCTCCTCCTATAATGCCCGCAGTGGTGAAAATTTCTTTAAATTTGCACCACAAAAACGTCAAGAGACACATGGAAGCATTTATATTCGATACAACAGAAAAGATATTACTCGCACTGACAAGTATCCTTTTTCTCGTTCAACTCCTCTATTATTTTTGTCTGTACAACCGCATTCATCTGCACAATCGTGCCGTAAAGCGGAACAATGTGCATTTCTCACAAGAATTGCCTCCCATTTCAGTCATTATCTGCGCACGAGAGGAGTCCGAAAATCTGCGCCGCAACCTGACGGCGGTACTGGAACAGGACTACCCGCAATTCGAGGTCATCGTTATTAACGATGGTGACACTGACGAAAGCGAAGACTACCTCACAATATTGGAAGAGAAATATCCACATTTGTATCACAGCTTTGTTCCTGATTCCTCCCGGTATATCAGCCGTAAAAAACTCGCTATCACCTTGGGTATCAAAGCCAGTAAATATGACTGGTTGGTATTCACTGAAGCCAATTGTATGCCCAAAAGCAGTCAATGGCTGCGGTTGATGGCTCGCAACTTCACCTCACGCACACAAGTTGTTTTGGGATATAGCGGTTACGAACGTAGTAAAGGATGGCTACACAAACGGGTGGCGTTCGACAATCTGTTCACTTCTATTCGCTACCTAGGTTTCGCCCTTGCCGGTAATCCTTATATGGGTATAGGACGAAATCTTGCTTATCGCAAAGAACTGTTTTATCAGCAGAAAGGTTTCTCCGCCCACCTCAACTTGCAAAGAGGTGACGACGATTTGTTTATCAACCACATCGCCACTCCTGACAACACACGGGTAGAAACAGATGTGAATGCCATTATACGTACGCAACCCGTGCTTTGCACCAAAGACTGGAGAGAGGAAAAAATCAGTTATACCTCTACCGCTCGGTTATATCATGGTGCACAACGCTGGTTGGTAGGTCTAGAAACCTCCAGCCGCCTGATGTTCTATGGTTGTTGGATAGCCGCACTCGTAATTGGAATTTTGAACTTTCACTGGCTGGCAGCAGGTATTGCATTTCTTATATGGATACTCCGTTTCACCGTACAAGCCGTCATTATCAACAAAACGGCTAAAGAACTGGATGAAAAACGCCGCTATTATTTCACACTTCCCGTGTTCGATTTTCTCCAACCTATGCAGTCCCTTCGCTGGAAGTTGTATTGCCTGTTCAGAAAGAGAAGTGATTTCCTGAGGAAATAAGGGTTAACCCCATTTTCATTAAAGGAAACTACTCATACCTCATGGAGTTGGCGGGATGTATGCGTGTGATAAGGTAAGAAGGTCCCAGCAACATAAAAACAGAAGCAAGCAATGTGCCGATGTTCAGCAACAGGAAAAGCCAGATGTTGAAGGACACGGGAACGGTATCCATATAATATGTATCAGGATCGAGACGAAACAAGCCGAAGCTTTTCTGGAAAAAATAGAAAGACAATCCTATGACATTGCCCCACAGCATGCCCTTTCCGATGAGGAAGACGGCAAACCAAAGGAAGAGTTTACGAATGGTGAAGTTATTGGCCCCCAGTGATTTCAGGACACCTATCATGGAAGTACGCTCAATGATGATAATCAAAAGGCCGGATACCATCGTAAAGCCCGCTACACCAATCATCAGGATGAGAATGACCCAGATATTGACATCCAAGATATCCAGCCAGGCAAATATCTGAGGATTGAGCTGCTCCACATTGCGAACGGCATACTCCGCACCATTGCGGTCGGGACGCTCGTTCACATCACCGGCTATCTCGTAAGTGGCGGCATCGAGTTTATCATAATCGTGAAGTTGCAATTCGATGCCGCTTACCTGATCCGGTTCCCATTTGTTGAGACGGTTTACAAGACAAAGGTCTGTGAGCAGAAAGAGGTTATCATATTCGGAGAAATTCGTTTGATAAATCCCGACTATTTTCAGACGGCGGGCACGTACATCATCCTGAATGTAGTAAGTATCTATCTTGTCCCCAAGTTTCAGTTTCATCTTGTCCGCAATAGCCCTGGAAATTACGACACGATTGGTGGAAGCGGAGTCACTGAATTGCGGGAACTCTCCTTCCAATAGATGGCGGCGGAAGAATGAAATATTATATTCCGGACCGATACCTTTCAATACCATTCCCTGAAATGCATCGGAAGTCTTTATCATGCCCGGTTTAGTGGAATAGCGCTGGACATGCTTCACATCAGGATAATCGGCAAGAGCAGCAAGCATACTGTCTTCCACGGCAATAGGGCGGGTTTCGTAGGAACGGGCGGCATCAGAATTGGTGATTTGGATGTGTGCGCCAAATCCTACGATTTTATCTCTTACTTCGCTCTTAAAACCGACAATTACCGATACGGCAATAATCATCACCGCCAATCCGATGGCTACACCGATAGTGGCGATGAGCACGGCAGGACGGGACACTTGTTTTCCGGCATCACTGTCGTGGTAAAGGCGGCGGGCAAGGAAGAGAGACAGACTCATTTTTTCACTCTGTCCGTCCCGGATACGCTTCCAACGCTTTTTGCAACACAAACAGCGCACGGGTCAAGTCTTCCTTCTTCAACACGTATGCGATACGAACTTCATTACGTCCGGAACCGGGAGTAGTATAGAAACCGGAAGCGGGAGCCATGAAGACGGTTTGTCCTTCGTATTCAAAATCAGAGAGGCACCAGGCACAGAACTTGTCCGAATCGTCGACGGGTAACTTGGCCACGGTATAGAAAGCACCCATCGGAATGGGGGAATATACACCCGGGATACGGTTCAGACCATCAATCAGACACTTACGACGCTCTACATATTCATCGTATGTGTCACGCAAATAGTCTTCACCGGCATCAAGAGAAGCTTCAGCGGCAATCTGTCCAATCAATGGAGGACTGAGACGTGCCTGGCAGAACTTCATGACAGCATCACGTATCTCTTTATTTTTGGTTATCAAAGCACCGACACGGATACCACACTCGGAGTAACGTTTGGATACGGAGTCAATCAGTACAACATTCTGCTCGATGCCCTCGAGGTGGCAAGCGGAAATATAAGGGGACCCCGTATAAATAAACTCACGATACACTTCGTCGGAAAATAGGAAAAGATCGTACTTCTTCACGAGGTCACGTATCTGATTCATTTCACGGCGGGTATACAAATAACCTGTCGGATTGTTAGGATTACAAATCAGGATGGCGCGGGTACGCTCATTTATCAGCTCTTCAAACTTCTCTACTTTTGGAAGTGAAAAACCCTCTTCGATAGTAGTGGCAATCGTACGGATTTTGGCTCCCGCTGAAATGGCAAATGCCATATAGTTAGCGTATGCAGGTTCGGGAACAATGATTTCATCGCCCGGGTTCAAGCAGGCCATGAAAGAGAACAACACAGCTTCCGAACCGCCGGAAGTGATAATAATGTCATCGGCAGTGAGCTTGATGTTATACTTATCATAATATCCCACCAACTTTTCGCGATAACTACGGTACCCGGCACTGGGGCTGTACTCCAATATTTTACGGTCAATATTACGAATTGCATCGATGGCGACTTGCGGTGTAGGCAAATCAGGTTGTCCGATGTTGAGATGGAATACATGTGTACCCCGTTGTTTGGCTGCATCTGCCAGCGGAGCCAGCTTTCTGATAGGAGATGCGGGCATCTCTGTTCCGCGAATAGATATTGTTGGCATGAGATTATTTACGATTTAACGATTTACGATTTACGATTGATATTACTATCATTTTATTATTGAAGTGCAAATGTAGTGATTTATTTGAAACCAAAGAGAAGCAAAGACATAAAAACTTTAAAAACCTTATCTATATTAAAAACACTATGTTATTTAAAAAGAATCTTGTACCTTTGAGATATAGTAAACAAATAAGGAGACTTGCTCGTTTAGTCTTAAACCGTTTAAATCGTAAATAATACCATGGTCATAAACCTAATAACTTTTGCTTCACTACTCCATAAACAAGCATCTGTTCGCAGTTCCCATGAAGTGATATTGACAGAACTTGAAAAATATTTCACAGTCAATTTCGTAGATTATCAAGATATCAGTAAACTAACTCCCAATGATTTCAGCATATTGTTCATCGCCACCGGTGGCGTAGAACGGCTGGTAATCCAGCATTTCGAGTCTCTGCCCCGCCCTACCATCCTGCTGGCCGACGGTATGCAAAATTCTCTTGCAGCTGCCCTCGAGATATCATCCTGGCTACGCGGACGAGGCATGAAAAGTGAAATACTTCATGGCGAGTTATCTGAAATCATCAAACGTATCTTTGTGCTTCATAGTAATTTCAAAGCTCAACGCAGTCTTTTTGGCGTACGCATCGGTGTGATGGGTACTCCTTCGAGTTGGCTCATTGCAAGCAATGTTGATTACCTGCTTGCCAAGCGACGTTGGGGAGTGGAATATACCGATATCGCACTGGAACGTATTTATGAATACTTCGAGCAAACTACGGATGAGGAAGTGGGTGAAGCATGCGCCCACCTTGCCGGAAAAGCCCTTGCATGCCGCGAGGCTACTCCGGAGGATATGATAAAGGCGATGCGGCTGTATCGTGCCATCAAAAGAATAGTGGAAGAAGAAAAGCTGAGTGCAATTACTTTGAGTTGTTTCCGCCTGATAGGCCAAACCGGGACAACGGGGTGTCTGGCGCTCGCACTGCTGAACGATGAGGGTATCATTGCCGGATGTGAGGGTGACCTTCAATCCATCTTCACCATGCTGGCAGCTAAAGTGCTGACCGGTAAATCTGCTTTCATGGCAAACCCGTCTATGATTAACGCCCGTACCAATGAAATAATACTGGCACACTGCACCGTCGGTATCAAGCAGACGGAACAGTTTATTATCCGTAATCATTTTGAAACGGAAAGCGGTATCGGTATCCAAGGTATTTTACCTACCGGTGACGTTACCATCGTTAAATGTGGTGGAGAGTGTCTGGATGAATATTATTTGACTTCGGGAACGCTAACGGAAAATACAAATTATATTAATATGTGCCGCACCCAGGTACGTATAAAACTAAATAGTCCTGCCGACTATTTCCTGAAAAATCCATTGGGAAATCACCACATCCTGCTACATGGCAACTACGTGCAAATGCTAGATGAATTCTTGCAGGCAAACAGTTGTAAAAGAATAGAATAAGAATCAAAGGTCATTCATATCGGGAATGCGTACTTCAAAGCGCGTTCCCTTACCCAGTTCGGATGTTACTTTTATAGTACCTTGCAGGCGGTCTACAATTGTCTGACAGATACTTAGTCCCAAACCGGCACCTTGCGTAAAACTGTCTGCTTTATAAAAACGTTCGAAGATACGTTGCTGGTCTTCCTCCGATATGCCTGCCCCGGTATCCTGCACAAAGACTCTAGTGTAACCCGGCTCATCCACTTCGTAACCGAATGTGATATTACCCATCGTCGTGAATTTCTTGGCATTGTTTATCAAGTTATTCACGACTTGTTTTAAACGCACGGAATCAGTTATCACATATTTACCCGGACCTTCAGGAATTTCCATAAGAAGTTCCACTCCTTGCGGCATACTCAGGCGTTGGGAATCATAAACCTGTTGTAAGATATACGTCAGGTTATAAGAGGAGAACTGGAAGTCCATGGTACCGGACTCGATACGTGAAAGATCCAAAATATCATTTATCAATGCCAGCAATAGGGTACAATTGGTATTGATTGTCTCTACAAATTGTTGCACCTCCTCGGGAGAGAATGCCTCCAGGTCTTTTAGCAAATCAGAAAAACCTACAATCGCATTCAGCGGAGTACGAATTTCGTGACTCATATTGGCAAGGAATGCAGACTTCAGTTTATCAGCCTGAAGCGCACGGTCACGGGCGGCAATCAAGGCTTCTTCCGTATCTTTATAACGCTGAATACTCTGGCATACACCTAAAACCATATAAGGAGTATCAGACGTCAGACCGTCATAGGCAGTACTACGGAACTCCCACCACTCATAACCGCCATCTACATTCTGCAAACGGAAGTTCATACGTGAATTCAGCTCATATCCGGCAATGATAGCATCAAAACGTTTACGGGTATTTATCAAGTCATCGGGATGGACAAGATTATCCAACTCTTCCCTAGAAACATAATCCTCTGTTGCGCCCGAATAATTAAACCGCTGCAACAATCCTCCGGGAAAGTGAAAACAATTCATGCGCATGTTATATTGCCAGGGATAAATAGAACTCTCCTCGACTGCCATATTGAAAAAACGCCTCTGCATTTCTTCATCTGAAATATTACGGCAAACAATTGCCATACCCGTCAATTTTTCATTGGCAAAGATAGGTACTACTTCACCGGATATGGGGAAATAGGTACCTTTCACGTTTTCCTGCATAAATGTCTTTTCAGGAATAGGCACCGGTTTCCTATTGGCTCTAACCTGTTTCAACAAATCATGCAGAATATTCTCTCCACCCATGAATATACGAAAAATGGAACCGGCTATCTGACCTTCATAATGACGCGCCGAATGTGTCTCGGGCGAAAGTCCCAACATCACCATCAAGGCACGGTTTATGAAATGGATACGCAAATCGGTATCGTATGTAATCAGTCCGTCACGGATTGAACAGAAGATATTATCAAATTCATCCCTTTGCTCAACCAGACGATGTTGTATCAACAATCGTGTCTGTGCATGCATACGTCTGCGTGACTCCTGCCGATTGATGCGTATAAGCCAAAAAACCAATAAAATCAATGCTCCTACAATCAGTGAATAGAGAATAATAAATAATACACGATAACGTTCCATCAATGGAACATTCAAAATGATACCATTTTTCTCTGCGGAAGCAGGGGCTACATTAAAGAAATCCAGCTGCTTATAATCATACAATAATTTACCTTTAAGGTCGCTCACCCCGAAATATGCAGGTGACTTACCTTTCAATATTTGCGCAGCCTGAACCCCTGCGGCATAGGTATCTTCAGAAGGTTTCACATCGTAAACACATAAAACGCCATTCGTCATGGCCAGATTTTGACTGGCAAACACGGGTGCTTTCAGTTTTAGGGAGAGGAAAGGTATCCATTTAGGGGAAATGACGAAATGCTTATAAGCATTATAATCATAGCAGATGGAAGTAATGATGGAATTCAATGACTTGGCCTGTACATTCAGTACCTTCAAACTATATCCGGGATACTTGGGCTTTAATCGTTCCCAAGACTCTTCCACAGCTTTTACACCTTTAAGACTTAAGAAACTGCTATCTGATAAACAAACTATTTCTCTACGGTTACCAAAGAGACGTATACCCTCTTCCATCAACACATCAAAGTCGGTCTTTGACGTATAGCCGGAAACATTAGGCAATTTTTCCAACAGCTTTGTATCGGGAAATTTAATGCCGGAAACTACCACGGGCAACTGATAGGGCAAAGAATCTCCACAATGCATTAAAGTGAAGAAAGCTTCATCGCTGGATGTTATAATCAAATCAGTCTTTCGTTGGCGGGCGCGCTCACAGATACGGCGCATGATGACACATTCAGAAGAAAAGGTCCAAAAATCAGCATTCAGATATTCAGTAACAACATTTGCATTCACTCCGCCTTTTTCCAACCCGTTGCACACTCCATCTATTAAAAGTCCATGCCATGGGGAATGGTTGGTATATGATTGTATGAATAATACATTGTATTTTTTTTCAGTCGCCGAAAGTGTTCCTGATGCCAAGCACAAGAGAACGAACGAGCATATTAAGAACAGGTGTTTCCTCATATTTTAATTCTGGATTGTCTGCGCAAATGTCTTTTATATCACGCAAATATACAAGTTATATTGAGAAAAGAGACTGATTCTGCAAAAAATATTTAGTTGTCATGCAAAGCTTGTTCGATTGAACTCTCAAATCTCACATGTTCGATATTGGGACAATAGATATTTAGTGGGGATATGCATATATTTTAGCAATCCTGAAGAGAACCGCCTCGACATTACTTGTGCCTGTTTTGACTTTACTTTTGCATAATCAGATATAAATACTAAAAGCCCCCTCTGACACTTTGCATTTTCCGCGTCCCGAGAATCGCATATTTCCACCCGTTGGCGGGTGCGGGCGGAAATTCGAGAACGAAAAATCGTATTTTCCTCATGAATAGCGGAATACAGATATAGGTACAACTCAAATAGATGGAAAATGGCTGACCGGCCATCCAAAAGCAGTCTTTTGCCGGAGGAAAAAGGGCGTTCTCAAGAGAAATATTCATCTTTCTAGGGAGAGAAGTTAACATCCCTCGTTCCGGAAGTTAACATCTCTCACAAGGGAAGTTAACATCCCTCGTGTGGGAAGTTAATATCCCTCCTTCGGGAAACGTAAAATCAGCATATCCTCGGTAAAAACGTCGCATATTTATGCTTTAAATTGTACGTTTTCACCCTATTTCAGGCTTTTCGGAAAGCGAGTATGTCAGAAAAGCGGGGGATTTGAAGACAGGAAACGCCTAATAAGGGCTATTTTGAAATCAATTTGACAGATTGGTGTGTCATGCCTTAACTTCAGGAACTTCGTCCATCCGGTTAGAAACTTTGTGCCCCTATGTCTTCTGTGGTAAATACAACATCAAAAGAAATAATCAAGTATATCAAATCATTTTCCACTAAATATCTACTGCTCCCCGATATCTTTTACGTTGGTTGTTATGGTAAGAATATAAAAAATGCGGATTCCGCAAGGCAATACGTGTCATTATCGAAATTTACCGTATCATCTTGCGAAACCCGCACTAAAAAAAAGAATTAGTAACGTGTTACTTTATTTGTTGTCGATTTCAAATATTCAAAACGATTAATCATTTCGCCCATCAACTTCGGATATTTATCAGCAACATTTTCTTGTTGTCCAATATCCTTTTTAAGGTTATACAACTTGTATCCATATCCAAGGCCAATGTATTCTCCATCTTCTTTGCTATAAGGATTGTAATAAGGAGGAATTAAAGCCCAGTCTCCCTGACGGAATGCATAATTGAACATTCCTTCAATAACCAATTCCTTACGTCCGTGCTTGCTCTTTCCCAAGAAAGCATCCATCGTATTCTCACTGTCCAACTTCTCAGGATAAGTCTGTCCAAGTAATGAGGCAAACGAAGCAAGTAAATCCATCTGGCAAACAAAGACATCGGATACTTGAGGTTTCACTACTGCGGGCCAACGAAGCATGAAAGGAATACGGGTACCACCGTCAAACATACTTGTCTTTCCTCCACGAAGCGGACCTGCTATCTTATGGTCGCCTACCAGTTCCACTGCATCATCTTTATATCCGTCATCGAGTACGGGACCATTATCGCTAGTCAGGATTACTATTGTATTTTCAGTCAAACCCTGTTTATCCAACTCTTTCAGGAATTCCGACACACACCAGTCCGCTTCCAGAATAACGTCTCCACGCGGTCCCATACCGGACTTACCGGCGAAACGTTCATTCGGCACACGAGGCACGTGCGGCTGATGCAATCCGTAATACAAGAAGAAAGGAGCATCCTTATGCTCGTCAACAAACTGCTTTGCTTTGTTCAAGAATAATTCAGCCATTTCCTCATCTTTCCATTGCGCAGCTTTACCGCCTTTCTGGAATCCGATACGCGGCACGCCGTTTACTATAGAACCGGCATGCCCTACACTGGGATGCATCCGCAATAATTCGGGATTATCTTTACCGGTGGGTTCACCCGGGAAATTTTTACGATAATCGACATAAAGCGGATCACTGGGATCTAAGCCTACGACACGTCCATTTTCAAGGAACACACATGGAACACGATCGTTGGTGGCTGCTTGGATGAATGAATAATCATATCCTATCTCTGCTGCTCCGGGATAAACATCCTTGTTCCAATCCACCTTGCCATCACCCAGTCCGATATGCCACTTTCCTACGGAACCGGTAGCATATCCGGCTTGTTTCATCAACTTGGGTAAAGTTATTTTCTTCGTATCAATAATCAACGCCGCATTACCGGGAAGAATCTTTGCATCTACATTGGTCCAGGGATAAAGTCCTGTCATTACTGAATAACGGCTGGGAGTTGAAGTAGCCGCCGTACAGAATCCTTGCGTGAAACGAATACCTTCATTTGCTATACGGTCCATACCCGGTGTAGAGATGCGATGGGCACCGTAACAACTCAAGTCGCCATATCCCAAATCGTCTGCCACAATCAAAATGATATTCGGCTGGGCCTGCTTATCAACTGTTTTTTTTGCTGGCTGCAACTGTCCGGCCAGCATAGTAGCAGGTAATGAAGAGAGGCCCGCTAATGCACAAAATGCATAATCTAAATTTCTCATATTCAATTTATTTAAAGTTAGACATAAGATTGCCTTTTAATTATTATTTGAATGTTACTTGTGTTTTAGTACCATCGGCAGCAATAGCAAAAACCTTAAATCCCTGAGGCAATGTAGTGTTTACAGTGAACGAAGATTCCGGTGATACAAATATCAGTTTACCGCCATTATCATAAACTTCGAATGCTACCACATTTTTCCAACCTGCCATTGTCACCTTAGAACCGGAATAAGTGGCTGTCCCCGCAACGACCGATGCATTTGCTTTATACATTTCCAAATTATTGTCCGTGATATACTCCAACTTATGCTGCGGAGCCGTATATCCCAATTGTGAAATTCGTCCTATCAAAGCATCTACCTGAGATTGAGTAACTTCTACTTTTCCTTTGTTATAGGTATCACTACCTTCAAACAGACCTTTTTTCAGGAATCCCCATTTAATAAAGAAATCCGTCAGGTTCAATCCTGCTATTTTGCTACAAATATACGCAAATTCTATCTGCCGCTCACCATCTGTCGCCAAATCTGGATTGGTACGTATATATTCGTATACATCCTGATAGAAATCGGACTTACCTAACACATAGTCCATATATAGTTCTAATTGCCAGAAAGGTACTAATTTATCAAATACATCCTCCAATTTTGCATGAAAAATATCATTATTACAAAAAGCAATAGTCATTGCATGCTCATAGTAGTTATTAAAGCTACCTTTTGAAGCAGCGGGAGCTGTAGTTGCCAATCGTGAAGCAATGTTATAAAGTTTCTGAATATGCATCGCGCAAATGTTATTCGTTACTTCTACTGTTCCAAACCATCTTAACCCCGGACGAGTCTGGTTGCTATGTCCCACTTCATGGGCTGGTCCCCAGTTATTAGTCTTCATCTCGTCCACACTGCACAGCCTGCTCATCGTAGACAGATGGTAAGCTGTATGGTATCCGGTAGAATACATATAATCGCCTTCACCGTACATCACATTAAAATACATACGGTTCTTAAACATACGATTATCCGTTTCCGTACCGGCACCGCCATCATTATTATATTTCCTCAACCCCAGGAATAGTTGTTCTTGATATACGATATCATCGAAAAGCTCGATCAGGTCTTTTCCATTAGAAGTATTTTTCAGATTAGCTACAGGGAAAGTGAGATGGGCATATTTTCCTACTACATCGAAATACTTATCCACAGCTCCATTGAGCAATGTACTCCATTGGTCACGAGTATGCTTAACTACATCAAAATAGCCATTGACGCTACCGGAAGCGAAATGTATCTTTATCTCCGGATAGTCTTCCGGATTATCATTGACATGATACATCACGTATATCAAGCCTTTCTTCTCAGGTACAATTTTGTTTATACCTGTTTTCAAAGCATAAGAAACACTAGTGTTAAATCCGTCTTTATTAGTGTCCATATCCTGTATGCGCAAGTTTATATTCTGCCCATGGGTATCGCCAACCAACACAATCAATGTCTCGTCTTTCTTAGCAAAAATTCCAGTGGGGTTATCCAGCAAACTATACGTACTAGTCTTATTAATAGCTGCCTGCACATCCGGGTGCTGGTACGCTTTAAATGTTGCAATACGAAAATCAGCCGGATATTTACCTTTCAACATGTAGTAGGCTATGTTTTTAAACAAAGGATATTCACATGCTTCAATTTCCGCTTCTCCAATACCATCTTTCAAATCGGAACAAGTGGCATCGGTAAACAAAGTCAAGGGGTCAAATCCTTGCGGGTTCTTGGCAAAAAACTTCATCTCAGCACAAGAAGCATGCCCCCCTACTCCGGTTTTTACAATCAAGCGGACTGCTTTGGGCTTCTGTATTGTATTATTGAATGAGAAAGAAGTCGTTGCACCTTTAGAACCGAAATCAAAATTCTTGTTACCCGTGACACTCACAAAAGCAGGATGTTCTTCAGTAGACACCAGTACTTCCACTTCACCGAAATTTCCATTCGCCCCACTGGTACGCGGATAATAAGTGAAGTAATCAAGAGATTCCGTATTATCTTCAAAATACCAAGTCAATGTTACGGGATAATGACTTGTAACGCCTGTGGCAAAAGGATAATTAGAGTGATAGATGGTAGTCATATCTCCATCAAAAGATTTTTCAATGTTTTCCCCGGCATGAAAAGTGGATGCTTCACCTCTCGTCACCTTCAATTGGACATCATCTGCTATGCCTTCCACATCACCGGAAGTATAATTATCCAATCCGTTCTGTACCACGGTAACCTCTGCCGAGATATTCGATTTTTTATCTTTTATCACTACTTTATCAGTACGTGAACTGCTTGCATCATTGGCATTTACCGAAAATTTATAGGAAACTTCAATCGTAGTGGCACGCGTAGCGGGTATTTTCTTCATCCAATCCGGATATGTGATATCCAAATCATTTTCCGTTAAATTGGTAGTTACAACAAAATCAAGCTGACCACCAGCCGCATTTACCGTGAAAGAAGTGGGTGATACCAATATATTGGCATCGGTACCTAGCTGACGAACCAATATTTTCTCACTCAGTTTACCATTATTTATAGTAACATTGGTACTACGAACTGTCTTTTCCGGATTATCCGTCACGCTTATCTTCACTCCTGTACCTGAATTGACAGATTGGGCATCACACCATTGAGCCCCATCCGCATCTACTGAAACCGTCCAGTCCACAGGAAGAGATTTTATGTCAATAACAACAGAATTTGCTTCTTTATAAAAATCAGCATTTTTCGAGCTCAACTCCAATACAGGAATTGAATCATCACCGTCTTTACAAGACGATAATAAGAATAAGGGTATAAATAAATATATATAAATGTTTTTCATGCTCTTTCAGTATTAAAAGAGGGCTGATTAAAAGGAATCTAATGCATCATTACATTACCTATTCATCAGCCCTCCAAACAATTTAATCAAGGTTAGAAGAAAATGCGGCTATTTACCATAAAGTTCGAACTCAGAAAGAGCCCATGTTTTAATGCCATTAGGATTAGTAGATTTATGAACTTCAAAACGAACATAAGTATAAGAATTGCCCAAATCCATGACCGGACAATTTTCATAATAAGTCGTAGTGGTAGTCGGAAGACCATCTGCTGAAGTAAACTTCTTAATTTCAGTCCAACTTGCCCCATCGTTACTAACATAAATAATGAACTCTGACGGATGCTGATTGGTGTTTCTTGTCGCATATCTTATTTTCAACTTGGAAATAGCAGCATTCAAATGAATATCCAGCATGTGCGGGAAAGGTTTAGCCGCACCTCCATAGAGAACTTGTGCCTGAGTTGTTAAATCACCGTCTAGCCATGAATCAAAAGTACCATCTTGCAAGGAAGTACCAGTCAATGTGAACATTGCGGCTGTCAGGGTTATTTTCGGTATTGAATTCTTCAATCCAATTATAATTGTATTACCACCTATGAAAGAATATTTCGATGTGATTTCCAACGGAAGCGCAAAATCACCTTCTAAGTTAGTAATATCGACCTTTACTGTCAAATTGGCTGTTGTACTACCCTTTGCAATGGTGAGCGTACCTATAGTATAACCGGTAGTCATCAATTTATAATCAACACCATTCTCTGAATTATAATCATCCAATAACGATTCTTTTACAGTTACTGCACATGTCATATCTTCCGGTAACGGTGTACTTAAAGTTACCGGGAGTTCATAAGTATACTCTGTTACCCCCTGAGTGATTACGAATGGTAATTTAAATCCGGTTTCCGCAAGCGATAACTCCGGTTGATATACCGTAGGTTTCACTATAACATATTTATTTTTAGCGTTAATAGGCGAAGTACCTTCGGCAAGCTCCATCATCAGTACATAAGTAGAACCATCTTCTTCCAATCCAGCAAATTTATCAGGATAGAAAGTAACTGTTTTAACTTGATATAAATCTTTCTCTCCAAAAGAAACAGACATATCAGCGGGTAATTCATAACACTCGGCAGGCAGTTGCTTGAAATTAGTCAGATTTTCATCATTATAAGCCTTCACGTCAAATTCACTCAACACTTTCAATACAGCTGAAGCAGCCATATTCAAATTGTATCCTCCCTTGTCAATAGTGATATTATAAGTGGCGGGGGTACCGGTATTATAAAAGGTGACATTTTGCTCATTGCTATTCAGAATACATAGGAAAGAGGTATACTCATCCAAGAAATCCTCTTTTCCGTCGTTCAGACAGGAACCCATAGTCAGCAACAAGCTACCCAAAAGCGAAAGTATATATATTTTTGTCTTCATATCAATTTTATTCTAATTAGATTTATAATACTATAACTCATTTCCAACCATAGTTCTGTGTCAGTAATGTATTACGCTCTATTTGTCTCTGTGCAAACGGATACAAATAGTGATTAGCCCTGAACACACGATGCTGAACTACAGTTCTCTGCCAAAATGAGGCTGGAGTATCTGTTTCTGAAGCAGCTTTTGCCTCTATATTCATACCATAGATAGAGCCATTATCAGTATCGGTAGCAATCATCCACGTACGTGTATCATAATAACGATGGTTTTCAAAAGCAAGCTCTATTCTGCGTTCTTTACGACAATATTCTATCAAATCAGCAATAGTAGCGCCGGGATAAACATCTGTTATAGACTCCATACCCGAACGGTCACGTAAATCGTCCCAATACTTCATAGCTTGTGCATGATACTGAGTATCTCCTGTCCTTTTTTCCCATTCCAGAGCTGCCTCAATATAATTTAGGTAAATTTCTCCCAAACGGAAAGTAGGAAAGACCATATATGAAGTAGGATTATTGGCAAAATTCACCGTGTGCTTTGCAAAACGATTAACCAAATAACCTCCTCTTGAGTGGTCGTGAGAAGAGTTTGAATTACCTCCACTTGCCATGCTACACAATGCATAATGAGTTGCACCCGGACCATATTTCCAATTACTGTCACTCCAATATACAGCTATATAAAAACGCGGTTCACGTTTTACAAACATATTACGGCAATCACGAGTAATCTTATCATTTTCCGCCGTCGGATTTTGAGCAAGATGAACCAGGAAAGGATTTGCAAATTTAGTTACACCGAACTCATCTTCCGGATAATTCGAAGTCGGATCAATAACAGGACTTCCGTCAGCTTCATATCCGATAATCGGATATTTACCATTGTCCATTGCATAAGCATCCACTTGTTGCTGTGAAGGGCCTATCGCACCATAAGCCAATGCGTTACCTCCAGCTATTTTCTTCACACCTACCGGAGTGGTTCTTCTGGCAATAATGCCTCTATTGGCATATCCGGTAGACCAAATAAGTTCGCTATTCCAATCAACTTCAGTAATACCAAGATAATTGGCATACGGATCATTAGAAGCATCTCTATATAGAGTATATTTCCCTAAATCAATTACAGCTTGAGCAGCCAGCACAGCCTCTTTCCATTTTTCGTTACTATAAGTTTGTGGAAAAAGATCTACTCCCGAAAGATCAGGAAATTCTGTTGTCACAGGATTTTTTACAGTAGCATACAAAGTGTTTCCGTTAAATAAATCACGAGCGGAGTATAATTTTAACCTTGAAATTACAGCCAAAGCAGCACCGGCAGTAGGCAAGCCTTTTTCGTCATCTGAATTCCAACTTTGTTTCCCTTGTGATTCAAAGTATTCAGCGCATTTGGTCATTTCAGTAGTTACATAATCTACACACTGCTCCCAAGTATTACGTGGACGATATAATGATTCAGTAGTGGCATCAGCATTGATGATTTCATCTCCTACCAAGAACACCGGACCGTAATTACGCATCATCAGAAAATAATAATAAGCCCGTGCCCAACGTACACACCAATACCAATCATCTTTATCTTCCTGTGTCACGGTAGGATCATTACATGTATAAACATTCTGCATGAAAATATTACATTCACGTATTCCGTTATACATACTTAAATCACCTACAGTATTACCTGGTACATTAACCGCATTCCAAGACCCCGTATTAATCAATTCACCACTTACTGTTGATGCATTGATAAGTTCATCCGTAGCCGCGCTCGTAGGAGCATTTACATAACCGGTTAAATCATTAGGCAGAAAACTCATAGCGCCTTGAAAATATCCGCGTACATAGTCTCTCTTTTGCCAAATTTGTTCAAAAGTCATGTCTTCCGTTTCCTGCTTATCCAGAAAACTTTCGCACGAAGTTAATAAAGGAATTACTCCGCAAAATAACAATATATATTTTAGTATTGATCGTTTCATATTGATTCCATATTATTAATTAAAAATTAGCGTTTATACCGACAGTCACAGTCATATTATTCGGATATTTTGCTCCATTGGTAGTGTCCAGCAATTCAGGATCCCACAGTTTAAACTTACTGAATGTAAGCAGGTTTGTTCCTGCAACATAGATACGGAAAGACTTAATAAAAGTACGGTTTAACAGAGTTTTCGGCAATGTATAACCTATTTCCGCATTTTTTAGACGAAGAAAATCACGATCACGTAACCACAATGTGGATGACTGCGCGTTATTGACCTGCCCGGCATCCGAACCATAGGCTACCCGTGGGTATTTTGCCAAGGCATTTTGTTCGGCTGTATTCGTCGTCTTCCATGAATAATCATAAATATCCTCATAAAAAGCAGCACGATCCATATTATTACTGGTGAAGGGGTGCAAAGGATTACCATTCAAATAGATAGAGGAATGTGCTATACCTTGAAAAAATACACTGGCATCGAAATCTTTCCATTTAGCCGTCAACCCAAATCCATAAGTAATTTCAGGAAGATCAGTATAACCGATAGCTATTTGGTCGTAAGAGTTAATAACACCGTCACCGTTTACATCCTGATACTTGATGTCACCAACCCTGTATTCTCCAAAACTCTGCGCCGGACTATTATCTATCTCTTCCTGGCTTTCAAAAAAGCCCAATGCAACATAACCCATACGTTGTGATACACCTCCACGTCCAAAAGGTTTGCCAATTACATTTTGGTATTTATATTCATGATCCGGTTGGTCATTATTCAGCATCTGATTACGTGAAAAAGTAAAATTACCCCGTCCTGTTAACAAAACCTTGCCAACCTGCTGTTGATATTCAAGAGTACCATCAATACCTGATACTTTTGCCTTACCCACATTTACATACGGAAGTGTAGAGAAACCGGCAATTGCAGGCAAGCCATCACGCTGAAGGAAAATACCGTCACGTTGTTCATAGAAGTAATCTGCCTGGATTTTCAATTTATTGAATAGACGCGCTTCAATACCCACATTCACTTTAGTAGCTTCTTCCCAAGACACATTATTATTCGCAATTTCACCTACGCGATAAGCAGTTGGTTTCATATTTCCCGTTGCCCCATAAGCCCATACATTATCGGCATTTACTACATTTATTGTCGGTTCATAAGCCCATCTTCTGGATGTCCCGATATCATCATTACCTACTTTACCATAAGATGCTTTGAATTTCAAATCATTTACAACTTTCGTCAATGGTTCAAACCATTTTTCATTGGATACCATCCAACCTAATGCATAGGCCGGGAAAAATCCGAAACGATGCCCACGGGCAAAATTCTCAGAACCGGTATATCCCATATTGAATTCAGCAAAATAGGTATCTTTATAAGCATACGTTAACCGTCCTGCAAGTCCTTGACTCTTATAAGGCAACGATGCCTTTTGATTACCGGCTGTCAGTAATTTATAAATCTTGTGATTATACAAAAACAAAGCACCTACACGATGTTTTTCTGCAAATAAACGAGTATAGTTTAGAGACCCCTCCATGTAAGTAGTCATCTTGGATACTGTTACCGGAGAAGCATACGACAAGTTATTGGAACCCGGATAGATTGTGTTGTAGTTCAAAGTTCCGTCATCATTTCTACCTGTTGCATGAAATTGTGGTGCAGTCTTGGAACGAACCTGAAGAGTATTATTGGATGCATCCCATGAAAACTTGATATTAGCCGTCAGCCCCGGAGTAATCATATCCAATTTTTGAGTAACGCCCACTAATGATTGCGCAGAGTTCCAGTTTTGTTCGCGGTAGCCGGAGTGTACCAATAAGTTCCACGGGTTATTACCAGTAGCATCAGAAGGTGCAGAAAGTGTTCCGTCCGAATATTGTACAGGATAAGCATTCGGAGAAGCGTTGAATGCAGATGTCCAAATATCATTTATTGCTGTTCCCGGCCCCCATGAACTTTCATAAATATTAGCCAAGTTCACATTGAATGTAGTAGTCGGAGTGACTGCAAAATCCATATTGGCACGGAAATTAAATTTTGTATAATGGATAGAAGAATTATAATCGTAAACATTACCGGCATTTCTAAAGATAGAACCTTCATTATAGAAACCACCTGATATATAGTATTTACAGATATCACCACCACCTGAAAGGTTCAAAGTGACACGTTCACTTGATGCCAAATTCTTATACATCTGATCCAACCAATTCACGTTCGGATAAAGATCCGGATCAGAACCGTCTCTATATCTCTGAATATCTTCTTGAGAGTATCCCCCATCACCATTACCAATCAACCCTTTGGCTTCATTATACATTTCAGCCCATTGCATGGAATTTACCATTTCAGGCATACGGGTGGGAGTCTTGAAGCCCATCTCTGCACGTACATTAATACGAGGCTTACCTTCACTACCTTTCTTAGTTGTAATCAGAATAACACCATTAGCACCACGTACACCATAAACAGCAGATGCGGAAGCGTCTTTCAAGATGGAGAAAGTAGCAATATCATCTACGTCAACCAAGTCCAGTTCACGTTCGATACCATCTACCAAAACCAAAGGAGTGGAATTTCCTTTGAAAGAAGCAATACCACGAATATAGAAGTCCGAAGCACTGTTCTTACCCGGTTCACCAGATGCCTGCATAGAAACGACACCTGCCAATTGCCCAGCCAGCACATTGGATATGTTAGAACCCGGAATATTCAGTCCGCTTACATCCATTGAAGAAATAGCGCCTACGACGCTCTCTTTCTTCTGGTGTCCGTAACCTACTACCACTACTTCTTCCAATGCTTTTGTATCCGAATACAGAGTAACATCAATAACCTTTTTATCACCAATAGCCACTTCCTCCTTCTTCATACCGATAAATGAAAATTCAATCACACCACCGATTCCCTCAACAGTAAGAGTGTACTTTCCATTTAAATCGGTAATCGCACCGGAAGAGCTGTTTTTCAACCATACACTGGCACCGATAATAGGCTCTTTCAAATCCCCATCCATAACAGTACCTGTGATTACACGTTTCTTGGGTTGCTGCTGCTCAACACTTTCAGTCTTTGATACTTTGAAAATAACATCTTTATCCTTTATCACATAACCGACACCAGTACCTGTAAACAGTTGTTCCAACAATTCGTCAACCGTACCACTGAAATTGATGTTTCTTTTGGATTTATCTTTTAAATCACTATCCTTATAGAAGAAAGTATATTCACTATTTTTCTCTATAAACTGGATAGCTTCTTTTAAAGAATACTGTCCTTTCACCGATATGTTGCTCTGTGCAGCCAGAACCGAAATCGGATATAAGAACAAAAATACTGCGATAATCCGAAGATACCGCCAAGAAAAAAAATTCTCTTTTTTCATGCTTTAATTAATTAATATTAGACATAAGATTAACTTTAAAATATTTTTAGTTAGTAATTATTATTCTATCGCCGTCCCTTGCTTCATGAAGATTCATTATGAAACATATTTTATCGATTACATGTCTCAACGATTCATCCTGCCGAATAGTACCGCTAAAAGATGGATTATCCCCCTTCCCCTCAAATACAATCTGCACATTGTATATCTGGCTTATAACATGTAGTAACTGATTTAAAGGCATGGCATTAAACTTGAATTTTCCATCCTGCCATTCTATATTTTCTATATTTCGCATTTGTATCTCACTATCCGATGAATCGTACAGTACCTGCTGTAAAGGTTGCATCTCAACTTGTTCTCCGGTACTTTCCACCTTAAACATCACACTACCATTGAAAAGGGTTATTTCATCTTTCCCATCTTCTTGTTTCTCAACTAAAAAGCGCGTTCCTTTTACTTCTATAAACGCTTTTTCTATATATACATGAAACTTACTTCCCGACTGCTTACGTACTTCAAACAATGAGCTTCCTTTCAGCCAGACATTCTTGTCTTTCGTAAAATCCTTGGCAAAACGAATTGAACTTTGCGGGCGCATCCATACTTTGGAACTATCCGGCAATATATACAACATATTATTCTTTGCCACCACTTCCAAAAACTCCGGCTTTTCTAAAATCCGGGTTCCTTGTAATACGAAATATCCACTAATTATCAAGAACAGGCTAATGCAAGCAGCAATCAACGGTCGGCGCACCTGAAATAAAAATCTTCTTTGTCCACCCGTCTTATATTTCTTCAGAATGTTAGTCCATATTTGTTCTCCAATTGTAGAATCTATTTTCTCAGCACATTCTTCCCATTGTTCTTCCATTCTCTGTTTTACAATGTCGATTTCGGTCAATGCTTCGAGTTCTTCCCGCTTAAGTTCATTTTTAAATAAACCTTTTATCAGCTTAGTATTTTTCTTTCCTTTTTCCATTAGATATATTTTGCCTATGTACTATAAATACACTTCCCAAATTCCATACCCTAGGCGAAATACTATTTTTTTTCTAAATTCTTTTTTTCTTTTTATCTTTATAATAAAATTATTAATTAACTTCGCACATCAAAGGTTAAAATGACACACAAAGAATTAATAAAAAAATTCAAAGAAGGTGACGAGGAAGCCTTCTCAGCTATATACAAACTCTACTGGGAGAAAGTATATCACTTCTCCAGTCTATATATTACTTCTCCTGAAGATGTGGCAGAAGTAGTACAGGAAGTTTTTATCAAGTTATGGGAAGCAAAGCACTTAGTGGATGAAGAACAATCTTTTGAAGGGTTTCTGTTTATTATTACCCGTAACAAGGTTTTCAACCATTCTCGCAAACAATTGAATTACGCTTTTTTGAAAGTAACGGTATTGCAATCTATAGAAAAATCGTATGAAGAGGAAGATAAACTTGAAATGTCCGACTTAAAACAACATCTTTCTTTTCTAATCTCCCAATTGACAGAACGGCAACAACAGATATTCCGCATGAGCCGGCAACAGCGCATGACCTACAAACAGATTGCCGAGCAACTATCCATCAGTGAAAAGACAGTAGAATACCACATGACAGCAATATTAAAATATCTACGGAAGAATTTGTATTTACTGTCACTTTTCATTGGATAAGTGGTATCTACTCCTACCTATATTTCAATTATATCCTGAATTCTCAGTCATCGTGTAAAGCCTCGGCAGGCTGAACTTTCATTGCCATCCGTGCAGGATACCAAATTCCAGCTATAATCATCAAAGCCATAAGCAACCAAGTGAATGCAAGGGCAAGCCAGAAACGGCTGACCGTAAATGACATCTTATCAATATCCACCAATTCGGCTATCCCGATATTAAAGGTGATGATTATTGCCGGTACTGTCGCAAGGGTAAGCAGCATTACTCCTTCACCCATCAAGCGAGAAAAGATTGCATTGCGGCTGCTGCCCAACGCCATACGCAGAGCCACCTCTTTACGCCGCTGTTGCGTACGGAACCAGAATGTACCAATGACACCGAGGAAAATATTCATCAACAAGAAACCTAGTACACAAAGCTGGGTCTTGGCTTCATTCATATCCTCCCGTTCGCAAATCTCACGCAAGTCCTTGAAGGAAGTTACATCGAGCAAGTAGAGATTTCCCACTTGATAGAGGCGGTCAACGTCATCCATCAGCTTTACCATAAAATCGGTATCGTCATCAGGACACACACGCAAACTGAGGGTAATGTATCCAGGATTACCATACTCTTTCAATCTGTCCAGATTAAGATGCAAAGCCGCATAGGAACCGCCCCATTCCGAAGAAGTGTAGAAGTGCGACCAACGCACAGGCGTTCCGACAGCCCCCACGCGACGCCGGACATCGCTACCGAAATTCAGCAGTACAAATTCACGGTCCTGCAACGAAGCTGCATCGCCCAAATGCAATAGCGGATAGTCGGCAAAAAGATTGGAAGAAACAACCATACGGTCATCCCTAATGGCAGAAGCCATGCGGACAAACATTTCCTCGTCCGTTCCCCCATAACGGAATACACGGAAGAAATCGGGTTCTACCCACAGCAGATGCACATTCTCCGATATTGTATCCAGTCCCAAATTGAGACCGTTACTGCCGTCATTATAAGGGAAACAGTTCTGTGAAAGCGCTACAGCCTCCACCCCCGGGCGGTGCCTCAGCCGTTCCGCAATCTCCACAAGATGTTCCATATCATCGGCCGCAGTCAAAGCTGGATTATAGGCGGCCGATTGGGAAGTAAGTCTGCCGACCGTAATATTGTAGCAGTGTTCCGTGTCAAACCCCATCGGGATATTATAAACACGGAAAGTAACCAGAGTCCAATCCACAATGTACCACAACACCACAAACACCAGCAGCAGTTCCGTGAAGAGGAAAAGGCTGGAACGCCATTCATTCTTAATTTGAATCAATATATTCTTCATACGTTATTCCCCCTTTTGATTAATTGCATCCACTATATTCATCTTCGAAGCCCTCCATGCCGGAATACCGGCCGAAAGCAAATTCATCAACAGACAGAAACCGAAAGCTGCAAGAAAAACCCATGGTGAAAGCAACATGCCGAGTGTCAGTGAAGTATCTCCACTTAAATAAGCATTAGCACTATTGCCAAAAAGGAAACCGTTCAGCAGGAAAGTGGCACCGTAACTCAAAGCCAGTCCGACTATGCCTGCCAACAACGAAAGCAGCAAATTTTCAAAAAACACCTGTCTCACCAGTTCGCTGCCCGTAGCGCCGAACGCTTTGCGCACACCGATTTCACTCATACGTTTCCGCATCCGTGAAAGGGTCATTGAAGAAAGGTTGATGGCAGGTACCAGCAATAAAATGACGATGACAAGCACGTAGCGCAAGATGACGCCTTTCACATCCGGTAAATGGTCCCATTTACGGTATAGATTGGCAAAAACTCCATCGGGCTGGTCACGATAAAAGATTTCCACCTCAGATAAGCCGGCGTTATACGCAAGGCGCAAACGCTCTACCTCCTCACGGATAGCCGGGAAATCAGCAGACGAATGTGCCAAAATCACAGCCTTCATCTGTCCCATCGTATTTTCAAGCCAAGCAAATCCGGCAGCATCGGTAGAGTTATAAGGTACCCATACTTGCCCGTATGCCGAAGTGGCAAGCATGGAAACATCCGCTACAACCCCCGAGATTCGATAATCCACATGGTTCAGTTGCAGTGTCTGCCCTGCTACATCCGTAGTACCAAATAATCGGCGTGCCACAGTAGCAGAAATGACAGCACAAGGTATTCCGGCATCACTTTCGGCTTTACTGAAACCTTTACCACTCAGAAAGCGGAACCGGAAGATATGCCAGAACTGCTCATCCGTCTGTACCATATCCGCTGTCAGCTTCGCTCCGGCAGGCAACGACACGCGCACTTTCTCCGGTAAAGATATAAGCGTGACAGACTCTGCCGTAGTAAGCGGCTTAAAACATCCCTTGCCCGTCTGGACAGACATGTGTCCGTATGCCCCGTTGTCAGTCCCTTTATATCTCACCGCCATAGTAGAGACATAAAGCGAACGAGAACGGTTCACTTCCGGTTCACAATCCACCATGCGCACCTGCAAGGTAATGACCAGCACCATAATCATGCAGATGGCAAGGGCTGTACCTATCACGGAAACCCATGTGATGATGGGATTCTCGCGCAGGTGGTAAAAGGCTTGTTGAAAATAAAGTCGTATCATCTTAAATAGTTGTTTTATTCATCATGCAATGCTTCGGCAGGCTGCACCTTCATTGCTTTACGTGCAGGGATACCGATGCCGATGGCAATCATCAATGCTATCAGCAAAAAAGTGACAGTAGCGCAAATCAATAATCTATCCCATTCCAGCGTAGTATCGTTACGCCAGGAATTCAGTTCCATGTGTGCCAGATTGTAATCTACAATTAGTGCTATAGGAGTGACAATCAGCAGCAACACCCAACCCTCACAAAGCAGACGCCTGAAAATACCGCAGTCCGTAGCCCCATGTGCTTTATGCAATGCTATTTCGGCCCGGCGCTGCTGCGTGCGGAACCAGAACGTACCCAGCAATCCGAGGAAGATATTCAGCAACAGAAATCCCATGCCTGCCATATAGCTGCGCAATCCGGTCATCCAACCACGTTGGAAATCTTCACGGATATCGGAAAACGAACGGACTTCGGCTATGAAGATGTTGCCCACACGATATAGCTTCTCACTGTCAGCTTTCAAACGCTCAATGAAATCATGATCCCGGTCGGGACGCACGCGCACACACCATTCCTTGCTATAGTCCATCCATGCGGGTGGCATTTTATAAAGCATGCGGTAAGAGTTGCGCGCCTGTTGATAGTCACTGTAGCGCACGTTTTGTATGGCGGCAGCCAACTTCACCGTACTGGTTGTATCACCGAAGAGGTAAAACCGTTTCCCTACGAACGAAGTCAGCGGAACGTCATACTTTCTGAAAAGGTTGTCCGAAGCAAGAAACTGGTCATCCTTCTCCAACATTGCGGCCAACTGTTCGGGAGTCTCGCCACGCGTGCCCCGATAGCGGAAAACCCGTACGAAATCCGGTGTGACGAGACATCGTATCGTCCAGTTCGGCGACTGCAATGTGTCATACCGCACCTCTGATGTGCTGTTACTTCCGTTGTAAGGATAGGAATTCTGCGAAAGGCTCACAGCCTCTACATCCGGACAGTGCTTCAAACGGTCCAGCATCTCCTGTACATCCTTTTGTTGCTCTTCGACAGGCTGGTTGGGTATGTAGTCGGGACTTTTGTCCGTAAGATACCCCATATTAATAAGGTAGCAATGTTCAATGTCGAAGCCCCTCGGCTCCATGGCGGTGGCGGCCTGAGTGTAGATGTAGTCAACGATATACCACATCACCACACTCACGACCAACAGTTCCAGAGCCAGCCATGTGTTATTCCGCCACTCGTTCTTTATCTGCGTAAAAAGTTTCTTTGTCATCTTGTTTATCTCAACATATTAACACCCTATTTCTGGAGTTTTCCTCCCAATGCATTCAC
Organism: uncultured Bacteroides sp.; assembly: GCF_959029255.1. Taxonomy (GTDB): domain Bacteria; phylum Bacteroidota; class Bacteroidia; order Bacteroidales; family Bacteroidaceae; genus Bacteroides. Next base: position 9,656 of record NZ_CAUFUE010000018.1, on the reverse strand, counting down.
TATCCCTATTCTTGAAGCTTTCCATGCAGGAATTCCACTGCTCAACAGATTCAGTATGAAGCAGAAGAGTAATGCCCACCCAAAGGTAGAGGCATGCAGCAGAATGGAAGCATCGATGAGCGGTGCATTTACGCTCTTGCTGAATCCTTCGGCAAAAAGCATGGATTCACCCAAATAAGCAAACACGACACTCAGCAGTAACCCCAACACACCGGCAAAAAGAGTCACTACCATATTTTCAGCAACAATCTGTCCCATGATTTCCATGCGTGTACTGCCGAAAGCCCTTCTCACTCCCACCTCACTGACACGCTGGCGTAAGCGGCTCTGTGTCATACTGCTCAAGTTTATAGCCGGAACAATGAGCAGGATAGCAAATATGATGAGCCGTTGACGGCGTGCCGCATTTACATCCGGTTCCACATTGGCACCGCTCAAAAGTGCATTCTTCTCCTGGTCGTATGGACGGTTACGGTAAATCAGCTCATAGCCTTGCTCACCGATAAGTGTATTGTATTCTTGTTGACGGCGCTCGGCTTCCTCGCGGATAGCGGGAAAATCATTGCGGTCCCGTGCCAGAATGATACAACTGGCCATTCCCATGTGCTCACTCCACACGTCATTCCTGAAATTGGTAGAGGTAAAAGGTATCCAAACCTGCCCATAGGCTGTAGTGGCAAGAGTAGAAACATCCTTCACCACACCACACACCCTATAGGGAGCATGATTCAACAAAAACTCATGGCCGACAGACTCCGTAGTTCCGAAAAGATGACGCGATACGCTTTCAGTAATGACCGCTACCGGTATTCCGGCATCAAACGTCGCCTTGTCGTATGGTTTTCCCGCAGTAAAAGAGAAATCGAATATCCGCCAGAACACATCATCCGTTTGCAGCATATCTACCCCGGTTGACGGTTGCCCCGGCAGATTGACCGGTGTGGATTCCGTCTGACAGGCATAGATAGAAACAGCTTCGGGAGTTTTCAATGACTGGAAACATTCACGGGCTGTACGGACACTCATCGGACCATTACTTGTACCATCACCCCAATCCTTATTGGAAATACTCATCCACTTGACATGCAGAAAGCGGTCACGGTTACTCTCCGGAGCGAACGAAACCACATGCACCTGTTGCATCATTACCACCAACATAATGAGGAAGATGGCAAGTGCCGTACCGACTATGCTGACAGCACTTATCAACGGCTGTTGGCGAAGTTGCGCCCATGCCTGATTAAAGTATTGTTTTATCATACTTTTGTTTGCAGTTTATCATTTACAATCAAGATGACGGAAGCTTCAATCACCGCCCCACTTTTAAATTACGGGTATTTACGCTACCAATGCCGCTCTTCGAAATATCGGCAGTTCCGGCAGCCCCGCTCAGTTTCACACTGCCCACACCCTCCACACTGGCACGTAGACGGTCGCAATTCACATGGATATCAGCGTCACCTACCCCTTCCATGCTCACGCTGAGCGAGGTACATATCAAATCTTTCACATACAAATTTCCCACACCTTCTACTTCAAACTTCACATCATCCAGCTTCAAAGGAGTTTTGCAATTGAAGGAACCGACCCCGGTAAATTCCACCTTCTTCAAATCGGGCGCAGACAGATAAATCGTCACGCCCTGTTTCACGTTACGTTTTTCTTTCTTATTCTTAAAACCGATGGTCAGGCATCCTTTCTCTACGGATGAAGAAACGTTTTTCACATATTCTTCCTTACCCTCTATTTTCAAAGAATAAGTATCGCTTTGCGTGAAGTAAACGGTTGCCACGGAAGTCATATCCACAGACGAAAACGCTTCTACTTTGCGAACCTCACTTACCTTGGCATCTTTGCCATTGGTAGCATAAACTGTGCCTGCAATTGCGGCAAATAAAAAAATCAGAGTTATTGATAAAGTCTTCATAGCAATCTGTTTTTTGAGTTATTTTTATTATTGTTATATATCGATTATTCTTCGTGCAACGCTTCGGCAGGCTGAATCTTCATGGCTTGCCGTGCCGGGAACCAAATGCCTGTCACCACCATGAATGCTATCAATATCCATGCGCCAAGCGACCCCAGCAAGAAACGAATAAAACTCCATTCCACAGGCCAGGTCGAAATCAAATCGGTTCTTCCTATCTTCAATTCGGCAATGCCCACATTATAGCAAATAATCATGGCGGGGATGGTAATAAGCGTCAGCAGCAACAACCCTTCTCCCGTCAGCAAACGGAATATCTGTCCCTTCGTGCTCCCCATAGCCAACCTCAAAGCAATTTCACCGCGACGGCGACGGGTACGGAACCAGAATGTGCCTATCAATCCAAGGAAAACATTGACCAAAAGGAAGAGCACGACAACTGTTTGTGTATTCACCTTATCCGTATCGCCACTCATCACCTCGAACTGCAACTGCTGCTCATCGTACGGAATAACATCTGCAACAAACATATTATCCGTATCGAGACTTGGAGCTATTTCACTGATAAAACGGGAACGGTAATCAGGAGAATCAGCGGCAGCTTTCACCCGAAAGGCAATCTGCGCCCGATCATCGGAGTAATCCTTCCTTATCACATTTTCATCTAATCGCTGGAAGAAACATCCACTATTTTCTCCATAACGGTAACTACGGACATTCCCTATCATTCCGCTTTGAGTAATGATATTCGCTGAATCCCCATACCATGTCAAGGGTGTATCAAGCGAAAAGTCCGGCAGTTTTTCTTTGAAATACTTAAAAGCCTTTTCAGTCAGTATCACATGATTTCCGTCTGTCGGCATGTCTGCAAAAAGGCGCTTGGTGTCTTCACTCATACGGAATACACGAGTATACCCGCCGGTTGCATAAATCATGCGTCCGTTCAGTCCGACAGTATCATTGGCAGCTATCGAATTGAAAGAATTATTTCCATCCATCGGCAAACTCCAATACGAAAGAAATGCCGACTCAACCGAAGGTTCCTTTTCAAGCTTTTCCAGGATGCCAAGATATTTATCAGCCCTTGTCATACTGGTATCCCTACTCTCGCCACCCATAATCATGGTAAGCCGATAAACATGCTCGATGTCGTATCCCAACGGGCGGTAGAAAGTATATTTCAGGCATCCTAACGAATCACACAGAAACCACATCACGATAAACACCAGAAACAATTCTGCTAACACCCATCCGTTATTGCGGAAACGTGCCCAAATCATGTGTAAATTATGTACTATGAATTTCATAATCAAACTTGTTATTTATCGTTCAACGAATCAACAATAGCACGCTTCGTAGCAATCCATGCAGGAAGTCCGGCGCTCAGCAAATTAATAAACAGACAAAAAAGGAACGCCAGGCAAAAGACTGCGGGACTGAACAGTACCGACATGCTCAGGCTGAAATCACCGGAAGTACCAATGTTATCGCTATTAATGAACAGCCAGGTACGCATCATATAGACAGCGGCATAGCTAAACCCCAGTCCTACGATTCCACCCAGCAGGGTAAGTACCAGATTCTCATTCAGGATTTGCCGTATCAGAATACTTCGTGTCGCTCCAAATGCCTTACGCACCCCCAATTCCGCCATGCGCTGCTGCATACGGCTGTTACTCAATCCGCAAAGATTGAGTGAAGGAACCAACAGAATGATGATTAACGCAATGAGGTATTGCAGATAGAGCATGGATAAATCCGGCCCCACATTAGACCACACACGATTGGCATGTTCCACTATTCCATCCGGCTGCTCCATGATATCGAGTTGAAAATCAGGAAGCCCCGCATTTACATCTTTCACAAGTTTTTCTATCCCCTGTCTGATGGCAGGGATATCGTCCGAGGAACGTGCCAACGCCGCTACCGTAAACCCATTGGCATAACTCCAGACAGAAGTGGCATTCAACCGATGGCGCGGATACATGCTCCAGACTTGCGCGTATGCATCCTTAGCGGTTACAGATACATCTTTGACAACCCCGCAGATACGTGCTTCGTCACGGTTCAGCAGCAAGCTTTTCCCTACTACATCCGTCGTGCCAAATACTTTCCGGGCTACAGAAGCCGAAATGACTATGCTCGGCACTTCACCGCCCCAATCCGTTTCATCAAATCCACGTCCGGCAATGAACCGCATCTTGAAAACTTTCCAAAAACCCGGGTCAGTTTCCAAGGCATCTACCTTCACACGGTTGGTACCGTCTGTCATAGAAAGCAATGCCACTGTTGCAGGAATAAAAGACGAACAAGCTTCCACTTCCTTCAGTGGCTGCACACACTCCTTCATGAAAACAGGCGAACAACCGCTATAATTATTCCAGCCTTTATTCTCTTTGTTTTGTATATGCGTCTTGCTGACAAACAAACACCGGCTACGATTTACCTCCGGTTCGATATCAGAGTATTTCGTCTGCCAAGTAATGACAATAGCCATAATCATGGTGATAGCGAAAGCTGTACCCAATATAGATATAATACTCAGCAGAGGATTTTGCCGTAAAAGCATAAAGGCTTGACGAATGGTTTGCATATTTTAATCGATAATTGGTAGTTGACAGTTGATAATTAAATAGCAATTATTCCACCTGGCGACCGTCGAAGAAGCGGACGGTACGACTGGTTTGCCGGGCCTGTTCTTCATTATGGGTTACCATGACGATGGTACGTCCGTCTTCCTTGTTCAATTGATGCAAGAGTTCCATTACCTCGGCACCCATCTTTGAGTCCAAGTTACCGGTAGGCTCATCGGCGAGGATTATCTCCGGATTGCCGATTATGGCACGGGCAATGGCGACACGTTGGCACTGACCACCGGAAAGCTGTGTAGGCATGTGGCGCATTCGATGGCTCAAACCTACTTTTTGCAATACTTCTTCCGCCAGGCGGCGACGTTCTTTAGCCGATACCTTTCTGTATAGTAAGGGGAGCTCTACATTATCCAATACATTCAATGAATTAATCAAATGGAAAGACTGAAAAACGAACCCCAGCTTCTGATTACGGAAAGCAGCCAGTTCTTTATCCTTCATGCCATCCACTTTAACGCCTGCAATCTCAATCGTTCCGCTTGTAGGTGCGTCCAGTAATCCCATGATGTTCAACAGAGTTGATTTACCGCAACCTGACGGTCCCATGATACTAAGGAATTCCCCTTTATTCACTTCGAGGTTTACATTCTCCAATGCAACGGTCTCAATTTCGTTGGTACGATAAATCTTGTTGATTTCAGTTAACTTAATCATAATGGTAAGTATTTTAATTGTTATTATTCTGTTCTGTTTGATTCTATATAATTATGCTACACATACTAGGACATCTACCCTATTCCTCCCGTAGCGCTTTGGTGGGCGATATGCGACTGATGTTGCGGGCAGGGATATAGATGCCGACAAGTACTACCGCCAGCAATATCATAAGAATAGCAAGTGACACAATGCTGAAATGTTGCGCAAAATTGCTTACCCAATACGTTTCGAGCGGCTCTACCGCAGCCGTTCCGAAATTCGATGACCAGGCCGTTACCGCCGAGTTGTGCCAATCGAGTCCGTTGTTCAGCCCCTCTCTCATCGCATATTGCAGATAAACGAGGAAACCTGTCAACGAGGCAAGTACCGTCAGTACCGTTCCCTCACCCAGCAACTGGCAGACAATGCGCCTCGGTGTAGCACCAAAGGAGAGCATCACGCCCACTTCCTCGCGGCGGCTACGTGTCTGCAACCAGAAAGTGCCGATGACACCCAGGCAAAGGTTGAGAAGAAAGAACACTGCCATCGCCAAGTTGCGGCGATAAATAGGGACGGAACTGTCCGCCTCCAAGTCTGCAATAAGGTCGCTGTAAGGGCTGATACAGCGGGCAAAGAGATTACCACGTCGCATCTCCTTCAGCATCCACGGACGAAAGTCGTGTATGAAGCGTTCCACGCTGACACCTTCTTTCACCCGTATCAGGATTTGGGCATAGTTCGGTATGTCGCCCGCATCAATGGACAAGGTGGGGGTAAACGCTACGGACGTAGGTCGCCAGTCACTATACGCTTTGATGGCACCCAAGATGCCGATGATAGGTTTATAGAGTGTATCACCATCACTATAGCTTACGGTACGCTTGCCCTGCACATCCTTAGTGCCGAAAATCTCGTATGCCGCATTCTCGGTCAAGACGATGTCTTGCTGGGTATAGTTATAGTCGGACAGCTGTTGGGGTGTACGCCCCGTGCCCGGACGGAAGCCGTAGGTCTCGAAGAACTGCGTATGCGGCAGGAACTGCATCCACATGATTTGATGAGACACCGTATCGCCCTCGGCAATGTAAGAGGTATTCCCGTTTCCCTGCGAATTGGGGTAGCAAAAACCTAAAACCGGAGTGGCAAGTTCCACGCCCTCAAAGCTTCTGGCATGGCGCACCAGGCTCAGATAGCCGTCCACCAAGGAGGCGGAGTCTTGGGCTTCGGCCGCATAGCCCGGAGCATTGGGCTGCAATGCGGCCAGTGAAACGAGGCAAAGGCGGTCGGAATCATATCCCAAAGGGATGTTGCGGTCGTGCGTCACTACAATCACCGGATCCAGTATCACCCAGCTGATGATACTCACCAATACCAGTTCTGCCAGAAGCCACCCGTTACGCCGACGGCGTGCCCAAAGATTTTTCACTATCAATTTCCACATAATCTTTTCGTGTTTCAGTCTTCTTATTTATCGTTTTTCATTCAGGGAGTTCACAATGGGACGGCGCAACGAATGCCAAGCCGGAACAAGCGCCGACAGCATATTGAGCACCACGCACAGCAGCAAAGTGGCAACGAACACCAGCGGGGCAAACAACATCTCGCCCGATACCTTGACATCGACACCATCGGGAATCACACTGCTCCATCTGTCGAACACAGTAAATACCCATTCGCGCGACACGTAGAGTGCCAGCCATGCCAGCAACAGTCCTAATACACCGCCAAGCAATGTCAGCAATAAGTTCTCCCACATCACTTGTCCAAGCAGTTTTCCACGTCCTGCGCCGAAAGACTTGCGCACACCCATCTCTGCCAGGCGGCTCTCCATGCGGCTTCCTATCATGCCGCTCAGATTGAGCGAGGGCACCAACAGCAGGACGAGCAGCATCAGCAGAAAGTGGCGTACCGTGGCCCATACATCAAGTTCCTCGCTGGAATAGGACTGGAATACACTGAGCAGATGGGGAACAGGCTGTTCCCAGAACTCCACTGTCCATTCATCGGGATGCATCAGATTCTCCTTACGGGTTATTTCTTTCAGCTCCGCCCGCAAGGCATCGCCCTGCCCGCCGTCCTTCACCAGAAAAGTGACGTTGAATGCTCCCAGATAGTCCATGCCGTACTCAGGTTTCCGATAGCCGGAAGCGACACTGTAGGGCAGATAGACCTGCGAATAAGACCGCAGCATCAGGTAACTGCCGGAACGGACCACTCCACAGACGCGATAGTCGGTATAGTCCAGCCGGAACGAACGCCCCACCACCCCCTGGGCGGTACCGAACAAACGGCGCGACAACTCATCGGTGATGACGGCCGTGCAGATGCCGCTTGCCAAATCGGAGGCCGTGAAGGGATTCCCCTCCAAGAAGCGAAACCGGTAGATGCGGAAGAAATTGGGATCGGTGAGCTTCACCTTCACCGGGAAGTCCCCGCTGAGGTCGTCAGGCTGTATATAGCTGTTACTAAATGCCGCATCGTTCAACTGCGCCGAAACATAAAGGGCATTCTTGGTAGGATAAAACCAATCCTGCAAAGCCTTGTAGGACACCGCCCACTGGTATTGCGACTTGTTACCTTCCGTTCCGCTCTCCATCTTGCAACTGGTGAGATAGAGTGTGTTCGGGCGATTCACCTCCGGATAGACAGGCGCAATCTTGACATAATACACCACCGCCATAATCATTGTCATGGCAATGGCCAGCCCCGTACCCACAATGTAGAGCATGCTGAACAGTTTATTCTGCTTCAACAGCTCCCACGCCTGTTTCAAGTAAATCTTTATCATTTCAGCTTTAGTTTATTCTTGTTTTTGTAACTACTCATATCGCTCACCACCACTTCGTCACCGGGCTGCAAACCACCGATAACTTCCACAAACTCAAAATTGCTGTCGCCCAACCGGACTTTACGTTTCACGATTTCTTTATCGGAGTCGCGGACAAAGAGTTCATACTCGCCACGCCCCACGTAATAAGAAGCATTGGCAATCCGCATCACGTCTTCTTTCACGGCATTCATCACATATACATCCGTCTTTAAGCCGGAACGAAGTCGGCGGTTGTTGTCTTCGTTCAACTGTACGGTAAAGGAAATCACCCCATTCTTTGAGAGTGGAGTCACACTGCTGACAGCTCCTTCCAACTTTTCACTGCCTATCTTCACGATGGCCTTGCCACCGGCAGCTACACGGTCTCCATACGTATCGGCAATCTCCCCTTCTACCTTGAAGTGGCTCAAATCGGAAATTACGGCTATTTGGGAACCTTCGGGAACTTGGGCGCCGATTTGATTATTGATATAAGTAAGGATAGCTTTGCGGGGTGACCGCACCTGTGCATCGTCCAGCGTGCGCTTGGTTTCCGCCAGACTCTTTCTAAAAATACTGAACTCCAGCTCTTGTACCTGATATTCGGCTTGCAGCACTTCCTTTTCATTGGCGTACTGTTGCTTCAGTTGTTCGTATTCAAGTTCCGCAACATTATAACTAAGCTCTGCCTGACGGACCTTATCAGTCGTACCGGAACCGAGACTATCCAGATATTGCTCATTACGCAGCTCCACTTTCTTCCGGTTCAGTTGCATGGCAGATACTTTAATCTTCATCTGGAGGTCATTCAGTTTGGTCATATTGTCAAGCTTAAGCTGTTTCAGCTTATAGCTGCGCATCTGTTCCTCATCCAGCATTTTCTTATAGTCGGTTTCGGCACTCTGCAAATCCAGTTTCAGGATAGGAGTTCCAATGTCCACACTATCTCCACCTTTCTTATATACTTCCAAAATACGGGTATTAATCGGTGAATTTATGATTTCCTCGAATGCAGGGACTACTTTTCCGGAAGCGCTGACGCTGACTTCAATCGTACCTTTATCCACTTTTGAGAAAACAAGGTCTTTTTCTTTCACCCCTGTACGCATCAATGAAATGAGCACACTGATTAGAACTATACCAGCTACACCCATGCCACCATAACGAATGATTTTCTTATTGCGTTCTTTATTACGCACCTCTTTTGGAATTTCTCTATCCATACTATTATTTAAGATTTAATTATTTACAGTGTACGATTATAGTTATTTGTCTTCAAAAAAATAAATTCATCTTTATTAATACCAAATCTGTGCCAAAAATGTAAGTCTCTGAAAAATAGAGAATAGACTAAAAAGCAAGGTGTCCGATATCGGACACCCTGTACATTTTCGGATATTTTTGAACAATTGTTCTGTTTTTCCTCTTCCCCACTACCCGAGACGTACCAAAACCGTGTTTGCTCCGTATTTATAGGATTGGACTTGGTACGGACCGGGTACGGCTCAGGTAGGGTGCAGACACGAAGAAGACATGAAAATGGTCAAAAGTTCTTTTTGGGAGAGAATTTTGGGAAAGTAAATGATAATTTACCGGCGTAGCGCCGGAGCAGGTTTTCCTTTCGGATGGGGTA
>NZ_CAUFUE010000017.1 GCF_959029255.1 uncultured Bacteroides sp. | reverse complement strand
TGAGGTTATGAGGGTTATATTCTTCAGGTAAAGTTCCGGTTTGACTTAATAATAAGATAACCTTTTTCAGGTTTGCAATTTTTTTCGGATTATTCTGTATCCGCTTCAAATCTTTCCTGAATTGTTTGGTTGTTTTTACTTCTTTCATTCTTACAAGGAAGCTACAAACTTCTCGAAATCATGTACATTCAAGATTTCCAAATCCTTATTCTCTTTGGCATCTTTCATAGCCTCCAATGTTGTTTGATTGGGAGTTTTAGAAACCACATCCATCAGCACGCTTTCTACATAATTGTTCAGACTGCGGTTCTCTCTGCGAGCTTCCACTTTCAAACGTTCAAGCAAATCTTCATTCAAACGGAATGCAGTCTGCTTTTTGGGAGATAATACGGCATTTTTCATATTGGCTGTTATTAATTGTAGTACAAATGTATAACACATTTATAACAAATGCAAGCAAATCTCCCTTTTTATAGCAGAAACTACGGCGGGAAGTAGGTAATGATTAAAAAATCAGCCTATGCGGATTTATTATTCCCCGAAAACTTCTTCCCCCTTCAACGTTGCCGAACTGGACTCCGTAACCTTTACCTGTACGAAATCGCCTACACGGTGCGTACCTCTGTCGAAGACTACCACACGGTTCTGTTCGGTACGCCCGAAAAGCTGGTCGCGGCTACGCTTGGAAACGCCCTCTACCAATACTTCGTATGTCTTGCCTACGCAACGGGCATTCGCTTCGGCGGAAAGACGGTTCTGCAAAGCAATGATTTCATTCAGACGGCGGATTTTCACCTCTTCGGGAACATCATCGGGCAGGTGCTTGGAAGCATACGTACCGGGGCGCTCTGAATACTTGAACATGAAAGCGGCATCATAACCACATGCTTCCATCAGGGAGAGAGAAAGCTGATGGTCCTCTTCGGTCTCGGAGTGGAAACCGGAAAATATATCTGTAGAAAGCCCGCAATCGGGAATGAATCGGCGAATGGCGGCAACACGCTCCAAGTACCATTCACGAGTGTACTTGCGGTTCATCAACTTCAGGATGCGGCTACTTCCGCTCTGCACGGGCAGGTGGATATGCCGGCATACATTAGGGACTTCGGCAATGACTTGCAGGGTTTCGTCACTCATGTCTTTGGGATGGGAAGTTGTGAAACGGATACGGACGCCCGGAGCAGACAGGGCTACGGTGCGCAGCAGCATGGGGAAGGTAATCACTTCGCCATCCGCCTTCTCGAAACGGTAAGAATTGACATTCTGCCCCAAAAGGGTGACTTCTTTATAACCCTTAGCCACCAGGTCGGCCACTTCATTCAAGATGCTGTCCACGTCACGGCTACGCTCCCGCCCACGGGTATAAGGGACGATGCAATAGGTACAGAAATTGTTACATCCACGCATAATGGACACAAAACCGGAAATGTGGTTGCCGCAGATGCGCGAAGGGATAACGTCACGATAGGTTTCTGTGGTGGAAAGCTCCACATTGATGGCTTTTTCACCCGCTTCTACAGCCGCAATCAAATCGGGCAGAGTGAGATAAGCATCCGGCCCCACTACCAGGTCGACATGATGATTGGTGATTAAATCATCCTTGACACGCTCTGCCATACACCCCAATACACCGACAATCAGATTACGTTTCTTCTTCTTGAGCGAATGGAAGAATTCCAAACGATTCAGTATTTTTTGTTCGGCATTGTCGCGGATGGAGCAGGTATTCATAAACACCGCATCCGCTTCTTCCAGTGTTTCCGCTACGGAATATCCCGCCATCTGCATCACAGAGGCAATTACTTCACTGTCCGCCACATTCATCTGGCAGCCGTAGGTTTCGATAAACAACTTCTTGTTGTCATCGGCAGTTGCAGATTTAAAGTCTGCTCCCGTTACTTTTTCCATTATTCTCTATATTTTAAATTCGTCTGCAAAGATACTCCTTCACCCTAAAAAAACTTATGAATTAGGAGAAAAATAACGCATAAATGCCTCAATTTGGAAGCCTTATACTAATTAATGTTAACCAACTAAACATTTCTCGAGTGTTAATTTGGCGTTATTAAAAGAAATTCACAAATTTGTGGAATGAAAGAAACATTAGATTTTTTCATAGTTAAGGTTTAGGTTAAAAAAATTAGGGGAGCTGTGAAGCTGCCCTTTTTTAATGCCAATTTGTTGGTTACAATCAGATTAAATAATTACCTTTGGCGGTGAAAAATAGTAAGGTTATGGAAGACATCTTTAAATTTCTATTGGTTATCGGCATCATCGTTTTCGGTATTGTCAGACAAGCAAAAAAAGAAGCGAAGAAAAACGCCGACGAAAGGTCTGCCATGCCCATACCCGACGCGGAAGACAGGCTCCCCGAAAATTGGGAGGACGAAACTTACGGTGGATTTATTCCCAAAGGTCCTGAGCCGGAAGAAATTATCATCGTGAAAAAGACCGAGAAAATATCCCCACGCCCCACCAATACCGGTACTATCCCTAAACAAAAGATTTCCCCTCCGGCACCCGAAGCAGAGGGGACGGACGAAACTTCCGAATTCGGCATTCGTTCTGCGGAAGAAGCGCGCCGGGCGATTATCTGGTCGGAAATACTACAGAGGAAATATTAAAAAAGTGACAGGTGACAAGTGACAGGTGATAGTTAAGGACTACTTTGTGAATCTTTACACGCAAAAAATAACTATATATTATGGCATTGAATTACATTTCGGCAGCAGAAGCTGCGAGCCTGATTAAACATGGCTACAATATCGGATTGAGCGGATTTACTCCCGCAGGAACAGCCAAAGCCGTTACGGCTGAATTAGCGAAAATCGCGGAAGCAGAACATGCAAAAGGCAACCCTTTCCAAGTGGGTATTTTTACCGGCGCATCAACGGGCGACTCTTGTGACGGTATTCTTTCACGCGCCAAAGCCATCCGCTACCGTGCTCCTTACACAACCAACCCCGATTTTCGTAAAGCTGTAAACAATGGTGAGATTGCTTACAACGACATCCATTTGTCTCAAATGGCACAAGAAGTACGCTACGGTTTCATGGGCAAAGTAAACATTGCCGTTATCGAAGCTTGTGAAGTAACTCCCGATGGTAAAATCTACCTGACAGCTGCCGGTGGTATCGCTCCGACTGTTTGCCGCCTGGCAGACCAAATCATTATAGAACTGAATGCCGCCCACAGCAAAAGCGCCATGGGGCTGCACGATGTTTACGAACCGCTCGACCCTCCTTGCCGTCGTGAAATTCCTATCTTCAAGCCGAGCGACCGCATCGGGAAACCGTATATTCAGGTTGACCCCAAAAAGATTGTGGGCGTTGTGGAAACCAACTGGCCGGACGAAGCGCGTTCTTTTGCCGCCGCCGACCCGTTGACTGACAAAATCGGACAGAATGTGGCCGATTTCCTTGCCGCCGACATGAAGCGTGGCATTATTCCTTCTACTTTCCTGCCATTGCAGTCGGGTGTGGGAAACATCGCCAATGCCGTACTGGGTGCATTGGGACGTGATAAAACCATTCCGCCGTTTGAAATGTACACGGAAGTAATTCAAAACTCTGTAATCGGACTGATTCGTGAGGGTCGCGTGAAGTTTGGCAGCGCCTGTTCACTGACCGTCACCAACGACTGTCTGAACGGTATTTATGAAGATATGGACTTCTTCCGCGACAAGCTGGTACTCCGCCCGTCGGAAATTTCAAACAGCCCGGAGGTAGTACGTCGTCTTGGCGTTATTTCCATCAATACGGCTATCGAAGCCGACCTTTACGGAAACGTAAACTCCACGCATATCGGCGGCACGAAGATGATGAACGGTATAGGTGGCTCGGGAGACTTTACGCGCAACGCTTATATCTCTATCTTTACTTGTCCGTCTGTTGCCAAAGAGGGTAAAATCAGCGCAATCGTACCGATGGTTTCTCACGTTGACCACAGCGAACACGATGTGAATATCATCATTACCGAACAAGGTGTTGCCGACTTGCGTGGCAAGAGCCCGAAAGAACGTGCGCAAGCCATTATTGAAAACTGCGTGCATCCTGACTACAAGAATATTCTTTGGGATTATCTGAAACTGACTGACGGTAAATCTCAAACTCCCCATGCACTGCGTGCCGCTTTGGCTATGCATGCCGAATTGGCAAAGAGCGGGGACATGAAGAATGTAAATTGGGCAGAATATAAATGATAAAGCGACGGAGTGATAGGGTGATAGAGTAGTAATGGGAAAAAGACATTTTACTTTATCACTCTATTACTTCATCGCCTCATCACCTTTTTATTATCTCCTCACACACTTTATCCTGAAAAGCACGTGCTTCCTTACCGGAAAGGACATTTTGATTCATAATGGCAAAAGCTATCTGATGCCCGTTGTTTGCTTTCAAATAACCGGCAAGACAATTGATCGCCGTGAAAGAACCTGTCTTGGCATGCACGTTCTTATAGGAAGCTGTTCCTTTCTGCATCCGGTATTTCAGGGTTCCGTCTACCCCGCCGATAGGTAATGCCTTATACAATTTCTGGAAAACAGCGGTACTCGAATAGGCGTGCTTCAGGAAAGCAACCAACAGTTCGGGTGAGACATAATTGTAATTGGAAAGTCCGCAACCATCTGCCAGATTATAACGGTCGGGCTTATATCCTAATTTCTTAATGAACGCCCGCACGGCAGTAAGACCGTCGTCCGCAGAGATATGTTTCTTTCCGGTGCTTTGCATTCCCAGACGGCAAAGCATGGCTTCCGCATTCAAGTTATCGCTTTCTTTCATTATCTGATTGACTACTGCCTGCACCGGAGTATCATATACAGCCATTCGCATGGAAATGCTATCTTTTTGAAACTCCGCGAAAGCATAATCGGAAGACAGAGTATCTTTTTCTACCGGAATGCGTTGGATGCCGCGTGCCTGCAAGCGGTCTGTAAATGTACGCATAAAGAAGTCTTGTGAGGAAAATATATTGACCGTACCTGCCCGTTTGGCATCTACGTTTCCGGTTACGACAAGATTATTTCCATTTTCCAGCCAGTTGCGGGATACGCTAAAACGTCCGGCAGAAGGGGTACGCGACTGTGTTTTGTTAGTCAATGAATAGTAGGAAGACACGGGAGTACACTCCAGGCGTGCAGTATCTCCACGCTCAGTGGGAAAAGCAGTCACGGTGACCACCCCTTTATTCAACATCAACGGGGACAAATAAGGCTGGAAAGAAGCCGGCGTATCATCCCACAACCACCCACTCCCCCAGTACAGGGAATCTTTCATGGATACATCTCCATAAACATTTCCCTGAATGACGGAGAAAGGGAAACGCGAAACGGCATTTACCAGAGAATCCAACGCATAATCATCAAATTCGGGGTCGAAACCTCCGATGACATAGATATCTCCCCGCAAGGTATCTTGCTCAATCACCCCTTTATACCACACTTCTGTCCGGAATGGTTCGTCCGCTTCGGAGCGTGAAAGCGCCGTAATCGTTGTCAGCAACTTCATGGTAGATGCCGGGCGAGACAATTTATCCGCCTGATAAGCATACAGCGGACGATTGCTCGTCAGGTCATAAACTGAAATAGCAACATTGGAGCCTACGGGAAGTTTGTATTTGATTAATGTGTCCAAGCGGGAAGAAAGTGTATTTACCCGATTGTCCGGTTTTTGGGCAGAGACAGACAACAAAAAGGATGATAAAAGGCAATATAACAATAATCTCTTCATATATACTCGTTTACAAACTATTTCCTTTCGCCACCGGCTGATTGAAGCGGACACCACACTCGGTGCAAACATATTCCCAATGTTCAGTACCCGGAGGGGTTGCCGACAATGCGGCGATGATTCCCGCCATAATGGCGCGCATTTTATGCCCTTTCTTTAGTACAAAATCAATCTTGGACGAACCGCAATGGGGGCAATATCTTAATTGCTCGGGAATCATCTGATTTTCCTCAAGCAGGGATATCGCCCTATCGTAATCGTCTTCATAAACCAATACATCTACACCGGCAACCTCACGGGAATACCCACGCAACACAGTCGAAACATTCTCGTTGTGGAGCACGGATGGAATACCTTCATTCTCTAGAGCACCCTGAATGATATGTGCTTGGAAAGCCTCATCACACGTAATTAGTTTTACAGTTTTCATTTTCTGCGATATTTAAGTTCCGCAAGCGAAACTTATTAGTAAACAAGGTTTCAGACACGAGTTGACAAGAGAGATAGTTGCAAATATACAGTTTATGCGGGGTTATAAGAGTATCTGCCTTGTATCTTGTCAACTCGTTCCCTTATAAACTTGTATCTTGTCAGCTCGTCCTCTTGTAAACTGACGCTTAGAGCGCTTCCTTAAAGATTTCGCTCACCGTAGGATGCGGGAACACTATTCTCTTCCATTCAGCGGCAGTCAGTTTCAGTTCAATAGCCATACCGGCGAGTGTAATAATCTCCGAAGCGGGATTTCCCAGTACATGCGCACCGAGCAGAGTATCGTCTTCCGCCAGGAGAAGTTTGCAAACGCCATTGACGCCTTCATTCTCCGCCACGAAACGGCCGGAATAGGCCATCGGCAATTTAACGGCACGATAGGCAACGCCTTTTTTCTGCAAAGATTCTTCCGTCTCTCCTACTCCTGCTATTTCAGGGTTGGTATATACCACACCGGGGATGGCACGGTAGCTCATCTCGTCGTTTTTCCCTATTATAGTATGTATAGCTACTTCGGCTTCGCGCACAGCGGTATGTGCCAGGAGGGAGAAACCGGTCAGGTCACCACAGGCATATACGCCCGGCACGGAGGTTTGCATCTGTTCGTTGACGCGGATATTGCCCCGTTCCGTCTTTTCCAGATTCAGGTTTTCGAGACCGGAACCTTTCGTTACAGGGCGGCGGCCTACACTCATCAACAGTTTCGCGGCAACAACGGAGCCGGGGCCGTCAGCGGTTTCATAATTCACTTGTATCGGCGATTGCCGGCTTTCATCTTCATCCTGAGCTTGTTGCAGGACAGATACAACCTTCGTATTCAGCATGAACTTAATTCCCCGCTTAGCATATTCGGCACGGAGCATAGCGGAAAGTTCTTTATCCATGCCGCCGAGGATTTCATCGAGCATTTCAATAACCGTCACCTGCACGCCCAGGCTATTAAAGAAAGAAGCGAACTCCATACCGATGACCCCACCACCGATGATGGCGAGCGAAGCAGGAAGTTCTTTATTATCCAATGCGTCACGGTGGGTCCAGTAGGGCACTGAATCTACTCCCGGAATGGGCGGAATGAATGTTTCCGAACCGGTGCAGAGCAGCAAGTTCTCACATTCGTATGTTTCTTCGCCACACAGGATGTGGTTCCTGTCTATTATAGTAGCTTCACCGGTCACGATGGCCACATTGTGAGCAGTCAGTTTGCCCTTAACACCTAAAACGAGTTTCCGCACCACTTTCTGCTTGCGGGCGATAATCTTGGGCAAATCAAATGATACTTCCGGCACATTGACCGCATACTTTGCTGCATGACGTGCACCGTCATACGTTTTGGCCGAATATAATAAAGTCTTGGTGGGAATGCAGCCTTCATTCAGGCACACTCCGCCAAGACTTTGTTTCTCAAACAACACGACACTCAGTCCTGCCTTTCCGGCAGCCTCGGCAGCCGTATATCCCGCAGGTCCTCCACCAATAATGGCAACTTGATATTTCATAGATTCCGGGTTAATTATTAATTTGTGTGCAAGTTAGTAAAAAACCATCTTATTCCCGAATAAAAGATAGGTCTTTCTTTAGAAAGAATTATCTTTGCCGCGTAGCATTTCCTTAAAACCTGTACCGAATAGACATTAATTAAACGACAATCGACATGAGAATACCTAAATCATTTCAACCTCTCTTCGTATTCATACTTTTCTTCGGCCTGCTGACAGCATGTAACGATGACGACGACGAACGAATCTCCCCCATTCAAGAAACCATTATAGAAGGGGATGCTTCCTCTTTGCAGATAGACATGACCCGCAGCAACTGGCGGATTGCTTCCGTGACCAGTCTTGAAGGCTTCGTCATTGCGAATGAACATAACACGCCTTTGCAACTGGAAGGGCTGGGAAGTTTACAGCACAGTTACTTCGTCATTAAACGTGATAAAGAAAACGCGCTTACCATCGAACTGCAAGAGAACTTCGACAAGGAAGAACGCGGTTTCATCATCAACCTTGAAATAAATACGGGATTTTACAAGGAACAAATTATTGTACGCCAAAAACAATGCACCAGTTTCTATAAGTTGGAATCCATAACCTACAGCGTGGGGGAAGGCGACGGAGTGGAAGAAGCCGAATCCCGGCATTGGGGAATTAATTTATACGACCATACCAATAATAATGGCGAGACTGTAAAGACTACTTTTTGGCCATTCTATGACGCACATATCATCTACAGCTTCCATACTGAAAAAGAATCTCCTTTTAAATGGATAGACCCTGAAGAGGGCATTTACGTAGATATGCCGAAGCATATATCAAACGGAGAAATCATTTATGAAACAGAAAAACGGAAATATGGCAGTTGGCTGACAACGTACGACAGCGAACTGAAAGAGAGAACAGTCAAAGTGGATCAGGTTAACCAAAAGAAGAATATCTATTCTGCCGATATTTACTATAAACAACTGCAATTGAGCTATATCATGACCCTATCCCGCGAGGGTAATGACGTAAAGAAAGTCTTCAAAGGAAAATTGGTAAAAAAATACCCATACGACTGCTCGCCGATACAACATAGGGTAGAAGACCTTGGAGAAGATTAACGCCTCAAACAAGACCCTACTTCTTCCTTGCTTACTGCCGGAGACTGCCCTCCGGCAATTTTGCGGCACACAAGCTTTCCCACTGCCAGTGCATCATCTTGCGTAGTAAAGGGCTTACGTCCACCTACTGCGGGCATGTAAGGCTGAACAATCAACGTATCCGCGCCATGAAGCACTACATAGCCGTAACCACCCTCCACCTGCACAGCCTCGCAATGCAAATCATCCCGGCTGGAAGAACATGATAGGCATGCCGCTCCGAGGAACGACACACTTATCATAATAAACACCCGCTTTTCGTTAATCCACTTCTTCCATTTCATAAGGCAAAAGCTCCCATACATCATCCAAATAATAGGTACTGGAATATCCGGTCAGCACAAAGCCACGTGCACCGGTAGAGAAAGAAACGGCTTGTTGGCGGGAAGTTCCCTCAAACGGAGTATAATCATCATCGGAGTCTCCGAACCATAAATCCGTTTCGGGATAATACACCCAATAATCGCTTACATAACCGCCGCGATAACCGGTAGTGATATACCCCTTTCCGTCGATAACAAATGAAACCGGACTATACCGCGTGATGGCATAATCGTCGTCGTAATCATCATCATCCGTATTGGCGATATCACGTAGCTGAGTCCACGTAGCGCCATCGAATTTCCAAAAGTCCTCTACAAGGGTACCGTTATTTTCACCACAGCAGACGTATGCCACATCATCAATGACAAAGGCCGTACCATATTTACGCTTATATCCGCCAAAACCATCTACCTTAGTCCATTGTTCACCTTTGGCGGCAGTAGGGTCGAAGCGATAAAAGTCTTTCAGCCAATTATCATTATAGCCGGTACCCACGTAGCCATAGTTGCCGATGGAGAAAGCCAGCGCTCCATAACGTTTCCCTCCCTTAAAGTCGTCCATGCGGGTCCAGGCATCAGTATCAGGGTTGTATTCCCAAGTATCCGCCAGGTAATAAGGGTCATCTTTTACGCCACCGGTAGTGACGTATCCCTTACCGCCTACCACAAATGCCACTGCATCGACACGGGCAGGCGCGTCATCGGGCATATCCTCACATTGCGTCCAGTAATTGCCTGCGATATCATAGACCCAAAGGTCTTTGAGGCGCGATTTGTTGGAACCTCTGTATCCGCAACAGATATATCCTTTATTACCGATTGTAAAACTACATGCCTGCGAACGGGCCACTCCATCCAGGTCGGACTTTCTTTTCCATACACCTTGCGTGTACTCCGTATCCTCCGTACAGCTGCCGCATACGCCAAGCGCCGACAGCAGTAACATTCCAAATAACAGTTGATTAATCTTCATTTTTTCTATGTTTCTGTTTTTTGTGCGAAAGTAAGCAGCCCGAACTATATCCACAAAAACTTCCGACGAACGGCACTGTTTTATCGTTAAACGGTTTTACCGATAAATAAGGGGGGATAGCCGATTTTAGTAGAAAGGTTCTGAATGTTTGTTTTTCCTTTGCAGAGAAATCTTTAAAAGCGATGAGAAAACTATTATACTACTATTTGGCGCTGATTGCCGCCGTCATCTATTCCTGCCAAGATGAAAACTCAGGTTTGGGACAAAGCCTAGTGGAAAGTTCCTTTCAAAACGCATTCATAGACACTTGCACGGTGGATATCAGTACAATTTATATTGATTCACTGGAGACGATGGGTGACAGCATCTGCCAGTTGGGATACTATAAAGATAGCGAATGGGGAGAGGTTACCTCTTCTTATTATGCGGAATATTCCGTAAACAGCTTTACTCCCGTGGCAGACCATAGTTATAAATATGATTCCCTCGTATTGAGAATGACACCTTCCGGACATTATTGGGGGGATACACTGGTACAACAGCGAATTTCGGTTTATCGCCTGAAACATGCCATCGACTTGGATGACGACAAAGAACTCTATAATCATTCATCCCTTGAAACGGAGGCCTCTCCCCTTTTCAGTTTCACATTCCATCCACGCCCCGGACACAAGAAGGAACTGGAGATACGTATGCCTGACGAATGGGGGGAAACGCTCTTTGCCGACCTGATTGCCGAAAAAGATGTGTTCGACAGCCAGGAAAAGTTCAAGGCTTATTTCCATGGGCTGGCATTTGTACCCGAAGCTCCGGGAAAATGTATCACCGGATTCCTGGCAAATGATTCTTCCATGAATATCACGCTACACTATCAGGATATAGCAGGACAACGAACAGAAAAGGAACTGACATTCAGCGTGAATACGGAATATGCGTTCACCGGCATCACGCACGAGCGGAACAACACTCCCCTCGCCACTCTGGAAGCCGGTATAGAGAATGCGCTATCTTCCCGGAAAACGGGAAACCGGGCGTACATGCAGGGATTGACAGGATTGTACAACCAGATTGAGTTTCCTTACCTGAACACATTGGAAGAATTGGGAGATATCGTTTCTGTGGAAAATGCCATGCTCTATCTGTATCCTTTAGCCGGAAGCTACGGAAAGTACAGTCAACTGCCCTCCGAACTGCGACTGTACATCACGAATGAGAATAATGTATTGGAGGATTATGTATACGGCAGTGACGGGGTCACCGTTCAGACCGGTAATCTGGTGGTGGATGAAGTTTTCGGACGAGATACTTATTATTCTTTTGACGTCACGACATTTGTACAAAACAACCTCGGCACTTGGGGAATAAACCGGCAAAAGCTGTTGATGAGCATGCCCGACGAGGAAAGTTCCACCACCTTCAATCAGGTGATATTCACCAACGAAAAGGAAGAGGAACGCCAATGCAGATTAGATATCAGATATAAAATATATAATAAGAAATGAATTATAGATTATCAGCGGTGCTATGTACGATGTGCATAGTATATGTATCCGTCGCGCAAAACATGACTAATCTCCCGACATCCATGTACGGTGTGGGAGAATTGAGCACCAATGACGGCGGGCAATATGCAGGTATGGGGAATATAGGTATTGCGTTGAACCGCACCGGTTTCCATAATACACAAAATCCCGCAGCCATCACCCACATGGACAGTACTTGCTTTTCATTCGATATAGGTGTAATGGGCAGTTACGCCCGCTATTCTTTTCTGAGCGCCCGCAGTTCAAACTTATCGGGAAATCCAAACCGTCTCAACATAGGTTTTCGGGTGTTGCCGCGCTGGTATGCCATGATTGGAGCATCGCCTTACAGCAGTGTGGGTTATGTCATTCAGACAGAGGAGGACATTGCAGGTACGGCAAACTCAGCGGTCTATTCTCTGTTTGAAGGAAACGGAGGATTATATAAATTTTATGCCACCAATGCCTTTGCGCTATCCAAGCACTTATCGGTAGGCGCCAACATCGGTTTTGTATCGGGAACAGTGACCCAGAGCGAAACACAGGAAAAAGCGACCGTACAATATGAGTCTTCCAAGAAAGCCCTCTATGCCGACCTGGGTATTTACTATGAACTGTCGGTAGGTAAGCGAAACTGGGCGGCAGGGATTGTTTATGCTCCCTCCACCAAAATCAATCAGGATAATAAACTGACCTATAGTAATAATTCGATTGATGAAGGATTGGATGAAAGTTATCATAACCGGGCGCAGTATTTGCCGCAACGCTTCGGCGCAGGCATATCCATGACTACGGAACGGTGGGCATGGACCGCCGATTACAATTACCTGGATTGGAGCCGGAACTACTCGTCTTATACCTCCATGAAGTACCAAAACCAGCATAAAATGAATTTGGGAGGTATCTTTACCACCAATCCCCGGCTGCCACGTTCAACGGAATTAATGGGAGGAGTAGGTTTCAGTAATTCCTACATCATGCTGAAGGGTGGAAAGATGCGCTATCTGGAAGTAAGCGCAGGTGCCAGTTTCCCTATCCGGTACTCCTATCTCTCACTGGGTGCCACGTGGAGAAAGCAGATAAATTCCCGCAGTAATCTGATGCAGGAAAGCAGGTTGAGCATCAACCTGAACCTGACCTTCGGAGAAAGGATATCCAAGTCAAAACTACGATAACGCCCCAAGAATTACAACAATGCCAATTGGGAAATAAAGTATTTCAACCTTTCCCGATAGGCATCTCCGATGGGCACATCTTTCTTTTCAATCATCACCGTGCTGCGACCTATCGAATCGATACAGTCTTTACGGACAATGAAAGAGCGGTGTATACGGATAAATTTATCGGCAGGTAGTTTCTCTTCCATATACTTCATGCTACATAAGCTTAGAATCGGTTTGGGAGCACCTTTACAATGAATTTTTACGTAATCTCCCAAACCTTCTATGTAATTGATTTGCCCTAAGTCCAGCCTCATGATACGATTATCGGAACGTATATAAATCACTTTAGGCGACTCTTCGGCAGATTTGGGTAACTTTGTCACAGCAGTACCGCTCTCCTGCAAAGAAAACCAACGCGCAGCCTTGCTCACCGATTGGAAGAACATGGAAAAATCAATTCCTCCCACCAGATAATCCAAAGCGTCGAGACGAAAACATTCCGCCGCATGCCTATCCGAGTCCGCAAGAAAAATGACACGGGTTGGTGAAGATAGCAGCCTACAGAAGTCCATCCCGCCGATACCTCCTTCTTCTACCGGATAAATGCCGATGAAATAGACTTCTACCTTCATCTCATAATAATCCTTCAATGCTTCAAGAGGATTACTATATCTCCCGCGTAAAGAAAGGAAAGGAACTTTCTCAATATACTCTTCCAACCTTTCCGCAATCTCTGCATCAGCATGCAAAATGGCACAATTCAAATTCATAACCGTTCTCTTTTTTTTTAAAGAAAAGACGCACCTGTCATGAAAAGACTGCAAAAGGAAGAAGACGATTTAAGGTTTCTTTATCTTTTTACTCATTTTATCCACAAAAGCTGACATTCCTCCAATGTATAAAACTCACTTCACCACTACGTCTGTCAGTACATTGATACCATAACGACCTCCGTCAGCCACTGTCCATTTAGTATTCCCATTGGCACAACGAATGGCATAACGGGCATCATACTTCAAACGTTCAGAAGCGTCAGCTATCCACAGTCCCAGTTTATAGTTACCCGAGGTGATGTCTTGGGGCAAACTACACGTCAAATCTATAGTATGCAGTAAAGGCTTACACTCAGTATCAGCAGGATTGAAAGGTTGCCATTCCATCGGATTCACCGGGACGGCGGGGAGTTCAATCACTTGTCCGGTTTCGTCCATCAACACAGGGCGCACTGTATATTCGCCGAATACGGTGGCAAATCCCCGGTTAATCAAAGTCAACTTCAACGGATTCGCTTGTCCGGCTGTCAACACGGCGGGCATTTGCAAGGATTGTAGTTCGAGACGATAGCCCAGATGATCGCGTACATAGTCAAACACACTTCGTTTTGTCCGGCTACCGTCCCTCAGACGGAAATAGTTGGAAGAGACAGGCATGTTGAACTTGATAAGGGAATCTTCGGTAATCATTGTTTCTTTCCACACCAACATGGAATAGCGTGGAGGATTACTTTCATCAAAGCGGCGGTTAGCATGTTGCTCCTTGTAATTGTGTATCACGCTGAGCGAGGTGAAGTGTTGCAGGAAGAGACGGCGTGCGGCCTGCATACCGTCGATGAGCCATCCGGCGGAAGGACTGTCGGGATCGGCACCCACGCTCCAAAACCCCCAAGGCAGTTCGCCATCCACCACAAGATAGGGAGACTCTTTCACTATCTGGCTAAAGTATGGCGTTCCCTCGTGCATGTCACCGTCCCAACGATCAGGACGAATCACTATGAAGTCATCATGAAAGGAAATACGTTTGTAGAGTTCGGGAACATCCTTCAGCAAGTTTTTATATTCGGGTACGCGCACCTGCACATTCCTTTCTTGCGGCACCACACTGAGCAATTTCTTTAGAATAGCCTTTTTAGCTTCTTCCGAATTCTCCAACCCATGTATGGAACTGTGCCATTCGCCCCATGCACCTATCAGTCCCGCCTGTACCACTAATATCAAATCTTTGTTGGCATGAAGTATCGGTTTCAGTTGGTCGAGATGCCGCAATATCTGTTCGGCAGTGGGACCTATGGGTGAGCGACCCATAAAATCTTTTTCGTAGGCAAAGCGCAAAACGGTCTTTTTACCCTGACGGCGCAGTTCATCAAAGTACGCCTGCATGGTAGTAAAGTCATTTTCCGTAAGCTCCTTGTCAGCAAGGAATGTCAAGTAAAAGTAACTTTGTGAGAGCGACACGCTGTCCGAAGCATACTTTTCCGAAAGTTCCACCAATTGCCTGCACGGATTTTCCTTATCCATCGCCACATCCAAGGCCGTTTCCAGCCGGAACCCCCGACCCGGATTGTAAAAACCACACGCGCCTTGCATGTCATCGGCACAAATACCTTCAAACTTCACTATGCGCTGTGAATTGCAACATCCACTTGCCGCGAAGCTTAGTAAAGCAGCCACTATACTGCCACATATCCATTTTCTTTTCATGATTTGTCTTATGATGTAAGTTAAAAAAAAGAATGAAGGCCAATATGCATCGCGCACGTCGGCCTTCCCATCTAAGAAAAATACAAATATATTTATTATTTATATTTCGACATTTTATCAGAAGCCGTCATTCTGCTTAATCTTTCCCTGACCATCGCGAATGATAGAAACGGGAATAGGTAACAATTCGTAGACATACTTTCCGTTCTCCATGCGTTTCACATTATTTGTGGACTGTCCCGCATATTCGTTCTTCTTGATAGCCATCTCCACAAAACGTCCATGACGGATGAGGTCCTGACGACGTACACCCTCCATATAGAACTCATGTCCACGTTCTTCGAGTAGCTTGTCCAGATACTTTTCAGGAGTACCGATTTCATCATCCGTAAAGGCGACTAGTTTGCCGTGCTTGGTACGGATCTCATTAAGATATTCCTTTGCCATGCTGTTCACACTGTTGCTGTTGCGCACCACTGCTTCAGCGTAGAGAGTTTTCACATCGGAGAAACGGAATACTACAATGTCACACATGCCCTTATCACCTATCATGCCATCGATGGAATATTTACCCGGTACGGCACCCACTCTCAACGAACCATCGGTCTTATCCAATTCTTCGCTATGTAATTTGCCATCCTTGTCGGTATATTCACCATAGATACGAGTCAGGCGGTAATCACCTTCCTCGAAAGTATGATAGTAAGACCACGCCATACGGTAACCACCCCACAGAGTAACCGTTTCGGGGGCATTCGGGAAATAGGTTTTATGAGGAAAATCGCCCGGATAGACGTGTACCTGGTATAGGGAATTCTGTCCACTCTTAGAGCATGGTATCGCATAAATAATTTCAGGATTCATCTTACCTTCCAAAGAAAAGAGTTTGTAATAATCACTCTCAATGGAATACCCATATTCCTTGTTAGTTACCAATTCCTTACCTATTTCTTCAGCATTCTTAAAGTCTTTCACTCGCATGTAGTACTTCAGCAGCAAGGTGTTGGCCAGTCCTTTGGTGAACCGTCCATAATCGCTTTCGGAGTATTTGTAGGGTAGCACTTTAGCTGCTTCAGTCAGGTTATCTACAATAAATTTATGCATCTCTTCCTCAGTAGCACGGGGTAAAATGATATTCTGCTCAGGGTTCTTCAAATCCTCAAGAGTGGGTAGCACAATAGGGCCGTAGAGGTCGTAGAGCAGGAAAGCCATGAAACCCATACCACATTTGGCCTCAGCCACATACTGTTCTTTCATTTTGTCTGTCACACTTCCGCCACAGTTCTGTATGCGGTCTACGGTCAGCATCATGCCGCCTAAACGGCTGTACCAGCGGAACTGGTTGATATTACTGTTGATAAGACCTGTTTCAGCGTTGTGATTATTATACGCTATCAGGTTCCAATCATTGCCCCAACTGCAAGTCATTACGTCGGCCAAACAGTCGGAAATGGTCTGCACACCGTTTGCGGCACTATATAGGTTGTTATAACCGTCGGCCGAGAATGCGCTGTACACGCTTCCTGTCATTAATCCTTTAATATCGCTTTCATTGACGGGAAAATTGTCAGGACTAATCTTGTCATAAACTTCACTCTCCAATGCACAACCGGATACGGCGAGGAGTAGTGACCCCATTAACAGATTTTTTATTTTGTTTTTCATATCAGAAATCGTTTATTGTTCGTTAGAATGTGATGTTGAGTCCCAAGCTATAAGAAGTTACGTTGGGATAAGAATATGTACCCGTATCCGTTTCCGGATCAAGCCCTGTCCAATTGGTGATGACGAACGGATTGTTCACGTCTGCATACACACGCAGGTTGGAGATACCCCAGCTTTTCTTCACCGGAACATTATAGCCCAATGTCATACTTCCGCAACGGATGAAATAGATGGACTTCAGATAGAAATCACCGTTGCCGCGGCTTCCCTTCAGAATACTCGGATTAGTTGAATTGAGGTTCTCGCTGCTGAACGAGTCGTATACATAGCGAGAGAGGTTCTGCGAATTTTCGTTGGTGTCAATCCAATCTTCCCAATAACTGGACGTCACCTTGCGGCCTGCTTCGCCATAGAAGTAAATGTTGAAATCAAAACGCTTATAACGCAAGGCGTTGTTGAAGCCATAAATAATCTTTGGGGCATCGTTTCCGTAGTAAATCTGATCTTTTTCGTCCAGCGTGCCGCTATCATCTCGATCCCACAGTTTCATCTGTCCCGGAAGCAGGTCGGGTTGTGCCTTGGGCGCCTTTTCACCGGGTTTCAGGATACCCAGTGCCTTGTAGCCAAACTTAGCTTTCAGGTTATCGTCTGTTTTTTCGTAGGCTGCGGGTTTCCAAGTATCAGGACGAGTGCGCCAGCGGTCATTATAATGAGCTAACGTAAGTGTAGTGTTCCACTCGAAGTTCTTATTCCGTATATTGGTAGTGTTCAGGGTCAATTCAAAACCAGTGCCTTCTGTAGAGCCGGAATTATCAGCAATTTTATTCACTTCATTATAAAAAGGAAGAGATTTGTCTTTTATCAAGATATCCGTGATACGACGGTTGAAGTATTCTGCCGTCAGACGAATACGGTCTTTCAGGAAACCTAAATCCAAACCGACATTAAATTCAGTAGTGGTTTCCCAGGTCAGTCTGGGATTACCCAGTTCGGAGGCATATACACCATTCGTCAATACCCCGCCGAAAACGTAGTTATAACTTGCATTTGTCATGTCATAGAAAGTATAGATGCGGTTTCCGATGTTGGAGTTACCGGTCTGTCCGAAGCTGGCACGCAACTTCAGGTTGGAGAGCCAGTTTTGTGTACCTTCCATGAATTTCTCTTCGCTGATGACCCAACCAGCCGATACAGACGGGAAGTAACCCCAACGATGATCTTTGTCAAAGTTTCCGGCACCATCGGCACGTAGCGTGGCTTCCAGCAGGTATTTGTTTTCATACTGATAGTTGACACGGGCAAAGTAAGAGCCGAGACTGTTCTTATAGGCACTGGAACCTACAATCGGCTTAGCATAGTTTCCGGCTTTCAGATTGTGGTAAAGGAAGCTGTCCATCAGGAAATCTTCGTTACCGGCGTTTACGCTTTCGGTGTTGAACTGCTGGTAAGAGTAGCCAACCAAAGCTTTCAGGTGATGTTTCTCCTTGAAGATGGTACTGTAAGTGGCCGTCAAGTCCATTAAGTAGTCAGTGGCATCCTGATAGTAAACATTAGCCTTACCTTTCTTTTCAGCACCTGCCAGCGTAGTTTTCGGCAGATAATTGTGACGCTTCTGCATACGGCGGTCTGCGCCAAGGGTAGCTTTCAGTTCCAGTCCTTTCACCGGCTTCAATACTACGAAAGCGGTACCCATGAGACGGTCTTTCACAGTCTCATCAGTGATGTCGAGCAAAGATACGGGATTGGGAAACTGTGAACGACTGGGATCCATGGCGTAATCACCGTTCTCGTCGCGTACGGGCACTGTGGGGTTAAAACGGATGGCAGAAACCAAAATACCTGCATTCTCGTTGTCACCGTCACCCAATGGAACGTTATCATAACGGTTCTGTGAGTAATTGGCGGTCAATCCCACATTCACATATTTATTGATTACCTGGTCCAGGTTGATACGGGCGGATATGCGGCTGGTACCGTTATTCTTTACCACACCCTCCTGCTTCATGTAGTTGAAGGAGGCCATATACTTGGTCCGTTCGCCACCTCCGTTGATGGAGAGGTTGTGCTGGTGCATATATCCAGTGCGAGTCACTTCACCCAGCCAGTCGGTACCTTGCACGGATTTACTCAAATCATATTTGGGCTTAAAGTCCTGAGGATTATCGTTCTTAGTGATATAACCTTCATAAATGCCCATGCCGTTAGTCTTCAGCCAACGTTCTTTGAGTTGCATATTTTCCACTTCCATATATTCGCGTGCAGAGAGTACATCATAGTTGGCACGGATATTTTGGAATGAACCTGATGCGGAGTAAGATACTCTGGCACGTCCTTCCTTGCCGCGCTTGGTGGTAATGAGGATAACGCCATGACCTGCGCGCGCACCGTAGATAGCTGTAGAAGCGGCATCCTTCAACACGGAAATAGACTCGATGTCGTCGGGATTAAGAGACTCGAGCAGGTTATCGGTGTTTCCGGCTTTGTATACCGTACCCGATTCCAAGCTCTCACTGCTATTGACAGGGAAACCGTCAATAACAATCAGCGGTTCGTTTCCTGCACCCGTAGAAGTTTCACCACGAATACGAAACTTGGCTTCGCCACCTGGTTGCGCCGACTGCAAATTCACCTGCAAACCTGCCACCTTACCTCCCAAAGCATGGGAAATGGAGGACACAGTAGCAGTTTCTATTTCCTTCATATCCATAGTTCCTACGGCTCCGGTCAACGACTTCTTGCTTTGTGTGCCATAGCCCACTACTATCACTTCATCCAGCAGTTCGGTATCTTCGGCCAAGCGAATAGTAAGAGGACGACCTGCAACAACTTTCACACGCTGCGTCTTATAACCGATATAAGACACTTCGAGATTTGCGCCATCCGACACCTGCAAAGAAAAGTTTCCATCAATATCAGTCACCACACCGTTAGCATTGGAACCTACTTCCATCACAGTGGCTCCTATGAAAGGATTACCTTCACCATCGGTCACAGTACCTTTCACCATCACCTTGCCGGCCTGTTGCGGGTTAGCGGAAAGCACAATCATCTTGTCGGATATAGAATAAGTCACACCGGTTCCGCTGAATACGTCGTTCAAGATGTCGGACACGTTTCTTTGGGTAGCCGATACCGACACGCGACGATTCACGTCAATGTGCTTGTTGTTAAAGAAAAAACTCAACCCTGATTGTTTTTCAATCTCTTTCAGAACATCCTTCACACTTTTGTTCTGTAGTTCGATACTGATTTTGGTATTCTGGGCATACGTGCCGGTAGCATAAGCCAGGCTTATGGAACATGCCAGAAATAAAACGAAGAACCGCATATACAGCGGGACTCTTTTGGAATTTCGCCAAAGCGAATGAGTCGCCTTATTCAAAGACGAGTTCTTTTTGTTCATAATAATTAGAATTTAAGTGATTAATATTTAAATGATTAAGGTGTAAAACAATAACGAAGCGACTTAACCATGAGGCAATATGTACCCCCTGATGTTTTTCAAATTAGTATTCATTTTTCTTTTTTAATTTAAAGGTTATACTGAATTGTGAATTTCAAGACATTTTCCGTTTAATATATTTCTATCCGGGTTTTCCCTTCCGTATCGTTCTCGGCATTCAGATAGCGCCACCGGATGCGCGATGAAAGACGGAACTTGTCGAGTACGCGTTCCAGACTCTGATTGGCGAATACACCGGTAAAGGAATATTCCTTCAACTTGGCGTTGGCTATCACAAAGTCGGCATGGAAATGTTTGCCAAGCAGACGGAGCGACTCTTCAAGGGGAGTGTTCTCCAATATGATTTTTCCGTTGATCCATCCGGTTTCGCTGAGTCCCGAAGTGCAGTACATCTTCACTTCGCTGGTTTCCGTATCATATATTACCTTGTTACCGGGAACCATACTTATCCCTTTCGTCTTGTCTCCATTCCGGTAGATAAAATTTATCTTTCCCTCAAGCAAGGTAGCCATCACATGTTTTTCTTCTTCATAAGCTTCCAGATTGAAGTGGGTTCCCAATACTTCGATACGCGTATTGTGGGGAGTGGAAACGATAAACTTTTTTTCCGGATCTTTACTTACCTCAAAATAGGCTTCTCCTTTAAGTGATACACACCGTGTATCACCACTGAAACTGGCGGGATAAGTGAGCGATGATGCCGAATTGAGATAAACCAGCGTACCGTCGGGCAAAACGAGCGACGACGACATGCCCGGATGTGTATGAACCTCCACCAAAGAAACCTCTTCGGGTTGTCCACCATATTGCTGCACCATCCACAACGTAAGCAAAGGCACAAATAGCACAGCCGCCGCCCGCTGCATCCACCGGCCAACCATGCTGAAACGTCGTGAAAGTTTGCGTCTGCGGAGCTTCTTGAAGGCATGTGCCACATCAAGCGTCTCTTCCAGTTCCAACGTATCGGCTGCCAGACAAAGACGATTGATGCGCTGCGCCATCTGGCGGTTTTCGGGGGAAGCTTTCATCCAGAGTTTTACATAGGTCGACTCTTCTTCTGAAACTTTTCCCTCGCAATACCTGACGAGCAGTTCTTCCATGATATATTCTTTGTCTGTATTCATTTCTTTTTTCGCTTCTTTATATATAAGACAAAGCTGACTCACGATTTTCTAAACGTAAAGTGATTTTTTTTTAGTTTCTTTTATTTAAATAGAAAATAACTATATTTGCCAACAAAAATCCATATTACTATACTTGTATAATAAGATAATCATGGGTACATACGATTTACAGGAAGAAGACTTGCATTTGTTGCGAGCGTTGAAACGGGGCGATACGAAGACCTTCGAGAAGTTCTTCCATCGCTATTATCCGATGCTATGCGCCTATGCCCGCCGCTTTGTGAGTATGGATGACGCCGAAGAAGTGGCACAGGAAGTATTTGCCTCTTTTTGGGAAAAACGTGAGTCGTTATTTATCACCTCGTCGCTCAACGCCTATCTATTCAGGATGGTGTATCACCGCATACTTAATAAATTGTCCAAAGAAGATGCCATGCACCGTGCCGACGAACACTTCTGCCAAGACATGAACGATTTGCTCTATGATGAGGAGCCTTTCAGCCTGGAGGAACTTCAGCTACGCATAAAGAATGCGCTTGCCGCCCTGCCTGATACTTATCGTGAAGCTTTCATACTTTATCGCTTGCAAGGCATGGAGTGCAAAGAAGTAGCTGCCAAACTAGGGGTATCCGACAAGTTGGTATACTATCGCGTACAACAAGCCGTGAAGTTGCTTGAAAAGGATTTGAAAGATTATCTGCCTTTAGCCCTATTATTAATGACTTTGCCCGGTGAAAGCTAAATGAAAAAAACTAACCTATCCGCTCCCGGAGCAACCGGATAAATTCTTCCTCTTTCACCGGAAGTAGCGCCATGCACTTACCTCCTCCATATTTTATCAATACATAACGTATCACCGCAAACTTACCTATTCGCATGGAAGAAGAACGCCCTACGGATGTAATGTCTTTCAATAAAATCTCTTTGCTGCGGGAAAAACGCCCGGAGAATATTATCAGCTTCCCATCAAAAGTAATAGTATAAGTAGTATGAATCAGTCTTTCGATGCAAACTATCAGCAGCAACATGAAAAAAACAGCTATAAGAATATGTTTCTCCCATAGACCATATACAGCAAGTCCTGCCGCTAAAAAAAGGAATACATATTGCCCGGCGGCAATGCGTGCGTGAAATATCCGGTTCATCTTATCTGAATTTGCCGCTAAGGTAGAGATTTTTACGAATTAATACCCACAGAAAGCACAAGGAACGTACTTATTTTGTAGTTTTGCAACGTTAAATACACAAAAGTATGGTAAGAAAGTTCGATTTCCTCGTTATCGGCTCCGGAATTGCCGGTATGAGTTTCGCATTGAAAGTAGCGCATAAAGGAACAGTAGCCCTCATCTGTAAAGCCGGTCTGGAAGAGGCGAATACTTATTTTGCACAAGGCGGCATTGCTTCCGTCACTAATCTGGCGGTAGATAATTTCGAGAAACATATCGAAGACACCATGATTGCCGGCGACTGGATAAGCGACCGTAAAGCCGTGGAGAAAGTGGTGCGCAATGCTCCCGAACAAATCAATGAACTCATCAAGTGGGGAGTGAACTTCGACAAAAAAGAAGGAGGAGAATTTGACCTGCATAAAGAGGGAGGACATTCTGAATTCCGTATCTTGCACCATAAAGACAATACCGGCGCCGAGATACAAACCAGCTTGATTGAAGCTGTAAAACAACATCCCAACATCACCGTCTTCACTGACTTCTTTGCAGTGGAAATCATCACACAACACCATTTGGGAATTATCGTAACCCGCTATACCCCCGGCATCAAATGCTATGGCGCATACGTGCTGAATGAAAAGACCGGCGAAGTGGACACTTTCCTCTCCAAAATGACCATTATGGCAACCGGCGGTTGTGAAGCCGTTTATCGCAACACTACCAATCCACTGGTAGCAACCGGAGACGGCATCGCCATGGTTTATCGTGCCAAAGGTGCGGTGAAAGATATGGAGTTCATTCAGTTCCATCCTACCGCCCTTTATCATCCCGGTGACCGTCCCGCTTTCCTCATCACAGAGGCCATGCGCGGATATGGCGGCGTGCTTCGCACGATGGATGGAAAAGAATTCATGCAGAAATACGATGAGCGGCTTTCACTGGCTCCACGCGACATAGTGGCCCGTGCCATCGATAATGAAATGAAGCAGCGCGGTGACGAACACGTTTATCTGGACGTCACTCACAAAGACCCTGAAGAGACCAAGAAGCATTTCCCTAACATCTACAAGAAATGTCTCAGCATCGGCATTGATATAACCAAAGACTACATCCCCGTAGCCCCTGCCGCACACTATCTTTGTGGCGGTATCACGGTGGACTTGGACGGACAGTCGAGCATCCGCCGCCTGTATGCCATAGGCGAATGTTCGTGCACGGGATTGCACGGAGGTAACCGCCTTGCCAGCAACTCCCTGATTGAAGCGGTGGTCTATGCCGACGCAGCCGCCAAACATGCACTGAGCGTATTGGAACGTTATGACTTCAATGAAGACATTCCCGAATGGAATGACGAAGGTACCATCAGCAATGAAGAGCGCGTACTCATCACGCAAAGCATGAAGGAAGTAAACCAGATAATGGAAGCATACGTAGGTATTGTCCGCAGCAATACCCGATTGACACGCGCATGGAACCGTTTGGATATCTTATATGAGGAGACGGAGAAACTATTCAAAAGCAGTAAAGCTACACGGGAACTTTGTGAATTGCGTAACATGATTAACGTGGGATATTTGATTACCCGCCAGGCTATGGAACGCAAGGAAAGTCGAGGACTGCACTATACGATAGATTATCCGCATGCGAAGAAACTTTAAAGCAGATATTGCTTCACTGTTTCATCCAGCGATTCTTCTTTCGACAACCCCATGTTTTTCCGCATTCTCGAACGGATGATATTGACGCTGCTCCTGTTAATACCCATAACCAGCGCTATTTCGTCCGTACTTTGCCCCATACAGATGAGCATGGCAAGTAATTCCTCATTGCGTGTCAATTGAGGATAATACTTACGGAGTTTGGGCAGATAGAAAGGATAAATCGTGGCAAAAGACTGCCTGAATGCTGTTTCATCTTCTTTGCTAAGCAAACTCTGACAAACAAGCTGACGCACCGTAGTCAGGTTATTGGCAGCTGTAATCTGCTCTATTTGCTCCGCCAACTGTTCGTTATGCCGATTCAACTTCTGCTGGTTGAAAATGAGCCGCTGTATTTCTTGTCGGCTACGCTCTATAAGCAGACGGTTAATTCTCCTTTTCCAGACGATATATGCTATGGAGCAACTCAAAATAATAAATAAGGTAATGGAGATATAAATATTATAAAACAATTGCTGCTGTTGCGCTTTCACTCGGATAGAAAGTTGTTCGTTTTCGTTCTCTTTTAACTTTGCGCCAAAGCGAATATTAGCGCCTGCAATGGCTCGCAACTTCTCATCCATCTTCAGTGAATCGGCAAACAGACGATTACGGTCATAATAGTACATAAAATCATCAGTAGCTTTTTGTTTTCTGAAATATTCCAATAACAGGTTATTAGCCTCATATTCCATATCTATCATATCGATGGAAGCAAAGCCTTGTGATGCCCGTTTAATTAACGGAACAGCCTTGTCTATTTCACCTACCTTCAAAAAAGATTGTCCAAAATATAATTCAAACTGGTATTTTGCCCACATGGGGATACGTGCCGTATCTCGGCAAAGAGTCCACCC
The DNA here is from genome assembly GCF_959029255.1 of uncultured Bacteroides sp. GTDB lineage: Bacteria > Bacteroidota > Bacteroidia > Bacteroidales > Bacteroidaceae > Bacteroides. The sequence continues at coordinate 86,488 of NZ_CAUFUE010000017.1, read as the reverse complement.
CAGTTCTATCGCATTATCCAGAGAATCCGGGTAATTCAAATATGCCTTAAGAAGCTCGATGTTGTTCACAAGTACTCCTCTGAAACTACCTATTTTTTTAGAAACTCGCTCTCCTAACCTTAAATAATGAAATACCGAATCCTTGTCTCCGGTCTTTAAAAAGATTTCCGCCCGATAACGATAAACATCACCCAACCCGAAGCTATCTTTCCTCAAGGAATGATGTATAGCCATCGCATTGTTCTGCAACGCCTGCTCATACATGCCTAATTCCGCATAAAGATTGGCTTGTTCACCATAAGCTATCACTACTTCCTGAGGAGAAAGCGAATCATTATAAGCAAGAATGGCTTCCTGATTGACGACAGTAGCTTTCTCATACTCGCCCACCAACCTATAATAAATGCCTAAACGGGAAATAAGACGCATGATATGAGGATATTTACCGCCTTCACGATACTTTTGTACAGCTTCCTCCAACACCTGAATGGCTTTACGGATATCGTTGCTACAATAAACATAAACTCCACTAATGGTTTCGGCGTTCATAATGAAACGAGTGACATCTTTGCACTCAGGTAGCTGTATATACGTATCGGCAAGCTGAATGGCCTCCGCATTATTTCCTATAAGCTGATTCAGATGAGCCCTAGATGCATACAGGTCGTGAGGACAATATTTTTTTAGGAACGGAACGGAAGAAAGGCTGTCCAAGTATGCCAATCCCTCCTGAATCTGCTTTGCATTGATATACTCGTGAATAAGAACGGTGACTAATCGGGTGGCGTATTCAGCCTGCGTACTATCATTCTCAGAGACCTGTCTCAGCAACCTGCCGATTTTCTGTTTGGCTTTAACAATGACCTCTTGGCCATTTCTATTTTCCTGCATCGCTTTTAATTCCTCTATTTCGGTTTTCCATGCTTGTTTTTGTACGCCTGACGAAGTTGGTTTTCCGGTACAAGATAATATACATATTAATAATAGTAATGTCCAAAGATCGTTTCTCATCATTTCGCTTAACCTTTTCTTGTAAATTTTATGCAAAGATACAATTACCATTTTAAATATACAGTATAATACAATCAGCTTTTTATTTCCAATACTTCCTGATTAACAGTTAATTATCTAATTGTATATTATATTGTATAATGCATTTATACTACTATCTAGTCTATTATTTACAACTTTGCACCCGAATAAGAGAAAAGTATGCAAAATACAAAATGTCGGGCTACTTATTATTTAGAATATACAAACAATGAATTTATGATTAAGAAAGAGAGAGTTCTTATTTTTATCGGACTAGTATTATGCACTTGTGCTCATGGGCAAAAAGTAGCATTAAAAACCAATCTGCTTGCAGACGCTACGACTACTTTCAATTTAGCCGCAGAAATCGGTCTAAAGCCTAAAACGACTTTAGACATCTATGTCAACTATAATCCATGGTCACTGGGAGACAATAAGCAATTCAAATATGTAATGTTGCAACCGGAATACCGTTTCTGGTTTTGCGAACGCTTCAGCGGCTCTTTCTTCGGAGTGCACGCCCATGCGGGCATATTCAATGCGGGAGGCATTGACATGCCCTTCGGAATATGGCCCAATCTGAAAGATTACCGGTATGAGGGCGAATTTATCGGAGCCGGCCTATCTTACGGTTATCAGTGGGTAATGAGCAAACATTGGAACTTCGAAGCCAATATCGGAGTAGGCTATGCATACGTAAACTTCGATAAATACCGGTGCAAGAACTGCGGCAAGTTACAAGAGAAAGATGGGCACAAACACTACGTAGGTCCCACGAAAGCGGCACTCAGTCTCATCTATTTATTCTAAAAAAACATCCCCAATCATGAAAATAAAAATATTATTTATAGGTATATGCGCCTTGTTGCTGAATACCGACGCCAAGGGACAGGAAAGCGGTACGCAAAACGTACACACAGACAGCATCGACATCCGCCTGCTACCGGACAGTTCATTGCAAATTGGAATGAACATCTTTCTGCCCAAAGAGTTGAAAATACGGTCTAACCGCATGATGACTTTCACCCCCGTGCTTACCAGCGACGAAAATGAAGCTATACTGCCTGCGGTCTATGTATACGGACGCAAACGTCAGATTATCAATACACGCAAAAACCGCATGCCGGCAGAAGGCAGCATGATTATAAAGCGTACAAAAGGAAAAGAGCAAACCATTGCCTATGGAGCTTCGTTGCCCTGCCAACCGTGGATGAAGAACGCGCAAGTCACACTGGAGAAAGACCTCTGTGGATGCGGCAATAATTTAGAAGAGAACAGCACGCAGCCGATCGCCCTGGTGGTATTACCCGAGCCGGAAGTTGTCATTCCCAATATCGCCTACAGCATTCCCAAGGCAGAAAGCGTGAAACGTAGAATATTCGAAGGAAGTGCCTTCCTTGATTTCCCAGTCAACCAGACCACCATTTATCCAGCCTATCGCAAGAACCCTGTCGAACTGGCTAAGATAGACAAAACGCTCGACGGCTTTAAACCGGAAGACATCCTGCATATATCTATTCACGGATATGCCTCGCCCGAAGGTAGTTACAGCAATAACACCCGCCTGGCGGAAGGACGTTCGCAAGCATTGAAGCAGTATATCCTGAAGAAACACCAATTACACGATAGCATATTCTCCGTTGAGTCTACCCCGGAAGATTGGGAAGGTTTTAAACGCTTCGCCAATGAAACGGAGTTGAAGCAGAAGGACGTAATACTGGAAATTGCCGACAGCGACCTGCAACCGGATGCCAAGGAAGCGAAACTGAAAAGGCTGGGCGCAGCCTATATGCACATCAGCCTGAACTGGTTCCCTGCCCTGCGTCACTCCGACTATCGCATAGAATACAAAGTACGTCCGTTTACACCTGCCGAAGCCCGCATCATGATGAAGCAAGACCCCACACAGTTGAGCCTACGTGAAATGTACGATGCCGCCCAACTTTGCGAAAAGGGTTCGGAAGAGTACAACCATATTTGGGAAACAGCCGTCAAGCTTTATCCCGAACACCCTGTTGCCAACCTGAATGCGGCTGCCATGGAGCTGGAACGCGGCAATCTGCCTGCTGCCCGAAAATATATGGAGAAAGCCGACATGACTACACAGGCGGCTAAAGACAACATGCAACGCATCATTTTACTGGAGGAAAAGAAATAATGATAAAGAATATCAGCAAACTGGCTTGCCTGACAGTAATACTATTGTTGGCATCGTGCATCAAGGAAGGTTTTGACAAAGAGAACTGCCCAGGCGAATTTTTCATTACGCCGTCCATCCCCGAAGGTCTTACTCCGGAAAAGGAAGAAACGTTAAAATCAGGACGTATAACGATTATCGACTCCGAAGGTAATGAACAGGAGGTAAATGTGGACAACAATAATCCGATAGACCTTGATGACGGCTCTTACACCATAGTTGCGCTAAAAGGTCCGAAAGACCCGAACGTCAATGTAAGCGGAACCAACGTCACCATAGCCACCAAACCCGACGGCAGCGCTCAAGACATGCCCGAAAACATGACAGGGGGACATACCGTTATCACGGTGAGTTCCAACGCATCCAATCAAGATAATACTAACATTGAAGTCCCCACTCACATACAATCCCGTCCGCTGGACATCAAAGTGAAGTTTGAAGGTGGGAACGCCGCAATCCTCGAAATCCTTACAGGTATCGTAGACGGCATCTCCCTCTCCCGCGACCTGAACAATGGTTTTGCCCCCACCGATGGAGTAGACCGCCATCCCGCTTTGGAAAGCGGAAGCATGAACTACACCTTCGGCAAAGTAGACGGAGACGACATTCTCTATACCGACAGCCATCGTCTGCTTGGAATAGATGGTGACGGCAACCAGACCCTGACCTTGACAGTGACCTATGCCGGAGGCGTGCAGAAGACCTATACCTTCGACATCACCACCGACATGGACGGTTTCCACACCGAAGATGTAAATAAGCCCTGGGTCATTGAAATCACCCTGCGCCTGGGAGCCGACTTTGAAGCTACCATCGAAGACTGGCAAGCAGGTCCCGAAACCTGGATGGACGCCCACTAAACAAACTCATTAATATAAAGAATAAACGAACATCGATATGAAACGAATCTTCAACAGAATTTCTCTATGCAGCATGTTGCTGATAACTGCCGCTACCTCCTGTATCAACGAGGAAGCCGTCTCAACAACGGGCGACAAAGTAGCCGTCCACATCTCGGGAAGTGTCAACACCCGTGCCGTAAACAATGAATGGAACAAGGACGACGTCATCGGCATCACCATGCTGAAAGACGGAAGCGCTGATATAATAGCGCCTTACAAGAACTACAACTACGTCACTCCGGATGCTACATCAAGTTTCACCCCCGCCACAGCGGAGCAAATCATGTATTTCCCCGTAGACGGCAGCAAAGTATCTTTCAAAGCATACTACCCCTATAGCAGCACGTTGCCTGCCGACATGATAATGCCGCTGTCAACAGACGAACAAAGTAACCTCGCCGCCATCGACCTGATGACCGCCGAGCACATCGCCGGAACTTCCAAAGATGATCCGGACGTGAAGTTACACTTCTACCACCGCCTTGCCAAGGTCATCGTCAACCTCGAGGTAGAAGACTCCGAAATCATGTCTCTGGAAGGATGCAAGCTCGCCATCAAAGGACTGAAAACAGCCGGAACATACGACCTGATGAACGAAGTGCTGACCATAGACGACAATAGTGGTAAAGACGTCATTATCCCCATCACCTCTGCCCACGGTGAAGGTATCATCCTGCCCCGTGTAGCCGGCGAAGGTGTAACCTTCGAGATTACCACTGCCAACGGAGGAGTTTATACAGCCATCATGGAAAGCGATTTAGAAATAAAGAGCGGACTCAAGCACATCTTCAACATCAAATTGAAGAAAACGCCCGTCACCGTAAGCGCCACCATCGAAGAATGGCAAGAAGGACCCGAAACCGCAGTCAATGTAGTGCGTATAGTGACCGGACTCGAAGCCAGTGCAGGCGTACAAGCGGGTGACACCTTGCGCCTCCTGCTGAAAGACGAAGGAGACACCGACCATAAGTATGCCGCCAAATATACCTTTGACGGTATCAACTGGGTAACTGACAAGAACATCTACTGGGAAAACATCACGGCAGACCCTGTCAGTTTTATCGGAACCACCGCCCTCACCGCAAAGCTGAACGATACACAAATGGACGACGTCCTGCTGTCCGACTCAACAACTGCCGGTCAATATAAAGGCGTTAATCTTGAATTGAAGCATGCGGCAGCCAAAACTACTGTAACTCTGTCAAGCCCTGCCGGCGAAAACGCTTTTACCACGGAAGAACTGGCAAGCGCCATTGTTACTTTCCCCGGATATAACTATACGGGAAAGGTGAATGAAAAGGGAGAATTCGTTATCAGTGACGGAACTCACGATATCAAAGCAGAGAAAGCAGAAGATGGCAACTACATAGCTATCTTCCCCCAACAAGAGGTCAAGGCGGGTGAAGTAATAGCTATTGTTACCATCGGCGGCCGTGATTACGAAATAAAGAATACGGAAGATATCACCTTTGAACAAGGTGCCAACAACAAGCTGGATATTAAACTTAGCAAGACAGATGTTGAAGTAAGTACCACCGTAAAAGACTGGGACGACACAAAAGCGGCTCATGAACTGGAGTTCAAGGTAGATGTAGCTAACGGAACATCAACGTATTTTAAAGCAAATGATGTAATCACATTCTATAAGAACTCGGCCACTACAGTAAATAAGCATGCAACCGGAACTTGTACGACCGGTACTGGTAATAGTGTCGTCTTCCCCAACTCTCCCTGGAAAACAGAAGAGTTCGAAGTTGGTGATGTGATTTCTGCCGTGTTCCCGACAACAGGCATACCGGCTGTAGCTGAAGGAGAAAAATCTTTCTCATGGACAAGCTTCGATACAACAACCAAGAAACCCAATGATGATATACTGGTTGCTGCACATAAATTCACTGATAGCGAACTTACACCTCCGTATGCAGAAAGTGTTGACTTTACCTTCAACCATGTATTGAGTAGTGTTACAGTGAATATCATTGCAGGAACAGGCTTTACAGCTAATGACTTTACAAGTCACAGCGTAGCATTGAACAACCTGTATCTGACGGGCGACATCAATGTAGTTACCGGAACTGCATCCGCAACCGGAAGTGCAACCCCTTCTTTCACACCCAAGAAAATAACTACCAGTACCACAGCAGGTACAGTGGCGACATATAAAGCACTGATTATGCCGCAAAACAATGTAGGCGACCAAGCCTTGGTTACCGTCAACTTTGGTGGCAAAGATTACGTTGTCAAAGGAACAGACATCGCAGCGATTACGTCATTCGTAGCTGGCAGCAATCACACCATCAACATTACATTCAGTAAGACGGGCATCAGCCTCAGCGCAACCGTAAAAGATTGGGAAAATGGTACAAGCGGAAGTACCACTATTGAATAATTCATCAAGTATTTCAAGAAAACAATGATAAAGAAATCTTTCTATATAATAGGTATAAGCGCACTCCTCGCCGGTTGCAGCAACGACATGCTGCAACCGGAAATGGAAAGCGACCTCGTGCCTATCACGCTTAGCACTCCATCCGTAGTCATGTCTACAGATACAGAGGTGCAGACACGTGCCGGTGCTACTACCGATTTTCCCAACAGTGGAAGTATTGCTGTGGTGGCAGCGAAGACAACAAGCGGTGCCGCCCAGACTGACTGGAGCAGCAGTGACAACTTTCATTTAAATCATGTAGCAGCTACTGTCGGTGTAAAAAGCAACAATCAGTATCCCGTAACCTTCAGCCCTGTTCAGTACTGGCCGTTCGATAGTGATACTTATTTAAGTTTTGCTGCCTACAGCCCAAGTAATACAACTCAAAAATCCGGAGAACCTCATACTTTAACCGTTACGGCAAGCACCAACGTTCCCTTCCCCGATTTGCTTTATAGCACTCCTACTACTACAGCTTACAATAAAGAAAGCGGAAAAAGCGGTGTAGAGCTGACTCAATTCAAGCATGCCATGGCACGTCTGGTTATCAAAGTAGTTCCTATAGACAAGAGTGGTAATGAGATTACAGATTACAATAGCGATAACTTCAAAATCACCAAGTTGGGTATCCAGACCAAAGTAACTACCGGGAATTTTGATTTTATTAATCCTGCATGGACATTGACTGCACCCGGAACAAGTGCATCACACACTTCTGTGTATAGCCTGATTAGTGCCAATAACTATACCAATAACAATGCGAAAAAGCTGCCTTATGACAGCAGTGATTCCAAGAAAGGCGGCAGCAATAAAGAATATTACTTATTACCTGCAACCGATGATGTCAACACCGTAGAACTTAGCAAGATAGACTTTGAACTAAGAGATAAGAGCTATACCTATAGCTATGCAACCGGCAATGACGGCTCTTTGGATGAATTTAAAGATGCTTCCAACAGCAGCGTAAAACTCGAAATGGGGAAAACCACTGTACTCACCATCAAAGTCAAAGTAGTAAATATACAGACTGGTGGAGATGATGCTATCATCCTATACGGAACACTGAAAGATTGGGAATATAAAGGAAACAGCACTGTAACTATCAATTAAAATGATGAAAATGCTAAAGACAATATATAAAAGCGGAATGATGGCGGCAATGTTAGCCCTCTCCGCTTGTAGCTCCGACTCACTTATCGATACGGAAACTATTCCGGGAGATACTTCTATCTCCTTGGTGGGGACAATGACAAGAGCAGATGGAGTTGCAAATAATACAGAGACACTGCAAGGTTATACCAATCTGAAACTATCGGCAAAGACTACCGAAAATACTCCCACCGATTACTTCACCAATGTAGCGTTAACTGTAAGCAATGATGCTGTATCTAGTGTAAGCGGTGCGTATTATCTGACAGCCAACGCCTACTATCCTTTAGGTAATAAAGAAATCAGTCTCTTTGCCCACACAGGAAATGTAGATAATAGCGGAAAAATTGCTCTTACAGCCGGAACAGAAAAGGCTAACGATTACCTTATCAGTAATGGTGATGATGGAACCGGTACGAAGGTTAGCTCTAAAAACGAAGGTAGTACTGATGATGCCCGTGCCAAAGAACTTAAGTTTCGCCACATCATGACAAAGGTAGAAGTAGTGATTAAGATTACCGATACTACTTCTGATAGGCCAACCACCACTCCTCAAAATATAGAAATAAGCTTCAAAGATGGAAATAATGGAGTGAAAGTTTATAAGGAAGGCACTTATGCCCTGACTACTTCATCAGCTAATGATACGAATAATACAGCAACCGCTACGGGCACAACCCTCTATACTTTAAAGCAGGGTGTCCATTACCTGATACCGACCGGAGAAACGTTATCCGGAAAGAAAGGAATCCTGAAGTCTCTGAAGATTGATGACTATACGGCAACCGATGCAGACCTTAACACTATAGAAATACCGCAAGCCGAGTTCAATGGAACGAAAAGCGATTTCATATTAAAGCCGGGCTTGTCCTATCGGCTCACCTTTGAAATAGAGCGCCTGCGACTGAACAAAATCACTGTAACCAAGAAAGACTGGGACATAAAGTCAGGAGACGGCACATGGGGCTACGATCCGCATAAAGTAGAGATGAATATGACCGGAGGTTATACAAATAGCGGAGACGCGCAAATCACTAAGATTGTGCTTCGCCACGCGCCCCAAAATAATACCGGTTCTTACCAATACATAGGTACTTGCGAAAAAGAAAATGGAAGCAATGTGGTCAACGCTAAATTCCTCACCCTGCCTACCGATATGAGCCAAAGAACATTGACTGCAGACCTTTATACCAAAGACGGATTACTGATAGAGCAACATTCCGTTATATACGTTGCAGCAACAGAAAGCGCCTCACAGAAGTTCTCCATCAACCTGAATGCAAACGGCATGACAAAAGATAACAGCAATTCCTATTACGAAGTCCAAACTCCCTTGCAGTTCTACAATCTGATGAACAATCCCGAAGCAGGAAAAAAGTATAAGTTGATGAACAACATAGACGTCAACAGCCTCGCGCTCACCATTCCCCAAAAAGATTTCCCGGAGAATGCGGAACTGGACGGTGACGGTCATTCCATCCTGCACATGAATGCCAATAACAGTGGTCTGTTCAAAGAAAATAAGGGTACGTTGAAGAACCTCCACATCGCCTTCAGCAGCATCGATGCCAGTGGTAGCGGAGACACCTATGCAGGCGGCATCTGCTCCATCAACAGCGGAACCATTGAAGGCTGCATCAACGAAGCCGACATAAAGTCCAAAGACAACCAAACAGTGGGCGGCATCTGCGGAAAGAATGATACAAAGGGAAAGATACTTGCCTGCCTCAACACCGGAAACATTCCCGAAGGAACAACGGGCGGTATATGCGGCGAAAACTCAAGCACGGATGCAGGCGCCATCAAAGCCTGCATCAATGCAGGTATGCTACACGGAAGCAGTAACTATACGGGAACGGCTGCTCTTGGCGGCATTTGCGGATACCAGTCAGCAAAAAGCAACAACAAGCTGATTAGCAGTTGTTATTGGTTGACCGGAACGGCAAGTAACACCCAGACATTCAACGATGAAAGGGCGATAGGAAGCTTTGCCGAGGGAATAGACGAAAACGACCAAGCCGGATATACCGATGATACCACCAATATGACGGAAACGAAACTCCGCACAGAAGCGGTAACAAAGCTGAACAACGCACTTAGCACAACTTCTTCATGGGAATTCAAATATGAGAAAGATACGGATACCAATACTTACAAAACCGTATGGCCTATTCCTGTAAAGAAGAGTACAACGAATCCTTAACTCAAAAATAACATTCTACAATGAACGGAATAATAAAACATATCGTGTATACCGGAGCGGCACTGCTCACCCTCTGCTTCTGCGGATGCACAGATGAAACAGCAACGGATGCCACTCCTTCAAAGGAAGGTACATTGCTCAATATGTATGTAAGTACCGGTGCAACAACCCGGCTCGCCGAACTGGGAAGTGTCGGCAACATGAGCGAAACAACCAATGACAGCTTCAAAGATGTCGGCCTCTACATCTACTATCAGGACGACTATGACAAGGGCGACCTAAGCAAGCCTTATATCCGCAACCTGCATTGCACCGTAAACGGCAGCAAACTGACCGCCGATAAGGAGATTTACATCTACGACCGCATGACTATCGTAGCCTTCTACCCCTACAACGCTGAGATGAGCAAGGAGGAGAACTACTTCAGCCAAAAAGTAGACGAGAAAGCCTATCCCATCACGGAAAGCGACTACTCACAACAGTATTATATCCCCTATCGGGCACAGACCAACGTGAACCCTACCAATGCCTACATGATAGAACTGCACTTCACCCCGCAACAGACCTGCAAGGTGGAAGTGGTACTGGTGGCAGACCAAGTATCCGACTTTCCCAAATCAAAGAATATTAGCGACGGCAGCATCAAGATGCTGCCCGGCGTAGACAGATATGAAGGCAGCTACAACGCCGACACAGGCGACCTCCGCGAAAACTGGCTGGATGGCATTGAAGACTTTCCGAAAGACAATGCATCACCAATCGGCGGCAAGTACGTGCGCCGCTACAACGCCTACGTCTGGAAAAGCGGAGAGAACGACCCGCACCATGACAAAGACCATAAGCATTTTAACAACATCCTGAATGCAGGAGAAGAGTTATTCGTGAGCGACAAACTGATACTCACCGTACCCAAGACCGTAAACCTTTCCGAAGAGACCGTTTACCGCTATGGCTACAACCTGAATACGGGTGAAATCTTCATTCCCACTTCGGACAAACTGGTGTATGACGCCACAAGTATGCAAGACGTATCATTTGACGATTATCGTGCTTACCAAGTATGCGACGTTGACCTCAACGGAATAACTTGGACTCCCAAAACCGCCTTTAAAGGCACATACGACGGCGGCGGACACAAAATCAGCAACCTCACCCTGAACGGCACTGTTGCAGCTGCCGGTACAGAGCCTGACAAACAGTCATTCGGACTATTCAAAAGCATCACCAGCGAATCTACCCTGATGAACATCGACTTGGTGAATCCAACGATTACGGTGGACTTCAGCAACAATCAGAAAGACACCTGCTACGTAGGCGCCCTTTGCGGCATCGTTAATCCGGAACTCACCGATGCCCAGAAAGAGAAGATGATTCGTGACGGACTTCCCTCCGAGCTCTCCGAACCCGTGAGACAAGCGTTGGTGCAAGAGAAACTGAAAGATTTTGCCAACAGTACCTGCTACATACGCGGATGCAAGGTGACCAACCCCACAATCACCGTGAAAGGTGAAAACGTGCGTGTGGGAGGACTTTGCGGAGGCGCAGGCAACCAAAAGCAGAAAGCGGAGATAAAAGACTCTTACGTATGGCAAGAAAGTGCAGACAATTCCTATCAAGGCATCGCCGTCAATGCGGAAGAAAACGACAAAAAGACATACGCTGCCGCATACACAGGAGGTTTCTGCGGCATGCTGAGCAACGGAAGCATCACGAACTGTTACAGCAAGATAGAGAAGATAAAGGCATACATCAAAAAAGAAACTCAGGCAGAAAACGGAAATCCTGTGACAACCACCAGCCAAGAGGTTGCCCAGGGCTTCTACAATCCGGCTCCCAAAGAAGAAAAAAGCACAATCTCCGTAAACGGATGCTATACGCAGAAAACGGATGCCGACGCAAGCGTGACGAGCTTCAACACAGGATGGCCCACCGGATGGCCGCTCTTCAAGGACGACACCACCGTGACTAACGGCGGAACAGGGGAAGTGGACTATCCCGGAACTTACCCCGCCTACCAATGGAAGGATTCATGGTACGACATGGGAACAAGGAATAGCAACTATCCCTCTTTGATTTGGGAACATCCGCTTATCCAGAAGTTAGACTAAAAACAGATAGAAAACATGAGAAAGAACAACCTATTATATTATCTGATGGTAACCACCTTGAGCAGTGTCGCCATCACCGCCTGCCAAAGCGAAGACACCCTTGACGAAGCGGGCGAAACGTCACTCTCGCTTGCCCCCAGCATAGAGGAAATGGGCAATCAGGAAAGTGTGACGCGCACCACTGCCGCTAATTTCTTTGCGAAAGGAGACAAAATCAGTGTAGACATAACAACGAACCGGACGACAAATGCCAACTCCGTTACTACCTACACATTAGATGCGAACGGCATATTCACCGGAGACTTCCGCTTCAACCTCGATAATACTTATATCACGCAACTCGACGCAAGATGGCCGAACGATGAAGTGCGCAAGAATGAAGGCATCAAGCTGGACCAACGCATATTGGAAGACTATCAAAAGGCCGACCGCCTGAAAGCCCATACCAAAACCGTAAACATTATGCCCACCGCCGAGCCTGTTCCAATTACCTTTGAACACGAGCAGAGCCGCTTCACCTTCCGCATGGCAGGTCAGAATGCCAACGGACTGAATATCCAAGAAATCATCCTGGAACTGCAACACGACCTGAACAGCGACGGACAAAAAGAATCTTGCGCATTCTGGGCCTACTGCAACAATACCGAAGAGGCAAGCTTGATACTTGTACCGGGTATCGAACTGAAAGGAGGAAGCAACGGAGACGACTATACAATTGTAAATAAACGCTACATGATAGGCATGGCAACCGTAGGTAACGCCCAGACTCAATACCGGGGCGGCATCTGGCTGGACGAAAATATCGCTCTTACTCTAAATCCTAATACCGACTACCTCGTTACCCTCACCCCCGAAGGGTATGACCTGTATGCCACCATCTCCATACACGGCTTCGGACAAAACGAAGGATACATCGGAGTTCCCTCAAAACCAAAATCAAACAATTAATAAATCAGCTCATGAAACAGTTTCAATATATAGCCGCTCTCATCCTGGCATCCCTCCTCACCCCCGGCTTCAGCGGATGCAGCAACCAACAGGATGAGATTATGAATAAGGACAATGACGAAAAAGGCATAGCCATAGAGAGCATCACCACCCTTATGGAGAGCATGGCAAGCAATGAAAATGCGGCCGCAACCAGAGCCGCCGCCACAAAGAATGGATTCTCCGTAAACACAAACAACGACCCTACCTTCCTAAGCATAGCCGACAGAACAGGCTGGAAAATGGATTTTACGTTGTACTACACCATGAACAATACCGACACAAAATATGATGACGGCAGCTTCACCGGAGCGACTCACAGCAATGGCGAATGGGGATGGAACAACGCTCAAAAGTATTTCCCCAATTATACCAAGCCCAAAGCGGAAGCGCTGATATATCCCAATGGATGGACCTCTACCTCCACCATAGCCCAAGACCAAAGCAACACGTTGCTTGCCCAGGATGTCCTGATAAAAGCCAAAGGCACCATCGATGTAGCCCATGAGATTACCATACAAGTAAACCATAAGCACAGTATGCTGGACTTCGTGATAAAAGACGTGAATAAAGCGGAAATTAACGAAGTAAAAGTGTCTTTGGATGGAGGAACAACCTTCAGCTATACTCCTTATAAAGTAACCGCCGATGCCACAGGCACCGGAGACATGGAATACATGCTCATCCTTCCCGAAAACACGAAAACCAATCCTGTAGTGCAAATCACCACTCAATCTTCTGCTACAGGTATCAACAATACCATCACTTATAAGCAGACCATCGGCATCATCAAAAGCGGCAATGCTTTGGGAAGCAACAACTGCTACTGCTTCACCCTGCAAGGCGAAAAACTGTCAATCTCCCCCGTCACCATCCTCAACTGGGCAACCGGAGAATCTCTGCCGGGCGAATACATTGCCGTAACCGCCTATCCTACCTTCAAAGGCAGAGCGCAAGATGTGGATAAAACTTATTACTTCTATTATGACAATTGCCTGACGGAGAAGGATAGTGACGGTAATTCCAAACCAAAACTGCAAGCGATTACTTTTAATAAGAACAGTGAATGCACCATCAAACCGGACGGACGCATCCTGACGCATATCGGCACGGAAAACGACTACAACAAGTTAACAGCTTTAGGAGAAAAAGAAGTCACATTAGGAGCAATGGTTATCGACTTGGCAGATGTACTTAATCAGGTTGCCCCGAATCATAAATGATAATTTTTATTTCACCACAGAGGTTTTAATCTTTCAGACGCGTCATCCGTGTCTGAAAGATTAAAACCTCTGTGGTGAAAAGAATTATTATTTACTTCTTCTTCAGTCCTTCCCACTCCTCCTTTGTGAGAATATTGTGGTAATCCGTGTGATATCCGCTTTTGTCGACTATCTCATTGATAACCTTGTAACGCTCTTCCGAGTCGGGATGGGTACTGATCCATTCGGTGAAGTCGGGCAGATTTATCTCTTGAGGAAGATTATGGAGAAATTCCGCAAGCCCGCGCGGGTTCATCCCCGCCTTCATCAGATAGCGGACGGCAGTTTCGTCGGCTTCACGCTCCAAAGTGCGGCTATAGGCTGTGGAAGAAAGCACCTGTACCAATTGTCCCAAAGCCTCAGCCCCCTGGCTGCCTCCAATCATGGCAACCAGCGTAGAAAGCCCTATCTCCTTCACCAGCTTATCCATGACGTGCCCTTTCTCGATATGGGCAATTTCATGCGCCATTACGCCGCACAACTCGCTCTCATCCTTGCACTGCGACAGCAGCGAAGTGTATATCACCAAGTGGTTGCCGGGAAACGCAAAGGCATTCACCTCTTCACTCTCTATCACATGAAGCTTTATCTTGTCGCGGGAAATATCATTGGCACGGCACAGTGCGGACAGCAAAGTATCCAGCGGAACCACAATGCGCTCCTCCTCTACAAAAGACTGGGTCTTGGAAAACAAATCCCAATAGAGTTCCCCTATCTTCTCCTCAATAATCGTTTCACGCAAGTGGAACACGGACAGCCAGTCCACCCGCGAAAAGGCAAACAATACAGACACAAAAATCAGTATCGAAACAAGCGATTGATATAAAAGCTTCTTCATCGGGGTTTACATATTAAGTCGGTTAAGGCGGCAAAAACATACCACTCCACCTGCTTGCCCTTGCGAATGGCAATCAGCGTATGGAGGGTAGCTATGAAATCTATCACATTGAACAGCACTACCGTGAACAGATAGGCAAAGTAGAAGGAAGACAAATCCACGTTGCCTATCAGGATTCTCACCGTCCACCAGAAAAGGCAACTGTTGGTGAAGAACAACGGAAGCTGCGAGACAAGCGCCTGCGTACAGTGCCAACGCACGAAATATGTGTTCCTGCGATTGCCGAAATAAAACACCACCGTGGCAATCAAGTTGACGATGGGAAGAGGAAGCCCCACCATGACAACCAGTAGAGACATCAGATACCCGTTTGATGCCATCTCCAATTCATGTTCTTGGGGAGTATATGTAATCATAGTTCTTTCAGGATATTCCAAAACCAGTTTATCAGCACCAAGCCGATGAAAAGAAGAAATACGCCTTTCTGCCTTAGTACTGTTTCCATCCGGTTATAGAAGTGATACAATGAAGATTTACGGCGAAGCAAGTCCGATGCCAACCACAAAGGCAACGCCACCAGGAGCAAAGCCAGCAAAATACCATTGGGATTGAAATGGAAAGCCGCTTGCCAGTCTCCGTGCAGCAGGGCAAGTACAGACCTTGTGGAGCCGCAGGCAGGACACGGAATATGAAGCAATTGCCTGAACAGGCAACCGCCCCATATATGGTTTTCCGGTAACAGGAGCGATATGGCAATCCATATATATCCGGCAAGGCACGCGGATGCCAGGAATATATACAGCTTCCTTTTACTCATGCTCAGAGGCGGAGGTTAAATCATGGATTGCAGCTTCTGGAAATTCTTATCGCGCGTGGCGCCCATAATCAAGAACCAGTCTACAATGGACCAGATGCCCAAACCACCGCAAGTAAGCAGCTTGCCTACGCCCAGTCCCGTATCGCCGATAAAGAAGCGGTCGATACCGAGTGAACCTCCGATTAAGGAGATAACCAGCGAAATGGTAGGGTCTTTGAACTGTAACATTTGAATCATGGGCCATTTGGCTTCGTCCATTCTAAGCAAAAGCTCGCGAATTGTTACCATCTGATAGTCGTTAAAGAATTTGTTGTTTGCCATCATAAAGGCATCTACTTTCTGTGCATCCATATTTTTGTTTATTTAGTATTTGGTAATGTTCGCAAAGGTAATATTGTTTAAAATATAAATCTCTTTTTTTCTTGTTTTTTTAGTCTATCAGGAAAAAAACTTTCTTTTTATAACCGGAAATTGATGAATTGCCGTCCATAACTCCCCAATCATTACCTTTCAGGAAGCGGCTTAATACCTCATTTGCAAAGTATCAGGAGCTAAGGAGAGAGAAGTTAGGATATGGGATGCGGGAAGTTAAGTTTCCACATACAAAACATCCCCATGTTTTATGGTAAAACATGGGGATGTTGTAGGGGAAAACACCCGGATGTTTTGGGGTAAAACATGGGGATGTTATGGATGTTCAATCTTAATAAAGAAAGAACGGATTCTTAATAAGGAAAGAGCTAGGCCTTAATGCGCCAAAGCATCTGTCTTAATAGTTTTCCTTCTTAATCTCGAAGTAAGCCTGCGGATGCAAACAAGCCGGGCATACCTGGGGAGCTTCCTTGCCGGTATAGATGAAACCACAGTTGCGGCACTGCCATACTACTTCACCTTCTTTTGCAAATACAGAAGCGGTCTCGATATTCTGGATGAATGCGCGATAGCGTTCTTCGTGGCCTTTTTCTGCGATAGAGATATTGCGATACATGGCAGCGATTGCAGGGAAACCTTCCTGCTCTGCTACGTCAGCAAAGTGGGGATAATCCAATGACCATTCTTCGTGTTCGCCTGCTGCGGCTTCTTGCAGGTTCTCCAATGTGGTGCCGATGACGCCTGCGGGATAAGAAGCGGTGATTTCTACCATACCACCTTCGAGGAACTTGAACATACGCTTTGCGTGTTCTTTCTCCTGATCGGCCGTTTCAGTGAAAATAGCGGCGATTTGTTCGTAACCTTCTTTCTTTGCAGCGCTTGCAAAGTAAGTGTAACGCATTCTTGCTTGTGATTCACCGGCGAATGAAGTCAACAGATTCTTTTCTGTCTGAGTTCCTTTAACACTTTTGCTCATAATCTCTTTTTTATTAGTTAATGTAATTACGTATAATTAATCGTTCGTATTGTCTTTCTTTATGGTACAAAATTATGCATTTACTTCGGAATAACCACAGTTTACTCCATCAGATTTATCTATCACCGGATAGAAAAAATCTATTATACCTTATAATAAAAACAAAAATCAAGATGTTTATGTTCAATGATACATATAAATGTACATTTTTTTATCTACTTTTGCAGTTCGTTTATAAATAGGCAAGAGGATTTTGACACAACCTCTACAACTTCATAAAAGTAGATTAGAAAAATGAAAGCGTTCGAATTCAAACCAAAGCTATACACGGCTTTAAAAAATTACTCGAAAGAACTATTCATGGCAGACCTGATGGCGGGTATCATTGTGGGTATCGTCGCCCTTCCGCTTGCCATCGCGTTCGGTATCGCCTCAGGCGTATCACCTGAGAAAGGTATTATCACGGCTATCATCGCCGGTTTCATCATTTCCCTCTTGGGAGGAAGTAAAGTACAGATAGGCGGGCCGACGGGTGCGTTCATCGTCATCATCTATGGCATTATCCAGCAATATGGAGAGGCGGGACTGATTGTGGCGACGCTGATGGCAGGTGTCATCCTTGTCCTGCTGGGGGTGTTCAAGTTGGGAGCGGTCATCAAGTTTATCCCTTATCCCATCATTGTGGGTTTCACCAGCGGTATTGCCGTCACTATCTTTACTACGCAGATTGCCGATGTCTTCGGACTGAGCTTCGGGGGCGAGAAAGTTCCGGGGGACTTCGTAGGGAAGTGGATGGTTTACTTCCGGCATTTCGACACGGTGAACTGGTGGAACACGATTGTGAGTATCGCCAGTATCATCATTATCGCCATCACGCCTAAGTTTTCAAAGAAAATACCCGGTTCGCTCATCGCGATTATCGTGGTGACCGGGGCTGTTTATCTGATGAAAACATACGGGGGCATTGATTGCATCGATACGATTGGTGACCGTTTCAGCATCAAAGCCGAACTTCCGGATGCCGTGATGCCTGCTTTGGACTGGGAGGCGGTTAAAAACTTATTCCCTGTGGCGATTACAATCGCGGTATTGGGTGCCATCGAATCATTGCTTTCGGCTACCGTGGCAGATGGTGTGATAGGCGACAAACATGATTCCAATATGGAACTGATAGCCCAAGGCGCAGCCAACCTGGTGACTCCCCTGTTTGGAGGTATTCCGGCAACCGGTGCCATTGCCCGTACGATGACGAATATCAATAATGGAGGTAAATCGCCCGTTGCCGGCATAGTGCATGCGGTGGTATTGCTGTTGATTTTGTTGTTCCTGATGCCGTTGGCGCAATATATTCCGATGGCTTGCCTTGCAGGGGTACTGGTTATCGTATCCTACAACATGAGTGGGTGGCGTGTATTCAAGGCGTTGTTGAAGAACCCTAAATCGGATGTCACGGTATTGTTGATAACCTTTTTCCTGACTGTTATTTTCGACTTGACTATCGCCATTGAAGTGGGTTTAGTCATTGCTTGCGTGCTGTTTATGCGGCGTGTGATGGAAACAACGGAGATATCTGTCATCAAAGATGAGATAGACCCGAACGCGGAATTGGATATTGCAATCAATGAGGAACATCTGATTATTCCGAAGGGTGTGGAAGTATATGAAATCAACGGCCCGTATTTCTTCGGTATCGCCACCAAATTCGAGGAAACCATGGCACAGCTGGGCGACCGTCCTAAAGTGCGCATCATCCGTATGCGTAAAGTGCCTTTCATCGATTCTACCGGTATTCATAACTTGACTAATCTCTGTCAGATGTCGCAAAAGGAAAAGATAACTATTGTGCTTTCCGGGGTCAATGAGAAGGTGTACAAGGTTCTGGAAAAGTCCGGCTTCAATGAGTTGGTGGGAAAAGAAAATATCTGCCCGAATATTAATGTGGCATTGGACAGGGCGAAAGGGGTGTTGTGAGCTTTGCAAGTCCATTCGGAGGATAGTATTTTTAGGCGCGGATGACGCGGATTTTAAGGCTGCGCTGTGTATTTGATTCTTTCGACACGGATTGAGCGGATTAAGCGGATTTTTAATTTTCAGACGCAGATGACGCGGATGACGCGGATTTTTTTGAATAGCAATAAAAGAAAAAATCAGCTCAATCTGCTAAATCTGCTCAATCAACTTTATCAACTCAATCGGAATATGAAAAATTGAAACCTCTGTGGAACTCTGTGACCTCTGTGGTGAATAAACCTTATACAGAAAACATATAAAATACCATGGTACAAAAGAAAAAAAAGAAGCAATCCAAAGGTAGAGGGGTCATCTATTTCGTAGTGTTGCTGTGCATTATCTGTCTCACGTTTGAGCCTATAACGAAAGCACTGCACATCAACCTGCCCGGAACTGTAACTGAAACCGTTGCGGAAAAGGCATCCGGAAAGCAAGGACAGGCTGTTAAGAAAACGTTTGGGAAGCAGCAATCTGGGGGGAAGACATCTTCTAAACAAAAAACTACTACCACTAAGGTACCTGCTACTAAGATACCTGCCGGAAAGGATATCCTGCGCCCTGCTCCTTTGAAAAATACTTCCGAACAAATTTTGTACCGGAAGGGATATACCGTATCTTACAACAAAGAACGGAAAGTACCGAATTGGGTGGCATGGGAACTGACACCTGAAAAATTGGTAGAGCGTGAAAGCCGTACGAACAAGTTCCTGCCCGACCCTGACCTGCCTGATAATGAAGCGGTGACTACATACGATTACAAAGGTGCCGGCATGGATCGTGGACATCTATGTCCGGCGGGAGATAACCGCTGGCATTGGAAAGCGATGCAGGAGAGTTTCTATATGACGAATATCTGCCCGCAAAATCATAATCTGAACCGGGGTGACTGGAAGGAACTGGAAGAAGATTGCCGTAAATGGGCAAAAAAAGAAGGTAAAATCTATATCGTCTGCGGTCCTGTGTTCTATAAACAAAAGCACCGCACTATCGGTAAAGAACATCGCATTACTGTTCCCGAAGCTTTCTTCAAGGTAGTACTCAGCATGAAAGGTACTCCCAAAGCCATCGGGTTTATCTACAAGAATGCTTCGGGAAATCATCCTCTGGATAGCTATGTGAACTCTGTAGATGAAGTGGAACGCATTACGGGGATTGACTTCTTCCCTGCCCTGCCGGATGATATGGAGAAGAAAGTGGAGGCAAAATATGACTTAAAACTGTGGAGATAACCACTTACCATAATCTATATACAATGAAAATATACAATTACCTCCTTTTCTGCATTGCTGCACTATTGATGTCAGTTTTGCCACTCCGCGCTCAGAAAACAATCAATGTGCAGCCTATAGAAAAGAACTTCGCGGACACAATCGATATTGAGTTCTTTATGGACTGGCCTATCGTACCGGCTACTGTCAATGGTATCCCCATGCGCTTTGTTTTCGATACAGGGGCGTCCTACACCATTATAGATCCTAAGGTAATGCCAGAAGGTGGTCGGACAATGGAAAGTGGAATTATTAATGATTCAAACGATATTGATGGGGAAATGAAGTTCACGGAATTGTGCGGATTTACTCTTGGAAAATTAAATTTTCCCTGTCATCGTGCCCTACTCTTCTCCTTCGATGATAACCCAATGTTCAGATGTGCCCGGATTGACGGATTTATAGGAGGAAATATCTTACAAAGTATGTCTTTCAAGATTGACAAACAGAAAAAGCAACTAATTGTAACCGACCGTAAAAAGTGGTTTCAAATCGATAAGAAAAAGGAAAATGACATAAAGATAGAAGGAGTAAACCGCCCTTATATCAATATCTTTGTAGGAGAAGTCAAAGAGGAAAATGTTTTGCTTGACACCGGAAGTAATGGCTTCTATAGCCTTGCAGACGGAGCTTTTAAACAATTACGGACTATAGACCCTTCGGTGTGGAAAGGGGAAGTCATTGAAACCGTTCAAGGCGCTGCCAGATTCAGTGCATTTGGATTTGCCCAAACAGACTCTATCTATCTACTTAAGTTACCCGAATGGAGCATCAACGGTTTTCTTTTCAAAAATATGGCGACTGCAACCGCTCATTCCGGTCATTCCATTGTCGGTTCCAAGCTGCTGGACTACGGCCAGATTGTATTGGACTATCCCCGTAAAAAATTTGCTTTTCTACCTTATGACAATGCCGAATCCATCACTTTGGACGATGAAGAAGCAGAAGAAAAGTTCAGTATCGGAGTTGATGAAAACGGACACATCATTCTTGGTCTACTCTACGAAAATTCTGAATTATATCGGCAAGGCGCACGACAAGGAGACCGACTGATAGAGCTCAACGGACAAAAACTGAACGATGATTTATGCTTGTTTGTCAGCATTGGGGAAGAAGAGGAAATAAAGGAAATAAAAGTGCTGGATAAAGAAGGAAATGAAAAAGTTTTCCTTAAAAATCACAGTGAAACGAAAGATGTTTCCCATTAGTATTCATAAGAATTCTAATAGGAAACGCTTACTGCCATTCCCGCTTCTCTAATCAAGGTGGCTATACGGTCCAGTTCTTCATGAGTGGCTTTCTGCAAATCGTGGTCGGGTGTCTCGCGGTCGATGGTGTAAATCATTACTTGACGGGGTGCAATCTCTTTGACTGCTTCCAGCCAGGGAAGGACATATTTATCGGAGATATTGTCTACATCTTTACCTTGATGACTTCCCTTAAGGAACATGGTCTGAATGATGCAGTTGCCTTTGAAGGACTTCATGTTTTCAATGATTTCACGAACAGAATAATACCCTGTAGGACGGTCTACTTCATGGATATACCCTTCATCTATGGTATCTAATTTCAGGATATTATTATCTATTTTGTTCAACGCGTCGAATACCGCAGGACGATGGATGAAAGTAGAATTAGTAAGTACACTGACTTTGGCTTTCGGGAAATACTTATCGCGCAAGGCCAACGTATCTTCTATAATTTCCGGGAAATGAGGATGGGCAGTGGGCTCACCGTTTCCGGCAAATGTCAATACATCAGGAGTAGGACCGTTCTGCCGCATATCCAATAGACGGGCTTCGAGTGCTTCACGAACTTCCTCACGGGTAGGTAACGCTTTGGAAGGACGATGGTCTTTATTGAAACCACACTCGCAATAAATGCAATCGAAAGTACATACTTTACCGTCTGACGGCAATAGGTTAATTCCTAAAGATACTCCCAATCGGCGGGAATGAACAGGACCGAAGATGGGGGAAGGATAAATGACAGTCATGATATTTACGATTTGACGATTTACGATTTACGATTTACAATTTAATACTACTTTGATTGAATAACTTGATACTACTTTGATTGAATAAGCAGATATTCATACATTAGTTAATACTATATAGGTTTAATTCCATATAGGTTTAACGTAGCGGCAAAGTTAGTTAAAACTTAATACGAAGTTGCATTTGCAGGTCTGCTTTTTTATTTCCTTGTATCAAGTCGTTACCGGAACCGATAGTTTCACGGTCTTGGTAAATGGTTTGCCCGAACTTAACGAGAAACATGAAGGCTTTGTTCAAATCGTAACGCAGATGGGTAGAATAGCGGAAACCTATACCATAAAATGAAGGAACATAGAAGGTATTCAACAGGCCTTTTTCGTAGGTATAAACACGTGAGTCGTAATCGTCTGTATGAAAATAGGTTCCTTGAACGGAAATGGATAAAGGGAAATCGGGAAAAGTATATTCACAGGACTGTGTACACTGATACCCTTGGTTTCTCTCTTTTCCTTGGGAATGGAAATGGTTGTAATCTAATGTAGTTTGTAATTTCCAGATGCGCGGTGCGTATGTCAGCCGGTAACGAAACCGATGCTGATAGATGGGTAAGATTGTTTTTCCATTTGTTCCGGACACATCCCTCTCTTTTTGCTTATATCTATAATTGAGGTACATAGACAAATTCCGTTTGGGAGAATAGGAAGCTTGAAATAGGACATCTACTCCCTGCGAGGGTTTACTGATGCGGTATTTCAACCAGGGAAAAGAAAATAAATCGAAAGAAGTAAAGAACTTCCAACGGGAAAAGGGACTTGCTTCCGCAGCCAGGTACCAACCGTTTTCATTTTGAGGTGTACTGCTTTCTCCAAAAGAACGGGCAAAAAAAGACCAGTAATTATATGAATAATAACGATGAATTAACAACAGTTGATAACCTGTTAATAGTTTGTACTTCAATTGATTTAACAGGGCATAACCACTCTTTCCCATCGCAGCCTCCCCTACCCATGTCAATCGTCCCAATCGATATTTATAATCGACTCCCAGATTATAAAAGTAATTTCCATGCAGATTGTATCTGGCATATTTATTCAATTTGGGTTCGTAGGGATGATTAAAGAAATAATAGATACCTGTAAACCCTAATTTCAATTTGTTCTTTTCATACGTCAGGTTCCCACCCATCAATTGCAAGGTAAATGTATTCTTTTTATCGGCTTCTTTCTGCGTACGATGGAGCCCTGTTTTATCAATGGAAGTGATTTCTCCGTTTTTCAACACTCCATCCATGGAGCGATGGGAATAAAAGGCGGATATTTCCAAAGAAGAGAGTACTCCTATCGTTGCGGCTGCTCCGCGAAAGTAATTGTACTCATCTGTAGAACTATGTTTCCGAATACCTCCGGTACGGTATTCGGATGTAGACAAAGAGAAAGTTTTACCTAAACGAAAATCAGTGCTAAGTACCAATCCTTGACCAAAACTCAACCGGTAATTGCCCAATGCCAAAGACTTCAGTCGTCCTAAATTCTTAAGTAAAAAGTAAAAGGAATAATAATCATACCCCTTCCGGTTATGCAAAGCGAAGAGAGGTTCACCTGCATCTTTCTCACCGACAACTCCTGTTTGAAGATATTCTCCATAGTGAAAATTATAACGAAGGGAATGATACATGGACGGTCCTAAGTAATTTTTTTCGTATCCTTTACGAGTATATAAAGGAACATCCAGACGGGTCAACACTTCCTGTTTACCATATTTCAAAAGAGTTTTAAAAGAAGGATAACCGGAAGATAACTTAACCGGTCGTACACAGATAAAAGGTAAAAGTAGTTCGATGGTGCGCTTATCCATCTCTTTCACCAGTTGTAGTTCATAAACAGTCTGCATCTGCCCGTGTATATAGACGTAAGCCAATATATTCTCAATTTGAATATCGGAGAGGAAAGGAAATTGTTCCAATTGGGACTTGGTAACGGAATTGATATTAACCGGTTCTTGCAGACGACGGGAGAGTTCTTCTAATTCATCTTCCCAATTCTTGTCTTCTCCATCCATGGAGAGTTGTTCGAGGTTCTCCTGCCAAAGAGACACCATTGTATTTTGAGCTTCAAGTACAGGAGTCATCAGCAGCATACTTATAAAGACTCCTATCTTGAAAAACTTCATTCGTAATAGGTTACTTTTAATTTTTTGGAAGGCGAAGTTACCTTAAATAAGTTAATTGAACAAGGAAAAACGAAAGCATCGCAACAACATTTCATAGAATGGTGTACTTTTGCGTCATGAACATACGGCTTAACATAGTAATACTCATCTTGTTCCTGCTTTTGGGAAACCGGATATGCCTCGCTCAGCAACAATCACCAAAAGCTGATGCGCAAAAAAGTATTTTACTAACGCCTATGTGCGTATACGAAGGTGACACTATTCCTTATGTCAAACTTCCCACTGTTTATATATTCAAACCGCTTAAGTTTAAAAACAAGCGGGATATGGCAAAATACTATAAACTCATCCGGGATGTGAAAAGAGTACTCCCTATCTCTAAAGAAATCAACAGTGCCATTATCGAAACGTACGAATATCTGCAAACAATTCCTACTGAAAAAGCACGCCAAAAACATCTGAAAGCTGTAGAAAAGGGATTGAAAGAGCAATATACACCTCGTATGAAAAAGTTATCGTTTGCACAAGGAAAACTGTTAATCAAACTGGTTGACCGGCAAACTCATTCAACATCATACGAATTGGTAAAAGCATTCATGGGTCCTTTCAAAGCAGGATTTTATCAGACATTCGCTGCATTATTCGGTGCCAGCCTGAAAAAGCAATATGACGCTCAAGGAGATGATGCTTTGACCGAACGAGTGATTTTAATGGTGGAGAGCGGACAACTTTGACAGTCTTACAGATTGATTCCCGCCTTGCGTGCCTGTGAATGTTGAAACTGTCTTTTGACGTTATACAACTTTCCTTCTTTGATAAACTTTGAACCGGTTTGTTTAAACCAAAACGACACATTATTCTCTATACATACCCTGCGAAGTTCCATTATCCATTCAAAATCACAAGGACGGGCTTCATATCCTGACTCTCCTCCTGCAACTATTTGTTCAACCCATTCTCCAACGGAATAACCACTCAAATCTATTCTTTCCAACAACGGTTCACAAATAATGATTTTATGCTTTATCGGTACATCTTTATAAATAGGTAAACGATAGTCGGCGCATTCCTGATTTTCAACCGTACAACAAATAGTTACATTGTCATATCCGTCACCCCAATTATCAGGCAGACACTCCATCAAACGGTCTATACGTTTAGTTATTATCATAAAATGAAGATCATTACGTTGATGCATCATTTTCCATGCTTCTGCACGCCACTCATCCGCATCCTTCACAAAGAAATCAGAAGTAAAACAAGTATAAACAAATGTACCGGATGGTATTTTATAATCACCGTTACGTTTTCTCCGTACAGGCAAATCAAAATTCTTGGTCTGTACTACTATCGAACTGTCTATATCTCTTTTTGCATCTCCCCGATAGACATAGCAATGTTTGCATCCCGCGCTTAACTTATGACAACCATGCCATAAGTTCCACATCATCGATTTTGGAACAATTCCATTCATTTGAACTTAATAACAATACGGTTCATACTATGTTGATAACATTGTTACTAATGCATATACAGAAGAATATAAAACAATGAAATTCAGATAAGTAAATATGTTAATAACCAAAGTAAATATCGGTTCATTTCAATATACTTTCAAACGGTTTATTATTCTATTAACAAGAGTTATTAACCGCCTTATTACGATCTCAGTTTTTTAAATAAATCCCAGATGACAATACCAGCCGTAACCGATACATTCAATGAATGTTTTGTGCCATACTGAGGTATTTCAATGCAGCCATGCGAATGGTCAATAACTTCTTGTTGAACACCCTTCACCTCATTCCCCATCACTATGGCATACTTCTTATCTCTGTCCAGAACCAATTCATTCAACATGATACTACCTTCTGCCTGCTCCACAGAATACACCGTATACCCATCTTTTTTGAGGTTATCAACCGCTTCAACAGAGTTATTAACATACTTCCAATCGACGGTAAATTCAGCCCCCAAAGCTGTTTTATGCATTTCAGGATGTGGAGGAGTGGCTGTGATACCGCAGAGATAGATACATTCGATACGAAAAGCATCGGAAGTACGGAATACAGAACCTATATTATGCAAACTGCGGATATTATCCAATACCACTACCAAAGGTAACTTATCAGCTTCCTTAAATTCTTCTATACTAATACGATTCAGTTCTGTTATTTTCAGTTTGCGATTCATATCTATTGTTGATTTATCACAGATTATTATTACCGGGGACAAAGATAGTGCAAACCGAATGTAGAATAAAACGAACTTGTTCATTTTTTATGCTGATGTGCAGCCTATCTTCGTTTTCAAAGCAAAGACACTTATTTCCGTTTATATCCCGGTTAATAACCGTTGAAAAGGTGTCAATACCCAAGGGAAAGATTTTTAGAAATAATACTTGCATTATTCAAAGGTTCGCATAATGGATGCTGTAAACGAACAAACCAAAAAAGTTAAGAGAAACTTTCAATAGTTGTTTAAACACATTTTTCAGCCTCATTCCACTAATAAATCTCTCTAAAGTTATTAACTTTGCAGTTTATTAACAAGCTGTTAATGAAGTGAAGTTATAGAACAGTATAGCACTTATTATCAATAGATATACTTTAAAAAGTTTCTGTTCATAATCGATGGGTAAAGTTTTATCTTGTACTAATAACTTCACAGGCAAGAAAAATCGTATTTACTTGTCCACACTATTAACAGCCTATCATTACTATCAAAAGATTTTTAAAGAAAGAAGAGAAATAAAAAATATAATTATGGATAATCTTATAGAAGCTATCAAGCAGCTGAAGAAAGAGAAGAATGCAATCATTCTGGGGCATTACTACCAGAAGGGTGAAATACAGGATATAGCCGACTATGTTGGCGACAGTCTGGCGTTGGCGCAATGGGCGGCCAAGACTGAAGCTGATATCATAGTGATGTGCGGTGTTCACTTTATGGGTGAAACGGCTAAGGTGCTTTGTCCGGAAAAGAAGGTATTGGTACCTGATATGGCGGCAGGCTGTTCGCTGGCAGACAGTTGTCCGGCTGATAAGTTTAGTCAGTTTGTCAAAGAGCATCCCGGATACACGGTGATATCATACGTGAACACAACAGCTGCGGTAAAAGCGGTGACTGATGTGGTAGTAACTTCCACCAATGCCAAGCAGATAATAGAAAGTTTTCCCAAAGATGAGAAAATAATCTTCGGTCCGGATAGAAACCTTGGTAATTATATTAACTCTGTTACCGGTAGGAACATGTTATTATGGGATGGCGCTTGCCATGTACACGAGCAATTCTCGGTTGAAAAGATTGTTGAATTAAAACGGCAGTATCCCGATGCAATCGTATTGGCACATCCCGAATGCAAGAGTACGGTTTTGAAACTGGCTGATGTGGTAGGTTCCACTGCCGCTTTGCTGAAGTATGCCATAAACCATCCTGAGAAGAGTTATATCGTAGCTACAGAGTCGGGTATCTTGCATGAGATGCAGAAGAAATGTCCTCAGACAACCTTTATTCCTGCTCCTCCTAACGATAGCACTTGCGCTTGCAATGAATGTAGCTTTATGCGTTTAAACACGCTGGAAAAGCTTTACAATTGCTTAAAGAATGAGTCTCCTGAAATTAAGGTAGATGCTGAAATAGCGGAAAAGGCTGTGAAACCGATAAAAAGGATGCTGGATATTTCGGCGAAGTTAGGGTTGTAAACTACCTGTAGGTAGATATTTAATTACCTGTAAGTAATTAACCAACTACTACGTGGTAGAGGTTTAACTACTTACAGGTAATTATCTGTTTTCTATTTGAGCAGGAAATTACAGAGTTTGTTTGTTGCCAATGCCCGGTGACTGATTTTATTCTTCAATTCATTTCCCATTTCGGCATAAGTCTGTGTATATCCTTCAGGAATAAATATAGGATCGTATCCGAAGCCTGAAGTACCACGTCTGTTTTTCGTTATTACTCCTTTTACGATACCTTCAAACAGATGCTCTTTCCCATCGATGATAAGAGCGAAAACAGTACGGAATTGTGCTCTGCGGTTTTCTATCCCTTCCAAGTCATGCAATAGTTTTTGCATATTAGCTTCTGAATTGTGTGCATCTCCCGCATAACGTGCCGAATAAACTCCCGGAGCTCCGTTCAATGCCTCTACCTCCAAACCGGTATCGTCGGCAAAACAATTCAAATGATAGTTTTCAAAAATATACCTGGCTTTTATCAACGCATTTCCTTCCAATGTATCTGCTGTTTCAGGGATATCAACATTACAATTGATGTCTTTCATACTAAGAAGTTCTATTTTATTCTTTAAAATGAAAGAAACTTCTTCTAACTTATGAGCATTATTAGTAGCAAATACAAACTTCTTTTTCATATCCGTGTATCTTCAATCGTAAATAGTAAATTGTCTAATCGTAAATTAGTGTCATTTTCCTTTCAACTTATCAAAACCTTCTCCATAGACACCGATAACCGAACTTTGTGAAATAAATGCATTAGGGTCTATATCCTTCACCAACCGGAATATTTCAACAGACTGACGTTTGTAGGCAAGCACAACCAATACTTTTACATTGTGTTTACTGTACCAGCCGATACCGTCGAGTACCGTTACACCACGATGAGTCTCCTTGGTGATACGGTCGGCAATCTTTTCATATTCTTTAGAAAATATGAAGAATTGTACCGATTGACGGGCACCGTTGACAACATAATCCAGTACAAACCCAATAACAAACAAAGTTACAAAACCAAATATAACTCGTCTCCAATCATTGAAAATGAAGTAACAGGAGCTGATGATGATAAAGTCGCAAGCCATAATCATACGTCCCAAAGTAACATCACGATATTTGTGGATAATAGCAGCGATGATATCAGTACCTCCCGTACTTCCATTGCAATTGAATACAATACCCAAACCAATACCACACATCACAGCACCTATCAAACACGCCATGAAATCTTGTCCCGGTCCCAGGATTTGTGGCGGTATACCGTCTGCTCCGTTGACCAAGACCTGAAAAAACCAAAGGAAAAAAGTCAGTCCAAAGATGGCAAAAGTAGTCTTTATACTGAACTTGGGTCCCAAGATTTTAATGGCGAACGTCATCAAAACCGCATTGATGATGAAGTACGACCATTGAATGGGAAATCCTGTGGCATAATAGATGATAGCGCCGATACCGGTAGTACCTCCGGTAGTAATCTGATAGGGGATAAGGAACGCAGCCCATCCCAATGCATAGCTGATGAGTCCGAAAGTAATCAAGAGATAGTCTTTCAACTCTCTCCTTACTTCCGCTTTGGTTGGTTTTGTAATTTGCATATCTGTTATTTGATAACGATGTTTACAATCTTTTTCGGTACAACGATAACCTTGACTATAGCCTTGCCTTCCATCCATTTGGCAGAGCGTTCATCAGCCAATACGGCAGCTTGAATGGCATCCGATGCGGCATCTGCGGGAAATTCCATATTGAAACGTGCCTTTCCGTTGAAGGAAATGGTATAGTTCACTGTGTTTTCCGTCAGATATTCTTCATTGTATTCAGGCCATTTGGCATCACAAACCGAACCTTCATTACCCAATGTTTCCCATAACTCTTCGCATACGTGCGGAGCGAAAGGAGCGAGGGTAACAATGAGTTGATTCAGGATTTCCTTCTTACTGCATTTCAATGAGAACAACTCATTGACACAAATCATGAAAGCACTGATACTTGTATTGTAAGAGAATTGCTCGATATCTCCTGTAACCTTCTTAATGAGCTTATGCAAGGCTTTCAGTTCTTCTTTGGTAGCCGGTTCATCCGTCACCAGATAATTGTCGTTACGGTCGTAGAACAATGACCAGAACTTCTTGATGAAACGGTGTACACCGTCGATACCGTTTGTATCCCAAGGTTTTGACTGTTCTACCGGACCCAGGAACATTTCGTACATACGAAGTGTGTCGGCGCCATATTTCTCTACAATCATATCGGGATTGACAACGTTGAACATGGATTTACTCATCTTTTCAACCGCCCATCCACAGATATATTTACCATCTTCCAGAATAAACTCAGCCGTAGCATATTCAGGTCTCCACGCTTTGAACGCTTCAGTATCCAGTATATCATTGGATACGATATTTACATCTACATGAAGTTGTTGAAAATTGATACCATGTATTCCTTCAATATTTTCAGGACAATTTAGAGAAGATAAATAATTTATTTTTTCTTGAATATCGTCTATACTTTCTGCCTTTTTCATAATATTGTATGAAACATACACATTAGTGGGCTCAGTCATTTCTATGTTTTCATTAAATAAATTACTTTTTCTAATCTTAATAATGCGATAAACAAAATTGCTTCGTCCCTGAATCATACCTTGATTTACTAATTTCTGGAATGGTTCTTCAACCGCAGATACACCAAGGTCGTACAGGAATTTATTCCAGAAGCGGGAATAAATCAAGTGTCCCGTAGCATGTTCCGTACCACCTACATAGAGGTCTACATTACGCCAGTATTCATCTACTTTCTTGTCTACCAAGGCAGAATGATTGCGTGGATCCATATACCGCAGGTAGTAAGCGCTTGAACCGGCAAATCCGGGCATTGTATTCAGTTCCAACGGGAATACGGTGACATTGTCGATTTTCTCATTGTCAACCACACATTTATTTACGGTATCCCAAGCCCATTTAGTGGCATGTCCCAATGGAGGTTCGCCCGTTTCGGTAGGCAGGAATTTAGCGACTTCGGGAAGTTCCAATGGAAGACAACTTTCATCAATCATATAAGGCATGCCATCCTTGTAGTAAACCGGGAAAGGTTCACCCCAATAACGTTGACGTGAGAAAATGGCGTCACGCAGACGGAAGTTTACTTTTACACGTCCCAGATTATGCTCCTTCACGTACTTCTTAGTAGTGGCAATGGCTTCTTTAATAGTCAGTCCGTTCAGGTTTAAATCACAATAAGGTTCTACACCCGCTTTCGGAGAGTTGCATACGATACCCTCTTTAGCGTCAAAGCTTTCTTCACTTACATCGCAACCCTCCACCAATGGCACGATAGGCAAACCGAAATGTTTAGCGAAAGCATAGTCACGGCTATCATGTGCAGGTACAGCCATGATGGCGCCTGTTCCATATCCGGCAAGTACATAATCACTAATCCAGATAGGTACCGCTTCGCCCGTAAAAGGATTGATGGCATAACTTCCCGAGAATACACCCGTCACACTGCGGTCGGCAATGCGTTCGCGCTCCGTACGCTTCTTGGTACGTTCCAGATAAGCGTCTACTTCAGCTTTTTGTGTTTCGGTAGTCAATTGTGATACCAATTCGCTTTCGGGAGCCAATACCATGAAAGTCACGCCGAACATGGTATCTGCACGCGTGGTGAAGATAGTAAATTCCAGTTCGCTGTCCTTTACCTTAAATTGTACTTCGGCACCTTCGCTGCGGCCTATCCAGTTCTTTTGGGTTTCCTTCAGCGACTCGGTCCAGTCGATGGTTTCCAATCCGTCCAGCAGACGTTGGGCGTAAGCAGATACACGAAGACACCATTGGCGCATCTTTTTCTGGACTACAGGGAAACCACCACGTTCCGATACACCGTCTACCACTTCATCGTTGGCAAGTACGGTACCCAATTGCGGACACCAGTTAACCATTGTTTCGCCCAAGTAAGCGATGCGGTAATTCATCAGGACTTCTTGCTGTTCTTTTTCGCTCATAGCGTTCCACTCTTCAGCAGTGAAGTGCAGTTCTTCGCTGCATGCGGCATTCAATCCTTCGTTTCCATATTTTGGAAATGCCTCTATCAGCTCTTCGATGGGACGCGCCTGCTTTTCATCATTGCAGTAGTAGCTGTTGAACATCTTTTGGAAAGCCCATTGCGTCCAATGATAATATTCCGGTTCACAAGTGCTTATTTTACGGTTCCAGTCGAATGAGAATCCTATTTTGTTTAATTGCTCACAATAACGTTTGATGTTTTGTTCAGTTGTGATTGCAGGATGTTGTCCTGTTTGGATGGCATATTGCTCGGCAGGAAGCCCGTATGCATCAAAGCCCATCGGGTTCAGTACATTGAAACCTTGCAAGCGTTTGTAGCGTGCGTAAATGTCCGAAGCGATATATCCCAACGGATGACCCACATGCAAACCTGCGCCGCTGGGGTAGGGGAACATGTTCAATACATAATATTTCTGCTTTGTTTCATCTTCCGTCACTTGGTAGGTTTTATTATCTACCCACCGTTTCTGCCATTTCTTTTCAATCTCCCTGAAATTGTATTCCATAATGGTATTTGTTAGTATATTGTTGAAAACTTTGTTGGTTATATGGTTAAAACCGGTTAGTATCCGGTTAATAACGGTGCAAAGTTAACTGTTTATTTTCAGATTTGTAGCTAAGTAGCTTAAAAAACAATGGCAAATGCTTGATAATTCGTTTTATGTTGCTTATATTTGTGATGTGCTTTTAAAACTAATTTTTTGTTTGTAATACAAATAATAGCTGAATTAATTCAATAGGATTTATAAAAAAGATTTTTAGGATATAGTAAGGGATGAAGTCTGTGAAGATTTCATCCTTTGTGTTTTTGCACTTGTTTTCACTGATGCCAAGAAAAGCTTTATCATCTGAATATACCACACATTTCACATACCAATTCCACATCTTTGTTTGTTTATACTTGAAGGTTTGGCAAGCCAATCTATCAAATTGATTTCAAAACAACACTTATTATATGCTTTCTGTCTTCAAATAAATTCTTTTACTGACATGTTCACTTTCTAAAAATCCCGAAATAGAATGAAAACGTACGATTTAAAGCATAAATATGCGGTATTTTTACCGAATATCCCTTGATTTTACGTCTCTCGAAGGAGGGATATTAACTTCCCACGTGAGGGATATTAACTTCTATCGCGAGAGATATTAACTTCCCACACGAGGGATGTTAACTTCCCACACGAGGGATGTTAACTTCCCTCCCGAGAGAGATAAACATTTCTCCTGAAAGCGCCCTTTTTCTCTTGGTAAAAGCGCGTTTTTGCATCAACAGACCACTATTTTCCGTCTATTTGAGTTGTACGTATTTCTGTATTCCGCTATTCATTAAGAAGATACAATTTTCCGTTCGTTTATTTCCGCCCGCACCCGACTACGGGTGGAAATACGCGATTCTCGGGATGTGGGAAATACAAAAGGAAAGTATTATCTTTGCACGCAATTTATCAGCAGTGCAATGAGCGTAACTAAAAACTATACTTATCATCTCATAGCCATTCTTGTAATAGCTATCTGGGGATTGACATTTATCTCAACAAAAGTATTAATAGAATACGGCCTTTCTCCACAAGAAATATTTCTGCTCCGTTTTCTCATCGCTTACCTGGGTATCTGGTTTATTTCTCCCCACAAGCTCTTTGCCAATAATTGGAAAGATGAACTTTGGTTACTTTTAGGAGGCGTAACGGGTGGTTCACTTTATTTCTTTACTGAAAATACGGCACTGGAAATTACATTGGCCACCAATGTGGCATTCATTGTTTGCACGGCTCCTTTGCTTACCACTATTCTTTCTTTGATTATCTATAAAAAAGAAAAGGCCACTCGCGGGCTGATAGGTGGTTCGGTATTGGCATTGGTTGGAGTGGCGTTGGTAGTTTATAATGGCCATTTCGTACTGAGGATTTCTCCGTTAGGAGATTTCCTGACCTTACTTGCCGCTCTCTCATGGGCTTTTTATAGTTTGATAATGAAAAAGATGGCTAATCGTTACCGTACAACGTTCATCACCCGTAAAATCTTCTTTTACGGTGTATTGACCATTCTTCCCGCATTTTTGGTTCATCCCTGGCAATTCCCTTTTTCCGGCCTGTTGCAACCTGCCGTGCTGTTCAATCTTCTTTTCCTGAGCGTTCTGGCTTCCTTAATCTGTTTTGTTGTCTGGAATATCGTTTTAAAGCAATTGGGGACTGTACGTGCGTCCAATTACATTTATCTGAATCCTCTTTTCACCTTGGCAGGTTCTGCTGTTTTGCTGGGTGAACCACTGACTATCGTAGCGCTTATGGGAGCAGTGTTGATATTGGGAGGAGTGTACTGTGCAGGAAGAAAATAGAAAAAACTGTGCCGAAAAGACTATTCCTGACACAGTTTTCTTTTGTTACAAGCAATAAAAACGGCTTTATTTAGTGTTTTTTTCTCCGGGATGGGAGAAACCGGGAAATGGATTGGGTTTATTTTTATACTTTTTTGCTTCATCCATCATCATCAATTCTAAAGTCTTCCCTTTCAATAAATAAAGTCTTCCAACTTCATTTCCGAGCAATAGGTTTCGTTGTGTTCCTCCGCCCAGCTTGGTGCCTACTGCCCCGCTTTCGTGGGAACCACCGGGTTGTACCAATCCTATTGCCGGATGTTTAAATGGACAAGGATGGGCAAATACAGGTTGTGATGAACTACCCACATTTTTCATAAATAAGGGAGTACCCATCGTTTTTTTTCCTAAAACGGGTAGTGGATAACCGGTTTCCATAGTTGGAATTGCCGAACGTCGTCCGGTACCGATAATTAAATCAAGTAATCCATCGCCATCATAATCAAAGAAATTTAGTTTGCATCGTCCTGTGCCACCCGCAGGTTCGGCGCTTGTCAATATGGTATTTCCGTTATCTAGTTTCAGTTCACCACCATCTTCCAGATGGAAATCATCAATTTTCCAATATAGATGGAATAAATCGTTGTCATCGACAATGGCCAATGCCATACGATTACCGAACTTTGCAACGGCAGCTCTTGAACGCCACATTCCATGTAACTCAAGACCTTCACAGAAGAAAGGCCGGGGTGCATCAAGTTTTGGTTCTCTAGGCGTTCCTTTATTCACATATAGAGTGTAATTTCCGGTGATATCTCCCATGATGATGTCCGGTAGTCCGTCGCCTGTCCAGTCTACAACTGTGGGCGATAAATATCCCCAGCGTGATTCGGGAGTACCTTGTACGCTTCCGGAATATCCTGCTTGAATATGGATGTCTTTTCCATCGGCTTGTACTCTTCCCTGGGGTATGAAACGTGGATTATCATTGTTACCTATATTTTTAAAGAAAAGTACATGTCCTTCCGAGTTACCGATAATAATATCTTCAATTCCATCTCCATCCCAATCTGCTACGCTGGGAACCGGTAATGTGCCGCAATAAAGATCAGCATCTACTTGCAGAACAGGTGACGGATTGCTGAAAACCGGATGTCCGTCCGGAGTAAATTTACCGGAGAATTTATAGAAGTATACGGCACCCTCGCCTCCGGCAATGATATTTGTTGTTCCGTTCTTACTATCTGCATAAGAGCATACAGAAGCTGATATGCTGGGATGTTGCAATAATATCTTATCAGGACCTACTGCATAATGACGGGAAGATAGAGTATCCGGTGAAAGCTCCGGACGTGAATAATATGTAAAGTTTCCCAGTCTTGACCCGCATATCAGCTCTTGTGTATTATCTTTTTTGAGTGTGACCATTGCCATATTTATCATTCCCCAACGTATTTCTTTCCGGCTATGTGTAATCATTTGTTTTACAGATGGTTTACCGGATAATAATTCAGGATATCGTATATTGCATAAATAGGTATAATGGAGCGGAGTGGTAGAGACACCGGCTTCGTCATAAGGTCTCCATTCTTTACTTGAAGGATTTTGATTGGCATATTTTGCCGGGATTCTATGTCCCATTAACTCTATGAATAAATCTACTGTTTTGTCTTTATTTATATGTGCAGCTATACTTTGGGGAATAGATGCTAATGGAGGTAATGCAATACCTCCGATTCTATCGAACGACTGGTTCTTGATGTTAAAAACAGTATGTATTACGGAGTCTTTCTTCAACCATAAGGCATGAATCACTTGATTATCGGTTTGAAAAATAGTACCTTTCAATTTGTAGGGAGATGTTATTTTTCGAGGTTTATCGAAAATAGGAACATCGTTTTCTGTATTTCTCAACCACTTATAGAGATAAAGTTCGGTTGTTTTTCCTGTTCCGGTTATGAAGAGGTCGGGATATTTTCCTTTATAGACAAACGCGCTTCCCAATATCACATGGCGCAAATGAGGGAGGGAAAGAGGACCTATTCCGTCGGGAGCCATTGATTTCAGTGGCATCAGGTCTTGATTATTTTGTGCAATTCCCGAGAATGGAAAACACAAAAATAGAATGATGGATAAAAGATATGGTTTCATAAGTCTTTGTTTTTTGATTTTAAGCACTTTCTAAATGATTTAAAACGATGAAATGTCAGATAATTGGCATCATGTTGCCGTTTGGGTAAACCATTCTTGTCATCGAAGGCAGTACGTGAAACAGCGATGATATCATTTCCTTCAATAAGCCAGTCAATGTACTGGA
Source organism: uncultured Bacteroides sp. (assembly GCF_959029255.1). Lineage (GTDB taxonomy): Bacteria > Bacteroidota > Bacteroidia > Bacteroidales > Bacteroidaceae > Bacteroides. Next base: position 49,344 of record NZ_CAUFUE010000017.1, on the reverse strand, counting down.
AGCCATGAAAATGAGGGTCATTGTGGCTGATAAGCGTATCTTGTATCTGCCAATCGCGCAGGTTGGATGAAGAAACCAATACTAATCTGTTGCGAAGCAAGCCGCAGTGTTCTTTTCCTAAATCTTGTTTAAACACATGGTTAGTAATGGCCCAATAGAGGTTGGAGAGAGAATCAAATCTTATTACAAACTTTTTGGAAGCTCCCGGTAAATCGATGATATCTGTCTGGGGATTGAAATGAGACTGTTTGCCATCGTCACTAATTTTAATCATTGCTGCTTTTCCGTCCAGATTGCGTTCTTCAATTCTTAAAATATCTACTACGTCTCCTTCACGGGTGACAACCGCATTTCCTTCAAGCCATCCGTTGAATGTCCGGTCGGTACCAAGCCAGGTTGAATCATAAGGTAATGCCTCGGAACGGGTCCATACCGCTGAATCCAGAAGGTTGGCATCGACTGGAGCTGACATCATAAATGCCCTGAAATACCGTTTTCCTTTGGGAAGATTATTTTCCATTGCACGCCATATCCTGCCTTTTGCGTAAACTACCGGTACGGAAGCGGAATGATAACTTTTGGATTCTCCGCTCAGTAATCCATGTTTCGAGTCAATGGGAGTAGTCCAGTTATGGCCATCATCATCCGAACGCAGAATGACTATATGATTGAACCCTCCTTTGGTTCCCATCAGGTATAATGCAGCGTTATGGACGAAAATAGTATAGAAACCCACTTCCGGAATATCAGAAAGTATTTTCCATGTTTTTCCTTTATCGGTGGAACGAAAGAGACGTACAAATCCGGTTTTGCCATTGAAACGTGCTCTGCATCCTGCGATATAATTACCATTCGGTAGAACTGTCAATGCAGGGTCTGTCACAAAATTCCGGTCGGAATTGTCAGAATTGTAAATGACCGTGCCCGGTACGGTTGGTAAATTTACCCGTTCAATTTGTGGCGCAAACAATAGGGAACTGTTTCCATCGATATCTGGCACAGTAATCCATTTATTGCTTAACTCATGGCTATAGAGATAGAACTGTTGATTTCCGGATGAAAAGGATTCATTCAGTGGTTTCCATTTCTTATCGCTTATAGGTATCATTGTAGCTAAATAAACCGTAAGGGGATGTTCACTTTTTATTTTTATGGCTGATTGGCTGTATTGAAACCGTCGAATGAACATTTTTCCTTGAATATACCGATTTATCTCACTACCGAACTTGAATGATTTGGATTTCAAGAATAACTCTGTTTGAGGAGCCACCATAGAAATGTCCGTCATATTTCCTTTCACAAATACTTTTTGTGCCGGGATATATTGATTTATGAATAGACAAAACAGAGTGATGAATACTATTTTTATTTTCATTATTACTGGTTGTTTAGAATATTTCTATTGTTTCATTATCGGTACGAAATGGTAATACCGGTAGTCCGTTGGTACAAAAGAGGTTACCTATTGCTTCATTGGAAAAACTGTATCTTACGGCAACAGGCTTTTTTACTTTGGCCGACGTGACTATTAATGTATTGGTTTTCTTATCTATTTTGCCTTTGGCGGGAACAAATTTCATATCTTCTCCTGCAATTTCGAGAGTAAGCGGTTCTTTTCCTTTACACACGATACCTGTTTCGGCATGTTCGAACCAAATGCGTATCTCGGATTTTTCTCTTTTCATCTTTTGAAAAGAAGGATGCCGGTAGTCGGTTGTTTTTCGACCATATTTCTCTCCAAGCGCCCAATGTGCCAGACGATTACCTACAGGTTGCTTATATTTGGGGTGTATATCTTTGATATTGTCCACATAATCGGGTACGGCAATCATGCCTACATTCGGTAGTTTGGAAACTTTGTATTGTTGTTCCCTTACTTGAGCCGCCGCCCGGGGAGCGAATTTATAGCGGGCATACGGAGCAATTTGTACATAATAAAATGGAAGTTCATGATTTGAAAAACATCTGCGCCAAGCATTTATCATCGACGTGAACATACTTGCGTAATAGTTACCGTTGGCTAGGTTGGCTTCTCCCTGATACCAGATAATACCTGCAAGTTGTGTGGAAATTAAAGGATGAATCATGGCATTGTATGTGGTGGATGGAGAAATGTCCCAGCCGGTACTTGTAGTGAGAGTTTGCCAGGCTTTGGTAAATTCGGGATGTTCATTCATTGTTTCGTGAGGCATCCAGGTTTCTATGTTTGTTCCTCCCCAGGAAGAGTTAATCAGTCCTATGGGACAATTTAATTCCTTATTGAGTTTCTTTCCGAAAAAATATCCAACAGCAGAGAATAGCTTTAACGATTCTGAAGAACATACTATCCAACGCCCGTGGCAATCATCCTGAGGATATGAGGATGTTTGTTTTTCTACGGTAAAAAAACGTATTTCAGAATTATTGGCGTATGGTAATTCATCTTTTACATCCTGAATGCCTTTGGTAGAATTCCATTCCATGTTGGACTGTCCGCTACATAACCATACTTCGCCTATAAGTACATCCTTAATAATCAAATCTCTGTCTTTTATCTTTATTTCTATTTGATAGGTGTTTTTTGAAGTTGGAGGAGTTTGCAGTTCTGCTTCAAAGCGTGCTGTATTATCAGCTTTTACAACAATAGTATCTTTTCCCCATGAAGGGATAATCCGTACAGTGGTACGGGGGTTGGTCCAACCCCAGAATTTAATTTTTGAACTCTGTTGTAATACCATGTGGTCACTAAGGATCGATGGTAGCGACAAAGGAGGCTCTGACTGGGCAAATGCCTGGCTACAAAAGCATAGCCAGGCAAATATGATAGTATATAAATGATTTTTCATCATCGGTGTTTTTTAATCCCATAATTCCAGTTTCATTTCCGTATTGCGATAGATTAGTGTATCGGCCATTACATAACGCATTCCATTAGCTTCGTCTCTATACTCGTAATTCAAATAAAATTTCTTTTTCTCCCGGTCATATTTGGAATCACCGAGGTCTTTTATTCCGGTGATTTTGGAACTTCCGGGAATTGGATTGTCTGAAATGGAAACACTGTTGTTTTCATTTACGTTCAAAACCATTGAGTATTTGGAAGCTCCGGAAAGAAATTCTGCTATACCGTCTGTAATCAGGCTTGAAGCATCGACAGTACCTAAATTCCATACTAAATTTTTGATGTACATATCCTCTTCATGTTCTCCTACGTACTTCAATATTTCAATTAACTTTCCAGAATTATCATACGAAGCCCGTTCTCCCCGATGGTAATATACACCGTGAAATTCACTGATATATTTGATGACGATTATGGTATAATCTTTGGCTTCAATACCGGCTTCGGCATCTCCTTTCAAAATTTGGTCGGTAGTACTTTCGGTAATCCGAACCGGTAAAGCATAGGTGTTTTCAGTGGCTAAAGGATCGGTCAGGAACTTTTCTTTGTTCAGAGTCAGCTTGATTGTTCCCAAGAATTTTCCTTTAGGAATAGTAATTGTATGATTGTTACTTAAAGAGTAATAATCTTCCGGTAACAATTTAAAATGATTGTTTCCTACATAAGCAGGGTTTTCCAACATTTCCGGTTCTATTTGGAAAGTTACTTCTTCGTTTGTTTTATTTTCACGTTTCCCTCCTAAGACTACACCTATTTCGATAGATGGATTGTTTGAAAATACGGTGCGTACAGGTCTTTGATACGCAAAATAGGTGGTGGAATAGTCGAAATCCTCAATAAAGTCTTCGTACTTCTGACAAGAACTTAAAGATAGGATTATTGTCAATAAGAAAATCAATTTAGTTTTCATATTCTTTTTGATTTTAGTCTTTAAAATGTGAGAAAGGAGAGGTAGATATAATTACCATCCTTTATTTTGTAAAATTAACCCGTTGGTGCTGTTTATTTCTGTTTCAGGTATGGGACCGTAATACATATAATCTTGATAATTTCGTCTTTCTACAATCTTATCAAAGTTATACGTAAATGTGTCACCCGATTTTTGAATTGTAACACCTTTTACCGGTGTGTTTATAACTTCTAAAGGAAGCATCCAGCGCCTTATGTCAAAAAATCTGTGATTTTCAAAACATAACTCGATGCGACGTTCGTTCTGAACCAATCGACGGAATTCATCTTTTCCGGCTGTCGCCATTTCTTCTGTATATGTATCTGAAGAATTAATTCCTGCTCTTTTACGTAATTCTTTCAACATCGTTTCTGCTGTTTTACCCAAACCGAGCGGATCGGCTTTGGGTCCCCATGCTTCGTTGGCTGCTTCTGCGTAATTCAGCCATAATTCTCCCTTACGGAAAATGCAGTAGTGATGTTTAGCTTTGGTTGCGGTTTGTCCGGGAACGATGGAAACATTTTCACTGATAGTTTTACGTAAGTAATAACCTGTGCGGGTGGCTTTTTCTTTATTACTTTCCGTATCAAGACCTCCTTCAAAAGTTTCAACTTTAGTTTTAGAGAAGGTAGCACCATTGTATAAGATTGCTAAGTCAAAACGTGTATCACGGCCGGTATAAGGATTTTCAGAATCATATCCGCTATGTTGAACGTCGGTAATAGGGTATCCGTTTTTCATGGGAAAAGCATCCACCAGTTGTTGTGACGGATTGGTACGTCCCCAACCGTATAATTGAGGAATGAAATTGTTCCGTTCAGGTGTGTTGATATCTTCCTGATAGTTACGCCATAATACTTCGGAATGGTCCGGCTTTTCAAAAAAGTCGGCTTTCATAGCGGGTAAAGAAGTACCGCTAAGTTGGATGGCTTCCATAGCATATCGTGCAGCAGCTTCCCATAATTTTATCTTTTCAGTTTCATTTTTTTCAATAGTATAGGAAGGACTGGCTGCATAGAGTGCCAAACGTGACTTCAGACAGACTGCCGCAATTGTGGTGGCACGACCTTCCTTGGTTGGTCCCAACTCTGCGTTGTTTGCATCGTTATATTTCTGGGGGAGATATAACATGCAGCTGTCAATGTCATCATATATCTGCTTTACACAGTCATCAAACGAATTACGGGGTTGCTTGATGTTTTCATTTTGCGGTAAAGAAGCAGTGACAATGGGAAAACCCAATAATTGCCCGTTTGTGGCAATTCCCGAGAACCTGCTTAGTAATTCAAATTGGTACCATGCTCTTAAAAAATAGGCTTCTCCTCTTGACCGGCGTTGAATGACCGTGTTTAGTTCATCTTTATTAGAGAACTTTATCTTTGGAGCCCGTTCCAGAAAATAGTTCATGTTCCGGATTTGTTTATAACAGTTAGTCCATGTGTCGAGAGGGTTATAATCAGGGCGCCATGATCCTAATGCCATATTCAAAACCTGAGTATTATAATCATTGGTAACGGCATTATCGGTGGCACAATCAAGATAATTGTTTGAAAAGCAATCATAATAGGTAGGCAGTTGGGCATAGCCATCTACTAATGCACCCATAGCGAATGTTCGGTCATTCCAAACAGTTTCATCGTTGTAATTATCATCAATTTTAGGGTCCAGAAAATCTGAACAACCATATAGACTAATCAAGATTACAACTAATAATTGTTTTATGATATCTTGTAGTTTCATATTCGATAGATTTATATTTATTTTTCTTATTAGAATACAATATTAATTCCTCCTGTAAATGAGCGGAAGAAAGGATATCCGGTTACACCTGCATCAATATATTCGGGGTCGAGGTCTTTTATGGAAGAAATGGTGAATAAATTGGAACCTCTAACGAACAGTTTCACTTGCTTCAGCGTCATTTTGTTTGTGATGGTCTGAGGTAATGAATAGCTCAACATGGCATCGCGTAATTTGAAAAAGTTTCCACTACGCATCCACAAAGAAGAAGAACGGTAGTTATTCTGGCTTTGCTGTGTAGTGAGTCGCGGGAATGTGCCTTCACCGGTAGACGGGTTAAAGTAATTCTTGACGAATGTGGAATACTTTTGATCTTCTCTCATCCAATAGTAAGAATTACTAAGGTATATGTCATATTGTGCCATACCCGAACCTGATAGAGAAAGTTCAAAACCTTTATATGCTAAATTGATATTCAAACCAAATTGAAAACGTGGATATTCGTTACCGATTGGTAGCATGTCGTTTTCATTGATATGATTGTCATTATTTGTATTTGCATATTTTACATCGCCAATCTGTACCGGACCAAAATCTTGTATAGGATGCCCTGCAATTTCATTTTCACTTCTGAAGAGTCCTTCGGCTATCAGTCCGAAACGAGTATCAAGCGGCTTACCCTCTTTCTTACGGTTTTGAGATAATCCTTCCATATCGTCCGCTTTCTCGTACATGGCTTTACTCCATATTGTATTACCACCTATTGAGTAATGAAAATCTCCGATATTACCTGAATATTCCAATGCCAATTCTACTCCTTGGTTACGTACGCTGCCGTAGTTCCTATACATCAATTCACCTCCACTTATGGTACTGAATGAAGTAGTAGGAGTAAGGATGTCATAGCGGAAATTATTGAAATAGTTGAAATCTGCTTCCAGGCAATTTAGGAATGAGGCTTCTGCTCCGATATTTATTTCAAACGATTTTTCCCATGTCAAATCAGGGTTTCCTACGTGTACCAAAGTCGATGTATTGATATTTTCTTCAAGTTTGGGACCAAAGTGTGTGCTTTGACTTGTGTTCCAACGAGATTCAAATAAGAAGAAATCGAAATAACGATCGGTTCCTAATAATCCTGTACTAGCTTTTACTTTTAGGAAATCGAGCCATTCTTTGTCTTTTAAAAACTTTTCTTCTGAAGCAATCCAGGCAATTCCTGCTGTTGGGAAATAACCGTAACGATTACCTTTTGCAAAACGGGAACTACCCATTACGGCCATATCCAATTCTGCAACCCACTTTTTGTTGTACACATAATTTGTGCGAAGTGCAAAGGTTCTGTTTACATCGTCTTGTGAAGAACCGAGGTTTTCTCGTCTACTTTGGAATAATACTAAATCGGACTTTAGTTGATGTTTCTTTTGAAATGTACGGTCATAACTTAGTTGTCCGAAATAACCATAGTTACGATACATCTGGTCTGTAATTCTAGTCTTGTCTGATACTTTTTTTTCTACAGTAAGCAATTCTTTTCCAATCAAACCATTTTCATTAAAGAGTGGGCGGTATGAAGAAAAATCTTCTTTTTTACCAACTACTAAATAGTTATAAACATCGAATGTTATGTATGCCTTGGCACTTAAGCCCTTGACATATCGGTCCAGACTCAAATCGAAACCAATATTGGTCTGTCCTTTTCTGACAGTGTTTTCTTTGGAACCGCCCAACAACATTTCGGCGTATATATTTTCTCGTGATGAAGAAAGATTGGCATTTGCCATCGAACCATAGACTTCTGTTGCCGGATTTTCAGGATCATTGAATTTTATAGGATAGGCGTTTGGTCGATGTGATGATAAACGGGAAAATAGTTCATCGGTGGACATGTAGTTGGTCGTATAAAATTCCATTTGTCCGGCAATGTCTACAAATGCCTTCAGCCAATCATTTACTTTGTAATCAAGGTTTACACGTAAATTGAATTTATTTGAAGTATTACTATTGCCTACAGCTTCGTATCCACCATAACCGGCATAAGTAGCATTTACATAATATTGGGCTGCTGCATTTCCACCCCGGAATTGTGCTATCGCCTTTCTATAACTCATGTTATCATTCAAGCACTGTTTATGGAAATCAACGTCGGGATAAAGTATGGGATTAGTTCCTCTACGATAGCCTTCAATATCGGATTGAGTATAGTAGGGGGATAAACCATCATTTTCCCTTGCCTGATTGTACATGGTTGCATAATCAGCTGAGTTCAGATATTCAGGCATGCGTATGGGTGTTTGTGCCCCAAATTCAATATTAAATTGGCGTTCCCTTCTATATTTTATTCCTCTTTTGGTTTTTACTAATAATACACCGTTTACAGCTTTGGGACCGTATAGTATTTTAGAGGTAGCATCTTTCAGGATGGTAATAGACTCTATTTCTTCCGGGGTCAAATCTTCCAAAGGACGTTCGATACCGTCAATGATAATTAACGGAGCATTATCTGTCAGGGAACGGGATAAACCTCGTATATTAAGTGTAGTGGCTGAACGTCCCGGTTCAGTAGGTACTTGCGATACATTCAACCCCGGAGCTTTACCTGAAAGTATATTCAATACATTCATTTGGTTGGAACCGGAAATGGTATTTTCGTCTATAGTCGATACAGCACCCACTACTTCTCGCGCTACAGTTTTTCGGAAAGGCAATTCAATTCTATCTTTGGTTCCTCCATAAGGGATGGATTTTTCCATAACCACTACAGGATTTTGTTTGATTGCAGATACTTCCAGATATTGAGGTTCATATCCGGAAACATCAAATACCAATGTACTGTGATTAGTCACCTTCAGAGAAAATCTTCCTTGTTTATCTGTGGATGATTCAAAAATACCTTCATCGACCGTTATTTTTACCGATTGTATCGGATTTCCTTTTTTGTCGACAACTTTAGCCTTTATTTCAGAATATTGTTTGGCCTCTTTCTTTTTCTGTGCATAGATGCTACTTCCCGAAAAAGATGGTAGTAGAAGCATCAGAATAATATATATGTATAGTGTTTTCATATCCTACAAATTATAATTTATAGCTCTTTTTCTACCAGCCAGGATTTTGCTCTACATTATTGAGCATTTCCATTTGGCTTTTAGGTATCGGATACCAATAATGTTTGTCTTCGAATACACGCTTATAGTCAGGATGTTCCATGTATTCAAACCGGAATTCGTTTTTTCCCGTACGGGTAATCACAGCTTTATAAATTACCTTTACCACATCCTTGGCAATTCTCCAACGGCGAATATCGTGCCAACGGTGGTCTTCAAAACATAATTCAACGGCTCTTTCATTGCGGATTCGGTCTCTGAATATTTCTTTGCTGGCTTTGTATTCGTTTCTGACCGGAACAGCTCCTACTCTGTTGCGAATGATGTTTATAGCATCGACAGCAGACATATCCGTACCCGGTACTTTCGTTTCAGGTCCATAAGCTTCATTGGCGGCTTCTGCGAAATCAAGATAAAGTTGTGCTACCCTGATATAAATAGCTGGCATATAGTAATTATAGTCGTTTTCCCACTTATTGGCTGTTTCTGGCCACCATTTCCTGATGAGATATGGACAACGTGGATTGTAAGTTTGTGAGAATAAAGCCATCATGTCTGCCGATTTTGTATTATCGTAAGAGTTGTATTCCCATAACTCAAAATAATGGGGGACACCTTTATTGTTTCCCCATTTTACTCCATTATATAAAATGTCATAATAGAATCGGGGATCACGATTTACATAAGGGTTTTGATTATCGTAATCATTGCCTGCATCTTTAATGGTACGACCATCAGCCATTTCAAACATATCTACCATATTCTGTGTGGGAGATGCACAATGTACATTGGAAGCACACATGGAATTTGGTATAAAATTGGCATTCCATTCGCTGATGGCACGCTTTCCCGTTCTTTTAGTTTGATAGAAGATAGCTTCGTCACTAGCCATAACATCCTTGTTATAGAATATTTTTGAGTATTCTTCTACTGTTTTTCCCGGCATTAATCTGTTACAACCAGTTTTATTGATATAGTCAATTGCTTGCCATGCAGCAGAAGCTGCTTTTTTACAGATTTCAATATCATAACTGTAGTTTAATTCAGGACACATGGAGGGACTGGCTGAATAGAGGAGTGCCATGCTCTTAAGAGCCAACGCAGCAGCTTTAGTAACTCGACCTTTTTCAGAAGCTTCCCATTTATCAGGCAGTAACTGATAGGCAAGTTCAAGATCAGAAACGAGCCAATCTGTTGATTCATGGTATGACAAACGCGGAAAATCCATATCGTCATCTGAAGTGAATACTTTATCAAACTTGAACATACCTCCCCATCGACGGATTATTTCAAAATAATTCCAAGCCCTGAAAAAATAAGCTTGTCCTAAAAGGTGGTCACGCTGTTCGGGGGTAGCGTCCTGCAAATTATCTATATGGCTGATACATAAATTAGCAGTACGTAGATTTCGCATAGCCATGGCAATTATCGGCATTTTGTTAGTAGCTACAGAATTCATGGCCTCACCCGTGTACCAGCCCAATTCCAGATTATCCTTAGTAAGCATGTAGTTACCATCGTTTAAATCTCTATGGCAAGTTCCTTTGGCGGTACATAACCCTTCGTCTCCAAAGGCAAATCTTCCTCCACCGTGGGTAGAGAGAAAAGGGTCACAAGTTAATACGTATACTTTATCTAAAACACCTCTATAGGATAGATAATTCTGGAATACTTCCTTATCAGTGATACCCATATCTGGTGATTTATCCAAATAATCTTCACATGAGGTAAGCATCAGGAAGACTGATAAAATTAGATATATGTTTTTATTTTTCATAATATATTAATATTTAGAAAGTTAATCGGAATCCCATATTATATCTGCGAGTTAAAGGGTAACTGCCTGAGCCACCAGATTCCGGATCAATCCGATTATCGAATGAGGTGACTGTGAACAAGTTGTTACCATTTACATAAATTTGCATGTTATTGATGCCAACGAAACGGCGTAATACTTCAGCTTTGATGTCATAGGATAATTCTAATGTCTTTAATCTGAAATAGGAGGCATCCATTAACCCATAGTTTGAGGACTCGCGGATATGTGCAGTATTCTTCATACTGAGGCGGGGGCGGTTGGCATTTACATTATTCCAATTCCAACGTCCTTGGCTTTCGGGCCACGCCATATCATAATCATAAGGGAATTCCCATAAGAATGAAGTCCGTTTTTCAACTCCTGCTACTCCATAGAATAAGGCTCTGAAACCAAAATTTTTATAATTAAATCCAAGAGTAAATGAATAAGTATAGGCTGGGTCTGAAGTTAATTTCATGGGGACTTTATCATTATCATCGATTACACCGTCGCCATTATAATCGTTGTAAATGAAATCTCCGGGTTGTCTGAAATCATTTTGCCAGATGGAAGCGGGTGAATTATATACGTCGTCCCATGAGCGGTTAATATCAATCTGGTCGAGTCTGGATGAGTAACCGATGGGTTTACCTGCATTTTTTTGATATTCTAAGCGGTTTACGGGGTCATCACGAAACTCCACTCTGTTTTCCTGGAATGAGAAGCCTGCTTTAAGATAATATTGAAAATCGCGAATATTATCATGCCATTCCGCCTCAATCTCATAACCATGATTTTTGGTTTTGCCTAAATTTGCGTATGGAGCAGTCTGACCGAACCATACAGGTACGGTATTGTCTCTTTTCATTAATATACCATCACGTTTTTCACTGAAGAAATCAATAACGAGATTGAGTTTGTTGAAGAATGATAGCTCAATACCTAAGTTTTGTTTACGTGCTGTTTCCCATGTTGCATTTTCATTCGCTGCTCCGCTTTCAAAATATAATATATAATCATTATATGCTTTATCGTCACCAAATGTAGCATTACTACCGGAGGAATATTGGGTGAGATACGTAAAACGTGAAGCACTGTGGTCACTACCTACTTCCCCGTATGAATATCTTACTTTTGCTTTTGTCAGGAAACTCAAAAAATCCAATTTCTTAATAAAAGGTTCTTCTGTAATCATCCATCCTATTGCCATAGACGGGAAAAAGCCGAAACGTTTACCCGGGGCAAACTTTTCAGAACCGGTATATGCTCCGTTAAATTCCGCAAAGTAGCGATTGTCATAATTATAAGTGACACGTCCTACCCAGCTTTCTTCATAACTGGGGAAATCGACTAAAGATGTTCCGGTACGTTTTGTTTCATAATTACGACGATTGAAGACACCTAATACAGACAAATCATGATTACCAAATTTGCGGGCATAATTAATCGAAGCTTCATAATATAAATCTTTTATTGAGTAATCTAATGTCTCACCACCATATACAGCCGGTTTTTCTACCCATTCGTCATTAGGAAACCACATGGGATCGGAATCCGGTTCCCAATACATACAGGCTATATCTTTTTTTATCAGTCGGTTATAGGCAAATGTAGTGTTGTATGAAACTTTGGCTTGTACCGACAAACCTTTAGTAATAAAATCCAGGCTTTGCTTTAAAGTTACATCACTGAATAATCTGCTTGTTTTCTGAGTGGCACTTCCCTGATAGTTTAGTGAATAAATAGGATTCCACCAGCGACCGATTGGGGTTGTACCCAAAATACCGTTTTCATATCTTAATGGATAGACATAGTTGGGCATCAGATACATGTATGAGAAAAGGTTTGAGTTGTTGGCACTGGATGAGGAACTGAACGGATCTCCTCCCATGTATGACAAAGGACGGTTGCGGGTAGCTATGTCTCCGGCAAGATTTACAGATATTTTAGTGTACTTAGTGACATCCATGTCCAGATTTGTACGGTAATTGTATCGCTCATATTTGAAAGTCGGATCGTATTCAGGCTGCTTTTCTGTTTTAAAAATGTCTCCGTCTTTCGTATAACCAATGGAAGCAAAGTATTTAACGAAAGAAGTACCTCCGGACATATTCAGATTATATTGTTGTGAAAATGCTACTTTCTTGTAAAGTAAGTCTTTCCAATCGAGTTCCGGGTAGAAGTAAGGATCGGTATTATTTCTCCAGTTATCTTTATAGGCTTCACTGTATATCTTATCCCAACGTCCTTCGTTGGCATGAGCCTCACTGGCTAAATCCATTGCCGTAAGTCGGTCGAGTACTTCATAATTGTTTATGGGCTCTTTCAGTCCGAAGTTTGAAGAGAAATTGATTTTAATTTTACCTTCTTTTCCTCGTTTGGTAGTTACCAGAATTACTCCATTGGCTCCCTTTACTCCGTATACGGCAGTAGCAGACGCATCCTTCAGTACTGATAGACTTTCAATTTCATTAGGATCAATATCATTGAAACTACGCTCAATTCCGTCTACTAAAATTAGCGGATCTGTACTTCCCCAAGTCGATTTTCCCCGAATGACTATTTGTGCTTGGTCACTTCCCGGTTCTCCACTTGATTGTATTGCCGTAACTCCTGGAAGCATACCCGTAAGGGCACTGGAAACATTGGTGGTTCCACCTACTTTCAGTAAGTCGTCACCTTTGGTTTGAGTAATGGCACCAACGATGGATGCCTTTTTTTGTACGCCATAACCGACAACAACCACTTCTGTCAGTTTCTGAGTATCATCTTCTAATTCAATTTTTAAATTAGTCAGAGATTTTAAACTGCCTAATTGCAGTTCCTTTTTCTCAAAACCTACATAAGAGAATACCAAGGTAGCAGTGCGCGGTACACTCATACTAAAGTGCCCGTCAATATCAGTAATGATTCCACTTGAAGAGTTATCTTTTTCTACTATGTTTACACCTATCAATGGAAAACCACTTTGGTCATATACTACACCTTCAACTATCACTTTATCGGGAGATGTTTGTGCTAATAAATCAATGCATATCCATAACAGGCATAATAGCAAAGCGCTGGCTCTGTATTTTACCATGCTGAAACTGCATACCGGTTCTTTATTTCCTTTCATAATATTAAATGTAATTTAGTTAAAGAATCTGATTGCTTTAGAATAGATAATCAGTTAATATTTACTATTTAACTCACGTATAAAATACATGTAGATTTTGGGTTATAGTCATAAAAGTGCTTTCGGCTTCTTTTTGTAAATCATAGATAATCGGATGAATTCCTGTTTTAGGATGTTTTGTTTTCATGGTTGATTGGTTATTAAATGAATGATTTTAATTGACTTTGATTTTTATTACTACTTTCTTTACGTATTTACATTGACCTGCATTTATACAAGGCTGATGTAAGTCTTCCGGGAAAAAAAGGAAAAATCTTGTTGAGTCGGCTAAAAGCTGTTTTTCTATATTGGCTCTATAAAATGCAATATCTTTTTCTTTGTTGTATGGAATGATATTCTCTGTTGCATTGTGGCTAATACCGATATATTCTTTACCTTTTATTACATATTGTAAGTCTATATATTCACGATGAGATTCAAACAGAACCTTTTCTTCTTTTTTCGTTTGATATTCACTTATCGTAACGTATATATCGTTACTCAAATTAATGGTTCCGGGTAGCAATGAATCTGTTTCCAGATTATTCAAATAGTTAAATACCACCTCCCAGCGTTTCGGATATAATTCGTAATGTTCTCTAAAACTGTTCATGTTGATTGATGAATCAGGTTTGGCGTTGAACTTGTTTAAGACTAAATCCCAATTGATTGAAGATGCCATAATATCAGATTGTTTTTGTGGTGACTTTGTAGGGTTTGTGTTACATGAAACTACCAATATTGTTAAGCAAGCGATCATTGCTTTTATAAGCGTTTTCATTGTTTCCTGTGTTTGAATAAGTTTGCACTGATAAAACCGACCAGGAATATGACTATTGTTCCGAAAACAATGGTTAGATTAGCATGGAACGGACTTTTATATTCACTCAAAAATCCGTCAGTGAACAGTATTGGCGACAAACTCATCCAAATTACCACTATTACACCACATATCACCCCCAAGATTGCATCCACATTACGAGCTTTCTGCGTTACATAGCCTAATAAGAATAGCCCGAGCATTCCTCCGCTGAATATCGAAGACAGGGCCCACCAGGCATCTAAGGCACTTTCTACATTTAGGAAAGCCAATGCTACTAATATACCGATGATACCTACAACGATATTTGAACCGTAAAGTACACGGACAGATTGTTTTTCGGTAGGTTGTTTGCAGATAAATCTTTTGTAATAGTCCGTAAGTATAATCGTGGCAGAACTGGTGATGCTGGTGGCAACCGTACTCATTCCGGCAGCAAAGATGGATGCGATTAATAATCCGGTAAGCCCTGCGGGAAGACCCTGGACTATGAAGTATGGGAATACGGAATCTCCTGTAACATCAGTTGGCAGTAAATCCGGTTGTGCTTTATAGTAAGTATATAAAGCGGTACCTATCATGAAGAACACCATTGATACCGGGATGAATAAATAACCTCCGAATAACGCTGAAAATTTGGCTTGTTTCTCGTTTTTGGCTGTTAAATAGCGTTGTACATAATTTTGGTCGATACCATAATTCTGAAGGTTGATAAAAATTCCATAAATCAGGCATACCCAGAAAGTCGAATCGGAAAGACTGGCTCCAAAACTGCCTAAACTAAATTTGTTATCGGCAAATGCCATATCGAACATCTGTTTAGGTCCTTCGGGCATATTAAACATCAATACGAGCATACATGTCAGTGCCCCACCAATCAAAATAAAACCTTGAATGGCTTCGGTCCATATTACAGCTTTTAATCCACCCAGCATCGAATAAAAGATAATGGCCACGCTTGTAACTACTATAATTGTTTTGATGTCCCAGCCCAATAAAGCATTCATGGGTAATGCCAAAAGATAAAGTATGGAGCCCATACGTGCTAACTGGGTTAATAGATAGCAGCCCGAGGCATAAAACCGTGCCCATGTACCAAATCTTGTCTCAAGAAAACTATATGCGGAGACACTGCCAAGGTTACGATAAAAGGGTACAAAGTATCGTGCTGCAAAATAAGAGGCGATAGGAATGGAAAGACTGAACACGAATGCATTCCAATCTGCCATATACGATTTTCCCGGATATGCCAGATAACTTATGCTACTTACATAGGTTGCAAATATCGACATACCTACCACCCAACCGGGGAGACTGCGTCCAGCAGAGGTAAATTCGTCGGAAGTTCGTTTCTTACTAAAGAAAGAACATCCAAGCAATACTACTCCTCCTGTAAATACTAAAAACACGATTGTATCTATAATGGTCATAATTATCGGTGATTATGGTTTTAAAACAAGATTCATATTCAGATTCTCTAGTGCAATTCTTACTTGATTGCGTTCAGCTTTTTCAAAATGGTTGAATGGGGCTGCTACAAAATCGTTGCATACTCCTAGAAGAGATAAGGCGCATTTTAGACTTTTCAAATAGCTGGAACCGTATTTCCCTATTGTATATACGGTAGCGCTTATTTGCATCACAATTTTCTGTAAACGATATAATTCTTTAAAATTATGTTCTTTTGCCGCATTGTAGAGGGCGACATATAATTCCGGGAACATATTGGCACCTCCATTAATTCCACCGTTTCCTCCCATCAAAACTACTTCCCCTGTAACTTCTTCGGGACCTACCAACATTGAAAAATTTGGATGGTCTTTCATGATATGCATTACTGACTGGAAGTAAACCAGATTTGCGGAACTGTCTTTAAATCCTATTACTTTGGGGTTTTCTGCTATGCGGTGAATGGTTTGTGGGGCGAAGTTTACTTTTGTATGCGTAGGCATGTTGTATAAGAAAAGCGGCAACGGTAAGTCTTTAATCAGCTTATCATAAAATTCCACTAATTCGGGTTGAGCAGAAGCAAAGTAATACGGCGGTGCAGATACTACAGCTTCGGCACCACAATCAGCAGCTATCTGAGCGAGTCTGATACTTTCTACAATGGAGGTATCGGAAATGCATACTAACACAGGCAGGCGGCAGGCGGTGATACGACAAGTCTCGCGAACCATTTCTTCCCGCAGTTTGTAACTTAAGCATTGTGCTTCGCCTGTTGTTCCAAGAATAAAAAGAGCATTTACACCTCCATTGATAAGACGTTCAATCAGGCATTCCAGACCCTTAAGGTCTAATGTGTCATTATCTAATAATGGGGTCACTAATGGGGGGATTATACCCGACAAAGGAGATTTAAGTAGTCTGTTCATACTATTATTTTTTAATTGTTTTGTTTTTTATGATATAAAAAAATCCATCTTCTGCACCTACAAGCAAGTCATATATGCCATCTTTGTCCCAATCGATTGGTGTTGGGCTAGTGGTATGTCCTGCCAAACGGAGTGTTGAAAGGTCCCCTCTGTTTTTGAAATAGGTACTATCTCCTGATTGGCGTACATTTTCAAGAAATGCGGCATTTAAAGTATTTACGATTATGTCTAAACGCCCGTCGTTATTCCAATCTACCAAACAAAGTTTACGTCTACCTGAACCGCCGGCCTCTTTATTGCTCAACCGGAGAGGACCGGGTTCATTGACAATAGGATCGTTTTTATTTGTGGGACCAGCTATAATATCTTCTGTTGCAAATATTCTCTTTCCGGGTTTTAACCATAATTCGCCCTCTTTTTTAAATCTCTCGTAA
The DNA here is from genome assembly GCF_959029255.1 of uncultured Bacteroides sp. Taxonomy (GTDB): domain Bacteria; phylum Bacteroidota; class Bacteroidia; order Bacteroidales; family Bacteroidaceae; genus Bacteroides. The sequence continues at coordinate 32,086 of NZ_CAUFUE010000017.1, read as the reverse complement.
AAGCATAGATATCCTTCTTGATCCATCAATATTAAATCCGTAAGTCCGTCTTGATTCCAATCTATGGCAATGGGAGTAGTGCGCCACTGTGTTACCAAATCCGTTTGCCCCGGATTCCACCAGTTCCATACAGGTTTGGGTGCCTCTTTTCCTTGCCAGTCTACCTTTACTCGATAAGGACCTTCCATGTTTTCAATATCTCCGGTATTTTTAAACCAGACTATTTCTCCGAATATAGAGTTAGCCACAATATCTTTTTTTCCATCTCCATCCCAATCGGCAACAGACACAGTGGTATATCCCCACTTTTCTTCACATGGACCTTGTATTGAACCATTTTTCCCTGCAAGAATACGAATATCTTTACCGTCTGTTTTTAAGTTGATAGGTGCTGCCCATATAGGATTGCCACCTCCGCCCAAATTCTTAATGAAACAGATGTTTCCGGCTGAATTCCCACTGATGATATCATCAAGACCATCATTGTCCCAATCGACACTAAACGGAGTGGATAATGCACCGTATTTTACACAATCAGCTTTTTGTTGGAGATAAACCGGAGATTCAAATTGTGGCATATTATTAGTTACAGTACCTGTGTTCCGTAAATAAGCCACTCTTCCATCTTCGTCACCTACCAACAAATCCATATTCCCATCTTTGTCAAAATCTATGGCAACAGGTAATATCATCTCGACATGTAGTTTGATAATTCCATCTTTGTTTTCCAAATAACGACCTTCGGCAAATCGGGGAGCCTCACGTGTTCCGATATTTTCAAACCAGGTTAACTTATCAACAAACTCGCCGCATATCAAGTCTAAATCACCGTCACCATCAAAGTCATACATATTGGGAGTTGGATTACCATATACATCAATCGGCTTTTCTCCTGCCTTAATTTTTCCCCGGTTGATGTATTTCCCATCTTTATTCTCAAGTAGGTAAACATACCCATGAAGAGGGCCATTTTTCCAATTCCCTTTTTCATCATAGGCATTATCCCAACCATAATCACCCCAATCGCCTAATCCTACGATAATATCGAGGTCACCATCATTGTCATAATCAACGTAAGCCCATGTATTTCCACGCTCTTTTATGATATCTTTTAGAGGATTTCCAGCAACCTCTATTTTGTGAGGTTTTGTGAATAAATAGTTTTTAAAATCCAGGTATTCGGTTCCTTTATGGATGATATGTAAATTCCCATCCACATAAGAAACACTTAAATCTTTATAGGTAGTATCCAATAATTTTACTCCTTTGTCAAAAAGCGGAGTTTGTCTATCCCCAATGTTATGAAAATAGAATATTCCTTTGTAGGGTGTTGACGGACATGTCATCAGCAAATCCATTAGTCCATCGCCATCATAGTCTATCGGGATTGGCATCCCCCATAACCCCACTCCTAAATCTACCACTAGATTAGGGTTGTTATATTTCAATCTCTCTTTATCGTTGGCTTGCCCATTGATAGAAATGTAAGTCATTGCTATTAAAAATAAGATAATCTTTTTCATATTATATTTGCTATTAATATTACTAGTCAAAGACATTAAAAAAAATATAAGAATATCACTTTAACTTTTCAGCGGTTAATGCTAATTGCAGATACTTTAAATACAGTATATCGTATATTTTGGTATGTTTAGCCTTGGGTATATATTCTTTTTCAACCTCAGAGCCCATGTATTTCATGGCAAGTTCTATGGATGGATAAATACCTGCCGAAACAGCAGCAAACATAGCTGCACCTAAGGCACAGGCCTGTTCTGAGCGAATGACACGTATGGGCATATTCAGAACATCAGCCAGGGTCTGCATCACGTAGGGAGCTTTTTTGCTGATACCACCGATGGCATGCACGGCATTTATGCGCAATCCCTCCTTGCGCATGTGTTCAACAATACGCCGAGAGCCGAAAGCTGTGGCTTCAACTATAGATTTGAAAATTTCAGGGGCAGTACTTCCAAGAGTAAGTCCTGCGATAATACCTTTTACATTTTGGTTTGCATGCGGAGTGCGACGCCCATTCATCCAGTCCAAAGTTACCAGGTCATATTCCGTAAGCTCTATGACTTCTGCTTCTTTTGTCAAGTTAGTGAGTATATTATCTATTATACTCCGGTCGATTTCTTCCTCTGGAACATTATTCAATACCCATGACAACAATTTTTTGAACCAGGCATAAATATCCCCGAAAGCAGATTGTCCGGCTTCAAATCCGATGTATCCGGGCAGTACGGAGCCATTTACTTGTCCGCAAATGCCATTAATACAACGATTTCCAATTTCTTCGGGGATACCCACCATGATATCGCAAGTGGAAGTACCCATAATGCGGGTTAGTATACCGGGTGCTATCGAAGCTCCGACTGCTCCCATGTGAGCGTCAAGAGCGGCTACTGATACCGATATGTCTTTAGGTAGTCCTAGTTTTGCAGCCCATTCGTCAGTCAGAGTTCCGGCTCTTGTGCCACTTGTATAAGTCTTTGAGTAAAGATGTGGGAGCATATCTTTTAAAACAGGGTGTAATTCTCCTAGAAATTCTCCTGAAGGAAGTCCCCAATTCTCATGCCACATTGCTTTATGGCCGGCAGCACAACGACTACGGTAAATTTCTTCGGGCAGGGTATTGCCTGTAATCAACCCGGTTATCCAATCGCAATGTTCTACCCAGGCATAAGCAGCATTTTTTATAGTAGGGTTAGTATTGATAATGTGCAGTACTTTTGACCATACCCATTCCGAAGAATATGTTCCTCCCTCGTAAAGTAAATAATCTGCATGCCGCTTTTGGACAAGTGCATTTATCTGTTCGGCTTCGCGAATGGCTGTGTGGTCCTTCCATAAGATGAACATGGCGTCAGGATCTTCCGAAAACTCCGGGCATAATGCCAATGGCATGCCTTTAGAATCTGTTAGGGCAGGGGTACTGCCTGTAGTGTCGATACATAACCCACAAATGTATCCTATTTCGTTTACTTTTAAATGAGACAGAGCTAAATGGATAGCTTCTCTCATAGAATCAATATAATCCAGTGGATGTTGGCGATAACGATTGTTGTGCGCATCGCAATATAAACCGGCTTTCCAACGCGAATAAAAACTTATCCCCGTAGCTATCTCATTGCCGTTGTCTGTGTTTGCTATAAGTGCCCGGCAAGAATCTGTACCGAAGTCCAAGCCGATAACATATTTTTTTTCTACTTTCATAATCTCAATTTTAATTGATAATCAAGATTTCATTTATATAATATCCCTATTGAAATTTTGTCTTTATTGTATTGATGTCTGTCTTAAACAGCTTTTCTATTATAGGAGCCAGTTGCTTGTCGTTTCCTTGTATATGAATTGTTTTTTGTGTATGAATTAATGATGTACCTGGTTCCAGTTCTGCGCCCGGAGAGGAAGTCTCGATTTCATAAAAAGGTCCCATTACACAACCATCTTCCGTTGGTCCGTCATTATAGGCATTGATTACATCGCCTTGATATGGATTATCTTGAGTGCCCCACTGTCCATTCATGTAGTTTTGTGAGTTTTCTGAAAGATTGCACCATAAAATAGTCAGCACCCCTTTTGAAGAATCATAGCTTCCACATAAATTGGTTGCACATATAGCAGGTATTCCTAATTTGGAACGATAACTTCCGTCTATTTTAAAGTAGATAATGCCATTTTCTATGATTAACCTGTCAGCAGGAATTTTGCCAAAATACTCGTCATTTACTACTCTCCCTTTTACGGATTGTTTATAAGGGATAAATACGGTAGTAGCGGGTTTCGGGCTAAACATGCTAAGCATCCAAACCGATATCAGCCCATTTTCCTTGCTCCATGATTTATTACCAATATTGGTAATTTTATTATCACTTTTATAAGCCACCACTTTTACATCTTTGGGAAATTCGAGATTAAAACTGTTTTCAATTTCATTGATGTCCAGCAGGGAGATAGTTCGTTCAATAGTTAGGTGGAATGTAGTACCATAAGCATTTGTTAAGCAACTCTCTTTCGTAAAACAGATACTACTTTTGCCCTGTGATTGAATATTGAAAGGTTCTGTATCCAAAACCGGAGGAACTTTCCAATTCTCATAAATCTGTTTTTCCCGCTGTTTAAAATATAAGGAGAATAATCCACCTTCAGGACCGAGCCAAAAGCGTTCTTCGCCGCCTACCGGATTGAATTGTGAGCTTATCTGCCTTTTTTTGATGAAGGGATAATTGATCCAACCATAACTTTCTCCTTCATTACCAGTGGCGGATGTAGTCATAACCCGTCCTTGCCATGAAGGAACTACCATTACTCTGGATTTTCCATCAGAAGAGGTTAGCTCTATATATTCAATGCCATTGTTTTTCATAAACCGGGCATCATCAGCATAACTTCCCATTTTTGTGTCTTTTTATCTACTTCAAGATACAAGGAAAACTTGTACCTTGAAGTAGAGAGATTCTTAACTATATAGAATTTGTCTTTGTGTTTTTTTATTTATATAAAGGCCCGTAATTTTTGCAGGCTTTGTAATCGCTACCCTCCATATCTTCACCAAAAGCAGACCATGCACTGGGACGGAATATGTCCTCTTCCGGGATATTATGCATACTTACCGGAATGCGGAGCATGGAGGCTAATGTAATCAGATCGGCACCCACATGCCCATAGCCGATAGCACCATGGTTAGCGCCCCAATTATTCATAACGGTATATACATCACGGAAATATCCCTTACCGGTGAGACGTGGAACAAAGAAAGTGGAAGGCCACGTACGGTCGGTACGTTCATTGATTGTTTTGAATACATCTTCATCTAAATTTACCGCCCATCCTTCGGCAATCTGGAGTACAGGTCCCTGACCTTTTACGAGATTTAAACGACACATGGTCAAAGGCATCTCACCACGGGTAAGGAATTGGGAAGAATAGCCGCCTCCGCGCATGTATTCACGGGAAGCAGGATGCCATTTGGTAACAGAAAGACATGCTTCGACTTCTTCTTCCGATATTTCCCAGAAAGGTTTCATTGCAGGTTTTCCATCCCGTTGCATGCAACCCGTACCGTCCAATGTACAAGAACCCGAATTGATGAGGTGAATAAAGCCGTTTGCTGCTTTACCTTCGGGTTTCTTACCAGTTACCCGCTCTACGGACTGGGGACTCCAATAAGTACGTACATCGGCAAAAATCTGTGCAGTATTCGATAATAAATGTCCGAATAACATGGAAACACCATTCAATGTATCATTTTCTGTGGCAAATGTGAAGGCTTCACGGATACCGTTCCAATCAAATGAACTGTTTAAGATGGTTTCAGAGAAGTCACCGTCGGGTTTGTAGTCCGTCCATTGCCGTTGTCCTTGGAAACCGGCAGCAATTGCATTATGTCCCATAGCTTCCTCTTTGAAGCCTGCTTCCGCTAATTTAGGGTTACCAATCATTAAATCGCGGAAGATGAGAGTCATTTTTACTACATATTCCCAACGTGCGTCTTTTTCTTCGCGGGAATATATCAGGTGTTCAGGATTGAAATCGGTGCCTTCATTACTCTTGCAGTATTTTTCGGTCCATGCCATGGCGCGTTCAAATTCCTCGTGGTCATAAATTCCCAATTGAATACGCCGTTCTATCTCGCTTGCATCTACATACTCATTTCGCATCCCTAAATATTCCTGAAAGAAATCCGGATTGGGAATAGACCCTGCAATCCCCATAGATACACTGCCTATTGAAAGATAAGATTTTCCTTTCATGGAGGCGACTGCCAGACCGGCGCGTGCAAAACGCAATAACTTTTCTTTTACATCTTCCGGAATTTCCGTATTGCCGATATCTTGTATGTCCCGTCCGTAAATGCCAAATGCAGGTAGCCCCTTTTGTGTGTGTCCTGCCAATGCGGATGCCAGATACACAGCACCCGGGCGTTCAGTACCGTTAAATCCCCAGATAGCCTTGGGTATTTCACCATCCATATCGATGGTTTCAAATCCGTAACACCAGCAAGGAGTCACCGAGAGAATGACACCCACCCCGTTGTTTCGAAATTTTTCTGCTGCCATGGCAGCCTCGGCCACGCCACCGATTGTTGTATCTGCAATGACACACTCTACGTAACTTCCATCACTGTGGCGCAGAGACGATGAGTACAGCTCTGCAACTTTGCGGGCCATAGTCATAGTTATGCCTTCCAGTGATTCACGGATACCTCCACGCCGCCCGTCGATAATAGGGCGAATACCAATTTTTGTTTTGTCGCCGATAAGTTTTAAGTTTTTCATGGATAAAATGGGTTTGTATTGATGAATACTATAAAAATTAACTAAAACGTTTAAGCAATAATATAAAAAAAATGTTTCTTCTAAGAAGACATTTCAATAAATACTCCTTCTGCAAGTACTGACTGCACTGCATTACCGTTAGCAATGCTATCTATCAGTATTTCAAGTGCTTTTTGGACTAAAGTATCTATAGGTTGTTGGACATAAGATATGGGTGCACTAAAAAAATCGAATACAGGATTCCCGTCAAAGCCGGCAAGACCTATTTTGCTAATTACGTTTTGACCCATTTCTTTGATTGTATATAAGCAAGCCAGTGAAATCATATTGGTTCCAAACAGGAAAGCATCTGCTCCTGTTTCCACCATTTTGGGAAGCAACCGGTCTGCTGACTTCCGGGGAGAATCCTGTTTCAGGTAAACTACATTTGCCATACTCTTCTTTCCGGCATTTTCCATCGCTTTCTTGTATCCGCGAATGCGTTCCTTCATGTGGATAAGATTGATATCGTAGGCCACCATGCAGGGAGAGTTATAACCTGAATCCAAAAGGTACTTGGTAGCTGTGTAGGAGGCATTGAAATTATTAAGAGCTACATAACTGACATTAAGTTCAGGAAAATAACGGTCGAATAAGACAATAGGAATATTATTATTGATAAGAGATGCGATGGATTTCTCTGAATTTTCGCAGGGAACAATCATCAGGCCGTCTACCCCTTTATTAATAAGATTACTTACTACGCGATTCATCTTGTCGGTATCTTCATCCGAGCTTCCGAAGAGTACGGTATACCCTCGTTTGGTAGCTTCATCTTCCAATACGCGTGCCAACTGGGAAAAGAAAGGATTTGATATATCGGAAACTACCAGCCCGATTGTCTTTGTCTTACCGCTACGCAGGCTTTTTGCAGCAAGATTAGGTTGATAGTTCATTTCATTGGCAATCTTTAAAATACGTTGGGCGGTTTCTTCACCTACACGATATTCCTTCTTCTTACCATTTAGTACGAATGAAACCAATGCTGTTGAAACTCCTGCGGCTTCAGCAATATCCTTTAGCGATATTTTCTTTAGTGATGACATATATTAAGGTATAACGTTTTTGCTATATAATAGTATTGTGTTCTGTGCTTACTTACTGAAACAGTAGCACTTATTATGTTTGTTCGATGCAAATATAAATATAAAAATTGAATCTGCAAATTATTTTGCTAATTCGTTATAACATTTTTCTGTTTTCTATATGATAGGGTAGTGAACGCAGTATGAATGAACCTATAGAGCTTGTAGAAAACAAAGTACTCACGGTTTGGTCAAAAGCTCTTCCGCTCCCTACCTGCTCCCTGTTTTCTCCCTGTCTATAGAGTGAGGAAATATAGGGAGTTGGTAGGGAGAGGGTAGGGAGTTGGTAGGGAGCGGGTATGGGGAAGATATAATTGTTCTATTTGTCGGTTTTTGGTTATATAAATACCCCCTGTTTTATCAGGTTGCAGGTAGATTGTTTTTTTATGTGTTATTAGCGCATATCTATTGATGTCTTTTCCGTAAATAATGATTTCTGTTTCTTTTTTGCTTTCTACAACGGAGATATTATTTCATGCATGATTTTTATGTGTTAAATGATTTATTCTTTTCAGGTTGATAATGCAAAGATGGGGGATAAAAAAAATGTATTAATTATTAAAAGGCTATCTTTATGTTAGCAGAATATCCATGAACCGGCTTTTATCCGTTTGAAGGGGAGTTTGTCCCCTTCATTTTAATAATTATCCCCTGATATCTCTTGTCTACTTTATGAATAATTCATTATCAAACATGGATTTATGGAATAAATAGCATTTCTTATTTGTCCCCCTGATATGTTTCCTGATTAATGGTTTACTCTTTACTTTTGTCATTGTCTCCTATACGGGCGCGATGCAACTATTATTAATTTATTTAGGTGGTGTATTTATGGAAAAGCAAGGAATACTTCTTTACATTGGGATTGTTTTTGTAGTGTTGGTAATACTTTGGTATATCTGGGCAGCCAATAATTTAATAGCCAAGCGAAACCGTGTGAAACAGTGCCGTAGTGGAATTTGTGTGGCACTGAAACAGCGCAATGACATGATACCGAATCTTGTGGCAGCTGTAAAGTCTTATATGGGACATGAAAATGAAACGCTTGTCCGCATTACAGAGCTTCGTTCTCAGGTTTCTCTGTCGGCATCGGAGGGTGAACAGATAAAGACCGGAAACGAATTATCCTCCTTATTGGGCAAGTTGCAATTAACGGTGGAAGCATATCCGCAACTGAAAGCTGATGAGCAGTTTCACCGTCTGCAAAGGAATATTGAAGATATGGAATTGCAGTTGCAAGCTATCCGGCGTACTTATAATGCTGCCGTTACGGACTATAACAATTCCATCGAAATGTTTCCTTCCTCCATTGTGGCTCGTCGGCAGAACCACCATACGGAGGAGTTGATTGACATTCCTGAACACGAGAAACAGAATGTGGATATAAACGAACTTTTCAAACAATAGTGATATGGATAAGATTGATTTTAAAGGTCTTTCGCAACAACTGCGTAAGGATTTGTCAAGGGTGGATAATTGGTGCAAGTTAGTGCGTGCACTGAGTATTGTGGTTTATCTTTTCGTATTCTGTTGGTTCATGTTCGTCCTGTTTGGCGGTTACCTTGCAGGATATATCGGTTTGGAGAATTATTCAATAGTTACGCAATACATATTTCCCATCTTCATGGGTTTCATCGTCTTGAACGTTGTCTTCTCGCGTAGCCTGATAAAGTTTCAGGAACAGGAAAATGACATTATGCGTAGTGTTATATCAACGTTGTTTCCGTCCGTCTGTTTTGATTTCACATCACAGCTGGATTATCGGATATTATCTAAAAGTAAGCTCTTCAATTCCTCTTTTTCAGACCCTGCCATGGGAGTCACTACTTATGGCTATCTGCAAATCCCTCGTGGTGAACAGACTTTCTACGTGGCGGATATAGGGGTTTCGTATGGTTTGATGAATAAGTTGGCGCTTAACTCGGTGACCGGTTATTTTGTAATGATATACCGTTATGTGCTTCGTCCTTTGTTTGCTTCCCGTCATGAAAGCAGTGTACACAATTTCCGTGGTATGTTTGGTTGGTGCCAATTGGAGAAGACATTCAAGGGAAATATCATTTTGTTACCCGACCATTTGGAACAGAAAGTTGGCTATCTGGCAGCCAATATCCAGGGATTGAAGAAGCGCTACAATGCCCGTTTTATGCATTTGGAAGATTCTGATTTCGAGAAATATTTTGTGGTGTATGCAGATGACGAAATAGCTGCCCGTATGTTGCTGACTCCTGCCATGATGCGGCACATTACGCGCTTACGCGAAACGTTCGGGCACGATATAATGCTATCTTTCAGCAAAAATACCTTTTATTATGCGGCCGTCATGCCCGACGGTTTCTTGTGCCTGCGTAAACAAGCATTGGATAATGAGCACTTATTGGAACAAATATACAATGATATCAATCTCTCTTGCCACGTGGCAGAGGAACTGAATCTATAGATATAATAATAAGAGAAAATGGTAAAGACATCTTTTAAAACAGTATCATGATATGAAACAGACACTTACTTTTATTCCTCCCGTAGTGGATTCTACGCAAAGTTCCATTCACATGGAAGCTTACGAAAAGAGCGTGGATTTGTATAATCAAGGTGAATATGTGCAAGCTTTCCATAGTTTGCTGGACTATCTGAATGCCGATTTCTGCACTAAATACGGAAATGCCGAAGGTACGGAATTCCACATACCCCACGGTTCCATTCTTGTGCATATTTGCATTGCAGACGGGTTCTTCCATATCAATGCCGATTTTCTAAACCTTCCTGAAAAGGGACGTGTGGCAATGCTTCGGCAGGTGGCGGACTTGAACTTGAACAAGTTGTTGTTGCCTCGTTTTGTAAAGGACGGTGATAAGTTGAAAATGGAATATAGCTGCGTCCTCTCACAAAGCCATCCGCATAAAATGTATTTTGTGTTGCAGAATATTTGTCACATTGGTGATAAGTACGATGATGAATTTTGCACCAAGTTTGGTGCCACCCGTTGCTATGAACCGCAGGTAACTCCTTATCCGCAGGAAGAAATCGACCGTATTTATGAGGGAATACAGACTCTTGGCCGTGAAACGTTGGAGGCTTTGAAAGAATATAATGCCGACCGCCGTTATGGTTATTCCTGGAATGTGCTGGATACTGCTTTCTATCAGATTTCCTACTTTGCCCGTCCGCAAGGCCAGTTGTCCAACGATTTGGAGAAAGTGATTGATGATATGGATGCCGACCTTCCTACATCCGAAGTTGTGGCAAAAGGAAAAGCTTTCCTCGAGAAACTGCTTGCTACTCCCAAGGAAAAACTGGCGGAAGACCTCTATTTTGTGGATATATTGGTTTCTACCAAGCGCCGTTCTTCTTTGAAAAACGTTCAGGAGAATTTTCTGAATGTCTATAAAGAAGCTACCGAGGCTATCCAGGCCGAAAACTACGAGCGCAGTGCGGTACGTTTGCTCTATATCTTCTATGAAGCCTACTACTATAACGATATGCAGGACGATATCAATAAAGTCATTGCCAAGGCTCTCCGTAAGGCAGGTAGTCAGCCGCTGGAAGAAGCATCTGAAATACTATACGATGCGATGGACAAAATTATGGAAGGCGACTTGGATGATGACGAAGATATGGATTTCGCTTCGCAAATGCAACAGGTGGCCGGAGCCATGAGTGAAGCGGTGGGGCAGGTTCAGCAGAAGATGGCGGAAACCATGGGAAGTGACGACATGCAGGAGCTTCAGCAGAAAATGGCGGCAGCCATGATGAGCGGGAATATGGAAGAATATACCCGCTTGGTGGCCGAAATGCAGCAGAAGATGATGGGAAACTTTATGGGCTAACTTAATCACAACGAAAAATATATTTATTATGAACCAAGATATTTATAAACTCGTATATAAGGTGACGCATGCCGGAGGTTCCGGAAGCTGTTTTTACCTCAAATCTCATAACCTCTTTGTGACGAACTACCATGTGGTCGATGGCTTTCATACGGTAGCCATTCATGATAATGACCGGAATCCCTTTCTTGCCAAAGTGGTGCTGGTCAATCCTTCATTGGATATTGCCCTGCTGGCAGTGGAAAGTGATTTCTCTGCCTTGCCGGAACTGAACTTGGCAGCGGACGACTCACTTGCCATCGGTGGAAAAGTATGTGTGGCTGGTTATCCCTACGGCATGCCTTTCACGGTGACGGAAGGTTCCGTATCTTCTCCCAAACAATTGATGGAGGGCAAATATTACATCCAGACGGATGCGGCGGTAAATCCCGGAAATTCGGGAGGTCCTATCTTCAATGAGAACAATGAGGTGGTGGGTGTCACGGTCAGCAAGTTCAGTAATGCCGATAATATGGGATTTGGTGTACGGGTGGAAGCACTTCGCAAGTTGCTGGAGTCTGTAGGCGATATAGACCGTTCCACTTTCCAGGTGCAGTGTGACAGTTGTGACGAGTTGATAGCGGAGGAAGAAGAATTTTGCCCTTCCTGTGGCGAAAAGTTACCCGAAGGTGTCTTTGCGGAGCGTGAGCAGTCACCGTTGAGTGTATTCTGTGAGCGTGCTATTACAGAAATGGGAGTAAATCCGGTTCTTGCAAGAGATGGTTACGATTCTTGGACATTTCATAAGGGGAGTTCGGAGATACGTATCTTTGTTTACGAGAATGCCTATCTGTTTGCGGTTTCTCCTATCAACCTGTTGCCCAAGAAGGATGTGGAGCGCGTATTGGATTATATGTTGAGCGAAGATTTCTCTCCTTATAAGTTGGGCATTGATGGCCGTCAGATTTATATGGCCTACCGCATTCATTTGTCCGACCTTACGGATGAATCCGAAGATGAGATTTGCCGGAATCTGGTAAACCTTGCTTTGCGTGCCGATGAGATGGATAATAAGATGGTGGAAGAGTTTGGTTGCGAGTTCTCGGAATATTCCAAGCAGGAAGAATAAGTAAACATAGATGATAAAAACTAAATGCGGCTACCGGCAGATTATTCCGTCCGGTAACCGCATTTTCTTTGCATTCAAGAGAGAATCGGTTGTCAAAGTATCATTTTTTTCCAGTTATTCTCTTTCTCATTCCATTCGTAGCTCAAATAGCGCAGAGTGCTTTCGTTGATTTGCCGGTAAACGGCCTTTTCCTTGACGTTTGAGTAAGCGTTCTTTTTTTCATTCCATAAAGCGTATTCCACACTTACATCGTCCGTGTAGAAGAAGTTCAGGCTATGGTGCTTTTCAAAGCTTTGCGTGGCTTCATTCCATTTCAATACTTCCTTCCGGGAGATACGTCCGGCTTTGTCATAAGTGTAGTTGTATTTCAAATGATTGTGCAGGAATTTCCCGTCTTCTACTTTGAACACGGTTTGCGTTTCCACACGACCGTTGCTGGTCTCGGTGTTGTAGGCAAAGTTGTCTTTACGGTTACCGGCTGCTGCGCTTACTACATTTACTAAAGAGGTCATTGCGATAATTGCTGAAATTACTAAAGTCTTCATAATGTTTCTATTTTTTAAGTTATACATTTTGTTTCAGGTTTTTGCCTTCCTGGGCTTTGTTCCCTTTCGACATTGCAAAGATAGGGGGAGGCAAAAAGCTTTTAGGTTATCGCTACGTTAATGTTAGGTTAACGGGTAGACATCTACGCTAAGAGTGACCAGTGATTCGGTAACTATTATTTGCGCGAGTTTAGTGAAGACGCTTACAACTTATTTTGTGCTTGCCAACATCAAAGCGGCATTTCCATCATTCAGTTCGTAAACTGTTTTCTGTTCGTTATCATCGTAAGCACTGTTCTTGGAGTTCCAACGGGCATAGTTCAGTTCCACCTCATTCTCGTTGTATGAAACGTTCAGTTTGAAATAGGGAGTCCAGGCTTCTTTTGAATTGTCCCACTTGGATGCTTCCTTGCTTGTCACGCGGTTTTCATTGTCATAAGTGTATGTGTAGCGCAAATGGCGGAACAGATAACCATCTTCATTTCTGAATATAGTCTTTGCCGTTACCAGACCGTTTGTCACTTCTTCGTTCTTTACATACTCGGCAGGGTTGCTTGCACTTGCTGAGAAGTTCATTACACTAGCCATCACCACTACTACCATTACTACTGCTTTAAGAATTACATTTGTCTTCATAATCGTTATTTTTTATTGTTATTACTTCTTGTTTTAAGGAGGTTGTTTCTCATAACCGCCTTCGCCTATATAAAGTCAATTGGTATGCCAAACTTGTAAATTGTTGATTATCAATAATTACTTAAGTTTGTACTATGTCCATTTTCGGACAATTGTCCGCACGGAAGCGGACATAACAGCAAGAAATTGTCTAAACGAAGACAGTGATTTTCCGGCTAGTGCAAAAAAATATTATGGGGTAGTACCTGATAATCATCAGAATTGGTTAGCTTTGTCACAAAGTGCGACTAAATAAGATTGAACTTAATAACAAAGAATTAAAATGGATAGATGTAAATGGTGCTGCGACGGAGGTATCACACAAAAGTATCATGACGAAGAGTGGGGGATACCGCTTCACGATGATAAAAAGCATTTTGAATATCTGCTGATGGAAGTGATGCAATGTGGCCTGAACTGGACGATGATGTTAAAGAAGCGGGAGGTTTTTAGAAAATGCTTCAGTAATTTTGATGTCCAAGCCGTTGCACGATTAGGCGAAGCCGAAATAGAACAAATATTGCAGACAGAGGGCATGATAAAGTCAAGGAGAAAAATAGATGCCATTATAAATAATGCAAAATGTTTCCTCTCTGTTATCGACGAATTTGGAAGCTTTGACAAATATCTCTGGTCGTATTCCGAAGGAAAAACGTTCATCTACAGAAAGCATCACGAGGGGGAGCTTGAAGCTCGAAACGAGCTATCCGACCGGTTAAGCAAAGATTTAAAGAAACGAGGCTTTAAGTACTTGGGGTCCATAACCGTTTATTCACACCTGCAAGCTTGTGGAATGATAAACGACCATGAACCCAAATGCTGGATGTATGAGGAAATCAATAATAAAGCTGATATCAGATACATTCAATAATGCAATCATTTTCTTCGTAGTGGCGGCATCTGGAAACGGGGCGGCGCTAATGTTGCCCCACCTTTATCGTTTTTATCAAAAACAGTGCTGCGAAATATTTCATACAATATTCCGCCGACATCCAAACCCAGCTTGAGCTTGTTGACATTGAAATAAGGAATCACTATGGGAACAGTTTCCCAGCGTCCGCGCATGGAGTCGTAGTAACGCTGTACGCCTACTTCCATACCAAAACGTTCGGTCATATCCAATGACATGGTGGCACCGTAGCTTGAAGCATCCATTCCATAACTATTTCCAAAGGCGTATGTGCCGAAAACCTTGAAAGCGAGACGCTCCGAAGGGTGATACAACAAAGCGCCCGAAGTGTTGAATGTTTGTCCCGTGGTATGAATCATATTTATTTTCATGGCGTTTATGCTGCCTTGAAGTTGTAGTTTGGGGCTGAAAGCGTACCGGTATCCTAACGAAGCGTCATTGATTCGTCCGATACCCGGCAGGCTTGTCTGCCCTCCGCTGCCATAAAATGCACCACGGGAAAAAGATTTTAATATACCACCCGTACGATAATCACCCATAAAAAGTGGGGAAGGATTTGTGTGATAGGGTAAATGAATATTTCCCTTTAAAGAAAAACGGGGCACGGAATCGAAATATTTCGATTGGAGTGTGGAAGATGGGATGCCTCCCCCGGGAGATAGCTTCAAGGGAGAAGAAAGAAGCTCTTTCAGTTCCGGTCTTATGCGTATACTGTCAGGAATGAAGCGTGTGTTGTCTTCTTGTGCAAAAAGCAACCACGGAGTAAAAGCCAGCAGAAAGAACAATCCTAAACGGACTGTGAGACAAGAGATATAGACCTTTCGTTTCATACGCATATCCTCCTTCTTTATATTTAGATTTTACTAATTCTCTATCAGCATCAGCCCCACTCCTTTTACGGTTTTGATAGTGATTGAATCATCTTCGGAAAGTAGTTTCCGAAGTTTTGTCACAAACACATCCAGGCTGCGTGAAGCAAAGAAGTCATCTTCCGTATTCCAGAATTTATCGAGAATGGCTTCACGACGAATGACATCTCCCCGTTTCTCACAAAGCATCTGCAACAAGCCTGTTTCACGGACAGTCAGTGTTTTGTTCACGCCGGAAGTATGCTTCAAAGTGGCATGTGTGGCATCGAGCATGTATTCCTTGCCAATTTTGTAGCATTGGCTTTCATCCTTCGCTTTTTCGCCCTTTGAAAGTTTCAGAAGAGCGTGGATATGAGCATCCAGTTCTTCAGGAATGAACGGTTTCTTGATATAATTATTAGCGCCGATTTCATATCCCTTCACCACGTCTTTGGGAGATACCAGCGCCGAAGAGAATAGGATAGGGGTCTCCCCATCCGTCTCGCGGATGCGTCTCACCATCTCATATCCGTCCATAACGGGCATCTCGATATCAGATACTATTACATCGGGATGATGCTCCTTACACTGCTGCAAGCCTTCTTCGCCATTGGCGGCGGTAACCACCTCGTAGCCGCCTATCATGTCTTCCAAGCCTCCCTGCACAATATACCTCAGGTTGGCATCGTCTTCTACCAACAATAACTTTATCATAATTTCTCGAATCTTGCTATATGCTACAAAAGTAAAAAAAAGAATGGAAAACAACATCCATACCCCTAAATAAAGAGTATTCGATAGAGCCATTATTTCCCCGGATTATGAAACACCGGGATGATGACCGGCTGGTTTCGTTTGACGTGGAATAAGTATAAACGGCAGGCCCTTTTTTGAAATATGCATAGACAATCCCCGCTTCTTTTTCTAAATGTCCCCTCCTATGTCTATTCTATTGTGTTGTCAATTTATTGTATTACAATGCTTTATTGTTTTTCATATCCCCTCCATTTCTCCCCCTCTTCGTTTTCCTTATTTGTGGGGTAGTTTTTACTTTTGCTCTCAATTAAGACAGGCAGAAACGATGCGGCATTATCAATCATTATAAAAAATAATATTTATGGAAAGCAAGAACAAAGTTTATCCCAGTTACATGAGTGAATTCTATGCAGCCAATCCTGCTAAGTTTGAAGAGAGAAAGAATACAATCAAGCCTATCCTTTATTTAGGATTGGCAGTGGTTGGCTTGGTCTTAGCCATTTTTCCCGGACTTATCCCTTTTCCCGGCTGGTTGGTACGTACGGTGGGGGTAATTGTGGTGATAGTGGGGTTGATATCTGCCTGGATGAATAAATTTACTATCTACAATTTTCAAAGTGGCGGTAAGGTTAAATGGATGGGCGTGAAGAAGTTCAAGCGGGATGAAACGAATCCGGAGAGCATACTGAAAGCCTTTCTAGAGAAAGACTTCCAATATCTGGCCGATTTGCCCGGTGGAAGGAGTGAGCCGGTACAACTTACGATAGAAGAAGACCCCGTAGGGCATGAGATGTACTGCCTGCTTACCACCTACGATGCCGATTCCAATATAGTGGGTTTGGCTAATGTCATTACGCTGTCGGGCGACGACTACGATGACAATATTGACCTTATCAAGCAGATGTATAAGGAAGAAGAGGATAATTAATTAGAAAACAAATTATGAAGAAATATTTGTTGCTGATTTCATTTCTACTCCTTCTGCCCTCATTGGTGCAGGCGCAGAAGGAGTACCCCATAGAACAGGTGTCCGCCATCAATGTGGGCGACGGGCGCATTTTGTTCCGTGACTTAAAAACCGAAAAGCCGTTGGGAGGCGACCACCGTATTATAGACGGATATCATTCCGCCTATATTCAGGCCGAATTTAAGGATGGTTTCTACAATGGCAGGTATGAGGAACACGTATATAATAAGTTGAAGTGTGAAGGCGCATACAAAGACGGGCGGAAAGACGGTACCTTCAAATGGTATGATGACGAGGGGAGGGTGAAGGAAGAGAAATCCTATAAAGGAGGTAAGTTGGACGGCGCTCATAAGACATATTACCCCACCGGAGCGGTGGAGCGCGAGGTGAACTACCGCGATGGCAAACAAGACGGCAAGGAATTGTCATACGATTTTGACGGTACACTCCGCCGGGACCACACCTACAAGGACGGCAAGCAGGTAGGCAAGCAGTTCACTTTCCTGAAAGGTACGTATGAGCTTTATGAAACAGCTTATTACAATGAATATGGGCAGAAGGACGGAGACTATTCATCCGTATTTACCTTCGGTCTGCCGCATGTATTGGGGCATTATAAGAACGGGCAGAAAGACGGACAATGGATTGAGATTGCTGAAAGCGGCGATACATTGGTGATAGAAACATACGTCAATGGAAGAGAAGAGGGCCTGCACGTGTCCTACGACCGCGAAACAGGTGCCCGTAAGCGGGCTTTCTACATGAAAGCTGACCGCAAAGATGGACTTTACCGGGAATATAATCCTGAAAACGGCGAGTTGGTTTACGAAGCCACCTATCAGTATGGACGCCTTCATGGAAAAGAACGCCGTTTGAAAGTTAGCAACCGTTACGACTATTGGGAGATATCTACCTACGTAAATGGTCGGCAAATGGGGCCCTTTGAATCCCGTTATGTCAAGAACGACCGGATACGTGAAGTTGGAGAGTATCGTAATGGTCGGCGAGTAGGCCGTTGGAAACTATATGATATTGACGGAAAGTTGGAAAAAGAGTGGGAAGAAACAAAATAATAATAGTATCCGTCATCGCAGTGCTTTTCCTGCTGCATTACCGTGTCTGACATGCCGAGGAAGATACGATTTATGTAGAAACAGCCGGATAAAGGGTCTTCCTATAGGTCTGCGTCTGATAAAAAGGCATATATTTTAATTATACGTGGAGGGATATTCATATATTTGCCAAGCTTCGAGATATCGACTTGTCGGACACAACATATATCAACCTAAACCGCTACGTAGATAATACCAGAGATTCGTATGAATAATAGAAAGAAGAATGAAGAAATATAAATATTTGGTGTGGATTTTAATAGGGGCTGGCATTTTGTCTGCTTGCGGACCCGACCATCGTGTAGCGCTGGCGGAAAAACTGATGGCAGAAAAAGAAACGGATAGCGCCATTGCCGTGATGCATGAAATAAAAAAGCCCTTGGAGGATCTTTCCAATCGTGATTATGCACTTTATGCTTTACTGATGTCCGAAGCTGTACACCGGAAACAGCAATTGAACGCAGCTACTGATACACTGTTGCTGCCGGCCATCAAATACTTCAGCCAGTCGGGAGATTCTTTGTATGCCGAACGGGCGCTCTACTGCAAGGCTCATCTGGATAGGCGGCTCTACCGGATGGACGATGCGATGCAGTCATTTCTCAAAGCATTGCTTTTCTTGCAAGGAAGCGGGAACGATGAACAGCTCTACAGGGTAAACACATGGCTGGGCGTCGTTTGCCTCAATCAGGGCGAGTATTCAGGAAAAGTGCGTTATTCCAAGGAAGCACTGAACGCCGCTTTGAGAATGGGCAATAACTTTTACAAGATATTAGCCTTAAATGATATAGCCACCGGTTACTATTTCCAGGCTAAGTTTGACAGCGCCCTGTATTATGGAAATGCCGCATACAATGCTGCGATGGAGGACTCTCTACCCGGGCAGTTGCGTTACATCTATACTGATTTAGGCTCTGTATATAAAGAAATCGGCGAATATGAAAAAGCTCTGGACTATATCAACCGCTCCATCGCCATGCGCCCTTTAAAAGATTCTATAGCCATTATGGGACTATATGCCATTAAGTTGGATTTATTTGGCAGGCTCGGTCAATATGATTCCGCCCATCATTATTTTGAGAAAGCGGTTGTCAGTTCTTCCCTCGCTACTCAGGTCGATGCCTATAATTACATGGCGCAAACCTACTACCGGATGGGGCGACCGTTGGAAGCCTATCCCATGCTGTTGCAATCTATGGAGCTGGCAGATACAGTCAGAAAGCAGCATCATACGGCGGAAGCCATTGCTTTGCAAGAGCTTTACCGGCACGAACAGTTATCTGTCGAAAATCTTTATTGGCGTAGCCAGGCGGCCGAAAAGCAAAGCAATGTTTATCTGATGACTATTTTAACGCTGTTGTTGTTCTGGGCAGCCAGTGGCATTTATTTCATTTATCGCCGCAACCGCCGTAGGCTGGAAATGCAACGGAATCAACTTGCCCATCAGCAAGAAGAATTGCATTTGCAGCGCAAGGCGAGTTCCGAAAGCCTGCAACGCATGGCAGAGTTGGAGCAGAAAGAAGCCAAACTGAAAGAAACATTCTTCAGAAGGTTGAACCAACGCATTGTGCAGGAGATTGAGAGCGGTGGTAATATTATCCTTTCAGACGATGATTGGGAGGATATTGTGGTGAATGCAGATATCATTTTCGACGGCTTCACCAAACGGCTGCAACAGGCATATCCTGCCTTGAATAAAGACGACCTGCGTTATTGTTGTATGGTAAAGATGCAATTGTCCCAATCCGAAATGTCCCAAATCATGCACTTGGAGAAAGACTCCGTTAAAAAGCGCTTGAAGCGTATCCGTGTAGAAAAGATGGGAGCCGATAGCGGAGTTACGCTTGAGGAACTATTAAAAGGGTTCTAATCGTTGTTTCGGCCCCCTGTGGCACGCTTTTTCATCAGCCAGTGCTCTTTCAGCCATTCGCGTACAGGTTCGTCGTACAGTTTAAGACAAGCGTATGCAAGGGCAATGGAGAGAATGAAGACAGCTATGGCTACGAATATATGCATCCCAAGCGGTGCGTCAGGATGGTTTCGTGCCCAAGCTATCTGCATATATATCAGCGGGAAGTGTGTGATGTACAACGGATAGGAAAGTTCGCCCAGAAACTTGCAGAGGGCTACAGAACGTTTGCCTGTCACGTTGCTGCCTGCTCCCATCGCCACTATCAGTGGAAACAGGACGAGTACACTTGCCGCTTCGTAAGCGCCGTTCATCCATTGGCTTGTCTCGTCTCCGATACGTGGCATCACGAGGATGGCGGCTATCAGCAGGGAACACCAATAAAAACCTCTTTTCACTTTTATCAGCTTGCCTATGCGAGACAACAACAAACCCATGAAGAAGGGATAGAGCAGTCGTGAAATGCCTATATAAAGCTGGTCGGGCGTGAGGCTCCAACCGCCGATGAGCGTATAGGTAGCTTCTCCACGTGCCGAAAGCAGCCCGAAGGTGTCTATGTTGAGCGTGATGTCGAGCGTGAGACAGGCAGCAAGTCCGACGAACAGCCCCAGTGCCAATTTAGAGAAATGGCGGATGAACAGGGCATAAAGAATGTTGGCGATGTATTCCCACATCAATGACCAAGTAGGCCCATTCAATGCATTTGTCTCCCACCAGCCCCGGATATCCCATGAAACAGGAGTGGGGAACATCAAACAGCCCAAGAGTGTCATCAGCAATACCTTCCACCACGGGGTTTCCATAATCAGCGGGAAGGCACTACAGGCGCCGAAGTAGAACAGTGCGGCGCCAATCAGCGTGCCCATAATCACCATCGGGTGCAGGCGTACCAGACGGCGCTTGAAGAAGTCCCAAGTAGTCATCCGGTTCCAACGGTCATCGTAGGCGTAACCGATGACAAAGCCCGAGAGTACAAAGAAGAAATCTACGGCCAGATAACCGTGGTTCAGTATTTGCGACATCGGCCCTGCGGAATAAGTTTCAAAAAGGTGGAAAGCCACCACAATCATTGCCGCTACGCCACGGAGCCCGTCCAGTATTTCATAACGTGGTTTGGATGCTAAATAAGCTGTTGTATTCATCGACTATGTTTTATTTTGGGTGCAAAGTTACACTTCTATAAGTTAGCGCATTTATCCTATTGTTTATTAGAATTGTCTTATATTTGCATTACTGTTTTTATGAGTATCATAAATAAGAATATATAGATTATAGTACAATGTCTTCGTCGAAAAAACATTCGTTTACTTTCGATGGTGTACATCTTGCTCCCGATAAGCAGATAGGATTACACCAGCAGTCCACATGGGAATTGTCTTATATCATCGTCGGTTCGGGGATGAGACTGATAGGTGAGACGATGGAACCTTTTAGCAGCGGGGAAGTCATTATGGTGCCCCCGGAGATACCCCATTGCTGGTACTTTGACAGCGATGTGACGGATGCACGGGGCAAGATTGCCAATATCACGATAACCTTCGGTAAGGAATTTCTTGATAATTGTTATACCACTTTTCCTGAATTGGCGGAGTATATAGATAAGTTGAAAAGTAAACGGGATGCCGTGAAGTTCGATGAGAAGAGAACAGGAGCTATCATTCCGATTTTGGAGGAGATGGCCGGTGAGACAAATGCCGGGCGTGTTGCTCTGATGATAAAACTTCTCCTCGTCCTCGCTGAAAGCGGCATGGAGCATATCGTCGGCAAGTGCCGGAAGATTGACAAGGAGAAAAACCGCTTGAATCAGATACAGACATACGTCATCTGCAATGCCAAAAGAGAGATTACTTTAGGCGACATTGCACAGCACGTAGGTATGAACCGTGCTTCTTTTTGTGTTTTCTTTAAAAAAGCCACCGGAAAGACTTTCATTAATTATCTTAACGAATATCGCGTAGAGCTTGCTTGCCGGCTTTTGGAGCAGAAGAAAATGGCTGTTTCTGAAATCTGTTACCAAGTAGGGTTCAATAATGTTCCTTACTTCAACCGGGTTTTCAAAAGGCTGATGGGGATGCCGCCCACGGAGTATAGTGTTTCTCCCGTCTGATTGAACTTAGTTGAAAAATACTTATATCTCCCTTCTATCCGCAGGCATTCTTTTTTTGCGGCATCGGCGAAGGCATCGTTCCTCGGTGCCGGAGGGGGTGTTCCCCGGTGTCGAACCCCTTCTTCCTCGGTGCCGGTGAAATACCCCGTTTTTAAGGTATTCTTGAAGAGGTATGGAGAAGCGAAGAAGGAGAAGTGAATAGATTTTACAAAGCAGCGTCAGCATAAGATTTCATGGTGTCTTATGGTGAAATAGTGAACTGCAAGCGTTATTAATTTTTAGACTGTGAAACACTCTTTAACTTATATAGGGGTAATGCGCTAATAATCAGTATTGGAATTTCTCTGATATTTACAAAAAAGTAAGAAAAAACCTTCTGCCGGCGTAAAATCAAAAAAAGGCTATTTTTTTTGTTATACCTTTGCATCGTGATCACAAAACAAAAACTAGTCTTGCTGACTGACGAGCCTGCAAGCACATTAGAAACACGATTTTATTACATTAATTTAAAAATTTAAAACTTTATGGCTATTTTATTTCGTAAGCATGCTCGTTTGAGCAATTTGGCAGACAAGAATTCTGCAAAGAAGGTTTATCCTACTATTACTTATAAATACAGTAATTCTGCAAAACTGAAAGAGGTTGCCCAGGAAATCAGTACAATGTCCGGGGTAAGTGAGGGTAATTCTTATAGTGTACTGAAAGATTTCCGTACGTATCTGAAAAAAACACTGCTGGCAGGCAGAATCGTAAATATCGACGGGTTGGGGCATTTTTATCTCTCTGCCCAAAGTAAAGGTACGGATACGGCTGCCGGTTTTACTTCCGGCGACATTACGGGGTTGCGCATCTGTTTCCGGGCAAATAGTGATATCCGCATTGTGGCGGCAGGTTCCACTCGCTCTGACGGACTTGTATTCAAAGATGTAGACCGCATCAATGAAACGGATGTCGATTCTGATAACGGTGGCGGCAGCGGTAGCGGTGAGGATCAAAACGAGAATCCATTAGGGTAACGGTCTAATCATTTCTGCTTGTTCATTTCTGATGAATAGGAAATGAGTGTAATTGGCGGGTCTTTTTCTGCAATGTGCAGGGATAAGACCCGTTTTTTATCATTTACATCTTTCTTCGTGAACGTGCGGAACTTGAATTAATTTAAGTATATAATTCAACTGTGTATCTTGGTTATTCATGAAATCCACAGTAGTTTGTGATATGTTATAATGGGGGGAAATGCCGACTCCTTCTAATGGAAAACCTTTTGGCGACATATCTGGAGCGCTTGTAGGTATCATAAAATAAATTTGATGTTTGGTATGGAATGTACGGGGACTATTACCGGTATCTCCACAAGTTGTTTCACCTACTAATATAACATTGTTGCTCTCTTTCATGTCTATCGCAAAACTTTCGGCCGCCGAACAAGTGTAGGTGCCGGTTAATAAATAGATTTTTCCTTTATAGGTATTAGAGGCGGGTTTCATCAGTATATCGCTTGATAGGCAATGTGGTTGCTCTTGCTTAATGAAGTGTTGGCAGATGAACTTTCCGTTATCACTATTTCCACCGCCATTTTGCCGAATATCGAGGATAAGATAAGGCAGTTGCTGTACTTTGGGATAGGCTTCAAGGAAATCTGTAGTTACAGGACTCATCATGGTGTTGATAGCAAGGTAGCCGATGCTGTCTTGTAATATTTTGGTTTCTACAGTTTTTGTTTCTTTGTAGGGAAAATATTCTTCATGTTTTAAGGGCAGGCTAAGGGTTAATGTGTCTTTGTTTCTCAGCAAAGTGTAGGTACAAAGTGTATCTGTAAAGCTATGAAATGCATCGAGGGCTGTTCGCAGGCGTTGATAGGAAGGGGTTGATGCTTCAGTATATTTTTTGTTCTTATTTATCCATTCTTGGGTAGGTAATTCGTTGATAGCGATAATTTTGTCTTTGTCTTTAAATCCGTACTGAATTAAGTATTCGTTTGGTTTGTCTATAAATAAAGAATCTTGTATAAAAGCAGGGCAGGCATTGGCTGTATACATTTGGAAGAAAGAAAAGGCATGGGTACATTTCAAAGCGGAAATATATTCTTGTACGATTAATCCATAATCGGTAGGGGTCTTTGCTTGTGAAATACGGGCGATGCAAGCCTGATATATTGAATCCATATTCAATTGTTTGGATTTGTAGAGGGAATAATTATCCAGTACGATTTGATGAATTTCTTTAAAATCTGTCTCATATTGGGAAGTGGTTATGGGAATTTGTGAAAGGTACCAGAATTTTTCCGTTTCTTTAGGGTTACTCTGTTGGGTATAAATTGATAAACCATACCACGCAATAGCCAATCCAGCTATAATGATAATGGTAACTTTAATGTTTTTCTTTGATACTTTCATTTGATGTTTTATTTGGATAAGTATTTCGCACTGTTACAAAGTTAATAAAATATATTCATATCAACCATTTGGTGGCTGCGTTTTTATTTCATTGTTCGTATTTTTGTATATATCAGGCGTATGGACATAAAAAAAGGAGTACCGCTGTACTCCAACCTTTGTTAACCTTAAATCTAATACTATGAAAAACACACTGCAAAGGTACGGACTTTTTGCTAATCTCCAAATAAAGCAAATAAAAAAGTGTGTTCTATAACATGTTTTAGTAAAATCATGGCTTTTGTTAAGGCTTACTAAGGATTTAAAGTCTCTCCGCATTTATTTTCTAAAAAAGACTTATCTTTGTATCATCAATGAATTTAACTTACTAACCGTAAAAGACATACCGCTGTGAACGAAGATATTGTCCTTACCCCGATGATGAAACAGTTTCTTGATTTGAAAGCAAAACACCCGGATGCTGTGATGCTGTTTCGTTGTGGTGACTTCTATGAAACTTATTCTACCGATGCCATTGTGGCTGCCGAAATCTTGGGTATCACTCTTACGAAGCGTGCCAACGGTAAGGGAAAGACCATTGAAATGGCGGGTTTCCCTCATCATGCACTCGATACGTATCTGCCCAAATTGATACGTGCGGGAAAGCGTGTAGCTATATGTGACCAGTTGGAAGACCCCAAACTGACGAAGAAGTTGGTGAAACGGGGGATTACGGAACTGGTGACTCCGGGGGTATCCATCAATGACAATGTGCTGAATTACCGGGAGAATAATTTCCTGGCAGCCGTTCATTTTGGCAAAGGGGCTTGCGGGGTAGCTTTTCTGGATATATCTACAGGCGAGTTTCTCACTGCGGAAGGTCCTTTCGACTATGTGGATAAGCTGCTGAATAACTTTTCCCCGAAAGAAGTGCTTTTTGAGCGCGGTAAGCGTGGCATGTTCGAAGGGAATTTCGGAAGTAAGTTCTTCACATTTGAGCTGGACGACTGGGTGTTTACGGAGACAACCGCCCGGGAAAAACTGCTGAAGCACTTTGAAGTGAAAAATTTGAAAGGTTTCGGCGTGGAGCACCTCAAGAATGGCATCATAGCCTCGGGTGCTATCCTGCAATATCTCATCATGACGCAGCATACGCAGATAGGGCATATCACCTCGCTGGCACGTATCGAAGAAGATAAATACGTTCGTCTGGATAAGTTCACAGTGCGCAGCCTGGAGTTGATGGGTAGCATGAATGATGGTGGCAGCAGCTTGCTGAATGTGATTGATAAGACAATCAGTCCGATGGGTGCCCGTCTGCTGAAGCGTTGGTTGGTATTCCCGTTGAAAGATGTCCAACCCATCAATGAGCGGCTGAATGTGGTGGAATATTTCTTCCGCCAGCCCGATTTCAAAGAGTTGATTGAAGAACAGTTGCACCTGATAGGTGACTTGGAGCGTATTATCTCCAAGGTGGCGGTAGGACGTGTGTCTCCCCGTGAGGTGGTTGCGTTGAAAGTAGCTTTGCAGGCTATCGAGCCTATCAAGGAAGCTTGTATGCAGGCTGATAATGCCAGTTTGAATCATATCGGCGAACAGTTGAATATCTGCCGTTCTATTCGGGAGCGTATTGAAAAGGAAATAAACAACGACCCGCCGTTGCTAATCAATAAAGGCGGTGTCATCAAGTCCGGTGTCAATGCCGAGCTCGATGAGTTGCGCCAGATAGCCTATTCCGGTAAAGATTATCTTTTGCAGATACAGCAACGTGAAAGTGAGTTGACGGGTATTCCCAGTTTGAAGATAGCTTACAATAATGTGTTCGGTTATTACATCGAGGTGCGCAATGTGCACAAGGACAAAGTGCCGCAGGAGTGGATTCGTAAGCAGACACTGGTAAATGCGGAACGTTACATTACGCAAGAGTTGAAAGAATATGAAGACAAGATACTCGGTGCGGAAGACAAGATATTGGTGCTTGAAACGCAGCTCTACACGGAACTGGTACAGGCATTGAGCGAGTTTATACCTGCCATTCAGATAAATGCGAACCAGATAGCCCGCTTGGACTGCCTGCTGTCTTTTGCCACTTCTGCCCGCGAGAATAATTATATCCGCCCCGTTATTGCCGACGATGATGTATTGGAAATTCATCAGGGACGCCATCCGGTCATCGAGAAGCAATTGCCGATTGGCGAGAAGTATATTGCCAATGACGTGATGTTGGACAATAACACGCAGCAGATAATCATTATTACCGGTCCCAATATGGCGGGTAAGTCTGCTCTGTTGAGACAGACTGCATTGATAACGCTGCTTGCCCAGATAGGCAGTTTTGTACCGGCGGAAAGCGCGCATATCGGACTGGTGGACAAGATATTTACCCGTGTGGGTGCCAGCGATAATATTTCCGTCGGCGAGTCTACTTTCATGGTAGAGATGAACGAAGCGGCAGATATCCTGAACAACCTCTCTTCGCGCAGCTTGGTACTTTTTGACGAGTTGGGGCGCGGTACTTCCACTTACGACGGTATTTCCATTGCCTGGGCAATCGTGGAGCACATCCATGAGCATCCTCGTGCCAAAGCCCGTACGTTGTTTGCTACGCACTATCACGAGCTGAATGAAATGGAGAAGAGTTTCAAGCGTATCAAGAACTACAATGTGTCGGTGAAAGAAGTCGATAATAAGGTCATTTTCCTGCGCAAACTGGAACGCGGGGGTAGTGAGCACTCCTTCGGTATTCATGTGGCGAAGTTGGCGGGTATGCCGAAGAGTATCGTGAAGCGTGCCGATGAAATATTGCACCAGTTGGAGGCAGAGAACCGCCAGACCGGAATGGTCAGTGGCAAAACAATCACCGAAGGGGCTTCTTCGGCGGGGGGCATGCAACTGAGTTTCTTCCAGCTCGATGACCCTGTGCTGTGTCAGATACGCGACGAGATACTCAATCTGGACGTGAACAATCTTACTCCGCTGGAGGCGCTGAATAAGCTGAATGATATTAAAAGGATAGTGAAGGGGAAGTGATTACTCATTTTTGTGTGCTTACGACTCAAAGTGCTTTTATAACTTTGAGTCCAGATAAGAACTGTATTCATCAATCAGAAATTCATCGGAATTTTTGAGGTTTACAATGTAATTAAGTAAGTTTTGTTCTTGAAGTTGGTCATAGAGCTTTGCAAACGTTTGGTCTTTTCTAAGTAAATCTTTAGAAATAAACGTTTTGAACATAAAAATACGTTCTTGTCGACTGATAATGTCTCCGATTGCGTATCCTTCTTGAAAACTTATCGCACATCTTTCCTGTCCTGATCCTAAAACAAGAGCAATGCCTAAGTAACTGTTCTTTATATATTGGTTAATAAGCTCTTGTTTATCGATTGGGGCATCTTTTAATAACCTGGAATGATATCGGGAGAAAAAATGAGGGGGAAAAACATAAATATTATGCTCGCCTGCAACGATATATTCATAAACATAAATTCCTTCTTCCGTTTGAACTTGAGACACGGCAATACACGCGGCATCTTCGGCCAACTTTTTGTTTATCGCATAGTAAAATATAAACCAATCATTATTTGTTTTCTTACTGAAATAATGAATGGGATTAAATATCATCGGCAAATGGAGGCTTTTAATAATTGCCCTACGTATTTTTGAATCATAATTTCTTTTAAGATAAGGAATTATATTTTCAGATATATCTTTTTCCATCTCCCTTCTAAGTGTGGAAGGGTTCATTGTTCTTGTTATCATTTCTTCTGCTATCTTTTTTCTGTTTGCAAAGTTACCTGTATATATCAAATATGGTATATGATTTCGCGACATAAATGTATTTCCGGGTGGAAATGGCATGAAAGCAGATAGATGTGGCACAAAAACATGAAAGAAAAAAGGGCGATGGGCGGCCTATTAGTGGGGCAGGGGCTATGCTTTAATTAGCCCCTGAAATGATAATCGCTCCTAAACCGGATATAAATAAAATGAACATGCAAGCCAGGAGCAGGTTTACCGTCCGTGAAGAGCCCTTGAACTCTTTCCAGATGAAGATGCCCCACAGGGCGGCAACCATAGGTGCGCCTTGTCCCAGCGCATACGAAATGGCGGCGCCTGCTTTTCCTGCGGCAATATAGCTCAAAGCTGTGCCTAGCCCCCAGATGGCTCCGCCCAGTATTCCTACCAAGTGCGTGCCCAATTTGCCTTGGAAGTACTCCCGATAGCTTACAGGTGAACCTACAAACGGCTTTTTCATCACGATGGTATTGATGAAAAGATTACTTATGAAGATACCTATTGCAAAAATAAAGAATGCCGAATAGGGGGTAGCCATTTCGGGAGTGGGCGACTCAAAGTTGTTCAAATCCATGGAGGCGGCAACAAAGCGGTAGAACAGTGACATCAACACACCCGCAATGACAGCGATGATAATTCCTTTCCTGTTTGTACTCCCTCTTTTCCGGTTCATCTTTCCGGCAGCTATTGCGTTGAAGATAATGGCTAATACAACAAGCCCCACACCAAGGAACAAGATGACGGGATTGCCTTTAGGCTCACCGAAATAGTTCACAAATACCCCTAAAACCAACGCTATGCCGACTCCTAGCGGGAATGCCACCGTGAGTCCTGCCATAGAGACGGAAGCGGCAAGCAGGATGTTGGAAAGGTTGAAGATAACACCTCCTACAAACGCGCTCGCGTAATTTTCCATGCTGATTTGCTTTAAATCATCTACAAAAGCTCGTCCCGCTTCACCCGTACTTCCGAGGGTAAATCCCAAAAGAAGGGAGAATATGAGGATACCGATGACATAGTCCCAATAGAACAACTCATAACGCCAGGTTTTACCTGCAAGCTTTTGTGTATTTCCCCATGAGCCCCAGCAGAGCATCGTCACAATACAGAAAATAACGGCTAATAAATAACTATTGACAATAAACATTGTATCAGGTATTTCAAGTTAGTACTTATAAAACGTCAATCTCCCTGCGATAGGGGAGAGAAGATTGTGCTCCCATCCGGGTAACTGTAATGGATGCGCATTTATTGGCAAATTTCACGGCATCGAGCACACTCATGTTTTCTGTCAGGGCCACGCAAACAGCTCCACAGAATGTATCACCGGCGGCAGTAGTGTCAATCGCTTTCACTTTGGGAACAGGGACTTTGTGATACTGCCCCTCTTCTTTTATAAGCGCACCTTTGGAACCTAATGTAATAACTACGATATTTGCTCCTTTGGCATGGATGATATCGGCCGCTTTTTGGGCGCTTTCCCAGTCTGTCACTTTCACTCCCGAGAGGATTTCAGCTTCTGTTTCATTGGGAATAATCATGTACAGATTCTTCAGCAGGCTATCGGATAGCGCACGCGCCGGAGCAGGATTCAAGATTACTTTTATTCCTTTTTCCTTTGCCAAGTGTGCCGCATATTCCACGGTTTCTATCGGTATCTCCAGTTGGATGAGCATGATATCTCCTTTTTCAATGACGGAGTGCGCCTTCTTTATATCCTCCGGGCTTAATGAACTGTTGGCGCCCGAAGCTACTACGATGCTGTTCTCGCCATTTGCATCTACTATGATGAGTGCCACTCCCGATGGAAGTACCGGGTCGGAATAGATTTGCTCCACGTGGATTCCTTCATCTTCATATTGTTCTATCGAACGTTTCCCAAACAGGTCTTTACCTATTTTAGCGATGAAATGCACATTCCCGTTCAGCCTGGCGGCGGCAACGGCTTGGTTGGCACCCTTACCACCGAAGTTCATCATAAAACTGCCACCCATTATTGTTTCTCCCGGAACGGGAAGATGGTCTGCATTAATCACCATGTCCGTATTACTACTGCCGACTACAATTATATTCTTATCCATATTCTTGAACTTAAATTATATTCAATATAAAAGATTGCTCTTTCTTTGCTCCTATAAAGAAACAATCAAGCAAGAGCTTTGTCATCAGTGGGGCGGCTATATTCGTGTTAATTATTTAATAAATAACTGAATAATAGGATATACCTGATTACAGGAAAAGATAAAAAAAGCCGGGCGGTGGCTCGGCGGCAGTTGGAAGAAGGGGGATTTGTTTCTTTTTAGGGACGGATTACGCGGATTTCACAGATTTTCTTTATTCTTTTTTAGTGAAATCCGCGTCATCCGTCCCTAAAAGAAATCTTCAGGCGTATTTTGATACACCTCCAAGAGGTTGCTATTTAGTCTTTTTCTTCCCGTAGAAGAACATAAAATACAGTCCGATAATAATGAACGGGATGCTAAGCCATTGTCCCATATTGAGCGACATGGTTCTTTCAAAATCTACTTGATCTTCCTTCAGGAATTCAATGAAGAAGCGGAAAATGAATATCTCCGTCAGGCAAAGGCCGAAGAAGAAGCCGCGATGATAGGGTAGAAGCGCCGCTGCGTCTTTTCCCGCAGTTTGGGCTTTTTGGCTTTTCATCCCTCGCTTGTACAGGTAGACCATTCCCAGGAAGAAGATGAAATAAGCGATTGCTTCGTAAAGCTGCGCCGGATGGCGGGGAAGCATATCGACCCGTTCAAAGACGAAGGCCCAGGGTACATCGGTCGGCTGGCCTATAATCTCGGAGTTCATCAGGTTGGCAAGGCGGATACAGCACGCTGTGATAGGCGTAGCCACAGCTATCATATCCAGCACATCCATATAGTGCATCTTTGTCTTGCGGCAATAGAGCCACAGGGCGATAATCAATCCCAATGTACCGCCATGGCTGGCAAGTCCTTCATATCCGGTCCATTTCCAACCACCATCGGGCAGGAACTTTATGGGAAGTATCATTTCCCAAAAGTGGTTCAGGTAGTAATCGGGTTGATAGAACAGGCAATGCCCCAGTCGCGCCCCAATCAGTATGCCGAAGAAACAATAAAAGAACAACGGCTCAAACTTCTTTTCGTCAATTCTCCTGTCACGGTATTGACGGTGGACTATCACGTATGCGAGGGCGATACCTACAACCCACAGCAAGCCGTAATAACGGATTGGGATACTTCCGAAGAGATTGAACAGTTCGGGATTCGGGTTCCAGTTGATGGAGAGTAATGGTAACATATTGTTGAAGGAATAGAGTTATTAACTTGATTTACGCAACAAAGTTAGAAAATAATCTTGTTTACTCACCAATTTGGGCCAATATGTGTGTAGTTTTATTTAAAACCTATCTTGTTACGGGGTTTTTCAGCTTGCTGTTTCCGGGTTTGCATTTCAGCTAAGGTATGATTGATAAGTTCTAACTGAATGCGGGTGTCTTCGTTGATATCGTTTTGGTCGGTAAAGACTTCTTCGATGTAAGCTTTGAGATTTTGTACTTCTTGCTCCAGATTGCCGAGACGGTCGGTAGGAGAGGTGGTTACCAGTTGTCGGACGGCTACGAAGGCACGCATGATGGCGATATTGACTTCGATGGCGGTGTCACTGTTCAGCACAGAGGAAAGCATGGCCACTCCTTGTTCGGTTTATGTAAAGAGCAAGATTATGTAAAGTTTTTGAATTAACCGATTGACA
>NZ_CAUFUE010000016.1 GCF_959029255.1 uncultured Bacteroides sp. | reverse complement strand
AACAATCAGATTCATATGAATTATTTGCCAGACGAAAAAAAAAAGATAAAGAAAAGAAAAGAAAAACAAAAGAAAAAAAAAACATAATATCATGACCCAAAATAATGCCATTAAGCTTTTCGAAGCAAAGAAAGTCCGAACCATTTGGGACGATAAAGAAGAAAAATGGTATTTCTCGATAGTAGATGTGGTGGCTGTCTTGACGGATAGTGCCAATCCACGTAAATATTGGAGTGTTTTGAAAACACGCCTTAAAAAAGAGGGAAGTGAGTTGACTACAAATTGTAGTCAACTGAAAATGAAATCGGCTGATGGGAAAATGTATTTAACCGATGTTGCAGATACTCAACAACTTCTTCGACTTATTCAATCCATTCCATCGCCAAAAGCAGAACCTTTCAAGCAATGGATGGCGCAAGTGGCTGCGGAACGTCTTGACCAGATGCAAGACCCCGAACTTTCAATTAATCAAGCATTAATCGACTATAAGCGACTGGGCTATTCGGATAATTGGATTAACCAACGGCTCAAATCGATAGAGATTCGTAAAGACCTTACTGACGAATGGAAACGGCACGGACTGCAAGAAGGAGTGCAATTTGCCACATTGACTGACATTATTTATCAGACTTGGAGTGATATGACAGCCAAGGAATATAAGCAATTCAAAGGCTTGAAAAAAGAAAACTTGCGCGACAATATGACCAACAAAGAGTTGGTGCTTAATATGCTGGCAGAACTTTCCACCAAAGAAATTTCAGAAAGCAAAAACCCCGAAACTTTTTATGAGCATATAAATGTAGCAGAATCCGGTGGAGAAATAGCCCGTAACGCCCGCATAGAATTGGAAGCAAAAACAGGCAAGGCAGTCATCAGTCCACTGAATGCTAAGACTGGTATCGCCATTAATCCACCACAAGATAGTGAAGAAAACAAGCAGCAACCATAAATCAACCAACCAACAATTAATTACAACTTATCAAACCGGAGCTAAATAAATTGATGAAAACCGTATTTCTTTCTTCTGCCTATCTGGCACCCGTAGAATATTACACCAAACTCTTGGCGTACGATAAAGTGTTTATCGAGCAATGTGACCATTATATGAAACAAACATACCGTAACCGCTGCACCATTGCCGCACCGGACGGTGAATTGGCTCTTTCTATTCCTACGGTGAAGCCCGATACACTGAAGTGCCCGATGCGCGACATACGTATTTCCGACCATGGGAACTGGAGGCATCTTCATTGGAATGCCATTGAGTCTGCCTACAATCATACACCTTTCTTTGAATATTACAAAGATGATTTCCGCCCTTTCTACGAAAAGAAATATGAGTTTTTAGTCGATTTCAACGAGGAACTTTGCCATCTGATATGTTCGTTGATTGACATAGAACCGAACATGGAGCGTACTACCGGGTACCGCATGGAATTCAATGCGGATGAAGCGGACTTCCGGGAACGTATTCATCCTAAAAAAGATTTCCGCGAGGAAGACCCGGAATTCATCCCCAAACCTTACTACCAGGTATTTCAGGAAAAACTCGGCTTCCTGCCTAATCTCAGTATCATCGACTTGTTGTTTAATATGGGACCGGAGAGCCTGCTGATACTTGAAAGTTCTCACTCCTGACGAGAGAACTTCTGCAAGAACTCTACCAGATTCTCACCTTCCGACAGGTTCAGCTTCTTGCGCAGACGGTAACGGCTGATTTCCACCCCGCGCAAGGAGATATTCATCAGCGGAGCTATTTCTTTGGAAAGCAGGTTCATCTTGATATAGGCACAAAGCAACTTATCCTTATTATTCAAGTCGGGATAGGCTTCTTCCAGTCTTTTGAAAAAATCGTGATGTACAGAATCGAATGTGCTCTGGAACGCCAGGAGGTCATCATCATGCTCGATATTCGTCTCAATCTGCCCCAATAGGCGCAGGGTTTTCCGGCGGAGCGTAACCAGGTTTTCCTCGCTGATGGAATGGGATATGCCTATTACTTCTTTCTTGATATCCAACAGTATCTCGTTCTTTCGCACTATATTCAAGGTACTGCGAATGAGTTCTTCCGATTTATGCCTTAATTCCGATTGCAGATTTTCTTCCTTCAAAGAGTCAATCTTCCGGTCTTTCAAATCACTCTCTTTCTTGAATTGCTGTTTTTGACGATAAAGTTCAAGCTCTTTCTGCATGACCAACCGTTTACGCCCGGCGGAAATCCGGTAATATGCATAGACAATCAGCAGTACAATCAGTATGGAGTATAACATATAGCTCCACCAGGAACGATACCAAGGCGGTAATATCTCGAAAGAAAAAGAAGCTGTTATCGGTTCTTCCTGATTGACCCGAGTACGGACATAGAATGTATACTTACCTTCGGGCAGGGCAGTGTACTCTTTTACCGTATTTTCGACAGACTGGCTCCAAGGTTCAGCGACCGGGCCTTCCAGTTTGCAAGAATAGAATAAAACAAGCGATTTGTCATAGTTATTAGCGCTATACTCTATGCGGATAGAATTATGTTTATAAGGGATTTTTATGTTACGTTCATTAGGGATATAGCTGCGGCCATATATCAGGGAATCTTTAACTCCCCTAAGATAGACGTGCCTGATTCGCAGGTTCAGCGGATATTTCTTCACCCGCTTCTGCATGAAATGCAGCACGGAAAAGCCTTCCTCCATGCCTATGATAGCTTCATTTCCTGCGAGTACATTGACGTGTTCAAAGTCTTCTATCAAGTAGTCCTTCAGATAAACTTCGTTTTCACTACGGTAGTATTTCTTCTGATCCGGATGGTAGTGCAGAAGTTTTAAAGCTCCATCTGTAGCATACCAGATATTTTTCAATGAATCCTGCATTATATAGGTATAGGCGGTTCTGCCATCCAATTCTTTTTCCAGTGCATCGTACCTTTCCAGGCAATCTTTTAAACGGTTATAACGGAAAAGCCCTTCCCTGGCGGCAACTACCATTTCACCATTGATTGTAGCCAGGCACACATTGTTTCCTGTAGGTAACTCTTTGGAATTATAGCACTTCTCCTTGACAATGGAATCGCAATCCTCCGAAAGAGCAAGACGATATATGCCTCCTTCTTTGTTGGCAGTCCACAAAGCATTGGTCACGGGTTCTATATACAAGCTTTTGGAGGAATATACCTTCCCCTTAATTTTTTGATCCAACTCCCAGCGGCCAGCCACTTTCTTCAATAAATATAACCCATTATAAGTAGCAATCAACAACCTGTCTTTACGCTGTAGCGGTTTCACCCACCATACACCCCGAACATTGACATAGTACAAATCGTTTCCGCCCAGAACTCCTAAAGAAGTAGTCCCGCCACAGAACAACTTATCATCATAAACTGCTAAGGAATAAATTTGTCCTACTATCCCTTCAATGGGTTTTAGTTCTTGCTCCTTATTCAGCATTATCGGATAATCAGATTCAAATACCCCTTGATTGGTACCCAAATACAATTTATCATGATACAGGCATGAGGCATACCCGCTCCCGATGGGCACACTGTTCTGAAAAACCGGCGAATGCAAATGGACACAATCAATGCCGTTGTCCAAACCAAGCCAAAGGTTGTCTTCCCTATCGAAAAACAGAGATAGTATCGTCTTATTCTGCAACCCGTTATGAGTGGAAATATGCTCCGTTTCTCCGGTATCCAAATCCAATAGCATTAAACCGTCTTGTACCGTACCCAAAGCCAGTATGGAATCGTTGTCAGCCGCGCAAAAAAGACGATTCCTTTTCAGAAAATCATCCGCAGAGGTTTGGAAAGGCGCTAAAACTCCGTCTTCATAAGAAAGCAGACCTCCCTCATTCCTTACCAAAAGCAATTTATCCCGATAAGAAAATATACCCACAATTCTTTTAGTCAGATTATCTATCATGGACGCTGTATTTGGAAGCAATGTAAACTCATCTCCATTTAAAAGAAACAAACCATTTGCTGCCACATAAAGTTGATTACCCACCAAAGCAGAATGAACGATATTATTGCAAATCACCCGATGAATACGCCCTTTTTCGAGATAGAAGACAGCATTATCCGATTGGAAATATACCCTATCCTTGGCAACATGGATATTCCAAATATTCCCAACAATTTTTTTATCGATAGTATCTGAAAGGCAGATATAATCTAAACGTCCCAAGGAATCAGGAACAAAATAGCCAAATTGTTGAAGCCCGCCTACATAGACACGTCCGTCATTGCCCGCTTTTACAGCGCGCACCTTTGCGTTGTGAATGGGATAAACAGCCCAATTGGTTCCGTCGAACTCTAAGAGTCCCTTATTATTGGCAAAATACATCCAACCATTGCCACACTGCATAATCATCCAGTTTTGGGAAGCTGCCTTGTATGAGTGACGGGCATAGTTTGTTATTGAGCGTTGCCAACTGCCCCAAGAGGGAATACATGTTAACATCATTAAAAAAAAGAGCAGGTAAGACTGTCGTTTCATAGTAGTTAAGTTATCGGATTATGGAAACAAAGTTATACCTTTTTCTTTAAATCACATACGATGCACTACTTTTTTTCGGTTTTGTCCACTAAAAAACTAGAAATACTTCTATCATAAAAAAAAAAGATTTACAGCTTGTAGATGTAGCACTTTATATATATTAATATATTATTTATCAACACAATAACTTTATTAAGAGAAAGTTTTGATGTAGTCAAAAACA
Source organism: uncultured Bacteroides sp. (assembly GCF_959029255.1). Lineage (GTDB taxonomy): Bacteria > Bacteroidota > Bacteroidia > Bacteroidales > Bacteroidaceae > Bacteroides. The sequence continues at coordinate 108,065 of NZ_CAUFUE010000016.1, read as the reverse complement.
GAGGATGAGAAAGTCATGATGTAGCATCTGCAGTTGAAGTAGTACACAATATACTTATTTTTGTTTCGCTCAAACGCAAAAATTAATATTAATTAAATCTATGTATTATGAGAAGAAAGATTTTTTCTTGGAAACTAGTACAGCTATTATCCCTTTGCTGTATGTTTTTCCTCTCTAATTTGGGAGCATTCGCCCAAAACAGCATTACCATTAAAGGACAAGTGGTAGATGCCGCAACCAATGAAAGCCTTATTGGTGTATCTATTCAAGAGAAAGGTACGACAAATGGAGCTATTACGGATATGGATGGTAATTATAGCCTGAAAGTAGCCGATAACTCTACAATCGTCTTTTCTTATATTGGATATCAAACTGTAGAGTTGAAAGCTGCTGCCGCCAATGGAATCATTAAACTGAAAGAAGACAGCGAAACTTTACAAGAAGTTGTTGTAGTGGGTTATGGTGTACAGAAGAAAGTAAACCTTTCGGGGTCAGTATCAGCCATCGAAGGCGACAAAATCGCGGAAAAGCCATCAGCCAACGCTCTTGCAGCCTTACAGGGTGAACTTCCCGGTGTAGCAGTATTACGTAGTAGCGGTCAGCCCGGTAGTGAAACATCGGGTATGCGTATCCGTGGCTTTTCATCTGTTAACTCTACCTCTACCTTGGTATTGATTGATGGTATTGAAGGGGATATGACTTTATTGAATCCCAATGACATTGAGTCTATTTCTGTACTGAAAGACGCTGCTTCAGCAGCTATCTACGGTGCACGTGCAGCTGCAGGTGTCGTCTTGATTACTACAAAAAGCGGCGTAGAAGGTAAGCCCAAAATCAACTACAACGGTTATTTCTCATTTAACACTCCAGGTAACATGCCTGAACGTTTGACCGCTTGGGAAGAACAAGAATTTATTGACCAAAGCCGTCTCGCTGCTGCAGGAAAAGCAGAATGGACAGCAGAAAAGGCTTCTTGGGTAGGTAACCCAAACTTCAATTATCGTCCATTATCTAATGGGCGTTGGGATTACTTCGGTGCAACTAACTGGGTTGCAGAAGGTACTAAAGATTTTACAACTCAGCAAAATCACTCTCTGTCTGTTAGCGGTGGAAGTAAAGCTATCAACTATATGTTGTCAGCTAATTTTTTCACAAAAAATGGTTTGTTGAAATATGGTCCAGACAGTAATGACCGTTATAACTTACATGCCAAAATCAATACCTCTATTAATAAGTATATAGATTTAGGTGTAAATATTCAATATCAATCCAAAGAAGTGGAATCTTCCTCTTACGGAGCAGGTGCATTATTCGGTGCACTCTATTCCGGTCGTGGTCGTCAGACTATTTATGTTCCAGAGCCAGATGATAGTGGTAGTATCTACAATGGTGACCTTCAGGTAAATCCTATTGATATTATGAAAAACGGTGGAGCCAAGAAAACAAAATACGAAGCATTCATCGGAAAAGCAAACTTAACAATCAAGGATTTTATTGAAGGGTTACGTATTAATTTGAGCGCATCACGTAAGGCAGGATATTACTCTGAAGTAACAGAAAAACATGCTTTGCTTTGGTATGACAGAATCGGAAGTAGTGTCAGAAATAGGGCTAATGATCCTAACTCTCTCTATAAGAAAAAAAATTCAGATTTTCATGATTTGTTAGAAGCTACTGTTAATTACTCATTTGATTTAGATGATAAGAAACACAACTTCAGTATCCTGGCAGGTTCTTCTTACGAGAACTACCGGAAAGATGAGATTGATGTAACTGCAAAGAATCTCATTTCTGACGGTTTCTTCTCTTTCAATGGTGGTTTTGACACTTCTGTAGCAACTAATACAATAATAGGTGATAATATAGAGCCATGGTCTATGATGTCTTACTTCGGTCGTCTTAACTACAACTATAAAGAACGTTACCTGTTGGAAGCTAATGTACGTTATGACGGTAGTTCCCGTCTAGCTCCAGACAAGCGTTGGAGAGCATTTCCTTCTGTTTCAGGTGCATGGCGCGTCAATATGGAAGATTGGTTCAACGTAGACTTCGTAAGTAACTTGAAACTTCGTGCTTCTTGGGGACAATTAGGTAATGGTGCCGTATTAGGACTTTATGATTATATCGCATTACTCAGCGATACACAAAGTAACACGCCTGCCTCTTACAACGGTGAAAAATGGTATTATCAAGCCAATCTGCCTTCTACTGATAAAACATGGGAAGTGATTGAAACAACCAATATCGGTGTAGACTTTGGTTTCTTGAACAATCGTTTGACCGGTAGCTTCGAATATTATTGGAAATATAACAATGATATGCTTTCATCTCCCCAAATGCCTCATCAAATTGGTATTGGGGTACCCAAGCTAAATATTGGTAAATTGAAAACATGGGGTTGGGATTTCAATATCAGCTGGAAAGACAAGATCAAGGATGTAAGTTATCAAGTAAGTTTTAATCTTTCAGATAGCGACAACAAACTCGTGGAATACAATGGAGCCAGCGTAATCAAAGCAGGTGCCGTAGAATTATTAGAGGGGTATTCAATCAATACTATCTGGGGATACCAAACAGATGGTTTCTGGAAAAGTCGTGAAGAATATGAACAATACAAGAAAGACAATCCGGGCTACAAATCCTTCAATGATGGTAAGATTAGTGGCGGTGACGTAAAATACGTAGCACAAGGTAAAGCTGATCATGAAATCGGTGTAGGCGGTGCTACCCCGGAAGATCCAGGAGACTTAGTTTGTTTAGGTAACTCCAACGGTCGTTATCTTTATGGCATCAACTTAGCTGCACAATGGAAAGGTTTCGATATTTCGGTTATGTTCCAAGGAGTAGGTAAACGTAAAGTAATGATTAATCCGGAAGCATTTGCTCCATTGTGGCAAGATTATCAAATGCCATGGACTATCCACAAAGATCATTGGACTGAAGAAAATCAAGACGCTTATTTCCCTCGTATTTACCAATACAAAGGCAATGATTTCAACTTTAAGACAGCAGACAGATGGGTACAAAATGGTGCATACTTCCGTCTCAAGAATCTAACATTGGGTTATACAGTTCCGGTATCGAAGAAATATATTGATCGTCTGAGAGTATATGTAGCCGGTGAAGACATCTGGGAACATAGTAATATGCTCTCTGTTTTTGACCCAGAAATTGGTAATGATGCCAAAAGAAGTATCTATCCGTTCTTCCGTACTTGGACAGTCGGATTAAATGTTTCATTCTAAACCATTAGACACATTATGAAAAAAATATATTCACTTTTAATATCCGCTTTACTGGTTACTGGCTGTACGCTGGACAGAGAACCGGAAACATCTTTAGCAGATAATAACTTTTGGACATCAGAGACTTTCCTGAGAGGTGCCTGTAACAGACTTTATATTGACCTACCGGGGTTTTCGCATGACAAACGTTCAGACGAGCTTGTTGGTCCTAACCAAGACTTAACCTCCAGTGGTAATCGTAGCGTCCCCGGTACTTCCAGTGATTGGACCGATCCTTATAACAAAATAGGAAGATGCAACAATATTATTATCAAAGCAGAAGCAAGCACATCTTTCTCACAAGCTGTAAAAGATCGTTGGATTGCTGAAGCTCGTTTCTTCCGTGCCTATCATTATTTTGATCTGGTGAAAAAATATGGTGACGTTCCTTTGATCTTAAAAGCATTTGACAATACAACAGATCCAGATATCACCAAAGGACGTGATCCTCGTGAAACTGTTATCCAACAATGTTATACAGATCTTGATTTTGCAGTGCAACATCTGCCCACTATTGAAGAAACAACGAAAGAGACCGATGGAATGCAAAAAGACTGGGGACGTGTTTCCCAATCTGCAGCATTGGGTATGATTGTACGTATCGGATTGTATGAAGGTACACACAAAAAATATCACCAAACAGCCGGTGGCGATTATAAAGCTCATTTAAAAAGAGCTATCGACGCGGCAGAAATTATGATTTATACGGAAAAGAAACATGACCTCTATCCAGATTTTGAAAAATTATTTGGGTTTGACGGTGAAGGTTCAGCCAATAAAGAAAATGTATTCGTGAAGATTTATGGTCCGAATGGGAACTCCGGTATTGTTACTCATAATAATGTACGTGGTTTGGAAAACAGCGCTGCTTTAACCCGAAGTATGTTGGACAACTTCCTTTATAGCGATGGCTTACCACGTGAAAAATCACCTTTAAGAATCGTTCCTGAAACAAAATTCAGTGATATTACAGCAAATCGTGATCCTCGTCTGAAGATGACATTATTCTCTCCGGGTGAAGAAGCTTTCAAAGGCCCCTATAAACCATTCAAGACTGATGACCAAACACATGGTTACGGATATGCCATTAAGAAAGGTTGGGTTGCAAGTGAATGGTCTCTAAACAGTGGGGGAACTATAGATAAAATGATTATTCGTTATGCTGAAATTTTACTATCTTATGCAGAAGCATTATACGAATATCATGGAAATATCAGTGACCAAAAGCTGGAAGAAACAGTTAACTATGTACGTCATCGTGTAGGTTTCGACGTGAAACTGACTAATACTTTCGTACAAACTAACGGTTTGGATATGCTTCAGGAAATTCGTCGTGAACGTATGGTCGAATTTATCGATGAAAGTCTGCATTACGATGATATTATCCGTTGGAAAACAGCTGAAGAAGTGTTACCTCAAGCAGTTCTCGGTCTTCTTTATAATTATGATGACACAGAAGGTACTGTAAATGAAGAGGTAGTAAAAGATCGCTTAACCGATGCCGATGGTTACTATAAAGGGAAAAAAGTATATGACGAAGGTAATATATATGTCATCGAAGAAGCTAACTCGCGCAGTTTTGATCCCAAACGTGATTATCTATATCCGATACCTTCTTATGAAATCGGTACTTCCGGGGGAAATATTAAACAGAACCCATATTGGGGAAATGCAGCAGAATAATAATAAACAACAAATGTAATTATGAAAAAGTTAATGATATTGTTAATGATGGTTGCTACATGTGGTCTATTTACCAGTTGTGGTGACGATGATTGGGGTAATAACAATCCTGCAATGGAACATATCTATTATTATGGATTGGGCAATGTAAAATTCCCTGGCGGAAATGAACTTAAATATAACGTAAATCAAGGAGAAACAGTCGCCATACCAACCTATTTTTGGAGTGCTTATACACGATCTTACAGTCCTGTAGTAGCTTATTACACCAGTTCTGATAAATTAGTACTCGGTACCGATTATCAAGTAGTAGATAAAGATGGTAAAGTTTTATCTCCGGATAACAATGGCGGTTATAGTATGATTTGGCCAAACGCCAAACAAGGTAGTCAAAATGTCTATATAAAGGCATTAAACGGTGCAACAGGTTCACTCAAGGTCTTAACTTTCGATCCGACAAAAACAATGAATCAAACAGATGTAAGTAGCACTACTATTATTAAGACCAATGAATACGAAGTACGTGCCTTCACTGAGAATTACTACGTTACGGTAAACATAAAGTAAGTTCATAGGTATTTGTATTAAATAAGTTAATTAAATTCTAGGATTAGAGGGACGGAAATTAAAATTTATTCTTTTTCCGTCCCTTTTTTCTCACTAATTTTACCCCCATAAACTAAAACAATTAAAGGCCGTCTCAGAATTATGAAACAAAAAAACATTCGAATAAAGATTATAACAATATGGATTGCGGCCACTGGTTTCATGCTACTCAGTACAGCAACTGCCCAAGCGCAGCGTGAAAGCAAAACAATCAACGATAGCTGGAAATTCTTGAAAGGAGAATGCGCGGCTGCCGCAGACAGTGCTTTCAATGATAGCGCCTGGACATCCGTAAACCTGCCCCACACTTGGAATACAGATGCTTATACGGAGAAAAATTACTATCGGGGAACAGGTTGGTATCGCCGCCGGATATCCCTGCCACAGGCATGGAAAGGAAAGCAGGTTTACCTGAAACTGGATGCAGCAAGCAAAGCAGCTACTATTTATATCAATGGGAAAAATATGGGTGAACATGCCGGAGGATACACCGCCTGCACGTTCGACCTTACTCCTTATCTGTCTTTTACATCTCCCAACACGCTTGCCATCCGTGTAGACAACGCCCGCACCGACATTCCTCCCATTTCTGCTGATTTCACTTTCTTCGGAGGTATTTACCGGGACGTATGGCTCACTGCTGTCCCGAAACAACATTTCAACCTGACCAATCATGGTTCAGACGGCATTTTCATCAGTACTCCGCAGGTATCGGAAGAAAAAGCGACCATACAGATACGCGAAGAGATAACGAACGACTCTAAAGAGAAAGCAACACTTGAATTGGTAAATTCTGTCTATCATCCGGACGGAAGCCTTGCACAAACACAAAAACAATTGATAAAATTGAAGGGTGGAGAAGTTTTCACTTTCAAGAATGAAACCTCACCTATTCTTCAACCCCAACTATGGAGTCCGGAGACTCCCAACCTCTATCGCGTAGAAACCGTGCTCCGAGACCGGAAAACTCAGGCCATACTGGACCGCAGTGACCATTATACAGGTTTCCGTTGGTTCCGCTTCGATGGAAATGAAGGGTTCTTCCTGAATGGAAAACCCTATAAATTACGTGGAATATGCCGACATCAGGACCAAAAGCCCATCGGCGTGGCACTGACTGATGAAATGCACCGCCGTGACTTCCGATTGATGAAAGAAATGGGTGCCAACTTCATCCGCATTTCCCATTATCCACAAGACGACGCATTATTAGAGATGTGCGACAAACTCGGTATGCTTGCCTGGGAAGAAATCCCTGTGATAGACATTGTGCCCGACACTCCGGGTTATGCCGAAAACTGCGAACGTAATCTGAGGGAAACGATTCGCCAGCATTACAATCACCCGTCCATCATCACATGGGGGTATATGAATGAAATATTATTGGTTACCCAACGGAAGTATAAAACCCAGGAAGCGTTCAACCCTGTACTGGAACGTACGTTGGCACTGGCAAACCGCTTGGAGAAAGCATTGAAAGAAGAAGATACTACCCGCGTCAGTACCATGGCATTCCACGGAAGTAATGTGTACAATACGACAGGAATAAGTAAAATTACCGACATAGTCGGTTGGAATTTATATCAAGGATGGTATGGCGGTAATTTCAGCGGTTTCGACCGGTTTCTTGCAGAACAACATCGCAACTACCCCACCCACCCGATGATTGTCAGTGAATATGGTGCCGGCTCCGACCAACGCCTCCATTCATTACATCCCCATGCATTTGATTTCAGCATCGAATACCAGCAAATGTATTTGGAACATTATCTCCCCGTACTGGAAAACACTCCTTATATCTGCGGTGGCACGCATTGGAACTTCATCAATTTCGCATCGGCCCTACGGGATGAATCTATGCCGCGCATCAATAATAAAGGATTGGTTTATGCAGACCGTACCCCTAAAGATGTGTACTACTATTATCAGGCAACCTGGCGCAAGGATATTCCTGTGCTGCACATTGCCAGCCGGGACTGGATTTACCGTACAGGGGTACAGAAAGGAAATATGCCCGTCATACTTCCCGTGAAAGTATATACCAATTTGCCGGAAGTAGAGCTTTTTATTGATGGTAAATCGGTAGGAAAGCAAAAAACTCAAAACCATACTGTCACGTTTAAAGTTCCATTCAGTAGCAAACGACCGTTCCTGTCTGCACAAGGCAGCTACAAGGGAAATATCGTACAGGATGGGATAAATGTACACTTTACCCCTATTCCCACAAATTTAAATGCCACCAATCTGCACAATACGGAATTGGCCATCAACGTGGGTAGTAATTGTTTCTTCACCTCCGACGAGAGCCAACTGACTTGGATTCCCGACCAACCCTATACGGAAGGAAGCTGGGGTTATATCGGCGGTAAAGAACAAGGTACTCAAACAGAAATAAGAAACACTCCCGACGATCCTTTGTTCCAGACTCTCAGAAACGATATAGAAGGCTATCGCTTCGATGTCCCCAAAGGCGTTTACGAAATTGAGTTTCTTTTTACAGATATATTCCGCGAGAATGCCGGAATAGCCTACCAACTCGACCGGGACGGACAGCAGGAAAGCCGTGAAAACTCATTCAGCATTTATGCCAATGGGAATTTACTGGAGGAGAACTTTTCTCCTTGTCGGGAAAGCGGATATTTTCACGCAATCCGAAAAAGATACAATATTACAAACGATAGAGATAATATTGATATACGCTTCCATTCAGTAAGCGGAAAAAGCTTTTTGAATGGTATTAAACTACGGAAAATTTACTAACTTTAAAATAAAAACACCATGAAACTGAAAGTAATACAATGGATGGCCTGTTTATTGCTGTTAACAGCCAATCTTCAGGCACAATCCATTTGGGATGCAACACACCTCGCAAATGTAAAACAATCATTACAAAATCCGTTCTATGCAACGGCCTATCAAGAGCTGAAATCACAAGCGGACAAGTTGCTGGATGTACAGCCACTTTCCGTTATGATGAAAGAGAAAACACCTGGAAGTGGAAACAAGCACGATTATATGAGCCTGGCACGTTACTACTGGCCCGACCCGACTAAACCTGACGGACTTCCCTACATCAGCCGTGATGGTGAGTCAAACCCGGAATTGGACAAATTCGACCGTAACCGTTTGGGAGATACTGCCGGACGTGTCACTACCCTTGCTTTGGCATGGTACTTCAGTAATGACGAAAAGTATGCCCAAAAAGCAACCGAACTTCTCCGGGTGTGGTTCTTCAATAAAGATACACGTATGAACCCAAACTTAGAATATGCCCAAGTAATAATGGGGCGTAATAATAACAAAGGACGGAGTTTCGGGGTTATCGACACTTATTCTTTTATAGAAATGCTGGATGCCGTACAATTGTTGGAACAATCCAAGTCATTCACCAAGAAAGACTCCAAGCAACTGAAAGATTGGTTCGGCAAACTGCTCAACTGGATTCTTACCAGCCAGCAAGGAAAGGATGAAGCCTCAGCCGCCAACAATCACAGTATTGCTTTCGACGCGCAAGCCATCGCATTCGCCCTTTATGTAGGAAACTTGAATGTAGCTCGTGACATCATCAACGCTTTACCCGAGCAACGCATGTTCAAACAAATAGAACCGGATGGCAGAATGCCGCAAGAGCTACGCCGTACCCGTGCCTTCCACTATTCCCAATACAACCTGACCCATATCATAGACATCATGACAATGGCTCAAAAGTTGGGTATCTATTTGGATAACGCAACTTCGGCAGACGGACGTAATTTCTATAAAGCCATGGACTATATGGCAGGATACACCGGAAAACCTGTGTCAGAATGGCCCTATAAAGAAATCGGTAACTGGACAGAAACACAACAGAATTTCTGCAAAGACCTGTATCGTACAGCTATCTATATAGGAAATCAACAAGCTGCTCCCGAAAAGCTTACCCGTAACAAGCATTATCTCCGCCTGTATAATGATAACCGTATCCTCACCCCGAACGATCGTTTCAACTTGCTTTACATGCAACCAACTGCAACAGACAATGCATTCGCCTTTGCCTGTAACCAAATGAAGCTTGCCATTCAATGCGCCAACAAAGCCAGGAAAGAACAGGATAATCTTTGTAAGAGACGTGTAGTACCGCGCACTATCAGCAAAAACGGCTCTTTGACCATGATAAACCCTAATGACTGGTGCTCCGGTTTCTTCCCCGGCTCACTGTGGCAGATATACGACTATACCAATGATGATTATTGGCGCCAACAAGCCATCAGTTTCACCTGGCTCATCGAGGATGCCAAATGGAACACAGGTACTCATGACTTAGGCTTCATGATGAACAACAGCTTCGGCAAGGCTTGGGAACTTACCGGAGAACGTTCTTATAAAGATGTAGTGCTGCAAAGTGCCAAAAGCCTCATCACCCGTTACAACCCCACAGTCGGATGCATCCGTTCCTGGGGCAGAAACAACGATACGAAGAAATTCACCGTCATCATCGACAACATGATGAACCTGGAGATGCTTTTCCGTGCCACACAGGAAACAGGTGACTCTACCTATTACAAAATAGCAGTGAAGCATGCGGATACCACAATGAAAAATCATTTCCGTCCCGATTACTCTTCCTACCACGTAGTAGAATATGACCCTGCTACAGGAAACGTACAAAGCCGACATACCGCCCAGGGATTTTCCGATGACTCCTTCTGGAGCCGTGGACAAGCATGGGGACTGTATGGTTACACACTGTGCTATCGTTTCACCAAGAACCCGGCTTATCTGGAACAAGCCCGGCATATTACTGATTTCTTCTTCGGCTTGTCCAATTTACCGGAAGACCTTATCCCTTACTGGGATATGAAGGCTCCGAATATTCCTGATGCCCCAAGAGACGCTTCGGCAGCCGCTATCATGGCATCGGCCCTTTATGAGCTTTCTACCTACGTTTCACCGGAAGACAGCAAACGTTATAAAGACATCGCTGATAAAATGGTAGATAGCCTCAACAAGCATTATCAGGCTGAGCCCGGTACTTCCTACGGCTTCTTATTGCTCCATTCCACCGGTCATCACCCCGGAAACAGCGAAATAGATGTACCTTTGAATTATGCCGACTATTATTACCTGGAAGCATTGGGCAGAAAAGAAGCACTTGAGACGAATTAAATATTTTCTGATACTGTACAGATAGTAAAGAAACGATTAAATCCATATCTTTGCGACAACAAACAGAATAATATAATCAACGTTATTAATTAAATAAAAGAATCATGAAGAACTTATTTGACATTAAAGGCAAAGTTATCGTAATCACCGGCGGTTGCGGTATTTTGGGAAAAAACATCGCTAATTATCTCGCAGAACAAGGTGCCAAAATCGTTGTTCTGGACCGTGTAGAAGAAATAGGCAAACAACTCGAAGCTGAGTTGAATGAGAAGACAGAAGCATTGTTCCTGATGACCGATGTTCTGAATAAAGAAGTATTGGAAGGTAACAAAAAAGCAATCATCGAACGTTTCGGTACTATTGACGTATTGCTGAATGCGGCAGGCGGTAACATGCCGGGTGCAACCATCGCTCCGGACAAGACCGTACTCGACCTGGATGTAGATGCTTTCCGCAAGGTGGTAGACCTGAATCTTTTCGGTACCGTACTTCCTACAATGGTATTTGTAGACGTCATGGCAAAGAACAAGAAAGGCGCTATCGTCAATTTCTGTTCCGAATCAGCTCTCCGCCCGTTGACCCGTGTAGTAGGTTACGGTTCAGCTAAAGCCGCTATCGGTAACTATACCCGTTATATGGCAACCGAACTTGCCACCAAGTTCAGCCCCGAACTCCGTGTGAACGCCATCGTTCCCGGTTTCCTGCTGACCAACCAAAACCGTGCCCTGCTGACAAACCCCGACGGCTCTTATACAGACCGTGCAAAGACCATCATCGCCCATACTCCTTGCGGCCGTTTCGCTGAACCGGAAGAACTGTTCGGAACTATCCATTACCTCATCAGTGACGCTTCCAGTTTCGTAACCGGTGCGCTTTCTGTAGTAGATGGCGGTTTCGATGCATTCTCCATCTAAACGGTGTAGCGCCGGAGCAAGGTTTCCTTGCGGCATATTGCTAATAAAGATATAAGTCAAACAAAATCACTAAACATTACATATATATGATATTATGTGAACAAACCTGGCGCTGGTACGGTCCTAACGACCCGGTCAGCCTTTGGGACATCAAGCAAGCCGGTGCTACCGGTATTGTAAATGCCCTGCACCACATCCCCAACGGTGAAGTATGGACAGTGGAGGAAATCATGAAACGTAAAGAAATGATTGAAGCTGTTGGTCTGCGTTGGTCCGTTGTAGAGAGTGTACCCGTGCATGAACATATCAAAACCCAAACCGGAGATTTCCAAAAGTATATCGATAACTACAAAGAAAGCCTTCGTAATCTGGGTAAATGCGGTGTAAACATCGTTACGTACAACTTCATGCCCGTATTGGACTGGACGCGTACAGACCTTGCCTACGAATTGCCCGATGGCAGCCGTGCCCTTCGTTTTGAGCGCGCCGCTTTCGTAGCTTTCGACCTCTTCCTGCTGAAACGTCCCGGTGCCGAAACCGAATATTCTGATGAAGAGAAGGCAAAGGCAAAAGCCCGTTTCGAGCAAATGACCGAAGCCGACAAGCAATTGCTGGTTCGCAACATGATTGCCGGTCTGCCCGGTTCGGAAGAGAGCTTCACTCTGGAGCAGTTCCAGAAAGAGCTCGACCGCTACAAGGACATCACGCCTGAAAAGCTGCGCGCCAACTTGATTTACTTCCTCAGCGAAATCTGTCCCGTTGCCGACGAAGCCGGTGTCGAGCTGGTTATCCATCCGGACGACCCACCCTGCTCAATACTGGGCTTGCCGCGTATCATGAGTTGTGGCGCCGACTTCCAAGCGCTCATCGATGCCGTGCCCAATAAGAGCAACGGCCTTTGTCTCTGCACCGGTTCATTGGGCGTAAGCAGCGCCAATGACTGTGCCGCCCTGATGGAGCAATTCGGTGACCGCGTCAACTTCGTACACTTGCGTAGTACCCAACGAGATGCAGAGGGTAATTTCTACGAAGCCAACCACTTGGAAGGTAACGTAGACATGTACCACGTTATGAAAGCTTTCCTCGAACTCCAGCAACGTCGAGGCGTTTCCATCCCGATGCGTCCCGACCACGGACACCAGATGGTAGACGACTTGAAGAAGAAAACCAATCCGGGATACTCTTGTATCGGACGTCTGCGCGGACTGGCAGAGTTAAGAGGACTGGAAATGGGAATTGCCAAATCGCTGTTTGAATAAGAGTTCCTGAAATTTACATTTAAAAAGAGGTTGTGTCCTAAAAAGACTATCATGCTGTCATGCTGAGCGTAGTCGAAGCATCTCCTCCCTATATGAATGGGGAAGAGATCCTTCGACAAGCTCAGGATGACAAAGCGTAATGATAGTGAATTTTACTTTGGGCACAACCTCTTTTTTATAACGTGAATTCGATATAAGAATCAGCGTATAACTGAATGGAAATTAATTTTTCTTTCACCACAGAGGACACAGAGTTTTTTAAATCTTTTAGGCAATCCCTTGATTTATACGTAAAATTACCTTAAATTCACTGCCTAACAAACTCCAAATACAAATATATATGAAAAGAGTAATTGTAACAGTGATTGTCTTGGCTGCCTTCATAGCCGTAAAAGCACAAAACGTAAGCGGGATAATAGTAGATGAGCAAGGGATGCCGATAGGCTTTACCAACATTGTCGCTCTCACTTTGCCCGACTCGGCATTCGTGGCAGGCGCCATATCACAAGAAGACGGAATATTCTCTTTCAATGTAGAGGAAAAAGGACAACTGTTACGATTTACCTCCATAGGTTACGATACATACTATGCACTACGCAAGAGCGACATGGGCACCATCAACCTGCAACCCTCCACGGAAATGCTGAGTGAGGTTGTAGTGAAAGGTACGCTACCCAAAACCCGCATGAAAGGGGATGCCATGGTGACAGGCGTAGCAGGTACGGTACTCGAAAAAGCGGGAAGTATGGAGCAGTTGCTGGACCGTATTCCCAATGTAACGTCCTACGGCGGAGCGATAGAAGTATTCGGGCGGGGAACTCCCGAAATTTACATCAACGGACGGAAGATGACGGACGCAATGGAACTGGAACGACTCAGCTCCGACAATATCAAGAATGTGGAAGTCATCACCAACCCGGGTGCCCGTTACAGCGCCAGTGTGAAGAGTGTCATCCGCATCACCACGAAACGGATAGAAGGTGAAGGATTCGGTTTCGACACGCGGGCTTTCTTCAACTACAGCAACCTTACACAATGGGATGAGACGGGACGTTTCAACTTCAACTACCGCAAAGGAGGCTTCGACCTCATCGGTATGCTCTATATGTCAAACACCACCTCCGTCGATTACAAGACACTGGGGCAATATACCTATCTGGACAAGACATGGATACAAACCAGTGAACTATATGGTGAGATGCACCGCATAAATCCATACGGTAAGTTGGCGCTGAACTATATGTTCAACCCCAACCATTCCATCGGCGTGAACTTCAGTTACGACCGCTATCCTACCAGTGACTCCTGGCTGGATGCGGCAAGTACCGTCGAACGTGACGGAGAGCTTATCGAGACCTCTACCAGCCGTCTGACGGAAGAAGAGGAGGAAACCACCATGCAAGCCAACCTTTACTATACAGGCAAAATAGGAGAATGGAACATTGATTTTAATGCCGACTGGTACTGGGACAAAAACAACGACCCCATTACTACCACAGAAGAGTATCAGCCGACGGGTGAAGAACCGCAAAGCCAAATCATCAGCACCGAGACCCTGAAACGAAGCCAACTAATGGCATCGAAGCTGACAGTCTCCACACCTTTATGGGGTGGCAAACTGGACTTTGGAGGAGAGTATTCTTATTCCAAACGGAAGACTACCTACACAGTACTGCCCGTAAATTTCATCGAAGATGACCGTAGCCGTATTCAGGAGGGTATGATTTCGGGATTTGTGGAATACAGCCGGCAGATAGGTCCTATAAACATGCTGGCAGGGCTTCGATATGAGAACATCGACTTCGACTATTACGAGGAAGACAAGTACGTGGGCGAACAGAGCCGTGTATTCAACAATCTCTTCCCTTCTCTCTCGCTTTCGGCCAATCTGGGCGGCATAGATTTCCAGTTGGGCTATGCCACCGACGTAGACCGTCCCTCCTACTGGCAATTGAGAAGCAATGTGCTTTATGCCAACCGCTATACCTACGAAACGGGTAATCCGTTCCTTGTGCCACAAATCAACAACAACCTCAATTTCGGTGCCGCTTGGAAATGGCTCAGTCTGAATGTAGTATATTCACATATCAGTGATCCTATCACCTCCTACAGTGATACCTACAAGGATGACCCGAGCATATCGCTGCTACAAATAATTAACGGCAAGGCATACGACCAAGTGAATGCCTCGCTAACCCTTCAGCCTAAAGTAGGCATTTGGAGTCCTTCGTTCACGATGGCGGTAACGAAACAATGGTACGATATGGATGTACATGACGGTAAATCTCTCAATAACCCTATAGGTACGTTCCGCTTCAATAATACATTCGACACTAAGTGGGCGACGCTTTCCATCTTGATGAATGCCGCCACTGAAGGAAACAAAGAGAATATGAAATGGGAAAAGGGAATGTTCCGCACGGACCTTTCACTTTACAAATCGTTCTTCAAAGACCGTTTTTCCGTTCAGTTCGATGTCCGCGACCTGTTTTTGAGTGGTCGGGTACCCGTTACCGGTTATGCGGGTTCCAAACGCAGCATGCGCTTCTCACACAAGTCGGAACGGGAAATGAGAATTACCCTGCGCTACAAATTCAATGCGACAAAGAGCAAATACAAAGGTAGCGGAGCCGGACAAGAACAGTTGAGAAGAATGTAAGCTATATGAATAGTCTGAAATAAGCTACCCTATGTAAGGGATATATAGTACGGATGTAGTGCCAATAGGTTGGCACAGTCTTGCCATAGTATTGGCACTGTTGTGCCACCGCAGTGGCAAAGTTGTGCCAACCTATTGGCAATAACTATGTCATTAAAACTCCGTTCAGACGATAGGTCTTTTGTTATTGCAACTCAAAGGGAACCACCCCCTTGATATCTGTTGCCGAAGCAGCGATAATCGCTTCAAATTTGCCCGGTTCGGCTACCCAGGCATGCCGGGCATCATCAAAGAAGCTGAGAGCATCTGCATTGATGGTAAATGACACTTCTTTCTCTTCACCCGGAGCCAGTTTCACTTTCTTGAAACCTTTCAGTTCTTTGATGGGGCGTGGAAGAGAAGACTTCTTATCGCTGATGTAAAGTTGTACCACTTCCTGACCTTCACGCGTACCGGTATTCTTAACGGTTACTTTCACCGTCAAGGTGCCATCGGCGGAAATTGTTTTTTGGTCAGCAGACGGCTTTCCGTATGCAAATGTGGTATAACTTAAACCATGACCGAAGGGGAACAAGGGCTTCACTTTCTTCTGCTTATCTGCCCAACGATAACCAACGAAAATACCTTCATTATACCTCAAGTCAACTACCTGACGACTGTTTACACCTGAATATTCACCCAAGCTGTGGGCAGGCACATCTTCCAACTTGGCAGGGAAAGTAAACGGCAGTTTTCCGGAAGGATTGGCGTCGCCTACCAACACGGAAGCGATAGCGTTACCGGCTTCGGAACCCAAGAACCAAGCCTGAAGCACGGCAGGAACTTCTGTAATCCATGGCATGGCAACTGCATTACCGGAAATATTTACCACGACAAGGTTCTTGTTAACCTTTGCCAAAGCGGAAATCACGTCATCTTGCCCGTATGGCAAACCCAAACCCGCACGGTCGGAGTCTTCACAATCCTGATGGGCGGACTTATTCAAACCACCGATGAAGATTACGTAATCTGCATCGGACGCCACTTTTACAGCTTCTGCAATAAGTTCTTCGGGAGTACGGTCATCTTTCAGATTTTGTCCGGTCACCACACCGTTATACTCTCCTGTAGCGTCTCCCACATAACCACGGGCATAAACGACTTCCGCCTTATCTCCTACACGGTTTTTAATTCCATCCAGCGGAGAAAGCTCACGCTGCACCTTCAAAGAAGAGGAACCACCGCCTACGGTCATCATCTTAACGGCATTCTCACCGATGACAGCTATTTTCTTTGTTTTGTTCAGGTCGATGGGAAGTACGGCATCTTTATTCTGCAACAATACGATACCCTCCTCGCCGATGCGGCGGGCAGCTTCGTAATGTTCAGGTGAAAGCAAGGAGCCGAAAGGACGGTTGACATCCATCGTGGTACGGAATGCAAGGCGAAGAATACGACGTACTTTGTCATCCAACTCCTTGGTGCCCACCTTACCTTCCTGAATACGTTGCAAATAAGGCATAGCCAGATAATAGTTGTCATAAGCATTACTTGCGCCATTGGAGAGGCCATTGGTCCAGCTGCCGAATTCCATATCCAAACCATTGGTGATGGCTTCATCGGTATTGTGTACGCCGCCCCAGTCGGACACGACGACGCCGTCAAAGCCCCATTCTCCTTTCAGAATATCATTCAACAAATATTGGTTGTGACAGCCATGCTGATTCTTATACAGATTATAGGAACCCATGATGGCCCATGCCTTTCCTTCCTGTACGGCAGCCTTGAAAGCAGGCAAATAGATTTCATACAAAGCACGGTCGTCCACAATCACATTGGTGGTGTGGCGGTTTACTTCCTGGTTATTCAGCGCATAGTGCTTTACACAAGCAGCCACTCCGTTTTGTTGCACACCCTGTACGTATGGCACTACCATACGAGATGCCAAGTACGGGTCTTCGCCCATATACTCAAAGTTACGGCCGTTCAAGGGGGTACGGTAAATATTCACTCCGGGACCAAGCAGGACGGTCTTATTACGATAACGCGCCTCTTCGCCGATGCTCTTTCCGTAGAGTAACGACATTTCCGGGTTCCAGGTTGCGGCAAGGCAAGTCAAAGCCGGATAGGCCACACAAGAGTCATTTGTCCAACCTGCCTGATTCCATTCATCCCACAACACTTCTGGACGGATACCGTGAGGGCCATCTGTCATCCAAAATTCAGGAATACCCAGACGGGGTACACCCGGACTGCTAAACTTGGACTGCGCATGTGTCATCGCAACCTTTTCTTTCAATGTAAGACGTCCTAACGCATCTTCTACTCTCTCTTCAATGGGCTTGGTGGTATCCAGATACACCGGTTTCTGTTGTGCCGAGAGGGGAAGCACAGTTGCCAGAGCCAAACCTAATAAAACTTTCTTCATACTTATTTATTTTACTATTTATTACTTCATTCCCAACGACTGTATATAGCCTTCCTGCACCACGCAATTCTTCAATTTACAAGCTTCGATAAAATCCATCATCGCCTTACGTGCCATTGCCTGGTCGGGACGCGCTTCACGGATTTCACGGTAGGTAGCGCGCGGTGCTTCGGAGAAATATACGATATTCGCCCAGTTTTCCGGAGGGGTGATGCCTACGAAAGACGAACCATCCATCTTTTTATAAGGCCAGAAGGTATAACCGAT
Organism: uncultured Bacteroides sp.; assembly: GCF_959029255.1. Classification (GTDB taxonomy): domain Bacteria; phylum Bacteroidota; class Bacteroidia; order Bacteroidales; family Bacteroidaceae; genus Bacteroides. The sequence goes on along the minus strand of NZ_CAUFUE010000016.1, from coordinate 89,841 downwards.
ATTATTCTCGCGCATCGTCCGGCAGAAAGCCGCTTGCCATTCATCCGTGTTATGACCGATTTCGCCCATATACATCGGCAGATTGACACTATCACGGAAGTTGATGAAACCCTGAATAGCTTCTTTCGTGGGCTCACCTCCGTAACGGTGACAAGTATACATGATTTTATCATCAAACTTAGAATCCTTAAATGGTTTGAAGTTGCCGTTCCATTGTGAACCACCCAACAGAATGATGTGATTTTTATCTACCGCACGAATAGCCGCAACACCCATTTTGTACACCTCTTCCAACTTCCCGTTCAGTTCATCCACATTCTCAAAATATGGAGCGATGGGTTCGTTGAAAAGCTCATAACCCAGAATTACCGGTTCATTCTTATAATAAGCCGCTATTTTGCGCCAAATGTCACAATACAACTGTTGACTGGCTTTGCTCTCGAACAACCACGGGTATCCATAGCTGTCGTCAATGTTATCACCTGTCTGTCCGCCCGGAGCATCGTGCATATCAAGAATGAGGTAAAGTTCAGCTTCACGACACCATTTCACCACACTGTCCATGCGGGCAAATCCATCCTGATTGGCGGTCAGCCCCATATAATCTTCATCGGTGAAGAGTTTGTAGTGGAAAGGCAGACGGATGGTATTGGCGCCTGTACTCTTGATAAATTGAATATCTTCACGCGTTACATAATTATCTTTGAACGCTTTCCAAAATTCAGCCGTAAAATCAGGCCCTACCAATTGGCAGAACATTTCATTGATGAAACGCCCTGAATTGGTCTTGCTGAAACGGAACATATAGCCTTCGGGATTTAACCAGTTTCCAAGGTTTGTTCCTTGTATAAAAAGTTTGGAACCATCGGGCTTTATCAGGTCTTGCCCTTGAATGGTTACGAATGCATCGGAAGAAACCTCCCGAGATGCTTGTTTTTCACTACAGCCTGCCAGACCTAATGACAGCAAGGCAATAGAGATACTCGTTACTAATAGATTTTTCATGGTAATAATTTTATTATAGTTAGTGTCCGTGTCACTTTTTCCAAAGATAAGAACCGACCGACTTGGCAGGCAACTCACCATTCAGATAGTTCTTGCCATCTATAGTAAGGCTGAAAACAGAAGTATCTTCACCGGCGTTCAGCACGACAAAAGCAACCGTTCCATCGGGATTTTCAAAGGCTGCGTACATCAATCCATTGTCTCCGCTTGACTTACTTTCTATGCGGAACGCCCCGGGTTTTACTACAGCTGACAAATGCCCGATGATATAGTAATGTGAATTATAAGTCATCGTTTTATAGTCGGATTTATCAATATCCACCGCTCCATAGCAGGTGCGGCAACCTCCTTCGCGATTAGGTCCACGCTCGGTATCCAGCATCAGGTTCCATACAATGACCCCTTTACACCAATTATTAACAGTACCCAGAGCAACTTCACGCATATCCTCTATCAATCGGCGTTGCAAGTTACGTCCATCATTCCACATTCCGATGGAAGTCTCCGTAAAGATAAGTTCTTTATCGGGGCGTTGACGCTGAACATCATTCAGCTCTTCACGGTTACCACCATAATTATGATATGCCGCACCGGTAAGGAAAGCGGCAGCCACCTCGTCGTCATATATCTTGACCGGATAATCGTTTTGCTCCGCCATATTATCATAATTATAGTTATGGTCGAAAGCATAAATCTTTGTATCCAGCCCGGCAGACCTGAACGCAGGTCCAAGCGCCTCTTTCACAAAAGCGAGCTCTTCTTTCCAGCCCATGAACAGAGAAGCAGAATTTCCCCTATTCAACGGTTCATTTTGGGGTGTCACCGAGTAAATCCGAATACCTTCTTTCCCAAATGCCTGTATCCATTTTACAAAATAAGTGGCGTAATCTTTATAATAGTCGGGATTCAATTGACCGCTCGTCCAGGAATCGAAAGGCTTTTTTTCTTCCAGATTGTTCACCTTCATCCATTTGGGACATGTCCATGGAGAACCTAAAATCTTGATTGCAGGATTAATCGCCAGAATTTCTTTTAATATAGGTATCACGTAATCTTTCTCCTCACTTTGTAAAGCAAAATTTTCGATACCCGGAGTATCACAACAAGTATATTCGCTCAATGAGAAATCCGAACATCCGATTGAAATACGTATATAGCTAAATCCAAGCCCTCCTTTTTCCGAGAAAGTTCGAACAAGGAACTTAGTACGCTCGGCGGGAACCATTTTCATCAGATTATAGCAAGTAGAACCTGTCACGGCGGCACCGAAACCATCCATGGATTGATATCGTACAGCAGGATTTAATGTGATGACAGAAGACGAACGGGCATTGTCGGAGAAACTTAAAGCAGTCTGGTTAAAACTTTGTGTGCGGTCGGCAGTCGTGATGTATGCCTTTACCTTGGCCTTCCTTACACCGGGAGGTGTATCTACTGACGACTCTTGTGTGTTGGCGCAAGCAATAGCAGTAGATATGCAACACGCTAAAATCAAAGGTAATTTCAATTTCATGGTATTATAAATATTGGTTACTTAAAACTTTTCTCAAAGTTAGGAAAGATAAAGACAAGTAGTATCCGCCCATTGGGAATAGGTGGATAAGATGAAGTGTACATTCCACTTAAATCACTATAAAACAATGAATTGACAATAAACCATGAAAGCCAAAAAGTGGATAAAAAAAGGTCGTTTGACGTATTATCAGCGTATCATCATAAGACGGCTTTCAAAGTCTTCACGGGAAATCCGCGCCTTATTCTTGACCTTTGCACGGTAATTATAAATTGTATTGACGGAATAACGAAGGAACTCTGCAATCTTTGAACTGTCATCAATACCCAGCCGTATCAATGCAAAAATACGTAATTCCGTATTCAGCAACTCACCCTTACGGAGTACTATCCGCTCCTCGGGTTGCAACAGGTCGTTGAATTTTTCCACGAAATCAGGAAAAAGATGAAGGAAAGCCGTATCAAAGTTCTCATACAACTCTTTAAGGCCGGTATCCAGCACATCACGTGAACGTACCATTTTCAATAATTCTTCAGTCTGCCCCGATGAAATCTTCTTATTCACCATGCGCCGGTATGTATCCAGACGATCGATATAGATGGAACACAAATTCAAGAAACGCCCGATATATTCTTCTTTAATATGATTGGAGATTTCCAGTTGCTCATTACTGTGTTCCAAATGATTACGCGCCACAGAAAGACGCTTCATCTGGCGGTAAATATAGAACACGGCCACTATCAGCAAAAGGGTCAGCGCACTAATCAAAATGAGGTACACGCGTAGTCTTTCACTCTGTTTCTCTTGCATGGCCTGATAGGTAAGGTCTATCAACGACAGGATACCTGCCGTCTGAAGGCTGCGGCTACGGGCATTATAACGATTTGTCTCACTCCAGGAAAAACGGATGTACTGGTAGGCACGCTCGATGTCGCCCTCCTCATAGAGCAATTCTGCCAAATTCCAGAGTGAGGCATGGTCCGTTATCGCCAGCCGGATATCAGTCAGTGCAGATAGCATGAGATATCGTTTTTCCCCCTCCCTGTTCCCCATCTGCCGATAGTGGCGGGAACGATGGTAAGTGGCTAAAGCATATTCCGGGGTATCGGGCAGGGTATTTGCCAGGCGGACGTCATTGATTTGCAAAGCTTCATCCATACGTCCGGCTGCGGCTGCCCGCATCTCTTTACGCTCCAGATAAAGAGAAGAAGTTGGCGGAAGTACCTGTATCAGGGAGTCGTCATAGCATGCGGCTAACCGCTGATATTGTTTGCGGAAAGAAGCACCCTGCGTATAAGCTCCCGATTCACTGTAGAGACGGCGATAACATCGATAATATTCGGGTAATAAACGGGCAGGCAACGTGGCGCGCTTCACTTGCCCCAGTAACTCGAACGCCTCTTGATACATACCTGTGGAAGCCATCAGATAGGCCGACTCCATACGGGTTTCATCAGCTAACTCCTGCAATCCGCGATGCTCAGCCCAACGTAGGTTAGTATTCAAATAATGAATGGCAGAATCGCAAACATAGGATTTGTATTCCTTATAAATCTCTCCATTCCATCGAAAAAAATCAATATTTGAAGTATCTGTTTCGGACAGTTGTTGTTTCAACTCTGCTATGCGTTTTTCCCGTATACCGACAAATTGCCCGTGCTCACAGATAGCCTCATCCAATGAAGCTGTCAGCGTAGCAATCGACACATCACCGGCAAAGGCATTTGCACACTCTACCGTCGCCGCTATAGAAAAACAAAACAACAGCATTATCCATTTCATGGCAACAAATATAGCAAGAAATCGCGCAAAGCTGTGTCAACAAGAAAAATTCTTTCCTATATTTGCCACTCCAATCCTCCAAAAACTAGTATGTAATGAAAAGCTTAGCACTTCAACGAGTAGCTGCGGTTGACGTATTCCGCGCACTCACCATGTTCCTTATGCTCTTTGTCAATGACATTCCCGGATTGAAAAATATTCCCCATTGGCTGATGCACGCCAAAATGGACGAGGATATGCTTGGATTTTCGGACACTATCTTCCCAGCCTTTCTATTCTGTATGGGTATGTCGGTATCGTTTGCCATCCAAAACCGATATAAAAAAGGAGATACGACGCTTCAGGTCATTGCACACATATTTTGGCGTACGGTGGCGCTACTTGCCATGGGGCTATTCTCACTCAACAGCGGCGGCATAGAAGGCGGACTTTCGCATCCGTGGTTCACGATACTTATGGTTATCGGATTCTTCCTGACATGGGGAGTTTACCCAAAGTCGGAAGGCATCAAAAAGGCCTTTTTCACCGGGATGAAAATAGCGGGAGTACTACTTTTGGCTTTCCTTGTAATATATAAAGACATTAATGGGAAACCGTTCCAAATAGGTTGGTGGGGCATCCTCGGACTCATCGGTTGGACATACGCCGTGTGTGCGGGAATTTATCTGTTTACACGGGAAAGCCTGCGAAATAACGCCATTGCCTGGTTTGTAATAATGGCACTTGCCGTTGTCAGCCATTCCGACTTAATCCCGTGGGAATATGGCAGCCGCATTGTCCTATTACCGTTCATCCCCAGTGACTGGACATTACATGCTTTTGGAATGTCTGGACTACTGACTTCCCTCCTGATGCAACGCTATGCCAATCGTGAACACCCGGGCAGGTTCATCAGTATGGTTTGCATCCTTGGTGTGGGTATGTTTATTCTTGCACTCATCTCACATCCTTATTGGATTATCTCAAAAATACAGGCGACTCCTTCGTGGCTGTTCTATTGTCTTGCCATGTTCTTCCCGCTTTTCGGCTTTTTCTACTGGTTGACGGACGTCAGGAACAAAACAAAATGGTTCAATGTTATCAAACCTGCCGGTACGGCAACGCTGACCTGTTATATTCTGCCCTACGTATGGTATTCCGTTCAACAGATATTAAACTGGTGGTATCCTGAAGTTTTAGGAAGCGGAATACCAGGATTACTTAAATCACTAGTCTTTTCACTCATTATCGTCCAACTCACAGGGTTATTGGTGAAAGGTAAAATTAAATTGAAGGTGTAAACGGAATAATAAAACGATTAGTAAAACATAAGATATATGTTACAAATACAAGCCCCTAACAACGAAACGCGGGTATTGCTGCATAGCTGTTGCGCCCCATGTTCATCGGCCATCATTGAATGCATGCTGGAAAACGGTATCCGCCCGACTGTATTTTATTGCAATCCCAACATTTATCCGCAGGAAGAATATGAGATACGGAAAAACGAGGCTATCCGCTTTGTAACTTCCAAAAACCTCGATTTCATCGATGCCGATTATGATTATGCGTACTGGTTGCGTACTATGGAAGGGTTGGAAAATGAACCGGAACGCGGTGGACGATGCCTGAAATGTTTTACCTTGCGCTTGACAGAAACTGCCCGTTATGCCGCCGAACATGGATTTTCAGTTTTTACCACAACCCTCGCCTCTTCACGCTGGAAGAGCCTGGAGCAAATAAACGATGCAGGGCGGCGTGCCGCCGCCCTGCATCCGGGCACTATCTTTTGGGAACAGAACTGGCGGAAAGGCGGACTACAAGACCGCCGTAACCAGCTCCTCAAAGAATATGACTTTTATAACCAGCAATATTGCGGATGCGAATTCAGCATGCGACGGCTGGAACAAGATAAAAAATAAACTAAATACCCGTATCCACCGGATTTTCGTCTGGGAACAAAGGACTGTAAAGGATGGTACGTTTCAACACCTGAAGCTTGCCGTCCTTTACATATTCTTCACCTCTTTCGGACAGATGCTTCACCATCGCTTCACGCATAAGTAGCAATTGAGACTTGTACTTCTTGTCTTTAGACAAATCTTTCAGTTCATGCGGGTCTTTAGACAAATCGAATAATTCTTCTTCGCCCGTATGGAAACGCCAGATGTATTTGAGTTTCCCGTCTGTCAGTGCACACCAGTAATTATCATCACTGTAACAAGTGGAGTGTTCCAAGTCCAAATATTTTCGCCATTTCCCCATATTACCATTCATCAGGTTGAGTAGCGACTGTCCGTCCATATCAGCAGGTACTGTTCCTCCTGCCATTTCAAGGAAAGTGGGTAACAAGTCACGCAGTTCTACCGGTGTTTCAATCTTGGTTCCCTTGGCAAAATTGCATGTAGAGGGCCACTTCACAATGTAAGGAACATGAGACGAACCTTCGTATGGATAGGTCTTGCGCCAATGATGGTGGTCGCCCAGCATATCACCGTGGTCGGATATATAGCAAATCAAAGAGTTATCATACATCCCCTGCTCTTTCAGGGCTTGAATTACTTTGCCTATTTCTTCATCGATAAAAGTCACGTTGGCATAATAATAACGACGGGAGTTCTTGGCATATTCCTCACCGAAATTCCCGAATGGGGCATCTTTCTTGGCAGTAGCCACATCTTGAGGTACGGCATAGTCCTTATCTTTGCACCACTCTCCGACGAACGGAGCAGGTACATCCTTGTCTTTATATAAATCCACCAAACGCTGCGGCGGGTCGTATGGGCTGTGCGGACGGGCAAAAGAAACTTTCAGGAAAAGCGGCTGCCCGGCACCTTTTTTATAATTCCGAATCATTTCGCAAGCTGTTTCCCCGGTCCAAGCTGTGGGATGTAGCTCTTCCGGTAACTTATACACCCCTGCACCATGAGCATTCCAACCGATGCCGGTTGAATCGGGATTCACCCCCGGAGCCTGCATCTGGAACCATAAACGGTAGTCACTGATGAAGTCTTCCGACTCTACTCTACCGCTTTCATCTACCAGCGTACCATGGAAACCATGCAATGCTTTCTGGGGGAACCAGTGCATTTTGCCTATGCCGAAAGTATAGTAATCGAGGTCACGCAGCATCTGCGGCATTTCATAACGATAATGACTTCCTACCCTTCCATAACCCAACATGCCATGATGCCACGGAGACAAGCCCGTGAGCAATCCCGAACGTGCGGGCGTACTGCTCGGCGTAGAAGAATAACCATTCATAAACAATGTACCATCCGCAGCCAAGGCATCCATGTTAGGGGTTATCACAGAAGGATTTCCCATACAGTTCATGGCATCACCGCGATGCTGGTCCGAAATAATAAGAATAATGTTGGGCTGCTGTGCAAGCGCCTGTTGATGTGCAGCAAATGTTCCGGCAATTGTAATTAACGAAGTACTCCAAAGAGGATGTGTTTTCATAATGATATCTATTTAATAATCATGTTTGTTGAGTATGCAAATATACATTTTTATAGCCAAACATTAATCTAATATTTATTTAATTTATTACATTTGCTAAGTCAAAATCACATAAATTATACCGTAGATATGAAAAATGCGCTGATATTTCTACTTTCTATTTCAATAAGTATCACAATACAGTCCAAAGACTTCTATTTTAAGCATTTAGGAATACCTGACGGGCTTTCTCAAACTTGTATATATTCCATTTACCAAGATGAAATCGGCGCCATGTGGTTTGGTTCGTCCGAAGGTTTAAACCGTTATAACGGTAAAGAGATAAAAATATATCAACCCTCGCAAGACAAACAAGGCTTGACGAACAACGAAATCAATGAATTATGCGGTGATAAAAAGGGGCATATCTATATCCGTTCCGGCAATGACCTTGTCATATTCGACATCTACAAAGAGCAGTTTACCTGTCTGCGAAAAGATGATGTAAAAGGCCTGTTCTGCAAGGACAGTACACTGTGGATGATTTGTAACAATGATATCTATACCTATCTACCGGAAAAACCAACCTTACAATTGTTTGCATCTTTACCGGACAGTTTAGGCGAAGGGAGAGCCGTCTATGTAGATGGGAAACATGTATGGGTAGTCACTCACAGCCATCTGGTTCGTCTCGACCGGGAAAAGAAATCATCGCCCAAAACGATAATCCATTTCGAAAAGGGCGGAAGATGCATCACCAAAGACCGCTCAGGAAATATATGGGTAGGCACCTGGAATGGTTTGTATCGAATGGATACGGAGGAAAACATCCATTATTATACTGATAAATCAAAAGATAAAGGATTGTCGGACAATCAGGTTCGATGTGTCGCAGAAGATATCAGCGGTAATATATGGATAGGTACTTTCAGGGGACTGGACTGCTACAACCTCGCCAAAAATGAATGGAACCATTATGTCCATCAAGACTATTCCCCCAACAGCCTCAGCCATAACTCGGTATATGCCCTTCACGAGGATATTCACAATAATATCTGGGTAGGTACTTATTATGGTGGAGTCAATGTTTTTACCCCGTATCACTCCAATAAACAGTTCTATACCGCTTCTTTGGAACATGAAGATTGCCTGAGTTTCCCATTCGTGGGCAAAATGACAGAAGATGATTCCGGTAACTTATGGATATGTACCGAAGGAGGTGGATTGAACAAGCTGGATACTTCTACCGGTAGTTTTTCACGCTATACCCATCAGGAAAATAATCCGCAAAGCGTGGGAAACAATAATTTGAAAACAATCTATTATCATCAGCCTAACCAACGATTGTATATCGGCACACACACGGGCGGCTTATCTATTTTCGACATTAACCGCAATACGTTTCAGCTCCTGAATCAGGATATGCCCAGCCGTATGAAGATTGCGGGGAATATCGTTAACGAGATACGGAAATATAAAGATGGACTTGCCATATTGACACAGGGCGGTTTGTTTTTTATGGATTTGCAAACCGAAAGCTTTTCTTCTTTTTCAGACCGGCCTGAAATAAAGGAGCTATTAGAAAAACAGTATTCTTACGAAACATTCTTTATCGATAGCCAGGAACGGCTTTGGCTGGCTCTTTCCATGGGAGGACTGACACGTATAGATTTACCTACCGGCAAGATAGAGCATTATCAAACCAATGCCGACAACCCTTCTTCCATAGGAAAGTTCAGAGTGGTGCACATCTTTGAGGACAGCCGTGGAGAAGTATATTTCGGTACCATCGGATCGGGACTGTTCAAGTATCAGTCTCAAAGCCATTCGTTCAAGGTATACAATACACAGAATAATTCTCTTCCTAATAATTACTGTTACTATATTCAGGAATCTCCCATCAACCACAAGCTATTATTGCTTCTGAACAGAGGATTGTCGGTATTCAACCCGGAGACAGAGACTGTGGAGCAAACTTATCATCTGTTCCAGCAGAGTTACAGTCAAGGCTCTACGCTATATATTGCCAAAGACGGCACCATATACATAGGCGGCACCAACGGACTGGCTTCCCTACCGGAACAATATCTGTACATTACCCCCGACGAAGGGAAACTATGTTTTGAAAAACTGCTGATATTCAATCAGGAGGTTCGGCCTGACGATGCTACCGGTATCTTGAAGCAGACCCTTGCCAGAACTTCGGATATCAAACTGAAACATGACCAGAATAATATCACTGTCACATTCAGCACTTTCAGTTATCTTTTGGAACGTGATAATATATTTGAATATTATTTTGAAAATCTGGATAACCATTGGACCCAGACAACGAGTAACTCCATCACTTATACCAATATTCCACCCGGAAACTATACATTACGTGTTCGTCCAGTGGATACCGATTCCGCATCCGACGGGGAAATAGCACTAAATATCCATGTTGCCGCACCTTTTTACGCCAATCCATACGCCTATACCCTGTATGCTTTGTTGCTTATGGGTGTATTGTATACTTTCTTCCTCTTCAAACTACGGCAGACACGCCTGCAATCTTCCCTGGAAGGTGAGAAGAAAGAGAAAGAACGTATTGAAGAGTTGAACCAAAGCAAACTGCGTTTCTTTACGAATATCTCTCACGAGTTCCGTACTCCGCTTACCCTTATCATAGGTCAGTTGGAAGCAATCATGCAAATCAATAAACTGGAACCATCTGTTTACAAGCGTATCCTGCGCGTGTATAAAAATGCCTGGCACATGCGTAATCTTATCACGGAACTGCTGGATTTCCGTAAGCAGGAACAGGGGTATCTTAAACTCAAAGTTGAAGAACGTGATTTAGTCTCTTTCACTCACGAAATCTACAGCAGCTTCTATGAGTACTCGCAAATAAAGAATATCAATTACAGCTTTAAGCACGCAGAAGATGTACTTGATGCCTGGTTCGACCCGGTACAATTACAAAAAGTTATATTCAACCTGCTGTCTAATGCCTTTAAATATACTCCGAAGGGTGGTAATATCACCATCAGTCTGCATCATACCTCTACTCAGGCTGTTATCACGGTCAGCGACAACGGTCCGGGTATACCCGAAGAAGCCATCAGCAAAATATTCGACAGGTTCTATCAGGCCGATTCCACTTCTTCGGCATTCAGTCTCGGCACAGGAATAGGTTTGGCGTTAGCCAAAGGTATCATGGAAGCGCATCATGGGACAATTGAAATAAAGAGTGTGGTTAATGAGGGAAGTAATTTTATATTGTCATTACTTTTAGGCAACCAGCATTTCAATAAGGAAGATTTCGCTATCAATAAGCAGCAGACTGATGTGTTAAGCGTAGAAAGCATCGCCCCGGATCTTTCTGTGGAAACATTCGTTCCGGAAACGACTCCCGAAGTTGATGAAGGCGCTCCTAAACCCGTTCTTCTTCTGGTAGAAGACAACGAGGAGTTACTTGAGATGCTCAATGATATGTTCAGTGCTTTCTATGAGGTACATACAGCCCGAAATGGCCGTGAAGGATTGGCTGCTGTAGAACAGATACAACCTGATATTATAGTCAGCGATGTGATGATGCCGGAAATGTCCGGCAAGGAGATGTGCTACAAATTAAAGAATAATGTTGAGTTCTCCCACATCCCCATCGTGCTGCTCACCGCACAAAATTCGGTGGAATATATCGTAGAGGGATATATGTTCGGTGCAGACGATTATGTGACGAAACCGTTCAACGTGAAGATTTTATTGGCGCGTTGCAGCAATCTGATTCGCAATAAACAGCAAATCATTACGCATTATTCCAAATTACCCGCCGCACAGATTACCGAATCCATCCCGGCGGTAAGTGCCAACGATAAAGAATTGTTGGACAAAAGCATTGCCATCGTCAAACAGAATTACGACAAACCGGACTTTGATGTAACTTCACTAGCTTCTGCCCTTTGCATGGGCCGTAGCAAACTGTATCTCCAATTCAAGCAAATGATAGGGCTGACACCCAATGAGTTCATATTGAAGGTGAAACTGGATGAGGCAATGGTGATGCTAAAAAACAAACCGGAAATGAATGTATCGGAGATATCTACCTACTTGGGTTTCTCGTCACCACGCTATTTCAGTAAATGCTTTAAGGCGTTCTTTGGTGTGTCGCCGTTGGGGGTTAGGAAAAAGAAGGAAGAATAAATAGAACTTAAATCAAAATAACATATAGAGGTCGTTCTTTTATAGAGCAGCCTCTATATGCTAAAGAGATTAGATTGAATTAGAATATTGCGGTTATCCTTTTATTCATTATTTTATTATAATGATTTGTTCTACTCTTTACTCTAATATATACAGTTCCATAAGATTCTGCTACATGCTTTATCACATCAAGATTTACATCACCTACCGTATCAATTACAGTGACTGTAATTTGATTAACAGAAGAAGGAACAGTATCTTATTTATCTACAACATTCTCGAAAGAATATAGGGTTATCCCTAATAATGCAATTAATAAGTACAATTTGATTTTAATAATATGAATTATTTAAAGTTATAAAAAAGAGAGGATGAAAACACCCTCTCCTTAAAAATAAATTTGTGTTTTCTATATTACCATTTCGGATTCTGACCCAATTCTGGATTCTTAGAACGAACAGAAGTAGGAATAGGACGTAAATAATCTTTTTCAGGATCAAATACACGTTTTTCTGCCGCATAATTAGTTCCAGCATATACATCTACATAATGCTTGCCATTCACCTCATAAGTATAAACTGGAGCTGCAGCATTAGCATCGCCCGGTTTGTATACACGACCAGTTATTTTACCCTCTGCATCACGTTGAATATAACGTTCATTGTCATAATCAGAATCCTCAAAACGGATACCTAATACACGTTCTTTTAGTTTATCGCCTTGTGCCCAACGCATTAAATCCTGATAACGTAAATTTTCAAATGATAACTCAACACGACGTTCACGGCGAATCTCAACAAGGTCAGAAGATATACCTAAATCTGCATATTTCGGATCCAGTGGTGGATTCAAAGTCATATGGGGCATATCAACACGATCGCGTAATATATTAATTGTCTTATCCAAATCCGATTGGGTCAATGTTCCCAATTCAGCTTTAGCCTCAGCTAAGCTCAATAAGACTTCAGCATAACGAATAATTGGGGCATCATGAGTCTCATTACCATAGCCTTTTTTGTCTTGTTCAAGAATATAATACTTAATCAAATGATAACCAGTAGCACTTGGCCAACTACCCATATCACCTAAACGCGGAAAACTTTTACTTCCCATATTTGTATTGAGAATACTTGCTTGATTACCCGGTTTAAGGAAAGTTTGAGCCATACGAGGGTCACGGTTAGCAAATGTCTTTTCCGGTGTACTATCATCAAATGTCTGACTTAAACCTGTTGGCAAAGCTGTTCCGTCCGGCTCTTTACACAGAAAATCGTCTGCAAAATCCTTCGTTCCACCTGCTCTAATGTTAATAATATATCCACATTGGCGATGCATTAACAGACCTTTCGCATATTTTCTGTACATAATCATTTCTGAATTACCTTCTAAATCATCTGAAGTGAAAAGAGTAGCATAATCTTTATCAGGATTACCAGTATCATATATCTTGTATCCTAGAGTCATACATTCCTCAGCTGCAGATACAGCTTTTTCCAACCAACCCTCATAGTCAGCTCTATCACTAAGATTATGATACTTCCGATATGTTCCTTCATATAAGCAAATACGTGCTTTCAAAGCCAAGGCTGTTCCTTTTGTAACACGATTAGGAAGATTTCCCGGCCATACATCAGGTAAATTCTTACATGCATTATCAATATCTATCAATACTTGAGTCATAACATCCTTTCTTGGAGTACGACCTACATACAATTCTGGGGAATCTGTAGTTAAAGCATGAGTAATCAAAGGTACATCACCATATTTTTGTACTTTATCAAGATAAAACCAAGCACGGAATAGAGATGCCTCACCAAAAAAACCTTTTTTAAGTGTAACTTCAGCAGTACTGGCAACTTTTACCTTATCATAATTATCCATGAAAGTATTGATACGATGAAGTGCAGTCCACACCCAACCACCATACAAAGGGCTATTATAATTGGAAGGAATGGTTTCCAACCCTGCAGCAATAGCAGAGGCCCAAGTTTGTGAACCATCCACCGTAGCATAATTATCAGACATTGCTTCAATGGGAATTACACTATTTGTTTTTCCATTATAAGCATTATTGGTAAAGCCCAAAATAAAGTTATAATTGTCAGTACCAGCATTATCAGAAACCGCATTGTAAATACCATTACAAAAACTCTGAAGGTCTGCTGTAGTATTCCAAAAAGTCTGGGAGTTCAAATCATTAGTAGGAGTACGTTCCAAAAATGAATCATTACAGGAAGTACTTACTAAAGCAACGACACCCAATAAAACTGATTTACTAAATATATTTTTCATTGTTTTCAATTTTAGAAAGTTAGATTAACACCGAATGAATATGTTCTCATGAAAGGATACAACATTGTACCATTTCCACGGGCAGCTTCGGGATCGTACGGGCCCTTAATTTTAGAGAACTCAAACAAATTTTCAGCACTAACATAAACGGTTGCCTGAGATAAGAATACCTTCTGAATCCATTCTTTTGGCAGATTCCATCCCAAAGAAATGTTCTTCATACGCAAATATGAAGCATCTTGTAAATAACGAGTTTGTTTTTGACGGTTACGTTCATCTTTGGCTATCGGACGTGCAAAATAAGCATTCGGATTACTTTCACTCCAAGAATTCTCTAAGAACCATTTTTGAGTATTATAGTATTCTGTAGCAGCCGGCCAGAACGGTTGACCAGATGGCCAAAAATCACGTTTACCCACTCCCTGCATAAATATATTCAAATAATAGTTCTTATAGGTCAAATTAGCAGTAATACCATATTGATAACGCGGAGTAGTATTACCGATAATAGTCAAGTCTCCATGATCTTCTAAAGTATTCTTGCCATTACTGATTTCTTTATCACCATTAAGGTTCTTATATTTAATATCTCCAACTTTCCAAGTTGTATTCTTAATCTTACTCTGTGTAGGATGATTAGCAATTTCGTCCTCCGTTTGGAAAATACCTTCAGTCTCATAACCCCAAATTTCTCCAATCTTTTCACCTACATAATGAGTAGTCAAAGAATTAGTCGGGTTATTATATTTAGTAATTTCTGCTTGAGAGTCAGATAATATAAAACCAAGTGAATAACCAAAATCCTTTCCTATTTTATCTTTCCAGCTCAAAGAAAGTTCCCATCCATTAGTACGCAATTCCGCTAAATTGGAAGGAGGAGCAGTAGTACCCAATACTTCAGGATATGACACTTTAATCAACATATCCGAGGTAGTACGTTGATAATAGTCAAAACTAAAATCTAATCTTTGATTAAAGAATGTCGCATCTAAACCAACATTGACAGTCTTTGCTTTTTCCCAAGTAAGATCCGGAGTAACTAGCGCCCCTGGGTTTAAGTACAATGCTTTTTCATCTCCAAATATCCAGTTTCCTGACGTTCCTGAACTTATGAATGGAACATATGGATAATATTTAGTATTACCTTTCCAATCATCTGCAGTTAACATCTGATTACCCAATTCACCATAAGAAGCACGTATTTTCAAATTATCCAACCAAGAACGAGTAGACTGCATGAATGGTTCCTCGCTGATACGCCATGCAGCAGAAAAGGAAGGAAGGAATACAAAACGATTATCAGATGGGAAACGTGAAGTACCATCATAACGTCCATTTACTTCAAACAAATAACGATCATTGTAGATATAGTTCAAACGGAAAAATGCACCACGCAATGCCCATTCATAACCATCATCACTAACCGTCTGTTGACCTGTCCCTAAACCCAGTGCAGGCTGGTTTTCATTCAACAAACCTTTACGTTGAGCAGAGAATGTAGAATATTTAGTCAGCTCTTGATTGTAGCCTAACATACCCTTCAAATAATGTTTTTCTTTGAATGTATGTTCATATTCCGTATAAGCATTGAATGAATAGTAATTTTTATCAACATTAGTCCACTTGAAGAAATTATCACCTGTGTCACCATTTGTTGCCTGAAAATCCTTTGTCCAGAATGTTAATGTCTTTTTATGATCAGAATTACGCTTATAATTTAAATTATAAGAGAAATCCACGCGAGCTTTCCAACCCTTTAGGAATTCAAAATCAGCACTTGCGGTAGCCCAAATATCATGAGTCTTGTTATTGGTACGACCACCATCTTTCAACATGGCATAAGCATTATTTTGAGCATAGTAACCCGCCCATTCATCAAGTTCAGGATAGCGACTATCTTTTTTCCATGGTTCAATAACATCTGTCGGTGAAGAAAAGACAACAGACTGCCATACATCATCTTTATATTTATAAGGTTTGTCATGGGTAGCATAGTTATACATTACTTTTGCTCCCAATTTCATCCATGAAGTGGTTTGATTCTCAACAGTTAAACGAGTATTCAGTTGTTGATATTGATCTTCCCCTACCTTATATAAACCTCTCTGGTCTAAATAACCTACTGAAGAATAAAACTTCGTCTTTTCATTTCCACCTGAAATAGTAACATTATGACGATGAGTAGGACTAACCTTTCTCAACATCTTTTCTCTCAAATTACTAAATCCGTAGAAACGTAAAGAACCATTCACCATTTCATATTCAGGATTGTTCTCAGGATCAGCATCCCACGCTTTCATTTTTTCAATGTAAGCAGCATCCCATAAACGGTTTACACTACCATTATCACAGGCTTGGTTAATAAATTCAGCATGTTGCCAACTATGTTCTACCATATCAGGCATAACCGTTGCTTTTGAAATAGAAACATTACCAGAATAAGATATGGAAGTTTTCATGTCCTTACCAGCACTCTTAGTTGTCACCAACACAACACCATAAGCTGCACGTACACCATAAATAGCAGATGCTGCCGCATCCTTTAATACGGTTACACTTGCAATGTCATTAGGATTAACTAAGTCCAAACTCATTTCCACACCATCTACTAGTACCAACGGACTACCACCATTAATAGAAGTGGTACCACGAACGTTCAAAGATGCACTCTGTCCAGGTTCACCACTAGTATTTGTAATCTGCAGGTTAGGAATAGTACCTTGCAATGCACTGGCAGAGGAAGTAATAGGACGAGATTCCAAAACTTTTGAATCCACCTGTCCAATTGAACCTGTTAAGTTTACCTTCTTTTGAGAACCATAACCCACTACAACAACTTCTTCCAAAGCTTTGGCATCTTCACTCAATTTAATTTCAAATGTACTCTTACCGGCTACTTTTACTTCTTGGGTAACATAACCGATAAAAGAAACTTGCAATACTGCATTTTCGGGAACATTAGATATGGTGAAGTTACCGTCCATATCGGTAATTACACCATTAGTGGTACCCTTTACGATAACATTAGCACCCGGAACAGGACCGTAATTGTCCATTACAACACCTTTCACTGTTTTACTACTTTGTTCAATAGTTTGAACAGCGTCGACTCCGGAAGAATTTCCATTACTCATAGGATTTGCTGCAACACCGGCACTTGCCAATACCCAAACAGCACAGAATAAAATCCTTTTTGAGAAATCAAGAGAGACTCTTTTTTTCATAAGTACAATAAATTAATTATTAATTAGATTAAGATAACGTTTGTTTTTAGCTTTTAATCTTTCGCTGCAAATATATGTAATTTCATAAAACAGCAATTATTTTGCCGTTTAAATGTTATGGTTTCATAATATTACGGAAAATTAATACACCTACTGCGGACGTTTTGGACACATCATAAGACGAATTTGTCCGTTTTTCATCATCCCTTTCAGGACTATTCCGATCCGTGTGTAAGCCGGACCATTCACTTGGATAGTATCGGATGTTAATTCCACCTCCCCGGACGTATCTATTGTAACAATCATTTGTTCATTGCCAGCCGTCAGCAGAAGATGATTGGCATCTATCTGCTTCCAGTCGGCGGATGTGGTTAATGCTGTTTCGAATCGGATAGGCTCATTGGCAGAAAACTCATCTTCAACCGTGAAGCTACCGGCATCACTACGGTCGTAGATGAATGTGCGGAATAGCTTTTCTAATTTGGGGGTATTGTAGGCTGAAGTCAAGTCAATGGAAAAAATATCTTTAACATTTGTCAGTTCTTTATTCAGCACTATCGCTTGCGCTTTAGCGCCGGTTGTCTGCTGCAAGCCATCTACCAACGGCACCGGATGACCGAAAGAACCTTTAATCGGATATTTATCGGGGGCATCTGCCGCAAAGTAGTCACCGGGATAAGAAAATGGGCCGCCCTGATCGCCGGCAACTGTTTCTTTTCCCAAAGACACGGCAAAAGAACCGATATCATTATGGTTATGATTTTCCGCATTATTGCCACCTTTCGCTGAAATGGCAAGATTACAACCGCTTTCTCCGGCCGGACGAGACACCAAAATGCCCGCTTTCTCGTAAAAAGTATGAAGAGGGTCGGATTCCTCCTGTATAGCTTGTTTTATTTCATCATCCTGGCTCAACTTCCATGCCTGATGAGGGAAAAATTCAATGCTATAAAGAGAAAGGTTCCTGCCGCTGGAAGGAAATACACACTTCTCGAAGTAAGGGGCAGTGCCCAGCACATTATCGCAGTAATTATTTATAAACCAATCGACAGTGAGACCAATCCGGCAATCGGAGTATGCCGGACAAATGCCATTCAACATTTGTATTTTCTTTCCATATTGTGCAATGCGTACAAACTTCGGTGTATGGGAGAAGTCTATTTTACCTTGCGTTGCGCGGCAAACTTCCTCACGAAGCAATATATAAGCACGGAAACCATAATTATAGTATCCTACTCCTTCACTGCAATAACCATCGTCCGCATAACCTTTCATCCCATAAACATGATATTTCTCGGCTGCCGCCACAAAATAAGCCCGCTCTTCGCGGTCGGGCAACAAGGCAAGAGCCGCCCCGGTAACACCAGCCAGGCAGACCGAATTCCAGTTGTTGGTCATCGTAAACCACCAGAAAGGTTTATTAGCCTCCAAACAACGATGGATAGGGCGAAAAACTTTCTCCCGGAAAGCACATTGGACACGCGCCCTCACCTCGGGTGACAAACGATTGCCCAACAATGATACGCACTGGGCTATTCCATTGCCTGCGGTGGCGACAACAAGGTCTACATAGTAATCCGTTCCGTTATAGTTTTGCAAACTACGGTCATGCGCCGGAATAGACCACGGTTTCTGCTCGCACAAGTCAATCAGAGCCTTTTCTATCGCCGGAATATACCGGCGATGATTTTCCAGGCATTCCGCCAACGTCAATTTATAAAGATACTGAAAGCGCGCATTCATCATATTTTCACCCGGCAAACGGACATTAGTCTTGTTGAGGTGCAAATAAAGTGAATCGACGAATGGCGGCATCCCTTGCTTCAACAACCCGGGAGCCTCCTTCAATAATTCCTGTGCATCGGCATCCTTTTTCATTTGTTCCCAAAAACCACGGTCTTTATAAGAGACGCCGATGCCTTGGGGAGTTTCCGGCAGAAGGGCAGCGATTTCGCTTACCCTTGCCGATGATATATTGACATTCTGTGTTGTTGTTTCTTGCAGCAAACGGTACATTTCAGTACCGGCCAATAGAAATGCCCCGGGACCATATACTTCCGTCATTTCCCGGGTCACTTTCTTCGGGTCGGCGCCAATGGGCTGCACATATCCCAGTTTTCCGTCTTCTTCTATAGCGGAAAGTAAAGCCTTCCAGCCTTTTTCCACAACCGGCAGAAACTGTTCGCGGGGCAACAGTCCTTCATTAACACCATAGGCCAAAGCATATACAAAAAATCCGGTGGCACTCGTCTCGGGAGAGGGATATGCATCGAGGTCGAGCATACTTGCATGCCAGAAACCGTCTTTACCCTGGCAACGCTTCACGCGTTCTGCCATGCGGACAAACAAATCCCGGTAGAACGGACGATATTTGCTCCCTTCGGGCAATCCGCGAAGCAACTCCACCAGCCCACCAAGAACCCAGCCATTGCCACGTCCCCAGAATACTTTCGCTCCATTCGCTTCTTTCTGACCGATGTAGCGGTGATCGCGATAGAAAAGGCTGTCGGCTTCATCGAACAGTTCGTTATAGGTAGCCTTATATTCTTTATCCATAAACCGGAGGAATTTCTTATCCCCCGTTATATTATACAGATGTAAGTACACCGGCGGAGCCATAAACAAAGCATCGCACCAAGTCCAATGCTCCAGCGTCGAGGCATCCGAATAATTCAAGACGAAAGATCCTTGCGGCGGATTGGCTATCACCCACTCCGCACGTGCCCGTGCCGGTATCAACATCTCCGGTCGCTTATACTTGTCATACATCAACAGATAGGTTTGCGCCACACAGATATCATCGGCATGATACATCCGTTTATCCACCTGCCAATAATTGCGACGCCCAAGACGCATCAACCAATCGAAATAAAAAGAATCCCGGTTATCCCGCTCCGCTACTTCAGCCCAGCGGTATAAACCTAAATAGAAAGTAGCATTTACCCAGTTCAAATCTCCGTAGGGAACTTCCTTGATGTGAGCTATCTGCCAGTCGGCCACCCGCCTCATAGCTTGCCGCACGTCCTGCTTTGTCTGAGGTTGCGCCTGAAGCATGCACCATCCGAATAAAACAAATAGTAAGGTTGATAATGACTTTCTCATAATAAAAGATTGTTTTTCAGATGCAAAAGTACACAGTCCATCCACAGAGACATACACATATCTTCCATCGCATATACCCTTATTTTCCATTAAACCGTTTGATACCCGCTTTTTGCACAATACAAATAACCTTTTTTTATTATTCCCCGTAATTTTGCCATTAACATATTTAAGAGGTAAGGCTTCTTTTCCATTAAAGAAGAAGTGCTACCTTTAGCCCGACTAAAATATAAAAACAAATGAAAACACTCAAACGAATTGCACTCATTGCCTTCCTGGCAATTGCACCGCTCCCGATGATTCAAGCACAATGCGGTATTCAACAATGGTTATTATCACGCAGTTGGAGCAACGGCTTCAATGCCCTGCCCGACGTCTGCACCAACTTGAAAGAATTCCACGACCAATATCAAAAGAACCAAGCGCAATGGGACGCCATGTTCAAGTGGCTGGCCACGCACGACCTCCAAAGCATTCCGGCCGGCAAACATCCCATAGAAGGCACCAAGCTGGTTGTATCAGTGGAAGATAGCGAGAACCAGCCTTTGGAAAAACGCGGTTCCGAGTCGCACTATCATCACATCGACTTCCAGTACGTAGTGAAAGGCAGCGAACGCTTCGGACTCTTAGACCACGACAGTTCCTATCCCAATGGCGCCTATAAGCCGGATGCGCTTCATTACAGCTACGACGTGAACAAAACCATGTTCATAGACTCTACCCCCGAACGTTTCTTCCTGTTTTTCCCCAGCGACTGGCACATAGCCAAAGTCTGCACCGATAAGGAATCACAATCCATCCGCGTAATCGTGGTGAAGCTGGACTACGTAAAATAATTCTTATTTAATAAATATCTAACTACTTAAAAACAATCAAAACATGAGAAAACTCACCTTTTCACTGCTCCTATCGCTCATTGCAGTGTGCCTCATCTCCACTCCCTGCCAAGCAAAGGGAAAAGCCAAACACGTCGTTTTAATAGGTCTCGATGGCTGGGGCGCCTACAGCGTTCCCAAAGCTGAAATTCCCACCATCAAACAACTGATGACGGATGGTTCCTATACATTAGAAAAACGTTCTGCACTGCCTTCTTCCAGCGCCATCAACTGGGCGTCCATGTTCATGGGGGCCGGTCCCGAGCTTCATGGATACACACAATGGGGTTCCAAAACGCCGGAATTGCCATCACGAGTACTCAATGAGCACGGCATCTTCCCTACAGTCTTCCAATTGCTGCGCGATGCACAGCCTGAGGCTGAAATAGGCTGCCTGTACGAGTGGGACGGCATCAAATATCTTGTTGACACACTAGCCCTGAACCACTATGCCAAAGCTCCCGATTACAATCAACATCCTGAAGCCTTGTGCGGCATGGCCGAAAAGTACATCAAAGAGAAAAAACCGGCATTGCTTGCCGTTTGTTTCGACAATCCCGACCACGTAGGACATAAGGCAGGACACGACACCCCCGAATATTACGCCAAGTTGAAGGAACTGGACACATACGTCAGCCGTATCGTACAGGCCGTAAAAGACGCGGGAATGCTGAAGGAAACCATCTTTATCATTACCTCGGACCACGGAGGCATCAACAAAGGCCATGGAGGGAAAACGATGCAGGAAATGCAAACTCCTTTCATCATTTCCGGGAAGAACGTGAAAAAAGGCTTGGAATTCCACGAAAGCATGATGCAGTATGACGTAGCTTCCACCATCGCCTATATCTTCGGATTGGAGCAACCGCAGGTGTGGATAGGCCGTCCGATGAAGCAGGTTTTCAAATAAAAAAAACGTTCCATTTCCCGGCTTTCTACGTAAATACGATGGAGATGCCCCGCCAGACGGCATCTGCCGCCGGGTCATGAAAAACCATTTATTGGTAAATAAGTGTAGAGAGGTAATCTTCCGCAAACATCTCGTTTGCCACCTCCAACAGAATCTCCGGAGTGAGTTGTTCGATGCGTCGGAACACCGCTTCGGAGGTTTCGTATTTGTTATAGTGCAGGAAAGTCTTGCCCATACCCAAGGCGTTATTCTCGTTATTATCCGAAGCCACGCCTATCTGTCCGATAAGTTGCTTTTTAGCGGCGGCAAGCTGGGAAGAGGTCATTTTGACATCGCGCATGCGCTTCAACTCCTTATAGACTAAACGGCTACAGAGGTCAGCATCTTCAGGGTCGCAACCGAAATAGATGCAAAAAATACCCGTATCCGTATAGGAGGTGAGGTTGGACTCCACATTGTAGACCAACCCACGGCGTTCGCGGAGCGACACATTCAGGCGGCTGTTCATGCCGGGGCCTCCCAGAATGTTATTCAGCATATAAAGCGCCGTCCGCTTGTCATCGTACGCATTGTAACCACGGCTGCCAATCATGACGTGCGCCTGATGGGTATCCTTGTGCAAAACAAGATGTCGCGGAACATATAGGGGCGGCGGGGTACGACGGTTATCCACCGCAACGGCGGGAACATCGGCCAACAGCTTCTCCGCCCAGCGCACCACTTGCTTAAAATCCAGGTTGCCCAGGACGAAAAAGGCCATATTGCCGGGATGGTAATAACGGGAAGTAAATGAAGCGGCGTCTTCACTGCGGAATGTTTTCAACAGTTCGGGATTGCCGAGAATGTTGTGTCCCAACGGATGCTCGCGGAATATCAGGTCTTCAAAATCGTCGAATATCAGTTCGGAAGGGTTGTCCTCGTAGGATTGTATTTCATCGATAATAACCTCCGTTTCCTTCTCTATCTCACGTTGCGGAAAGGTGGAATGAAATACAATATCCGTCAGCAATTCAAAGGCACGCCCGAAGTGTTCGGTGAGGAAAGCGGAATAAATCATGGTCTCCTCTTTATTGGTATAAGCATTCAGGTCGCCACCCACATTCTCCATCCGGTTCAGGATGTGCCACGCCTTACGTTTCTTGGTTCCCTTGAAGATGAGATGTTCCACAAAATGTGCCATACCATGCTCGTTTTCAAGCTCATCGCGCGTTCCGGCATCTACAGCAAACCCACAATAAGCCACTTTGGAGAGTGACGGTTCATGGATGATGCGCAAGCCGTTCGGCAAAGTATATTGGTTGATTTCCGGGGTGATTTCTTCTATTAACTTCTTCATTCTGATGTCTCAAACAATTTGCGGTCGCAAAAATACAATAAAACTTATTGCCATTTATGGAAAATTACAGATATTTGTAGGCTATAACTCAACTACTAACAAAATTCAAGATAATGATAGAATCCATTCAAGAGCTTTTACAGAAAGAAGCACAAGCCGTATTGAACATCCCTGTGACGGATGCATACGAGAAGGCGGTAGAGCTTATCGTTGAGCAGATACACCGTAAAAAAGGCAAACTGGTTACTTCCGGCATGGGAAAAGCAGGACAGATAGCCATGAACATAGCTACGACTTTCTGCTCCACAGGCATACCTTCGGTTTTTCTACACCCCAGCGAAGCACAACACGGAGACCTCGGCATCTTGCAGGAAAACGATTTGTTGTTGCTTATCTCCAATTCCGGCAAGACCCGTGAAATAGTGGAACTGACGCAGTTGGCCCACAACTTGAACCCGGATTTGAAATTTATCGTAATTACCGGAAACCCGGACAGCCCGCTGGCACATGAGTCCAACGTATGCCTCAGCACCGGAAAGCCCCAGGAAGTTTGCGCCTTGGGCATGACCCCCACTACATCTACCACCGCCATGACAGTGATTGGCGACATCCTGGTGGTGCAGACCATGAAGGAGACCGGATTTACGATTGAAGACTATTCCAAACGTCATCATGGCGGCTATCTGGGAGAAAAATCAAGGTCATTATGCGTAAAGTAATCGGTATCGGCGAAACCATATTGGACATTATCTTCCAGAATGAACAGCCTACGGCGGCAGTGCCGGGCGGTTCGGTCTTCAATGGTATTGTCTCACTGGGACGGACAGGTGTCCCTATCAGCTTCATCAGCGAGACGGGCAATGACCATGTGGGCAATATTATCCTGCGGTTCATGCGCGACAATAATATCCCGACTGATTATGTCAATGTGTTCCCTGACGGCAAATCACCCGTATCACTCGCTTTCCTGAACGACCGGAGTGACGCGGAGTATATCTTCTATAAAGACTATCCCAAACAACGGCTGGATGTCATCTTCCCACGGCTTGCCGAAGATGATATCGTGGTAATCGGCTCTTATTATGCGCTGAATCCGGTGTTGCGCGACAAGGTATTGGAGTTGCTCGACCAGGCGCGCGAGAGGAAAGCAATCGTCTACTACGACCCGAACTTCCGCTCTTCGCACAAGGAAGAAGCCATTAAACTGGCGCCTACCATCATCGAAAATCTGGAATATGCGGATATAGTACGCGGTTCGCGGGAAGATTTTTTCTACATGTATAACCAGCGTGACGCAGACAAGATTTACAAGGACAAAATAAAGTTCTACTGCCCCAATTTCCTATGCACGGCAGGAGCGGAACAGATTTCACTACGCACCAAAAGCATTTCCAAAGAATACGCCATTCCGCCGCTGGAGGCAGTGAGCACTATCGGCGCAGGCGACAACTTCAACGCAGGTATCATCTACGGCTTGTTGAAGTACGATGTGCGCTACGAAGACCTGAACAATATAGATGAAGCTACCTGGGACAAGATTATCCGTTGCGGTATGGACTTTGCGGCAGAAGTTTGCATGAGCCTCAACAATTCCATATCAAAAGAATTTGCGGAAAAGTATAAAAAATCTATATAAATCAGTGTAATCTGCGGTAAAAGTTCTCAAAATAATTATATTTGCCATAAGACGACTTTAGAAGAGTTACGAATTATGTACAAAAATCTGTTGAACTGCCTTGCTTTGGTATTACTGCTACCATCATGTAGCGGCACCGCTCCTCACATTGCCGTTGTATGCGAAGAGAATAATGTAGGAAATTGCATTGTAAAATGGGAAACGGCTCCCGTCATCAAAGGGAGCGTAAAAGTATATGCTTCGACCGACCCCGACCTTATCCCGGAAGATAATCCGGTTGCCATGGCAAGTATTTCCGACCAACGGATGACGATTATTACCGACGACCCAACCCGACGCTATTATTACACACTGGTTTTTGCAGACAAATACCGTGTGAAGATTGCCACCCGGAACATCAATATTCCCGGCATACAGAATTTCCGTGACCTCGGGGGGTACCCTTCCTATGCCACCAAGAAGAAAGTCCGTTGGGGGATGTTGTACCGTTCTGCCGAGATTGACAGCCTGGAGTGTTGCTCACGCAAGGAATTAAAGAATATCGGCATCAAGACCATCATCGACTTGCGTGCTTCCGCCGAATGCGACAAGACCAACCCGCTTCAAAAGGAGTTTAAGGTTGTACATATCCCTATCGCTACGGGAGACATGCAGGATATCCTGAAAGGTATTCAGCAGGAAAAGATAAAAAGCGATACCGTCTACCGGATGGTAGAGCAGATGAATCGGGAAATAGTATGCCAATATACCAAGGAATTTCATCAGATTTTCGAGATATTGCAGGATAAGAACAATTATCCGGTTGTCATCCACTGCTCTTCGGGCAAAGGACGTACCGGCATCGTTTCTGCCCTGATACTCGCCGCACTCGGTGTGAACGAAGATATCATCATGGAGGATTACCGCCTCAGTAATGACTACTTTAACATTCCAAGCGCTTCCAAATATGCCTACCAATTGCCGGTACGCTCGCAGGAGGCAATCACCACCTTGTTTTCCGCCCGGGAGGATTTCCTGAATGCGGCGAAAGACGAGATAGAAAAGAAATATGGTGACGTGGATACCTATCTGCGGAAAGGCATCGGACTAAGCAAGGATGAGATAAAAAGACTGCAAAGCATTTTGTTAGTCGATAATGGATAGCGGATAATGGACAGCAAACAGTAAACTTTGGGGGTAATTGCATAATTATCAGTCATTCATTATCAATTATCCATTGGAAAATACTATCTTTGCGCCCGAATTTAAAGATATATAAAGATTTAATGAAGACATTTGAAGAGCTCGGTGTGTCGGCGGAGATACGCCGTGCCATTGAAGAAATGGGTTACGAGCAGCCCATGCCGGTACAGGAAGAAGTAATTCCCTACCTTTTAGGAGAAAATAATGATGTAGTGGCACTGGCACAAACAGGAACAGGAAAGACCGCAGCGTTCGGTCTGCCGCTTATACAGAAGATTAACGTCAACAACAGAATTCCCCAATCTCTTATTCTTTGCCCCACACGCGAACTTTGTTTGCAGATAGCGGGCGACTTAAATGATTACTCCAAATACATAGATGGTTTGCGGGTATTGCCCGTTTACGGTGGTTCGTCCATCGAAAGCCAGATACGCGCCCTGAAGCGTGGCGTACACATTATCGTTGCCACTCCGGGCCGATTGCTCGACTTGATGGAGCGCAAGACGGTTTCCCTGTCCACCATCCAGAACGTGGTGATGGACGAGGCTGACGAAATGCTGAACATGGGATTTACGGACAGCATCAACGCTATTCTGGCGGATGTACCGCAGGAACGCAATACATTGCTGTTCTCCGCTACCATGAGCCCGGAGATTTCACGTATTTCCAAGAAATACCTGCGCGATGCCAAAGAAATCACCATCGGACGCAAAAACGAAAGCACCAGCAATGTGAAGCATGTGGTTTTCACCGTCCATGCCAAAGATAAATATGCAGCCCTGAAACGTATTGTGGACTATTATCCGCAGGTATACGGCATCATCTTCTGCCGCACGCGTAAAGAGACGCAGGAAATTGCAGACAAGCTGATGCAGGAAGGTTACAATGCAGACTCTCTGCACGGTGAACTGAGCCAGGCGCAGCGCGATGCCGTGATGCAGAAATTCCGCATACGTAACTTGCAGCTGCTGGTGGCAACGGACGTTGCCGCACGTGGTCTGGATGTGGACGACCTGACGCATGTCATCAATTACGGGTTGCCGGACGATACGGAAAGCTATACCCACCGTAGCGGACGTACGGGACGTGCCGGAAAAACAGGTACTTCCATCGCCATCATCAACCTGCGCGAAAAGGGTAAGCTCCGCGAAATAGAACGCATCATCGGCAAGAAGTTCATTCAGGGCGAAATGCCTACCGGTAAGCAAATCTGCGAGAAACAGTTGCTGAAAGTAATCGATGAACTTGAGAAGGTGAAAGTAAATGAGGATGAAATAGGCGACTTCATGCCGGACATCTACCGCAAACTGGACTGGCTGAGCAAAGAAGACCTGATTAAGCGTATGGTTTCCCATGAATTCAACCGTTTCCTGGAATATTACCGCGACCGCGAAGAAATAGAAATCGCTACCGGCAGTGAACGCAGCAGAGACGGAGAACGCAGTAGCAGAAACGGGGAACGCAGAGACCGCAAAGACGGGAACCGCCAGGCGCAACCGGGCTTTAAACGATTGTTCATCAACCTGGGCAAGATGGATAACTTCTTCCCCAGCGAACTCATCGGCCTGCTAAACAAGAATACCCGTGGACGCGTTGAGTTGGGACGCATTGACCTGATGCAAAAGTTCTCTTTCTTCGAGGTAGAAGAAAAAGAAGCCAATAACGTAGTGAAATCCTTGAACCGTGCCAACTGGAACGGCCGTAAAGTATCTGTAGAGATTGCCGGAGAAGAAAGCAAGGAAGCCCCGAAAGGCAAACGCAGAGATAAAGACGAAAAAAACAGCTACCCCAAGCGCAGCAAGAAGTCCGAATCGGCACCTGCCGCTGATAAGAAAAAGAGTAAACCCAGCCGCGAAGAACGTGGTTATACCCAAGCGCGCGGTAAGAAAGACGATTGGAAACAATTCTTCCAGGACGGGAACGACTTCCATGACGCCGAGCCTGATTTCAGCGAAGAGGGCTGGGCAAGACGGAGCCCTAAAAAGAAGTGATAGGGCGATAAAAGCGATAAGGTCGTATAAATGATAAGGTAATAAAATAATAAGGTGATAGTGTAAAGTAACATTCCGTTACCACTCTATCACCTTATCATTTTACCACTTTTTATCTTCTATTTCACACAGCTCTTGGTGCTGAAAGCAACGAGCATCCAAACCATCTTTTCCTGTTCTTTCAGGTAACCGGTCAATAAATCGGCTGTTACAACATCATTGGCAGCCTCAGCCAGTTCTATTACTTTTCTTTCTTCGCTGATAAGATGTTTGTAAGTATCCAGAATGTGGTCTACAGCATCACTGCCACAAGAGATACCGGAAACTTCCTTTACTTTCGCAATCTTCAGGTATTCGCTGAACTTATTCTCAGGCGTACTGCCCAACATCAGAAGGCGTTCTGCAATTTCATCCACCTTTTCGGCAGTATCGTCGTACATGCTTTCGAACTTCTCATGCAATACAAAGAAACCATGTCCTTTGATGTCCCAATGCATGCCGCGCAGATTAGTGTAATGTACTTGGAAGTCAGCCAATAATTGGTTCAATGCTGAAACTACGTTAGCAACTTTTGCTTCATTCAAATTCAAGTAATCTAAAGTTTTCATAATTCTATTATTTTAAATGTTTATACTATGTTTCTTTTGTTTCTGATGCAAAGATAAGCGGCAAACCAATGCTTGTCAAACAGATAATTTCTATCTTTGCATAGACGGATTCTATTTATAACCCTCAAAAGCCCTGTTTATTATGACTTTACAACAATTGGAGTATATTCTCGCAGTGAACCAGTTCCGCCATTTCGCCAAAGCGGCAGAATATTGCCGGGTAACGCAACCCACCTTGAGTGCCATGATACAGAAATTGGAAGAAGAATTGGACACTAAGATTTTCGACCGCAGCCAGCAACCTGTATGCCCTACTCCAATTGGTATGCACATCATAGAACAAGCCCAAAATGTATTGGTTCAGACCAACCGTATAAAAAACATTATAGAAGAAGAGAAGCATTCGCTCACCGGAACATTCAAATTGGGCATACTTCCCACGATTGCCCCTTATTTATTGCCACGCTTCTTTCCGCAACTGATGAAGAAATATCCGGGACTGGACATAAGAGTCGTTGAAATGAAGACTAACGATATCAAGAAGGCGTTGCAAACGGGTGATATAGATGCAGGTATCGTAGCAAGTCTTGCGGGCATGGAAGAGTTTCAGGAAACGTCGTTATTCTACGAACAATTCTTTGCCTACGTTGCCCAAGAAGACCCTCTTTTCAATAATGAAGTCATCCGTACCTCCGACCTTACCGGTGAACAACTCTGGCTGCTGGACGAGGGACACTGCTTCCGCGACCAGTTGGTGCGTTTCTGCCAATTGAAAGCAGCCCGTGCCAGTCAGCTTGCCTATCATCTGGGCAGCATGGAAACCTTCATGCGCATGGTGGAAAGCGGTAAAGGTGTGACTTTCATCCCCGAACTGGCGGTATTTCAACTCAACGAAATACAGCAGAAATTAGTACGTCCCTTCGCCATCCCCAGCCCTACACGGCAGATTGTATTGTTGACGAATAAGAACTTTATCCGCTATACATTGTTGGAGGCGGTGACGAAAGAAATACAAAATTCAGTACCCAAAGAAATGCTGTCTTTAAAGGCAACCCAAGTTATGGTATAATATAGATTATAAATCTATTAAAAACCGCAACCTTTTCCTTACAAAAAGGAAAGTTTTATATATATTTGTCCTTATGAAAAGGAAAAGCATCATTCAGGCATTAATTGCCACCAAACAAAATGAAATTCCGTTTGATGTTATCAAACGTGATTTGGATTGCCGCTGAACAGCAAGCAAATCATTACTATTTCTATTATCAGGGTAACAAAGAGTGTGACTTTGTAATCCAACAGAATGAACAAATCACAAGCCTCATACAAGTTACCTGGGACATGACCAACGAAGAAACACGAAAGAGAGAAATAGAGGGACTGTTAGAAGCTTCACAAGCAACAGGATGTACTTCTCTATTCATCCTTACTAATGACGAAGAACGGGAAATAACCGAATCCAAACGACTAATAAAAGTAATGCCTGTGTGGAAATGGGCTCTATTATAGATTTTATCTATAATCCCATAAAACTTTTCAATTGGAATTTTTGTTCTACCGGAGAAAAATGCTATATTTTTGTAGCCGGAAAACAAAAAACTAAACCTTTTAAAAAGTATAATTATGGAACCGATTATCAATTCCCAACTTCCTGAATTCAAAGTTCAGGCATTCCAGAACGGAAGTTTCAAAACAGTGACTAACGAAGATGTAAAAGGCAAATGGGCCATTTTCTTCTTCTATCCGGCAGACTTTACCTTTGTGTGTCCTACAGAACTGGTGGACATCGCCGAGAAATATGACCAATTCCAGGCTATGGGCGTAGAAGTTTACTCTGTAAGCACCGACTCTCACTTTGTACACAAGGCATGGCACGATGCTTCCGAAAGTATCCGCAAAATCAAATACCCGATGTTGGCAGACCCGACAGGTTTATTGAGCCGCGCATTCGGTGTGATGATTGAAGATGAAGGCATGGCATATCGCGGTACATTCCTCGTAAATCCCGAAGGCAAAATCAAGATTGCCGAAATCCAGGACAACAACATCGGACGTAATGCAGACGAGTTATTGCGTAAGGTGGAAGCCGCACAGTTCGTTGCCACCCACGACGGTGAAGTTTGTCCCGCCAAATGGAAAAAAGGGGAAGCTACCTTGAAACCAAGCATCGACCTTGTAGGTAAGATTTAACCGTACAAGTACGGTAAACATCTGAAAGACTATCCCAATTCGCCTCCTCTCTTAAGGATGAAAACCGAACTGAGATAGTCTTTTTTGTATAATTTTCAAAAGAAAAAGACTTATTATCATGTTAGAAACAAGTATTTTAGACCAAGTGCGGAGCGTATTCCAGCAATTGGAAGCCCGCTATATCTTCCACATCACCTACCATCCCAAGCACGAACAGGCCGAGGAACTCATCGAGTTTCTGAATGATGTGGCTAGTTGTTCCGACAAATTATCCTGCCGGCTGACCACAACCGATGAGCCCAAATTGGAGTTCACGCTACTGAAAGAAGGAAAGGAAATCGGCATAAAATTCCGTGCAATCCCCAATGGACATGAGTTCACCTCCCTGCTCCTCGCAGTACTAAATGCCGATGGAAAGGGCAAAAATCTGCCGGATGCTGCCATCAGCCGCCGCATAAAAGCATTGCAAGGTCCCATCCGTTTACAGACATACGTATCGTTGACCTGTACCAACTGTCCGGACATTGTGCAAGCACTTAACATCATGGCATTGCTCAATCCTCAACTCACCCATGAGATGATAGACGGAGCCATCTTCCAGGACGAGGTCGATGCACTGAAAATACAAGCCGTACCGACCGTTTATGCCAACGGAAAACAATTTCACGTGGGACGGGGTTCCTTGGGAGAACTGCTACAAAAGCTGGAGGAAACCTTCGGAAGCGTTCCCCGGGAAGATGCAGCCCCTATCCGGAGGGAATTCGATACGCTCGTCCTCGGCGGCGGACCGGCAGGTGCTTCAGCAGCCATTTATTCGGCCCGTAAGGGACTGCGCGTAGCAATCATAGCCGAACATATCGGCGGACAGGTAAAAGAGACCGTAGGCATTGAAAACCTTATTTCCATTCCCCAAACTACGGGTGCAGAACTTGCCAATGCTCTAAAAAGCCACATCGGGCATTATCCGATAGAGGTTTTCAAGAACCGGAGGATAGAGAAAGCCGAACTTCAAGGAAAGGAAAAGTCAGTATTTGTCACCGGTGGAGAGGTGTTTGCCGCCCCCACGGTAATCATCGCCACCGGTGCAAGCTGGCGTAAATTGAATGTGGAAGGAGAAGCGGAATACATCGGACGCGGCGTGGCCTTCTGCCCTCATTGCGACGGTCCGTTCTATCAAGACAAGGATGTAGCCGTTATCGGCGGAGGTAACTCCGGCATCGAAGCTGCCATCGACCTGGCAGGCATCTGCAAGAAAGTCACCGTCTTTGAGTTTGCCGACTCGTTGAAAGCCGACCGAGTATTGCAGGAGAAAGCGCAGAGCTTGCCGAATGTGGAAATCTTCACTTCCTCACAAACCACGCAGGTGGTGGGCAACGGGGAAAAAGTTACCGCTATCCGCGTCAAAGACCGTCTCACGAACGAGGAACGGGACTATCCTCTGGATGGCATCTTTGTACAGATTGGCTTAGCCGCCAACAGCGCCCCTTTCAAAGGTATGCTGGATATGACACCGATAGGTGAAATCAAGATAGATGCTTTTTGCCGCACTACGCTTCCGGGAGTATATGCCGCAGGAGACGTGTCAAACGTCCCCTACAAGCAGATTGTCATCGCGATGGGTGAAGGTGCGAAAGCGGCGCTCTCGGCATTCGACGACCGCATCCGGGGGATTGCATGAGGCAGGTTTACGACAGGAATCCGGCAATATCTTCCTTTTCTTCCATACCCAACTTTTGCCGGATTACCGTCTTGCGCTGATAAACCGTACGTACGCTTTGCTGGGTAACGACGCTAATCTCTTTTGTTGAAAAGTCCGACTTCAGCAGACAACACAGTTGCAGTTCCTTTTCATTCAAGAGGACGCCATACTTGCGACTGGTACGGGTATAGAAGCCATCATATACCAGGTCGATAGTCTTGTATAAATCATTCCAGACGAGCAGGTCGTCTGCCGCAACATCTTTGTTGGCTATCTTTCCCATCTGTACCAGCAATTCCTGATGGTCGGAACTGGGATTGGTAGCCACCATGCGTATCAGGCCCAATTGTTGAAGTAGCATCTTCTTGACAAACTTATCATTCTTGCCACCGTCATTGTCCCCTTCAGTCTCGTGCATGAGGCGGCGCAACGCTTCCAGTTCTTCCTCTTTCTCCAAAAACAGATGCTGCCTTCTTTGCAAATACCAAATGACGGCAAACAGCAGCAATACGCAGAATGAAATCAGCCCGACAAAAAGTGTCCGTTCCTTCTGTTTCTCCAGTTGCAGGTTCATATTCTGTTGTTGGAGCAGCCATTGCACTTTCCCTTTTTGAGTAATCACCCGCTGGTCACGGATAAATTCGTTATACAGGCGGTTTGAGAAGAACGCCACATCCCGGATAGTAAAAGAGCGGCTATCGATATAATCCATCAACGTTTTTTGTACCAAGGAAAAGTTGGCCAATGACAAGTCCCGGTCAATATAAGGCGAACGTACACTATCTCCCTTTTGCATATAGTAGCGGGCAGAGTCCATCTGACCCATATTCAGGAAATAACGCGAAAGGGCGTAATAAGACAGGGACTCGAAAGGGTGTCCGGTTTCTTTGTACTGTTGCAGACTGCGTTGTTGCAGACGGATGGCTTCCTGATTTTTCCCGGAATCGCTCAAGATATCAGCATAGTTGCGCATCACATAGTACAATGCACGCACAGAGTCAGCGGCTGTATAGAGACATTCGGTGGCGTTGTGGAGAGCAAGCAATGCAGAGTCATTTTGACCTGCGCAGTAGTAAGATATCGCCAGGCTGTTGTAGTTGGAGTATTGCCGGGTAGAATCACTCTCGACGGCTATCAATTGCTTCTGCAAACCTATCAGACCTTCAAAATCATCATTACCCTCTCCTATATTCATTACAGAGCGTAACAAATCAAGACGGGCAGCCGTATCATTACGCAAGGCGGCTATACGGCTACCTTCGGTCATCATTTCAGTAGCTTCTTTATATTTCTCACTATCGTAGAAATAATGCGACGCCAGTTTATAGGTGCGCAGCAATCTGACGGTATCTTTTACATCCGGCCTTCCATAATAATTCAGGGCGTAGAGTAGCAAAGAGTCTTCATTCATCACCCAATGCGCATTATAGTGGGCTTGCCCCATAGCCAGCGCAAACCGTGCCCGCAAAGAATCGGGTAATGTTTCGGGGGCTTCTACCGACTGAAGGATGGCAATCGCGTCCTCTGCATTCTGCTGCAACATCTGTTCCGCCTTTTCTATCTGTGCACGTTGTGCCGGCAAAACCTTTGTACATGCTGCCAATACCAACACGCATATCCAACTGAGCAAACCGTATTTCAATGCTTTCATATCATCCTCTTTTAATCATCGCAAAGATAGGGATTTATCAATTAACGGGAATTACGGCACGGCATTTTTCGCACTTTTCTTTATATATAAACCTGAAATGGGAAGATATAAACTTTTCTATAAATAGGCATTCAGAACATCCTCACTTTTAGATAGTTACAAAATGCATTGCACTTTATTTAGTGGTACATATAAATCGACTTTTCGTTCTTATAAACCTACCTTTGTCATGTTCAAAGGACAGAAATAATCACTAAAAACAATAAGAAGAATGAAAAGATTAAGTATCATTTTAGGAATGTTGTTCCTATGCGCCTCTCTGATGGCAGGAAACAAAATCACGGGAAAAATCATTGATGAAAGCAACAATCAAGGTATCGAATATGCCAATGTCAGCCTGATGACCCGGGACTCCGCATTCGTCACGGGAACCGCCGCAAGCAATGGCGGAAGTTTCTTACTGAAAGAAGTAAAAGACGGAGATTATATCTTATGTATCTCATGCGTGGGGTATGAGAACTCTTACCTCTCCATCAGGAACCTGCAAGCCAATCTGAACCTGGGAGAACTACCCCTGTCTCCCGACAATGTACTGCTGGAAGGTGTCACCGTCACCGCAAGCCCTGTTATCAAAAAGACCGACCGGCAGATTATCCTTCCCACCGAAGTACAGACTAAAGCCGCTTCCAACGGAATCAGCTTATTGAGAAATCTGCAACTGTCGCGTATCCTGATTAATCCGATAGACCACAGTATCACACTTCCCGGAGGAGACAACGTACAACTGCGAATAAACGGCATAGAAGTGACACAGGCTGAAATAACAGCCATCCGACCGGCAGATGTGCTCCGCATAGAGTATATAGACAATCCCGGCGCACGCTATGGAAATGCAAGCGCCGTATTGAACTATATCGTAAAGAGAAGGGAATCGGGAGGCAACATTTCCGCCGATTTGTCTAATGGAGTATCCGACACGGGATATGGCGAACACAACCTTGCGGCGAAATACCACTTCAACAAGTCAGAAATCAGCACTACCGTATATTGGGGACAAAGAGACCTAAAATGGACGCGCGAAAACTATGAGAGTTTCCGCTTTCCGGAGTCATACCGGGAGAACAAAGAG
The DNA here is from genome assembly GCF_959029255.1 of uncultured Bacteroides sp. Taxonomy (GTDB): domain Bacteria; phylum Bacteroidota; class Bacteroidia; order Bacteroidales; family Bacteroidaceae; genus Bacteroides. The sequence continues at coordinate 54,108 of NZ_CAUFUE010000016.1, read as the reverse complement.
ACTGGGGAACCTACTAAAATAAAGTACGATAACGTTCATGTCAACCTCAACTACAGCTATCAGGACAACGACAGGCAACTTCTGAACATTGCCTTCAGAAACCAATACAACGATACTCCCAGTTCCATGTCGGACAGAATCAGTACGTTGTATGAAGGTAGTAGTTCCTATTCCATATCCGACCTGACTTCCTCTAAGGTACTTATTCCTTCTTTGGATATTTATTACCAAAGAAATCTGAAAAACAAACAGACAATTTATGCGGACGTAGTAGCTTCTTATCTGGACAGCAAGAGCGAACGTAACTTTGTGCAGAAAGCAATTCAGGATGATGATAACACTACGGACATCTACTCGGAAACCAAAGGTGAGAAATACTCCATCATCGGCGAAGGTATTTACGAGAAACAATTCAATACGGGTAAGTTTACCGGAGGTATCAAGCATACACAGGCATACTTACAGAACAGATATTCGGGCAATATAAACAGTAAAATCACGATGAATACGGCTGAAACATACTTGTTCGCCGAGTATCAGTCCAAGATAAAAGCCTTGGACTATACAGTGGGGATTGGGGCCATGAGAACGTACAACAGCCAGGAACAGTATTCTTCCGAGAAGTATATTTTCAAGCCCTCCTTAAGCCTGTCTTACTCTATAAATGGGAAATGGTTTTTCAGATATAACGGATATGTATCGGGATATGCTCCTTCCCTGTCCGACTTGAATGACATCTCGCAGGCAATGGACAAGTATCAGATACGCAAAGGAAATCCCGACTTAAAGTCCGTCACATTCTATGCTAACACGTTGTCTGCCAGTTGGCAAAGCAAGTACCTGTCTGTCGATTTCTTCGGAAGATACAGTTATGACAATAAGCCTATTATGGAAAATACTTACTATGAAGAGGGGCATTTTATCCGTACTACCGAAAATCATAAAGGTTTCCACCGCATCAATCTGGAGACAGCTATACAAATCCGGCCTTACAAAGAGTATATTTCCATCAAAATCACCCCGTTCCTGAACCGCTATATCAGTTACGGCAACACATACACGCATACACATACCAATCTGGGACTGCGGGGCAGCCTGATGGCGATGTACAAGAACTGGGCACTGATGGCGGAAATGAACACCAGCAACCATATCTTGTGGGGAGAAACGCTGACGAAGGAAGAAAAACTGCACACCATCATGGCAGGATACAATACGGAAAAGTGGAGTATAGCTGCCGGAGTGCTGAACCCGTTTACAAAGAAGTATGAGCAAGAAATAGAGAACTTGTCAAAGATGGCTCCCTACCGTCAATTGGCGTATTCCACAAATTTAAGTCCGCTGTTTATGGTGAACGTATCTTTCAACCTCGACTTCGGAAAGAAACGCAACAACCAAGGCAGGAGAATCAATAATAAAGATATTGATACCGGAATTTTATCGGGGAATAAATGATGATTCTTCTGATTTACGATTTGACGATGTACGATGTACGATTGAAGTTTGTATTGCAAAACAAGCTGCCCTCAATGGTCATTTTATGATTTTATGAGTAATATCAATCGTACATCGTAAATCGTCAAATCGTAAATATCGTTGATAATAAGCGCTTTGAAGAAATTACAACGATTATAACTTTCAGTTCTCCAAACCTCACTTACTCCCTGCCAAATGGTTCATCAATTCTATTTACCTATTTTCAGTTCTTTGATTAAGTTTCCTGCCTTGCCATATTTCTCCATGATAAACAGCATGTAGCGCACATCCACCCCAATGGTGCGCTGCATCTTCGGTTCATAAAGGATATCGCTGCTCATGGCTTCCCAATTGCCATCGAAAGCCAATCCCAGAAGCTCGCCTTTGGCATTGAACATGGCACTGCCGGAGTTACCGCCTGTAATGTCGTTGTTTGAAATGAAGCAAACGTTCATTTCCCCCTTTTCATCGGCATATCTGCCAAAGTCACGGGAAGAGAAAAGAGAAAGAAGTTCCGGTTGTACCTCAAAATCCACGTCATCGGCATGGGCTCTAACCTTCTCTAAAATACCTCTCGTCGTAGTGTAATAATCATATTCCCCACCGTCAAACGGAGTATAGCCGCATATCGTACCAAAGCTCAGACGCATGGTAGAGTTGGCATCAGGATAGAAGTTACGGGAGGCATACATCCGCCGGACGGCTGAGTTCAGCAATCGTTCGCTGCGGAGGATTTCAGCAGAATTTTGTTGCATCTGTACATTCATATCGAAAAACTTCGTGAGCAAATCGATACTTAAGGTAATGGCGGGATCATCATAAATCTGGTAGGTACTGTCTTGTTCAAGAAAACGTTGCAAGCCACGTGGAGTGGCTAACTCCGTCTTGGCATAAAGACTGTCGACGTATATTTGCTCATTACCACCATATTCGGTGGCAATCGTGCGGTAAAGGTCGGGCAGATAAGTGGTATCGACCTTGGAACGATACTCTTTCAGCAGGGCTGTGAACACTTCCTTATCAATATCAATATCCAAATTCGCATACTTCTCTACGATGGCTTTCAGATTGGCTATGACTGTTTTCTGCTCCCCTTCAAAATCAAAGTTAAGGATAGACAAAGCCAGTTGTATCAATTCGGGACCATTCAAGAAAGACTCTACGAAATAGGCCTGCGCATGGTTTGCTTCACGACGGTTCTTGTAGTTCAGCTCCAAGTCCGAGAAGAGGTGCAACAGTTTCTCACGTTCTTCAGGAGTTTGTTGTATCCAGCGACGGATTTCCTGCTCCATAGAACGCTTTTTATCGAGCACATGGAGCTTACGGATGGCTAGGTTCACACCGATACTGTTTTTCCAATAGTTGGAGCTTTCGTCATATTTGGAGGCGTATTTAATGCGGATACTGTCCCGCTTGTCCATTTCACGCTTCCAGATGGCTTGCTTCACTCCACGTACATCTATCTGTGCCTGGTTGTTGTTATTCATCATTTCTTCGATGCCAAAAGAGGAAAGATAGCGCTCCGTACTGCCCGGGTAACCCAAAGTCATACAAAAAGTGCCTTCCCGGTAACCGTCGAGCGAGATTGGCGCTACGTACTCGGGATGATAAGGTACATTCGAGGGTGAATAGTCTGCCGGACGGTTATTCTTGTCGGCATAGATGCGGAATACGCTGAAATCTCCGGTATGGCGGGGCCATTCCCAGTTATCCGTATCCCAACCGAACTTACCGACTGACGAGGGAGGGGCAAATACCAACCGGACATCGTTGAAATCGCGATAAGTGGAGAGCCAGAACTCATTACCGCCATAATACGCGTCTACAATACCTATGAGAGTAGAGTCTTTATAGGAAACCTCCTCACCGATAACCAGCATCATGGAATCTACCGCTGCGGTACGTTCGGTTTCAGTCATACCGGGCTGCACCGCACCGAGCACCCGCTTGGTAACATCATCCGTACGTAACAGAAAACGGACATATAACTCCGGATTGGGCAGTTCTTCACTACGCTTATGGGCCACAAAGCCATCTTTCAGGTAATCGTGTTCTACGGTGGAATGTTGTTGTATACTGCTGAAACCGCAATGATGGTTTGTGAACACCAACCCATCATCGGATACCACCACGCCCGAACAGAAACCGCCAAAGCTGACTACGGCATCTTTCAGTGAAGGGCGTTTCGGGTTGTATAATTTGTCGGCAGGCATCTGCAAACCGAGTTCCTTCATTACCTGGCGTGTCTGTTTATTCAGATTTCCCAGCATCCACATGCCTTCATCAGCATGCAGCGCCGATACGAGAAGACACAAACCCAATAATGACAATAATCTTTTTTTCATATTAATTTTGATTCAATAATTCACCTATTCACCGCAGATTACGCGTATCTTTCTATCTGAAAATATCATTCGGCAATCAGCCTCAATTGTTTAGCTCCCGTACGGGCTTTGAGCCATTCGGTAATCTTTTCCCGTTCATGGGCATCGGGGTGCTTGCCGAACTTCAACACGGCAAGCGTGATGGTATCTACCTTTACGGAATCTACCGTCAGTTCCAGAGCATGAGAAATGGAAACTGACTTCACCGACGGATAGAGCACTTTTAACTCAGGGATAATCTTTTTGCCCAATTCATCGTATGATTTATACTTTTTCAAGTTATTCTCAAGGTCGACTATCTTCTGTTTCTGCTCTACCAGGCGCTGCTCGCTATTCTTATAAAAGTCTTCCATCACCATGGCACGGATAGAAGATATATCGACTGCTTCGTTGTTCATTCCCTGAAGCACAATCAGCTTGGTATTATTGAGTTTATAGTCTTTCATCTTACTGCGGGCAATGGCGATGGAAGCTTCGGGTACCTCCTGTCCTATCAATACCACACGTATCTCATGCTGACTGCCTTCATGGTTAATTTTCTTATCGAGCACCTGTGTATTCTCAAAAGAAAGTTGCTCGTTGACAAAACGGTTGGCGGCACTTTCAAAGAACGTATCTTGAATGATGCCGACCGTGAGGTACACAGCAGGGCACATTGTCAGCACAGCTATCAGTACAATATACTTGCGCACTGTCTTTTCCCGCTTCTTATCCACAAATTCCTTGCGCTGGAAATGCATCACCCGCACTCCCACAAACGTGGCAAGACTGATAAATACCGAATTGATAAAATAAAGGTAGAACGCCCCCAGGAAATATATCAGATTGCCCGTTGCCAAGCCGTAACCTGCCGTACAGAGCGGCGGCATCAAAGCGGTAGCAATGGCGACACCGGGAATCACATTGCCTTTCTCCTTTGTAGAGAGTGCCACCACACCTGCCAAACCACCCATCAACGCGATGAATACGTCGTAAATCGTAGGTGAGGTACGTGCGAGTAACTCTGATTGCCCCTCGGCAACGGGACTGACCAGAAAGAAAATAGTGGCTGTCGTCACGCTGAACAGGGTCGTTATCAGGAAGCTCTTCAATGAACGCTTCATCAGTTCAAAATCATTTAACCCTACAGAGAGTCCGACGCCCATGATAGGTCCCATCAAGGGAGAAATAAGCATGGCACCGATAATCACCGCCGTTGAATTGACATTCAGTCCCAACGACGCCATAAATATGGCAAATATCAGAATCCACAGGTTGGCTCCTTTAAACTCTACCCCTTTCTTGATGGAGTCCACTGTCTCAAGTTCGTTGTCTTTATCCTTACGTAAATCAAGATATTCATTCAAGAATTTCTTGATGGCGAAGGTGTTTCTGTTCTCAGTTGTTTTTTCTTCCATTATCAATTTTTAGTTTTCAGTTTTCAGCTTTCAATTTTCCCATCCAAAATTAGGCTGTTTATGTCTTTCAACTTCACAAGCATGAACGGCATCTTGTGGTTGCCCCAATAAACCGCTTCCGTCGGGATGTGCTTCACATCAAATGCCAATGTCCTCAGTTCAATATCTGTGCCACTTTCCTTGTGGATGCGTATCATAAAATAAGTAGGGCTACTCGGACTTGAAGGATAACCTTCATCTGTAAGCCTGTCTGCCGTCCACACATCGTGATTAGACTTTACTATCTTGCGGATGCCTCCTGTCCATTGCTCGCCCTTGATGTGAAGTAGCAAATACTTGGCTTTCATCCATGGTGAATCAGCAATCTTATCCAGAGGGATGTTATACCATTGCTTATCCAATGTCCACTGGCGCTTGTCTGCGGATTCTACCAAGGCAACCATAACCAAATCATCAGGCAGCATTCCCACTTTTTCCTCTTCCGTAACGTATGCCAGCGTACGCTGTGGCTTCGCTTTTTCCACATGACTCTCGGTACTGAGTTTCTCCATCAGGATTGAGTTGAGGTGTGTCCGAAGAATACTTCCTTCCTTGCTTTTATCGACAGACGGCAACAAGGGGAAAGCCCCGATATTGATACTTTCCACACTGGTACTATAGTAACGTTTCAAGATGTTCTCGTCTTCTCCACGACCGGGAAAAAGTATGTAGCCACCAATGATTTCCTTTGAGCGATAAGGCTCATGCTCCTTGCTATAGTATATGGCATCCCGGTAGCGATGCATCTGATTGATGGCATCGGTAGGCGGATAATCGCCACCTGCCAGTCGTTCCGACTCCGCAATATCCTCTGCCTCGAAGTCCTTATCCAAATTCTTATCGTTTATTACACGATACTTAGCATCGTAAAGATAGGTCAGCACTATCTCGCCCGAAGCCTTACGGATGTTCAATACAATATCAGGACGCTGCTCTGTCGTGGCAGTATTTATACCCATGCCATACGTATCATTGCCGCTCCTCCGATTGAATGTGTGCTGATAATGCAGCGTCACCACATCCCCTTCGTGTGCACGAAGCATTGTCTTGCGTTCGTCACTATCCTCTTCCGTTGCTACCGGATAGTGATACTCCACCACATGTTCCAAAGTAGAATCTGTGAATGGATTGAGCAAGGTTCCCTTTGGCTCTGTCACCAGCGACTCAAAGTCGGGCCTGTCACGCTTGATGCCCATTACTTCAGCCACCATCTTCTTCATCTTGATGAAGCACCACAGTTCGTAGATTTCCGAAATATGCAGTGTTCCTATATTGGCGGCGCCATTGTATAGGTCAATGCCTCGTTTCAGTTTCAGCCAATCTTTATAGATCTGTTGATAGCCCAATCGACTTTGTAACACAAGGCTTTCCTGCCTCAGCCCGTCAAATCGACCGATGGCCTTGAAGAATGGATGCTTAGATAATTTCCTGATGGTGTCGCTATATCCTATCCACACCATACGATACTTCTCCGACAGTTCTTCCTGTGTGGCAGCCAGCACCGTACGAATTACGGTGCTCAGTCTCCTGCCGATGCTATGCAGTGTATGCTTTACAAAGCGGTTTTCCAGGGTATCGTGGGTAGAGCACGACTCATCGTAACTGAAATTGTATTCTTCCAGTTTTCCCTCTTTCTCGACCTCCCCGTATCGTTCCTCCATGGCTGGTGTCCAATGCTTTATCTGTTCAGCTTTGCGCGATGCCTTATAGTTGACAATCCGTGAGTGGGGATTCTGCATTACTCGCTTCACATTTTTCACATAGTTGTCCACTACACTTTGGAAAGCACTCATCCATGTGGCATCATTATTCACATGACCACGACTGAACTGCTGCAGTGTGATGCTGAGGTAGCGGTAAATCACATCCGTGTATTCATCGTTTACCTCTTTCAGTAAAGACTTGTAGTCGCTCTTCGTGTCAAGCTTTGGCGAAACCACATCGAAGGTAACGAATGTGCTTCTGCTCTTTCCCCCTTTCCGATAGCTGAACTCCAATCTGAATCGTCCCGGCTCATTCACGAAGTCTATGTTTCCGCTATAAGCCCTTACCGTATGACCGGTCTTGTCATAAGTTTCTCCCTGATAGAAGAAACTATCCTCAATGTCTTTTCTTACGTGGCATATTTCGGGCACACCCTCCACGCCATAAAACAACACATTGATTTGGTACTTGCAGGTCTCATACATTACCGGCCACAGTTCTGTCCACTTGCTTCCTGTCTTATCCAGTTCTGCTGCTTCACGTTCTGTAAGCTCGCCGGTAAAGGGTTTGCCTAATTGCAGCTTGCAGTCGTCCAAACAGGTATATTCACAATATTCCCTTGCCGCACAGACTTCGGGATTTGTCCTCCTTGTGTAGTCGATGCGCCCTTTGAAACGTTGCCATGAATAGCCGATGTCCTGTGTGCGGACAACAACCTCATAGTCGCCTTCCTTGTGAATAAAACGTAGTACTTCTGTCTGCATATTATGATTTGCGGTTTATTAAGGCCAAAAACGTGTGAACTCTTGACTCTCCAGTCGCTCTATCATTTCCTTAATCTTCTCCTTTGCTGTTTGCTGATGTTTTTTGCCTTCGTCATCATGGATGACAATGGCTGGAGCCAGTTCACTCAACCATTCAAGGCGATTGCGGCAAATCGCATCGCCCACTTGCTGCGGATCCTTCAAGTTGAACATATCGCTATCACCCTCAATACGAGGCAGAATCTTCATCAGCAGAATACGGTCAAGGGCATTGTTGACAATGGTCTCCAACTCTTCTTCAGGGGCATTGTCAAGCATCACACCCACCATGATGGTCAGCTCGTTCAGCACGCGATAGCTTACCTCAAACGGGGTATCCTTCAATGCCGCATTGATAGCCTCCAGTTTCTCAGGCAGCAGGTTCACTATTTCATCTGCCTTATCTGCATGAGCTTTCAGCACTTCATCGGCATTCACATACTTTTGTTTAAAAGCAGTTTGCCACTTTCGCTGCTCTTCCTCTTTAAGGTAAACAAGGTCGTTGCTTCCACCAAACATATTCTTCAGCCTGCCACCGTTCATCTCTATTGTCATGGCACGGTCTATCACCTTGCGTGAGAACTGGTGCGTAGTGTCATCCATATTGACGGTACCGATAATAATAACATTGTCAGGCAAAGTGAGACCTTCCGTGGTTAAGTCTGTACGTGAACCTATTTCCTCTGCAATATCACTTTCGGTATCAATATCGTGCAGTTTCATATAGATGTCACGATCCGTGAAGTTTGGATCGAAACCGCCCATCTTACCAAGAGCCTTGAAATACTCTGCTTCTATGATAACCCCAGTCTTTATTATGCTCATATCAACCTCACCTGCCTCATTTTTAGGATGCTTACGCGTTTCAAGCACGCTTAATATCTCAGCAAAGTACTGCTCTACCGGCGCAAGGTTCATCTCGTCAAGGCACACAAAGAATGGCACATCGGGGAACATCTTTGCCTTTATCAAGAACTTAACGAACTTCTTGAATTGGTAGCTCTTACTCAAATTGCTGTAATATCCAAGCAACTCGGTAGAATCGTGCCAGTTTGGCTTCACCTCTATCATGCAATAGTTACCCGGAGTAGTCTCATCTTTATCTTGCAGATATTTAGGGCATGACTTGAATGCTAACTCACGTACAATCCGACTCTTACCAGTACCTGAAATACCTGCAAGTAATAGAAATGGTTTACTGCGGATGGCTGTAAGGTATTTTAATAGTATTAACGGCTCATTATAAGAATCACTTTTTGTTTCTACAGGTAACTTTTGAAGTTTTTTTATAAATAAGCAAAAGGCGAATACATTTTTATTGTCATGTTTATTATTAAACCAATCCTCAAATTGTGAAATATCTAAAACCATACCTTTTCTCCATCCAAGGATAGCGGCAGGATATGCGTTTATAGCAAAATAATAAGGTTGATTTGTAAGGGTTTGAGTTAATCCCTTCAATCGATTTGTTTTAAATACTATTCTGTTGTCAATTTCTTCCACATCAATAGTATCACGATATGTAGATAATTGAGTAAGAAACTCGTTAATATCTTTCGGATAATCAACTTCTGGTTTACGTCCATAGAGATCGTAATACTCAATCCCCATTGGTGCTAAGCAAGAAATTGAGAAGTGTTCAGATTTCGTTGTGTCTGCGATTTCTGTATTTATGACAACAATTTTTTTATCTGTAAATAGACAAGACTCATTATCTGAATTTTCTTGTACTAAATCTGAGACAAATCCAAACAATTGTTGAGATATGAAACCTGATCGAGTACCCACTATTGGCGGTACTATACACACATAGCATAATCTGTCAAATGTGTTATTTACAACAACGCCAATATATGTATCTGATGGTAAATCTAAATAAATAATTTTGTTAACATTCAATTCAGATGCGAATTTATTCACTGCCTGTATGATTTTCTTTTCATAAGCAGATAAATCATTTATAGATTTCTTTTGCAAAACGTTTAAACTATCGACCGATTCCACGACTTTCTTAAAAGAAGTAGAAAGAACTAAAATAGAAGATGTTGTTGCCATATTAATAATTCTTGATTATTATTTCATTTTTCTTATATCGCCATCCAGAAACTCCAACTGGGTATATTTTGAATTTATTATGATTACACCAATCAATTAAAATTTGATGTTTTTTCCCTTTGTGCTCTATGACATTTGATAATAAGAATTTAAATCCCCTATTATGCAATTCCAAAAGGACTTGCAATAATTGCTCCTCTAATTCTAAATTCCATCCTTCAAGGCCTCTTTTACCATCGTTATATCCCGCAGTTGAAATATAATATGGAGGATCAAAATAAAAAACAGTATCTGGAGTAAAATCCATGTTAAGCAACTCCTTAAAACTAGTATTTCTAAATATTATTTTAGGAGTTTGAGAGATAAATCGTTCTATTCTTTTTCGAATATCTTCACTATAACCTGCAATACCAATTGGAGTGTTAAAACAAAACTTGCTATTAAATCTAATTAAGTTTTGGAAAGCATACATGTGAAGCACATATAGCAATTTATAATCATTCTTACTGATATTATATTTATCTCTAAGGCGCATATATGTTTCTTTGTTGGCTTTTCTTAAATCATTTTGCAGAATTATATTTTCAACATACATAATGATATTTTCTTTGTTAGGTTGCAACAACCATTCAACAATAGCCTTTATAAGAGGATTTATATCATTATATATAACACGATCCATCGCTACGACATTGACGCCTATATTAAATGCTCCACCCATAGCATCTACAAATGTTCCAATATGTTTAGGAAATAACTTTTGTATTTGTGGAAATAAGGTATCTTTACTGCCAAAATAATTTAGAGGTGATTTAATCGTAGATATTTCTTTTTCAAAATATAGAATCACTTCTTTTAGCTGTTCTCCTTTTCGTTTCTTACTAGAGCGATGATTCTGATATTCTTGGTAATTAAGAAACTCTACATTTACAATGCCATTTTTAGCAAATTTCTTTGCTAAACCAATCAATTCATCAAGATTAAGTACTCCTTGATTGCTATAACTTACAAGAATGTGTCTGAAATCGGCTTGACGAAACAAATCTTCAAATTGTTCCAATGCGTGATTCTTATATGAATAATATGACACACATTTTCCCTTACCTCTTTTCCCGGCAATTCCTTTTATCTCGGGACAATCATTTTTAGCAATAGTTTCAAGAATGTTATAAGCTGACGCATATTGAGTTACTGTATAAGGAGTGTCTAAATATAAAATATCTCCATGTAGATGTCTAATACATTTATTACTATCCTCATTAAAAACAGAAATATTTCCCACAATCTCTACCTCATTTATCTCAAGGGGAGAAAAAACAAAATTAGGAATAGCACGGCTTTGCCAATATTTAAAGAAAGCTTCATAAGTTCCTGATGTGTTAGAAATACTCATAACATTCTCTAACAAAGAAGCTATTAAATAAAAATACTCGTTTGTATCTATAAAATTATTTGCTTTTAGTTCTTCAATTTTACAACGAATAGTGTCAATTTTCTTTCCATTGTATTCTGTAAAAAACATACGATTAGCATGAGGTGTATAGTTTTGAAAGATAAACCCATCTTCCTTTAGGTTATTATCCGATTGAATATTTATCCAATCAAAAATATTACTTTTGTATTGTTTATTGAATGCTTCAAAATTAGGTATTCTCGAATTGTAAAGTCTAGCATATGCTATCACGTATGAATAGTACATGAAGTCGTTAGCAATTATTGAATATTTTCCCTTCATATAATCAGCAACACTCGCAGTACCTGTAAAAAGGTCACAAAAAATATTACCCTCTATATTATATTTATTGAGGATGTTATTGATATGCTCTCTAAGTTTCGTTTTATTTCCAAGATATCTCATGTCAATATAATAATATCACAAAAGGCTTATGTGATTCTATTCGTTACAATGTTTCTATATGTTCAAGATGTATGCCTCTAAAACACTATTTTTTCTTTGGCAGAATCCTCTTTTCTTCGGATGCCAATCTGCGTTCTACCTTCTTAATATCTTCTTCGGCTGGCATATCCTCTGGTATGATACCTCGATCCAGAAGCATCTTACGTACAGCAAGATTGTTGTCCACATGCTCACGTTCGATGCTTGTTACTCCATTCAAGTCTTTCTGCTGGACATTAACGCTAGTCATCTCGGCAGCAAAATCCTTTGCCTTGATGCCAAGGGTTGGCAAAAAATCAGCCAAAGCACATTTCTCCGGTGCTCCGAGCTTACGCTTGAGCGCAGAAGTGTTCATGCGGAAAAGAGCTTGGTCGCCCTTACTACGAATAATACCGAAACCTTTATCATCCACTCCACGCTCATAAAGAACACCCGATAGCCGCTTCTCCGTCTCTGCCAATTTATGGCGAGCCTGGACACGGTCGTAGTCAAGAAGCCGTTGCTCTATTACCTCTGCCACACGTGTTTGTACGGCAAAATAGTTCTGAGCAAAAGCCACTTCTGATTTACGAGGGTCACCATTTTGTGCCACGAGGTAACAAGCATAGCGAGTAAGCATAACATCTTCAACGTGACGCTCGGAACCACTACCTAATGCGACCATTTTACTGACGTCGGTAAAATGGTCACTCGTCTCTACACCGGCGTTTTGGCAAGCCTCCTTGGCTTTCCCTAAAACATTCTCAAACGTTTGCCATTTGGCATAGCCCAGAATAGGATATAATTCACGAGCACTCCAGCACTCCACGCCTTCGTATTCACACGCAATGGATTCAAATCTTGCGAGGAGATTCTGTATTTCTTCTGATTTAATCATCCTTGATTCTGAATTTATTGTTTTCTCTTCTGCACAGTCCTTGATTACAAAACAATCTTTATGCGATCGATTTTTCTGTCCATTGTGCCACTCCATTTTTAATAATAGTGCAAAAATAATGCTTTTCTTGACAGAATTGCGAAATACTCAAAGATAAAAGAGAATGTTTATCAATCTAACTTCACCTCCTCTAACCCCTCTTCACCAGCTTGCCGATGAACGGAATCTGCCTCAACGGTAAATCGCACTTCACAATGTAGGCGATGAAGACCAGCAGCAATATCGTGCGGTACGTCATGCGGAGGTAGATATTATCTATGGGCACGTATTCCGCGACTACATAGAGCACTGCCGCCAACAATACGTATTTACCGATGGCTTTTAAATCATAGTGGATAGGATACTTCTTCTGTCCCACAAAGTAAGACAGCAGCATCGCTACTCCATAACCGCAGAAGCCTGCCCAAGCGCATGCCATATAGCTATACTTAGGGATGAGAAGCACATTCATCACCACCAATATCGTACAGCCAATCAAGGAGAAATATGCCCCCCAACGGGTTTCGTCTATCAATTTATACCAGAAAGACAGATTGAAATAAATACCCATAAAGATTTCAGCCGCCATCACAATAGGAACCACGCGCAAGCCCGGCCAATAATCACGCCCGATGATATGACGCAGAATATCCAGATAAAACATGACTGCAAGAAATGCCAGCAGCGTGAAGATGATGAAGTATTTCATAGCCTGCGCATACACCTCCTTGTTATCTTTATCGCGGCTCTTTCCGAAGACAAAAGGCTCGTAGGCATAACGGAAAGCCTGCGTAAGCATCGCCATCACCATGGCAATCTTACTGGCTGCCCCGTATATACCGAGCTGCACGGTAGCTTCCGCTTCATCGGGATAGACAAAGGGGAAGATAATCTTGTCCGCTACCTGGTTCAGGATACCGGCAACGCCGAGTACCAGCAATGGCAAGCTATAAATGAGCATACGCCTCAGCAGCTTCTTGTCGAGCACGTAGGCAAAACCGCAAAGTTCAGGTATCATACATACCATCACTACTGAAGTACATATCAGGTTGAACAAGAATGCGTATGCCACATCATCTCCCTTCATCCACACAAAGTAAATCAGATTCAGGGATATATTCAGGAAGATAAACAGCAGCTTGAGCGCAGCAAACTTAATCGGACGTTTCTTATAACGCAGATATGCGAAAGGAATGCTCTGAATGGCATCCATAGCCACCACTATCATCATCATTCCCACGTACCAGGGGTGTTCTCCATATTCCAGCCAAGTGGCAATCGGCTCCAGAAACAGCAACCCCAAAGCAAGGAATGTGAGCGCACCGATACTTATACTGAGCAGAGTTGTGGAATACACCCTCATCGGCTCGTCCTCCCCTTTATTGGCAAAGCGGAAGAAACCGGTTTCCATGCCACACGTCAACAGCACCAACAGTAATGCCACCCATGCATAGATATTTGTCACAACGCCGTATCCTCCCGACTGGGCAGACAAGGCAATGGTATACACAGGCACCAACAGATAGTTGAGGAATCGGCCTATAATGCTACTCAACCCGTAAATGGCAGTTTCTTTTGCCAATGATTTTAATCCAGCCACGTTATTCGCTTTTTATACCGGACAACAAACCGCAAGAATATCCCGAAGGACCGCCAGTGGTTCATCATCCCTCCTTATAAACAATTTTAAATGGAAGTACCTGAAATACGACTCCGGAAGCATTCACCAGTTCCAGTTTATACTCTATCGAATGCCCATCGCCTGCCTCTGCCAGCGCGTCAAGCACGGTCATAGGAAGTAATTCTTTTATATAAATCTCACCGCGATTCAGAATAAAGAAACGCACCTGTTTATCAGCATCCACCGCAAACAGATAAGAAGGGTTATATGCAGTCAGCACACTTCCATAATATTCCTCACGAGGTTTTGTCCCCATTAACGCTGTACTATAATTCAATCCCCTACCCTCGGAAGTAAACAATTGTTTCTGCTTGTTGAGCGTCAGTTCTGTATAGGTGAAATCATAGATATCCGTTCCTTTCGGTTCCAGTTCTTCGTCGGTGGAGAAAAGATGAAATTCCCGGTGTCGCAAGCCATCGGAAACCGTAATCCAGGCACCATTCTTCAGTAGTTTCACTTTTACATGGTTTCCTTCACAAACAATATTGCATGTTTCGTCCTTCCGGGCCTTTACTATACATGCACCGTTACTTTCCAAGATATCGAATTCAAACTCCTTTCCACTGATGAATACCCTCTCTTCGGTCACCGAGATAACCAGATCACGCAAATTCGACAAATCCACCGGATAGGACTTCTGGCACTCCTTCAGTTCCTGCTCCGTCATTCTTTGGTAGGTGACATACCCGTAAACTTTTATTCCATCTGCACGTACACCCAGATATTCCACTGCTTTCAGCAAGTCCTTGTCAATAGACAGGATTTGCAGTATGACATGCCGGTTATTGACAACCACACGATTCGCATCCATATACTCGTATGCGGAAGTTCTGAATCCGTTGACTGGATAAGCATCGACATACATATAAGTTTTAAGAGAAGCGGTTGTCTCAAAATAATAATAAGAAGGACCCGCTCCGTCCAAACCTTCATAGTATTCCTCTTTCAGGCATTCGCCATTCTCCGTTATTTCATGAGTACTCACATGTTTCCAGCCGTACCCCACTACAGTCTTCTCAAAACTCTCTTTAGAAATGGTGCTTACTGAAGGATAATAACAGGTCCCGTCTCCATCGAACTTAAAGGTGGGAAATTCGTCATCATCCCCGCAGGATGAACAGACAACCAACCCCAGAAGCATACCAAGCGATATCCAAAACTTAAAGTTTTTCATATATAGTATATTATTAATTATCTAAAAAGCCATAAACATATCTGTTACTGCTTTCTTGCTCAATCATCATCAAACAATGTCTTCTGGCTACTATAAAGACTTCGTCCCAGATGTTTATAAGCAAGTTCCGTCACTTCACGTCCACGTGGAGTGCGTTTCAGGAAACCTTCTTTTATCAGAAATGGCTCATAGACCTCTTCGATGGTGCCGGCATCTTCACCTAAAGCGGTGGCAATGGTAGTCAACCCCACAGGACCGCCCTTGAACTTATCAATGATGGTACAAAGTATCTTATTGTCTATCTCGTCGAGCCCATATTTATCAATATTCAAGGCTTCAAGAGCGAAATTGGCAATCTCCGTATCGATACTGCCCGACCCTTTGACCTGCGCAAAATCGCGCACACGGCGCAACAAAGCATTTGCAATACGAGGCGTACCACGGCTACGGGAAGCAATCTCGGATGCAGCCCTGGTGGAACAAGGGACATCGAGAATACTTGCCGAACGGCGGATTATACCACTCAACACATCATCGTCATAATATTCCAAATGTAGGTTAATGCCGAAACGCGCACGAAGCGGTGCTGTCAACAAACCGCTACGGGTAGTGGCGCCTACCAGCGTGAAAGGATTCAAATCAATCTGTATGCTTCGTGCCGAGGGGCCTTTGTCTATCATGATATCAATACGGTAATCTTCCATGGCAGAATACAAGTACTCTTCTACCACAGGACTCAACCGATGGATTTCATCAATGAAAAGCACGTCATTCGGCTCCAAACTGGTAAGTACTCCCGCCAAGTCGCCAGGCTTATCGAGCACCGGACCGGAAGTTATCTTAAATCCGACTCCCAGTTCGTTGGCAATAATATTGGAAAGCGTCGTTTTTCCCAATCCGGGAGGGCCGTGGAGCAACACATGGTCCAGCGCCTCACCTCGAAGGCGAGCCGCTTTCACGAAAATGCGCAAATTGTCAACCACCTTATCCTGTCCGCTGAAGTCCTCAAAATTCAACGGGCGGAGAGCATTCTCAAAATCGCGCTCCTTACTGCTGATGGGTTGCTGATTGCGTATATCAAAATCTTCCTGTTCCATTTACTAATTATATAACTTATTCAGCCAATCTACAAAAATTTTTGCCTGTTCAGCATCCGGATTCAAAATGTGAGCAGTAATAGCCTGCCCTATAGGTTTCCCGGGTTCATCTTGCCATGCCAAGAATGTATGTATTTTAGCCTTAGAGCGATGAACTTGTTTATAACGTTGGATATCTACCGATTCCAATTCGGACAATATCGCTTCAGATTTCAGAAACAAAGGATCTCCTGCCGGAATCATATTTAAAACAAAGTCCTCCAACATTCCATTCAAAGTGTTGTCAGGCATAATCCAGATACCCACAATCGCATCATAGTCATTCACCGGATGCAATATCAAGCCATCGGGAGCCAGTTCCAAACCGTCACAATCATATTTGCCACTTCCCCTCAGTACTTCCACCAATTGTTTCCATCGTCTCTCTATATCCACATCAGCATCAAGCACAATCCCTATACGCCTATAAGCTAAGGGATTGGTAAGCGCAAGCCTGAATAATCCGACAACATTCTCTACGCTTTCACAGGGTTTAATATTGAAATTCTGGTTCACATGGTGATAACCACATAAAGAAGAAATAACATGAAGATCATTTTTCCCCTCAACAAACAAATAATAAGAGAAACTCTCTTTTAGCTTACTCATATCCCTATCGTATTTCAACATCATTTTGTGCTATGAATTCCATTGTCTTCTCATCATTATAGTTTACGGCAACAATATCTCCGTTTCTATTATCCAGACGGATAATCTGCCCTTGTTTTTCTTTATTTACAGCAATGAAACTGTCTATACAATCCCGACTATGCGAAGAGACAAACACTTGAATATTCAATTTTTGAGAAAGCATGAAGATAATTTCCCACAACCGGTTCTGTACTGTATAGTGAAGTCCCGTTTCAAATTCATCCAACAAGAAAACACCGTCTTTGCAATTAACCAAAGCAAGGATTATTGTGAGAATTCTATTGATACCATCACCCATCGAACTCAAACGGACACGCTCACCCGTACCCTTTAAAGTAACAAAAGGAACACGCCGATTGGAATATTCATTTTCATTCAAAAAGTTCAACCGGTCAATTCCGGGCTCTATAATACGCAAAGCTTCCAATACATATTCTTCTCTGTCGGACAAGGATATACGGTCGAAAAGCAAAACACTTCTTCGAAGATAAAAATCTCCTGCCAATACATATTCAAATGGTATTTTATCCTTCACATTACCCGAAATGCTACGCTGAAAGAAGGGTATTATCACAGGAGAAGCAGAACTGGAGAACACTTCCAAGCCGTCACCTATATACTGAAATGAATGATCATTTGAATCGATATCTCCATCATTATAAGCCCAACGCCTAGTCTGCAATCCTCTCTGTTCCTCGGCTATATGCACAAGCCTGATGTTCACCTTATCATGCTGCTCACCAATGGAAATTGCCGTAGAATCCGTGAAATCCACCTTACGCCCAACAAACAAAGAACTATAATGTTCCAGCAAGACCCTAGCTGAATCCACTTCTCCTTTAGTGAAATCCACATTCACCATTTCTCCCCTGAAATCCAAAATCGTTTTCAGCCATTCATCACTTCCATTTGCCAGATAAATAGAGATAGCTTCCAGCAATGTAGACTTGCCCACATTGTTACGCCCCACTATCAAATTGATTCGAGTAAGCGAATCAAGCGACAGCTCCTTAAGGTTCTTATAATTCTTGATATATAATGACTTCATATTTCAAGGCATTTTGTTTCCTGCAAAATAACGAATTTATTTTGATATAAGTGATATAAGGAATGATAAAAAGCCCTTCCACACCCATTTAGGTGTTTTCAAAGTCTAATGAAAAACATTTCCTCCTATATGACAATGAATAGTCTTGTTCACCGTTTCATAAACTCTCTCCGTTCTTCTTCAGTAAATTTCTCAATGGAATATCGAAGCATCGTCCTCGGCATCACTTTACTGAATTTTTCAAGGAACTGTACCAATATATCCTTGTCGCGCTTACCCATTTCCCGCAACATCCAGCCTACAGCTTTCTGCATCAGGTCGTGGCGAGTATTCAGAAAACGCTCGGAAAGTGCGAGAATTTCGATGAAATCACCGTTTTTAATAAGCGTATAAGTAGAAACAATTGCAATGCGTTGGTCCCAAAGAAGCTCACTATCTGCAAGACGGTAAAGATCTTCCCGGGATTTATCTTTCAAATATTCACCCACAATGCCGGGAGCAGACAAATCGACCAAGTCCCAGTTATTGATGCGGGCAGTCTGCGTAAGATAGAAATCATAAATCATCTTTCTCCCCTTTTCATCGCTTTTCTTAAAGCGTTCCACCAGCATCAGCAGGGCACAAAGCCTGCACTCATGCCACTCACTTTGCAACAATCGCGCCATCACCTCAAA
This sequence comes from uncultured Bacteroides sp., assembly GCF_959029255.1. Taxonomy (GTDB): domain Bacteria; phylum Bacteroidota; class Bacteroidia; order Bacteroidales; family Bacteroidaceae; genus Bacteroides. The sequence goes on along the minus strand of NZ_CAUFUE010000016.1, from coordinate 35,073 downwards.
AGATTCATCCTTATGACGTTTTGCCACTAGGCGGGTATTCGGTACAACCACCCCCAGGAACTTATCTTCTTCACCATACTGCCCTTTTCCGGTCTTAAAGAAATTCGGAAGATATTCCCGCTTCACCGGGTCGATATAGTTCTCCAATTCCTGCTGTATGCCGGTTGCGACAGCAATGATTTCTTCCGTTGAAATCGCGCTATTTTGCATCTTTTCGTTTGATTGTTCTTCCTTCTTTTTCATTATTCTATATTGATTTACACGCACTTAAAATCGTCCGTCAGCGGACAAAAATACGATAAATCTATAGAAACTATGGAAAGTTATCTTTAATTTTGCAATCGATATGTCTAATTTACAAAACCCTGCGACATGTATAAAGCTTTTTTAGGGACAATCTGTCTCCTTTTCTCGGTACAATCCATTCTTGCGCAGTCGCCCTGCGAAAAAGGACTGGGAAGCATCAACCGTACTTCGGCAGAAGCCATTGTCAGTTTCCTTGCCAGCGATGAACTGCAAGGACGCGAAGCCGGCAAGAATGGCTCAAGGGTTGCAGCCCGCTATCTGGCATCTTGCCTGAAAGAGGCAGGCATCGCTCCCTTTGAAAAAGACACTTATTATCAACCTTTCGAAGCATACAACAAAGAACGGCAACTGCGGGGAAAGTGGCAGGTACATCCCGACTCCATCGCTGTCCTTCGGCAAGGGACACACCGTCTGCTGAAGATGAGAAATGTATTAGGCTTCATTCCGGGGGAACGCTGCGATGAATATGTTATCGTAGGTGCCCATTTCGACCACTTGGGTGTAGATGAAACCCTGGCAAACGACCAAATCTACAATGGTGCCGACGACAATGCCTCCGGCGTATCCGCCGTCTTGCAGATAGCCCGCGCATTTGCCGCCAGCGGACAAAAACCGCTGCGCAACGTAATCTTTGCTTTCTGGGATGGCGAAGAGATAGGTTTGCTCGGTTCAAAGTATTTCGTACAGACTTTCCCCGCCATCAATCAGATAAAGGGATATCTGAACTTCGACATGATAGGCCGCAACCACAACCCTGAACAACCACAACATGTAGTCTACTTTTACACAGCCTCCCATCCGGTTTTCGGCGACTGGCTGAAACAGGATGTCACCCGCTACAACCTCCGGCTGAAACCCGACTACCGTGCCTGGGACCGCCCCGTGGGTGGAAGCGACAACGCATCTTTTGCCTTACGCGACATTCCCGTAATCTGGTATCATACCGACGGGCACCCCGACTATCACCAACCTTCGGACCATGCAGACCGATTGAATTGGGACAAAGTAACTGAGATAACGAAAGCGGCCTTCCTGAACGTTTGGAACCTCGCCAACGAAAAGAAATATTAATTCACACCAACAATACAATTATACATGGTTTTAAATTACATTTGGGTAGCATTTTTTGTAATAGCTTTCATCGTGGCTCTTGTCAAGCTCATCTTTATGGGAGATACTGAGATTTTCACAGAGCTCGTCAACTCCACTTTCGACTCTTCCAAAAATGCGTTCCAAATATCCCTTGGGCTCACGGGTATCCTTGCCCTCTGGCTGGGAATAATGAAAATCGGTGAGAACAGCGGCATGATTAATGCCCTCTCCCGCTGGCTAAGCCCCGTCTTCTGTCGTCTATTTCCCGATATACCAAAAGGGCATCCTGCCATGGGTTCTATCTTTATGAACCTGTCAGCCAATATGTTAGGGTTAGATAATGCTGCCACCCCGATGGGACTGAAAGCCATGAAAGAGCTTCAGGAGCTCAATCCGAAGAAAGACACCGCCACCAACCCGATGATTATGTTTCTGGTAATCAACACTTCAGGATTGATACTAATACCCGTCAGCATCATGATGTATCGCGCCCAACTGGGAGCCGCGCAGCCCACGGATATCTTCATCCCTACGCTGCTCACCACTTCCATATCCACACTCGTAGGTGTTACCGCCGTCAGCATTTCGCAACGTATCAATCTGATATGCAAGCCAATACTAATACTGGTAGGCTGCATCAGTTTATTTTTTGCAGGTCTCATCTGGATGTTTACGCAAGTCAGCCGTGAGGATATGGGCATCTATTCCACATTAACAGCGAACATATTGCTTTTCAGCATCATTTTGCTTTTCATCGTATGGGGATTATGGAAAAAAATCAATGTATACGATGCCTTTATCGAAGGAGCCAAAGAGGGCTTTCTTACCGCCGTACGCATCATCCCCTACCTGGTGGCATTTCTCGTTGGAATCGCGGTTTTCCGCACCTCAGGAGCAATGGATATGCTGATAGACGGCATTGCCGCCATCGTGGGGTTCTTTGGAATCGATACCAGCTTTGCCGGCGCCCTGCCCACCGCTTTGATGAAGACATTGAGTGGCAGCGCCGCCAACGGGCTGATGATTGATACCATGACGCAACACGGCGCCGACTCCTTCGTAGGCCGCATGAGTTGCGTGGCACGCGGAGCTTCGGATACCACATTCTATATACTTGCCGTCTATTTCGGCAGTGTAGGTATCACAAAAACCCGGAATGCCGTCACTTGCGGACTGATAGCCGATTTCTCGGGCATCATCGCCGCCATCATCATCAGTTATCTGTTCTTTTTTTAAGAAAGAGCTCCAACCGAAATGATACATTAAAGAAAGACCAAGAGATATTTTGAACGAATCTGAATTGTAAAATTATAAATAAGCATGATAAGTTATCAAACAGACGGTGTTGAAATGCCCGCTATAAAAAAAAGAGAAACAACGGAATGGATTAAATCCGTTGCTGCCACATACGGAAAAAGAGTCGGTGAAATCGCCTATATTTTCTGTTCGGATGAAAAAATCCTGGAAGTAAACCGCCAGTATCTACAGCACGATTATTATACTGACATCATCACCTTTGACTATTGCGAAGGCAACCGGTTAAGCGGCGACCTTTTTATCAGTCTCGACACAGTTCGTACCAATGCCGAACAGTTCGATGCAGACTACAATACCGAACTACATCGTGTCATCATCCACGGCATCCTGCACCTTTGCGGCATCAACGACAAAGGTCCCGGTGAACGGGAAATCATGGAAGAGGCGGAAAACCGGGCGTTGGCGATGCGGTGATATACTGCCGCATCCTCCTTTTTACTTTCAGAGTGAAAGAGTTCTCTACCTTCAAAGGCATGACTAAAATATTTCTTGCTATTTCTTGAGCTTTACTCCTATTTTGCCTACAAGCATACAACTTCCAAAGGTAATACTTGGGGCGCATGCGGGTAGGTATCATATAAGATGCCAAATTCAAGAAATACTCTGCATTGCGATAATCCAGATGCGCCATGTAATATTTCCCAAGCGTACAATAGCCTTCACAAGATGGTTGAATTTCCTTTATCCGCTTATAAGTTTTCATTTCCATGTCCGGCTGCCCTGATAACCACGTCATATAATAATCATTAAAGCTGACATTCTTTTTGATTTTATTATAATCGTCTTCCCTTATATCCTCACCTTTCTGATACAAAGATGATAAGGAATCAGACATCCTTTTTAGAAACCTACCATCCTTTACAGCGTAAATACCCCAAGCAATCGCCATCATCAAGACCAATCCATACACCCAATAAGAGAGAGAAAAAGAGAAAACAATCCGGCTATCAATCCCCCCTAACAGAAAAGGATAAAACATCAGTAAAGGAAAAATCTCCGTCGGATAAGAAAAGAAAGAAAAAAGCAATAGTGCAAGCAGAGCAGCCTTAAAAACATTAGATTTCAGATAACCACAACAAGCAAGCAAAGCTGAAGAGAAAAGCAAAACGACTACCAATAATCCTATGATACCATATCTAACCGTTATTCCTACAAACTCATTAAAGGGATATATCACATTGTCGGCTACCGATGAAAAAGAGGAATGAGGGTTTTCTTTAAAAAAGTCAGCCTGATAAAGCATATAGTCCCTTGCAAATGAACTGTATCCATGCCCAAAAGCAGGTTTATCCATTATCATCTCACCAGAAACCCTCCATATCAAAAGCCTTGCATCGGCAGAAGCAGGCCGATACTTATACATCCATATTCCACCCAAAAACATTATTGAACAAACCATCCAAATTACAGCTATCCTATATTTCTTACAATATGCCCTAATCCCCAAAAAATTCTTCCCCAATACAACGACCATCCCCAGAATAGCAGCCACCCAAGCCGCACGGGAATCAGCAAGAAATAACGCATAGGACTGTACTATTAAGGCGGCCGATAGAAGCCATACGCATAAAGTTCTTTTATTTCCGGCAAAATGCCCCAACAATCCCAATGTGATAACACTGCAAACCGCAATATACCCTCCTATCTGCCCCGGATTACCCAATGAACCGGTGATATCAAACTGTATATTATTGCCGGATACAATCCCCCACCGTTGGCAAATGACAATAACAGACTGGATACCCCCTGACACGCAACAAGCACACAACAATATATCTAAAACCACGATACCGCTCCTCAACAGTAAATATCCGATAATCACCGCCCCCCATCCATAAAATACATACTTGTCTGTCCGGCACTTATCAATAAACATAAAATTGAAAGCCAAATAAAACAAACTACAGATAACAAAAGAATCAATCACACTTATCCGTATCTTTCGGAAAGAATTATCCCGTTTCAGAATATTCTTAAAGAGTAAGACAATAACCACCGCTAAAAAGAACAGCAATAACCCACAGCCTGTCATTTCATTAGCCAATGCTCCTCCCGCCCCGCCATAAGCCACCGGAAGCACAACGATAGAAAAACCGATTATAATAGAAAAAAGTATTTTCATCACTCCACATTCATCACAACCACACCTGCTTGCCATCCTTTACCATAAAGAACCTGCAACTCTCAACATCCGTCTCCGCATCCCGAAGATAAAACAAGCCGTTATCCGGAACCAGATAGTCCAATGAAGCCTTAACAGCCTTTTTCCTTTCCAGAACTTTCCAGTCTTCTCTTGTACGGTAATATAATTCATAGGTTCTGCCCTCAACGATACGGCAATCCTCTATACGCGGAAAATACCGTATCTCGCATATACTTTGCGGACTTCCTAAATCCAATCCTGTCCACGCATAATCCCCTTCACCTTGCGCGGCATCAAAATAGGTATAAATATCTCCATCAAAAACTTTATCACAAGTCATTGAAGAATTATACCAAGATCCCGGAGTGCCTATATTCCTTCCTTTCAGTTTCTTACCGTCATTCCCATAAAACTCTATCTCTGCTACATTGCCGTTTCCTCCTTTCGGAGATACATACCTGACATATCGGTAAGGATTCATATCCGGCACCCTCACTTTCTGATAAGTAACTGTAGGCATTTCTTCAATAGCATACAATAACTTCTTATCGCTGAAATCGCACTTATCGGCACCCTCAAACACACCGCCCTGCATACGGAACAACATTGATTGATTCAACCCCATATCTGCAACGACAACACTCCGCCTATTCTCCATATCGGGTTTAAACACCGATAAATTCCCTTCATCATCCAACCGGAAAGGATATCCTGCGGGAATTCGCTTTCCATCCTCATAATACACCGGTAAATAAAGTATTCTTTTTCCTATGTTCTTAAAGAACAACCTGCCATTGACCATCCTCCCATAGTCGACGATACTTGACGCATCTTTCCCCAGAGACAGCAGATAGACATTTCCCTCCTTCCCTTCCACCGGAGAGAAATCAGCGGGCAGGTCTACATCAAAAGTACATCCTTCATATTCATTCGACACGTCTACCATGTATCTGTTTTGAAGTTCCATGGGAATCTCTTCACCTTCGGTATCAATTATCCTGCTTTGCCTGGCAAACGTAGCTCTATACACTTTACTCTTCTTAAGCCTTGTTCCTATATGCGTCTCTCCCGGATTGCTTTCCGCTCCCATAAACGAGATATGCCTTCCGGCGCTATCGCATACGGCATTCCATGAATGTCCCAAGTTCCGGTTAGGCCACTGCAACGTAAAATCACGGGTAACGGGAATTCCGAGTGCCCTCATGGCAAAAATGGCCAAAGCTCCCATTTCATCACAAGAGCCCCTGGGAGTACTCATCAACATAGAGTAGCTCATACCCGGTATGGGATAACCTACCCACGTAAAACGAGGAAGTTGTTGGTTCACCTTGCAACAAGCCTCTACCGCCGTAATTTCAGAATGTTCCTCGAAGTAAGCGTTCAAATCCCCAAAACTAGCCAGCACCTTTCCGCGCCAATTTTCCAACGGTTCCTTTCCTACCCTGTAGGGCAGAATTTCCTCACAAAACCGATTAAAAGCAATGTGTTTTCCCCAGGGTTGCCCACGCCACATCTGAAAAGCCAACTCTATATTATTAATCAAATATTCGGCAGTGATGTAATGCACATCTTCACGAACCTTCATTTCACCCAATCCATAAGTTTCAGAAAGTTTACCCTTATCAGGCGTATCACTCCAACGATACAAAGCAGCCGCCACATCTTCCCAGGAAGCATCATAAGTTTCCGTACACTTCCCCGGCATATTGCGTATCAAAAACTCAGCCGCACGAAGTTTCAAACTATCTTCCGGATTACGGCTATAATGTTTCAACACTTGCTCCAACTGGCTGCGATTATCTCCGGCTAAAGCCAGAACATCTTCTATATCAGCCGCATACCGATTGCCAGTGCAAGAAAACAATAAGAAAATGATAAAATAGTACCATATATGGCGTAAATCATAGATTTTCATAATAATCAAATTTCAAAATTAATCTCTATCCCGGCAGAAATTCCTCCGGGATAGAGAATTACAAATCATCAATATTTCAAATCTTCAAAGGGAATTTTGAAATAGTCCAATGAAAGAAAGGTTTTCCTTTCCTTTGGAGACAGAGAATTTTCATCCCATGCGATAACACCCGTCAAATCATATAGCACTCCTAAATATTTTTGATAAATACAATATAATTCTTCATCAGTTAACAGGGTTCTTCTTGCAATCGGCATTGAAAAATAAACATCGGAAACAATACCTGTTTCATTAAAAAACACATAAATACCAAGCGAATCATTAGCTTTTTCCAGCTCTTCCATCCGTTCTTTAGAAAAGATTCCTTTATCTATCAATTCTTGAAAAGGATTCACACGAGCACTCACAATCCAATCAACGCTATGATATTCCAAACGAACGTCAGTTTTCGATAAATATGTACCAACATATTCTTTCCCTTTAGGAAGAAGTTTAAAATAATCTCCTTCTTTTTCATAAACAAAATATTCGGTTTCTGTTTGTCCAAACATTGAACTAATGTTTCCAATAATAAACATCAGCATTAATAAAAAATGTTTCATAAGTACTAAATCTAAAGGACAATCTCTATCCCGGCAGAAATTCCTCCGGGATAGAGAATTACAAATCATCAATATTTCAAATCTTCAAAGGGAATTTTGAAATAGTCCAATGAAAGAAAGGTTTTCCTTTCCTTTGGAGACAGAGAATTTTCATCCCATGCGATAACACCCGTCAAATCATATAGTGCACCCATATATTTTTGATAAATGCAATATAACTCTTTGTCTGTTAATAAGGATTTTTTTTTCACTGGAATTAGAAAATACACATCAAAAACAATACCTGTTTCATTGAAAAACACATAAATACCAAGTGGCTCTTCAGCCTTTTCCAACTCTTCCATCCGGCTTTTAGAAAAAACTTTTTCATTTATCAACTCTTGAAAAGGCTTCGCTCTAGCATTCACAATCCAATCAACACCATGTCCATCCAACCGGACATCCACTTTCGACAACAATGTTTTTACTTCTTCCTTCCCTTTAAGAAAAACTCTAAAAAGTTCTCCTTCTTTTTCATAAACAAAATGTTCGGTTTCTGTTTGTCCAAACATTGAACTAATGTTTCCAATAATAAACATCAGCATTAATAAAAAATGTTTCATAGCGTTTCTCATTTTTTAAACAGTTTATATAAAAGCTTTGGAGGTAAAGATTCTATATACTCTCCTTTATAACTCTTAGGATACCAATTTTTGGCAACTCTACTATACAACTCAAATTGACTCTCCGAGAACCCTTTATTTTGTATTATAGAATTCATTAAAGCATTTATTGCGTCAGTAAAATTATCATTTAAATTAGATGCCGCTTTAATATGAGAGCCATTAAATATAAAAGAGCCATACTTTAAAGCATAAGCTATGTCTGGGACTAAATGAGCCTCCAATTCTAGATTAAATTTGTATCTAACGTTTTCTGCATCTGTTCCATAAATGATATTATGCTGTACGGCATGTATCAATTCTTCCCTTAGGATAGTAGAACTAATCGCAGTTAGATTAGCAAACGAAATTGTCTGTGTTCCAGAATTATATCTTCCATTTGCCTCTCCTTCTAATGAAGCATCCATTTCAAAATTAATCTTTATTTTATTATCAACTAATAAAGTAAATAATAATTTAAAAAATGGGCTCTGACTAATCAAATCATTCAACTCTTTTTCCAGTTTCTCTCTTTCAGCATTTGACAATTTAGACTTATCTCCACACAGTTTATCTAGGTTAGGAGTCAAAATAACAGTAATTCCACCCCCACCATTTCCTCCTCCACTATGGCTTCCCCCGCCTCCTGATGGCGGCGGTATTGTCGGTGGATTGGGCACCGGAGGAGTAGTTGGCCATGATGGTGCAGGCGGAGGTGGCAAAGAAGGTGGATATACAGGAGTGTTGGGTCTATGACCAGGTATTACCACGTCTTGTCCACCAGTAGCGCTTCCACCATCTAATTCTCCATTTCTTGTCATCACTTTTACACTTCTCTGAATGTTTTTTGCACCGATAAGCCGAATCATAGCCTCGTAGTCATCCCACACATTGGTACTGGCATAAAACAAAGAGACATCCTCACACAGCATTCCGTCCTTATAACGCTCCACTCCTATCGTATAGTTCGTTGTTACGGTGGAATACATCACGGTGCCGCTAAACTTCGTATTCGGGTCTCCTCCACAAAACATGTCATCAATGAGAGAACTGTTCCTGGTAGCATGCTCTGCATCAGGTATTATAGTTGCAATATAGCAACTTAATGCATCCCTCTCCAAAGATTTTACCACAATTAACTTTTGAAGGATAGCAGTGTAGTAGGTATCCGTAGAAGAAACTTCGCCGGAATCGTTTCTCATATAAAACGAACCTTCGTAAGATGCCTCCGTCCACAGTGGCACATCCACACTCATCGTACTGGACTCGGGTTGCGTAAACACTTTCACCTTGTCCCAATCCGGAGCTATCAGCCCCGGATGTAATCCCCGGGTCTCAAACTCCATTTCCGTGGAAACATAGTCCTCAAAATAGGCACGTGTCTCCCGTACAAAAGGGTGGGAACTTATCCCACCGTCATCATTTTCACAGACACCGTCATCCCGTTCGCACGAATAGAACAACAGCATCACAAAGCCCAATAAGGGCCAAAGCTTTCTGCAATAATTCATCAGCATCAGAATTAAAGGATTAATAAAAAAGAGAATTACATAATCTCAACGGTATAGTTCTCACTTACAACCGTCAGAGGAATAATCAAAACGGTTCCGCTGAAAACATCGGAATAAATCACTTCACCGGAATCGGCGTCAACAACTTGCAGATATCTATTCTGAATGGGCGTGTCAAAATAAATGTGAAGTTCATTGTTGTCGATACAACACGGAATTACCGGAGCAAGAGAACGGGTGACCGACTTTCTCTGAATTAAAACCGTCCGGGGAGGCATTTTTATTTTCTTTTCAGAAGTAACAGTTTTAGCCGCGTGACCGACTAAAGAAAGTCCGGAACTAAAGGCAGTTTGGAATAAGAACAAACCGCCTGACAGAATAAAAATAAATGTTTTCATGTTTTCCACATATTAAAATGACTGAATATGTGGCAAATTTATGAGTTGTAGAGCAAAAAGGCACTATGAGAACGGTAACAACAGCACCCACATATATCATTGATATACTGTAAGTTAATCAAGAAAAAGGTAACAATTTAATCTTGCGCTCCTCGTTCCGCCTTCTTTTTCATCCGATAACGCCTTTGTACAACGATTCTCGTATCAAAATTACCGAAGCATAAAGCGATGGTAAAATCATCCAAATCCAACAAAGACAGGCAGGCGAAAATGCAATCATCTTCAGTATACTGTGGATAATTCCGTTTTAAGCCACTGATATAGTCTTTATATACTCGCTTGACTACAGTGCGCAATTGAATCTGTTCTTCACTAAGTAAAACCTGAAAATCTTCTTTTCTCTTACCTTTCTTTTGAGCGCCCAAGGCTTTGATTTTCTTATATATCTGCGTTTCCATGAAAACGGTATTACGCAATTTCGCCTTTTCATCGGAAGTATTCCGCAGTTCGGATTCCTTCCGCGAAAGCAGTTCCCTATCTTTCTCATGCCGATGCCGCAAAATCGCTATGCGATATTGTAAATCGGATACAGCCGACTGCAAAGCCGCTCCGTCACGCTCATATTGCAGTCGCCGCATCCGACGCCGACAGAGTATACGCAGAATAATACAGGAAGAAAGAATCAGAACCGTCATGCAAATGCCGACAGACCACGCTTTTATTTTGATTCTATCTTTATAAAACCGGAATTCCGCCATGTATTCATAGGACTTGCGTTCAAGCTCCGAACTTTCCCTGAAAAAATAAATGGAATCCATCAGAGCGGAATAATTATTAAAATAATCTAACGCCCGCCGATTATCTCCCATAGTTTCCATAAGGTCTTTCAATCCGTAATACGCCAAGGCTCTTGTTTCAATAACCGTATCGGTCAGGGCTTGCCCGAAATAGTATCCGGCTGAGTCGACCATTCCTTTATTCAGATAGGCATATCCAGCCATTATTGCCGATTTCATCGATGTTTTTCTATCCAAATCCAACGCTTGTTTCGCATAAAAGAGTACAGAATCCATGTCATCGTATGTGCAACTCAAATTATGAAATACCGCAGATACCGCAACAGAATCACGTAAACAGCAAACCGGCAGAATGCTTTGCTTCATATACTTGCGGGCACGCACACTATCATCTTTCAGCAAATAATACCTGCCCATGTTGCAGAGTACAGAAGAAACTCCAAGCGTGTATCCACAATTCACAAAGCTTTTTTCCGCTTTATCAAAGGCCTCCATCGCTTCATCAAACAAAGATTGTTCCAAATACAGGTTACCCAAATCTTCATAAAGTATTCCTTTGATTTTCAATTCGCTTTCATCCGTTCCACTCAGTTCTTTCAAAGCGTCAAAACAACATTGCATCGCTTCCCCGCACATCTTCATCTTCGCCAAAATGCGCCCTTTATACAATAATGCCTTCGCACGATTGACGCCCTTACCGTAATACCGGATAGCTTCATCCAGCAGGGAATCGCAAGGCAAAAGAGAAAGCAGCTTTTTATCAGTGGCTTCCGCCATGAGCAACGCATAAGACATCTGCTCCGAGCGCGAAAGTCCGTCCGGGGAAAGAGAGCGCAGGATGGAGTAACTACTGTCAGGGAGCAACTCCATCAATGTGTCTGCACGAAATAAGCGGGGATTGCCGATACGTTTCCCACTACACGACACAAGAATGCAACACAACAGGATGCAAACAGCAGAAAACGGGCAAACAGATTTGGATAGCATTTTTCATTGTAGCATTATTCAACACCACAAAAATAGCAAACTATCTGCCCAAAAGACAATACTATTTTAGCAGAAAGCACAAACTATTCGACACTGTCTCTCCGTCAGCGCTGCGAAAGCCCAGATAAACGACAAGTTCATCATCGCTCCATTCCTTCGGGATACAGATTTCGGCCTTTTCATCGGAGCGACAGGCGGTAGCATCAGCATATACAGCCTCCCATCGAGCCTTGTTGAAGACCAATAGCAGGGTGACATCGGTAGCTGCCGCATTGCCTTCGCCACTATTATCGGTCCACACGAAAGAAACTTTATCTTCGCCCCTCCGGGAACTTGCCTGATGAACCGCAGTCAAAGAACCACGGGATACAAGCGCCTTCTCAAAATCAATGGCAAAAGTTCCGTCCGCCTCTACTGCCGCAGTCTTCAGGAAAGAAGAAACCGCTGCATGGAAGGGCTGTCCCGCCCCGGCATATTCACGGTAGCTCACCCGCAGGAAAGGTGTAAGCGCGCGGGCAAACTGCATGGCTACGGAGAATTTGCCACGATGTGCTTGTTGCCGCTCCGTCTGCGGATTGCTTACATGTTGCGGACAGGCCCGCACATAATATCCGGTTTTGCCCTTACAACCTATCACATTGCCTATCTTACCCGAAAATCCTCCTAAAACTCCATCTTTTGTACGTGCCATGAATTTATTCTTTTTATATGTAAATATTGCTACCCGCAAAAATAGGGATAAAGAATGGAGTATACGAAAGATTTCGTCAAATTATCAAAGGTATCCGGAAAGGACTTCCTCCATAGCAAGTCCAATACAACTCCAATACAAGTCCAATGCAAGTCCAATGCAAGTCCAATCTATAGCATTGGAGTTGCATTGGAGAAATAATGTACCAACAAAGGTAAAGATAGGGCGCAGACAGCAATCGGAAGGCTGCAAATGCAAGTGAATATCTTTTTTCAATACGAAAACAATCTCAAATAATAGAGGAATTTTCACGGCGCCGGCATTCGGAGTGCAACTTTTTCGTAACTTTGCGCAAAGAAATTCAATACTGAACGAATGGAATTTAAGTATGACGTTATTGTGATTGGCGCCGGACACGCCGGATGCGAAGCCGCTGCCGCTGCCGCCAATCTTGGTTCCAAGACCTGTCTTATCACGATGGATATGAACAAGATTGGACAGATGAGTTGCAATCCGGCTGTGGGAGGTATTGCCAAAGGACAAATAGTACGCGAAATAGATGCTTTGGGCGGATACATGGGGTTGGTGACAGACAGGACAGCCATCCAGTTCCGCATATTGAACCGCTCCAAAGGCCCCGCCATGTGGAGCCCGCGCGCACAGTGCGACCGCAATAAATTCATTTGGGCATGGAGGGAAATACTTGAAAACACTCCAAATCTGCATATCTGGCAAGATACCGTAAAGGAAATTCTCGTTGAAAACGGAGAAGTTGTAGGGCTGGTAACCCTTTGGGGAGTTACTTTCCGTGCAAAATGCATTGTTTTGACGGCAGGGACTTTCCTCAACGGACTGATGCACGTGGGACGTACCATGCTTCCCGGAGGGCGCATGGCAGAACCGGCATCTTACGAATTGACCGAATCCATCGCACGGCATGGCATCACTTACGGACGAATGAAAACGGGAACTCCCGTTCGCATTGACGGAAGGAGCGTACATTATGAGGATATGGACATTCAGGAAGGCGAGACAGACTTTCACAAGTTCTCGTTCATGAACACCGGAGTCCGCCATTTAAAACAGTTGCCTTGCTGGACTTGCTTTACGAATGAAGAGGTACACCGCATACTCCGCGAAGGTTTGCCGGATTCTCCCCTTTTCAACGGACAAATTCAAAGCATCGGTCCCAGATATTGTCCCAGCATCGAAACCAAGATTGTTACTTTCCCGGATAAAGAGCAGCATCAGCTCTTCCTGGAGCCTGAGGGCGAAACGACTCAGGAACTTTACCTGAACGGTTTCTCTTCTTCATTGCCGATGGATATTCAAATCGAAGCTTTGAAAAAGGTTTCGGCTTTCCGCGACCTTGTTATTTACCGGCCGGGATATGCCATTGAATATGATTTCTTCGACCCCACCCAACTGAAACATACGTTGGAAACGAAGAAAATCAAAAACCTGTTCTTTGCGGGACAAGTCAACGGGACAACGGGATATGAAGAAGCTGCCGGACAAGGGCTCATTGCGGGTATCAATGCTCATATCAATTGCCACGGCGGAGAGCCTTTCACCCTTGCCCGTGATGAGGCATATATCGGCGTTTTAATCGACGATTTGGTAACCAAAGGCGTGGATGAGCCTTATCGCATGTTTACGTCACGTGCCGAATATCGCATCTTGCTGCGTATGGATGATGCGGACATGCGGCTCACGGAAAAGTCATGGAAGCTGGGACTTGCCAAGGAAGACCGCTATCAGCTGATGAAAGAAAAGCGGGAAGCCGTAAACAGCATTATAGAGTTCACACGGAATTATTCGATGAAACCGGCATTAATCAATCCTGTGCTAGAGCGGTTCGGTACTACTCCACTTCGCCAAGGATGCAAGTTGGTGGATTTAATAAACCGCCCGCAAGTAAGCATCGAAAACATGGCCGGGCATGTGGATGCCTTCCAACGTGAATTGGATAAAATCACCGATAGAAAGGAGGAAATCATCGAAGCGGCGGAAATACTTATCAAGTATGAGGGATACATCGGACGCGAAAGAATAATAGCCGACAAACTGGCACGGCTGGAAAGTATAAAGATTAAAGGGAAGTTTGATTATAATTCCATCCAGTCCCTTTCCACCGAAGCCCGCCAGAAGTTAGTGAAGATAGACCCTGAAACGATTGCCCAAGCGAGCCGGATTCCAGGGGTATCTCCAAGCGACATCAACGTGCTATTGGTGCTTTGCGGCAGATAGCGCGCCGTGTTCCACGTGAAACAAAGAATTCAACAAACGTATTAAATAAACTGATTATGAGCAAAGAAACGCTTATTAAAAGCATTCGGGAAATTCCCGACTTCCCTATTCCGGGAATTCTATTTTACGACGTGACTACCCTATTCAAAAATGCGGAAGCACTGCAAGAGCTATCTGATACTTTATACGAAATGTATAAAGACAAAGGTATCACCAAGGTGGTAGGCATCGAATCAAGAGGTTTCATCATGGGGCCAATTCTTGCCACTCGTCTTGGCGCAGGATTTGTCCCCATCCGTAAGCCGGGAAAGCTACCCGCAGAAACAATTGAAGAAAGCTATGACAAAGAGTATGGCAAAGATACTGTGCAAATCCATAAAGATGCCATAGGCGAAGATGATATCGTTTTGTTGCACGATGATTTATTGGCTACGGGCGGAACAATGGAGGCTGCTTGTAAGTTAGTAAAGAAGATGAATCCCAAAAAGGTTTATGTAAACTTTATCATTGAACTGAAAGAATTGCACGGGAAAGAGGTTTTCGGGAATGAGGTGGATGTAGCGTCGGTGCTTTCTTTATAAATTAAAGAGCCGGGAAATAAGCGGCATAAGAATTGGATTATCCGCTTATTTCCCGCCTTCAATATATGTACAACTAATGGAAGAACTCAAAACAAACGATTATCTGAAGGGCATCGTACTGAACCTTCCCGAGAGTCCCGGCATTTACCAATATCTGAATGCCGAGGGGACAATCATATACGTAGGGAAAGCGAAAAACTTGAAGAGACGGGTGTCCTCCTACTTCAACAGGGAGCATGAGCCGGGAAAAACGCGGGTGCTGGTGAGCAAGATTGCAGACATCCGATACATTGTGGTCAATACCGAAGAAGACGCTTTGCTACTTGAGAACAATCTTATCAAGAAATACAAGCCGCGCTACAATGTCCTGCTGAAAGACGATAAGACTTATCCCTCCATTTGCGTACAAAACGAATATTTCCCCCGCGTATTCAAAACCAGGAGAATTATCAGGAACGGTTCTTCCTACTATGGCCCTTACAGCCATATTCCTTCCATGAATGCGCTGCTGGACCTGGTCAAGCATTTATATCCGCTGCGCACTTGCAACCTGAATCTTTCTCCCGAAAACATACGGGCGGGGAAATTCAATGTCTGCCTGGAATATCACATCAAGAACTGCGCCGGCCCTTGCGTAGGCAAGCAAAGTCAGGAAGATTACCTGAAAAACATCGCTGAAATCAAGGAAATTCTCAAAGGGAACACCCAGGAAGTGGAACGGATGCTTCTTCAGCAGATGCAGGAACTGGCTGCGGAAATGAAGTTCGAGGAGGCGCAGAAAATCAAGGAGAAATACCTGCTGCTGGAAAACTACCGGGCTAAGTCGGAAGTCGTCAGCAATGTATTGCATAATATCGATGTCTTTTCCATCGAGGAAGACAGCGACGGAAAGTCGGCTTTCATCAATTACCTGCACATCACGAACGGCGCCATCAACCAGGCTTTCACTTTCGAATACAGGAAGCGGCTGAACGAAACCAAAGAGGAACTGCTTTCACTGGGCATCATCGAAATGCGGGAACGCTACAAAAGCCTTTCACGCGAGATAATCGTGCCCTTCGAACTGGACATGGAGCTGAAAGATGTCGTTTTCACCATTCCGCAAAGAGGAGACAAGAAGAAATTGCTGGAGCTGTCCATCCTCAACGTAAAGCAATACAAAGCAGACCGGTTGAAACAATCGGAAAAGCTGAATCCTGAGCAGCGAACGGTACGTTTACTGAAAGAAATACAGCAGGAACTTCATCTGGACCGGCTACCAATGCAAATAGAATGCTTTGATAACTCCAATATACAAGGCTCGGACCCCGTTGCCGGATGCGTGGTATTCATCAAAGGGAAACCTTCTAAAAAAGATTACCGGAAATACAATATCAAGAGCGTTGAAGGGCCTGACGACTACGCCTCCATGAAAGAGGTCGTAAAAAGGCGTTACCAGCGCGCCATTGAAGAGAACCTGCCCCTGCCCGACCTCCTTATCACCGACGGCGGAAAAGGTCAAATGAGCGCCGTAAAAGAGGTAATGGATGAACTCGGTCTCGACATACCTATTGCCGGACTTGCCAAAGACGACAAGCATCGCACATCGGAATTACTATATGGTTTTCCGCCGCAAACCATCGGACTTAAACAGAACTCTCCGCTTTTCCGACTGCTGACGCAGATTCAAGACGAGGTACACCGCTTCGCCATCACTTTCCACCGTGACAAGCGCAGCAAACGGCAGGTGGCTTCCGCCCTGGACGAAATAAAAGGCATCGGTGAAAAGACAAAGAGCGCCCTGCTCAAAGAGTTCAAAAGCGTGAAACGAATCAAAGAAGCGCCGCAAGAGGACATTATCAGGGTAATCGGCGAAGCTAAAGCAAAAATTATTGAGGAATACTTTGCGGGCAAATAGAAAAACAATTACGAATTTATTCGTAACTTTGCAAGCCAAAAATTTATTAGAACAGCAAAAGATATGAGAGTAGTCATACAACGTGCCGGACATGCGTCGGTCACCATCGACGGGACTTGCAAATCCGCCATCGGCAAGGGATTGATGATATTGATAGGCATCGAAGAAGCCGACGGGCAAGAGGACATCGACTGGCTATGCAAGAAGATTGTCAACTTGCGGGTTTTTGATGACGAGAATGGCGTGATGAACAAATCCATACTCGACATTGACGGTGAAATACTGGTAATCAGCCAGTTCACCCTTCACGCATCGACCAAGAAAGGCAACCGTCCCTCTTATATCCGGGCCGCGAAACCGGAAATATCCGTGCCGCTGTACGAACAATTCTGCAAGGAACTGAGTTTTGCATTAGGAAAAGAAATCGGCACCGGTATATTTGGCGCCGACATGAAGGTAGAACTATTGAACGATGGCCCAGTGACCATTTGTATCGATACAAAAAACAAGGAATAATGACGTTAGAAGAAGCACAGAAAGAAGTGGATTCCTGGATTAAAAAGTATGGAGTGCGTTACTTCAGCGAACTCACCAATATGGCCGTATTGACCGAAGAAGTTGGTGAACTGGCACGCGTAATGTCGCGCAAATATGGCGACCAGTCCTTCAAGGAAGGAGAAAAAGACAATATAGAAGAAGAAATTGCAGATGTCCTTTGGGTACTTCTCTGCATTGCAAACCAGACGGGGGTAAATCTTACCGAAGCCTTTGCAAGCACTATGGAGAAGAAGACCAAACGCGACCATACAAGACATATCAACAACCCAAAATTATCAGACCATGGAGAAAAATGAAACTACCCAGAACAAGTATGATGCCGCTCTGGCAAAGTATAATACCCAACTGGATGATGCAGAAGTAGCTGCACAAGTTGCTAAGATTATTGCGGAGAAAGTGCCTGCAAACGATACTTTGGAAGTAAAGAAGTTCTTGTTTCACTGCATTGACCTCACCACACTGAACAGTTCGGACAGCGACGAAAGCGTGATGAAGTTTACACAAAAAGTGAACCAATTTGAGGAGGAATTCCCTGATTTGAAGAACGTGGCGGCCATCTGTGTTTATCCCAATTTCGCGGAAATCGTGAAGGATACGCTGGAGGTGGAAGATGTAAATATAGCCTGTGTATCAGGGGGATTTCCTTCTTCACAGACCTTTATTGAAGTGAAAGTGGCAGAAACCGCCATGGCAATCATGGAAGGTGCCGACGAAATAGATATCGTGATTTCCATAGGTAAATTCCTGAGCGGGGACTACGAAACCATGTGCGACGAGATTCAAGAGCTGAAAGATGTATGCAAGGAGCATCACCTGAAAGTCATTCTCGAAACCGGTGCGCTGAAGACGGCTTCGAACATCAAGAAAGCCTCTATCCTATCCATGTATGCAGGAGCCGATTTCATTAAGACCTCTACGGGCAAACAGCAACCTGCCGCTACTCCCGAAGCTGCTTACGTGATGTGCCAGGCCATTAAAGAATACCATGCACTGACGGGCAATAAGATTGGTTTCAAACCGGCAGGAGGCATTAACTGCGTGAACGATGCATTGATATATTATACAATCGTCAAGGAAGTTCTGGGCGAAGAATGGTTGGACAACAAGTTGTTCCGTCTAGGAACCAGCCGTCTAGCCAACTTACTGCTCTCAGAAATAAAGGGCGAGGAAATGAAGTTCTTTTAAAGACCCTCATTTGCTTAATAAAAACTAAAGAATATTGATAGGAAAAGCCAAAACTTTTCCTATCTTTGTGATATAGAACGCCAATAGAGTTTTGGCTAAAGTATTGTATCAGAGAACGTTTCATTTATTATCTTTTTCTCGAAATTCGGCAAAATTTCATCTTACGAAAGGTAATAAGCAAACGGGTCTCACGCACTTTCACGTATATACTCTTGTTATATATCGAATGGCGCGTGAGACTGTTGCTTGTATCTCGTAAAAGGTTTGCCGAAACCTCGGGAAAGATATAGGGCAACAGTTCTCACGCCTTTTGGTAACAAGCATTAAGACAAGAGTATGAAGACAAAAAAGACATCGCTTTTCAACGCCAATCCCCAGCCCGGAGTTGTGGATTCAAATCGCCAACACGCATTGCTCATCGGACTGATAGCAGGAGAGCAAAAGCAGTTTTATACCAACAGCCTGACTACAGGTGCCAATCAAGAGTTACTGGGCTCTCTCCTATCCGAGAAGACCAAAATGAAGGATACGCTCCAAATCCAGCTGATATTCGACTTTCTGAAGGAAGAAGGCGAACGAGGCGCATACGATATCATGATACCCCTTTTCTTGTCGAATAACGATGAAAAGAAGCGCGAAACCGCCATTCAAGAACGGTTTGTGGGCATCGAACGTTTCGCCCAATATTGCAGGAACCTGAATAATTTTCTTCAATATATTCAATCTCATAGCACTCTCTGCATCACATACGAAGATTTGCAACGCGGCATATTGGCATGGGACCTGGGCAAAATGATAATCCTTGCCCGCATCGCCTCCGATTACGGGCTAATCAGTGAAAAAGAAGCATGGGAATATATTGAATTTGCCGACAAGAAATGCCGCGAAAGCTTTACTTCCTGGGAAGAAGTAGGCAAAAGTTACCTGCTGGGACAAGCAGTGAACCATCCCGGTGAGGAAGAATTCAAAAAGGTTATCGGATATTACTGTTCCGCCATGGAAGATGCGGAAAGCCCCTGGATAAATATGCCGTTTTAATCCAAACGGTTTATTTATCCCGCTCAATCACATAGTCAAGATAGGAAATAAGAGCGGTCTTTACGTCTGTATCGGGAAGGGCGGCCAACAGAGCAAGCGCCTTCTCTTTGTAGGCATACATCGTTTGAATGGCATATTCAATACCACCATTTTGCTTGGCAAAGTCGATTAAACGGGCTATTTCTTCATCGGATGCCGTTCCATTCTTCACTTTCACGGCAATGGCTTTAGCCGCACTGTCTTCAGTAGAATTCAACGCATGGAGAACAGGCAAAGTCAACTTTCCTTCGAGCATATCATTACCGGTCGGCTTACCGATTTCCTTACTCTCATAATAGTCGAATATATCATCTTTTATCTGGAAACAAAGGCCGATGTATTCACCCAGCAATCGCGCATATTCCGCCTTTTCACCGTCTACTCCCACCGAAAGGGCACCGGCTTTTGTACAAGCGGCAAACAGGACAGCCGTCTTTTTACGGATAACATCGAAGTAAATATCCTCAGAAAAATGAGGGTTGCTTACATTGGAAAGTTGCAGAAGTTCTCCCTCTGCCAGGTCTTGCCCGAGGTTGGAAACGACATCGATAATATCGTAGTTACGCGTCATGCCGACCTCTACCAAAGCCGTAGCCAGCAGATAATCTCCCGACAACACCGCTACCTTATTATTAAAGATAGCATTTACAGAAAGCTGCCCCCGGCGTTCGGTACTCTCATCCACCACGTCGTCGTGCACCAGACTGGCATTGTGCAGAAGCTCCAAGGAAACTGCCGCATGAAGCGTGGCAGGACAAACTACCCCATAAAGCTTTGCAGCCAGCAGCACCAATATCGGGCGCATCATCTTCCCGTTCTTCTGCCGGATATGCGCAATTACACTATTCAGCAAAAGATTGGAACTGGAGAGAGAAGTATCAAAATGCTTTTTGAACTCTTCCAATTCAACAGAAATCGGAGATTTTATGAGGGATATACTTTCCATAGACCGTGCTATTTGAGCACAAAAATAGTAATAAAACGGTTAATACGGTATTTTTTTGTACTTTTACCATGAAAAAAAGGATAAATCTATGAATTCTACCGATAAACTTTTCCTACTCGATGCGTATGCACTGATATATCGTGCCTATTATGCGTTCATCAAGAACCCGCGAATCAATTCAAAAGGGTTCAACACTTCCGCCATCCTGGGCTTTGTAAATACCCTCGAGGAGGTGCTCAAGAAAGAAAATCCCAGTCACATAGGGGTAGCCTTCGACCCTTCAGGACCTACGTTCCGCCACGAAGCCTACGAACAGTACAAAGCGCAGCGGGAAGAGACACCCGAAGCTATCCGGCTCTCTGTACCTATTATAAAGGATATCATCCGCGCTTATCGCATCCCCATCCTGGAAGTTCCCGGCTATGAAGCCGACGATGTAATAGGCACTCTTGCCACCGAAGCGGGCAAACAAGGAATCATCACCTACATGATGACCCCCGACAAGGACTATGGGCAGTTGGTATCGGACAAAACATTCATGTACCGCCCCAAGCACAGTGGCGGTTTTGAAGTGATGGGTGTAGAAGAGGTCAAAGCCAAGTTTGATATCCAATCTACTTTGCAGGTCATCGATATGCTAGGACTGATGGGCGACTCTTCCGACAATATCCCCGGCTGTCCGGGCGTGGGAGAGAAAACCGCACAAAAACTGATTGCCGAATTCGGAAGTATCGAAAACCTTCTTGAACATACCGACCAACTGAAGGGTGCCCTCAAAACTAAAGTGGAGAACAACCGGGAAATGATTGTTTTCTCCAAATTCCTTGCCACCATCAAAATTGATGTCCCCATCAAGCTCGACATGAATGCACTCGTGCGTGAAGAACCGAACGAAGAAGAGCTCCGCAAGATTTTTGAGGAATTGGAATTTCGTACACTCATCGATCGCGTCCTCAAAAAAACAAGCCTCCCCTCCTCTTCTCCAAGTTCTGCTTCACCTGACCCTTTTGCCGGAACTTTGTTTGCCCAACAGCCGAACGCGGCTCCCGAAAAAAACGGTCCCGTTCAAGGCGATTTGTTTGCAAATTTTGCGGACGACGGGACAGAAGGCCCAAAAAATTCAAATCTGACGCGGTTAGAAATGCTTGATGTGGACTACCAACTTATTGATACAGAAGAAAAAAGGAAAGAATTTATTCAAAAGTTACTTACATCTGAAATTCTCTCAATAGACACGGAAACGACGGGGACCGAACCTATGGAAGCAGAATTGGTAGGAATGAGTTTCAGTGACGCTGAAAACCGTGCTTATTACGTGCCCGTTCCGGCAAATCGGGAAGAAGCGTTAAAAATAGTAAATGAGCTACGCCCTCTTTACGAAAATGAGAAATCCTTGAAAGTGGGACAAAACATCAAGTACGATATGATAGTCCTCCAAAATTATGGAGTGCAGGTAAAGGGGAAACTTTTCGATACGATGCTCGCACATTATGTCCTGCAACCGGAACTTCGCCATAACATGGACTATCTGGCAGAAATCTATCTGCACTATCAAACCATACACATTGACGAACTCATCGGAGCCAGAGGAAAAAACCAGAAGAACATGCGCGACCTTCCCCCGGAAGATGTTTACCGTTATGCTTGCGAGGATGCGGACGTCACTCTGAAATTGAAGAATGTATTGGAGAAAGAACTAAAAGAGCAAGATGCAGAGCACCTGTTCCATGAGATTGAAATGCCCCTCGTCCCCGTACTTGTCAATATAGAGAGCAACGGAGTACGCATCAGCACAGAGACACTCCAACAATCTTCCGCACACTTCACCGCACGGCTGGAAGAGATTGAAAAAGAAATCTACACGCTGGCAGGGGAAACATTCAACATCGCTTCTCCCAAGCAAGTGGGCGAAGTGCTGTTCGATAAACTCAAGATTGTAGAGAAAGCCAAAAAGACCAAGACCGGGCAATACGTCACTTCCGAAGAAGTGCTCGAAAGCTTGCGAAGCAAGCACGAGGTCATCGGCAAGATATTGGAATATCGCGGCCTGAAAAAACTGCTCAGTACCTATATCGATGCATTGCCCCAACTGATAAATCCTCGTACCGGACGAATACACACCTCCTTCAACCAAGCGGTGACCGCCACAGGACGACTCAGTTCCAGCAACCCGAACCTGCAAAACATCCCTATCCGCGATGAAGACGGCAAGGAAATCCGCAAAGCCTTCATTCCGGACGATGGTTGCGAGTTCTTTTCTGCCGACTATTCACAGATTGAACTACGCATCATGGCACACCTGAGCGAAGACAAAAACATGATAGACGCTTTCCTCAGCGGTTACGACATCCACGCCGCCACCGCCGCCAAGATATATAAGGTAGATATCAATGAAGTAACCGCCGACATGCGCCGCAAGGCCAAGACCGCCAACTTCGGCATCATCTACGGTATTTCCGTCTTCGGACTGGCAGAACGCATGAATGTTCCCCGCCAAGAAGCCAAAGACCTGATTGACGGATACTTCGAAACCTATCCTCAAGTCAAGGAATACATGGATAAAAGCATTCAGGTGGCACGCGAGAACGGCTACGTTGAAACCATCTTCCACCGCAAACGCTTCCTGCCGGATATCAACTCCCGGAACGCCGTTGTCCGTGGCTATGCCGAACGGAATGCCATCAACGCCCCCATCCAGGGAAGTGCCGCGGATATCATCAAAGTAGCCATGGCACACATCTACCAGCGCTTCCAAAGTAACAATCTGAAAGCAAAGATGATTTTACAGGTGCATGATGAACTAAATTTCAGCGTACCTGAGGCGGAAAAAGAGATTGTACAAAAAATTGTAATCGAAGAAATGGAACGTGCTTATCGCATGCTCGTGCCCCTGAAAGCCGATTGCGGGTGGGGAAAGAACTGGTTGGAGGCACATTAATCGAGCCAATAACTTTATTTAACTTACAATCAGAAAGCAACAGAAGCAATCAGTTTGAAATACAGTTTGCTCACAAGAATATCCGGCAACCATTCTGCCGGATATTTTTTTGTTCATCTATCTTGGCAAAAAGAAAGCATATCAGCTTCTACTCTTTTGACATTTTGATAATATTTAAACCATTTACTGAGATTATGTCAATTTAATAAGTACCTTTGCAACGTAATCAATGACATATTGATAGAATATAGTAAGCTAAACTCTAAAAACATATATCCATGAAGACTTTAAAAACTTTGATTTTATTTGCTTTTCTTTTCGCTTGCGGCATGAGTGCATCAGCCGAGAACAAAAGCAACCTCATTTACAATTCGGAAGAAGTGAATGGCGTGATGGTTGGTCAGACTGTTTACAAGATGGACGGCAGTACACTATCAAACTATATGAAGTACAACTACAAGTACGATGACCAGAACCGCATGACTGAAAGTGAGACTTTGAAATGGAACGGCACAGAAAATGCATGGAGCAAAGATTTGTGCATCCGTTATGCCTATCAAGGTAAAACGCTCACCACTACTTATTATAAATGGAACAAAAAGAAAGGTGAATACATCCTGGTACCCGAAATGACGGTAACAATGGATAACCCCAACATGTAATCCATTCTTTCTCTCTTAAAAAACTTTACTACTGACACTAACCAAAACCTTTATAAGTAAGAAAACGGCGGAATACACATGTGTATTCCGCCGTTTTTTATTCATTATTTAGAAAACCAAAGCACGATATTTATCTACAGTAGCCCCCATACCATCAACAAAACCTATCTTATTCCTCACCCCGCCTATATTGAACTTTACATATTGGTCGTAATAAAGCGTAGCGCAATCAGAGTTTTCTTCTTTCAGTTTACGATACTCCTTCCAGCACTTGTCATATTCTTCAATAGCCAGTTTTATGGCTGTCCGGTCATATTCTCCTGTCCGGTCGCCCTGATACCCCTTCAACATTACGATCCAACCTTGTTCCATGATTCTATAAAGCCAATAACCATACAAAGAAGAAGTCCTGATATAATGCCCCACTGTTTCATCGTTACATTCCACCCTCTGGGAAAGCTTTACTATTTCCTCCCAAAGAGCAACGGAAAGCTTCATCTCGTACAAAGCTTCCTCAACATTACCTTTCTTCAAAATCGCGTCGAACACTTTTTTCAACTGGTTCGTACCACCCAAATAATGGTCGCGTGTCCAAGTGACACTGACAGGATGTGTCAATGAACCTCTTCCCCGTATAATGGCATCGGGAGTCAAAAGACACAATCTACGGAAATAAGGCAGTGACTCTCCCGAAATCCCTATTTTCAACGCATACTCATTGAAGATATCTTCTTCCTTCCGGTCGGGATTTCTCGCCCACTGGCTCATTACATACGTATTCAAGTCACACCAAAGTTCATCAGAGATATAAGGACCGAACCATCCTCCGCCTCTCGACCATGTCCATACACCGGAAAACAGCGGATTGTCTTTTACATCGTTCAGGCAACGTGGCGCAACATCACTCCTAGTCTCCTCAAATCCGTTAATCACAGCATCGGCTATGTAATTGGGATAAGCACCCTTTCCTTCATACTCCCGTTGACATTGTACTTCTATCACCTGCTTGTGTTTTCCCAAAGTGATTGTTTTATTGAAAGGAAAAGTCCTGAAATAGTCACCATTCGTATGTTTGACAGCAAGATAGAGATTGGAATGGGGCTCTACCTGCTCCGTCACTGCCAAATAATAATCCGGGCGAACATGGAAGAAACCAAAATCCCACGTCCGGTATATAATCTTCTTATTCCGCTTTACGCATACCTCTTCCCTCAGCAAATTCATCAATTGGGCATGTATCTCGATACTCTTATCATATTTCTTTTTATAATCTACCGGTCCGTTTCCCGTATGATAAGGAATATTGTGCGTATAAGTCTCTCCCGTACGGATAACCAGTCCATCCATTTCCGGGAACTGCTCGAACAATTCTTGCAGCATTACCCGATGTACCTCCCATGTCTTAGGTTTCTCAAACGAAAC
Organism: uncultured Bacteroides sp.; assembly: GCF_959029255.1. Classification (GTDB taxonomy): domain Bacteria; phylum Bacteroidota; class Bacteroidia; order Bacteroidales; family Bacteroidaceae; genus Bacteroides. The sequence goes on along the minus strand of NZ_CAUFUE010000016.1, from coordinate 9,157 downwards.
CTTCCCTTCTTCATCGCATATTTCATCTTTATAAAGTTCTACCAGTTTCTTGGGCAGCACAATGATATCAGTAAAATAGAAAGCCTGTAAACCATTCCGGTGACATTCGTCAATCTGAGTTCTGATTTCTTTCCTCAGTTTTTCTACCCAGGCTCTGTCTTCCGAACCTTTCGGAAAAATACGCTTGTCAAATTTGGAAAAACTGACAGCACACTGCGGAAACTTAAATTCATTAATCACCATGCCATTCATTCCGAAAGAAGCTAACTTCTCTGGATTACGAAAGGCGGTCTGTGTCATGGCATCTCCCGGATTATGATGTACCATATCCATTACCAGATAATCTTTCTTCTCCGATTGCTGCGCCATAATAGGCAAAGACAAGCAAATACCTATACATAATAATACCCACTTTTTCATTATCTTGTATCTATTAATTAATATTCATGTCAGCTCCCCAGTGTTTATTGGGTTTACTTCCCATTACGAACGACAGAGTCCCTCCTTTCATTATATCCTCATGTGACAAGATAGGCCGGTCATAAGGCCTTCCATTAAATGTGGCCGACTGGATATAGATATTCTTTTCCGAATATCCTACCGCCTCAATCCTGAATTTCTTGCCATTCTCAAGAGTGACGATTACCTCCTCGAAACCCGGACTTCCAATTACATAATACGGTGAGCCGGGACACACCGGATAAAAACCCATCATACTGAATACCAACCATGCCGACATCTGCCCGGCGTCATCATTTCCGCTCAATCCGTCCGGTGCAGGATAATATTCCCTGTCCAGTATCCTATGAACCCACTTCTGCGTTTTCCATGGCTCACCGGCCAATGCAAAAAGATAAGGGATGTGATGCCCCGGTTCATTGCCATGCCAGTAATAATCTTTCTCAAAGAAGGTATCAAGCCGGTTTATAAAACGCTCCTCACCGATATGTTTCATCAATCCTTTCACATCATGAGGTACGTACCAAGTGTAGTGGAAAGGTGTACCTTCACAGATATAATCTGCGGATTTATCAAACTCAAAAGGTTCCACCCATTTACCGTCCGCATGACGCCCACGGGCATATCCCGTTTCAGGATCAATTACATTCCTATAGTTCATCGCCCTTCGGGACAACACTTCGTAATCAGCCTCCTTACCAAGTTTACGGGCAACCTGAGACAAGACGAAATCATCATAGGCATACTCCAATGTACGTGACACCTGTTCCCGCTTATGAAACGCATCCCATACATTGTCTTCCAACGGAATATAATCATATTGCAGATAAGAATCCAGTGCCCTGCGCCCTTTCCCTTCCACGTAGCTTTTTTTATCCGTATTCACCTGAAACGCATTCTTACACATCAACCGATAAGCCTCTTCATAATCGAACCCCGGAATACCCTTAACAATAGCATCACCCAGCATCGCAATGCCATGATCGCCAATCATCGCCGCTGTATAATTGTTCCACAACGGAAAAATAGGCAACCATCCGCCCTGCCCGCCTTTCAAGATAAATGATTTAGAGAAATCTCCCACTGCAGAAGGGTTCAGAATGGTATAAAGCGGCAATACAGCCCTATAAATATCCCACATAGAAAAGTCACAATAATAGGTAAATCCCTTTGCCTGATGCACGGTATGGTTTTCCGCAAAACCGGGATAATATCCTTTGACATCACTGAATGTACGCGGAAGCATACGGGCATTATAAAAAGCTGTATAGAATTGTGTTTTCTTTTTTTCATCATTACCCTTCACGGCTATCTGCCCTAAAGCTTTTTCCCAACCGGCAGCCGAACGGAGTTTCACTTCCTCAAAATCCCAACCCGGTATCTCCTCCTCCAAATTGTCACGGGCATTCTCAATACTTGTAAAGGAGGTTCCTACTTTTACTCTCATGGAGTTGTTATTCAGTGCCGACAGCCTTAACCAAGCACCTATCCCATGCCCTCTACCTTCCAACTCCGTTTGCCCCGCTATGACCGTACTGTCTTGCCACACCCCGAAGTCATCAAAATCCTCTTCAAACTTAACTACAAAATATCCGCTGAAACCGGCGCTCTTGCCACTTCCCTGATAAATACGATAGACCGGATTGTAACCGGTCACCTCTCTGTTTTCCGCATCAATCTTGATATATCCCTGTTTTTTATCGCTGTTCGGTTCTATAACTATATACCGGGCTCTTCCATCCGGAGGAAAATTAAACCGCATAATCCCCGCATGGGAAAGACCGGTCATTTCCGCACGAATTCGATAGTCCTCTAAAGTTACCTCATAGTAAGAGGGTCTTGCCGTTTCTCTGTCATGGCTGAATTTCGAAGCACGTTTCCGGGCATTCGTCTTCAATTCTCCCACCATAGGCATTAGGGTAACGCTGCCATAATCTTGAGTACACGAGCCACTTATCCAATGACTTGCCCTGAAACCCTGAATTTCATTGTGATAATAATAATAAGGAGGATTACATTTACGTTCACCTTCCAGCGTTTGTACCACCCAATTTGTCATTCCATTGGGCACTCCCACAGCGGGCATAGTCTGTCCTTTTTCCTCGGAAGGGGCTTTATCTCCCCGCGCATGCCGCTGCACATCCGTGCCGATAAGAGGATTTACATAGTCCCCAAACTTCTTCGTTTGCGCCATCAAACTACCCGATAACAACAATGCGCACAATGCGCCTACATACAATTTCATAAAATCCGAGTCATGTTTAAGTGTTTATGTATCAGTAAGCAATCTCTTACTGAGATGTAAGCAAAAATAACGCAAATATCCTAAACAGCCAAAAACTTCATAAGAAAGATTTACCTTGATTCTCTGAATGTTATTACTTAAAAGAAACACATAGATAAATAAAACCTTATCTTTGTATCAGTAAAAAAAGCAAATATGATACCCCAAGAACTTATCCGCTACATAGAAACAGCAATCATCCCCCGATACAGAGATTTTGATAAAGCGCACAATCTGTCGCATGTGGAAACCGTTATTGAAGAAAGCCTGGCACTTGCCCGCCAACACCCTGAAACCGACGAGCGTATGGTCTATACCATAGCGGCTTATCACGACACAGGGCTCTGCCGCGACCGGGCCACGCACCATCTTCTGTCCGGAGAGATACTGGCGGCAGACGGCACCCTGCGTCAATGGTTCTCGGAGGAAGAAATACAAACGATGAGAGAAGCCGTAGAAGACCACCGGGCATCTACCGACCATGAACCCCGCAGCATCTATGGTAAAATCGTTGCCGAAGCCGACCGTATCATCGACCCGGACATCACCCTGCGCCGCACTGTTCAGTATGGCCTGAAACAAAGCCCTACGGCAGATGAGGAATGGCACTACCGACGGTTCTACAAGCATCTGATGGAAAAATATGCCCCGGGCGGTTATCTGAAACTCTGGTTCCCTGATTCCAAAAATGCGGAACGGCTGAAAGAACTGCAAGCCATCATTGCCGATGAAACGTTGTTGAAGCCTGTCTTCCACCGGCTATATACGGAGGAAAAACAATAGTGAAAAGGGATTTTCATTCCTTACTATTGCCGACTTTGTGCCAATAAGGTGGCACAGTCTTGCCAATAGGGTGGCACAAGCGTGCCAATGAAGTGGCAAAGTTGTGCCAGCCTATTGGCACAACTTCGGCACTAAAGGGGCGAATTCTATAAGCTTTGCTTCAGGTATACCATATCTTTTAATAATATACCCTCTTCCACCATAGGGTGGTCGTAGTTATCGGTAAAGAAATCCTCGATGCGATGGGAATATTCAAAACCGCAATGCTTATAAAATCCGGTAGTGCCCGGAACGTCTCCGGTTCCGACTATCATTTGAGCGTATCTTCCCGAATAGTGATTTATCAGATAGCCAATCATTGTCCTACCATATCCCTGCCGTTGGAAGCCGGGAGTAACGGCCAGGTTCTTCAATTCACAAACACCGCTGCCTTCATCGGTAACCACACAAACTGCCTTAACGCCCTGGTCTTCGAGCACAAACATTTCGCCCCGCTCCAAGTAGCGGTCAATCATGGACTCTTGCTCATCGGCAAGTAGCAACAAGTCCAAATACCGCTTTTTATTTGCAGTAACCAAAGATATGTTCATAATATTCTCTGTTTCATCTATATGAACAAAGATAGTAATTCCCCTTAAAACTGGTATTCCGGAAAAGAGAAAGTATAAGAAGATTACCGCATTAGCCTAAAATTGATTATCTTTGCACCCCAAAAACGAGACAAAAAAGAACATTATAACTGATTGATAATAACAAAAATACTATAACACTATGGCATTAAAAGCTGGTATCGTAGGACTTCCCAACGTAGGAAAATCTACTCTTTTCAACTGCTTGAGCAGCGCAAAAGCACAAGCGGCAAATTTCCCGTTTTGTACAATCGACGCCCAAATGGGGCAAGTATCCGTACCCGACGAGCGGTTGACCCGTCTCGCCGAACTGGTTCATCCGGGACGCATCGTGCCCGCCGTATGCGACATTGTCGACATTGCCGGTCTGGTGAAAGGTGCCAGCAAGGGCGAAGGTCTCGGCAACCAATTCCTGGGCAATATCCGTGAATGTGACGCCATCATCCATGTGCTGCGCTGCTTCGACAACGGGAACATCGTGCATGTGGACGGTTCGGTAAACCCCGTGCGCGACAAGGAAATCATCGACACCGAACTGCAACTGAAAGACCTCGACACGGTAGAGAACCGCATCAAGCGTGTGGAAAAGATAGCCAAGGTGGGTGGCGACAAGGCGGCAAAGATAGAGTACGAACTCCTGCTCCGCTACAAAGATGCGCTGGAACAGGGGCAGAGCGCCCGCACCGTAATCCCGCAGAACGATGACGAAGAGCAATGCGCCAAGCAGATGTTCCTGCTCACCACCAAACCCGTGCTCTACGTGTGCAATGTGGACGACACCAGTGCTGCCACCGGCAATCAATACGTGGAGCAAGTGCGTGAAGCCATCAAGGGAGAGGATGCCGAACTTATCATTATCTCCGCACAGACCGAGGCCGACATCGCCGAACTGGAAACGTATGAAGAAAAGCAGATGTTCCTCGAAGACCTGGGGCTGAAGGAGAGTGGTTGTAACCGCCTGATTAAAGCCATCTACAGCCTGCTGAACCTTGAAACCTTCATCACTGCCGGAGAAATGGAAGTAAAGGCATGGACTTATCATAAGGGCTGGAAAGCTCCGCAATGCGCCGGGGTCATCCATACGGATTTTGAGAAGGGATTTATCCGGGCAGAGGTCATCAAGTACGAAGACTATATCAAATATGGCAGTGAAGCCGCCGTACGCGAAGCAGGTAAGCTGGGCGTTGAGGGCAAGGAATACGTGGTGCAGGATGGGGACATTATGCACTTCCGGTTCAATGTGTAAAGACATATAAATGAAAGAATATGGGAAAATATAAACTAAGCAACATACGCATCAGATTTGCAATCAATAAAAATGAATACATGACTGCAAAAATAAAAGATATTTTCACTGGAAAAGAAGATGATTTTATTACTTTCAATAAGAATCAAATAAATATTATAAAGCCATACTTGCCTATAACACAAGGAGGAACTGCAAATCCCTTTAAAGAAATTCCTGAACAATACACCCTCATTGATGGAGGATATTACGAATATTATCCGGTACAAAAATTTTTCAGGAAGCATACTAAAGGAGAATTAAGAGGAAAATATTATAGAAATCCTGATGGAAAAGTTCAAATATTTGAAAAATTGATTGTCTTCTGCCAATATTATATAGAAAATGGAAAAAGAAATTTTCCACATAAAGAATCTCCAACTGAAATAGGTCAACGTGAATTCTCCTATAGCTGTATTCCATATACAAAAGAAAAAGAAATTGAATTAAACCAAAGATTAAATGCTAACATTAACGATGATGCCTCTTTCCAGATATGGGAAAATGACTATGAAAATGCTTCAACATATTATGACGATGGTTTAGACATGGATCAGCAAAGTGAAGATTATTATAAAGAATTAGGAATATTCTAATAAAACACTCGCCATAATAAACAACAAATAATTAAGAACTGAAAGTACACTTGAATACAATATAGACTTATAAGCATTTCTTACACGTTTGTTTGAAAGTAGCAGAAACAAAAATTCCTAAGAAACAATGGAACAACAAGGAGAAATCATACTATACCAGCCGAATGAAACGGTAAAATTAGAAGTGAGGTTGGAGAATGAAACAGTTTGGCTGACACAAGCACAAATGGCAGAATTGTTCCAGACTACCCCACAGAACATTACTATTCACATCCGTAGTCTTTATAAAGAAGAAGAACTGGATATAACGGCAACTTGTAAGGAACACTTACAAGTTCGTCAAGAAGGACACAGAACGGTCACGAGAAAGCAGAAATTCTACAATTTAGATGTAATAATCTCTATTGGTTATAGAGTAAAATCCAAGTATGGAACTAAATTCCGCCAATGGGCAACAAAAGTCCTCAAAGAATATCTCCTCAAAGGCTACGCCGTCAACCAACGCATGGAGCAATTGGAACAACGTGTTGCAAAAACAGAAGAAAAGATAGACTTCTTTGTCCGTACCTCCCTGCCTCCCGTTGAAGGCATCTTCTTTGAAGGACAGATATTCGATGCCTACGCCTTTGCCACCAATCTAATAAAATCAGCCCGAAAGACAATTATTCTCATTGATAACTACGTAGACGAGAATACCCTCCTAATGCTCAGCAAACGTAACGAAGGAGTGAAAGCCACCCTATATACCGCCAAACTCAACAAACAATTGCAACTGGACTTGCAACGCCACAATGCAGAATATCAACCGATAGACATCAGGGAATACAAACAGTCCCATGACCGCTTTCTCATCATAGACTCTGAAGCATTCCATATCGGTGCTTCCCTGAAAGATCTTGGAAAGAAATGGTTCGCCTTTTCAAAGCTCCATTTTTCTCCGCAAGAACTTATCGAGAGAATCTTGACAGAAACCATCAAACAATAATAATATGAAGCAAATCGTCTCCCTTTTATTCCTATTGTTCTGCACTGCCGGATATGCACAACAACAAGATTCTGTAACCATCTGCGGACGAGTAACAGACTACAACGGACAACCGATAGACAGCGTTTCGATATGGTGGCAAAGCCCCTCTTTCAACGAGATTGCACAAGCCGTCACCAATAAAGCCGGATACTACTCTGCCCGCATCCCGAAAGGAAAATATCAAAGCGTAGGAGCCATCAACATGGCAACCTATCCACACACGGCAAAGCCCGGATTGCAGGAATCAGACTTGCGACTGGAATTCTGGGCATGGGACTTCATTGCCGACCGTGATACCACGCTCGACATCCAATACCACCGCATGGAAGTATATGGCCTGCGAGTCTTCCAAATCCCCGGCGGCATGCCCACCTATCAGATATACGTCCGCCCCATGAGCCTGACACGCTTCCTGCAATGGCAGAAAGAGAGTGAAAAAGAGGCTATACACGGCGAAGACCTGAACGACATCGAGCAATCAGTCATCAGCAAACAAGCACAAGCCAGTCTGCTGGCTCCTCCCATCGACAAATTGAAAACTACTGTCTGGATAGATGGTGAAGAAGTTACCGTCTTGATGAAGCAAGAAATAAAAGAATACTTCAGCGCCAGCGAGTACGGCAATGCCTATCTGCTGACGGTGGATAGACCCAAGAATCCCAAACAAGACCTTCCCTACCACATTTTCAAAGTGGAACTAACCGACATGGAGAACGGCGACCGCGGCGAAGGACTTTGCTATATGGAAAAAGAAAATTACGTTCAATAACATTAACCATACACACTACAGTTATGATAACCAATCCTTTGAAATACCTCATCGCCGGTACCGGCGGCGTAGGCGGAAGCATCGCCGCCTTCCTCGCACTTGCCGGTAAAGACGTCACCTGCATTGCCCGTGGCGAACACCTTGCCGCCATACGCGAAAACGATTTGCGCCTACACTCCGACCTGAAAGGTGAACATGCACTGAGAGTACCCGCCTATACGGCAGAAGAATACACCGCTCTCGTATCAACATCTGCGGACTACAAGGCAGACGTCATCTTCGTATGCGTCAAAGGCTATTCCGTAGATTCCATTACAGAGCTAATCAAAAGTGCCGCACATCGGGATACAATAGTCATCCCCATTCTGAATGTTTACGGAACCGGTCCCCGCATCCAGCGCCTGGTGCCCGGCGTCACGGTGCTCGACGGTTGCATCTACATCGTCGGCTTCGTCTCCGGAAAAGGGGAAATTACTCAAATGGGTAAGATATTTCGCCTGGTGTACGGCGCGCACCGGGGTACGGATGTTTCCCGTGAAACATTGGAAGCCGTACAGCGTGATTTACAGGAGAGTGGCATCAAAGCAGAAATATCTCCTGATATCAACCGGGATACGTTCGTAAAATGGTCTTTCATCTCAGCCATGGCTGTGACGGGGGCTTACTATGACGTGCCTATGGGTGAAGTGCAGAAGCCGGGCAAGGTACGCGATACATTCATCAGTCTCTCTCAAGAAAGCGTTGCGCTGGGACGGAAATTGGGTATTGAGTTTAAGGAGGATATTGTGGAATATAACCTTAAAGTCATCGACAAGCTTGCTCCCGAAAGTACCGCCTCCATGCAAAAAGATATGGCGAAAGGACATGAGAGCGAAGTACAAGGATTGCTTTTCGACATGATTACGGCTGCGGAGGAACAAGGGATTGAAGTGCCGACGTACAGGATGGTGGCGGAGAAGTTTAAATAGAACTACATCACAAAGAAACATGGAATTATCCGTAATAGTACAACAAAGAATTTATGAAATAAGGGGGCAAAGGGTCATGCTCGACTTTGATTTGGCAGCTCTTTACCAAGTTGAGACACGTGTACTCAATCAGTCTGTTAAAAGAAATATAAAAAGATTTCCGCCTGATTTTATGTTTCAACTAGCTAAAGAAGAATGGGAATCTATGTCATCACAAATTGTGATGACATCTAAAACCAAACGACCTAAATCCTCTCTCCCTTATGCTTTTACCGAATTATGTAAAGGTTTACATAATTTCGGTTTATGTAAAGAGTAAGATTATGTAAAGTTTTTAATTAAATGAACTGATAATCA
>NZ_CAUFUE010000015.1 GCF_959029255.1 uncultured Bacteroides sp. | reverse complement strand
TATTTTAGTTTTTTCACGATATATAATTATCAATTTGTACGGTAAAAAGGAAGAAATACCCTTTTATAAAAGTTATTGTTATATTAAAATCATAACACACTGATTATCAAGTACAGTAATATCACATATTGTTATGGTTCATTAGTAAATAGCGTATATTATTACACTATTTTTGCACCATCAACAATAACTAAAATCTACTATTATGATGAAAAAGAACTTATTCATTTTTTTACTATCAATGTTCATTGTTAGTGGCCTACTTGCCAACACCACAGATTCAAGAAAGATGATTCGACTTAAAGTTAAAAAGAAAGTAGAACACCGTTCAGCCAGGTATTCTCCTGCAGAAGCTTTTATTACAAATTCCCTGTTAGAAATTAGATTTAATTATCCTTTTAAAGAGGCTGTTATATCCATTTCAAATACTATGACAGGAGAAATAGTATACTCTGCAGAAAATATAAATGACCGAGTTATAACCGTATATTTATATGAGAATAATATTGAAAGAAACGAGTATCGACTTAATATCGAAATCGACAAAAATACATTCATTAGTGGAGAATTCTTTTTAGAATGAAAACAGCCATTTTATATATTCACATAATGTTAAACCAACAAAAAATTGTATTATGAAGAAATTATCGAAGATTATGACAATTGTATCCATCATTGTATTGACAATGATATCATGTACAGGTGAAGAAATGATAGAAAATATTTCACCAGCGGAAACACGAAGTATAGTTAATACGCCACAAAAAGAGATTTTCAAATTTAAACACCAAGGCGTTGAATATACTGCGGAGTATGAAATGCAAGATTCAACAATGTTATTTATAGATCCTATTATAAATAACATGATAGACAAACTAGAAAATAATCCCAATGTTGCAACTCTAACTTATCCAGATGGCATGGTAGAATATTTTGATTCAAATGAAGAATTTGAAGATTTTATTAAAAATGCTAAAGCTTCTAATATCAAAACTTATGCCGTAATACCGACTAACAAATTCTTTACAGGCATGAACTTAAAAATCTATGAAGATCTTGACTTTCAGGGCGAAGTTTTGAATTATTATGAACCGATTTCCGTACCTGACATGAGGAATGCGACTAATATAAAAACAGCTGTTGAATTACCTAAAGACTTTAATGACAAAGTATCTTCCTTCCAACTTATAGGAAATCTTGTACAGCTTAGTCCCGGATTACCTATTCCTCCTAATGTTCATCACACAGCGGTAGTTGTTTTCTATAGAAATTTTAATTATGAATCCAAAAGTAAATCTTTTATGATTGATACTAACAACCCTCAGGTATCACATAATAATTTTAGAAAAATAAAATTTAACGATAAGCCCAGTTCTCTGAAACTTTATTGGGTTAATTAACTCTATTTCTATAAAAGTCAACACCTATTTCTATCAATAAAAAGGGAAGCTCGTTATTTTAATAAACAGAGCTTCCTTTCCATACAAAATAAAGAGTAAAACTTGTGTTTTACTCTTTATTCTTATAATCAAAGCAGAACATATATTTATTCTACAATACTATTTAGTATTAAATCATAAGTTAGAGTCGAATATCCCGGAATTGTTCCTGATGAATTACCGCTTGAACCATATCCACTTTGCCATGGAACATACAATATCCAACGTTCACCCGTTCGCATAAACTGCAAAGGCCAAGTAGCTCCTACAACATAAGAAGTACTTGTCACTGCAAACGTAACAGGTGAGTCAAAAGCAGTGTACCATTTGCTCTCCTCCGTCAATGGAAGCTTAATTTTCTGGTCAAGCGCACCGTAACCGTCAAAATTGCCACTAAATTCTTCACCCAATATGTTAGTTCCATAATAATAAGCACTGACAGTTGAATTAAAACCTGAGTAATTGGGACGCACTCCATTTTTATTTTCAACAAGCTTCTTACAATACACATACTGAGAAGGATAACTACTATTTGCCACCAAAATAGCATATAGTGTACCAACTTTCATATTATCAGCCTGCTCTATAGTCGCTAAAATATTATCACCAGCCTCTGCCTTTATAGAGTCTATAAAAGCCTCGTTACGTGGTTGCCAATTATCATACTTTCCCGCCTCTTCCACTTCTTCACAGGCAACAAATGCACCTGCTACGAACAACAGGAATGGCAAAAACAAAAGGAATGGTCTCTTCATCTTCATTAATTACAAATTACAAATTATGAATTACGGAACTACAATTTACGAATTACAAATCCTAGGCGGAATTCATTGCACAGCCCCGTAATTTGTAATTCGCAATTCATAATTCTTATTGCAGCGTCTTCAGCAAGGATGTGATGCTGACGCGATCTGCAATGATATTATTCAATTCGGAGATAGCAACGCGCTCTTGCTCCATGGTATCACGGTTACGCAACGTCACGCAGTTATCTTCCAAAGTTTGATGGTCCACGGTTACGCAGTAAGGAGTACCGATGGCATCCTGGCGGCGGTAGCGCTTACCGATACTGTCTTTCTCATCATACTGACAGTGGAAATGGAACTTCAAGTCATCAATGATTTCACGAGCTTTTTCAGGCAGACCGTCTTTCTTTACCAACGGCATGACAGCCAGTTTCACAGGAGCCAAAGCGGCAGGCAATCTCAGGACAACACGTGTTTCACCATTTTCCAGTTGCTCCTCACAATAAGAAGCAGACATAATGCTGAGGAACATACGGTCTACACCGATAGAAGTCTCGATGACATACGGAGTATAACTTTCGTTAGTTTCCGGATCGAAATACTTGATATTCTTACCGGAGAACTTCTCATGTTGAGACAAGTCGAAGTTCGTACGGCTATGGATACCTTCCACCTCTTTGAAACCGAAAGGCATCAGGAATTCGATATCAGTAGCGGCATTTGCATAATGGGCCAACTTATCATGGTCGTGGAAACGATAATTGGCATCACCGAAGCCTAGGGCTTTATGCCATTTCAAACGGGTTGCTTTCCACGTCTTGAACCAATCGAGTTCAGTTCCCGGTTTTACGAAGAACTGCATTTCCATCTGTTCAAACTCACGCATGCGGAAGATGAACTGACGAGCTACGATTTCGTTACGGAAAGCCTTACCGATTTGCGCGATACCGAAAGGAATCTTCATACGACCTGTCTTCTGCACATTCAGATAGTTTACAAATATACCCTGTGCAGTCTCCGGACGAAGATAAATCTTCATGGAACCATCTGATGTAGAACCCATTTCGGTAGAGAACATCAGGTTGAACTGACGAACTTCCGTCCAGTTCTTGGTACCGCTGATGGGGCAAACAATTTCTTCATCCAGAATAATCTGACGAAGCTCATCAAGATTGTTATCGTTCAACGCTTTCGCAAAACGTTCGTGCAGCGCATCACGCTTGGCCTGATGCTCCAACACACGCCCATTCGTACTGCGGAACTGCGCTTCATCAAAAGCGTCGCCAAAACGCTTGGCAGCCTTGGCAACTTCCTTGTTTATCTTATCATCGTATTTAGCGAGCTGGTCTTCAATCAATACATCGGCACGATAACGTTTCTTGGAATCACGATTATCAATCAAGGGGTCATTGAACGCATCTACGTGTCCGCTTGCCTTCCAGATTGTGGGATGCATAAAGATAGCCGAATCAATACCTACTATATTTTCGTGCAGCAGCACCATGCTTTGCCACCAGTATTGTTTAATGTTGTTTTTCAGTTCCACACCCATCTGACCGTAATCATATACGGCTCCCAAGCCATCGTAGATGTCGCTGGAAGGGAACACAAATCCGTATTCCTTACAGTGCGAAACAAGTTTCTTAAAAACGTCTTCTTGTGCCATTTTTTGTTGTATCTAAATTAAATTTCTTTCAAATTGTATGTAAAAAGCGCCACAAAGATAGGGATTTATCTTATATGTAAGGCAATGAGGGTATTAATTTATCTTATTTGCACAATTAACGCGCAATGACTGATGATTGCACCCAATACTTGAACAAGCGGTCATTAATAACATATCCCGCAAATGTCTTACCAATCATCCCTTTAGCTGATAGTCCTTTTAAAGCCGACTGGACAGAGCTCGGTGACTTAAGATGATATTTCCGTACAAATTCACCGGAAGTGACATTTACCGCTATCTCCTCAGAAGCTATCGCACGAATAATCTCACGTTGGCGTTCGGTCAAACCGGCAAAAAGAGATTGATAAATGAAATCCTGCTTTCGCACAAGGGATGATAATGCCACATCAAAATATTCAGTTGTGGCTATACCTCCAATCTCTGTCAGAAGATAAATCTCATTCATCAGCATTTGCAGATAGAGGGTGATGCCTTCAAATCCATGATAAACTTTTTCCACTAAAGCATCCTCTATCTTTTTTCTGTTTTCACGAAAGTGCATCTGTACGAATTCAATGTATTTATCCAGCGGTATACACTCCAAATGTAAAGTAAAAGAACTTTGATAGAAAGGACGGTTAGCGGAATTAAACATATCCGCCAGCATGCTTGGTTCGCTACCGGCAAATACAAAACGGGCATTAGGGCAATGCTGTATTTGCGTTCGCAACAACGCTTCCACATTCTTTTCTGCATAATTCTGTATTTGTTGAAATTCATCAAAAGCCACAATACAAGGTTTGTCCGCTGCATTCAGATATTGAAATATTTCTTCCAAGGTTGTTTCTACTGAAGAAATATTCCCCAAACCTATTTCCAAAGAAGGCTCACCAGTTAAGGCATCAACTTTCACAGCAGGACGTATGGAAGCGATTGTCTGCAAGAAACGTTCTAAAAACTTTCTACCCTTCGGTTTCAACTGTTCAAGGATGGCGCTACCCAAGGCATACACAAATTCCCGAATGGAAGCGGTGGCAAGAATGTCTATAAAAAACACATAATAATCTTTGGATATTGCCGCTTGGTGATAAGTATGAAGAATTAAGCCGGTTTTTCCCATACGCCTTTGAGAAATCAACACAACATTTCGTCCATTCTTCAAATCTTGCATCAATTCCGCGGTTTCCCGCTCACGGTCGCAAAAATAGTGAGCGCCCACATAAGTACCCACCACAAAAGGATTGAATTGCACTTTCTCCATAATTATCATCTTTTAGATTATTGCAAATATAATAATTACATTTATAATAACCATTATCTTTTCGTTTTATTTAGTGCAATATCCATTTCGTATAAGGCTGCATCATACAATAGCTTATACTATAATTCCATATTTTACGTTACGGGATTTACGTAACGCAAAATACGTAATAGTTAAATGAACAGTATAACGCCTTTTGGTCAAAACCTCTTCTCCTCCCTGTCAAATCCGTACTTTCTCCCTGTCCATAGAGAGCCAAATTATTAGGAGCAGGTAGGGACCGGGTAGGGAGAAGGTAGGGAGCGGGTACGAAGTAGGGATAAATTGGTCTGTTTTTCTTTTTATTTATGAAAAAGAGATAGATTAGCCATTTCATCCCTACAATAGAACAGAAAAACAACTTAACCCGTTATATACCTTGTTTTTTAAAGCGATTTGCTGATTTTCCCGATAAATTTTGTATTTTTGCCTGCAACTGCAAAATCAGCAGTTACCATTGAATAGACAATTCCCGAAGAAATATGAGCGAAGATTTTGAAGCACCGAAAGAAGACTTGGACAAAGAACTCCCGGAAGGGAGCGAAGGACATTCTGATTATAAACCTGCGGATACGAACGACGTAAGCGTAAAGCATCAACTGAGCGGAATGTACCAGAATTGGTTTCTGGACTACGCTTCTTACGTTATCCTGGAACGTGCCGTACCTCACATCATGGATGGGCTGAAGCCTGTGCAACGACGCATCCTGCACTCCATGAGACGCTTGGAAGACGGACGCTACAACAAGGTGGCTAACATCGTGGGACATACGATGCAGTTCCACCCGCATGGAGATGCTTCTATCGGCGACGCTTTGGTTCAGCTCGGTCAAAAAGACCTGCTCATAGACTGCCAGGGTAACTGGGGAAATATCCTCACGGGAGACAGTGCGGCTGCCCCCCGTTACATCGAAGCGCGACTTTCAAAGTTTGCACTGGATGTAGTATTCAATCCTAAAACCACGGAATGGAAACTCTCATACGACGGACGTAACAAGGAACCGGTGACACTCCCCGTTAAGTTTCCGCTATTGCTGGCACAGGGTGTGGAAGGCATTGCCGTAGGTCTTTCATCCAAAATATTGCCGCATAATTTCAATGAACTTTGCGATGCCTCCATCCAATATCTGCATAAGGAGGAATTCAAACTTTATCCTGATTTCCAGACGGGGGGCAACATCGACGTCTCAAAATATAACGACGGCGAACGTGGTGGCGCCGTACGTGTGCGCGCCAAAATAGAAAAGGTGGACAACAAAACCATCGCCATCAAGGAAATTCCCTACGGCAAAACGGTGGCGAACGTCTGCGACTCCATTGTAAAGGCAAGCGAAAAGGGAAAAATCAAAATCAAGAAAGTAGAAGACCTTACATCGGGCAACGCCGAGATACTGGTGCACCTCGCGCCCGGTGTTTCATCGGATAAGACGATTGATGCCTTGTATGCTTTCACCGACTGCGAAGTGAGTATTTCGCCCAACTGCTGCGTCATTGATGACCAGAAGCCCCACTTCCTCACCATCAGTGACGTACTGAAGAAATCGGTAGACAATACGTTGGTATTGCTGCGGATGGAACTCGAAATCCATAAGAATGAAATTCTGGAAAGCCTGCACTTCGCTTCATTGGAAAAGATATTCATCGAAGAGCGTATCTACAAGGATAAGGAATTTGAACAGGCTAAAAACATGGATGCCGCCTGCGAACATATCGACGAGCGCCTGACGCCTTATTACCCGACGTTTATCCGTGAAGTGACCAAAGACGATATCCTCAAGCTGATGGAAATAAAGATGGCCCGCATCCTCCGGTTCAACTCCGACAAGGCGGAGGAATCGATTGCCCGCATGAAAGCGGACATCGAGGAGATAGACCGCCATCTGGCAAACATCGTGGAATATACCGTGGACTGGTTCAGGATGCTGAAAGACAAATATGGCAAAAACTTCCCGCGCCGTACGGAATTGCGCAACTTCGATACCATCGATACCGCAAAGGTGGTGGAAGCCAATGAAAAACTATATATCAACCGCGAAGAAGGATTCATAGGAACGGGCTTGAAGAAAGACGAGTTTCTGGCAAACTGCTCCGACCTGGATGATGTTATCATTTTCTTCCGCGACGGGCGATACATCATTACGCCGGTGGCGGACAAGAAGTTTGTCGGCAAAAATATACTTTATGCCGCCGTGTTCAAGAAGAATGACAAGCGCACCATCTATAATGTGGTTTATCGGGACGGCAAGGAAGGTACGCACTACATCAAGCGCTTCGCCGTGACTTCGGTGGTGCGCGACCGTGAATATGACGTGACACAGGGTACGCCTGATTCACGTATCGTGTATTTCACAGCCAACCCCAACGGAGAAGCGGAAATCATCAAAGTCACTCTGAAACCGAATCCGCGTGTGCGCCGCATTATTTTTGAAGAAGATTTCAGCAATATCGGCATCAAGGGACGTCAGGCCATGGGTAATATACTGACGAAGTTGCCCGTACACAAGATAGCATTGAAGCAACGAGGCGGCTCTACCTTAGGTGGACGCAAAGTTTGGTTCGACCGTGATGTCCTGCGGCTCAACTATGACGGGCGCGGCGAATACCTCGGAGAGTTCCAGAGTGAAGACAGCATTCTCGTGGTGCTGAACAGCGGCGAGTTCTACACAACGAATTTCGACCTCAACAATCACTACGAAGACAGTATCCGCGTGCTCGAAAAGTATGACGCCAACAAGATATGGACAGCAGTGCTTTATGATGCCGACCAACAAAACTATCCGTACATCAAGCGGTTCTGTTTTGAAGCAAGCAACCGCAAACAGAACTATCTGGGCGAGAATAAGGACAACCGCCTCGTGTTGCTGACGGATGAATACTATCCGCGCTTGGAAGTAATATTTGGCGGTCATGATAATTTCCGTGAGCCGCTGATAATAGAAGCGGACGAGTTTATAGCTGTGAAGGGTTTCAAAGCAAAAGGAAAACGACTGACTACCTTCACCATTGAAACCATCAATGAACTGGAGCCTCTGCGCCAGCCTGAAACCGTACAAACGGAGGGGAAAGAGGAAGAAAATGAACCGGAAATACTTGACCCCGACCACGGGAAAAGCGAAGGGGATATCCTGGATGAACTGACAGGGCAAATGAAGTTGTTCTCAAATGACGACAGTAAGCATGAAACTACTTAAATCAGCCATACTGGCAGGCTGCCTGCTTCTATGTTCCGGAAGGGCGCAAGCACAACTTCCGGCAGAAGCGGAAGGATTGGAACAAAGCCACCTCGTGACCCGTGCCACCATGTACGGCGTAGGTTTTACGAATGTATTCGACACTTATCTGTCGCCACAGGAATACAAGGGCATCGACTTCCGCTTCTCCCGCGAAAGCATGCGGATGACGAAATGGGCGGACGGCAAACTGTCTTTGCAAAGTTTCTTTCAGGCTGATTTAGGCTATACGCACAACAAGGTAGACAATAACAATACTTTCTCCGCATTGGCGAACTGGAACTATGGCTTGCACTACAATTTTCACATAACAAGTAATTTTAAGTTGCTTGCCGGAGGACTGGCCGACTTGAACGGCGGGTTTGTGTACAATCTGCGGAATACCAACAATCCGGCATCGGCAAGGGCGTACATCAACCTCGATGCATCGGGCATGGCAATTTGGGACTTAAAGATAAAGAATTATCCGCTGACACTCCGTTATCAGATAAACCTACCTTTGATGGGCGTGATGTTCTCACCCCACTACGGACAGTCTTACTATGAAATATTCTCATTGGGCAACAGCAGTGGCGTGGTAAAGTTTACTTCACTGCACAATCAGCCTTCACTGCGGCAGATGCTGACGGTGGATTTCCCTGTGGGACGTGCCAAAATGCGGCTGGGTTATATCTGGGATGCGCAGCAATCCAAGGTGAATGATATAAAGACACATACATACTCTTATATGTTTATGGTGGGATTTGTAAAGGAATTATATCTGCTGCGGAGTAATAGAAAGAAATGAAAGGATGATAAATGTTGAATGATAAGATGATGGGATTTCTAAAAAAAATAATATTTCTGATTGTCGCGCTTCCCCTGTTCAGCGGTTGTATCGGCGAGGATGATGTGGTCAATACGCCGCAAGGGAACTTTGAAGCCTTGTGGAAGATTATCGACGAGCGATATTGTTTTCTGGAATACAAGCAAATTGATTGGGATGCCATACACACCAAATACAGCAAACTCATCACTAACAATATGACGAGCGAGGGACTGTTTGAGGTATTGGGAAAGATGCTGAACGAACTGCAAGACGGGCACGTAAACCTTGCCTCATCACACAACGTTTCCTATTATGACGCGTGGTATCAAGATTATCCACGTAATTTCCGCGAAGATATCGTTGAAGATTATTATTTGGGAAAAGCCAGTACCGACTATCGTACTGCCGCCGGTATCAAGTACAAGATATTGGAAGATAACATCGGCTATATACGTTACGGGAGTTTTTCCTCGCCCATCGGCAATGGAAACCTGGACGAGATACTCTCCTACCTTGCCGTATGCAACGGACTTATCATCGACGTACGTAGCAATGGCGGTGGAAACGTCACCAACTCCACCCGTATCGCCGCCCGTTTCACCAATGAGAAAGTATTGACCGGATACATCAGCCATAAGACGGGAAAGGGACACAACGACTTCTCCGAGCCTTATCCCATCCATCTGGAGCCCAACGACGGAGTACGCTGGCAAAAGAAGGTTGTCGTATTGACTAACCGCCGCTCTTACAGCGCAACAAATGACTTCGTAAACCAAATGCGCTATTTACCCAACGTCACTACCATGGGAGATAAAACGGGAGGTGGTTCCGGCATGCCCTTCACTTCGGAGTTGCCCAACGGATGGACCGTCCGTTTTTCTGCCAGTCCGCACTTCAGCGTAGACATGGAACAAATAGAATGGGGAATAGACCCAGACATCAAGGTAGATATGCTGGAAACAGATGAAGCTAAAAATATAGATACCATTCTGGAAAAAGCCCGCGCTTTCCTTAGCGGGAAGTGGACGCCGGAAGGGAATGAATAACTTTCTTTCCTCTTTCGCTTGTCAAATCGGGAAAACTTCTTATCTTTGCACCGCTAAACAAATTTATCGTTGCGGCTGTGGCGTAATTGGTAGCCGCGCCAGACTTAGGATCTGGTGTCGTGAGACGTGTAGGTTCGAGTCCTATCAGCCGCACTATTTTTCATAGTATAAATCAGACAAACAACAAGGAAGCCCCGGGAATGTGATATTTCCGAGGCTTTATTTTTTGTATGTGTTAAAAACGGGAGATATGGAAGCGAACGAAATCTTTTTTGCATCTTGATTGTTTCAGTGGAAATAATCAAGTTAGTTATCCACTAAAAATTTATGCAATGAAGAAAAAACCTAGACTTCCTATGAAGAGAGCCTCATGGCTGAAAAATCTATTTCTGATAGCATGCATGCTCCTCGCCACAACACCTGCATTTTCACAGAACAAAACGGTGACCGGTATGGTGACCGACGCAACAGGTGAACCATTAATCGGCGCATCCGTCTTGCAACAAGGAACCAACAACGGTGTGATTACCGATATTGACGGTAAATATTCCATTCAAGTACCACCGGAAGCCACACTGGACTTCTCATACGTGGGTATGGTGAAGCAGGCTATCAAAGTAGGCAACCAAAGCGTCATCAATGTAAAAATGCAGGATGACGCGCAAATGCTTGCCGAGACAGTAGTTATCGGTTACGGTAGCGCCAAGAAACGCGACCTTACCGGCTCCATCACCAATATAAAGGGTGATGAAATCGCCAACAAGCCGGTAGCTAACCCGGTTTCGGCACTACAGGGAAAGATTGCCGGTGTACAGGTCATCAACTCGGGTAAGGCAGGCGCCGACCCGGAAATACGTGTACGCGGTACAAACTCAATCAACGGATACAAGCCACTGTATGTGGTGGACGGTTTGTTCAACGACAACATCAACTTCCTGAATCCACAGGACATAGAGTCTATGGAAATCCTGAAAGACCCTTCATCCCTTGCTATCTTCGGTGTGCGCGGCGCCAATGGTGTCATCATCATCACCACTAAAAAAGCGAAGGAGGGGCAGACACGTGTCAACATCAACGGTTCGTTCGGTTTTAAAGCTGTGACGAACAAAATTGCATTGACAGATGCCGCCGGTTTCAAGGAACTGTACAATGAACAGCTGAGAAACGAAGGTAATCCGGAATTTGATTTTACCGACTGGACGGGTAATACCAACTGGCAAGATGAAATCTTCCAAACCGGATTTATCACCAATAACAATATCAGTGTCACGGGCGCTTCTGCCAAACACAGCTTCTATCTTGGTGCCGGGTATGCCTACGAACAAGGTAACATCAAGCATGAGAAGTACAGTAAAGTGACGTTGAACGTCAGTAATGACTATAAGTTGACGGATAATTTCAAGGTTGGCTTCCAGTTCAATGGTGCACGTATGCTGCCTGCTGACACCAAAAGTGTGGCAACAGCTTTGCGTGCTGCTCCTGTAGCTCCCGTTTTCAATCAAGAATATGGTTTATACACCACACTGCCCAATTTTCAGAAGGCGCAAATGAACAACCCGATGGTGGATGTCGACTTGAAAGCCAACACTACCCGCGCAGAGAATTACAGAGCATCGGGCAATGTATATGCCCAATGGGACTTCCTGAAGCATTTCCAAGCCAAAGTGATGTACTCCATGGACTATGCTTCCAACAGCAAACGCACTTATACCCCTATCATTCAGGTATTCGACAGTAGCGTAGAAGGTAGTGTAGTGACTTTGGGCGACGGAAAAACCGGAGTGACCCAAGCCAAGGAGACGGAAACAAAAGTGCAAAGCGACTACCTGTTGACTTACCAGAATACATGGGGCGAACATAGCCTGACCGCTACGGCAGGTTTCACCACCTATTATAATAAGTTTGAAAACCTGAATGCCGGCCGCACACAAGGGGTCGGACTGGTGATTCCCGACAATCCCGACAAGTGGTATGTCAGTATCGGCGACGCGGCAACCTCCACCAACGGAAGTACCCAATGGGAACGCAGTACGGTATCTATTCTGGGACGTGTACTCTATAATTACAAAGGCAGATATTTGCTGAACGCATCGTATCGTCGTGACGGTTCC
Source organism: uncultured Bacteroides sp. (assembly GCF_959029255.1). Taxonomy (GTDB): domain Bacteria; phylum Bacteroidota; class Bacteroidia; order Bacteroidales; family Bacteroidaceae; genus Bacteroides. The sequence goes on along the minus strand of NZ_CAUFUE010000015.1, from coordinate 100,476 downwards.
TCAGCTTTCTCTTATACGGGAAACCAATGGCAGAATTTTTATTCCGTCGGCGCCGGTTGGTTGATGACGGAAGAAGATTTCATGAAAAATATTACCTGGCTGGACATGTTGAAGCTGAAAGGTTCATGGGGTACACTCGGTAACCAGAACCTGGACAAAGCCTATCCTGCCGAGCCCTTGCTGACTAATGCATACTCTGCCGTATTCGGCAAACCGTCCGCCATTTATCCGGGTTATCAACTCTCATATCTGCCTAACCCGCATCTGAGATGGGAAAAGGTGGAAGCATGGGAGGTAGGCGCAGAAGCAAACTTCCTGCGTAACCGTTTGCATTTTGAGGGTGTCTATTACAAGAAAACGACCAAAGACCTGCTGGCGGAAGTACCGGGTATTTCAGGAACAGTGCCGGGTATCGGCAACCTCGGTTCCATCGAGAATAAGGGTGTGGAACTTGCCGTAAGCTGGCGTGACCAGATAGGCGATTGGGGCTACAACGTAGGAGCCAACCTTACTACCATCAAGAATAAGGTATTGAGCCTTGTCCAGGAGGGTTATTCCATCATCGCCGGAGACAAGAGCCAAAGTTATACAATGGCGGGATATCCTATCGGCTATTTCTACGGTTACAAAGTAGAAGGCGTTTACCAGACGCAGGAAGAAATCAACAATTCGCCCAAGAATACACTAGCTACCGTGACACCGGGTGACTTGAAGTTCGCGGACGTGGATGGAAACGGCGAGATTACTCCTGCCGACCGTACCATGATTGGCGACCCGACACCGGACGTAACGTACGGTATCACGCTGGGAGTGACCTACAAAAACTGGGAACTGGGTGTCGACATGATGGGACAGGCCGGTAACCAGATATTCCGTACTTGGGATAACTATAACTGGAGCCAGTTCAACTTTATGAAACAACGTCTGGACCGTTGGCACGGACCGGGTACAAGCAATACCCAACCGTTGCTGAACACGAAACATACCATCAATAATTTGAACTCCGAATACTACATCGAAGATGGCAGTTTCTTCCGCATCCGTAATGTGCAGTTGGCCTATAACTTCGATAAGACTCTGATTTCCAGAATCGGCATGCAGGCACTGAAGCTCTACGTGAACATCCAGAACCTGAAGACTTGGAAGCACAATACCGGATATACTCCTGAACTGGGAGGTACGGCTATCGCATTCGGCGTAGATGACGGCAGCTATCCGATGCCGGCAATTTACACATTCGGTTTCAACCTGACATTCTAACCGGTGTAGCACCGGAACAAGATTTCCTTGCGGAATAACAGTACTTTATTGAACCTATAACAAGAAGATTATGAAATTAAGAAATAAAATTATAACATTGATAGCAGGTACATTGACAACCTTTGCCTTGACATCCTGTAACGACTTCCTGGACCGTGACCCGCTGGGGCAGTTCACCGAAGACGATGCCCCCAACGCCCTTGTAGGTGGAAAGATGTACAACGTATACTACTTGATGCGTAGTTACAACATCACCGCCGGTATCCCCGCATTCATGGTACATAACGTACGCAGCGAAGATTCCGAAAAAGGCAGTGACGCCGGTGACGGCGCCGACCAGGCAGCCATGTGGGATGATTTTCAATATACTGCATCCAACGGTACGTTGAATGCCTACTGGGGACAGAATTACAAAATCATCTATCAGTGCAATGACATACTGAACGACCTGGAAAACAGCGCGAATAAAGATGACCTTGAGAATATACGTACCAAAGGGGAGGCTTTGTTCTTCCGCGCTTATTGCTATTTCAACCTTGTGCGCGCATGGGGCGAAGTGCCTTTGGTGACTTTTAAGATAAACGAAGCTTCCGAGGCTAATATCCCTAAAACAACTGCGGAGAAGATTTACGAGCAGATTGACAAGGACTTGACCGAAGCCGAAAAATGTTTGCCCCTGGAATGGTCTACAGAATATATAGGACGTATCACATACGGAGCGGCACGTGCCTTGCATGCCCGCACTTATATGATGCGAAATGATTGGGATAATATGTACGTCGCCTCTACCGATGTCATCAAGACCGGTAAATACAACCTGGACACACCGGTGGATAAAGTATTTACCGTTGAAGGAGAAAACTGCGGACAGAGTATTTTTGAACTGCAATGCGAAGCGACTGAAGCACTTAAGAACAGTGACGTCATCGGCAGCCAGTTCTGCCAGGTACAAGGTGTGCGCGGTGCCGGAGAATGGAACTTAGGTTGGGGTTGGCACATGGGTACTACGCTCGTAGGACAAGCTTTTGAACCGGGTGACCCTCGTAAGGATGCTACCCTGCTCTACTTCCGTAGAAGCATCAGTGACCCCATCACACCGGAGAATACAAACAAGCCATACGGAGAATCTCCTGTCTCTACCGCTATGGGCGCTTACTTTAACAAGAAAGCATACACGGAACCCGAGTTGCGTAAAAAATACACCAAAGAAGGTTTCTGGGTAAATATCCGCATCATCCGCTATCCTGACGTATTGCTGATGGCTGCCGAATCTGCCAACGAGAAAGGTATTCCCGGCGAAGCCGTCGGTTATCTGGAACAGGTACGTGCACATGCCCGTGGAATGAACAACGATATATTGCCGAAGATAACTTCTACCGACCAGACCGTATTGCGTGAAGCCATCCGTCACGAACGCAGGGTAGAACTGGCTTTGGAACCGGACCGTTTCTATGACTTAGTACGTTGGGGCATTGCCAAGGAAGTACTTCAAGCTGCGGGAAAGAATTACCAAGACAAGAATGCGTTGCTACCGTTGCCGCAGGAAGAGATTGACAAATCAAATGGCGTATTGGTACAGAATCCGAATTACTAAAAAATGAAGAATGAAGAATGAAGAATGAAGAATTGCCTTGCGGCATGCTTGCATAGCGCAGCTAAATTCTTCATTCTTCATTCTTAATTCTTCATTAAATTATCATTCAACTAAAAATACATCTTATGAAGAAGATTTTCAAAAGAACAGGCCTCTTGATGGCGGCAACCCTGATGGGTATCGCCACCCTTCAGGCGCAGAAATCTCCGCAAGACATGGACCGCTTCATCGACGCACTGATGAAGAAGATGACCGTGGAGGAAAAAATAGGTCAGCTAAATCTGCCCGTAACAGGAGAAATCACTACCGGACAAGCCAAGAGCAGTGACGTTGCCAAAAAGATTGAACAAGGACTCGTAGGAGGACTTTTCAACTTGAAAGGTGCAGCAAAGATACGTGACGTGCAGAAACTGGCTGTAGAAAATTCACGCCTGGGCATTCCGTTGCTTTTTGGTATGGACGTGATACACGGTTACGAAACTATCTTCCCCATTCCTCTGGGATTGTCGTGTACATGGGACATGGCAGCTATCGAGAAGTCCGCACGCATCGCCGCCGTTGAAGCAAGCGCCGACGGCATTTCATGGACATTCAGCCCGATGGTGGACATCAGCCGTGACCCTCGCTGGGGGCGTGTCAGTGAAGGTAGTGGTGAGGACCCTTTCCTCGGTGGAGCCATAGCCAAAGCAATGGTATACGGATATCAGGGAGACGACCTGTCCGACCAGATGAAGCGCAACGATGAAATCATGGCATGCGTCAAGCATTTCGCGCTCTATGGAGCCGGTGAAGCGGGGCGTGATTACAACACGGTGGATATGAGTCGCAACCGTATGTTCAATGAATATATGTATCCTTTCGAAGCTGCTGTAGAGGCAGGCGTAGGTAGTGTGATGGCTTCTTTCAATGAAATTGACGGAATACCTGCCACCGCTAATAAATGGTTGTTGACGGACGTGTTGCGTAAGCAATGGAGTTTTAAAGGCTTTGTCGTAACAGACTTTACCGGTATTTCCGAAATGGTGGAACATGGTATCGGAGACCTTCAAACCGTTTCCGCACGTGCCCTCAATGCAGGGGTCGATATGGATATGGTCAGTGAAGGTTTCGTAGGAACTCTGAAGAAATCCATTACACAGGGTAAAGTAAGTATGAAAACTCTGGATGCCGCCTGCCGCCGTATTCTGGAAGCGAAATACAAATTGGGGCTGTTCGACAACCCGTATAAATATTGTGACTTGAGCCGTCCGGCACGCGATATATTCACTAAAGAGCACCGTGACGCAGCCCGCAAGATAGCTTCGGAAAGTTTTGTCCTGTTGAAGAACGGCAGCATGCCGAAGCATCCGGGCACTCCCGCCTCACCGATACTTCCCCTGGAAAAGAAAGGGACTGTTGCCGTTATCGGCCCGCTCGGCAATACCCGTAGCAATATGCCGGGCACATGGAGCGTGGCCGCACGTCTCAATGACTATCCTTCTTTGTATGAGGGATTGAAGGAAATGATGGCGGGCAAGGTGAACGTCACATACGCCAAAGGCAGTAATCTGATTAGTGACGCGGCCTACGAGGAACGTGCCACCATGTTCGGCCGCTCGCTGAATCGCGATAACCAGACTGACAAGGAGATGCTGGAAGAGGCTTTAAAAGTAGCTGCCGGAGCAGATGTCATTATAGCCGCCCTTGGCGAATCCTCTGAAATGAGTGGTGAAAGTTCAAGCCGCACCGAGCTGGATATTCCCGATGTGCAACGCACACTGCTGAAAGCGTTGCTGAAAACGGGAAAACCGGTGGTACTGACGCTCTTTACGGGTCGTCCTTTGACGCTGACTTGGGAACAGGAGAATGTACCTGCCATCCTGAACGTATGGTTCGGAGGTAGTGAAGCAGCTTACGCAATCGGCGATGTACTGTTTGGCGACGTAAACCCAAGCGGTAAGTTGACAATGACCTTCCCGAAGAATGTGGGACAGATACCTTTGTTCTATAATCACAAGAACACTGGGCGTCCGTTGAAAGATGGAAAGTGGTTTGAGAAGTTCCGCAGTAATTACTTGGATGTGGATAACGACCCGTTGTATCCCTTCGGGTATGGTTTGTCGTATACGACTTTCCAATACAGCGACATTGCTCTGAGCACGCCTACGATGGGCCAGAATGGTTCTATCACTGCCGTAGTCACCGTTACCAATACGGGGAAACGTGACGGCGCAGAAGTAGTACAGCTCTATATCCGTGACCTCGTGGGAAGTATCACCCGTCCGGTACGCGAATTGAAAGGCTTCGAGAAGATATTTCTCCGTGCGGGCGAAAGCAAGACGGTTTCTTTTAAAATCACTCCGGACCTGTTGCGTTTCTATGACTACGATTTAAATCATGTAGCCGAACCGGGAGAGTTTGATATCTTTATAGGTGGAAGCAGCCAGGCTACGAAGACGGCGCGGATGACACTTAAATAAGAGGAATTTGAAAATAATGCATTATGAAATACTTTAAAATATATTGTTCCCTTTTCTGCCTGTTACTCCTCATGGGAGCCTGCGGGCAGAAAAAAAACGGCAATGACAAGGAAGCATTGAGCGACGATGCCTTGATGGACACTGTTCAGCGCCGTACTTTCAATTACTTCTGGGAAGGTGCCGAACCTAACAGCGGATTGGCACGGGAACGCATCCATATAGATGGTGATTATCCAGAAAACGACCAGAATGTCATAACCTCAGGTGGTAGCGGTTTCGGCATCATGGCGATACTTGCCGGTATAGACCGCGGCTATGTCACCCGGGAAGAAGGTTTGAGCCGCATGGAGCGTATTGTCTCTTTTCTTGAAACAGCCGACCGTTTCCACGGGGCTTATCCTCATTGGTGGTACGGTGATACCGGCAAAGTGAAACCTTTCGGGAAAATGGATAATGGCGGCGACCTGGTGGAAACAGCTTTCATCATGCAGGCGTTGCTTGCCGTTCACCAATATTATGCCAACGGCAGTGAGCAGGAAAAGGCTCTTGCCACTCGTATTGATAAACTGTGGCGTGAAGTGGACTGGAATTTCTATCGCCAGGGCGACCAGAATGTACTCTATTGGCATTGGAGTCCTGAGCACGGATGGAAAATGGATTTCCCCGTACATGGTTACAACGAATGCCTCATTATGTATATACTTGCAGCCGCATCGCCAACTCATGGTGTCCCTGCCGCCGTCTATCACGACGGTTGGGCACAGAATGGCGCTATCGTAGAACCTCACAAGGTGGAAGGCATCGAACTGCATCTGCGCTATCAAGGAACGGAAGCCGGCCCGTTGTTCTGGGCACAGTACTCCTTCCTCGGTCTTGACCCCAACGGGTTGAAAGATGAGTATTGTCCCAGTTACTTCGACGAAATGCGTAACTTGACGCTTGTGAACCGCGCATACTGTATCCGTAACCCTAAACACTATAAAGGTTTCGGTCCTGATTGTTGGGGCTTGACCGCCAGTTATTCAGTAAACGGATATGCTGCGCACGCCCCTAACGAACGGGACGACCAGGGTGTCATCTCTCCTACCGCCGCTTTGTCGTCCATCGTTTATACGCCGGAGTACTCATTGCAAGTGATGCGCCACCTCTACGAAATGGGAGATAAAGTATTTGGCCGGTACGGCTTCTATGATGCTTTCAGTGAAACGGATAATTGGTATCCGCAACGTTACCTCGCCATTGACCAGGGACCGATTGTGGTGATGATTGAGAACTATCGTACCGGACTGCTCTGGAATCTTTTTATGAGCCACCCGGATGTACAAAAAGGACTGGAAAAGCTGGGATTTACAGCAAAAGACATAAATAAGAAATAAAGTCCGAAAACAAAGGCCCTGCTCCCCACCGAGGAAGACGGTGTTCCTCGGTGGGGAGCAGGGCGTTCCCCGGTGAGGAACAAAGCAGTCCCTCAAAACAGGTTCTGGAAGGGGTTATTGAACAGCAGCTCCGCCACCTTCTCCGCCACCGCCTTTCACGTCATCATTACTGATGGAGCGGGCAGCTTTCTTCACACTGGCTTTCAATTCACCTATACGATAACTGATGCTCATACCGAAGGAACGATTGGGGTAACGGCTCTTACTGGTTGAATAAAAGTTCTGACCGAAAGTCGTATTATCGAAATGAATATACTTAGAGAACAGGTTCGAAGCGTATGCGCTCACTGTCAGACGGTCTTTGAGGAAAGAACGGTTCACACTCAGGCTATAGTAGTAGTAACCACTCCCTTTTCCTTGCAGAGAAATATAAGGTGTACTTCCACCGGCATTCAAGCTAGCCCGCAGTTTCCACGGAAAGGTGTGCTGAACGCCACCATACATAGAACCTTGCCAGCCATAGTTATGCAAATTCTGTGAGGGGCTTTTAATGTCTGAATAGCTACCGCGACCATTCACGTAAATACGCGTCTTGGGAGACGCATTCCAGTTGAGATATAAACTCAAATTAGTATTACGGCTCTTTCCTATATTCTCATACGTGCTATAGAGGGCGCCCTCGGGGGCAAAATGCGTTTTGTCGGCACCAAAATACTCACCACCTTCACCTATCAGGCGGCTCACACGTTCTATTCCATTGTTGTTGAAGGAATGACGCAGCGCTACATTGATGTTAAATTTAGAAGTAAAGCTACTATAACTCAGATTGAAGGCATGGCTCTTTTCACTCTCCAGTTCCGAGTTACCTTGAGTGATGAACATCGGGTTTCTGTCGTCAAAATAAGGATTCAGATACCAGATACCCGGTCGATAGATACGCATGTCATATCCTCCACGCAATGTCTGCGTTTTGCCCAATTTAATACCCAAGGACACGGAAGGAACCACATCATTATAGTCTACCTTGAAGTCTTCTCCCGCACCGACTATATAGCGTACATCTTGCGCCGTGTGTTCAAAACGTACGCCGGGCTTGAAGGTGAAATCCTTGTAACGCAATGTATAGCCCAAATAAGCAGCCAGGATATCATTTAAATGTTTGTAATTGCTACTGCGGTCCTTATTATATACATAACTACCATTTCCATCACTGCTTTTGTCTTCCTCAAAATTATTTTCACTTATGTTGTTGCGAATAATATACTTCATACCGGTCTCTATGGTATGCAGTTTACCGATAGGCGTTGTATAATCAACCTGGAAAGTATGCTCCGTAGTATTAGTCTTGCCGAAAGTGTGGGAGTTATAGAGCAGGAAAGCTTCAGGTACCTGATAGCGGTCCAGATAACGGTTAAAGTTATCGCTTTTCTGAGGTTGGGTATTGATTTTGTAGGACAAAGTAAGCATACGATCCTTATTTTTCTTCGATACACGCTGGTAATCAACGTTACCACGGATGGAATACCACGAACCGTCACCCATCGTTGAGGTGCGATAACTATATGCCTTTTTATCCCGTGCCTCATTCCACATTTCAGTGTTACCTTCCGAATCATTGTCGTTTCCACCACCATACATACCTATAGACATAGTGATAAGCCGCAAGGTGTCTATCTCGTAACTGGCTTCCACATTACCATGCTGAAATTGCCCGCTATAATCTGATGAACTATTAGATTCCAGATATTTTTGGTCTGTAGAATTATAATCTTCACGATAGCTGTCCGAATAATTGGTAGGCTGGTTGTTGTAACTGTAGTTATAGTTTCCCGTCAATGTAAGCTTGCCTTGCTTGATGGTAGCGTATGCACCGCCCCCCAATCCCATATTACTGGCACGGGCGCTGAATGTAGCGGTATACCCTTCAAATCCACTACCGACGGTCACAATATTAAGAATACCTCCCACACCCTCGGCATCATATTTCGCCCCCGGTGAAGTGATAACCTCTATATATTTAATGGTGTTGGCCGGCATGCTTTTTAGAACCTCCTTGGGGTTATTACTCATCATATTGTTGGGCTTCCCGTTGACGTGTATTTTGAAACTGCTACTTCCGTTCACCTGAATATTATCTTCGCCATCCACCGTTACCAACGGAACTTTACGAAGCATCTCTATAACGGAATTTGTTTTCGAATCGGGGTCATCTTCTATATTATATTCAATCTTATCCACATCTACTTTTACCAAGGGTTTCTGAGCTACTACTTCAACCTGTCCCAGTTCATTGGAAGCATCCGAAATATACAAAGTACCGAAGTCCACCAGTTTGTCTCCCGCTTTTACCGAGAAATTCTTCACGATATTACTACGCCCTACGGAGGAGATTGTCATCACAAAATCACCTGTTCCCGGTATCTTCTCCTGAAACTTACCTTTCATATCGGTAACCAGCATCTTGACGGCCCGTGCCGGAGCACTCTTTTTGGCAATCTTGATAGTGGCGTAAGGCTCGCTTTCCTGGGTTAATGAATCAAGCAAAATACCTTTCACTTGAAAAGTAGGTGTTGCCGTGTTTTGCGCTACCGCCAGACCGGATAAAATCAACATGCCCAGCAACAAAATCCATTTAATTCTCATTGTGTTTTCTCGTTTTAATGACTATTCCCGTTTACTTTTCTCGTATTAGACGCAATACATGCCTATTTTGTCACAAGAATTCGACAAAAATACCGTATTTCATGGGCATTACGAGCATTTCGGAGTTAAAAAAGAGTAAATGTATTACTCAAATTCAATATGACAATTCCTGAAAACGACTATGTCACTGAAAAACGAAAACTATCTACCTTTTTGTAAAAAGATAAATTCGGGAACCTATAAGACAAATTATTTGCTTAGCAATTATAATGATACCGAATATTTGTCACGGTATCCCGTTACATCTTTTGATAAACAACACTTTATCTATCAAAATAGATAGAATTCATTTGAATTATTTGAAAATTTGTGCCACTTTTGCAAGAAGACTTTTAAAACAAAAAAGAAATATACTATGGTTACACAAAACGAATGGCGCTCAAGAGCCGCAAGTATCCTCAATGCGATTATTTTGATAACGCTGGCCGGAATAGGTAAATCTATTGTCAACTACATCGGTGACATGAATGATGTCGGTTCATTTTTGGATATGCTGGATGGCAAACCTATGGATTTTGCCCCGGATCAATGGGACATTATGGGATATATCGCAAGTCTCCTTATAGTTATAGGATATTTTATGTATTTATCCGCCCTAAAAAATTTCTCCGTATTACAAATTGGAGAAGCCCAAATCGGTATTCTCAGGGTGCGAAGCGGTATAATTTGGTCGTTGTTAGCCGTTTTCATTGACTATTTACCCTTCTTAGGAGGATTTTTTTGTTTAGTCTTCAATATCACGGCTTTCTTCGTTATGCTAGGTGGCTACGGACGTCTAAGGAGTTCTTCCGACTTCCCCCCAAAAGCACGTAGTGGCGCCTCCACCTTATATTCATCTTTGATTGTAGGACTTATCGGCACTTTACTCGGCTTAATTCCTATTATGGGACCTATACTGGAGGGAATATTTAGTTTTATAGCATTTATTATGCTTCTGTGCGGATGGATATCCATCAAGAACACCATACTTCAACCTACAGACGCAGTAGTTATGGGTCAACCATCTGAAGGAAACATTCCTAAACAGGCAATCGTTTCCTCCGGAACCTCGCAAGCGCCGGTTGATGCAGGACTTCGTACCAAATTAGCCACCAAGTCGGATACAGATTTGGATTACATTCTTAAGAATCCGGAAGAGTATAATGCCGCTTTCGTAGAAGCTGCCCGTCAGGAAAAAGAAAATCGCGAGACTTACCGCCGAGCAGAGTCCGCAAGGGTTAAAGTATCGGGCAAAACAGACGATGAACTGATTAGCATACTTGCCAATCAGAGCGAATACAGTCCGATATTCATCAGTGCGGCAAAAGAAGAACAAAGAGCGCGGCAAGCCCGCAAAGCAGCGGATGAGGAGCAAGCTATAGAAGAAAAAAGAAGAAAAGAAGAAGAGCAAAGATATACTCCGGGAAACAACAGCACCCCAATTGAAGAAAACACCCCGGCTGCTACTCAAGCTCAACAACCTCAGCTATCCTCACAAAAGAGTAATACTCCTCTATCAACAGAGGCTCAAGAACCTGTAATAGCCACCGCCCCCACTCCCCGAAAAAGTTCGGGTGGGTTGATTGCAGGTATCATAATTGCTGTCCTGCTGATTGGCGGCATTTGCAGCTACATTTTCTGGTACCAGCCTTACGCCAAAGACCGGGATGCACTGCGCACCTATGTCTATGCTACTAACCTTTTTCTACGTTCCTCACAACTCGCCGGGATAGAATATAACATTATTACAAAAATCCCTTATGGTTCGGAACTGATTACCTATGAAAAAGGTGGCGAATGGGCAGAAGTCAAATTCAACGGTTTGAAAGGTTATGTAGCTTCTCCTTTTGTGATGGAGAAAAGGGACTTTGATTTGCTTGATAATGTATGGGGAAACATGGATGCCCGCGAGTGTATTGTCTCCACCAAGTGTCGCAATGCCATTATGGACTACCTCAAAAGCAACCAAATGCAAAGCGGAAGTAACGGTTGGCAGATTTACACGAAAGACAAAGACGCAAAGCCAAACTCGGTGTACTATCCACGTCTCTATAATAAGAACAGTAAATTCACAGATTTTGCATTCATTATTCGTGATAATACAAGCGGCGAACGCAGATTAGCGGTTTATTCCTTTGGGGATGATACGGAAATTCCAATATTGCGCGCTTCAATATCCGGCGTACCAATGGATGGTTATATTGATTATATGGGGACAAATCGTTATGGGAAAGTCGTCATTAGATATTCCGGCGGCGAAACCTTTACATTCGACAAATAATGAAGAGACACATTATATTTCCGCTCCTGCTGCTTATCATAGGTATCATGGCAGGAGCGCTTTATTGGCAGCATATACATAATAAAGCCGACAAGCAACAATGGGAAAATGCCAAAATATTGCTTATATCCAAACAAGAAAAAAGGCTCAGGCTCATCGACTATAAAGGGAAAGAACTCTTTTCCGCCCCTGTCGCCATTGGGCTGAATGAGGGAAATAAGGTGAAACAAGGAGACATGAGAACCCCCGAAGGCGTTTTCCAAGTAGCCGACATCCAAAAAGCCTCCGAATGGGAACATGACTTCGGAGATGGAAAAGGAAAAATAAAAGGAGCTTACGGTGATTATTTCATCCGTCTCGATGTACCCGGACACTCCGGCATCGGTATACACGGTACACACTTACCCGAAAGTATCGGCAGCCGGGCAAGTGAGGGATGTATCCGATTAAAAAATGAAGACCTTTCGGAACTCGTTAAGATGATTTATCCGCCACTGACAGTAATCATTACCCCTGCCGCAGCAGATGAGCGAAGCAATGAATTACAAAAGGTTACTCATAAAAAATAGAAGAAAAGAAGCAATACGATATTGGAGATAATCACACAGCCAAAGCCTCCCAACACCCACCTGCGCAATGGACTTTGGCTACCCGAAAAAAAGAGTGCATAGCACATGTTCACGGCAATATTACTGACTATTGCCTGCATGCTGCAAGCTGTTATTATGGAAACAGCCACATTATTCGTACCTTGCAGTAAGTTCAAGATAAATGGAGTGATATCACTGAACCCGGAAACGAAAGACAACAAAGTCAATCCACCCTTGCCGGCATACATTAATGTATAATGTGTTGCAATCGTAAATACGACAAACAAAACAGCAAAAATCAAGGCTACTTTAAATTCCAGCGGGTTACTGCTATCGTCTTCTTCATCTGTCGCTCCCGCCACAGCCGGACGCTTCCACTTGGAATGTAGAAACCAGGCGATTCCGGCAGTGACCGCAGACATAATAAGCAAATAGGGATAGATGGCAAGCAAGGTATCCACACTGAAAATACCTATCAGAATCAAAAAACGAAGGAACATCATACTGACCGCCAGCAACATGGCAGCTACGTATTCAGGAGCTTCCTGGGCAGATGCTTTCCGGCTTTTACGCGCCAACACTGATATGGTAGCCGTACTGCTATATAAGCCACCCACAATGCCGGAGACCAAGATACCGGATTCACGGAAGACATACCTCTTTAATAAATAAGACAGGTAAGAAATTCCTGAAACAACTACGGTTGCCAGCCAAATACTATAAGGAGTCAAGTGGATGCCCGGTATCAAATCTTTATTGGGCAGCATCGGCAATATGATACCACTTATGGCAAGGAACTTGGCAAGCGTAATCATCTCGTCATTCTTCATTCGTTGCGCCAACTCGGTAAATGTATGTTTCAACTCGGTGAATAACAGTACGGTGACAATTACCATGACGTAGAACCAGGATGGCTGTGTTGCCACGATGGGAGCAATACAATAAGTAATCAGAGCAATAATGATTGTAGTAACCCCGAAAACATGGAATTGAGATTGCTTGACATAATAATTTAATGCCAGCAACAAGCCGAGGACAGCACCTCCACCCATAAAAAGACGATACTCCACCGGGTCGAGGATATAGAGAAGATATCCCAATATACCGATAAAGGTAAACGTGCGGTCCGTTCCGAAAAGGGTTGTTTCCCCTTCACGTTTCAAACTGATTCGCCGCAATGACAAGCCAATCAGCAATGAGAACACCGTCACCAAAATAAATGTGACCAGTTCTTCCGGCAAGTATTCATAAATTTTTTCCATTTCTTCCTCTCTATAAAGACAAATATACTGAATTTTGTTCGATATGTAGGAAAATTTGATGTTTTTATCAGATTTTATTGCCTTTGATATCCAACATATTGCTTTTTGTGTATCTTTGCACCCCGAAATTTAAAAACAAACAAAAAATGAAAAAGATTATTGTAAGTTTTTTAATGTGCATGGCCGTTGTAGCCGCTAATGCACAAAATGCCGTAGAAGGAAACAAGTTTACAGACAATTGGTCGGTAGGATTCAATGTAGGAGGAACTACTCCACTCACTCACAGAGCATTCTTCAAAAACATGTGTGCAGGTATGGGTATCGGTCTGAGCAAGCAACTTACTCCGGTAGTAGGTTTAGGCTTGGAGATGAACGGGTATATCAATACCAACGATGTTATAGGTACTAACAAAAGTGCATATTCGAAAACTGCATTCGATGCTTTGAACTTTAGTTTATTGAACACATTGAATCTGAACAACATGTTCTGCGGTTATAAAGGTGAACCGAGACTGTTTGAGGTTGAAACAGTAGCAGGTATCGGTTGGATGCACTACTGTGCAGGTTATGGAAACTCAATGTCCAGCAAGTTCGGTCTTAATTTCAACTTCAACCTGGGTGAATCAAAGGCATGGACTGTTGCTTTCAAACCGGCTTTGGTTTACGACATGAACGAAAAAGGCACCAAGAACGTAATGTTCAATGCCAACAATGGCGCATGGGAATTCATGGCAGGTCTGAAATACCACTTCAAGAGCAGCAATGACAAACGCTACTTCACCGTCGTAAAGCCGTACAACCAGTCTGAAATCGACGCTTTGAACAATCAAATCAACAACCTGCGTCAGGAAGCTGATAAGAACGAAGCTGCACTGAAGAGCGCATTGAACGATGCCAACCAGAAGGCTGCCGGTCTGGAACAAGCTTTGAACGACTGCAAGAACCAAGCTCCGAAGGTAATCACCGAGACGAACACCATCAACAAGAAGACTTTGGAGTCTGTTGTTACTTTCCGTCAGGGTGGTACTGCCGTAGAATCTTCTCAGATTCCTAACGTAGAACGTATCGCTACTTACCTGAAGCACCACAACAACGCATCCGTATCTATCAAGGGTTATGCTTCTCCCGAAGGTAATGCCGACGTAAATGCCCGCATCGCAAGACAACGCGCAGAATCTGTTAAGAACATGCTCATCAACAGATATAAGATTGCTGCAAACCGCATCACCGCTGAAGGTCAAGGTGTAGGTAACATGTTCGAAGAACCGGACTGGAACCGTGTCAGCATCTGTACAATCAACGAAGATTGATAATTGGAATAAGAGATATTCACAATTCATAAAAAAGCCGGAGCGTATCAACGTTCCGGCTTTTCTTTATTAATTTCCTACAGCCAACTTTTATAAGGATGCAGCATCAGTTGTGAATTATAGTAGCGGATGTCTCCCGTTACTTCCTGCCCTATGAAACCGGGCTTCTCAAAAGCTTCATCTTCTGAAGCAAGTTCCACCTCGGCGACAACAAGTCCCTCATTCTCCCCGTAGAACTCATCCACCTCAAAGACATGTTTACCGCTACGCACCAGATAACGTGTTTTATCAATGACTCCCGGCTCACATAGTTTCATCAGTTCTTCCGCCTCATCGAGTAGAATTTCTTTCTCCCATTCATAACGACTGGTACCCGAAGCATTGGAAGCTCCCTTAATAGTCAGATATCCCTTTCCGTCACGGATACGTATCCGCACAGTCCTCCCCCGTGCACTGCTGATATAACCTTGCACAATACGGCTTTGGGCATAAGCTTGTGATTTATATTCTCCTTTTACAAGGAACTTTCTCTCTATTTCCTGAGACATAGAATGTTTTTATTTGCCTAAGAAGGAATACCCTATCAACATGGCAAATACTAATATCAAAGCAGCTACTCCGATAATCAATAAAACTTTCTTTGCTTGTTGCTCTTCTCTGCGGCTGTGCATTACTTTCTTTTTATTCTTTCCCATGGTGTTTTTATAGTTTAAAGTTCAACGACTAACAAAGTAAAAGGAAATTCAGGAAGTTTCCAAGTATTTCGAAAAGAAAAAATCCCCGAAAGAAAAACAGTTGTCTTCCGGGGATATATTATCAAGTAATTTATCTATTTATTCACCGCTTCCGGCAAACTCCATCAGATAAGCTTTCACAAAACCATCTATCTTGCCGTCCATCACGCCATTCACGTCCGAAGTCTGGAAATTGGTACGGTGGTCTTTCACGCGGCGGTCATCAAACACATAACTGCGGATTTGTGACCCCCACTCGATTTTCTTTTTACCCGCTTCCACTTTCGCCTGCTCCGCCATGCGATGCTGAAGTTCTTTATCATACAAAATAGAGCGCAACTGACGCATTGCATTTTCACGGTTTTTAGGCTGGTCACGCGTTTCGGTATTTTCAATCAGAATTTCTTCTTCTTCGCCGGTATAGGGGTCTTTGAATTGATAACGCAGACGAACGCCGGATTCTACCTTATTTACGTTCTGTCCACCTGCACCACTGGAGCGGAAAGTATCCCATGAGATATTGGCTACATTGATGTTCACTTCAATCGTATCGTCCACCAACGGGGTAACGAAAACAGAAGCAAAAGAAGTCATGCGCTTGCCCTGGGCATTATAAGGAGATACACGCACCAGGCGATGCACACCGTTTTCACCTTTCAGGTAACCGTAGGCATAATCTCCGGCAATCTCAATGGTACAAGCCTTAATTCCGGCTTCATCACCTTCCTGCAAGTTGGAAATGGTCGCTTTGTATCCGTGGGTTTCGGCATAACGCAGATACATGCGCATCAGCATGCTCGCCCAATCCTGGCTTTCCGTACCACCCGCACCGGAATTGATTTTCAACACACAGTCCATCTGGTCGGCTTCCTCACGAAGCATATTCTTAAGTTCGAGTGCCTCTACGGCAGTAGATGCTTTTGCGTATGCCTCATCCACCTCTTCTTCCGTCACCAGCTCGTCCTTATAAAAGTCAAACGCGAGTTGCAACTCATCCGCCATCGTCTTGACTTCATTGTAACCGGAAATCCATTGCTGCAAGCCTTTCACTTTCTTCATCTGGGCTTCAGCAGCTTTCTGGTCATCCCAGAAACCGGGCGCCTGAGTACGCAACTGTTCTTCTTCGACTTGAATCTTCTTTCCTTCGATGTCCAGATAGCGATTCAACGCTTCGGTACGTTCCTTGATATCTTTCAGTTGTTCAATGGTAATCATATACTTTCTTCAAATTCTATCTTTTGGACGGCAAAGTTAGGAAAAAAACGCATAATTCCGCTGCAATCAGACGAATAAGTCATAGCATGAAAAGCAATTCCTCCTGAATTATTCAAAAGAAAGTGTACCGAAATAATCCGGACAGTGAAACATGGGATGCTCCAAACCGATGGGATTCCATGAAAGATAATGGGGAGTTTGCAGTTTATCGCCACACTTATAGAAATTTCCCCTCATCGTTTTTCCATCCAGATTATCCAGCGGATGCAAGAAGAAAGCCGAAGCAGGTATTACCAGAGCCAGTTCCCAGCTACACGCTCCGGCACGTTCCTTAAAAGGCTTGTCACCCAATGAACTCCAGCGTTTCACCGCATTCAAGGTCTGCGCGCTTGCCAACGGACGATTATTACCAAGAGGACCACCCTGAATTAACAATCTGCCGATGCAATTACACTCAAAATTGTAGTAACAACTATCCGACGTAGGCGATACAAAGAACTCTACGCAAGCATCCTCCCATACATGCCCGTTGTCTTCGGCAGCTACAGCACGCACACTCGCTTCTTTCACTTTATAATGCAGCAATATACAGTTACCGGTATGGGCAATACGGAAGCTGACTTCCGGTTTATACGGAAATTCCT
The DNA here is from genome assembly GCF_959029255.1 of uncultured Bacteroides sp. Taxonomy (GTDB): domain Bacteria; phylum Bacteroidota; class Bacteroidia; order Bacteroidales; family Bacteroidaceae; genus Bacteroides. The sequence continues at coordinate 83,069 of NZ_CAUFUE010000015.1, read as the reverse complement.
TCCAATTAGCCACATCAATTGAATGAAACCCTATGTTGTTTTTATCCAGTAATGAACGTACCGTTTCAGCTTCGGGAACATCAGTACACGCAATCTTCTTTACAAACAGGTTCTTTGAGCCTTGATTTGCCTTCGCGACATCCCATCCAGACAATACATCTCCATAGAAATAGAAAGTAACATCAAAGGTAATTCCACTATTATTATCCACTACCTGATAATGCCTGGTCGCATCGTAATAGTCACCCAGTTCATATTCACCCAACGCCAACGGGGCAAGCTCTTCTTTCCCCTCCGCTTCAGCTATAAGCTGCCGCATACGTTGTTCCACCCGTTTCATGACACCTTCATGCTTAAAAGGGTCAGCGTCGGCCACAGCCGGATGAGAAACCTTTATCAATCCGCCATTGGCTGCACGCACGGCCTTCACACTATCCGTATAAGCCTTGAATTGTTTTCTCACTTCAGGAGAACGCAAACCATTTATGGTAAACACCGAAATGCCTTGCGCTCCATTGTTCAAAGCAGCATCCATACATTCAAACATCTCCGGTCCGTCGGTTGCCGTCATCCCGCAATACAATGTAGTCTGTTCATTCTTGTCGCGCGCATTCTCAACCGTACAGTCGGAAATAAAACTGACATCTTCGGTATAGAACGTGTGATAAACCATCGGAAATACAATATCCAAATTCCAGTTACCCCAATCCTGGCGCACCATGCGTGAAGCCATCTTCGGGGTAGGGAACGGCGAAGCAGCCATAGTCTTTCCGTATGAATGCACGACTTCAGCAATCATATTGGCTACTTCAGTAATCTGGTCACACCGGAACCGGCGCCAATTCACATCCAGTGAAGGGTCTTCCTGTTCGCGGGGGTCATAGCCGTATTGCTCTTTGAACTTCCTGAGCATGGCAGGGTGATAGCCATAATCCCAAGCAGCATATTCACGATCCTGAACAATGCCATAGTGAGGCCACAAAGTAGTAGGAAGTACGACATCGACAAAGCGGTGATAGTCTATAGCGATACCGTTCAATCCTTCCACTTCACAATAGGACTTTATCTTATCTTTGATAAACTCCCGCACCTCAGGCAATGCAGGACAAAGGAATTTATAATAATCTACGTAGGCTGTAGTATCCGCCAGGCTTTTCCCATTCCGGTTCACACTAAACCATTCGGGATGCTCCTTCAGTATCCGGTCGCGGTCGTGCTCCAAGTTCATGGTCCACAACCATGCATATACTTCAATGCCATGTTTATGGGCAATGGGTATCGCTACCCGGTAATCATCGGGCGTAGGCGCATTCAGCAGAATACCTTCCATGCCCAGTTCATTCATCACCCCGCAAATGGAATCAAAATTCATGTCGGGCCGATAGTCAAGCCATGTCCAGAACATTGGATATTCTTTCGTGGTTTCTTTCGCTTCCTGTCGGCACGAGCACACGCCTAACGATAAAAACAGCAGCAAAAACAGGGGGAAAAGAATTTTCTTCATCGTATTTATATTTTAAGTTTAATATGCAATTTCTCCATCACCCAGGTAACGCCAATCACCACAAAAGCGAAACAGATGCAATTGACCAGTCCCATGAAACCATGAGTGAACCAATCAGGCAGGATAATACCGGTGACATCGGCAAATCCATAAAAGACATAAGGCACCAGGTAAGTAGTCAATGTGGCGGTTCCGGCAGGGCGTATCAGATTGAACCAGCCCGTGATATGGTGGCTAACCAGATAACTCAATAACGTATATGTGGCCACCGAAATGGCGGTTACATAAAACACCCAAGGAGGAGTAGCGCTTATTTTAGATACAATCCAGCAATGATGCGAAAGAATTCCCAGTAGCAGCAGCCCCGCTGCCACCATCAATGCATTCCGCACTTTCCATGCATTACTTCGACTTGCAAACCGGGCACTGGCAACAGACAGAATTATGCCACCCATCGTAAATGCCGGTAACGCCCCGTTGCCGATATGAAGGATGTTCAGCATCCCCTGATAGAAGTTCGGTTCAGGAAATGCAAGGATGGCAGCTCCTCCGAATTCTTCGCGCATCGGCGTACTTAGCAGGCAGATGAGTACAAAGGCTACCCAGGCATATATCAGATATTTCAGACGGTCACGAGTAAACAGATAGATAACGGTGCACACCAGATATGTCCAGCCGATTGCTCCCAATATTCCCCAATAAGCTCCGAAAACGCCCCCTTTGGGGCTACGAAACGTAAATGCCAGATATAGGAGAAGCGCCACACCGATAACTTTGAATAGTAGGAACAAATTCTTTTGGGTATTGGAGGAAGGTTTCGGATATTGATTCCATACGGCTATAAACCCTATCGCCATCAAAAACCAATATACCCCTATCGGATAACTGACATCCGATGAAAGACGAAACTCCGAATTAGTGATAAAAGCTCCCATCACCAATAGCGCAAATGTACGCGAAAGGATATGTCCCAATGTAGATTCCACCGAATATCCCTTTGCATATCTACGTTCAATGGCATAGGGAATGGACATACCCACAGCAAACAGGAAACAGGGAAATACAACATCTGCCAGCCCCATAAAATCTTCACCGTAGACAGCATGTTCCAACCAATGGGGCACATCATGCACCTTCCAGAAATCATTTACAAAAATCATAACAAACATAGTCAATGCTCGTAGCATATCAATCCCCGGATTGCGTTGCGAATAAATAGTTTTATCGTTCATACCAGTGTCTCTTAGAATTCAACATTAATACAGATACCGGAGTTGCATGTTCCGGCAATCTGACGGAGTTACATGTTCCGGCAATCTGACGGAGTTGCATGTTCCGGCAATCAAAGAGCGTCAAGTTAAAACCATGCCCCCTTTATATAAAACAGATAAGAAGCCCCAATCCCTAAGGAAGAAACGGTGTTTTTCTGTTAATAAAACCAAATCCAAATTGATAGTGTGTGTGCGTGTGTATCAAAACCCTGAAAAGACTTATCATCCTGTCATGCTGAGCGTAGTCGAAGCATCTCATCTCCTCTGTCAACATAGGGGGATGAGACCCTTCGACTACGCTCAGGGTGACAGAATGATAGTGATTTTCAGGGTTTTGACATATTCCTATATATCCGTCGCATGGCTAATAACTTAGATCCATGCCGATACAAATACCCTTCATACCTACATAAAACTACCTTCATACCTACATAAAACTACCTTCATACCTATATAAACTTACCTTCGTGCCTACATAAAGTTACCTTCGTGCCTATATAAACTTAAAACGAAGCTTTCATTTCTATAAATAAAGGTTTCGTTTTTAAAAATGAAGACTTCATTTATAAAAACAAAGACTTCATTTAAAGTTTATCTTACTACCAAAGGAACTTTACATCCTATGAAGCTAATGTTTGCATAGCGAGTCACTTATTTTATTATCGCAAAAAAAAGCACGAACCTCCCGGTCCGTGCTTCCCCTATTGTTAACTTTAATATTAAATGCAGGAAAATTTCCTTCATTTAATCTCTTTCAAGCCCTTGAGCTCCTCTTTGGTAGCTTCTTTCAGGCTGATAGCTACCCCGCCGCTACGGGCCAGCTTCTGTTTCAGTATACTTCTATGGGTTACCACCACTTTACGGATACGATAACTTTGCGGGTTGGTATCCCAATCGGCATCCTTACCGTCCTCATAGACGGTGGCTATGTATTTCTTTCCGGCAGGAAGGTAATCGAAAGGAATAACCGCCGTACGGGCATTCTCGTCGGTGATTGCTCCCACAAACCACTCATCACGGTCTTTTGCCTTGCGGGCAACAGTGATATAATCTCCCGGTTCCGCTTCAAGATAACGGCTATCAGCCCAGTCCACCGGGACATCCTTGATGAACTGGAAAGCATCCATAAAACGACGATAGTTGGAAGGCAGGTCGGCAGCCATTTGCAAAGGCCCCGGCATGGTCAGGTACAAAGCCAGCTGCTTGACTAATGTAGTATGTACACGTTCATTTTTCTTTCCGTCACCATAATAACTCAAACGAGTTTCAAAGATACCCGGCGTATAGTCCATCGGTCCACCCTTCAAGCGGGTAAAGGGAAGGATGGTAGTATGGTCGGGGTCGTTTCCTCCCATAGACTCAAATTCTCCGCCACGGGCGGACTCTTGGGCAAGCCAGTTGGGATAGGTCCGGCATAAGCCGGTAGGACGTACCGCCTCATGGCTGTCTATCATAATCTTATACTTCGCCGCACGCTTTGCCACATGAATATAATGGTTGTTCATCCATTGCGAAGAATGATATTCGCTTCGCGGAATGACATAACCCACATAACCGGTTTTCACCGAATTATAACCATTGTCCACCATGTATTGGAAGGCATCTTCCAATTGCCGTTCATAGTCGGCTGCATTGGCAGAAGTTTCATGGTGCATCATGATGCGCACACCTTTAGCGGCAGCATAACGTTGCAACTCTTTGATATCAAAATCGGGATAAGGCTTGGTGAACAGGAACTGACGGTCTTTACGATAGGAAGCCCAGTCTTCCCAGCCCTCATTCCAGCCTTCCACCAGGACGGCATCAATACCATTTTCGGCAGCAAAATCGACGTATTCCTTTACATGGGCGGTATTGGCTGCATGGCGGCCGTTGGGAGTCAACGCGGTATAATCCGTAATACCGGGTTTGGCTTTATAAAAATCGCTATATGCCCATGTTCTGCCCTGACCGGTAAACATCTCCCACCACACGCCGACAAATTTCTGGGGTTTAATCCAGGAAGTATCCTCAAACCGGCATGGCTCGTTCAGGTTCAAAATCAACTGGGAAGCGAGGATGTCTCGGGCGTCATCGCTGACGATTACCGTCCGCCAAGGCGTGTGGCATGGTAGTTGCAGGTATCCTTTCTTACCCAATTTATCAGGAGTAAGATGGGCGCTGAGACGGAAAGCCTTATCGTCTACGTTCAGCAACATACCGGAATAATCTACCAAAGCAGCCTCGTGTATATTGATATAAAGTCCGTCAGCGGTTTTCATCATAAGCGGGGTCTGCACCGTAAACGAGGTTGCCCGGGACTCATATCCTTTCTTCCGGAGGTTCTTCTCCATCCCCTCCCTTATCTCCGACAATGGAGCTGTGGTATAGGCAAACTCGTTCGTATCATAATCTCCCGGAATACAGAAAGTTTTATGATTACCCGTCAGGTTAAACTCCGTACATTCTTCCTTCACTGTCAGATAATTCATACTTTTCTGTTCGGGAAGTTCATAGCGAAACCCCAGCCCGTCGTTGAACAGGCGGAACCGAAGCAGCACGGTGTGGTTTTTATTTTCTTTCTGTACCAGCGTAACGGCCATCTCGTTATAGTGATTGCGTATACGGCTATATTCTCCCCAAACCGGTGTCCATGTTTCGTCAAAAGAAGCGTTCTTTGTATCGACTTGTGAAAAGCCACTGGTCAAAGAAGCTTCCTCCATTTCCAGTCCCAAACGGCTTGAAGCAATAACTCCCTTACCTTTGTAGTCAAGCCGATAGACGGGTACCCCTTCCTCCAATTGGAAGTGCAACTGCAAGTTTCCATCCGGCGAAGTCAATTGTTGGGCAAACGCTTGCGGTGCCAGCCATAGCAACAGTCCTAAAATCGTTGTTCTTATCATATTCGTTCAAATTTAATGAGTAATTTCGAAGACCTTATATTCGTATGGCGCCAAAGTTAGCATATCTGTCAGTTCTACCGGTACATTTGTATAGATATCTTTAGCGGAACATCCCTTATAAACTCCCGGCAATGGAATGGTCTGGCTGCTATTCCGCACATTCACCAATATCAAAAAGCGTTCTTCATCCAGTTCTTTCTCAAAGGCCGATACATTGCAATCCGGATAAGTCCTCAGATTACCTTTACGAATGGCGGGATGCTCATTATAGAGCCGCATCAACGTTTTGAACTCTTCCCTCAAAGCAGGGTTTGCCTTCCAGTCTACCGGACAATAATGGAAAAAGTCTATCCGCCCGGGATAACCCACTTCCTGCGAACCGTAAATCAAAGCGCCGCCATGCAAATAGGTGGATAATACAAATGCCGCCATCGCACCACGTTCGTTGCCAAACTCTTGTGTGGGAGACATCTTAGCCATCTCATCATGATTGGTGGTGAAGCGGAGTTTTATCTTTCCGGCAGCAAGAGAGTCGTACTCCGCACGGTCTATATCAAACAATGCAGAAGCACAAGTATCTTTCCGGAACACATCACGAATTCCTTCCAAGAAATCCCAAGCGTAGTTCATATCGAAACCGGCGGTGAAATGGTCTTTTCTCTTTCCCTCCGCCAGCATCAGCAAGGGATGTCCCGGAATGGCACGAAGCGAGTCGAGAGCCTGTTTCCAGAAATCATACGGGACAAAATCGGCCGCATCGCAACGAAAACCATCTACCCCTACACTATCTACCCAGAATTTCATGGCATCAATCATGGCAAGGCGCATCTCCTGATTGTCGAAATTCAAATCGGCAACGTCTTTCCAACCCGTATTGGCAGGAGAAACCACATTTCCTTCGTCATCCTGCGTATACCAGTCTTTATGTTCCATCCAGGCATTATCCCAAGAAGTATGGTTCGCCACCCAGTCAATAATAACACTCATCCCCTTGTCATGGCATTGGCCGACCAGGTGTCTGAAATCTTCCATCGTGCCAAATTCCGGGTTTACAGATTTGTAATCTTTCACACAATAAGGCGAGTTGACTGATTTTTCTTTTCCCACTTCATTAATCGGCATAAACCATACCACATTCACGCCCAACCGGTGGATAGAGTCCAAATACCCTCCCACTGCCTTGAAAGAAGAAGCAGGTGCAAAGACGCGGGGGTTCACCTGATACATCACCACATCTTCGGGCGCAGGCACGCCTTCAGCTATATTCTTGAATGGTTGCTTAGTGCCACACGCATAGAGCAATAGCAACAGCCCTATTGAAAACAATATATCCCTTATTCTCATAGCGTTTGTTCTTTTTCCCAGATATAATATTGATAAGCTTCCAAAGTCAAAGTTGCCGGAAGTGTTATCTCTTCATTATTCAACAAATTCTTCATACGTTCACCGGCGCGCTCTATCGGTGTTTTTATTGTCAGAGACTCATTGCCGGTATTTACAACCACAAACAGTCCCTTTTCTCCATTCGCCCGATAAAAAGAAGCCGCCTTCCCCGTTTCGTAGGTCTTCAAATCTCCTCCCCGCAAAGAAGCGGAAGATTGATAGATTTTCATCAGTTGTTTATATTCACCCTGATAAGCGGGATTGGCGTTCCAATCCATCAGCCTGTAGTCGAAGAAAGAAAGCGGTTGCGGATAGGCTATTTCTTGTGAACTATAGATGAGCGGCGTTCCTCCCAGCATGCTTGCAACGACAAAAGCAGCCATTGCGCCACGCTCACTTTTATACACCTGCAACGGCGACTTCTCGGATGCCAAATCGTGATTAGTGGAATAACGCAGACGTTGTTTTCCTTCGGGCACTCCCCGGTATTCCTGTTTATGCACTTCATACAATGCCGTCAAGGTAGTCTTTCCGACAAATACATCCTGCAATTTCGAAATGAAGTCCCATCCGTAAACCAAGTCAAATCCATCGGTAAACAACGTTGCCGCTCCTCCTTCTGCAAGCATCAGCAAGTCGTCGCCTTTTATCACTTTCAGTTCATTGATAGCTTGCTTCCAGAAATCATCGGGCACTCCCTCGGCATAGTCGCAACGATAACCATCGGCATCTACAGTTTCTATCCAATACTTCATGGCTTCCAGCATGGCTGCACGCATCTCCCGGTTATCGTAATTCAAATCAGCCACATCTGCCCACCCCATGCCTTGGGGAGAGATTATGTTACCTCCGGCATCTTGTGTGTACCATGATTTATTTTGTATCCAGGCATTATCCCAAGAGGTATGATTGGCTACCCAGTCCAGAATGACACGCATACCTTTTCCATGGGCTTGCGCAACCAAAGACTTCAAATCGTCTACCGTTCCATAGTCGGCATTCAGCTTCTTATAATCTTTCACGCAGTAGGGTGAACCAACGGCATCTTTTACTCCTTGCTCATAGACAGGCATCAGCCACAAGACATTTACTCCTAGCGACTTAATCTCATCCAATCGCGCAGAAATGGCATTCAAAGCATTGCCCCGTGCAAAAACTTTCGGATTGGCTTCATAAACCACTATCTCATTACCGGTTTTAACGGGCGATGGCAGCGGCTCTCCGTTTCCTCCCCCGGAGTCGTCACTGCACCCCGCAAAGAGGTGCAGTAACAACATCGGAAGTATCAATAATAAATAATACCTAAACTTCATTTTCTTCATTCTTTAGTTTCCGGTTCAGTTTCTTCACCTCCGGGATTTTCCGGGTCTACCTCTGTTCCTTTACTGTCTGTTATGCTGAAATAGTAGTGACGGTCTAAAGTTACCGGTGCCAAATCAAACTGTTTGCCGCCATCCTTATTGTTGCAAATCAGATTATAGGTCAGTCCTTCGTTGGCTTTTCCGGTATCGAAATACTGATAAGTGATGCCCTTGATGGTGACCGTTCCCGTAGCGGCGACTCCGGGCCACCCTCCAAACAACTCAGGCAAATCATTGCCCCAGGCATAAAGCGTAAGTGCATCCCAGCCGGAGTTATCTTCAATGAAAATGGCATATCCGTCATGGGTAATATTCTGGCTCGGGTCTATCTCCTCATAACCGGTATTTGTAATTCTCAGATAATAATCACGGTCTAATGTTACAACCGCTGCATCAAACTGTTCACCACCATTATTATTGTTGAAGATTAGATTATAGGTCAGCCCCTTATTGGCCTCTCCCGTGTCGAAATACTTATAAGTAACACCATCCTTTACTTCTGTCCCGGTAGGTTGTATTCCCGGCCAAGCGCCAAACAGTTCGGGCAGGTCGCTGCCCCAAGCGTAGAGCGCCACGGCATCCCAACCGGAATTATCTTCCACGTAAATGACATATCCATCATGTGTCACTTCATCCGGTTCTTCTTCAAAATAAGCCGCCCAGCGGGAAACCGTTACATTGGTACGCGTTCCCACACTTACATTCAACGTATGAGATACATCCTTATTTTTCACCGTGCGTTCCATTCCTTGTTTTTCAGAGACAAAATAAAATCCGTCAGCCAGTGTCTTGCCATTCTTAAATGTGGAGGGTGTCAGATAAATTCCCCATTTCACATCACTATTCGCAGCTTTTTCCAAGCACCATTCCAGTTGACCTACGGCTTCTTCTCCCCCGTTGAAATCACCCGCAATATAAATTTTATCATCAGCAGATGTCCCTTGCGGCATAATCACTTCCAGCAAGATGGCATTATCTTTCAACTCGAATTGAGGCAACTCATGGTCAAACACAATCTCGTCTTTATCATCGCAACTGCCCAAGAACGCCAGCAACGGCATTAACAGCAGTAAGTAGAATATATTCTTCTTCATGGATATTCTGATTTAATGTTATTGATAATTAGGATTTTGTATCAGTCCCGGATTCACCAACAAGGCTGATGACGGAAGCGGATACCATTCATATTTACGGTCACGCTGGGCAGGAAGTACCTTACCATCTTCCGTAGCTCTGCCGAAGAACCACCATTGACCTTGAGTGAATTTATCGAAACGGCGCAAATCCGTACGGCGGCGACGTCCTTCGGACAGGAATTCCAGTCCCCACTGGTTCAGCATCCAGTCCATATCGAAAGCTGTAAAGCCACGTCCCGGCTCATCCTTTACTTTAGCCCAATCCGACGCAGAGAAATAGCGTTGGCGGACACTGTTCACCAGTTCCTTAGCTCCATTGGCATCACCTGCACGCATCTTGCATTCAGCCAGCATATACACCACTTCGGACAAACGGAACTCAACTTCGTCTATATCCTGAAAATCAATACCTGCCGATTCGGGGTAAACCGGATATTTCATCAATCGCACACCCGAGGTCGTTTCGCCCCATCGCGGTGACATCACGGTTTCCAGATTACGTCCTTTATTCATAAATGTGCCTACCTGGTCCACATAGACTATAGGCTGTCCATCACGGTCGGCATCCGCTTTGATAGACTCTCCCTTGCCGAAATTAGCCTTGAGAGCCCCTTTCAAGAACATACCTCTATAGTTACCGGCAGCCTCATCATATACGTAGTTCTGCTTACGGATATCTCTATCATCGTAGCGCTCATAAACAGCACCCAACTTATCATTATAAGGGGCATCCAGGAAACATGCCGGATTGTCCGTTCCACCGTATGAATTGACATTGCCCGAGTTGTCAAAAGAAGGAGTCAAGCAAACGCAATTCCAAGGGCTTTGTGTATAGGTACCATTGAAATATTCCCATATATTATAAGGCAGGAAAGGCATATCGCGCATCCAACCTCCATTCAACTGTCCCACCTCAAATGCAAAAGCCATTACTACCTCCGGGCAGTTGATATTATTGATGGAATAGATGTCACGATAATCTTTCGCAACAGAATAAGTACCGTACTTATTATCCAGGATATCCTGGCAAAGCGTTGCACACTCGCTGTAATGGTCTTCCTTGATAAATACTTCGGCGTTCAGCAACAGACGCGCTTTAATCATACGGTTCACCGCCTGATTCATGCGGTTCACATTGTTCTTGGTAAGGTCGTTGACACAATCATCCAGCTCCGTCACAATAAAGTTATAGATTTTCTTACAGCTCGTATCAAAATCCGCATCTGCCGTAGGAGGAATATCCGTACCTACCGAGATATTCAGCGGAAGTGTACCTCCCCAAATTTCAAAGATATTATAGTAGGCCCATGCACGAAGGGTGCGTACCTCACCGATATAAGTCTTCATCTTCTCCGGGGTCATCTTCAATGAAGCGGGTTCCAATGATTCCAAATCGGCAAGCAACGTATTGCAAAGACCGATAGTGGTCCATGCCGTCTCCCAAGTGGAACGGATAATTTTTGAATCAGGGGTCCATGTATGAGTGGAGAGTACAAACTTCTCGGCTTCATCATATCCCCACAAACCACCGTTCCATGAACGCCAGGTGACCTGGTCGGCCGAAAATTCCTGGAGATACCAGAAATATTCAATGTAACTCATCGCTCCGGTCTGATAGATAGAAGCAACAGCGCCTTTCACACTTTTCTCATCTTGATAATAAATCTTGGAATCCACTCTGTCAAACACTTCTTCATCAAGGTCGAAGCAGGATGACAAAGAAAAACTCAGGATGGCCAGCAACAGCCAATTATATTTTATGTATTTCATATTTTCGTTCTATTGAATGATTCGACTAATTATTTAAACCGTAAGGTCAGTCCCAGACTCAACTGAGTAGCCGTGGGATAGGCACTATTCGTATCTACGCCCGGAGTCAGTCCGTTGACAGACACAATGGAAGGATCGTTACCGGAATATCCGGTGAGTGTAAAGAGATTCTTGGCAGAAACAAATACACGCATACTTTCCAGTATCTTATTGGGTTTCGGAGTAAAGTTATAACCCAATGTCACATTTTCCAGTTTAAAGTAATCACCTTTCTCAAGGAAGAAAGAAGATATGACACCGCCACCGGTAACAATATCCTTATCTTTGAGATAAGCGTCACGAAGTACATTATCCGTACCGCAGCCTTGCAATCCCATACCATACTTACGCATATTGAATATTTCAAATCCGAAAGCTCCACGGAAGAATATGTTCAGGTCGAAATTCTTGTAACGCAACGTATTGCTCCAGGAAAGATAAGAGGTCGGGGTTCCGTTGCCGATGTAACGTTTATACTTGGCATCGGCCTCGGACACAGGCACTTTCTCACCTTCATCGGTATAAATCATCATCTTGCCGTCTTCCACCCCTGCATACTCATAACCATAGAACTGACCGACTTTGCCACCTTCCTGCACACGGAAGAAGTACTCGCTGGTACCTACTCCCGGTTTTTGGTACAGTTCTACGTACGATGCCTGATACATGGTGTTGGAAAGTACTTTGAGTTTGGTGGTTCCGTACGAGTAGTTGATGCCGGAAGTCCATTCCACTTTTGTCCCTTTAAAAATATCACCGTCCACAGAAAGTTCGATACCACGGTTCTGTGTAGTACCCACATTCACAAGAATGTTAGAATATACAAACGGTGGCTGGGGAGCCGTGTAATTATAAAGAAGGTCTTTAGACTGACGGTCGAACCAGTCGATAGAACCTCTCAAACGGTTCCAAAGCACGAAGTCGATACCGACATTGGTACTGATGCTCTTTTCCCAACCCAGTTCAGGATTGGCGTTTACAGAAGGAGCATAACCTTTTACCCATTCACCATCCATGAAATAACTTCCTTTAGTACTATACGTAGCCAACGACAGATAAGAGTTGAAGTCCGAACGTCCAGTCACACCGTATGAGATACGGGGCTTCAAACTCTTCACAACATCCGACGCACCTTTCATGAAGCCCATATTTGCCATTTCCCAGGCAAGGGACACCGAGGGAAAAGCACCCCACTTATGGTCCTTCCCGAACTTGGTGGAACCTTCATAGCGGATAGACGCCGACGCCATCAACAAATTCTTCCAGTTGTAGTTGATACGTCCGAAAGTACCTATCAGCTTGGCAACGGACTGTCCTGTAGCCATACCGGCTTTTCCGGCATTGAGGTAACTACCGCTACCGATGTCATGCCACTTGATGTTATCGTAAGCAAAATCACTATTGGAAGCCTGTAAACGTTCCCAACGGGAATTTTCATAGGTATAACCCGCCACAGCCTTGATGCTATGATCGTCCAATGTAAGCGCATAGTTTGCCAACCATTCCAAACGTTGCGTGTACCATTTCTGATACGTCACTTCCGCACGGCCTTTATAACCATTCCAATAAGACTCTCCCGAGGTGGAAGGTGTGAAGTATTGCTGCTTCAAATCATTGTAGTGTAAAGAATAACTGATAGAAGTATTCAGTACATGTTTCTCCGAGCGGAGAATATTCAGTTTAGCTTCTGCCGTTCCCAATACATACATGCGCTGGCCGTTATTATCGATATCTTTCAACTCAGCCACCGGGTTGCGGGCGCCTGTAGGAGAAGAGGGTTGGTAGTAATTGCCATTATCATCATACAGCGGCATTGTGGGGTTCATGGAGAGTGCGGTATCAAACATACCATCATTCCCCCAAGTTTCATTTACCCGGCGTGCATTCAAAGAGCCGTTCAGTTGCAGGCGATTGTCTATAACACGCTGTTCAATCACGAAACGGCCTCCATATTCCTCACGGTCACTCTTCAGGTCGATGCCCGTCGCTTTCTTATAATTGAAAGAAGCGCCGTAATAACCGTTCTTCGTACTGCCGTCTATGGATACGTACTGGTTGTTGTCGTAGGAAAAGTCTCTCAACAACAAATCATACCAATCGGTAGACGCACCGTAATCGGTGCCACGACGTGAACGGCGGAACTCATCCGGTGAAAGGATATCCGGTCCGGATTTGGCGATATTCACTCCGAACCAACTATCGTATGTGACCTTTGCCGTACCCGGTTCACCTGCACCTTTCTTGGTAGTAATCAAAATCACACCGTTGGCGCCACGCGTACCGTAGATTGCAGCAGAACCGGCATCCTTCAACACAGTCATCGATTCGATGTCTTGTGAAGAAAGGTTACGGATATCTCCTCCCGCTACCCCGTCAATCACAATCAGCGGGTCGTTGGAAGCCGTGATAGACGTTGCGCCACGAATTTGGAGAGAAGAGCCAGAGTTAGGATTTGCCGAAGCCGTATTGACTACATTCAAACCGGCTACCTTACCGGTCAACATTTCCATAGGATTGTTCATGGCTCCCTGCTGGAATTTACTTTTGTCTACCTGAACGATAGAACTGGAGAGTTCTTTCTTGCTCAACGAGCCATAACCCACTACTACCACTTCATCCAAAGTCTGGAGGTCTTCTGCCAAAGTGACATTGATTTCACGCTGCCCCTTACAGGCTACCTCCTGATTTTTATACCCAATAAAAGAGAAGACAAGTACAGACGACGAACTGACGCCTGAAACCGAATAGTTCCCGTCAACATCAGTAATTGCTCCGTTAGAAGTTCCCTTTACCATTACATTGGCACCGATAATCGGTTCACCGGACATGTCTCTTACAGTTCCTTTCACTGTAAACTGCTGTGCCGAAGCTGCCATTGTAACAAGTAGTCCGGCGAGGATGAGAAAATGCCGGAAAAGACATTGCTTTGTTCTTTTTACATTCATAATACTTCGATTTTACATTAACAATAAGTTCCGCTTCCGTTCTACCCGGAAGGTGGTGATGCAAATATCAGCAGTTATGAATATATTTTAATTTCAGACTAAAAGAAATCTAAAAATAGCATAAATGATATTCCCTGAATATCAACACTATAGATAAGTAAAAAGGGGATAAAAAACTAAATCGGAAATAAGAAATTCAAGCCTTGAAAGAGCCTATTTTCATCACTCTTTCCTCAAAATCATCCCGATAAAGGGATTTATTTTTCAGTTTGGAACGATAGGTATAAATAGTAGTAATGGAATAACGCAGGAAACTGGCTATCTTCGCACTATCCGTAATTCCCAAACGAATCAGGGCGAAAATGCGCAACTCCGTAGTCAACCGTTCACCCTGTTTGGGGACAATAGGCTCACCTTCCGGTAAGAGACGATTGAAACATTCCACAAAATCGGGAAAGATATTCAAGAAAGAGTTATCAAAATTATGATAAAACTCAGTAAGTTCTTCGTCGATGAATTGGGAAGATTTCAACGTTTTATACAGTTCTTCCACTTTACCGGAAGCGGCTTTCTTATTCAACATCCGCCTGTAAGTTTCCAATTTATCAATGTAAGCGGAACAAAGCCCCAAAAACCGGCCGATATATTCTTCCTTGATACAATTCGTTTCCCGCAACGCATCATTCATCAGTTTCTGCTGATGGTTGGCATCCAGCAAATCAGCATTCAACTTTTGCAACTCATCATTCGCGCAAACCAGTTCCGAACGGGCTTTAGCCAATTTCTTCATCTGACGGATAATATAACCGATGGTCAGGATGAGGAACAGGGACAATATGCTGATTACCCACAGAAACACTTGCAGCTTTTCACGCTGCCTCTCCTTCTCCAACTGGTAGGAATGGTCTATCACCGGCAACATTTTAGAAGCCTGTACATTACGCAAACGGGCATTGTATAAGCTGGCATCCGCCATACTTTTCTTCATATAATTATTAGCCCGTTCTATATCGCCCGCACCATAAAGCAGTTCGGCCAATGCCCGAAGGGAGTTATTTTCTTTCACCACCCCTTTTATGTCGGCAATGGCACTCTTGGCCAAATACAGTTTCTGCATATCCGGCCGGTCGTCGTATTGATAAACAAAAGCCAGAATAGAAGTAATGATAGCGTATTCCCTGGTATCGGGAGCTACTTTGGAGAGAAAGTTTTCCAATAATTCTTCCGCCTCTTTCTGTCGGTTCCGGTCGACTAGAGAAGGTCCTTTCATTATCACATACGGGTAAGTGTCTTGAGGAACCAACCGGAGAACAGAGTCGCGATAGGCATTCATCTTTTTGAGATACACGGGCCTGTATTCGTCATCTTCAGCATACTCGGCATGATAGAGATAGATATTCTCAAAAGACATGTAATAATCAATCAGCAACTTGTCCGCAAGCTCCTTTTTATCGATGCTTTCCAATAGCCTGACCCCCTCGGCATACAATCCGGAAGTGGCAAGAATATGCGCCTTGTTCAGTTTCGACTCATTCAGCCAGTCCTGCCGTCCCAGACGGATAGCTATCTCTATATTCCGGTTGATATAATGGCGTGCGGAATCACAAATATAAGCTTCATACTCATTATAAAGGCGGAGATTGGCGTGATACTGCTCTTCAAGAGAAAGTCCCCGGTTTAAAACATCCTCCCTCAACAGGGCAATGCGCTGCCGCTTCACTTCTTCATACTGGCTACTCCGCTCAACCACCCCATCGAGCACACTCAGCAGCGAATCGATAGGGGTTTGCGCATGAAGCGAGAGAGTAAAAATCAGACAAAGGCAAAGCACAATCTTTTTCTTCATTCTGTCACTACCCGGCATCCTGAACCTGTCGAAAGAGATTTTCTCTAAATGCACATGAAAGAGAGTAAATCCTTCGACAAGCTCAGGACGACAGGTAGCATTGATGTGTGTTTCCTTTGTCATAGTCTTCCGGGCTTATGCTCAAAGTACAAAGTTAATTTATTCTTCGTACATTGTATCAATCAGCTCCTTATAATTTTTGGACACGACAGCTCTTTTCAGCTTCAGCGTATTCGTCAACTCGCCACGCTCCATGCTGAAGGGTTCGGGCAGCAACGTAAAACGCTTTATCTGCTCATAGTGCGCAAACTGTTGCTGCAAGGTGTCGATACGCGCACGGAACAGGGCCTGAATTTTAGGATGTTGCAACAATTCAGCCATATCCTTGTATTCGATACCCTTTTCCTTGGCATAGTCTTTTACAAAACCATAAACAGGAACTATCAGAGCCGAAACGAACTTGCGCTGGTCGGCAATAACGGCAATCTGGTCAATGTAACGGTCAATCGCCAGTTTGGTTTCCAACGCTTGGGGACAGACATACTTACCATTGGAAGTCTTGAACAAATCCTTGATACGTTCCGTCAGATACAGATTGTCACCTTTCATATACCCCGCGTCCCCTGTATGGAACCAGCCGTCCTTATCAATGGCAGCGGCAGTCGCTTCCGCTTTCTTGTAATATCCGGTGGTCATTGTCTTACCGCGAAGCAAGATTTCATTGTCCTCACCGATTTTCACTTCAATATCCGGCATTACTTTACCCACCGAACCAATCTCGTAACCTTCGTTAGGGAAACAGGAAACAGTTGCGGTAGACTCTGTCAAACCATAGCCCACCACCATATTGATACCTACGGAATGTACAAATTCGCAAATTTCATCGGATACGGCGGCACCGGCAGTCGGGAAGAAGTTTCCGTTCTCAATGCCGATGGTCTTCTTCAGCAAGGCATAGATAGTCTTTTCATAGAACTTATACTTCAGATGCAATAACATCGGCGGAGTCTTTCCCTGCCGCAAATAGTCAATGTTATGGGCTTTTCCCACCTTGATGGCATCCAGCATCAGAGCCTTTTTCATACCTGTCTCCTGAGAAATCTTCTCCTGGACACCTGCATACACTTTCTCCCAGAAACGAGGAACACTGCACATCAATGTCGGACGAACTTCCTTGATAGTAGTCTGGATATCCGCAGGACGGAGATTGATGCAGATTTGCGTTCCACGGTGGATACACAGATAGCACCATGCCTTCTCAAAGACATGTGTCAACGGAAGGAAGTTCATGGACACGTCCTTGTCCGTCATAAAAGGCAGACGGATGTCGTGGATGCGGATAGCTTCTCTATAATTGAAGTGATGCAGCATCACTCCCTTCGGCTCGCCGGTAGTGCCGGAAGTATAAAGGATATTGGCAAGGTCATCATCCGAAGCGCGCGCCATACGTTCTTCCACGATATCGTTATGCGGCAGGTCTTTACCCATCGCCAAGAATTCATCAAAGTAAATGGAAGTCTTGTCACGAGGGTCACGGACCACGGAACGGTCAAAAATAATGAGCTTCTGCAAAGACTGGCAGAAACCGAACACACTGAAAGCGGCATCATACTGAAATTGCTCGCCTACGAAAAGAAAGCGTATCTGAGCATCATTGATGATATATTGCGCCTGCGCCGGTGAACTGGTGGCATACAGCGGTATAGTCACCAGGCGGTTGGCAAACGCTCCAAAATCAGTGAACAGACATTCAGGTTTATTCTGTGAGAAAATACCGATATTTCTTTGTTCTTCAACACCCAATGCCACTAATGCATTGGCCACTTGCCGCACTGTCCGCGAAAATTCATTCCAAGTGATGGGTAACCATTGCGAAGTTTCATAGTCCCGGTATTTAAGGGCTATTTTGTCTCCATACTTCTCTGCCTGGCGATGCACCAAGACAGACAAATGATGATAAGTCATATTTTTAATTTGTTGGTAAATACGGCACAAAGGTATTAGTTTTATTTGAAACTATTTCCATACTGATAATGAAATCTTTAGAAGAGGGGTTATTAAAAATAAAAAGCTTACCCTGAGCGCGCTGTTCTGACGGGAAGCGGGGTAAGTATGTTGTTATAAAGATAGGACAAATCTCTTGAATAGCAAAAAGTTATCCGGTTATTTTGAAATTAGGAACTGAAATCGGTTACATCTTTAATAAAAATCCGAAAGAAAGTACTTACCTTTGTAAGTATTGAATCAACATCTTATAGGAATATGGCAAAAATAAACGTCAAGAATACGAATGTGACTATTGTGTCAATGAATGACAATGACTATATTTCACTCACTGATATAGCAAAATACAAAAGCGATGACCCTACAGCCGTTATAGGCAACTGGATGCGTAATCGTAACACTATCGAATACTTGGGTATTTGGGAAAGCCTGTACAATCCTCATTTTAACCCCATCGAATTCGAGGGGTTTAAAAAAGAGGCTGGATTGAACGCTTTTACACTTTCTCCATCAAAATGGATAGAACGAACTAATGCAATAGGTATTGTTTCAAGAGCAGGAAGATATGGTGGTACTTACGCGCATAAGGATATTGCTTTTAAATTCGCAAGTTGGATTTCCGTCGAGTTTGAACTTTATATAGTGAAAGAATTCCAACGTCTGAAAGAACAAGAACAAACTTTACTAGGATGGACTGCCAAACGCGAACTTTCTAAAATCAACTACCGTATTCATACGGAGGCCATCAAGCAGAACCTTATTCCAGCCGAAGTGACTGCCAAGCAAGCCAGTATTATCTATGCCGATGAAGCCGATATGCTTAATGTTGCCATGTTTGGAATGACCGCTAAAATGTGGCGAGAACAACATCCAGACCTTAAAGGAAATATTCGTGACTATGCCACTATCAACGAATTGATTTGCTTATCGAATATGGAGAATTTAAATGCTGTTTTCATAGAACAGGGAATTCTGCAAGGAGAGCGATTGATTAAGCTCAATCAGATTGCCATTCAACAGATGAAAGTATTGGAAGATGACGGAAATAGAAAACTTTTAAAGTAAGAAGCCATGAAAAGCAAATTGTTAACTATTGTCTTGATGCTATTGTCTTGCATCAACTACAATGAGGCTTACGCTCAGAATGTGGAACACCAGCCCATACCGTAAGAGCATGGAAAAGCCCGAAAAAGTGCCGTTATAAATATACCTTTTCGAGTTGTGTTGATATATACGTGTATGGAATTTATTTGAAACGCTCCGTCTTTTTCAGGATTTATCCGTAAGTTTGCGCACTATTAACCAAATAAACAATCTGAAGATGACCACCGAACTATCTACTTTAGTATCCGAAGCGACGGGAGTACTCCAATCTCTGATTGCCATACCTTCTCTTAGCCGTGATGAAGAAAAAGCAGCCGACTATTTGCAAAATTATATTGAAATGCAAGGTATGGCTACGGGAAGAAAAGGCAATAACGTATGGTGTTTGAGTCCGATGTTTGATTTAGATAAACCGACTTTGCTGTTAAATTCCCACATCGACACCGTGAAACCCGTAAACGGCTGGCGGAAAGACCCGTTTACCCCGACGTTGGAGAGTAACGGAAAACTGTATGGCTTGGGAAGTAACGATGCCGGAGCAAGTGTTGTCAGCCTGTTGCAGGTCTTTCTGCAACTATGCCGCACGACGCAGGCTTATAACCTGATATACCTTGCCTCTTGCGAAGAAGAAGTTTCCGGCAAGGACGGAATAGAGTCAGTCCTGCCGGAATTGCCCCCTATACAGTTCGCCATCGTAGGCGAACCCACGGAAATGCAGCCTGCCATTGCTGAAAAAGGTCTGATGGTGTTGGATGTCACCGCATACGGTCGCTCGGGACACGCCGCACGAAACGAAGGTGACAATGCCATATATAAGGTACTAAACGACATCGCCTGGTTTCGGGACTATCGTTTTCCCAAAGAATCGCCCTTGCTGGGACCGGTAAAGATGAGTGTGACAATGGTGAATGCAGGTACGCAACACAACGTGATACCCGACCGCTGCACTTTCGTAGTAGATATCCGCAGCAATGAATGTTACAGCAACCGGGAGCTCTTCGACGAGATACAACGGAACATCAGTTGTGAAGCCAAAGCCCGTTCTTTCCGTCTCAGTTCTTCACACGTATCCCCCGAGCATCCGTTGGTTAAGAAGGCCATCGCCTTGGGACGTGTCCCCTTCGGTTCACCAACGTTATCCGACCAGGCATTAATGTCCTTCCCATCCATGAAGATGGGTCCCGGAAAGAGTAGCCGTTCCCACACGGCAGATGAGTTTATCTTCATAAAGGAGATTGAAGAAGCCATCGGCCTTTATCTGGAACTGTTGGACGGAACTGAAATTTAATCCCACATAGATTTATTTTTTGCAAAACATCTGTCACGCTATCACACTTTGCATGATATTCCATTGAATATTAGCAATTTACAGTGTGATAGATAGGTGTGATAGATACCTGTAACAGCTAAGTATCTATCACACCTATCTGTCACAAGTATATATCAGCATTAAAATAAACAGGTATATTTACCTAAATCAAGCTATCTACTTAGTTCTCACCACTGAACACTGTGTTTCACCATGGAAAAACAATCTGTTTCAACAGTATAAAACAATTTGTTTCTTACTAGTAAACTCTTTGTTTCACTTAACAAAACACTCTGTTTTGATAAAGAAAACAAACTGTTTCAATATAGCGAACAAACTGTTTCACACGGCTAGAAACTAATACTCAAGTTATACGAATACTTATTCACATCAGTAATTTACAGTCAAACAAGTAAGCTAATCAGTTTATAACAGTCTCTACCTCCTATTGTCAATCTGTAAAAGCCAACAAATTAAGACAGTTCAAAATAGTCGAACAAACATAAAAAGGAATATCTTTGTGATATTAAAACCGATAGCAAACCGCATATAATGAAACAGAGTTTGATATTCATATTTATACTTTCCTTCCTTTTGGCTGCCTGCACAGACCGGAAAGAATATAACGAATCATTAATTCAGGCAGATTCACTGATACAATCAAGCCCCGACAGTGCACTAAATATACTGGAAGGAATAATGCCCAACAGTTTAAATACAAAAGCAGACCGTGCTTACTACGCTTTGTTACTAACCAAAGCACGAGATAAAAATTATATTCTTCAAAAGAATGATTCGTTGATAGAAACAGCGGTACGCTATTATGACACTACCAAAGAAACCGGAATGCAAGCACAAGCATATTATTATTGGGGAAGTGTTTATAGAGACAAAAACGAACAAGCAAAAGCAATAAACAAATACCTCCCGGCTATCCGTTGCAGCGGATGTTCTTCATCCGCTGCTTTTGAGTATTAGAATCTCCAGATTCGCTTATTCCTTATTTGTTTAATTCATCTGTTCTGAATTATCAGGAAATCAAATTTCTTAATGTTTGTTTTTAATCGGATTTGAAAATCCTAATATTCAAACAGCCGGATGACACATCCGGCTGGACGGCCAAGCACTTATTGTGCATTACCGGAAATTGTAAGTTTTATCGGAGATGACTCAGAATTGCAGTACACTGTTATCGTTTTATTAAAATGTTCAGGACGATCGGCTTTATAAAGTACTTCCAAAGCAATTTCCCCACCGGATTGTACGGGTTCCTTGGAGTAATCCACAGAAGTGCAGCCACAAGAAGTATTCACGTCTTCAATTACCAACGGTTTATTTCCTGCATTCTTCAAAGTAAAAGTTGCTTTTTGCTCCTTCTGCCAGTCAAAGTTACCTAGCAAAGCAGAAGCTTTGTTTATACTCACTTTAGTTTTAACAATCTTACTTTTGTCCTCCTGCTCCTTTTTATCACCTCTAATTATCTTTAGATACAGTTCTCTTATTTTAGGATTATGAATAGGATTGCCGATAGCTACCACTCTATTCTCTTTATCAAGTAAAAAAGTTCTAAATGACAGGTCAGCTGGGAAATTATTCAAAATACGAAATGAATCATTCAAGTCTAAACACATGGGGATGTCAAAATTTTCTTTCTTCAAGATTGACAGCAACTCATCATTAGCCTCATGATGCACAAATATATTTATAGGAACATCTGACTTAGAAATAGAATCAATCGTTTTCATAAAATTCTTCCAAGCCTGTGCTTGCAACTTACAACTAAGACAGCCCAAAGAATCAATATAGCTAACAATTGAATAATCCACTCCCGATTTTGTATAGTTTATCAATGTATCTTTTCCATAAATTGTAAAGATAGCCTCTGAAGGATAAATTATCTGCTTTTGCTCCCATTTCTTTACTAGATGAAGCATTCGATCCTTAGTTGTATTTTGCTTACAAGATGTATATATACACAATGCAAAAACTACTAACAGAGTAATACAGATATGTTTCATAACGAATTATTTTCTTATTTCTTTTAACTCTATTTTTTGAAAACGTAATAAATCATCAGAGTAATCGGGATTCTTTATATGGTTCAAGCTAAGATATAATCCATCTTCCAATATAAAAGAAAGATTAGAATTATAAGTATATGACGGGAAAGAAGTTTCTCCTATGATATTCAACCGGTTATCCAATATTATAATTGAAAAATTCTTTCTACCCGAACGGATCAGATCAACATAATCGCCGGAATAATCATTAATCTCACATGGAGGATAAGCGAACCTATAATAAACATCTCGGTACTTATCATACAATATTTTTCCATAGGAAGCATGCTCGCATTGTGTTTTCACCATTTTCTGGAAATTTCCTTCTGTAGAACGAAAGACAGTAACATTATCTATATATTTACTTTTAGCTTTCTTTTTCTCTATCTTCTTATGAGTAGGAGATGTCAAATATAAATCTTCATCAGCGTAAAAAGAATAAATAAAATTCTTTTCATCATAACAACAGGAATATTCAGCTCCAAAAGCACCAACTGTTCCAAAATCTTTATAGCTAATTAAAGGAGGAAATTTCATAGGAAGGGCTGTTATTGTTGCTTTCGCAGTATCAATTACTATCTTTATAGGACTTTCCTCTATAGCCTTATCGCCTAGCATGCCATTTACAGTCTGAGGTATATATAGACTATCGCCTATAAAAACCATTTGTGACTTGCTATCTGGGATAAAAGGGATTAACATACTCCCACTCTCCGTATTAGAATAGTTTATTTTTTGTTTTACATTGCCAATCGTGTCTACTACAAAAATCGTATTTACATATAAACTCGGAATAAATATATGTTCCATATCAACAGCAAAGTATCCGCCAAAAGACCCAAGTACAGAATTATCACCTTCTGTCTTAATACTTACTTTCTTTACAAAATTTCCAGAATTCATATCATATATATAGATGTCACTTTTAGGGAAATTTTGAAAACTCAAAAAGTCTTGACCGTTATTTCTAAAAGGATAAACAGAAATTTGTGGAATCTTCACGTCATCAGAAACAGAAAAGCAAAGTAATTTATCTGTTTTTTCCAACATATATAAATCTGCATTATTTACGGAAGTACAAGAAAGAACAAATAATATAAAGCACAATTGCAATAAAATTTTAACCATATATTTTTTATTAATATTAAGAAATGAGTGTGCCAAAAAAATTACATAACAAATTACCTTTGCATTATAATACACTTCTAACACACTCTACTTTTTACATAAAACACGGGCACCCTAATCCATTTCCCCATGGATAACAGTGCAAATAAGTATAATCAGTCCATCGACAATTAAATCCAGTCCCCCATTCACCATCAGCCAATGCTTCAACATTAGCCAAAGCTAAATCAGACATACCCTCAGTCTTTTGAGATGTATAAACTCCATATCCTGCAATTGCAGCAAATATTGCTACAAATCCTATTTTAACGAATTTCTTCATATTCTAATTATTTTAAAAATTAATATTCATATCATTTCCGTATCTATCCTTTCAACGGAAAAAGCAAACATATTGCTTCTTTAAATAAAATCAGTTACCTTTGTCTCGGTCTCCTTTCTTTTGTGGGGTTATGGAGCGGATGGTTCGTGGCATACCAACACAACGTTTGCCGTCCGTTCCTTATTCTTTTTTAGTTCAACTTATATTCAAGTATAGGTTCATCCTTATTCACATCCGTAGCAAGAATAATACCTTTTTCTTCATTCACAGATATGCCATAGATATAATGTCTAATACATATTTCCGCAACGGTTCACCTTGCAGACTGAATACATAAATGTACTTGCCACCATCAAGATGAATGCCTTGTTAAGCATTCCGTGCTATTTCTTTGTTTCATTCAAGGCTATAACCGCTAAGCACCATATATACCTTAATATTTCCTATCGGGCAATCTACCGAACCATTTCCAATACAGTATCCTGATCCTGGAGGTAGTTCACCAGCAGCCAATGCTTCCATATTCTCTAACAGCAGATTTTCCAAATGATTTTTGCGGGAATGTAATTGGATAGTTACGCTTAAAACAGCTACTAACAATAGAGTAGTCCACAAGATTTTTCCTTTCATGTTCTTCATATACTTTAATTAATAATTTCGCAATCTTTGTTTGATTATGATTGCAAAAGTATCAAAAATGGAAAAAGCTCTCTAATAATTAGTCTGACAATGTCTGACTAACGGGACTTTTCCCGGTTTAGTAAGAAATTGTAAGATTTATCCTGTCCACTACAGAAAAGCATGAATCAGTCATTTTCTTCGATGGAATAGGGAATTTTCAACTGATATGATGAGTTTTTATTATCAATGGTACAAAGAGAAATGTGAGACAAGCTTGTTCGTAATTTTCTAATGGCAGAATATATATTGTTTTTAGCATCCATCGTATTTGGCCACAAAGCTTCCGCTATTTCGGCAGTAGTCAACAAATAATCATCCGCTTCAAGAAACAGTTTCAGCAAATCCGCCAGTTGAGAAGTTAGCGGTTCCGTTTTATCACTTCTGCGAAGTTCTCGTGAATCGTAATCAAACAACACCCCGGCATCCAATTGATAAATATGGATTTCACTTTTCTCTGTAGCAACCACAGAAATCTGTTTTTCGATAGTCACAACCTCTGTTTTTACAAAACAAGTGTGATAAAACTGATTGATATATTTTAACAAAACAGGCAATAAGAAGCAGAGCATCACCATGCCGCATAACAAAATAATGTCTTTCAAAAAAAACGTTTTCCACCAAGGAAGATATAAGAATCCGGTAACTTCGATTTCACTTCTATAGCCAATATAAAAGCAACACAAACTATCAGCTTCATTCACAATTAAAGAATCACCAGAATACTGTTTGGTTTCCTGTTCCAATAAATCAATAACAGACACTCTCACTACATTTCTTCCAGAGAAGCCCACCTCTTGCAAAGACTTTGTCCAACCGAGGTTCAAAGAATCAGCCACCAATGGATGCATTTCCAAAATATAGCTGTGCATCGCACGAATATCAGGTTTATCCTCAATATTATGATTCAGCTTGAAGGTCGGTATCTGAGACGTTTTTTCCCCATGCTCACTTGTTATTGCAATTTCTTTGGACGAGTCGTCTGGAAGTATATCTTTTTGGACAGAGGAAAGTGATCCCCACGATAAAAATGGTACATCCTTTATTTCCCGCTTTTGCAATTCATTTCTTAATACTTCGGTAAACGACTTCCGCGCATACTCATTCCAATGTTCTTCCCTGTCTTGATACAGGAAGTAAGCAGTAACTATAGCAGCCACAAGGCCTATAGTTACGTATATCAATAGTAATTTTGTGCTCTCTTTCATAAATACAACGATTTTCACGCTACAGGATTAACAAAACAATCATATATCACCTAATAATGTCACAATATAGATGCGACTGCTTTCATGTATAACCTTAAATCCACAACTTTTCTCTAAATTACGTTACTATAATAAATCTAACCGACTGTTTTCTAAAAAGATACTCATCGGTTAGGATATATCAGATATTTCACCTATATTGGTATTGTCAAAATAAAACGATATACAATGGCAAAAATAGTATTAAAATCTGATAGTATGACCTGCTTTGGCGGTATATTTATGCAATGAACCAATTTAAGCGATTGGTCTTGACCGGGTAATAGATTCCCGTCTGGGCATACGTAGTTTACTGACAGGTTATCAATATAGCGAAATTATCTCGGCATAGTCAATATACCTCTGTGGAGTACATAAAACAAAGTATTTTATGCAGTGAAACCCCGTCGCAGCGGATGTTCTTCATCAGTTGCTTTTGAATATTAGAATCTCCAAATTCGCTTATTCCTTATTTGTTTAATTCATCTGCTCTGAATTATCAGGAAATCAGATTTCTTGATATTTGATTTTAATCGGATTTGAAAATCCTAATATTCAAACAGCCGGATGACACATCCGGCTGGACGGTGAGGGAGTCTCTATGCTGTAAGACTGATTCTTTTCTCGCATAATAACTACACATTCTATTAATCAGTAAATTTGTCTACCTACATCAGCATAAGACAATTTTGCCTATAGAGGTAGACATTAAAACCAACAAGAAGTAAAACAATAATTAGAGCCAACAAATCATTAACTTTCATTTCTACTTTATTTTGCATCTTATAATAACCGGATTGTCATCTTCTTTCATTGCATCAATTAACTTTATCCAGTTTTTTCTCTTGTTTTCATCACTAAACGTGGCACTATCCAATGTCTTTCTCCACATCTTCAGAAAGTTGGCGGACAACCAAGATATAAAATAATTATCTTCCATTAAATAAACATGCGGGATGGTCAATCCACCTTCTTTTCTAAATCCTAGAAATTTACCTATTTTGTACTCTCTTGTATTCTTATCAATCAACATATATCTGAATTGCTTGCCGTCAACATAAGTACCCAACATCCATTTATCTGAATGTTGAAGATGGATAGGACCTCTCACACATCCATTTGAAAAGGCATAATCCATCAACTGACTTCCATCATTTTTTTCAATAATATCCTGAGGAATGTTTCTCTTTGAAAAGGTTAATGTGTAAGCCGGTTGTATAATATCCTTGTTTATCTCATAGATTGTATCATTAAGTGGGAAAAAAGCAAAAGAATGTTGCCCTACTCTGCAACTTTGTTGCTCCACAGCCCATGTTCTCTGCGATATAGCCATTTTTTCAGGAAAAGGTAAAGCGAACTCTATTCGGGACTTTTCCATATCAAACCGATAAATATTATAACAACCATATTTAGAAGAAAAATAATTAGATATCAAATAAAGAATATTCTGATACGCCACAGCAGAGTGGTGATTAGGAATATAATGTATATCATCAGCAAAATACTTATCTTTTATCCGGTATACCAAATATTTGTCTTTATAATAATCTTGAATAAGAACCGTATCTCCGGCAACAATAAAATTGCGAAACACAGCATACTCTCCGGGACCATTTCCATTTCGTCCTATACATTTAATAAAATTCCCGGATTTATCAAACATATACAATTTACGAGCGACATCAGGGTCAGAAACTAAAATGTACTGATCTGTAAACGAAATTTTCCCGATTTTTCCTATCAAGCAATTATCATTAGTCTCCAATTTAATAATTTCAATAGAATCGACTAGAATATCTGATATATCTAAATCAAAACTTACTTGGTCGGGATCTATAATAATATCAGATACTTCATTCCGAACCTGATTTATTTTAGAATCAACACATCCAACACACGCAATAAACGCAAGTAATAGTAATAATACATTCACCATGTTCAAAAATACTTAAAAAGACATATAACCCTCTTACTAATCTTTATCCATTAAGAAATATCTAAATCCATTGTTTCATTGATATAATCACATGGATGATTTAGCGCCACACTTGATTGTCCTATAGTTTTCGACCTCACAAATGGTAGATAAGCACTTGTTTTTCCTGTTTCCAGATTAAACTCAAAAAAAATAGAGCCTATACCATGTATACCTTCTCTTGTCCTCAATCGGTTCGCTATATTTTCATTATCTGTTCAACCAAGGTTCCGGATTTAGCTTTTCCTTTTCCTTACGCAATTGGAAGTGAAGTACAGTGCGCCCGGCATCGGCTCCGTCGGAAAACACCTGGCCGATATTCTGCTTGGTAGTCACCGTATCTCCTTGTTTTACAGAAGCGGAAGCCAGATTGCAATATACGGAGATGTAGGCACCGTGGCGAATGAGGATATTAAACAGGCCGTTCAGTTTAAAGACAGCGGCTACTTTTCCATCAAAGATGGCACGAGCTTGAGCTCCGGGCTTACCCTGGATATCAATCCCTTTATTATCCAACTTGACGTTGCGAAGCCCCTCTACCGAATACTGTCCGTAGTGACTGGTAATAATATAAGGGCCACTGATAGGCATGGGAAGTTTACCACGGTTATTAACAAAGTTACCCGACAATTCGCGATCGGCTTTACTCATGGCATAAGCATCCAAAGGAGCAGCTTTAGTCTTTGAAGAAGTAGTTGCAGGGGCCGATTGTCCGTTTTTCGCTCCCTCCTTTTTACGTGCAGCCGCTTCACGACGCGCTTCTTCTTCGGCACGCTTGCGGGCCTTTTCTATTTCTTCGGCTATCAGGCGGTCAATGCGATTATTAAGTTGGGTAGCCTCCCGGCGTTTCTTCGCCAGTTCGTTTTGTATGCCGCGCTGTTTTTTCTGAAGGTCGGCAAGCAAGGCACGCTTTTCCTTTTCCTGAGCCTCGAGCTTCGCTTTTTCAGCCTCACGTTCTTTCAGCAAACCTTCTTTAGCGGCTTTAACTTGCCGCAACTCAGTCTTCTTGCGGTTTACCTGCTCTTGTTTCTTGAGCACTTCTTCACCTTGCAAACGTTGATAAGTGGCATATTCGCGTACATAACGCAGTCGGCGATAGGTCTGCGCCAGGCTCTCTGCCGAGAAGATAAACATCAGCTTTTCTTCAATGGATCGGTTCTTATAAAGATACTGTACGGAGGATTCATATTTTTTCTTCTTATCCCTCAAGTCACGTTGCAAGCGCCCCAACTGGCGTTCCAAAGAGCCCAACTCACGATTAATGGACTCCATATCACTATTGATGGTAAGGATGTAACGTTTGCGTTCTTCAATTTGCCCGGTCAACGCGGCAAGTCCGTTCAACTGGCTGCCTACCGTTTTCTTTGTAGTTTTCAGAAGTGTTTCCGACTCGGCAATCTGCTTTTGCAGGGCACCGCGTTTGTTCTCCAGTTCCTTTATCAGTTTATTGGACTGCGCCAGAAGTGGAAGAACAAGACAGAAACAACAACTTAAAATACAAAGCAAACGTCTCATAAGCTCATCAGCATTTCTAATATTTCACTTAACTCTACTTGGGTGTATTTGGGGGACACTTGCGTAGGAGCCAAGGAGAATTTATTTTCAGAGAAATTAGATAACTCTATTTTACCTTTTTCAAGGGAGGGAATGCCCAATTCCTTGCCACTGAGCGCTTTCTTCCCATTGGGCTTAGCCGCCTCGAAAAGTATCTTCTCCAAATGGGCAAAGTCAGCCTTCTTGGGTAAGACATCTTTCAGTTCTTTCCGGGTGGCCCTCACATAGCGTTTACCCATGCGGTCTATCAGCAGTATGGTTTCCGGCGTCACCTCCAGGCGGGCAACTTCCGTACGGATAATCGGCATTTGGAAAGAAAGTTGCATGAGTTCGCCGCTTATCAATTTCATCGTCCCGTTCACGGTAAAGACAGCTTCTTTTGTGGGAACGGTCAACTTTACCTTGGAAGAGAGATAGCGGGTTCCCGGCAATACGGAAGTTTCCGCTTTACGGGTAGTTTTACACCCCGCTAAACACACCGCCAACAGTAAAAAGAGAACCGATGCATAAATATTATTTTGTCTCATTATCTTAATCATTAAAACATGAATTGATTAACTGCGATTAATCACCCATAATAAATTTCTTTTTCTGTATTTTCTGTTTAATTGTCTTGGACTTGCTGCCCATTTCAAGAGCTTGTTTCCAATATTTCAGCGCACCGTCCACATCACCCGTCATATAGTAGATATCACCGCAATGCTCCACAATGACATCACTTTTCGTCTCATCATTCTTCATCGCTTCGTCTATATAAAGACGGGCTTCGGCATAGTTGCCTTTTTCAAAGAGTATCCAGGCGTATGTATCCAGGTAAGTGGAGTTTTTAGGGTCGGCCTTTACCGTTTTATAACTCATTTCCTCGGCTTTATCCAAGTCACGACGCTCAACCGAAAGATAATAGGCATAATTGTTCAGCGCTCCGATATTCGAAGAATTATAAACCAACGCAGAATCATAAGCCGCGTAGGCTTCTTTGTTTAAGTCTTTGGTATGATAGGCATCGCCCAAAATAGAGTAGAAGTCCGATACTACCTCTTTCTTACTATTATCCGTCACGTGCGTCAACGCCTTTTGGCAAACGGCAATGACATCATCCGTCCGTTCCGCCTGATTATAGGCGATAGCCAGATAGAAATAGAACTCCAGCATGTCAGGATTGGCTTCAATCCCCGCTTCGCACAAACCGATAACATCGGTATAGTCTTCCTTACGTACCGCTTCACCAAGCAGCATCATCCGGGCGGCGGTATTGGTCGGTTCAATCTCCAACACTTGACGTAAAACGGGTAATGACTCTTTGTTCATTCCTTTGGAAAGGAGATATTGGGCATACAGCATCGGCAGTTGCGCGTCGTCAGGTTCTTGCTCCAAAATACGGTTGAAAAGATTAATAACCAAAGTACTGTCTTTACTCTCCTGTTCATTCTGAATGATGAATTGGCGCATTACGTTCAACTTTGTATCCGGAGCCACTTTTTTGTTCAGCAATAAAGTGTCCAACTGTTGCTGGTAGAGTTCCTTTTGCCCGGTAGCATCGTAATAAGAAGCCAGCGAATACATAGCCATCGCATTATCAGGTTCTGCATCCAGCACTTTCCGATAGAGGTTATAGGCTTCCTCTTTCTTTCCATTTTGCAGATAAACATCACCCAAGACAACCTGATAGCGTGTATCCATGGGGTATTCGGCAACCAGGCTTTCAATTTCGTTGAAAGCATTCTTGTTATCTTTCATCTGCAAATAGATACGGAATTTCTCCATACTTATCTGCTCGTTCTTACCCATCTTCTCCTCCAAGCGGTTCAGAGTGGCAATCACTTTGTCATATTCCTCTCCCTGATTATAAATTTCAAGCAAGGCATATAGCGGGTCTAACTTATCGGGAAAGCGTGCAGCCATACCCTCCAGCAACTTTTTAGCCTTTTCCGTCTCATTCTGCTGCTGATAAAGATTTGCCAACCCCTGGCTGTACCAATAGTTATCGGGATCGTTCTCCACCGCTTTTTCAAGAGCAGCCTGACCTTGCGGCACCTGTTTCAGGTAGATATAATACTGTGCCAACTCATATAAAGCCGACGAAGCATTCGGGTTGATGGTCAGGCAATGCTGAAGCAAATTAAAAGCAGCGGCATATTCTTTCTGGATTTTCAACCGGGCAGCTTCCAGAAAGAAATAATCGTACTTACGTTGCTGCTCGGGAGTAAGCTCCACAGCCACATCCGCCGATTGACCTTTGACTCCCCTGCGGGAAGTTCCGCAAGAAGCAAACAGGATACAGACCAGTAAGCATGCGATAGTTAGAATTCTTCTATTTTTCATTTAAAACTTCCTTATACACCCGTGTGACCGAAACCACCGGCACCGCGTTCTGTTTCATCCAACACTTCAACTTCCAGCAAGATAGGTTGTTCATGGCGGGCTATGACCATCTGGGCAATGCGTTCCCCGTCTTCAATCACAAAGGTTTCCGAAGAAAGATTTACCAGAATGATGCAAATTTCACCCCGGTAATCGGCATCAATCGTTCCCGGTGAATTAAGAACGGTAACTCCTTTCTTGATAGCCAACCCGCTACGCGGACGGACTTGTGCTTCATAGCCTGCGGGTAACGCGATGTACAGTCCCGTAGGAACCAGGCAGCGCTGCATCGGTTGCAGGGAAATGGGCTCGGAAAGATTGGCACGGAGATCCATACCGGCGGACAATTCAGTTGCATAGGCGGGTAGCGGATGCTTTGATTTATTGATAATCTGAACGTTCATGATTATGATTTACGATTTTACGATGTACGATTAATATTACTCTATTTACTAAGCATATTATCACAATTAATTTATATGATAATTGCACATTAGCACTTATTTAACGGGCGAAATTACGGATTTTGAAGTAAATAGTGATACATTTGCAGTTAAATAATGAGAAACGAAGCTGTTACAACAGTAATTTCAATCGTAAATCGTACATCGTAAAATCGTAAATAAAGTGATGGATTGGACCACCCTCATCTCCGCCAAACGTTTCGGTTTGGAAGAATTTCATGAAGAACGGCGCGAAAACCGCTCTGAGTTCCAACGTGATTATGACCGGCTTGTCTTTTCTGCTCCCTTCAGAAGATTACAGAATAAGACACAGGTATTTCCTCTGCCCGGTAGTATTTTCGTACATAACCGATTGACGCATAGCCTGGAAGTATCTTGCGTAGGCCGTTCGCTGGGCAATGATGTAGCCAAAGCCATCCTTGCGCAACGACCGGAACTTCAAAATTCTTACTTGCCGGAAATAGGGTCTATCGTATCCGCCGCTTGCCTGGCTCATGATTTGGGCAACCCACCCTTCGGGCATTCCGGTGAACGTGCTATTTCTACTTTCTTCTCCGAAGGGAAAGGCACGCTACTGAAAAAAGACCTGACTGCGGAACAATGGGAAGACCTGACCCACTTTGAAGGAAACGCCAATGCCTTCCGCCTGCTCACCCACCAGTTTGAAGGACGGAGAAAAGGAGGGTTTGTTTTGACCTATTCTACCTTGGCAAGTATCGTAAAATATCCCTTTTCATCGAGCCTTGCGGGAAAAAAGTCCAAGTTCGGTTTCTTTACGACAGAGGAGGGCAGTTTCCGGCAGATAGCCGAGGAACTGGGCATGAAGAAGTTGAACGACTGTCCTTTGGAATATGCCCGGCACCCATTGGTTTATCTGGTGGAAGCTGCGGACGACATCTGCTACCAGATGATGGATATTGAAGACGCACACAAGCTGAAGATACTCACCACGCGTGAAACGCAGGATTTACTTCTTTCCTATTTCCCCGAAGAACGGAAATCGCACATGTTGAAGACACTGGAGATTGTCAGCGACGTAAACGAACAAATCGGATATCTGCGTTCTTGTGTCATCGGGTTGCTGATTCGGGAGTGCACCCAAGCCTTCTTGGACAACGAAACAAAAATTCTGGAAGGAGATTTCAAAGGGAGTCTGATTAAACACATTTCCGATTTGCCCGCTTCCGCTTACAAACATTGCGCAGATGTTTCTTTGCAGAAGATTTACCGTTCGCGCGATGTACTGGACATTGAGCTGGCGGGTTTCCGCATCATCAGCACCTTGCTCGACCTGATGATTGAAGCCGTACGTTCTCCGGAAAAAGCGTATTCGCAACTGCTCATCAACCGTGTGTCGGGACAATATAACATAAAAGCGCCCGTACTCTACGAAAGAATACAGGCGGTATTGGATTATATTTCCGGCATGACGGATGTCTTTGCGCTCGACCTTTACAGGAAAATCAACGGGAACAGCCTTCCGGCCGTTTAACCTGTCTGCCCATCCAACCTATCTGCTCGGATAGAAGATTTTATTTGCACCGGAAGTTAGTTTGCAGGCTTCCGGTTCACTTTCTATAAAAGACTGGATGTGACGGACACGCTTATCTGCCAGTATCTCGTCCACCGCAATCAGGATACCCGTTTCCTCCACATCACCAAAGCCATAGTTAATGGCAGTCCCGAACATACGCATAGTGGGGCTAAGACTCATATAAGCATTCACCAAAGGAGGGATGTTATAACCCAACTTACGTATCTCGCAATTCAATATCTTATAGTCTTCCTTGAAGGTATCTTTACAGAACAAAGCGGCCAAATCAGACTCTTTCGCTTCCATTTCCAACGGTTTCATCGGAGTAATCAGGTTATCTTTATCCCCAAAATGTTTCTTCAGGAAATAAAGAATCATGTCACGTCCCTGGCGATGATAGCTCGGATACATGGTTACTTTACCAAAGAAGTATTTCACGTTGGGCATAACCACAGTCAATGCTCCCAAACCGTCCCATAAATTATCCAGCGCAAACAGTCCTTTGCTGCCGGCACGGGTAGATTGATATTCCAAAGTAACGAATGAACGGCCCAGCTCGATTGTAGTGGGAAGATACTCCTTGAGGAACTTTTCAGAGAAGTTGAACATGTGCGATGTAGCCAAGATAGGTGCGCCATGCTCATCAAAGCGAACTTCCGTACCTAGAATATAGCGATAACCGCCTAGAATTTCTTCTGCCTCCGGGTTCCAGACAATCAACTGTTTATAAGGATTGTCCATGATATCGTATTCATCGATATCCATTGACATACCCGTTCCACCCCCCGCAGCACGGAATGCGATTTCACGCAGACGTCCAATCTCTTTCATGATATTCGGAGAGTCCTGAGCCGTAATAATGTATATCTGATTATTACTTTTGTTCGTCATGCGCAAGCGCTTGTCTTCGGTCAACTCGGCTTTCAACAGTTCTTTGCTAATCGGTGCAATTATATCTTCCATATTACTTAAATTGAGAATAGAGAAGTGAAAAATGAAGAGATATTCCCCTTTTTCAGCTCTCCAGTTCTTTAATTTCTAATTTTCAATCTATAATTTATATACAATGTCCTTTACATATTGCGCCCATTGCGCAGGCGTTTTCGACTTATCGAACGTTTGCCAGGGAATAGGCTTACCAATAGTAATGGTAAATGTTTTATGACGGTTCTTCAACATTTCATCTGCCAGATACAACATGGCAATATTAAACTTTATACCTAATGCCTTACAGAGGTTTGCCAGGTTATAAAAAAAGTTGGAGTTACGACCTTCAAAATGAATGGGCACTACATCCCGGTGAGCTTCAACGCTCTTCACAATAAACGCCTTCTTCCAATCCAAGTCACGAATGACCCCATGTTGGCGACGGGAACACAATCCGGCAGGAAACATTATCAGTTGGTCATCGGACGCAAACCCCGCCTCAACCATCCTCGGAAAATCCTTCGCCTGCTTACCTGTCTTATTAATAGGTATACAGAGTGGCGCCAGTCCTTGCAGGTTCATCAGCAGGTCGTTCACCATGTATTTCACCTTACCATTATAAAAGGAACCCAACACATAACCTAAGGCTACACCATCCTGTCCCCCCAACGGGTGATTGGAAACAAATGTGTAAAGTCCTTCTTTGGGCAGGTTTTCTTCACCTTTCACCACCAGTTTGGCATCCAGGAACTCCAAACAAGCTTTCAGGAAATCCACCCCGACCTTATCTTTCGACTCCGTTAAAAAAACGTTCAGTTCATCCTGATGGACTATGCGTTTCAAGTAGGATACGACAAATTTAGGGATATACTTTACATGCCTCGGGGCTTTTTCCCGAAGTATCTTATCAATGTCAATCAAAAATAAAGAGTCGTCAGCCATTCTTCTTAAGATGAAATGATTGCGCAAAATTAACGCATCTTTTTAATTAAATGCAAATAATTGATAGAAAACTACACCCAAATTCTATCAAATAGCACCCAAAATCTGTCAATTGATAGTTTTCACCCCAAAGATTGGCTAAAATCCGTCTGCCACAGAGAAAGAACTTTCGTAAACTTGCATCGCTGAAAAGCTAAACGAACTAGTAACCAAAAAACAAAGCACATTATGAATAGTATTACATTTAAAAAAGATTTGCTCGGAGCACAAGACGATTTATTACGTTTTGCATACAAACTGACTTCCGACCGTGAAGAAGCAAATGACCTGCTACAGGAAACCTCCCTGAAAGCTTTGGATAATGAAGACAAATATATGCCTGATACCAATTTCAAAGGCTGGATATATACAATCATGCGCAACATCTTTATAAATAACTACCGCAAGGTGGTACGTGACCAGACGTTTGTAGACCAGACTGACAATCTATACCACCTGAATTCGCCCCGGGAAGCTACTACCGATAATACGGAAAGCGCATACGACTTGAAAGAGATGCACCGCATTGTCAACGCACTGCCGCGTGAATATAAAGTACCGTTCTCCATGCATGTTTCCGGCTTCAAGTACCGCGAGATAGCAGAAAGGCTGGGACTTCCGCTGGGAACCGTAAAGAGCCGCATATTCTTTACCCGCCAGAAACTACAACAAGAATTGAGGGATTTTGTTTAATCAAAGGAATAATCAGCTATTTCCATAAATTCAGCTATTTCCATAAAATATAATACAGATTTTTAGTTGTTTCAATAGGGAAAGGGCAGAGACGGGTTTATTCCGTTTCTGCCCTTTGATTTCAGATAGTTATCATTGGCACAGACACCGTGTTTATCAATAGTATTTCACAGCAGGAGCTTGTGCCCCTTTATAATCTTGATTTACGTAAACACGTATCCAGTCAATAAACATCGTTGGCATGGCCTCTTTCTTCCATTCGGAAGGTATTACAGCACCCGGCCACGCTTTAGGATTGGCAGAAATACCGGTACTGAAGATGAGGAAAAAGCCTTCCGGGTCACTCCAAGGCCAGTCCTGATTTCCATTGGCTCCTTTGCGATGTTCAAAATAAGTTTGTCCGTTGACGCCACCGACAATACGGTCGGGATACCACTCCATCCAATAGATGTTCCATTGGGACATATCGGCAAGGTCAATGACAGAAGTGACGCTACCTCCACCACCTACCACTCCGGCATAATGATTTTCAGAATGCAAGGTGAAGTGGGCACGGCTGTTCAGTGTCTTTTTGGGATTTTCCAACAAGTCTATCTCCCCGTTCTTGGGCCACGGGCGTTTATTGTTGCCCATAAACCAAAGGGCATCGTTGAAGCCAACATAAGGGGTACGCTTGAAGCGGATTTCAATGCGCATATTCTCCGTGAAATTACACCAGAATTCTTTACTGCCGGGCAAGGAAGAGCGATAACATCCGTGGGAGAATTTCACTTTGTCACCAAACCCGTTATCAATGGAGTCAGGTTCTTCGATAGAACGGATACGGAGCACGCCGTCTTTCACTTCGGAACAACGTGCATTGTCTACACGAGCGGTACTGCTCATGTGACGTCCACGATGTTCGATGAAACCTGATGGTAGTCCGTTACGTGTATCTTTGGTATTAAACTCGTGAGCAGTGAAAAAACGCCAACCCTCCATTCCGGGATGAGATGCACCGGGTTGCAGGGATAGCACAGCATCAGGATGAGTATATAAAAGAGTCTCATCGTCTTTGGGGGCTTTTCTATCCACAGTGCCCCCATCGGGGTAAAGGACAAATTCTCCGGTTTTCTTATTAACGGGCATGGTGGCATGTTCACTTCGCAGACGGTCGCTCAACAAACGGGCAAGCTCATCGGTCCTTTCGGGGAACTTACCGGAAAGGTCATTTTGCTCCGAAATATCTTCCGCGAGGTTATAAAGGACAGCCTTTCCCGTTTCATAGTAATAAATCAGCTTCCAATCTCCCTGCACAACGGCACTCTGCGGCGCACCGGTAGTTTCCACCCGCTCACCCCAGTTATTGGGATAATGGAAGAAGAGTGGACGCTGCTTGTTGCCTGTCTTACCCTTCAATTGAGAAACAAAACTATGACCGTCTATGTGTTGCGGAGTATGGTAGCGTGAAACACCTGCAAGTTCCAGCAAAGTAGGATAAAAATCCTCTATAATAACGGGAGTATCGTTAACCGAAGCGGGTTTCGTGACACCGGGCCAGTAAACAATCATCGGTTCACGGATGCCGCCTTCCTTCAGAGAGCCCTTCCCTTCACTCAATGGAAAGTTCTTATTGTCGCGACGGATGGTATATCCACCATTATCGGACATAAAAATGATAATGGTATTCTCTGCAATGCCTTTTTGTTGCACATAGTCCATCAGGTCACCCAGACTCTTATCCATACCTTCGAGCAAGGCGGCATACTGCGCTTCCTTGTGCGGCATACCCCGGTCGATATACTTCCGGTAAAAGCGTTTATCCGTAGCAAACGGCGCATGAACAGCGTAATGGCTCATGTAGAGGAAGAAAGGTTTTTCCTTGCCAAGTGCAGTATCTATCAATGCTTTAGCCTCAAGAGTAAGGGCCTCGGTAAGGAAGGTATCCGTATGATGATACTTCTCCAAGTCGGGCACCGCCCAGACAGCCGCCCGTTCGGGAGCAGCATCAGCACCATAACTCTCTTCGCCTAAATAGCTACCCATGGCCCCTGCAGCATGTCCGGCTATATTATAATCAAAACCAAGAGCCAACGGATTGGCAGCGGGAGTGTTGATGGAGCCGAAATGGGCTTTACCGACCATCATCGTGGTATAACCGTTCTCCTGAAGCAACCGGGGCAGACATTTAGCATAAAAGACATGCCGGAGGGTGTCGTTCTCTGAAACCGGATTATCAGTATTACAAGGATAGATGCCATTGTAATTCCACGGTTCAAAATCCAACGAGGAATTCTTGCGGTCGGTAGAGGTATCTTTTTTCAGCGTCCAGTTCGTTACCCGGTGTTGCATGGCATTGGCACCCGTAAACAAGCTGACTCGCGAGGGAGAACTGATAGGACAGGCATAGGCATTTGTAAACTTGACGCCCATCTGTGCCAGACGCTCCATATTCGGAGTATCATAAAGGCGGTTCAGTTCCGTAACTTCCTTGTAGAAGGGTAGTGAGGTGTCTTGCCAACCCATATCATCCACAAGAAAGAGGATGATATTTTGAGGTTGGCGGGCAACCGCTGCCGTACTTGCAAGCATGGCAGCAGTAAAGGGTAACAACTGTTTGATGTTCATTTGACCAGTATACCGACTTCACCGATTGTTGTTTTGTTCTCGTTATTAATCTCCGCAAGCGGTTCCAACTTAAAGTAGCGGGCAGGATAAGTCTTGCCAAAACGCACAAAGTAAGGAACGGGATTGTGCATGATATTACTGAATTCACCGGCTGCCTCACACTTCGTCCACGACTTGCCGTCAAGACTAACGTAGAAAGCGTATTTATAAATAGTGCCCGCTAAGTCTTCCGTTGAAGAAGGAGCATAGCTGAAACCATTCACCTCGACTTCACGTCCCATGTCTACCACCAGCGGTACAAGTGCAGAAGCACTCCACACCGTCTTCCGGTTTCCGTCAATAGCAAGGCGGGTATCTTTATCTCCCCCTACAACCTGCCACCCCGCTACCGGAATGTCACTGAGGTTCACTTCTGCATCCTTATCAACAAGAGGCTCAGCATAGAACAGCCCCACATTCAGGATATTTGCCTTTCCACGAGCAGAGCGGACGGTTATGCGTATCTTCTCCGCCTTGCTGTCCGAGAAACGGATAAGACGCTTGTAACCTACCGTAGTGCCTTCGGCAACATGGCGCCATGCACCGTTGACGTAGGCTTCTACAAGGAAATCCTCTACCCGCTGACCTTTGGATATATCTTCCTGAATAAGGAATGTATTTACCAAAGCGCCTTTCTGTACTTTATACTCCCGTGACTCTCCGGATGCAACCTTCCAATAAGTATCTCCTTTCTGCAAGTAGTTCTTGCCGAAAGTCTTCTTCATATAATCAGAAAGTTCCTTCAACCGCTTCACGTCATTCTCATGGATGAGACCGCGTTTATCGGGAGGAATATTGAGCAGCAGCACAGAGTTGTAGCCCACGGACTTAAAGTAGATATCGGTCAGATGTGCCAACGACTTCACCTGATTGTCTTGTGCAGCATGATAGAACCACCCCGGACGGATGGATACATCCACTTCGGACGGATACCAGAAAAGCTCTTTGGCACGAGCTACGATGTCTCGCCCACCCAAGTCTTTTGCCTTTCCAAAAACACCAAGTTCCCGGCGTAACTTCTCGGAACGGGGATAGATGCCCGGCGCCAGCACCGTAGCGCTCCATTCGGTTTCGCGCCCAATACCTTTCTCATTGCCTACCCAGCG
This sequence comes from uncultured Bacteroides sp., assembly GCF_959029255.1. GTDB lineage: Bacteria > Bacteroidota > Bacteroidia > Bacteroidales > Bacteroidaceae > Bacteroides. Next base: position 42,839 of record NZ_CAUFUE010000015.1, on the reverse strand, counting down.
AACATCATCACCCATAATAGCAGTAACAGCCTTCGGCTGCAAGCGGCGTATCGTCTTTAAGATAGCATCCCAGTCATAAATCTGCTTCTTGCCGTTAGGCCCCTCACCGTTGGCACCGTCAAACCAGACTTCGTGCACCTCGCCATAGTTAGTGAGCAATTCGGTAAGCTGTTCGATAAAGAATTGGTTGTAAGCGGGAGAATCGCCATAGCAAGCTGCGTTACGGTCCCAAGGGGAGAGATAAACACCGAACTTGATGCCGTATTTATCACATGCATTGCGGAGTTCACGCACCACATCCCCCTTCCCACCCTTCCAAGGGCTGGATGCTACGGAATGGCGGGTGGTTTTCGTAGGCCAAAGGCAGAAACCGTCGTGATGCTTCGCTGTGATGAGCGCCATCTTGAAGCCTGCATCTTTAAGTGCACGCACCCATTGCTCACAATCCAATCCGGTAGGGTTGAAGATAGCAGGGTCTTCAGTACCATCGCCCCACTCGCGACCCGTAAATGTATTCACACCAAAATGAAGGAATGCGGTAAGCTCCATCTGTTGCCACTCCAACTGCTGTGGAGTAGGAACCAAACGGGAAGCCATATCCAGCTTCTCTTCAGCAGTAGCATCGGGCGGAAAAGCCACATGCTTTTCATAAAATTCTTGCGCCTGTAAACCACGAAGGACAACCAAGAGCAGTAGAAGAGGGAGAATTAATCGTTTCATCATAATATTACTGGTTCTATTTCTTTTGGATAACTCTGACATAACTCTGAATGCCGCCTATATCTACCTTGACAACAGGCAAGGCTCGGTTCGATAGCAGGCGGCATTCAGGACAGTTATTTAAGGTCGTTAATAATCAGATATTTGCAAATATAGCATTTCTTATCTGAAAGCTAAACAAATACATCTGTTTTTTCATTCATCAGGGTACAGCAGACCAAGTTACGGAATAATTTGCCGGATCAATCAATTCATCAGCAGTCATAGTCTCTTTGTTATAGTTACTATAGGCTTTTGTTCCCGTATATTGTTTGTTTGTAAGCACTGTTCCCAAAGCATCCGCATCTGCATAATCGCTAACGACAAAAAGTGTCGGAATAGAAACAAAAGCAGCTTTACTAAATGCTTCCGCTTTCTTGATGACAAGTGTTGTCAGCGCCTTAGTAGTACCGGCAAAATGTGTACCCGTTTGCATAGCATCCAATGAAGGTAGAATAGCAGTCTTCAAAGCCGGGCAATCCTTAAACATAGCAGTACTTTCACTACAAGAGCCATCCAGTTTAGGCAGATATATCGTTTCCAATGAAGAACAACCCATAAACATCCAGTTTCCTTTTGCAGTTGTCATATTAGGCATATTTACCTCCTTCAGGCTTATACAATTATTGAATACGGCAGGACCACTTAAAATTACCAAATTAGGCAAGTCCACAGTAGTTAACTTAGCGCAGTTCACAAATGCCCGTTCCGCTATATCAGTAGTTCTAAATAAACTTACTTTTTCCAAAACTATCAGATAATTTGCCGTGCTTTCAAATGCTCTTGCACTAATACTTTCCGTACCGGCAGCATCCAAATAAAGCTCCGTAACCGCATTAATAGCACAGTAGTGATATAAATCCACAATATCTCCGGCATTCATCTCGCCCGTAATATAAAGAACTTTTGCACCGACATTAGCTTCCAATTCGGCTTTTAATTCTCCGGCTACAGCAGTTATTATCGAAACGCCCTCCGAACAAATGAAGTTACTGCCACGAGGCATGTCTGTTGCTTCCGGAAACTTTTTTTCATCCGAACTTACATATATAAGTCTTTCGGCTGCTGTGCGAGGTAAGATATAGCCTAAATGTACCGGACCATTCTTATACATCGTTATTTCTCCCATAGCACCTGCATGACTTACAGTATTTAAAGCTCCGGTAGTAGCATCAAATGTAGTAGCCAATGTCTGTCCCGTTAATTTCACTGTTTCCGCAGAAGAAAGTATGGTGACTTTCACTAAAGCATGTTCCATTGATATCGCAATGCTCTTAACAGGCTTTGTAGTAACGGCTGCTGTAGTAGTGAGCAATCCGTCATAATCAGAAAAATTATCCTGCGTATATTTTGTCGGTAAAGTAAAATCAGCACTACTCATATCACGACTTGGAGAAACTGCAATAAAGGTATGATCTAAAGCATTACCTTGCCAACGAAGTGCTTTATTGCCTTCTTTCTCATCGACCACCCAAGCTTTGCCGTCGTAAGTATAGTCCGTATAAACAGTAGCACCTTCCACTGTCATTCCCACTGTCATTGTGCTACCATTAACAGGGAAATTGGTAGCTGTAGCTCGCGTTCCCACATCAGGCAAAGCAAAAGAAGAAGCGTCCAATTGAATGAGAGTACCTGCCAAGTCTTCACCATTTTCCACAGGGGCAATGGCACTAAGCGCATCGTCTGCCGGCTGGCAGGCGGAGAGGAGCAGCATTGCCGCTCCAATCATTAGGGTATGTAATGTATTTATCTTTTTCATAATTGTTGTCATATATGATTAGCAATAAAATTATTGAGTTACATAATAACTATAATTTTCTGATTTTATATAAGAATCATAAGTTCCATCACCGCTATATGCTCCATATATAGCACCAAATCTTCCTCCATACCATGTAGCATATTTGTTTTTCAATGCTTCATTTGAAGTGACATCTTCCGGAGCTATCAAATAAAGAGACGCAGTTACATTTGCAAAATTGGCTGAGCTGCCAACACCTTTCAAAACAATTGTCTGAAGAGAACTACTCCAATTTGTGAAGTTATTTACATTACCACTTAACGTAGCATTCGGTAATACAACTGTGGTAACTTTGGTAGCATTCGTACTAAAAAAGCCATTATTAACAGCAGTCAAATTGGGAATAAAAACAGTTTCTAAATTAGAACAGCCATTAAAGGGGAACACAGCACCGCCAACAGTAGTTATCTTCATTAATCTGACATTTACGAGAGAAGTACAACCATTAAATCTACATCCATCTCCACCTGTTAATGCCACAATTCCTTTAGCATCCAAACAAAGATCGGAAACAAAAACATCATTTATATAATTTATCAATCCTTTAAAATCCGTTTCATTTATTTCACCTGTAATATGCAATTTAGTGTCTGTTTTGCCTTCTAACAAAGCTATTAAATTCCCGGCAGTGCTTTCTACTTTAGTTAAACTTTCAAGCCATGCATCGGTTGGCTGCGTAGATTCTGTATAAGCCCAAGAATGTTCATAGTTAGCAGCAAGCACATAATCACCTTCAACAGCACCACCTTTATAATTACTATAAAGCTTTTTGAAAGTAAAAGAGAAACTGCCAGAAGTCCAGGTTGCGCAATCTGTACCTAAAGCTTCATTACTGTCTTTAGTAACACCACAGAGGAACAAAGATACATTATCCAAATTAGATGGTAAAGCCTGACCCGCCAATCCATTTTGCTTTTTAATAACTACCGTTTCAAGAGCAGAACATGTACCTAAACCATTAAATCCAATTGTCTCGGTTGAAGGCAAAATCAAAGTTTTCAATTTTGTACACCCTCTAAATGTTGCTTGTGGCACAGTTTGTAACAGAGGAATATAAGCTTTCTCCAACGCGGAACACTCTGCAAATACCAAATTCCCTAAAGTTGTTATACTTGTCAACTTCACATTTACAAGAGAACTACAACCTTGGAAGGTTGACTCCGCCAATGCCGTTATTCCAGTTGCATCCAAATCAAAATCCGTTATACCTTTAGTTTTTATATAATTGTTCAAGCCGGTAGCTTTATCTAAATCAGTTGCATTTATCGTACCCTCCACACGCAACTTCTTCAAAAGACTTGCAGTAGCTACCGAATGAGTACTCAATAAATCAATTAATCCACCGGCAGTAAGATTGTTCACAACCAACCATCCGTCTACCTCTTTTACAGCATTCGGGTCTTCTTGAGCTTCCGACCAACTGCGTTCATACTTAGTCTTATCGGTATAGTCTGCAACCGTAGCAGTACCTGTGTAGTTACTGTAAAGCCTCTTAAATGTGAAAGAAACACTTCCGGAAGTCCAGGTTGCACAAGCCGTACCCAAATCTTCGTCACTATCTTTTGTAATACCACAAAGGAAAAGGGACACATTATCCAAGGTTGCCGGGAAAGCTTTAGCTCCCAAATCTTTTTGTTCCTTAATAATCACCTTTTCAAGAGCCGTACAGGTCTCCAACGCATTTTCACCTACCGTGTCTGCCGAAGGAGCAATCACACTCTTCAATTTTGCACAATCCTTGAATAAGTCTTTTGACAGAGCTGTTACCAACGGCATATACACCTCTTCCAACTCTGCGCAGCCTGCAAATACAGAATTGCCCAATGTTGTGATAGTAGTCAATTCTACATTTTTAAGAGTCGCACAATCCTGAAAAACAGGATTCGTCAATTCCGTCAGTCCGGTAGCTTCCAAGGAGAAGTCGGTTATCTCTTTAGTGCAAATATAATTGTTCAAACCGGTAGCTTCTTCCAATGTTGCATTGTAAACGCCCAGATCTGTTGCATCCATCGTACCTGTGATACGTAGCTTCTTTAGTTGGGTAGTTGTAGCCAAATGACTGGATGTAAGCCATTTTTCTAATTCACCGGCTGTATTTTCGATTACCAGCCAGCCGTCAACTTCACTTACCGGAGGTCCTACCGGTTGCACTTGCGTAGGTTCACTCCAATCTTCAGCAGTTACCCCCATACCTTGTACAGCGCTCTTGGCAACGGTCAAATTAAAACGAACAGGCTTATTGGATACAGTCGTCAAGTCAGCTTTCGCATCTTCCATAGCCAGGTTATAAAGATAGGTTACATCATTCGCAGCTTTGATACGTGCAAAAGGCTCACCCGTTTTAAAGGTCTGCCCAGGCAATACTAAAGCATAGAATGCACCATCATCACCTTTCAGCATCTGCATCTTTTGGGGGGCAGTCTGTTGCAAATCAGCAGCAGCCTTTACCGTACCATCCATTATATTAAAATCACCCACCTGCACAAAGCCACCATCAGGAGCAAGTAATTCTACAGCCATTCCTTCCACAGTTTCTACACCTTCACCAGCAACCAAACTGATGACTATCTGAGCCATGCGGTGCGTCATAGGTATGGTAACAGCCTTGTCGGTAGGAGTTACTTCTACTTTACCCCATGCCTTATCGGCAGCAGCATAAGCGCCTTCAGCCGTAAGGTCAATATCACCCGCAGCATTCAACGGCAATTCAAAGCTGGCTGCCACAGCAGCAAACCCATAAGCCTCTTCATCATAAGGATAATAGGCACGCAAGGTATGTTGCGACTTATCATCTTTCCAATAAAGAGATTCTCCACTGGCATTCCATACATTAGAAGCATACTTAAAAGGATGGTTGGCATCACCAACCTCGGGTATTCCATCGCCTTTGGCTATTGAAATACCTATTATATCATTCTCCGAAAAAGCATTGACGCCGGGAGCCGTACGGGTAACAGTGCCCGTAGCTTGTGTCTGCAAGGTAGGTTGTATCTTAACCGCCTTTCCTCCTCCGTTGAGAATAGACTCATCGGCCTGGCAACCGAACATGAGCAGCAAAGCAGCTCCACCGGCTATAGTATGTATCAATCTTTGTTTCATGTCTTTCATCAGTTTTGAATTATTCATTAGCACTGTTTATTTCACTTCCGGCTTCGCCGTCAACATCCGTGGGATTATCCCAGTCATTCAGAGAACCACCGCCAACAGCATCATCCGCTCCACCCGGTAAAGTAACCTCCTCAAGGCCCAAGTCTATAGGGTCAGTAGCTTCCAAGTGGTTCAATCCCGAAAGATTATCACTAACATCGGATGTAAAGGTGGAAACATTGCCGTTAGCATGTTTCAAAGTCACGGAAAGAATTTGTTTGGTAGACTTATCCACGCCCATCGCATTAAAAGTAGCAGTGAATCCATCAGCACCTTTCGTAAATTTAAGGTCAATAGAGCCTGTCTTTGAATCAGCACGGGTAGTAGTGGCAGAAGGAGTATAGAGCAACATTCCGCTCAATGTTCCGCTAATCTCGTCTATTCGGGCAAGATTCTCAGCACTCATCTTCAGACCGATACTCAAAGTGTACGGTTCTTCATCCGCACTTGGTTTATCCGAAGCTTTGACATAATCGTAAAACTCCTTGTCATTGCATGCAGTAGTAAGACCCAGTCCCATGAGCCCCACCAGCAAGATGTAAATATATCTCTTCTTCATCGCAGGTTAGTGTTTAGTAGGTATTCTATAAATAATGCTCACATGAAAATCCGTCAGACCGGGTAAGTTGCGAGTGCGTTCTCCCAATCGAAGATAGTCGCCCTTTTCCATAGGAAGATAGGTATAACGGGTGTAATCGGTATGGATATAACCTATACCAATCCCCGCATCCACATGGAGGTTCTTTGCCAAACGAACGTTATAACCGTAGGTAAGTCCTGCCAGTAAAGCATCGCCATAGCGACCGATGGAATGTTTGGTATAATCTAACTTTCCGTAGCGTGCCCCTATTCCAAAATGATGTCCCGTGAAAGAGCCGTCACCTTTCAGCCAGTAGCGGACCTCACCGCCCGCACTCCAGGAACGAAAGCCGTCCTTACCGCTTTTCAAATCCCACCAGCCATAGCTACCATCCACAGCCACTGAAAAGTGACGTGCAAAATGTACCTCCGCACCAAGATTAGGTGCCGACGCAACCCACGAAGCGAGGTTAGAGGAAACAGAGATACGCAAAGCCGAACCATGTCCTGCGGGCGTCGCATTCTGTTGACCGGTTTTATCACCTTCCTGCAATACCGTTTCTCCGGCAAACGCTGAAAGCGCGCTCAAAAAAAACAGAGGAATAATAATCCAAGTTGTTTTCATACGATTAGTATTAAGTTATTAATTTATTTATTTCTTTAATTATCTCATTGGGTATATAGTAAATTCAAAATGCTGTATCGTGAGCGGAACCTGATACTGAGGCAATGTAGGCGGACCACATGTAGCCGTACCCACACCCGATTGTTCGGCATCCAGATGTACAGTCAACTTACCATTCCGTTCCAATTCATTGATATGGGTAGCCTGTTCCACATTTTCATCCGTAAAGGGAGATACACTAAACTGGAAGGGACAGCTCGAGTCTACAAACAATCCACTTTCTGCATCATCCGTCAATTTCATCCAACGTACATCCGTACGATTACCCGTAGCCTGCGGCTGAACATAATAATGGAACATACGTTCAGCAGTTGTGCTATACAAACCTATTTTACCGGACTGTTTACGGTCAGCATAGGTTTCATTATCACCCCGCCCCAAATAGGAAATATTACCATAACAATCGTTCATTTCAAAAGCCAGCCCGAGACGCGCCATCGACTTGACAATCGCTGTATCAGGCACAAAAGTCGTTTGTACCTTCACACCACCATTACGCACCAATGAATAAACAAAAGTAGCATCTCCTAATTTCTGCCTTGTAGCATTCAGCAATTCCACGACAGCAGTAGTTGAAGACTTACTTTTCTTCAAAGAAACTACTTTTTGTACAGGTTTATCCAATCCCGTTTGACGCCATACACGCGCTGCTTTCCGATCACGGTTATCATTGTCCGTTGCAGGACGGTACAAGCTCAAAGCAACAGGACTTGCAAGAAGTTCATCACCATCCAACAACAAAGATTGTAAAGCTCCCGTCTCTTCATTCACCTTAAATTCCACCTTACCAGATGCCGTCATTGGCAAATAACTCTTATTATTTCCGGAAACAGGAAGAATAAATTGGTCATAAGCCACTTCCCAAGCAGTGTCTACAGTGGCAGATGCAGTTTTTCGTGTCCAACTCAAATTCAGATAAGCTTCCCGTATGTTACCAGGCAACTTAACAGTACCCAGTGTTACATCTGCATTATCATGTGGCAGGCAGTCCACTTCCTTAGTACCCTCTGCCAATAGCCTACCGTTATCGGCCGTCACATTCCAGTGTAACAGATATTCGTTCAGATTCGAGAAATCAAACCAGTTCTTAACATGAACCGTCAGATTTTTCCTGTCTACCAAGGTTGCTTTGATATTTTGATACACTTTCTTCACTTCCAACAAGTGTGGATGAGGTACACGGTCGGCACTAACCAAACCATTGCAACAGAAATTGCCGAAACTCGGAATATCTTTCGGTCCATAATCGCCTCCATAGGTCCAATACCAACGACCGTTTGAATCTATTTCGCGGAATGACTGATCTACCCAGTCCCAGACATTACCACCCTGCGCCATCGGGTTATTCTCGAACACATCCCAGTATTCTTTCAAACCACCGCAACTGTTGCCCATGGCATGAAGATATTCACAAAGGATGAAAGGACGATAAATACCTTCTTTTGCGAGATAAGCCTTAATCTCGTCCACACTGCGATACATACGGCAGTAGATGTCAGTATTATAATTCAATTCAGCACGTTCATACTGCACCGGACGGTTATCTTCCACAGACTTCAACCAATCATAAGTACGTTCAAAGTTTACTCCATTTCCTGCTTCATTGCCCAATGACCAGATAACAATAGCAGGATGATTTTTGCAGCGCTCGTACATACGGTGCGTACGATCCATGTGTGCCGGTAGCCAAGTAGTATCTTTAGCCAATGATGCCGGACCGTAGCCCATTCCGTGGGACTCAATATTCGCCTCATCAATCATATAAAGACCATAGCGGTCACAAAGACGATACCAATAAGGATGGGTAGGATAATGCGAGTTACGCACCAAATTGATATTATGCTGCTTCATTAGGCTAATATCTTTTTCCATCAAATCCTTACTGACAGTACGTCCAAGCTGTGAATGTTCATGGCGATTAGTTCCTTTTACCAATATCGGTATGCCATTAATACAAAAACGCCCGTCTTTGATTTCCGATGTACGGAAACCGACCTGGCAGCCGGTGATTTCTATCACCTTACCGGCAGCATTCTTCAATTCTATAATTAAAGTGTAGAGGTTGGGATGTTCCGCATTCCAAGCTTTCACAGCAGGTATCTCTTTATCCGAGAACCGAATGAAATTGCTCAATCCACGTGACTTTACCGGTATCTCTTCAGCCAAAACAGTCTTTCCTGTTGCATCACTCAATGTATACACTACAGAAGTAGCGGTAGTCGCAGCACCTTCTATCGTTACATCCAGCCCGAAAAGACCATCTCTGTAATTTTTCTTCTCCAAAGTTGAAGTCACTTTATAGTCCGCTATGTATTGCTGTGGTGTACTATACAGATATACATCCCGCTCAATTCCACTCAAACGCCACATATCCTGGCATTCCAGATAGGAACCGGCACTCCAACGATAGACTTCAAGCGCTATCGTATTCTCTCCATCTTCCAACTTATCTGTAATATCCCATTCGGCAGGAGTTTTAGAACCTTGATTGTATCCCACAAACTTACCATTCACCCATACATAATAGAAAGAGATGACGCCCTCACAACAAAGTACCACTCTACGATTCTTCCATCCAGCGGGCACCTTAAAGGTTCGGCGATAAGAACCTACTTCATTTTCTTCATAAGGAACCAACGGGGGATTTTTTTTGAAATGAAACATTTTATCATCAAACTCATACGTCTCATTCACATAAATGGCTGTGCCATAACCCTGGCATTCCCAATTACCGGGCACGTCAATATCTGCCCAACCACCAGTGTAGAAAGATGGTTTATAGAAATCTTTAGGACGCTTGTCCGGATTCTTCACCCAATGGAATTTCCATTTACCGTTCAGGCTGAAATAGTAAGGAGACTGTTCGTAATCCCCCTCTGCCGCATCTTTCACTGTAGCGTACGGCCACATATAAGTATGAGGTTGCAGCTTATTCAGCCCTACGGCATACTGGCTTTGCCATTCCGGTTGTTCTTGCGCTGCAAGTGGCAAGCCTAAAAACAAAGTTCCAAGTAATATAAAAGTCAGTTTTATTCGGTTAATCATGGATATTCTGTTTTAATATATTCTGATTTTCTTATTCTATAATAATCTCATCCAGATACATCCTTGCTTCTTGTCCCGGGCGTACGTGATTAGAAGGGCAAGCACCGGCACCATATAAAGTTACACGTACATAACGTGCCTGCACACTCTCCAAGTTCAAAGAGCAGTGGTCAATATATGTACCTTCGCGGAAGATTTCTTCTGTAGAGTATCGCTTCTCTCCTACTTGATTGAAATGGCGATTATCATCGGATACGGCAACCTGTATGCAAGCTGGTTTGTGTACAGCCATTCCATAAACAGTGATACATCCCAAAGATATAGTACGGAGTTTTTCTTTCTTCTGCAAATCGACTATGAAAGTAACCGTATCGTTCTTCATCCAGGAACACCACTCCGAATCAGTCTGTTTCAAGCTGCCCCGGACACCATTCACTAACAAATGCAATCCTTCGGGATTATCACCTGATACGGGCTTAGCTGTAGCCACGTTCCATTGTACCGGCAGCACCAACGTTTTTCCCATCTGCTTACCACCGGCAAAAGTCGCGGCTTTTATGGTTTGTGCTGTAGTAAGTTGCAGAGGCTTTGTATAAAGAGCGGATTGCGTTGTCGGCTCCATACCGTCAGTAGTGTAATAAACCTGCACATCCGGACGGATACACTCCAACTTCACTTGCAGACATCCACCAACAGGTTTCACCGTATGTTGAATATTATACATGGAACGGGCATAAACAATGCCTTTGGCGGCTATATGCTCATTAAAGCGATCCATCGACTTGAGATAAGAGCTCCATTTTTTACAACCAGGCTGTGTCCAGGCAACTTCTGCCAAAGCAGAAAGGCGGGGAAATAGAAGATAATCCACGTCTTCCGTCTTATTACAGAACTCTGTCCAAAGGGATGCTTGTACCCCCATTAGTAAGTTGGTAATATCCGAAGTCCACTCTTTCTGGACAGGCTCATAGTCGTACACGTCTTTCAAAGTATTGTTTCCAAAGTAAGTCAACGGTTCAAACCACTGCGGACCTTGATAACGGATGAGATACATAATGCGTGCCGGAGTCATTACAAAGCGATGTCCTTGCCGTGCAGCTTTCAAGGCAGCTTGTCCATACCCCTGCCAGCCAAAAATAATGGCGTCTTGAGGAATAGTTGAGTTGGTAAGCTCATCCCACCCCATTACCTCACGACCTTTGCTTTGTACGTAACGCGACATACGCGACATAAAATATCCCTGCAACGCTTCTTCGTCTGCCAACCCTTCAACCTTTATCCTCGCTTGGCATAGCGGGCATTCCTTCCAATGGGTTTTCCACGCTTCATCACCGCCCAAATGAATGTATTTCGAAGGGAATAGTTCCATAACCTCATCAATCACTCCTTCCAAGAACGTAAACACACTATCATTTCCGGCACAAAAAATAACATCGGCATGGTTACCACCTAATCCGGGCAATACACCGATAAACTTATCCACCACCGGACAGACAAGTAACGGATAAGCCGCCAATGCAGCATTACTATGCGCCGGCATTTCTATTTCAGGAATAACCTCAATATGGCGTAATGCAGCATAAGCCACTATTTCGCGAATATCATCTTGTGTATAAAAACCTTTCTCCACCGTTGGTTCTCCCTGACGAGGATTACGACGTTCCGGGAATGACTTACCAGGACGTTCAACCCTGCGTGAGCCGATTTCCGTAAGCAACGGATAACGCTTGATTTCAATACGCCAGCCATTGTCATCCACTAAATGCAGGTGTAATTTGTTTAGTTTCAGCATCCCCATACAGTCAATGATGCGAAGCAAGTTTTCTTTGGGAGTAAAGAAACGTGCTACATCCACCATCAACCCACGATAGCCGAAACGAGGATAATCGGTTATACTCATGGCAGGTATTACCCAATCCGTATCATCAGAAACCGTACGACCTTCTATAGCAGCCGGTAACAGCTGGCGAATACTTTGTAATGCATAGAAAAATCCCTGCGCACCAGATGCATATATACTAATTTTTTTTGATGTTATTTCTAAACGATATGCTTCGAAAGTCAACGAGTTATCGGTGAACAGACACACATCACCTTTTTTACCTTCTCTTATGTGAGGAGTAAACCCGGCTGCATTAGTAAAAAGAGTAGTAAACTGCCTGACAAGCTCTGCTTGCTCTCCATTTTCTACTGCAAAAACAGTTTTGGCAGTGAAGTGAAAGTTACCTTTACCCGACACAATTGATGCCGGGCAAGGAACTAATGAAGAGGGTTGAGTCAAGTTATCAGCCTGGCAGCCCAAAAGGGGGAGCAGCCAGCATAATATTATTAATAAAAGGTATTTCATATAATCATGGTATTAGGAGAATGAGAATTACTCTTTATCCCTGTCCGGTCCGAATCGTACCGGATCGTTATATTGCTCTTGCAAAGCCAATAAAGCCGCTTTTAATTCTACAGTTACATCTTCTACATCCGGATTTCCGTAGATATTATGCATTTCTGTCGGATCATTTTGCAAATCATAGAGCTCCCATACATCAATATCATTATAAAAATGAATCAATTTATAGCGATCGGTACGTACACCGTAATGGCGTTTCACCATGTGCTCGGCTGGGTATTCATAATAATGGTAATACACTGCCTTGCGCCAATCCTCAGGGTGTTCACCTTTCAGTAAAGGCAAGAGAGATACACCATGCATGTCTTCCGGAACTTTTATACCTGCAAGATCAAGGAAGGTCGGTCCGTAGTCAATGTTCTGCACCAATTCTTTAATATCGCCACGGGCATCCAATCCCTTCGGCAGATGCATTATAAGCGGAGTGTGCATAGACTCTTCATACATGAAACGTTTATCAAACCAACCATGCTCACCCATGTAAAACCCTTGATCGGAAGTATAAACCACCAAAGTATTATCCAATAAATCTTTCTCTTTCAAATAGTCCAATACACGACCCACATTATCATCCAGTGACTTGACTACTTTCATATAGTCACGCATATAACGTTGGTATTTCCATTCAGCTAAATCCTTGCCTTTCAGGTCACGCCTATAAAAATCTTCAATGATAGGTGCATAGAACTCATCAAAAGCCTTACGGTCATCCGGATCCATCCGGTCAATATAACTCAGGTAACGTTCTTTCAAAGGAGATTTTTTACCTTCTTTCAACATTTTCAAGTCATAAATCAAGTCCATATCTTTTAAAATACTCATTTCTTGAGTACTTGCAGCAGGACGCCCCTCATAATTATCAAAGAAGTTATCAGGCAACGGAAAAATCTTATCTTCATATAAAGAAAGGTTTTTGATTTCCGGAAGCCAGTTACGATGAATAGCCTTGTGATGAATAAACAGACAGAAGGGTTTATCTTTATCCCGCTTGTTCTCCATCCAGTCAATCCCCATATCAGTAATAACATTGGTTATATACCCTTTACGGATAATCGTATCATTATCCATAGTTATGAAATCAGGATTAAAATAATCACCTTGCCCTGGCACAATTTCCCAATAATCAAAACCGGTAGGCAGACTTTCCAAATGCCATTTCCCAACAATAGCCGTCTGATAGCCATTTGTTTGCAAAACTTTAGGGAACGTTTGTTGTGAGCCATCGAATACGCAAGTGGTATTATCATAAAACTTATTACCGCAAGTGTGCTTACCGGTAAACATACATGCACGGCTCGGACCACTCAAAGAATTAGCCACAAAGCTGTTGACAAAACGTACACCATCGTTGGCAATGCGGTCCAGATTAGGTGTTTCCATATAACGATGGTCATAACAACTCATCATTTGAGCTGTATGATCATCCGTCATGATATAGACGATGTTATAAGGTTTATGTTCCGGACTTTTCTTCTGCGAAGCACAGGACGCCAAAGATGCTATGATAGCCACACCGGATAATGAGTAAAGAAAAGGATATTGTAGATTTTTCATGTCTATCACTTTTTAACGATTTTCAATACCGGAAGCAGGATACTCCCCAAAGAGCTATGCCTACTTCCGGCAAGTATTTATAGTGACCTATTGACTGTATCGCCTTTAATAGTAAAGGCCCTTATTGAATTTTTTGTCTCCAACACTATAATTGGCATTCTTGTAGAAGCGTATCCAGTCAATTTCCATACGCGGCGTATTCTCATTCTTTTCATTATTACTATATGTAATGTCGCTGAACCCGCTTGCCCAAGATATGTCATCCCAATTATCCTTATTCGGTAAATTAGCTTTCTGGAACATCATAGTCAACAACAGATGTAAACCCTCCGGATTGACATCCTTATTGAAAGGCCAAGTCATACCTTTGGCATCCGCTTCTGCCTTTGTAATGGTGTTACATGCTTTACCATTAATACCTATAGTCACTGAATTTTCATCGGGCCATTCCATCCAATAAATATTCCATTGGGAAATATCAGTCATTTCACTACCCACTGACGGATTCCAGTGGTCATTGGAATTTTCTGCATTAATATTATTAATATGGAAGGTTTGCTCTGCAAAATTCTTCTTACTATTATTCCATGGCGCATTTTCCAATACATCTATTTCACCGGCTTTCGGCCATACTAAATCCGTTGCATTACCTTGGAACCAAATGCCCGGTAAGATACCGTTCAACGCTCCGGCTAAACGGGTACGGAATTCTATTCTCATTCCCGGGAATATACGGACATTCATAGGCATATTTTCTGCATTGTTGGCATTAAACTTATTGGCATAGAATGCAGAAGTCAAGAAATGTTTCCCCTTAGGATAAGTAGCAGCCGTATTATTATCGGCATCGGCATCTTCTTTTAGTACAATCATTCGCAAATAACCACCATCAGTGATACTTACACACTTCACATTATCTACTGCTCCATAAGTTTGAACAGCCGCCGTATTCTGGTTCGCAAAAATATTAGGATACCATTTGGTAGTAACACTGCCATCCAACGACTTTTTCTCCTTATACATTGTATGTTCAATCTTGTGGAATTCATAAGCTCTCCAGAATTTCCATCCCTCAGCTGCAAGTTCTTCACTTGGATGAGCATCTTCCTCTTTCATTAACTGTACCTTTTCTCCATACCAAGCAACCACTTTATCTTTAGTACCTGTCGATACAAAAGGTATCTTAGGATCGGCATAAACCCAACGTTCATCCTGCAATTTATCACCCAAGGGAGTATCGATATCTTTCATAGTGATAGCCATTTCTTCCGCCATCAAAGGATACTGCGTGGAAAGGGTCTGGAAATACAAAGTCAAAGTTTTGTCTTTAGTGTATATCCCATCTTTCTTGATTGTTACTTCAGCACTTTCCACCGTTGTTTCACCTTCCGGAATAGTAAGAGACGCCGGAAGATTCTCATACATATCGGTTTCACCTTCTTTCGGAGTAATAGTCACGACTACGTCATGTTCAACAGCTGTTGCAACTTTAGCAATGATAACGAAAGTTTCGCCCTCATTTACCACTTTGTCTGCATTCGATTTTAATGACATTACGGTACGATAATAGTCGGATATAAGAATGGTTTGTGTAGCTCCGGTCACTCTATATCCCCGTACAAAGGCTGATAAATCGAGGCTTATATCTTCAGTTATACCTGTTTCTACTATCGGTAAGTCTACCCGAAGACTCGCTTCGCCTTTCTTTAAAATAACTTTGGAAGGGAA
This sequence comes from uncultured Bacteroides sp., assembly GCF_959029255.1. Classification (GTDB taxonomy): domain Bacteria; phylum Bacteroidota; class Bacteroidia; order Bacteroidales; family Bacteroidaceae; genus Bacteroides. Next base: position 27,137 of record NZ_CAUFUE010000015.1, on the reverse strand, counting down.
TTCTGTAAACACATTTGAATAATCGGTATCACCTGACTTGGCAGTCAGAAAGATACTAACATCTTCATTGGCGGTAACTCCCCTACCATCTACATCAAAGTCAACAAACAGGTGATCGCCCATCACTAAACTCTGGCTGCTGACAGTCATTGTCAAAGGTACTGCTTCGGGCAACGGACTCAATACCTCGTCATCCTTACATCCCGATAAGCAAACAGCAAGAAAGCCCACGGGTAACAGTATTTTATAGATTAGATTCTTCATATAATTCTTATTTTGAATGAATGATTGTTTGTAACTCTTTAATTCCAGCCACCTGGATTTTGTACTAATTGCTTGTTCAACTGCAATTCATCAGGTGGAATAGGCAACAGATAATCTCTCTCCGGATTGAACAGATAACCAGAGGGCAAATACTGTTGCAATGGATCCATCCAACCATTTCCATCAACTAATACTTTGTTTATGGTTTCCTGATCGCTCTCTGCAAATGACTTATAAAGTATACCATCCTTACCCAAATAAGCACCTCTGCCACGTTGGTTACAAATAAGTTTATGAGCCCTCCAACGTAACAGATCGTTTAGGCGATAGCCTTGCAAGGCGAGTTCTGAACGTCTCTCGCGACGTATTTCCTGCATGTTAGGAGTTAAAGTATAACCAAAATCAGTAAAGTTCGGATCAATAACCGAAGGCTTCACATAGGTAACTCCAACCCGCTCGCGTAAAGGTTTCAAAGTTTTTTCCAAAACAGCATCCGTACATTCACCCAACTCTTCTGCAGCTTCTGCATAACTGAGCAATGCTTCCGCAAAACGAATTAGGATATGAGGTGTTGCGGACATACCACTCACATAAGTAGTGTCAATCCCCAAACGAATATGAAAACCCGTAACATTTCTCTGCTGTCCGTCACCTTTCAGGTACGGAGGTAAAATATCGTTCTTATCCTCTTCTGAATATTCTTTCACCAACATAGGTCTTGAAGGAGCAGTTGTTGATTTAAACTTGGCACCGGTACTCATTACCATCTCTGTCAATCGAGGGTCGCGTCCTTCAAAAGTTAAATTGAAATCCTTGAATTTCTCATCAGTCGGATTAATAAATGTACCATCAGCATTCAGAAAATTATCAACCAACGATTTTGACAGTCCTGCCGGACCTTCGTTATCTACTACGCCACTCCCCAGCAAACCCAGTATAGAATGAGATACGCCGGCATCAATAGAATACTTCTTCCAGAACACCGCTTCCGAGACGGACGAAAGATCTGCCTGATTAAACAGATGTGCAAATGCATCATTCTTAGTCTTTGCAGTAGCATCGGTTTCCAAAGTATTCAACGCTACGTTCATTTGGAACAGTTCATCGCCCAAATTTATTACTTGTCGAAAGAAATATTCAGAATTATCTTCCGTGGAAAAATCAGTATTCTTGTGATACTTCTCCCAAGAACCTTCAAACAAAGCAACACGCATAGCCAAAATCAGAGCTGCTTCCTTGCTAATTCTCAATCCTGAGTTTTTACTACGTTCATTCAACAAACCTTTTGCAGTTGTAAGATCTTCCAATATAAATTTAGCAACATCTGAACGCTTCCTTGCAGGAATTTGCAAACCGGCTACTGTTGCATTCTCATCCCAAAAAGAATCCATTACAGGTATGTCACCAAAGCGTGTCAGCAAATAGAAATGCCAGTAAGCACGCAGAAAAAAAGCTTCACCTTTCAACGAGAGCACATCATCTGTCTCTGCTGCTTCCGGAACGCAATAATAATTGAAAAAGTAATTTACATTACGCAAATTCTTATATCCTGTTTGCCATTCTGTTGAAGCATCAAATGATTGATACTCACCATTAAGACGACGGTCGTATTTTTCTGCCAAAATGTTATCACTGTTTTTCTCTTCTCCACGAATGCTCATACCATAAGTGGTTAATGAAGGGAGAGCAGTATATAAACCATTTATGTAAGTCTTCACCTGATCTTGAGTTGCCAGGAAAGTTGCATTGTTAGGAGCTGTGATAGGTTCTCTGTCCAAAAAGTCGGAACAAGCAGAAAGTGCAAATCCCATCAAAGCGGCTATAATAATATGTTTTTTCTTCATGATGTTAGTCCTCCTTTAGAATGTAAAGTCAATACCAAATACAAAGTTCTTATTCATGGGATATACCTTTCCGTTACCGTTCTGTGTCAAAGCCGATGTCAATCCGGGAGCAGATTCCGTACTACCTCCTGCCCAGGTATTTACCTGATTTAGAGTTTCAGGGTCAAAAGAATCGGGTAAGTTGGAAATAGTAAACAAGTTATCACAAGTGAAATAAAGTCTCAGATTTTCCAATCCGATACGCTTGAGTACTTTTTTATTAAAAGAATAAGATACCGTTAAATTCTTCATACGCATATAAGAGGCATCCAACAAATAACGGTCGGTATTATAGCCTGTGTTTACATAATAGTCTTGAGACTTTGTATCCGTCAAACGTGGTAGATAAGCCCCAGGATTGGATGGAGAAAAGTAATCAAGATGTTCCTTGAAATAATTGCTACCACCATATAAATAAGTACTACCCGCCATCGGGAAATCACGTTTTGCCACACCTTGCAGCAAAGTAGAAACCTGGAAGCCTTTGTAACCCACATTCAAATTGATACCAAACGAATAACGCGGAGTAGTATTACCGATAATGGTCAAATCACCATGATCCTTCAATGTTCCACTACCAGGATTGACAGAACCGTTGCCATCTACATCCACATATTTTAAATCACCACGTTGCCAACTGGTAGATGACTTGAAGAATGACAAATCTTTCTTATTCAGATAGTCTTCTATTTCAGCATTGCTTTGGAAAAGTCCATCCACACGATATCCCCAGATTTCACCTAAATCCATTCCGGCATAATATCCCTTATTGCGTGCCAAACCGGTATGATTATTATAAATAATGCCTTCAGGATTGTTATACTCGGTAACCACAGCCTTGTAATCAAAGATATTAAAGCCGACGCCATAGCTCAAGCCACACTTCAATTCATCACTCCAATTAATAGAAAGTTCCCAACCCCGGTTACGCAACGTTGCGTTGTTCACTTTAGCACGGTCGTCAGCAGCTATACCACCAATAGCCGGAATAGCTTCTGCCGGGCCAATCATATCTTTTGTTGTACGTTGGTAAATATCGGCAGTAAGAGAAAGACGATTATTAAATAACATTACATCTAAACCCAGGTTGGCATTATCTACCTTCTCCCAAGTAATATAAGGACTTACCATCTTAGGAGTAGTAGCAATAGTTCCCTTTTCAGGCAGCAACCAAGCGTTGGCATTATCCACACTCAAATTCATAGTACCCAGATAATCATAGTATCCTGCACCATTCTGATTACCTAAACGTCCGTAAGACAAACGCACTTTCAATTGAGAAACAGGTAAGTTCAGCTTAGTAAAATAGTCAGTACGTGCTATATCATAACCGGCAGAAAAAGAAGGAAAGAAGCCCCAACGATTACCTGCTGCAAAACGGGAAGAACCGTCATAACGTCCACTAAATTCTAAGAAATAAACATTCTGATAATTCCAGTTTAGACGGGCATACATACCCATTGTAGCCCAGTGTGTACGAGACTCACCGGCATAAATTTGTCCATTCGCATTATCAAAAGCATAAGTATCCTCACTCAACATGCCGTCTTTATACATATACTCATTAGAATTCTCTTGTAACTCCATTTGATAACCACCCATCGCTTTGAAGAAATGATCTCCCCATTGGTGTGTATAAGCAGTTGAAACATTCGGAGACAAATAGTAATTAAAAGTACTACCACGAGTATAAGAGCCTGGCAAAGTATTTCGCCAATTCATACCCGGATACTGGTATCCCTGACGAGAACTGGTTATTGTTTCAAGTACACCGGTCGGCTGTTCATAAGAAGACTTCTTAAATACAAAATCATTGTTTTCTATGTCAAAACGTACTTTCATTTCTCCCATGATGTCCCATCCCGAAAGCGGAGAAATTGTAGTAGAGAAAGTCATAGCATCCGAAATACGATTTTTCTGATAATGTGTATTCTGCATATAAAGAAATTCATTCCAGGTAGGCAGATTATATTCCGATTCAACCGGTAAATGTGTCGGACGATTCGGATACGCATTACCCAATGTCGCATAGAAAATTGTTTGGTTAGCCATCGGACGTTTAATCATATTCAACGTAACGTTATTATTGAAATTGAACTTCAACCAATCATTTACGCGGAACTGAAATTTTGTATTCAGATTGTATTTGTTCAAAGTATCCTCAACTTTGTCCAACAGACCTTCCTGATAAGTATATCCCATACCTATGTAATAATTAATTTTTTCAGAACCACCCGTAATATTCAAGTTGTGTGAATGGCGAAGCGAACGATCTTTGAAATAATATTGGAACCAGTCTGTATTGGCATATTGATTATCATAAGCTGAAGCCCAACCTGTTTTATCAGCACTTAAACCCAGTCCAGGCAGTTCTTCCGAATAGGGATTAACCATGAATTGCAGCATCTTATCCATTGTTTCACTGGAGAAAACATGCTTCAAGCCCATATTATCCTGACGTTCATTAACATAGTTAGCAAACTCATAAGAGTTCATCATCTTAGGCATACCGATAGGAGAGCTAAAACCAACAGTACCTCGATAAGACACCTTAGCCTTCTCCTGCTTACCACTCTTAGTAGTGACTAATACCACACCATAAGCAGCACGGGCACCATACACGGCAGAAGCAGAAGCATCTTTCAAGACACTGATACTTTCGATGTCGGCAGGATTGACATTCTGCATGCTCTGCTCCACACCATCCACCAATACATATGGTTCACCACCATTAATAGAACCAATACCGCGAATATTGAACTTGATTTCAGCACCGGTTTCACCACCTACACCATCGGAAGCAGCATCTGAAGCAAAGTTCAAACCGGCAACATTTCCTTGTAAGGCACTTGTCAAATCAGTTACCGGACGACTGGTAATAGCCTCTGATTTTACTGTAGCTACAGCAGCAGTTATAGTATTTCTTTTCTGTTTATCCATACCTACCACTACTACTTCTTCCAGAAGTTCAGCATCTTCTTTCAAAGTAAATGTATTACCCGTGAGTTTAGTCACTTTTACTTCCAATGGAGAGTATCCTATATAGGTAATAGACAATACATCTCCAACTTTACCCGCTACGGCAAATTCGCCATCCAAGTTGGTTATACCACCGGTTGTTGTACCTTTAACTGATACTGATGCACCAATAACGGTCTCGCCTCTTTCATCGAGAACACGTCCTTTAATCATTTGTTGCTGTGCAAATGCTCCCAAAGGAATTAACATAAGAAGCAGTAGAAAAACGAAACGAATCTTTTTCATAAGCAATTTTTCATAATATTTAATTATAGGTAATAATTTTAAGACACTTGTCCTTTAAATCCGATACAAATGTAAGGCAAAGCAAAAAAGCAGATGTTCAATAATCACTAAATTCGCCTCCAAAATTGACTAATCACGCATAGAAGCAGTTATTAGACACAATCCTAATACTTCTATCAAAAAAAATATTTAAAGATAAAACGGTTATTTTTCACAAACCTTTGCACATTTCATAACAATAGACTAAATTTGTTCTAACCTTTAGTGCCATTTCCCATGAAAAGAATACTATCATCCGTCCTAATATTATGTTTATCATTCTGCTTTATACTGAAAATGGCAGGTGCAAAACAATATGCCTTTCAACAAATCAATCCCCAAAATGGGCTGTCTTCTTCTGTCCGCTGTCTGACTGTAAGCCACGAGAAAGGTTACGTTTGGGTAGGAACACGTTCCGGCATCGGACGTTTTGATGGATATGAACTCAAAAAGTATCTCCATCACGATATCACCCATCTATTTGAAGACACGACACACACCATTTGGGCTATTACCGACAAGGGTGTATTTTATTACAATAATTCTGAAGATAATTTCCTGCAAGCAAAAGCCAAAGACGGAACTCCGATAGTAGCCTCTTCCATATGTCCTTGGGAAGATGGCGTTTTATTCGGTAGTTACGGCAGAATCTATAAATATGATTATGCAACCCGGCAAATTAACCACCTCCGTTTTCTGAAGCCCAGCAATCAATACAATATCACAGCTTTACAAAAATGGGATGAACAAACATTACTCGCAACAAACCGATGGAGAAATGCGCTACTCATTGACATACAAACTGGGAAAACACGTCCTGTACCCTTTAAAAGTGAAGGATTAGTAGCTTGTTTCATAGATTCCAAAGGAAATGTTTGGGTAGCACCCTATCATCAAGGTGTGATGTGCTATGACAGGAACGGAAAACTCCTACATGCCTACCATACGCAAAACTCACTGCTAAAAACCAATGTCGTACTTTCCATAGCCGAGCGTAACGGGCAAATATGGATAGGTACGGATGGAGCAGGCATTTATCTATTAAATCCTGTAAACAACGAGATGACTATTTTGGAGCATGTTCCAGGTAACCCATATTCCCTACCCGTTAATTCCATACTCTGTTTATACAGTGACTTCAGCAACAACATGTGGGCAGGAAGTGTGCGGGGCGGATTGATAAATATCAAAGAAGTGGGAATGAAAACCTATTCAGATGCTTTGCCCGGTGTAGAATACGGGCTAAGTGAAAAAGTAGTTCTTAGCATTTACCAGGACGATGAACAAAATATCTGGGTAGGTACCGATGGTGGTGGTATCAATTGTTTCAATCCCGAAACAAAAAAATTCCGTCATATACTTCCTACCTGGGGAGACAAAGTATCGTCTATTACGGGTGTGGATAAAAGACGCCTATTGATTTCTTCCTTCAGCAAAGGTATATTCTTTTTTGATAAAAAAACCGGGAGTTGCCAACCATTAGTTATTATCAATGACAGCATTAACTCACTTTTGTGTCAAGGAGGAAAAAACGTCAACGTATTTCAAAACACTCCGGAAACAGTATTGCTACTTTCCAGTTCTCCTTATAGCTATCACTTGACCGAAAAGAAATTCACTCCAATCACATTGGACAAATATACACAAATCAATGGTGTACTACTACCGGTATGCAACGACAAATCACGAAGTTTCCTACATGATTCCAAACACATATTCCAATTGGATAGTCTGCACCGGCTTAACACCATTTATAGCTGCTCCATAGACACTGTCATCAACTCTGTATCTCTTGATACAAACGGCATCTTTTGGATTGGAGGTAATCATGGATTAAGTTATTATTCGCCCAAAAACAAACAACACATTAATGTGCCAAACTATTTAATTAACGGAGTTAATGCACTGATTTGCGATAAGCAAGGACGAGTTTGGTTAGGAACAGACGGAAAACTATTTGCCCACCTCATTGACGATGGCGATTTTATCCTTTACGGAGAATCAGATGGTGTAGTACCCAACGAATACCTTGGAAAACCACGCCTGCTATCGGCACAAGGTGAAATCTTTATGGGCGGTGTAAATGGCTTACTCCACATAAGCAAGCAATTGCCTGCTGAACCAACAGAACCTCCCATTCTCAACCTTGCTGATATATGGGTAGGGGGAGAACGAATGAATAACCGGATATCAAATGGTCAAAGCCTGAAAGTAATGGAACAGACCAAACCCATTTCCATCAAAATCATTGCCAGTAATAAAGATATTTTCTGGAAACCGACTTTCCGCTATACACTGCAAGGTATGGATGGACAAGTATCATATTCCTATCAACCCGAACTAACACTGAACAGTCTGCCGACAGGGACTTATAAGATATTAGCTTCATGTAGCACCCGCACCGGAGGCTGGACAAAGGACCATCAAATATTAAAATTGATTATACTACCTCCCTGGTATAAATCAGGGTGGTTCACCATTTGTTGTATTATTCTAATTCTTGCCATTTTTACTGGTATTGTAAGTTCTTTGCTGCGCCGCAAAGAGAACAAACTGAAGTGGGCGATGAAAGAGCACGAACAACAGGTATATGAGGAGAAAGTTCGTTTCCTTATCAATATCAACCACGAGCTGCGCACCCCTTTGACACTGATACATGCCCCTCTCAAGCAGTTATTGGAGTCGCTGAAGCCGGACGACAGCAAGTACACTACGATACAAAACATATGCAAACAATCCGGACGCATGAAAAAACTACTGAACATGGTTTTGGACGTACGCAAAATGGAAGTGGGACAAAGTACGCTAAATGTCGAAGAAATAGAAATAAATACTTGGATAGAACAACTTATCACTGATTTTGAGCCGGAATCCGGTGATAGGGGCATCAGCATAATCTTCCAGCCCAATACAGAAATCGGGCACCTTTGTTGCGACAAGGAGAAGTGTACCACCGTATTCACCAATCTATTAGTGAATGCGCTGAAATATAGTCCTGAAAACACACAAATCACAGTTTCCGTAACGCTATCGGATGACAAGAAACGTGTACGTATCTCCATTGCCGATCAAGGTATCGGATTGAAGGATGTAGACACCAACAGCTTATTTACCCGTTTCTATCAAGGTAACAATAGCCGACCGGGAACAGGTATCGGATTGTCTTACTCCAAAATCCTGACAGAACAACACGGAGGAAGCATCGGTGCTTACGAGCACAACGACACTCCCGGTTCCACCTTCTGGTTTGAATTGCCACTTGACATACAGCCCGGCAAAATCACATTGCAGCCGCAAGCCTATTTGAACGAGTTACTGGCTCCTACCCAAGAGACGGAAAGCATACCGGGCAGTTCTTCCGCTCCCGTCGACGCGCAAGCAAACACTTTGCTCATAGTAGATGATAATGACGACCTGATAGAGTACTTAAACACCGCTCTCAAAAATAAATTCAAAAAGGTGTGGGTAGCCTCCAATGGTGAAGAGGCCCTCGATATCTGCCGAAAATCTCATCCGGACATCGTAGTGAGCGACATACAGATGCCCCGCATGAACGGCTACGAACTATGTAAGCACATCAAGGAAGATCTTGATATCAGCCACACCCCAGTCATACTACTCACAGCCCGCAATGACGAGGAAAGCCAACTTTTTGGATACAAGAACGGAGCAGATGCTTACCTGACAAAACCATTCGAGGTAAGCATGCTATACGCCATCATTTGTAACCAGTTGAAAAACCGGGAACGCATACGTACACGTTACTCCGAAACCGGTTCACTACCTCAACCCGAAGAAACCACATTCAGTTCCGCAGACGAGCAATTCCTCAACCACCTGAACAGCTTGATTTCCAAGAACCTGGATAACGAGCAATTGGGAGTACCTTTCCTTTGTACGGAACTGGGTGTCAGCCGCGCTTCTCTATACAACAAACTGAAAGCACTGACAGGCATGGGGTCCAGCGATTATATCACCAAGATACGTATAGAGCGTGCAATAGACTTCCTGACCCACAGCAAACTAAGTATAAACGAAATAGCAGACCAGACCGGATTTTCTACATCGCGCTATTTCAGTACGGTGTTTAAACAATATACGGGATATTCGCCTACACAGTATAAAGAGGGTCATTCTTAGTCCACAACATCCATAAAATAAAAGGACAAGCCGATTAATCTTTATCACCTTTTTCCCATATTATTCAAAAGCTGAATTGCACGAAAACGGGACGGATAAAGCGTTTCGGCAGCATGTTCATTTTCAACAGAATTCAAGTAATTAATTCAAGTTCCGCAGCCCAAAGATAGTCGGTCATACAGAGAGCCGGGAAACTTGTAAAGGTGAGCTTGGCTGACCAAACGACCGAGGTATCATTAAAAGCCTTTTAATGATACTTCGGTATATAGATGAGATGGGGTGGGTCGGTGAAGGAAGTCTCCTCAATCCTATCTTGTTTCATGCTGCATCAGACTGATTGTCACCCAGCGACTTCGTGCATACATGCGAAACTTCAGTAATTAACAAGATGTTGAAAACTTCTATATAAAGTTTTAACTAAAAGATGTGGGGAATTGTGGGGAAATGTGTATTTTTACCGTCGCTTATTATAATAAGGTGAAAATGATACGTTTTTTAGGCAATATCGAAGCAAAGACAGATGCAAAGGGACGCGTCTTCATCCCTGCCGTCTTCCGGAAGCAGCTGCAAGCCGCCTCCGAGGAGAAGCTCGTATTGCGCAAAGACGTATTCCAGGACTGTCTGGTTCTCTACCCGGAAAGTATCTGGTTCGCAACGCAAAACCAACTTCGGCAGCGGCTGAACAAGTGGAACGCTAAACATCAACAAATCTTCCGGCAATTCGTAAGTGACGCGGAAATCATGGTTCCCGATGGGAATGGACGTATCCTTTTGCCTAAACGTTACTTACAAATGGCAGGAATACAGAGCGATGTTCGTTTTATCGGCGTGGACAACACCATTGAAATCTGGGCGAAAGAACGGGCCGAACAGCCTTTCATGCCGCCAGAAGAATTCAGTGAAGCTTTGCAGGACATTCTGGGAGATGTAGATTGCGAAAACATCAAAGAAGTAGAGGAAAGTGATAGGGCTAGAGAGTGACGGGATGATGAAGTGACAAGATGATAAGGTAATAAAGCGATTTTAGAAAAACGAAGATGAAGGAAGAATTGACATACCATATTCCGGTACTGCTGCTACCGAGTGTCGACGGGATGAATATCCGCCCGGACGGAACGTATGTAGACGTTACATTCGGAGGGGCAGGCCATTCCCGCGAGATATTGTCGAGACTGGGTGACGGAGGAAGATTACTGGGATTTGACCAGGATGAGGATGCGGAACGGAATATCGTAAACGACCCGCACTTTACCTTTGTGCGCAGTAACTTCCGCTATCTGCACAACTTCCTGCGCTATCACAATATAGATAAGGTAGATGCCATACTTGCAGACCTGGGTGTATCTTCCCACCACTTCGACGACAGCGAGCGGGGATTTTCTTTCCGCTTCGACGGTGCACTGGACATGCGCATGAACAAGCGTGCCGGAATCACCGCAGCCGATGTGGTAAATACGTATGACGAAGAACGGTTGGCAAACCTGTTCTACTTATATGGAGAATTGAAAAACAGCCGGAAATTAGCAGCAGTTATTGTAAAGGCACGTTCCGTACAAAAGATTACCACCATCGGTGAATTCCTGGAAATCATCAAGCCCCTTTTCGGCCGGGAACGGGAGAAAAAAGAGCTTGCCAAGGTATTCCAGGCATTGCGCATAGAGGTCAATCAGGAGATGGAAGCGTTGAAAGAAATGTTATACGCGGCTACGGAAGCGTTGAAGCCGGGCGGGCGGCTGGTTGTAATCACTTATCATTCACTGGAGGACCGGATGGTGAAGAACATCATGAAGACCGGCAACGTAGAAGGCAAAATGGAAAAAGACTTCTTCGGGAACGTGCAAACGCCTTTCCGGTTGATAAACAACAAGGTGATTGTGCCGGACGAAGCGGAGATAGAGCGCAATCCGCGTTCAAGGAGTGCAAAACTGAGAATTGCGGAGAAAGTAGAAGAAGCGGAAGTGGATAAAGCGGTAAAGTGACAGGGCGATAAAGGTAGCAAAAACAGTAATGTTATAAAGTGACAGGACGATGAGTGAAACGAATTATAAACAGGAAGAAAAGAAAACCGAAAAGGTGAAGAAGCATGCTTCGCTGAAAAACATCATTGGAGGTGACATTCTGGCTACGGACTTTTTCCGCCGCCAGACCAAATTGCTTGTGCTCATAATGTTGCTTATCCTTTTCTATATCCACAACCGCTACGCGGCACAGCAACAGATGATAGAGATAGATAAGCTCAAAAAAGAACTCATCGACATTAAATACGACGCATTGACACGCAGTTCGGAACTGATGGAGCGGAGCCGGCAGTCGCGCATCGAAGAGTATATCGCAACCAAGGAGAGTGATTTACAGACTTCTACCAATCCGCCCTACTTATTAAAATAATAGAGAAGTGAAAGTGGATAATTGAGAATTAAAGTAATTTCAATCGTAAATCGTAAATCGTAAATCGTTAAATCGTAAATAGAATTGGCAGTAAATAAGAAAAATATAATGACCCGTTACTTCTTCGTCGTCCTCATAATGGGGCTGGCGGGGATAGCCATTATCGTGAAAGGCGCTGTTATCATGTTCGCCGAACGACAATACTGGCAAGACGTGGCCGATCGTTTCGTGAAAGAGAATGTAACCGTAAAGCCCAACCGTGGCAACATCCTTTCAGCCGACGGCAAGCTGATGGCAAGTTCGTTGCCTGAATATCGCATATATATGGACTTCAAGGCGGGTGGCGAACAAAAAGACACCATGCTCATTAACCATCTTGGAGAGATATGCGAAGGTCTGCACAAGATATTCCCTGATAAAAGCGCCGCCGAGTTTAAGAGCCACCTGCTGAAAGGTCGCAAGAAGGGAAGCCGCAACTATCTGATTTATCCCAAGCGAATCTCTTATATTCAATATAAAGAAGCTAAACGCCTGCCGGTATTCAACCTGAACAAGTACAAGGGTGGGTTCCACGAACTGGCATACAACCAGCGCAAGAAACCTTTCGGTTCCTTGGCCGCCCGTACGCTAGGTGACCTCTATGCTGACACCGCACAGGGCGCCAAGAATGGTATAGAGTTAGCTTTTGACACCTTGCTGAAAGGCCGAGACGGTATCACTCATCGCCAGAAAGTGATGAACAAATACCTGAATATTGTCGATATACCTCCTGTAGATGGTTGCGACATCATCTCCACAATTGATGTAGATATGCAGGATATCTGCGAAAAAGCCCTCGTGGACAAGTTGAAGGAAATCAACGCCAATGTAGGGGTGGCCGTACTCATGGAAGTACAGACGGGAGAGGTAAAAGCCATTGTCAACATGATGAAAGCGGGGGACGGCAACTATTACGAAATGCGCAATAATGCCATCAGCGACATGTTGGAGCCGGGTTCCACTTTCAAGACAGCTTCTATCATGGTGGCGTTGGAAGATGGTAAAATCACTCCCGATACGGAAGTAGATACGGGTAACGGTATCATGAACATGTATGGCAGCAAGATGAAAGACCACAACTGGTACAGGGGCGGATATGGGAAAATCAACGTGACACGCATCCTGGAAGTATCTTCCAATGTCGGCGTTTCCTATCTCATCGACAAGTATTATAAGGACAATCCGCAAAAATATGTAGATGGGTTGAAGCGCATGAGCATTGACCAGCCACTCCACTTGCAAATAGCCGGTGAGGGCAAGCCTAATATCCGTGGGCCTAAAGAGCGCTATTTCGCCAAGACCACTTTACCATGGATGAGTATCGGCTACGAAACGCAAGTTCCGCCGCTGAATATTCTTACTTTCTACAATGCCATTGCCAACAACGGCACCATGGTACGCCCTAAGTTTGTAAAAGCTGCCGTAAAAGATGGCGAGGTGATAAAGGAATTCCCCACTGAAGTCATCAATGCGAAGATATGCTCCGACCGCACCTTGACGCAAATCCGCGAGATACTGCATAAAGTAGTTTCCGAAGGGCTTGCAAAACCTGCCGGAAGCAAGCAGTTTGCGGTAGCAGGTAAGACAGGGACGGCACAGATTTCCAAAGGAGCTTCCGGCTACAAATCAGGGCGGGTGAACTATCTCGTCAGTTTCTGCGGATACTTCCCGGCGGAAGCGCCCAAGTACAGTTGCATCGTTTCCATACAGAAACCGGGACTTCCCGCATCGGGCGGCCTGATGGCAGGTAGTGTATTTGGAAAGATTGCCGAAAGGGTGTATGCCAAGAACCTGCGGTTTGATATCCGTAGCGCCATAGACAGCACCACCAACGTGATACCTGCCGTGAAGTCGGGAGACCTTAACGAAGCGTTGTATACGCTGAACTCACTGAATATCCCCACCCAACACCAACTCAACAAAGAGAAGGGAAAAGAATTGTGGGGGCATGTGCAAGCCTCCCCATCGGCAGTGATATTGCAAAGCCGGGGAAAAGACCCGGGTACGGTGCCCAGCGTGATAGGAATGGGTGCAAAAGATGCCGTCTATCTACTGGAAAGCAAAGGATTGAAGGTGAGACTGAACGGTGTGGGACGAGTCAGGAGCCAGTCGATAGCAGGCGGAAGCCGGATTGTAAAAGGGCAAACCATACTATTGACAATGCATCGTTGAGAATGGTGAGTACCATGCAATATATTATATATAATAAGGTATAAGGAAATTAAGTAATCAACGGATAATTGCCAACCATCAATTGTCAATTATCAACTAATAAAAGGGTATGAAATTAAACGAATTACTAAAGACGATACAGCCGGTGCAGATTATCGGAAGTACGGATACGGAGATAACCGGAGTGAACATCGACTCCCGCCTGGTAGAAACGGGGCACTTGTTTATGGCTATGCGCGGTACTCAAACCGATGGGCACGCCTACATCCCCGCAGCCATAGAGAAAGGCGCTGTTGCCGTGCTATGTGAAGATATACCGGAGGAGCCTAAAGAGGGTATCACTTATATTCAAGTGAAAGATAGCGAAGACGCGGTAGGCAAAGTAGCGACTCTCTTCTATGGTGACCCTACTTCTAAAATGGAGTTGGTAGGTGTAACCGGGACAAACGGTAAAACCACCATCGCCACCTTATTATATAATACGTTCCGCTACTTCGGATATAAAGTAGGGCTGATTTCCACCGTATGCAATTACATCGACGACCAGCCTATACCCACGGAGCACACCACCCCCGACCCCATCACCCTGAACCGCCTGCTGGGAGAAATGGCTGATTCCGGTTGCAAATATGCATTTATGGAAGTAAGCTCCCACTCCATCGCGCAGAAGCGTATCAGTGGATTGAAATTTGCCGGTGGCATCTTCACCAACCTGACACGCGACCACCTGGATTATCATAAAACCGTTGAGAATTATCTCAAAGCCAAAAAGAAGTTCTTCGACGACATGCCCAAGAATGCGTTCAGCCTGACAAACCTGGATGACAAAAACGGGCTGGTAATGACCCAGAACACGCGTTCCAAAGTCTATACCTATTCGTTGAGAAGCCTCAGCGACTTCAAAGGAAAAGTATTGGAGTCCCATTTTGAAGGCATGCTGCTCGACTTCAATAACCACGAATTGGCGGTAAGCTTCATCGGCAAGTTCAATGCCAGCAACCTGCTGGCTGTATTCGGCGCTGCCGTATTACTGGGTAAGAAAGAGGAGGACGTGCTTGTTGCCCTCAGCACGCTGCATCCCGTGGCCGGGAGGTTTGATGCCGTACGGTCTCCCAAAGGTTTCACCGCCATTGTAGATTACGCCCACACCCCGGATGCGCTTGTCAACGTATTGAACGCCATCCATGGAGTATTGGAAGGAAAAGGGAAAGTGATCACCGTAGTCGGCGCCGGGGGCAACCGCGATAAAGGCAAGCGCCCCATCATGGCCAAAGAAGCCGCCAAGGCCAGCGACCGTGTCATCATCACCTCCGACAACCCGCGCTTTGAAGAACCGCAGGATATCATCAATGATATGCTTGCCGGACTGGATAAGGATGATATGCAGAAGACACTCAGCATTGCCGACCGCAGGGAAGCCATCAAAACAGCCTGCATGCTGGCACAACCGGGCGATGTTATCCTCGTTGCCGGGAAAGGACATGAGAACTATCAGGAGATTAAGGGAGTGAAACATCACTTTGACGATAAAGAGGAGTTGAGAAAGATTATGAATTAAGAATGAAGAATGAAGAATTGGGCTGCATAGTAATTCTTCATTCCTCATTCATCATTCTTCATTTAAAGAGCTATGTTATATTACTTATTTCAATGGTTAGATAAATACGATTTCCCTGGAGCGGGAATGTTCGGCTATACATCCTTCCGGGCGTTGATGGCAATCATCCTGGCATTGCTCATATCGAGTATCTGGGGTGACAAGTTCATCAACCTGCTGAAGCGGAAACAAATTACCGAAACGCAACGCGATGCGAGCATCGACCCGTTCGGAGTGAATAAAGTAGGCGTTCCGAGTATGGGCGGGGTCATCATTATCTTCGCCATCCTCATCCCATGCCTGCTACTGGGTAAGTTGAGCAATATCTACATGATACTGATGCTGATTACTACCGTTTGGCTGGGTTCTCTGGGCTTTGCCGACGACTATATCAAGATATTCAAGAAAGACAAGGAAGGCCTGCACGGCAAGTTCAAGATTATCGGGCAGGTAGGCTTGGGACTGATTGTAGGGTTAACGCTCTATCTGAGCCCGCAGGTTGTTATCCGCGAAAACATAGAGATACAGCAACCAGACGGACAAATAGAAGTGGTACATGCAGCCAAAGAAATTAAAGCTACGCAAACCACCATCCCGTTCTTCAAGAGCAATAACTTCGATTATTCCGACCTCGTAGGTTTTATGGGCGAACATGCCCAAACCGCAGGATGGATACTGTTCGTCATCATCACCATCTTCGTGGTTACTGCCGTGTCCAATGGCGCCAATCTGAACGACGGTATGGATGGCATGGCGGCAGGCAACTCCGCCATCATCGGATTGACCTTGGGAATACTGGCATACGTATCCAGTCACATTGAATATGCGGGTTATCTGAACATCATGTACATTCCCGGCTCGGAAGAACTGGTAATCTTTATCTGCGCCTTCATCGGTGCCCTTATCGGTTTCCTGTGGTACAACGCCTATCCGGCACAGGTATTCATGGGTGACACGGGCAGCCTGACCATCGGCGGCATCATTGCAGTATACGCCATCATCATCCACAAAGAGTTGCTGATACCTATTCTTTGTGGAATATTCCTGGTAGAAAACCTGTCGGTCATCCTGCAACGGGTTTACTACAAAGCGGGCAAACGAAAAGGGGTGAAACAACGCCTTTTCAAGCGAACGCCGATACACGATCATTTCCGAACCAGCATGGACTTGATAGAACCGGGATGTAAGGTGGTGTTTACCAAACCGACGCAGTTGTTCCATGAATCGAAGATTACGGTCCGCTTCTGGATTGTAACGATTGTGCTGGCAGCGATAACGATTATAACATTGAAAATCAGATAACAATTAAATGAAGAATTATGAATGAAGAATCAAGAATTGCTATGCAGCGTAATGGTGCGCAACAAAATTCATTATTCATCAATCTTCATTCGTCATTCTTCATTCTTAATTATATAAAGTATGAGTAGAATTGTAGTATTAGGAGCAGGCGAAAGCGGCGCAGGTGCTGCCGTACTCGCCAAAGTGAAAGGTTTCGACACGTTCGTTTCCGACATGTCCGCCATTAAAGACAAATACAAGGAACTGCTGAACAAGTATGACATCACTTGGGAAGAAGGGCAACACACCGAAGAGATGATACTCAATGCCGATGAAGTGGTGAAAAGTCCCGGTATCCCCAACGACGCTCCGCTTATTCTTAAACTGAAAGAAAAAGGTACGCCTATCATCTCCGAGATAGAATTTGCCGGACGCTATACGGACGCCAAGATGATTTGTATCACGGGGTCGAACGGTAAGACCACCACCACCTCGCTCATTTACCACATCTTTAAGAGTGCGGGACTGAACGTAGGCCTGGCGGGAAATATAGGAAACAGCCTCGCCCTGCAAGTGGCAACGGAGAAGCACGATTATTATGTCATCGAGTTGAGTTCTTTCCAACTGGACAACATGTATAATTTCCGTGCCAACATTGCCGTATTGATGAATATCACTCCCGACCATCTGGACCGCTATGACCACTGTATGCAGAAATATGTGGACGCCAAATTCCGCATCACACAAAACCAGACGCCTGAAGATGCTTTCATCTATTGGAACGACGACCCCATCATCCGCCGGGAACTAGCCAAGCATGGCCTGAAAGCACACCCCTATCCTTTCTCTGCCGTGAAAGAGGATGGCGCCATCGCTTACGTGGAAGACGGAGAAGTGGAAATCAGCGAACCGATTGCCTTCAACATGGAACAGGAAGAGTTGGCGCTGCGTGGCACACACAACTTATACAACTCCCTGGCTGCCGGAATATCCGCCAATCTTGCCGGTATCCGCAAAGAAGCCATCCGTAAAGCTTTGTCGGATTTCAAAGGTGTGGAGCATCGTCTTGAAAAGGTTGCTACCGTACGCGGCATTCACTTCATCAACGATTCCAAGGCTACAAACGTGAACTCTTGCTGGTATGCCCTGCAGAGCATGACTACCAAGACTGTGCTTATACTCGGCGGTAAAGACAAGGGCAACGATTATACCGAAATAGAAGACCTTGTACGTGAAAAGTGTTCGGCCTTGGTGTACCTGGGACTGCACAACGAAAAGTTGCACGAGTTTTTCGACCGCATGGGCCTGCCCGTAGCAGATGTGCAGACAGGCATGAAGGATGCGGTAGAAGCAGCCTACAAGTTGGCGAAAAAAGGTGAAACGGTGTTGCTCAGCCCTTGCTGCGCCAGCTTCGACCTCTTCAAAAGCTATGAGGACAGAGGCGACCAGTTCAAAGAATGCGTCAGAGCGCTCTAATTATTAATTTTTAATTTGCGAAGCATTGGATTTATTAAAGAGCATATTCAAAGGGGACAAAGTAATCTGGATTATCTTCCTTGTCCTTTGCCTCATTTCCATAACGGAGGTGTTCAGTGCCGCCAGTACGCTTACTTATAAAAGTGGCGACCACTGGGGGCCTATTACGCAGCACAGCATCATCCTGATGGTGGGCGCTGTGGTAGTAGTCCTGATGCACAACATTCCCTACAAATGGTTCCAGGTATTCCCCGTCTTCTTGCTACCGGCATCGGTCATACTGCTGGCACTCGTCATGATGATGGAGCGCATCAACGGTGCCGCCCGTTGGATGACATTCATGGGCATACAGTTCCAGCCGTCGGAAGTGGCAAAGATGGCGGTTATCATCGTCACGGCATTCATTCTCTCCAAAGGGCAGGATGAAAACGGTGCCAGCCCCAAGGCTTTCAAGCGTATCATGATAATCACCGGCATCATCTGCCTGCTCATTGCACCCGAAAACCTATCTACTGCCGCCCTACTGTTCGGAGTAGTCTATCTGATGATGTTCATCGGGCGTGTAGCCATGAAGAAACTCCTGATACTGGCAGGTAGTCTGGCGGGGATAGCCATCATTGCCATAGCTTTTCTGGTGGTAACCAAGAACAGCGACCTGCCTTTCCTTCACCGCTTCGATACTTGGCGCGCCCGTATCGAGAAATTTACCAGTGACGAAGAAGTACCCGCCGCCAAGTTCGATATAGATAAAGATGCGCAGATAGCCCATGCCCGTATTGCCGTTGCTACCAGCAACGTAGTGGGTAAAGGCCCCGGAAACTCTGTTCAACGCGACTTCCTGAGCCAGGCTTTCTCCGATTTCATCTTCGCCATCATCGTCGAGGAGCTCGGATTGGTAGGTGGAATTGTCGTAGTCTTCCTCTACATTTGCTTGTTGATACGTGTGGGGCGTATCGCCAAAAAGTGTGACCGTACCTTCCCCGCCTTCCTCATCATCGGTATCGCCTTGTTGCTGGTATCGCAAGCCGTCTTCAACATGATGGTAGCCGTAGGGCTCGCCCCTGTAACGGGACAACCGCTCCCGCTCATCAGTAAAGGAGGTACATCCACGCTGATTAACTGTGCATACATCGGTATGATACTGAGCGTGAGCCGATATACAGCCAAACTGGAGGAACAAAGAGAGCACGATGCCCAAATCACCATGCAGATAGAAACCGGTAATACGGATGAAACCGCCAACAGCGATGCGCAAACCGCCGCCGAACCTACCGCAAAGGTACTGAACAGCGATGCCGAGTTTGAATAAACGGAGTTTGGAATGACAGATAGATAAACAGGGATATAATGGATTGAATGAATAGAGTGTGACGGACACTCATACGAATTCTAATAAAACAAGATATGGAAACAACTAATAATAAGCCACGCATCATCGTCAGTGGAGGAGGTACGGGAGGACACATCTTCCCCGCCGTATCCATCGCCAACGCCATAAAGGAGTTATGCCCCGACGCGGAAATTCTCTTCGTAGGAGCAGAAGGCCGCATGGAGATGCAGCGTGTACCCGATGCGGGATATCGGATTATCGGATTGCCCGTAGCCGGTTTCGACCGTAAACGGCTGTGGAAGAATTTCTCTGTTCTGATGAAGTTGATACGCAGCCAATGGAAAGCCCGTAAGATAATCAAGGAATTCCGCCCACAGGTAGCTGTAGGTGTAGGCGGTTATGCCAGCGGTCCCACTTTGAAGACGGCAGGCATGATGGGTGTTCCCACCCTGATACAAGAGCAGAACTCCTACGCAGGCGTCACCAACAAGTTGCTTGCCAAGAAGGCCTGCAAGATATGTGTAGCTTACGAAGGTATGGAGAAATTCTTCCCTGCGGGGAAAATCATCATGACGGGTAATCCGGTGCGCCAGAACCTGCTGGAGCATTCCATTTCCCGGAAAGAGGCCGCAGACTATTTCGGTTTAAATCCCGCCAAGAAAACCATCCTCGTACTGGGGGGCAGCCTTGGCGCACGTACCATCAACCAAACGTTGACGGAAGGATTGGAAATCATCCGCAACAATCCCGACATACAGTTCATCTGGCAGACCGGGAAGATATACATCGAGCGAGTGAGAGACGCCATCACCGCAACAACGGGAGAAGCTGTGCATCATCCGCACATCAACGCTATCCCTAACCTCTACGTGACGGATTTTATCAAAGACATGGCTAGCGCATACGCCGTAGCCGATTTAGTCATCTCACGTGCCGGTGCAGGTTCCATCTCGGAATTCTGCCTGCTGCATAAGCCGGTCATCCTGGTGCCCTCCCCAAACGTGGCGGAAGACCATCAGACTAAGAACGCCCTGGCGCTCGTCAATAGAGATGCCGCCATCTATGTGAAAGATGCCGAAGCCAAAGACAGATTGCTGCCCGTAGCGTTGGAAACCATAGCCGATACAGAAAAGCTGAAGAGCCTGAGCGACCATATCGCCAAACTGGCATTGCCCGACTCAGCGACTATGATTGCGAAAGAGGTACTGAAACTCATAAAATAAACTGTGGCATCGAAACCAATTTAATAAAGACAATGAAAGATATAGATATAATCAAATCCGTTTATTTCGTCGGCGCCGGTGGTATCGGCATGAGCGCCCTGATACGTTATTTCCTCTCCAAAGGCAAGTTCGTTGCAGGCTACGACCGTACCCCGAGCGAACTGACCGGACACCTGATAGCCGAAGGCGCGCAAATACATTATGAGGAGGACGCCGACCTCATCCCCGAACTCTGTAAAGACCCTGCAACGACTTTAGTAGTCTATACCCCCGCCGTGCCGCAAGAACATGCCGAACTGACCTATTTCCGCGAGAACGGCTTCGAGATACTGAAACGTTCCCAAGTATTGGGCATCATCACTCGCAGCAGTAAAGGGCTTTGTGTAGCCGGTACGCATGGAAAGACCACTACCAGTACAATGGCCGCCCATCTGTTGCATCAGTCGCACGTAGGCTGTACCGCCTTCCTGGGTGGCATTTCGAAGAACTACGGAACCAATCTGTTGTTGTCACAGACTAGTCCCTATACCGTCATCGAAGCCGATGAGTTCGACCGTTCTTTCCATTGGCTTTCCCCCTATATGAGCGTCATCACCGCTACCGACCCCGACCATCTGGATATCTATGGAACGGCAGAAGCCTATCTTGAAAGTTTCCGCCACTACACCACCCTTATCCAACCGGGAGGTGCCCTGATTCTCCACAAAGGCCTGACCGTGAAACCGGAGGTGCAACCGGGTGTCAAGACCTATACCTATTCCCGCAACGAAGGTGATTTCCATGTCGAGAACATCCGCATCGGAAACGGTGAAATCTTCATTGACTTTGTTGCCCCGGACACCCGCATCAATGATATCCAACTGGGTGTGCCCGTCAGTATCAACATCGAGAATGGTGTAGCCGCCATGGCGCTTGCCCACCTGAACGGAGCTACCGGTGAAGAAATAAAACAAGGCATGGCAAGTTTCCGTGGCGTAGACCGTCGCTTTGACTTCAAGCTGAAGAACGACCAAATCGTATTCCTCAGTGACTATGCCCACCATCCTGCCGAAATAGCCCAAAGCGTGAAGTCCATCCGCGAACTGTATCAGGACAAGAAGATTACCGCCATCTTCCAGCCCCATCTCTATACCCGTACCCGCGATTTCTACAAAGACTTCGCCGACAGCCTGTCATTGCTGGATGAGGTAATCCTGACAGAGATTTATCCGGCACGCGAACAGCCCATCCCCGGTGTCAGTAGCCGTTTGATATACGATAACCTGCGCCCGGGTATCGAGAAATGTATTTGCAGGAAAGAAGATGTGCTGAACCTACTGTCTCAAAAGCCTATCGAAGTATTGATAGTATTGGGAGCGGGCGACCTTGACAATTATGTACCTGAGATAACCGAACTGCTCAGATTAAGAATGAAGCACTAAGAATGAAGAATTTTCATTAACATAAAGCCATTATGATAAAACGGATTTTACTTTCCATCGTCTTGCTGCTTGTCATTGCCTATTTGGTAGTGGCTATCACCGCTTTCAACCGAAAACCTGCGGGCCTGGTGTGCCGTGACGTGGAGTTGGTTGTCAGAGACTCGGTGTATGCCGGCTTCATTACGAAAAAGGAAGTAGCCGCCATGCTGGAGAAGAAAGGCATCAGTCCCATCGGTAAAGACCTGGACCGCATCCGCACCAAGACTTTGGAACAGATATTATCCAAACACCCGCTCATCGACCGTGTGGAATGTTACAAAACTCCCAGCGGCAAACTCTGTATCGAGGTAACCCAGCGTATTCCCATCCTGAGGATTATGAGCTCCAACGGTGAAAACTACTATCTGGACAACAAAGGTACCGTGATGCCACCCGATGCAAAGTGCGTGGCACACCTCGCGGTTGTGACCGGAAATGTAGAAAAGTCGTTTGCCATGAGGGATTTATATAAGTTTGGTGTATTTTTGCAAAGGAATTCATTTTGGGATGCACAGATTGAACAAATCCATGTGCTGCCCGGCAGAAATATCGAATTGGTGCCGCGTGTTGGCGACCACATCATCTACCTCGGTAAACTGGATGGCTTTGAACAGAAATTGAAACGGGTCAAGGCTTTTTACGAGAAAGGATTAAATCAGGTGGGCTGGAACAAATACTCACGCATCAGCGTTGAGTTTAGTAACCAGATAATCTGCACGAAAAGGGAACAGTAATATAATGTACATCGTAAATTGTACATTGTACATCGTAAATGATAGATTGGAAATGAAAAAACATAATTAAAAGAAAGATATGGCAACAACAGATTTTATCGCCGCTATCGAGTTGAGTTCTTCCAAGATTTCCGGTATCGCCGGAAAGAAGAACAGTGACGGAAGTATCCAGGTGTTGGCTTATGCTCGTGAAGATGCCTCCTCGTTTATACACAAGGGCATCATCTACAACATCGACAAAACCGCACAAGCCCTGACTTCCATCATCAACAAGCTGGAAAGCCAGTTGAACAACTCCATCGCCAAAGTATATGTAGGCATCGGCGGACAGTCATTGCGTACAGTCAGAAATGCGGTAAGCCGTACACCGGAAGAAGAAGGCATCATCTCTCAGGAACTGGTAGATTCCATCTGCGATGAAAATCTCGAAGTCCCTCTGGCAGACATGAGCGTGCTGGATGTAGCCCCTCAGGAATATAAGATAGACAACAACCTGCAAGTAGATCCGGTAGGCGTGGCAGGACAACATATCACCGGTCAGTTCCTCAATATCGTCGCCCGCGCTTCGCTCAAGAAGAATCTGGAACACAGCTTTGAGTCGGCAAAGGTGGAAATTGCGGATTTACTCATCGCCCCCACCGCCCTGGCGAATGCCGTATTGACGGAAAATGAAATGCGTTCGGGCTGCGCTTTGGTAGATTTCGGTGCCGATACCACCACCATTTCCGTATATAAGAATAACATTCTCCGCTATCTGAGCGTATTACCGTTGGGCGGAAACAATATCACCCGTGACATCACTTCCCTCCAAATGGAAGAAGAAGATGCCGAAAAGCTGAAACTGCAATACGGCAACGCTCTTTACGAAGAAGAGGAAGATACGGAAGCACCCGCCGTATGTACGCAGGAAGACGGACGAACCATTGAACTGACTGTTTTGAACAATATCGTAGAAGCCCGTACGGAAGAAATCCTCGCTAATGTATGGAACCAGTTGCAGTTGTCCGGTTACGAAGACAAACTGTTCTCCGGTGTCATCTTTACCGGTGGCAGCGCCAACCTCAAGAACATAGAAGAAGCGTTCCGCAAACTGAGCAAGATAGACAAGGTAAAAACCGTGAAGTTTGTGCACAACACCATCCACGGTTACAGTGACGTACTCCGCAAAGACGGCATGCAGAATACGCTGTTGGGACTCCTTGCCTCCGGTAACGAAAACTGCTGCATGCAAGAGGCCAAGCCCGCGCAACCGAGCAGCACCGTACCTCCCAAGCCTGTAGACATGTTTGGTGACGACGAAACCCTGAAAGAGCAGGAAGCCGCCGCCCGTGCCGCCAAAGCGCAACGGGAGAAGGAAGAGAAGGAACGCCGGGAGAAGGAACGCAAGGAGCGCGAGAAAAAGGAGAAAGAGAAGAAGAAAGGACCAAGCTGGTTTGAAAAGACTTTCAACAAGCTCTCCAACGAGATTTTCTCCGATGACGACATGAAGTAATAACCATCAATGAAGAATGATGAATGATGAATGAAGAATTGCCGCGTGTCATTGTATAACGTGCTTATAGAATACAATCACGCCGCCGTATGTTTGTCGATTCTTGATTCATCATTCTTCATTCATCATTCCTAATTCTATAATTATGGACGATATAGTACAATTCGATTTCCCGACTGACTCACCGAAAATCATCAAAGTCATCGGTGTGGGCGGAGGTGGCGGTAATGCCGTAAACCACATGTACCGGGAAGGCATACATGATGTGACGTTCGTGCTGTGCAACACAGATAACCAGGCATTGAAGGACTCTCCCGTACCGGTCAAGCTACAACTGGGTAAGGAAGGGCTGGGTGCCGGCAATCGTCCCGCACGTGCCCGCAAGGCTGCGGAAGAGAGTATCGAGGACATTAAAAACATGTTGAACGACGGTACCAAGATGGTATTCATCACTGCCGGTATGGGCGGTGGTACGGGTACAGGCGCCGCGCCCATCATCGCGCAGACTGCCAAGGAAATGGATATACTGACTATCGGCATCGTCACCATCCCGTTCCGTTGGGAAGGCGACAAGAAGATAGACCAGGCGCTGGACGGCGTGGAAGAAATCAGCAAGCACGTAGATGCGTTGCTGGTTATCAACAATGAGAAACTGAGCGAAATATATAGCGAACTCTCCGTGGACGATGCTTTCGACAAGGCAGACGACACGCTCTCGGTAGCCGCTAAGAGCATTGCCGAAATCATCACCCTGCACGGAAAGGTCAATCTCGACTTCAACGACGTCAAGACCGTACTGAAAGACGGCGGCGTCGCCATCATGAGTACCGGATACGGCGAAGGAGACAACCGTGTGAGCATGGCTATCCAGAACGCCCAACACTCTCCATTGCTGAACAACAATGATATTTTCAACTCCAAAAAAGTATTGCTCAATATCTCTTACAGCTCACAGCACAAACTGATGATGAGCGAAATGGACGAGGTGAAAGAGTTCATGAACCGCTTCAGCCGCGACTTCGAGACCAAGTTCGGAATGGCCATCGATGACAAGCTGGAGCAGAAAGTGAAGATTACCTTACTTGCCACCGGTTTCGGTATCCAGGATATCCATATAAAGGAAATGGACGACCGCATCACGCAGCGTACCGCCGAAGAGCAGAAACGCCTTGCCGAGCTGGAAGAGGAAGAAGAACAGAAGCGCAACCGACGCGAAGTGTACTACGGCAAGGATGCCAACACCAAATACCAGCGCATCCGACGCCGACACATTTACCTCTTCAATCCCGAAGACTTGGATAATGCCGACATCATCAGTATGGTAGAGAATTCCCCTACTTACACGCGCGACAAGAGTACGCTCGCCGCCATCAAGACCAAAGCCGAAGAAGAGGGGCAACTTGCCACCGAAGAAGCGCAAGGGGCTGAAGCCGGAGCCGGTGAAGGAGGGATTATTACTTTTTAAATGAAGAACTAAGAATGAAGAATGAAGAATTTAGCTGCGCTATGCAACCATGCCGAAAGGTAATTCTTCATTCTTCATTCATCATTCTTCATTTTATAGTTCTTCATTTATATAAAACAATTTTAAAACAATATATCTTATGGATTTATTTGAGAAAGTCAGCGAAGACATTAAAACCGCAATGAAAGCCAAAGATAAAGTGGCTCTCGACGCCTTGAGAAATGTAAAGAAAGTGTTCCTTGAAGCTAAAACCGCTCCGGGAGCAAACGATACCCTTAGCGATGCAGACGCCCTGAAGATTATTCAGAAACTGGTGAAGCAAGGTAAGGACTCTGCCGGAATGTATGTAGAACAAGGTCGTACAGACTTGGCAGATGCCGAGATGGCACAAGTAAAAGTGATGGAAGCTTATCTGCCCAAACAGATGACTCCCGAAGAACTGGAAGCCGCCCTGAAAGAAATCATTGCCGAAACAGGCGCCACAAGCGGCAAAGACATGGGTAAAGTAATGGGCGTAGCCAGCAAAAAGCTCGCCGGACTTGCCGAAGGCCGTGCTATCTCAGCCAAAGTCAAGGAACTGCTGGGATAATAAGAACCGCTGAAACAGAAAAGCGTTTATAACATAACTTGCCGTCATCCTCTTACGATAATTCTTTAGGAGTTTATCGCAAGAGGATGACGGCAAGTGCTTTTTTACCTCCCCCATAAGTTCATGCCATTTGTTGCCACCCTATTGGCACTGCCCCCCAGTCAATGAGCCCTGCTTTCCGTCTTTATGATATATTTTGCTAACTTCTCTTTTGAAAACGTTCCCGGTGATTTAACTGGAATTTTTTTCATTTTATCAGCAAAGATTAGACATTTGTAGCATCATTAAATCATATAAGATA
>NZ_CAUFUE010000014.1 GCF_959029255.1 uncultured Bacteroides sp. | reverse complement strand
ATCATCCATAATATTAAGTTATCGATTATTCGCCATAACCTTTTTACCCTGACAACTAGCTAAATACAAACATATAAAGTTACTTCGCAATTATTTTAAATTAGAAAGACATGGAGATACAAGTAACATCGCGAAATGAATCAAAGACGGTGAAAGCAGCTTTGGGAGATTTCATATTTCATTGTAAATATGAAAAAGGATTGAGTAAAAAAACAATGATGGCTTATCATATAGATTTAAGTCAATTGGAGAAATATCTTATTGAAAAGTTTTCGATAGAACAAATTGAAATGGTATCAAAAGATATGATAAAAAGCTATCTACAAAATATAGCAAGCTATAAATACAAAACGATTAAACGGAAAATCGCATCAATGAAAGCTTTTTTTTCATTCTACGAGTTTGAGAATGAAACTTTTATAAATCCACTCCGGAAACTAAAAATTCGTTTAAAAGAACCCCAAATATTACCCACGGTGATGTGTTTTAACGAAGTGAAAATGATACTGAGATTTTTATATCAAGAGCGGATTAAAAACAAACAATTAGATAGTTATACATATAAATCACAAACCAGGAATATCGCCATAATCGAACTTCTATTTGCTACAGGTATCCGGGTATCTGAACTCTGCCAATTACAATACAAGGATATTGATTTGACTTACGGCACTATTAAAGTCTATGGAAAAGGAAATAAAGAAAGAATCATTCAAATCTGTTCTAAAGAAGTATTATCCATTTTAAAAGACTACCGCGCATTATTCAAACCCAGTTCCCACTTCTTTATAAATCGACTTGGGCATGAGATTTCATCACAGTCGGTCAGGCTGCTTGTGAAGCGATGCGTAAACGAGCTGAATTTATCAAAACATATCACCCCACATACCTTCCGTCATACCTTTGCAACATTACTATTGGAAGAAGATGTTGATATTAAATATATTCAAAACCTTTTGGGACATAGTAGCATAGTCACCACGCAAATTTATACACATGTCAACCTGAGCAAACAGAAAAAAATTCTGTCCAACAAACATCCGAGAAATAAATTCGATTTCAATCTATAAAGTCTATTTATCTTATCATAAATTCAAATATAGAAAAAACACCTTGTCTCATAAATGCAAGGTGTTTCTATTAACGCAAAAGTTTAAAGTTTATCCAACTCTTCCAAAGTAAGCCCTGTAATATCCATAATCAATGAGTTGGAAATTCCTTTTTCTTTCATAGCGCGAGCATTGGCAAGACGTTCTTCCGCACGACCCTCTTCACGTCCCTCCGCACGTCCTTCTTCACGTCCTTCTAATTTTGCAGCATCCATCACGCATAAATGCGTACGATAGTCATCCACGCTATTCTCATAAAGTTCCCGTTCCTCCCTCGAAAGAGAAGCTACATCGGCAATCTTTTCCAGTCTTTCGAAGACCGCCTTGCGAGCCTTGAAAGGCAATCGTTTAAGTGTCTCCATATTTGTAAGTATATATATCCAACGTTCAAAATCATTCTCACATTCACTCTCTTCTTTTTTAAATTTGGGAAGAGCGATAAATATCTGACGCAGCTTGTCACAAAACATATCACCATTTTCCCGGTCTGCAAGAATTACATCTGTCCTCAGCTTAACATCATCCGCCAGAAGAAAGTTCATAAAAAACACACCATAGACAGCTTTTATATCAAACTTCCACTCATACCCCACCTGCCCTTGTCTGATAATGGCACGAGACAGATAATAAAGCGCCCGTTCCTTGAAACGCACCTGCGATTTATTCTGCATCTCCACAATTATCTTTTCTCCCGTATCGGTAGTACAATATATATCATATATAACTCCCCGATCTTCCATATATTCCGGAAGTTGCTCGTTATTGAGAAAAGTCAAATCCGTTATCACCCGTTCGCCTTCCAACAAACCATTAAGAAAATCAATTAAAAGATCCTTAGATATCTCTTGTCCGAATATTTTCTTAAAGCCGTAATCGGTAAACGGATTTATAAACTTACTCATTGCAAGTCTCGTATTTAAGCCACAACAAAGATACATCTTTTCTCTTAAAAACAACGAAAGCGGATAGTATTTTACTTATCCGCTTTTCGTTGTACCTGCCCCGGCAAAACTCACCTATTTACAGAGCCAGTATCTTCTTCGCTTCGTTTTTCTGTTCTTCCGTCAGTTTGTTTTGATAGGCGTCGTACAGGTATCTTCCAATGACATTGTCAGAATGTTTCACAATCTCTGACATTAACAGGTTAGCAAAATCCGCTTTCATACCTTCAACAGACTTTCTTGCCAAATCTTGTTCGGTGAATTTATCGACAGCCATCAATACATCCATTATCTCTTTATTCAAGGCGGTATTACCTACATAGACACGTTCGCCTAGATCGACCTCTATCCTGCCATTCTCCAACACAAAAGGCAGAGTAACGGGAAACATGTCGCTATCGTTTTCTTGCACCAGCAGTTCCCTGACTACAGGCTCATCTTGCTTGCCCTCAAAACGGAATGTCCCATGCTCCACAACTACACTGTCATAACGTATTTGTCCGGTCAGCGCATCTTGCATGTATACGGTTCTTCCATCAAGCTTCGGATTGGTCACTTTTCCTTCGATAATGTAATTTTTTTTCCTGCCACCATTGCAACCGGCCAGCATAAGCGCAATAAGCGCTATGGCGGATAATTTGTAGTATCGCATAAATATTTTGATTTAAAGGTTTTACTTCTTTTTCTGTGAGCTTAAAGATACAATAAATTATTATTTATACCTATAAAAAAACACCCCGTTTCCTGCGTCCGGGGTGTTTCTTACAAAGTAATTATTTGGACTTCTCTCGAATATTAAAAGCGGAATCCAATTTTCAAATTCGGGGTAGCAAAGAGGCCGATGCTGTGATGGCCCACTTTATAAGCTACCGAACCTTTCGGACAAATCTGTATATGGTCGTAACGATAGGATACAGGTTGAACTTCAAAGCCGAAAACCAAACCTTTGGCTACACTATATTCTATACCCGCCACTGCACTTGCACGAAGACCGAAAATTTGTCCTGCACGCGAATTAGGGGTGTATAGTTGGACAGATACATTGTTGGCGTCATCCAAATCGGCATCACCGGTTTTTTCATCATCCATATCCGGATCTTCGATTGTCTCTCCGGTATAGGGAGTTGTTGTTTCGATGCGTCCCATCTGCCATCCTAAAGCACCTCCCAGATAGAGGTTGATACGTTCGTTTCTCGTATTGAAATAGTAATTCGAACCTATGACTGCCGTCCAAGCATTGCTTATGCGTCCTTCCATATATTTGGCGGACTGAATTGGCATTTCTTTTACGGAATAGTCACCTTCCACATAATCTTTAGAGGGAGTAGCGTTGATATTCATACTGAACATCACGTTTATATCCCAATGGTCTGTCAAGAAGTACTTTCCCTGAATACCGATTAAGTTGACGAGATTATTACTATTCAAGTTTCCTAAGCCGAGGTAAATTCCGGGGTCATCAGATTTATTGGAACCGTTCCAGCCCCCCAAACCTGCCTGCTGGTTAAAGCCATAACTTTCATTCCAATATGTAGGCAAGAGATATTCCATATTCTGATTGAACATTTGACTATTACCAATCACGGCAGAAATCTGCCACTGACCTTTCTTAGGAGCAAACGACGCATCACCGCTGCTGTATTGTTGCGCCGCAAGCGGCGCAACGAAACATACAGTCAGAAGTAATATGCATAGTTTCTTTATCATATAATTCTTCTTTAGTTAGTTTTACTTATTGAGCAGGAGTAGTACCTGCCAAAGCCGCCAATAGCTGATCTTTCTTGGCAGACAAAGACTTGAATAATGCAGTCCATACATCAATTTCAACCTGCTTAGATTCAATAGCAGCCTGTTTTTGTGCTATAAGAGCCTCTTCTGCCGGTTTGTAACTACCATCTTTCAATGCTGCCAATAACTTTTCATACGATGCAACGACTACTTGTTGTCCTGGTATAGAGCTACTAGAATTAAAGTTATAATCATCACCAGTATTAGTTACAGAACCACCTTCCAAAACAGCAATCTGATATTTCAAATCTTGTAGTATTGCATCATAAGCTGTCTTTTGAGAACCTGCTGCTGTCTTAATAACATCTTTAATCTTAGATTGAATATCTTCAATACCAGCTT
Organism: uncultured Bacteroides sp.; assembly: GCF_959029255.1. Lineage (GTDB taxonomy): Bacteria > Bacteroidota > Bacteroidia > Bacteroidales > Bacteroidaceae > Bacteroides. The sequence goes on along the minus strand of NZ_CAUFUE010000014.1, from coordinate 110,745 downwards.
TTTCTACATCAATAGCAGATTCCTTTGCAGCATATTCAGCTTCAATTTCAGCTTTCTCTGCCGCAACTGCCGCTATTAACAGGTTCAAATCATCTTGAGCTTTCGCATTAGCATCAGACAAAGCTTTTACGTCAGCATACAGTTTGTCCCAACTCGGTTTGTTATCAATTGCGCTTTTAAGTTCTTCGTAGGCTTCACAATTTTCAAATACAGTCTTCGTATCACCGTTATCCCAAAGAGTTCTTTCACTAGAACTATTAGTACCCGGTCCTTCAGAACCATTTTCCAAATATTCAGCGTATGTATATTCTACACAACGTCCATCCCTAGGATTTATATTATATAAATATCCCAATTTTTCCGCCGCGTCTTTATAGTCTTTATATGCGCCACCATCGGCAATATCGCTGTGATAAACATCCCCACCAAATCGAGCATCATCACTGGTAAGAGCATCCCATTGCGTCCAATCCGCTGCAACAGTAGGATCGATAACCTTAGTTGCATCCGCCGTCTTTGTAATCTTAAATCCGTCTAGAGCCATCCTCTTAGTAAGGTATGATTTCAGATTGGCGGCAAACAGTTTCTGCGCTGCTTCCTTTGCCGCAATCTCTGTGGCATCACTTTCCGGAAGTGCCAAATATTCCTGATATTCAGCCTTTATCACTGCATAGTCATTAATGTTTGGAGCATAATACTTACCATTATTAAATAATTTAGTATAAGCATCCAAAGCATCTTTCCAAGTCTTCAAATATTCCGCATAAACCACCTGATTTCCATCATTAACATTTTTCAACTGCTCCAATTTAATCTTACCCTGCTCCAATTCATTATCCGCAATGACATAGTCTTGTTCAATAAGATTTAGCATATCATCCAAGAGCGTAGCTTTATCCGCCATTTTCAACATAGTCGTAACCCCATTCGGATAGGAATAAATACCTTCAGCGTCTTTAGATGCTTGACTGTGGAAATTAAACGGCGCAGCAGCACCACTAGGAGTATACGCAGAAAGCGAACCATCTATATTATTATAAAAATCGTCTTGGATAGCATCCGGAATAACAAATGTAAACTCACTTGTCAAAGCAGCCGCATCCATATTTGCTTTTTCCTTTTCAGCTATTGGTTTCAGAGCCTCTTTTTCCTCTATACCAAGATTCGTTCTATCTGCCTCCAGTTTTTTCGCTGCATCTTCAAGCTCTTGATACTTGGTATTCCAGTCTTCGTAGGGAGTACCGGCAATAGTCTTCAAGTTATCAAGATTCTTTTTATATCCTTCCAAAACACCTCTTTCCATAGCCAATTGACCTTCTACCGCTGATATTTTAGAAGAAACATCATACGAGAATTCTATTTTAGCTTTTTCACGCATTAATTGAGCAAGAGATTTTTGCGCATTAGCTATTTTCGCAGCAACGCCTGGTAACCCCGTAGCACTATCAGTAATTGGACTCCAACCTCCGGCACCACCATTCAGCGTTTGGTCCCATTTCTGATATGTTACCGAAACTTTGTCTGCGAGTAATTTTTCCAATTCAACCGTATACACACTTTCTTTATACCCCACCAATGCAGCCTCAATTGCTATAATAGCCTTATCATACTCTGCTTGCGCAATGGCTGTAGCTTGCTGTTTGGCCAAAAGATCAGCTTTGAATTGTTCTGCAGATTTCTGCATTTCCTGTTCAATCCTCTGCTTTTCCGATGCAGTATAAGCTTCGTGCCATTGAGTCTTAAAAGCTTCTTGTTTAGCTAGCTCAGCTTCATAATCAGCTTTTGCTTGCATCCACGCCGTTTCTGCCAATCGATAGGCAGCATCAGCTGCTTCTACTTGCGCTTTCGCCTTCAGCAATTCCGCCTTCGCGCCACGCAGTTCAGTAATACCCGCCGGTTCCTCATTGTCAATACAGCCGGTGAATGTTGCAGCAGACCCGCCAATGAGCAGAGCAGCCACGAGATAAGTCCATTTTCTCATACCATTTTCCATTTAAAAGGTTAATAATAGTGTTGTTATATAAGCTTTTCTTACTTCATCCAAATACCAAAAAATGCAAAACACGCTACTAAAGAAGGCTATTTAAGCACAATCTATAATTACACATCATATATATCTAGCGCAGCGTTTCCATGCAAAACAGCCCAAATCATCATTAACACATTTTATATCCAACATTGGGCTTATTTAACTTATTAATCATTGTTTGCCCACAAATATAAAAACTTCAAGTCGTCTAACAAAGTTTTTTTAGACTTTTTTCATTTTAAAGTTTACATTTTTTCTAAATAGAAAAATGATGTAACGGAAAACAGTGACAAAAATAAGAACGCACAGACACAAGGAATAATCATTATACCCCAATAACAGCGGGCACTGCGCCGCATTAAAACCATTGTAACATTTTAAGAAATTTGGAATATAAGTACTTTTTATCTTACTAAACAGCCTTTTTACGCTACTATATGGATATTTTCGCTTTCCAAAGAGCTATTGACACCCGGAAGACATAATCATATACCCGATAAGCACACACCCTCTCCTCACCTGAAACAGACATGCTACGTATCATCTCCAATGCAAGTCCAATCTATATGATTGGACTTGCATTGGACTTGTATTGGACTTGTATTGGACTTGTATTGGACTTGTATTGGACTTGTATTGGACTTGCATTGGACTTGCTACATAGTTGATGCATAATTATCCTATATTTAACCCGCCGGAGGTATTAAAAGAATAAGTATATGCAATTTCGCTGACGAGTTATTTGAATATGAAATTGAAAGTAAACGCTTTATAATGGAAGATATGCAAATTACAAAATATTTAATTGACGAAAAATTTCTTTATTTAATTAGAAATACCTTATTTTGTGCTGTTTTATACCCCCAGTATGAAAAAAAGTACCAACATTAATAAATATAGTTATGAAGATTTCACACATTGAACACTTGGGCATTGCCGTAAAGAGCATCGAAGAAGCCCTGCCGTACTACGAAAATGTATTAGGTTTGAAATGCTACAACATCGAAACTGTAGAGGATCAAAAAGTAAGAACCGCTTTCTTGAAAGTGGGGGACGTAAAAATCGAGTTGTTGGAACCGACTTCTCCCGAAAGTACTATCGCCAAATTCATAGAAAAGAACAATGGCAACGGCGGCATGCACCATTTGGCATTCGCAGTGGAAGATGGAGTAGCGGGTGCGCTTGTTGAAGTTGAAGGAAAAGGCGTACGCCTGATTGACAAGGCTCCCCGCAAAGGCGCCGAAGGTTTGAACATCGCTTTCTTGCATCCGAAATCAACACTGGGCGTATTGACGGAACTCTGCGAAAAAGGAGATATCTGATATTATTATTCTGAAATCATAAATCATGCGAATCAGGATGACAGAAGATTTATTTTTAGACACAAGAACAAAAGAACATATTTAGAGTAATATATAACTTATGTTTTATGTTTTATGTTTTCTGTTTTGTTCTTTTGTTCTTCTGTCTGAAAATAACATTTTGTTTATGCCTGAACAGTTCGTATAAATAATAAATAAAGAACATGAGTAATCAACTTGAGAAAATTAAAGAGCTTATAGACCGTCGTTCGGCAGCACGCCTGGGTGGTGGTGAGAAAGCGATTACCAAGCAACACGAGAAAGGAAAATATACAGCTCGCGAACGTATAGCCATGCTTCTCGACGAAGGTAGTTTTGAAGAAATGGATATGTTCGTAGAACACAGATGTACAAACTTCGGAATGGAGAAGAAGCACTATCCCGGTGATGGTGTTGTTACCGGATGCGGTACCATTGAAGGCCGCCTGGTTTACATCTTCGCTCAAGACTTCACCGTTTCCGCCGGTTCTTTGTCGGAAACCATGTCTCTGAAGATTTGCAAGATTATGGACCAAGCCATGAAAATGGGTGCTCCCTGTATCGGTATCAACGACTCGGGTGGTGCACGTATCCAGGAAGGCATCAATGCTTTGGCCGGTTACGCCGAAATTTTCCAACGCAATATTCTCGCTTCAGGCGTTATTCCGCAAATCTCCGGTATCTTCGGTCCATGTGCCGGTGGCGCCGTTTACTCCCCTGCCCTGACAGACTTCACGCTAATGATGGAAGGTACTTCTTATATGTTCCTCACGGGTCCGAAAGTTGTAAAGACTGTGACCGGTGAAGACGTAAGCCAGGAAAACTTGGGTGGTGCAAGCGTTCACTCCACAAAGTCAGGTGTTACTCATTTCACCGCCAAGACGGAAGAAGAGGGTTTGGCGCTTATCCGCAAGTTATTGGGATACATCCCGCAGAACAATTTGGAAGAAGCTCCTTATATTGATTGTACAGACCCGATTGACCGTCTGGAAGATTCCTTGAACGATATCATTCCTGATAATCCGAATAAGCCTTACGATATGTACGAAGTAATCGGCGCTATCGTGGACAACGGAGAGTTCCTCGAAATCCAGAAAGACTATTCCAAGAACATCATTATCGGTTTCGCGCGTTTCAACGGCCAGTCCGTAGGTATCGTCGCCAACCAGCCTAAATACCTGGCAGGCGTATTGGACAGCAACGCATCACGCAAGGGCGCACGTTTCGTCCGCTTCTGTGACGCCTTCAATATCCCTATCGTCTCATTGGTAGACGTGCCGGGCTTCCTTCCGGGAACCGGACAGGAGTACAACGGTGTCATTCTGCATGGTGCCAAGCTGCTGTATGCTTACGGTGAAGCTACCGTGCCCAAAGTTACCATCACCCTGCGCAAATCTTACGGCGGTTCACACATCGTGATGAGTTGTAAGCAACTTCGCGGTGACATGAACTATGCATGGCCTACCGCTGAAATCGCAGTTATGGGTGGCGCGGGCGCTGTAGAAGTCTTGTATGCACGCGAAGCCAAAGAGCAGGAAAACCCGGCTCAGTTCCTGGCAGAAAAAGAAGCTGAATACACTAAGCTGTTCGCCAACCCTTATAATGCAGCCAAGTATGGTTATATCGACGATGTCATCGAACCGCGTAATACGCGTTTCCGCATCATCCGCGCCTTGCAGCAACTGCAAACCAAGAAACTGACTAACCCGGCTAAGAAGCACGGAAATATTCCTCTTTAATTCAAAAACTTAAATTTATGAATAAAACAAAAATCGGAATATTCCTTTCATTGATGCTGGTGCTGGGGTTCTGTTCTTCTTGTGGTGAGAAGAAGACGAATACCAAACTGTTGCTGAATGAAGTGCTAATCGATAACGAAAGCAACTTTCAGGATGACTACGGTGTACACAGCGCATGGATTGAGATATTCAACAAATCGTATGGTAGTGCCGACCTGGCGGGTTGCTATTTGAAGTTTAGCAGCCAACCGGGTGATACCATTACCTATTTCATCCCTAAAGGTGATGTACTGACTTTGGTAAAACCCCGTCAGCATGCATTGTTCTGGGCCGATGGAGAACCTAATCGCGGAACTTTCCATACCAATTTCAAGCTGGATTCCCTGAATGCCAACTGGATTGGTTTGTATGACAGCGGCAGAAAGCTACTCGACCAAATTACAGTACCTGCCGGTGCACTGAAAACCAACCAATCGTATGCCCGCGTAAGTGACGCCGCAAAAGAATGGGAAGTAAAAGGAAAAAGCGCTGACAAATATGTTACTCCGAGCACCAACAACCAAACCATCAACAGCAATGCCAAGATGGAAAAGTTTGAAGAACATGACAGCGTCGGTATCGGTATGGCTATCTCTGCTATGAGTGTAGTATTCTGCGGATTGATTCTTCTTTACATTTCTTTCAAAATCGTGGGTAAGGTATCCGTGAACCTCAGCAAGCGTAATGCCATGCGGGTGAAAGGCATCACCGATAAGCAAGAAGCTAAAGAGAAACAATTGGGAGAAGCTCCGGGCGAAGTATTCGCGGCCATTTCGATGGCTATGCACGAAATGCAGAGCGATGTGCACGACGTGGAAGACACCGTGCTGACCATCACTCGCGTAAAGCGCAGCTATTCACCATGGAGTTCAAAGATTTATACGTTGCGTGAAACTCCTCACAGAAAGTAAAGTCACCTTTTAAAAGATAAAACGATGAAAGAATATAAATATAAAATCAACGGTAACGTATACAAGGTTACCATTGGAGATATTGAAGACAATATCGCTCATGTAGAAGTGAACGGTACTCCCTATAATGTTGAAATGGAGAAAGCTCCGAAAGTTGTTGTCAAGCCCGTGGTACGCCCGGCGGTTACAGCTCCGGCAGCACCTCCCACTCCGGTAGTGAAACCGGCTGCCGCTTCCACCGGAAAATCCGGCGTGAAGTCTCCGTTGCCGGGTGTCATCCTTGACATCAAGGTCAATGTAGGCGACACGGTGAAAAAAGGCCAGGTTATCATCATCCTGGAAGCCATGAAAATGGAAAACAATATCAACGCCGACAAAGACGGTAAAATCACCGCTATCAACGTTAGCAAAGGAGACTCGGTTCTCGAAGGTACTGACCTCGTAATTATTGAATAATATGGGAGAATTTATCACATTTTTAGGAAACAACCTTGCCGACTTCTGGACATACACGGGCTTTGCCAATGCAACAGGCGGACACGTGATAATGCTTTTGGTAGGTTTGTTTTTCATATACTTGGCAGTTGCCAAGGAATTTGAACCGATGCTGCTGATTCCTATCGGTTTCGGTATGCTCATCGGTAATATCCCCTTCAATATGGATGCCGGACTGAAGGTAGGTATTTATGAAGAAGGGTCTGTGCTCAATATCTTGTATCAGGGAGTGACTTCGGGATGGTATCCGCCGCTCATTTTCTTGGGTATCGGCGCCATGACGGATTTTTCCGCCTTGATATCGAACCCGAAGTTAATGCTAATCGGCGCAGCCGCACAATTTGGTATCTTCGGTGCCTACATGACGGCTTTGGCCATCGGGTTCGATCCGATGCAGGCTGGTGCCATCGGCATCATCGGTGGCGCCGACGGTCCGACGGCCATCTTCCTTTCCTCAAAACTGGCTCCTAACCTGATGGGTGCCATTGCGGTATCAGCCTACTCATACATGGCATTGGTACCGGTCATCCAGCCACCCATCATGCGTTTGTTGACCAATAAGCACGAACGTCTTATCCGTATGAAACCGCCGCGCGCTGTTTCTCATACGGAAAAAGTGATGTTCCCTATCATCGGTTTGCTGCTCACTTGCTTCCTTGTTCCGTCCGGCCTGCCCTTGCTGGGTATGTTGTTCTTCGGTAACTTATTGAAAGAAAGTGGTGTGACCCGTCGTTTGGCAAACACTGCCAGTGGTCCGCTGATTGACACAATCACTATTCTGCTGGGTCTCACAGTAGGTGCTTCCACTCAAGCATCAGAATTCCTGACTACAGACTCCTTATGGATTTTCGGTCTGGGCGCCTTCTCATTCATCATTGCCACAGCTTCCGGTGTAATCTTCGTGAAGATTTTCAATATCTTCCTGAAGAAGGGAAATAAGATTAATCCATTGATTGGCAACGCAGGCGTGTCTGCCGTACCCGACTCTGCACGTATCTCCCAGGTGGTAGGTTTGGAATACGACCCTACGAACTATCTGCTGATGCATGCCATGGGGCCGAACGTTGCAGGCGTTATCGGTTCGGCAGTAGCAGCCGGTATCTTGCTGGGATTCTTAATGTAATTCATTCTGAATTAATAAATTCCAATATGAAACGCTCTTCCACCACGGGAGGGCGTTTCTTTTTTGTCCGTTAATCTATCTAAAATAAATTACGATAATTTCGTAAACAATTTCTTTTTAGTAACTTGCATTCGTATTCAGTAACCTGTTAAAGTCAATATAGTATGAAAAGACTTTTTATCTCCCTCTGTTTATGTGCTTGCTGCTCTTTCCTGGCGGCACAAAGCACAAACCAAATTCAAGAGGCGATGGCAAACTACGATTATGAAACCGCCCTGTCACTTATTAAGCAAGAAGAGCCTACCGTTCCCTTGCTCTATCAGAAAGGAAGAGCCCTCAAAGGATTGGGAAATAATCAGGACGCACTCGAAGTGTTCCGCCAAATTGTAGTACAAGACTCCCTAAGTCCGCGCGCGTATATTGAAGCAGCCGAATGTTGTAAAAGCCTGGCTAAACCCAAGCAGGCATTGAGCTATTACCAGAAAGCGCTTACCTTGAGTCCGGACAATAAATATGTACGCATCCAATACATCAACTTATTATTAAATCAGCAAAAATATCAGGAAGCACTGGGAGAAAGCAGCCTGTTTACCGAGAAAGACAGTTCGGCCATCGTGCTACACTTGCAGGCTCAAAGTTTTGAGGGCATGAATGAACTACTTCCGGCAGTAGGTTGCTACACAATCATTCAAGAGAAATATCCGAATGACTATCTATCGGCAGCCAAATTAGGCAGTTTCTTTATAGGAGGGGAATATTATGATGAAGCTATTGAAGCAACTGAAAAATACCGGAAAATAGACTCGACAAATATTGCCGTAAACCGCCAAAATGCACTTGCCTACTGTCTGAAGAAGGACTATCCTACCGCTATACAGCGCTATGAATATCTGGTAAGCCAAGGAGACAGTTCATTTCATACCTGTTATTATCTGGGTGTCAGTTATTATGCAACAGAGAACTACTACGGTGCACATGACATGCTGGAGATAGCCAGGAAATATGATCCTCAAAACGTTAATTTACTCTATTACCTGGGACGCTCTTGTGCCAAAACATCATGGAAAGAACAGGGAGTGACTTACCTGCAAGATGCCATTGACCTTTCTATTCCTAAGGACAGCGCCATGACACGCCTTTATATAGGGATGGCAGATTGCTATAAAATGGCACTTATGTTTAAAGAGCAGATACAAACCATCAAAGAACGCTATGAAAAGTACGACCGCAAGAACCATAAATTGCTGTATGACCTTGCTTTCGTATACTATTACAAATTGAAAGATACCCCAAATGCCATACGTTGCCTGGAAGCCTTCTTAAGAACACGCTCTCAGGATGGCAAGAAAGAGGGACCTGAATTAGACGAAGAAGGGAATGTTATTTTGGGTGACACCAATTATTATAATGCCGCAGAAGCTTGGTTGAAAAGCATCAGGGAACGTAAAAAAACAGAAGACTTTTTCAAAGGCAAAGTGCCCGAAAAGAAAGGCGATCCCAAAGTTGTCAACGGATAATGAAAACGTTTGCATAAAGTATATAAATGATTATAACGGAGGAAGTTCAGCTTTCTCCGTTATTTGTTTTACATTAGCACCAAATAAATAACCGAAAAGTTACTATCATGAAAAAATTATTCTTTATTCTAGGAACATTCCTACTTTCCCTTAGCACGTATGCAGCCATGAACATTAACAAGATTGACCCTCCCTTTTGGTATACCGGAATGCAAAACCCCGAACTTCAACTAATGGTATATGGTGAAGGCATCGGTGACGCTTCAGTATCCGTCAACTATCCCGGTGTCTCCCTGAGCAGCACCGTCAAGTTGGAAAGCAATAATTACCTGCTGGTCTATCTGAAACTGGACAAAGACGTAAAGCCGGGTAACATGACATTGACCTTTACGCAAGGCAAAAAGAAACTAGTCAAAACATACGAGTTGAAAGCCCGTGCAAAGAAAGGATGTGAACATAAAGGCTTCGATGCATCCGACGCGCTTTACCTGTTGATGCCCGACCGCTTTGCCAATGGCAATCCTGAAAACGACCATATTGAAGGCATGGCGGATAGCAAAGTAGACCGTAACAACCCCAATGCACGTCACGGCGGAGACTTAGCCGGTATTGAACAGCATCTTGACTATTTCACCGACCTTGGCGTCACCGCCCTCTGGTTCACTCCGGTATTGGAAAACGATATGAGCGGAGGTTCTTATCACGGCTATGCCACCACCGATTATTATAAGGTAGATCCGCGATTCGGTACGAACGAAGAATACAAACAACTGATTGAGAAAGCTCATGCCCGTGACATTAAAATCGTGATGGATATGATTTTCAACCATTGCGGCGTGGATCACGTTTGGATAAAGGATATGCCAAGCAAAGACTGGTTTAACAATCCCGATCATGAAGCAAACTTCGTGCAGACTTCTTTCAAACTGACCCCGCACGTAGACCCGTATGCATCAAAGTATGATTTCGACCAGATGAATGATGGTTGGTTTGTAACCGCCATGCCCGACCTTAATCAAAGGAACCCGTATGTATATCGTTACCTTGTCCAGAATAGTTTCTGGTGGATTGAATATGCCAACATAGATGGTATCCGCATGGATACTTATCCGTATGCCGACTATGACGCCATGAGCAATTGGATGAAGGAATTGAACGAGGAATATCCCAATTATAACACCGTGGGCGAAACTTGGGTTGTGGAACCGGCCTACACGGCATGGTGGCAAAAAGACTCTAAGTTATCCGCCCCGAAGAACAGTAATCTGAAAACCGTAATGGATTTCAGCTTCTTCGATAAAATCAATACCGCAAAGAACGAACAGACCGAGACTTGGTTCAAGGGACTGGACCGCGTATACAACAGTTTTGTATACGATTTCCTCTATCCTAACCCGGCTTCCGTATTGGCTTTCATCGAAAACCACGATACCGACCGTTTCCTTGGTGACGGTGATAATCTACCGATGCTGAAACAAGCTTCTACCTTGTTGCTCACCACCCGCCGTATTCCGCAACTTTATTATGGTACGGAAATCATGATGAACGGTGTAAAGAGCAAAAGTGACGGTTATGTGCGTAAAGATTTCCCCGGTGGATGGGCTGAAGATAAAGAAACAGCTTTTACGGCTTCGGGACGCAGCAAACTACAGAATGACTGTTATAACTTCTACAAGACTATTTTGAATTGGCGCAAAGGCAATGATGTTATTGCCAAAGGTAGTATGACTCAATTTATGGTGCAAAACGGAGTATATGCATACGCCAGACAACATGAAGGTAAAACCGTATTTGTAATGCTCAACGGAACAGATGCCGCAACTACCGTGCCATTGAAGTTCTACAAGGAAGTTTTGAAGGATGCCAAACAAGGGAAAGATATCCTAAGCGGCAGGACAATCGCCTTTGGAGAAGAGTTGAAAATGGAACCACGGGAATCGCTGGTAATCGAACTTTAATAGTATTTCAACTTACAAAAAACAGCCCCTGCAATAATTGAATTGCAGGGGCTGATTTATTTAATTCAATCCGTCAACTTATTCAGCCAACTTATTGTCTGAACCAAGCACATTAACAATTTTGTGCTTGTACAGTTTTTCCATATTGTCACGAGCCGGACCCAGATACTTACGCGGGTCAAACTCTGCGGGCTTCTCGGCAAATGTCTTGCGGATAGCGGCAGTCATAGCCAAACGAGAGTCTGAGTCGATGTTAATCTTGCAAACAGCAGACTTGGCAGCCTTACGCAGTTGCTCTTCAGGAATACCTACAGCAGCTTCCAGTTTACCACCGAATTTGTTGATAGTATCAACTTCTTCCTGAGGAACTGAAGAAGAACCATGAAGTACGATAGGGAATCCCGGAAGTTTCTCCATCACAGCATCCAATACTGCAAATTCCAATGGAGGAGGAACCAGACGACCGGTAGCAGGGTCTACGTGGCATTGTTCGGGTTTGAACTTGTATGCACCGTGAGAAGTACCGATTGAGATAGCCAAAGAGTCGCAACCTGTACGAGTAGCGAAGTCGATAACTTCTTCAGGATTGGTATATGTGTGATGTTCAGCAGATACTTCATCTTCTACACCAGCCAATACGCCAAGTTCGCCTTCTACCGTTACATCGAATTGATGAGCGTAGTCTACAACCTTCTTAGTCAGGGCAACGTTTTCTTCGTAAGGAAGATGCGAACCGTCAATCATTACTGAAGAGAAACCTGAGTCGATACAGCTCTTGCATGTTTCGAAAGTATCTCCATGGTCAAGGTGAAGAACGATTTCAGGATGTCTGCAACCCAATTCCTTAGCGTATTCTACAGCCCCCTGAGCCATGTAACGCAACAAAGTAGCGTTAGCATACTGACGAGCACCCTTTGATACCTGAAGAATAACCGGAGACTTAGTCTCTACGGCAGCCTTAATGATAGCCTGCATCTGTTCCATGTTGTTGAAGTTGAATGCAGGGATTGCATATCCACCTTTGATAGCGCGAGCAAACATTTCTCTTGTGTTTACAAGGCCTAAATCTTTGTAATTAACCATTTTGTTTAAAGTTTATTGTTAGTGAATAAAAATTCTACGCAAAAGTAAGCATAATCCTTTAAAAAGAAGGTCGGGAGAAGAATAAAATATCCATATTTATCTGTCAAATCTATTCTATTTTAAAGCTATTGACTGCAATTAACAGAATATTGTAATCTCCATATTACAAACTCTTTTCATCAGTTTGTCCCTGCTTCATCTTTTACGCATTCATTTACAGAAACAAAAAAACCGGAGAGCAAGTTTACTTTCCGGTTTCCATTTACACATTATTATATGTTTATTTTCTCAGATAAATGATTGTCGGCAAGTGGTCGCTATAACCGTTCAGCCATGTCCGTCCACCGTGTGTACGCAAAGGAGAACCTTTATACTTTCCATCTTGCTGAATGAGGTAATCACGGATAAACACTTCATTATGATCGTAGCGCAATCCTTTCTTCGCCTTCAATAACGGTTTCGACAGGACTATCTGGTCAAACAAATTCCATTTGCCCCGATAAAGCAAAGTCCCTACCCCTTTATCTTCCAATGTTTCCCACCAAGGATTATAAAATTCACCCTTTTTTACTTGCTTTGCATGCTTACGCGCACCCAGTTCCTGCATACTTTCGTCCATAGGGTCATCGTTCATATCCCCCATCACGATAAGTTTCAGTTTTTTATCTTTGCGCATCAACGAATCTTTCAATGCTTTCACTTGTTCGGCAGCGTGCACACGTACCGGTGATTTAGCTCCGCGTGAAGGCCAATGATTGACTATAAAGCATACCCGCTCACCGGCCAACTGTCCGTCTACAATCAGGAAGCCACGCGTCAAATGGATGGTATCTCCCTGATAAGGAGTAGATAGTACCAGTTTGGAGTTCGTCACGGTGAACTGCACCGGATCATACAACAAAGCGCAATCAATGCCACGCCTGTCGGGACCTTCATAATGAACGAATTTATAATTGGAAATAGCCGGTTGGCTCACCAAATCAGTCAAAACACGTTGGTTTTCAACCTCTGCAACGCCAATCACGGCAGGACCTTCAGGTACTAAATCCCGCGAAACAGAACTCAATACTTTAGAGAGATTTTGCAATTTAGCTTCATACTTCTTGGCTGTCCACTTATAACTTCCATCGGGCAGGAATTCATAATCGTTCTTACCATTATCATGGATAGTATCAAACAGATTTTCAAGATTATAGAATGCAACACTGTATAATTTACGTTCAGAATTCTGCGCTCCCAGCGTTGCGATGCAAAGGCAGAAAGAAAATAAGATTAGTAGTTTCTTCATAAATCAACAAGATTAGTACGTTGCAAAAATCAGAAATAAAAAAGTATAAACCTATTTTTTTATGAAACTTTTTTCTATTTCGGAGAAATACATTATCTTTGCACCCTGAAAAAGACCATTACACTATTTATTACCAAAATAGTAACAGAATATAAATTATAAAACAAATATTGAAATGAAAAAAGGTATTCATCCTGAAAATTACCGTCCGGTAGTATTCAAAGATATGTCAAATGGTGACGTGTTCTTGTCTCGTTCTACTTGCAATACGAAAGAGACTATCGAATTCGAAGGTGAAACTTATCCGTTGGTAAAGCTGGAAATCTCTAGTACTTCTCACCCTTTCTACACTGGTAAGTCTAAGTTGGTTGACACAGCCGGTCGTGTTGATAAGTTCATGAGCCGTTACGGTAACCGCAAGAAATAATTCAGTATTGAACAACTGAAAAAGGGAGTCTTGGTTTCAAGATTCCCTTTTTTCTTGTATTTACCACTCTTGTTCCACCGGAATCATCATTATGACGCATCCTTACAGAGCGATTGAGAGTAAAAGCATATCCGGCCGGCAGTAATCAGGGAGGATGGCTCTTTGTATTTGCACATCCATTGAAATAAAGTAGATAAATTCTTGCTTTTTAGGGAAATACCTATTAGATAATAGGGAAAATATTAGTCTGGAAAAAAATCTCTTCATTACTTTTGCGGTAACAATAACGTAAATTATAATCTCCATGAAACGACTCATTACCTTATTCGTACTCAACGTCCTTATAATTACCGCAGGATTGGCGCAACCCCGGCAAAAAGATTTGAGTGGGCTTATATCCGTTAAAGGCGAACTGAATAAAAGTTACCAGAATATCCCTTCAGGAACGCCTCTCACCATTTTACGAGTGGTGGAAAGAACAAATACATCGGAAGATAACGGCATCTATTATGCAGTCAGTATCAATGGAATGCAGGAAACCATTCCGGCAAGAAAGGTGGATATCATCACTTTTGCTACTCCTGAAAATGACCTGGAATTCTGGCAACAAATCTATCTAAAGAACCACCTATATGAGTCTTTTGCCAAACGGAATTCCCGTCACAATCTACGTAAGGAGATAGATGAGGAATGCCTAGCCTACCTGGACCAACTGGAAGAGATTGCTTATGAAGATGACTATATCGTATCATACGTACAAGGTGTTTTTGCCAAACTGGTGACGGTAAACATAGACCCTAACCGTGAAGAACATATAAATATAAGGGTTATCCAATCTCCTGACCCGGACGCTTATATGCTCCCCAACGGAACGATGTTAATCAGCACAGGATTGCTTTGCACACTGGATTCGGAAGATGAGCTTGCGGCCGTAATGGCAACAGAAATCGGGCATTTTGTCTTTGACCATCAAGTGGAGAATGTTTATATCTCAGAGCGACGTGCCAAACGTGCAGCTATATGGGGTACCGCACTTGCCATTACCGCCGATGCAGCTTTCGATATCGGCTTCTGGAATGATGACAATACAGCCATAGGTTTAGGTGCCGCAGCCTCTATCGGAAGTATTGCATCTTTATTGAGTATCAATACTATTGACCGGCTTGGAATGCAGTATAAAGTGAAACAGGAATTCATGTCCGATTGTATCGCCAAAGAATTGCTGACTTTCAAAGGATATAATTCCAACGGGCTTGGTTCCGCCCTCAACAAGATAAATAACTTCTACGTACAACAAAAGCATACAGACAGAATTGCCCGGTATGGCAGCACTGACAATATACAGAAACGGCTGGAAAAAGTAGGTGATTATAAAGAACTAAACAGCCGTCTATATTTAAGGAAAACCGCCGATGTAGTTACTTATAACGCTTCTATATATTTAGCAGGACAACGATATGAAGATGCCGCCCTCCTGGTACAAAAGAACATTGATAATAAGTTTGCCTCTGATTATGATTACGTTATCCTCGTAAAATCGGAAATGGCTCTGCGAAACACAAAAGAAGCAAATGAACAATGTCTGCAATTACTTGATATAGCCCAGGAGTTGGCAGGAAACAATCCCAATCTCGATATTAATAAACAAAGAATTCTCTTGTTGATGCGTATGAACAAACAAGTAAAAGCCGTCGAGGAATTACACAAATATATGGACCTGTTGACCCGTTACCAAGAACAAGGTATCGAAGATGAAGATATAGAATGGACTGACCGGGAGATGAGTTGGGCCAACCAACTACTGAGAAAAATAAACAGAATATAAAAAAGAAGCTGTCTTATAATGTTCCATTCAACATAAGACAGCTTCTTTCATTAAATATGAATTTATCCTTTAAGCAAGTTTACGAAACGGCGGTTTCACTACTACAGCTTTCAACTTGCGTCCACGCATATCAATAAAGATTTCCGTACCCACCTTGCTGTACTCAGGTTTCACGTATCCCATTCCGATACCAATCTTGCGTGTAGGCGACATTGTACCGGAAGTAACTACCCCGATAGGCGCACCGTCAGCACTGAACAATTCATAGCCGTGACGAGGGATTCCACGGTCTATCATTTCAAAACCAACCAGCTTACGCGCCGTACCCTCAGCTTTCTGTTTCTCAAGCATCGACCGGTTCGTGAAGTTCTTTCCATCCACAAACTTGGTTATCCATCCGAGTCCGGCTTCAATGGGTGAAGTTGTATCATCAAGGTCATTACCGTAAAGGCAGAAGCCCATTTCCAGACGAAGTGTATCACGAGCCCCCAATCCGATAGGTTTGATACCAAATTCCGCTCCGGCTTCAAACACCGCATCCCATATCTTCATGGCTGCTTCAGGATAAAAGTAAAGTTCAAAACCGCCTGCACCCGTATAGCCCGTATTGGAGATTATCACATCTTTCTCACCTGCAAATTCGCCATGCGTGAAGGTGTAGTATGGAAGTTCAGACAAATTAATGGAAGTAAGCTTCTGCAAAGCGAGGATCGCCTTAGGCCCCTGCACCGCAAGCTGCGCTATATGGTCGGAAGCATTCTCCAATTCGGCACCGTCAGTATTATGAGATACACACCAGTTCCAGTCTTTTTCAATATTAGAGGCATTCACTACAAGTAGATATTTCTCCGGTTCGTAATGATAGACAAGCAAATCATCGACAATACCTCCGTTCTCATTGGGAAAACAGGTATATTGTACCTTTCCCGGACTAAGAGCCGCTACATTATTGGAAGTCACTTTCTGAAGAAAATCCAGTGCGTGAGGACCTTTCACCCAAAATTCACCCATGTGTGAGACATCAAAAACACCGACACTCTGGCAAACCGTAAGATGTTCATCAATAATGCCGGAATATTCGATAGGCATGTTATATCCTGCAAATTCGTGCATCTTGGCACCGAGTGAAATGTGTTTCTCTGTAAAGGGAGTGGTTTTCATGGTTATTATATTTTAAGTTTATGAATTATAAAGAGGACTTAGTAGTAACGAGCTCAGCAATTTTAACGATAACTTTCATTGCCTTTTCCATACTCTGGATAGGAACAAACTCATACCGTCCATGGAAATTCAGTCCACCGGCAAAGATGTTGGGACACGGCAATCCTTTAAAGGAGAGCTGAGCACCGTCCGTACCGCCACGGATAGCTTTAACATGAGGCTCCACACCGGCAGCTTCCATTGCCTTGAAAGCGGTATCGATGATGTGCATCACCGGTTCAATCTTCTCACGCATATTGTAGTATTGGTCGCGGAGTTCGAGCAAGGCAGTACCATCACCATACTCTGCATTGATTTTACTGACGAGGTGTTCTATTTCTTTCTTACGACTCTCGAAACGTGCACGGTCATGGTCGCGAATGATATAAGAGACCGTAGTTTGCTCCACATCACCTGTGATGCCAACCAAGTGGTAGAAGCCTTCATATCCCTCGGTATGTTCCGGCGTTTCGTGACTGGGCAACATGGCAATAAAACGATTGGCAACGCGAATAGAATTTATCATCTTATGTTTGGCATAACCCGGATGCACATTACGTCCTTTGATGATAATTTTGGCAGCGGCAGCATTGAAGTTCTCAAATTCCAATTCACCTACTTCACCACCGTCCATCGTGTAAGCCCACTCACAACCGAATTTCTCTACATCAAATTTATGGGCGCCTTCACCGATTTCTTCATCGGGATTGAAACCAATACGAATCTTTCCGTGCTTAATTTCAGGATGTTCCTGCAAATAAACAATAGCCGATACAATTTCGGCGATACCCGCTTTGTCATCGGCGCCAAGCAAAGTTTTCCCATTGGTTACGATGAGGTCTTCGCCTTTATGGTCGAGCAATTCAGGGAACTGTGACGGAGAAAGGATTACGTTTTCTTCCGCACAAAGCACGATATCCTTACCATCATAATTCTCTACAATACGTGGCGACACATTCTTGCCACTCATGTCAGGGCTTGTATCCATGTGGGCGATGAAACCGATAGTAGGCACAGGCCTATCCGTATTGGCAGGAAGAGTGGCAAAAAGATAGCCATTATCATCCAGCGTAACGTCTTCCAAACCTAAAGATACCAATTCTTCTTTGAGATACTTGGCAAATACCATTTGCCCGGGAGTACTGGGAGTAAGTCCTGTCAGTTCATCAGACTGAGTATCAAAACTTACATACTTTAAAAAACGTTCTACTAAAGTCATACTATTACGATTTTAATTAAATGCTATAAATCGGAATTTAGTTTTTCACCACAGAGGACACAGAGTCTCACAGAGTTTTTAATTTTTTCGACGCTGATTCAGCGGATTATGCGGATTTTAATTTTTCAGACGCAGATGACGCAGATGACGCTAATAACGCTGATTCTTTATTGAGTAGCAACAAAGTAAAAAAATCCGCCTCATCCGCTCAATCAGCGTCGAAAAAATCAGAGACACAGCGTAGCCTTAAATCCGCGTCGTCCGCGTTATTCGCGCCTAAAAGATTTAAAACCCTGTGAGACTCCGTGTCCTCTATGGTGAAAGAAAAATTATCTTTTTTAATTGCTGTAAAGGTAAAAAAAGGAGCGTGAATTGCCAAGCAATTCACGCTCCTTTTTTATTCATCAGCGGCTATATGTCAATTAAAAATGGCTGCTACCGTCGAAACAATGAGTACAAAGTTTACATTTGGGCAGGCCGATAGCCTCAACCAGCGTCTCCAAAGTATTGAATTTCAAAGAAGAAAGCCCGAAACGTTCACGAATCACTTCCACCATCCGCTCATATTCAGGCGAACCGGTAGTGGCATATTTTTCAAGATTCTTGTTCTCGTCACCTTCCAACTCCTTGATGACACGACGGGTTATCAACTCAAGATCACCCTTAGAAGCCGTAAAGCCTACAAACGGACAACTGTATATCAATGGAGGACATGCAATACGGATGTGCACCTCCTTGGCGCCATATTCATAAAGTACTTTCACATTATCCCGCAACTGCGTGCCGCGAACAATGGAATCGTCACAGAACAGCAAACGCTTGCCTTCGAGCATGGCACGATTAGGAATCAGTTTCATCTTAGCCACCAACGAACGCATTTCCTGCTTGCTGGGAGTAAAACTACGGGGCCAAGTCGGCGTATATTTGGATATGGCACGATGATAGGGCACGCCTTTTCCTTCTGCATACCCCAGTGCCATACCTACACCGGAATCAGGAATACCGCAAGCGCAATCCACCTCAGAGTCATCAGTCTGTCCCATCTTGTAACCGGAAGTAAAACGGGCATCTTCCACATTTTTGCCTTCATAGCAAGAAGTCGGGAAACCGTAATAAACCCATAGGAATGAGCAAATCTGCATTTCTTCATCAGGCTTACGCATCTGCTCCACGCTGTCGGGACGCAAACGGACTATTTCGCCCGGCCCCAAATAACGGTCTATTTCATAACCAAGATTCGGGAAACTGCTCGATTCACTCGTTGCAGCGTATGCACCTTCTTTTTTACCGATGACAACAGGTGTACGCCCCCATTTATCACGGGCAGCTATAATACCGTCTTCCGTAAGCAGCAACATGGAACAAGAGCCCTTGATATGCTTAAATACGTTTTCTATTCCTTCTACAAAAGTCTTACCTTGAATAAGGAGCAGTGCAATAAGTTCAGTTTGATTAGTTTTTCCGGAACTCAGTTCGGCGAAATGCATATTCTGCGCCAATAAATCGGCCTCCAGTTCCTGCAAATTCACAATTTTAGCTACCGTTACGATGGCAAAGCGCCCCAGGTGGGAGTTCAGGATAAGCGGTTGGGGATCTGTATCACTGATAATTCCGATACCGGCATTTCCTTTAAACTTATCCAGTTCGTCTTCAAACTTTGTGCGGAAATAAGTACTTTCCAAATTATGGATAGAACGCGTAAACACTGCATTGTCTGCATCGTATGTTGCCAATCCACCGCGTTTTGTCCCTAAATGCGAATTATAATCTGTGCCGTAAAACAAGTCTGCCACACAACTTGCCTTGGCAACTGTTCCGAAAAAGCCTCCCATAATTTTCTTGTGTTATTAGTTATTTTATTAACGGGCGCAAAGGTACAAAGAAGTTTCCTTGTTAGCGCCATATTCTGCCAATACAATTTCTAAAAAAACTTATTTTCACCCATGAGTCCGAACCTCAACGACTGTCGTTTGTTTCAATAAAAGAAAAATCGTTTTATGATTCCAGAAGAGAATAACAAAGGAATAAATGAAACCGACGGATTACCCCTCCCCCAGCGTATATGGGCAATACTAGCCATCGGGTTTGCGCTGTGCATGTCGGTACTCGACATCAACATCAGTAATGTCGTCCTCCCTACTCTATCCCACGACTTCGGTACCTCGCCCTCCGTAACCACATGGATTGTGAACGGTTACCAACTTGCCATCGTCGTATCCCTGCTTTCTTTTTCATCCATGGGAGAAATTTTCGGTTACCGGAAAATATTTATTTATGGAGTCGGGTTATTCTGTATCACGTCACTCATCTGTGCTTTGTCCGATTCTTTCTGGACACTGACTATCGCCCGCGTCTTCCAAGGCTTCAGCGCATCTGCCATCACCAGCGTAAACACTGCCCTATTACGTCTCATTTATCCCAAAAGCCGGATAGGACGCGGCATGGGTATTAACGCTATGGTCATCGCCATATCGGCGGCGGCAGGCCCTTCTGTGGCCAGTGGTATTTTATCCATCGCTTCCTGGCATTGGCTGTTTGCAATCAATCTGCCTTTAGGTGCCATAGCACTGATACTGGGTATCAAACACCTGCCCCGACAAGAAAAAGTTTCTAAACGGAAATTCGATACGATAAGCGCCATTAGCAATGCCGTCACTTTCGGATTGTTGATTTACACATTGGACGGTTTCGCCCATCATGAGCGCTATGATTATCTGATTCTTCAACTTATAGTCTTGGCAGTGGTCGGCACCTATTATGTACGCCGGCAATTAGGGCAGGAGTCTCCCCTGTTACCCCTGGATTTGCTGAAAATCCCAATTTTCAGACTCTCTATAATTACATCTATATGTTCGTTCACCGCACAGATGCTTGCCATGATATCATTGCCTTTCTTCTTGCAGAACACATTGGGACATAGCGAAGTAATGACAGGACTGCTACTCACCCCCTGGCCACTAGCCTCCTTAATCACCGCACCCATCGCAGGCTATCTGGTTGAACGAATTCATCCGGGCATCCTGGGCAGTATCGGCATGGTGATATTCGGCATCGGCCTCTATTCCCTTTCAAGCCTGGACTCTGATTCAACTATTACCGGTATCATTTGGAGACTTGCACTTTGTGGAGCCGGATTCGGTTTGTTCCAGACACCCAATAACAGTACGATTATTTCTTCCGCCCCTACCAACCGTTCCGGAGGTGCCAGTGGCATGATGGGGATGGCTCGCCTTATGGGACAAACCCTGGGTACTACGTTTGTCGCCCTACTGTTTAGTTGGGTGGCAACAGGTAAAAGTACGGCAGTCTGTCTGATAACCGGTAGCGTATTCGCTCTGGCAGCAGCAATAGTAAGCAGCCTCAGGCTATCGGAAACCTCTACCCTGAAACAGAACAGAAACCAATGACAAATAACGGACAAAAAAACTCCCCGCAGAACCAAAATCTACGGGGAGCCAACTAATGCCTAATCAGAAACTCTTTTTACCCTAGTTATTTCCATTTCTTCACAGCCTTTTTATCAGCAGGGGTAGCTTCAATCAAACTCAAAGCAAAACCACCGCTACGTGCTTCCTTTACAGACATTTTTGTTTTGTTGGTTACAATACCTTTCTTTATCTGGTAGGATGTAGGATTTTCTTTGTAATCGGCATCCTTACCATCTGCATACAAGGTAGCAACATACTGTTTACCCGGTTCAAGGAAATCAAGAGTAAAGTTTGCCGTACGTGCATTCTCATCCGTAATACCGCCTACAAACCAGTTACCGGTTCCCTTCGCCTTACGAGCTACCGTAATATAGTCACCCGGTTCAGCTTCAATATATTTACTGTCGTCCCAATCTACGGCGACATCTTTAATAAACTGGAAAGCATCTATATGCTTCTCATAGTTTTCTACCAAATCGGCAGCCATCTGCAATGGGCTATAGAGTGTCACAAACAAAGCCAATTGCTTGGCAAGAGTCGTTTGCACCTGTCCGTGAGGTTTGTCACCCATAAAATCCAGCTTCGTATCGAAAATGCCCGGAGTATAATCCATCGGTCCGCCAATCAAACGATTAAACGGAAGCAATGTGGTATGGAACGGTTTGCTGCCGCCAAATGCCTCATATTCAGTACCACGGGCAGACTCATTACCAATCAGGTTAGGATACGTACGGCACAGGCCGGTGGGACGTACTGCTTCGTGTCCATTCACACAAATCTTGTAAGCGGCCGCTTTCTTCACCGCATAGAGATAGTGATTATTCAACCACTGTCCGTAATGATGTTCGCCGCGAGGAATCATATTTCCTACATATCCGCTCTTCACCGCATTATATCCATTATCTACCATAAACTGATAGGCCTTGTCCATGTGACGCTCATAATTGCGCACCGAACCGGAAGTTTCATGGTGCATCATCAACTTCACGCCCTTGCTTTTAGCGTATGCATTCAACATCTTGACATCAAAATCAGGATAAGGAGTCACAAAATCGAATACATAATCTTTTGATTTGCCGAACCAGTCTTCCCAACCTTCGTTCCAACCCTCTACCAATACCTGGTCAAAGCCATGCTCGGCAGCAAAATCAATGTATTTCTTTACATTTTCATTGTTGGCGCCATGACGGCCGTTCGGCTTGGTTTTCGAGTAATCTGTTTCTCCTAATTTAACAGAAGGCAAGTCATCCGTATAAGCCCAAGTACTTTTACCGGCAATCATTTCCCACCAAACACCAACATATTTCACCGGTTTAATCCAGGAAACATCTTCGTATGCACAAGGTTCATTCAAGTTCAGAGTAATCTTGGAAGCAAGAATATCACGAGCGTCATCGCTAACGATAACCGTGCGCCACGGCGATTTACAAGGAGCTTGCAAATATCCCTTGTCGCCCACCGCATCAGGAGTCAACCAAGACTCAAAAACGAAATTCTTATCATCCAAATTCAAGTGCATGCAAGAATAATCAACCAAAGCGGCCTCGTGAAGATTGATATACAGGCCATCGGCTGTTTTCATCTGCAAAGAAGTCTGAACTCCTGTAGGAGAGAATTGCGTCTGCGAGGAGTTTTCAGTAATAGCCCCCTTCATCAAGCCACGAATTTCAGATAACTTGGATTCAGTATAATCATATTCTTGGGTATCATAATCGCCCGGTATCCAGAATGCAGTATGGTCACCGGTCATGGCAAACTGTGAATGCTCTTCCTTGATAACGAAGTAATTCAAATTCTTCTGCAAAGGAAATTCGTAACGGAAACCAAGTCCGTCATCAAAAAGACGGAAACGGATAATGATATTACGATCCTGAGCTTTCTGATTCAGCGTCACAGCCAACTCATTGTAATGGTTACGGATTTTCTTGACTTCTCCCCATACCGGTTCCCACGTTTCATCAAACGTAGCGGTTTTGGCGTCAGCCAAAGTAAATCCATTCATCAGTCCCGGGTCATTTTTCAGTTCCAGACCAAGTTTAGAGGGGTTAATCACAGCTTTTCCTTTATAGAAAAGTTCGTAAACAGGTTCGCCCTGAGCGTTTACCGAAAAGTTTAGTTGAAGTTGTCCGTTAGGAGAGGTAATACTCTCTGCCATTGCTGTACCGCTAATGAACAATACAAGCAGGAAGCAGGCCAATTTAGTGCAGATTGCTTTCATGTTTCTCATGCTATGGTTTTAAAAATAATGTTCGTGATGCAAATATAAGTAGGAAAGAACTAACATCAGAAGCAATGAAGTGAAAAGATGTTCGATTTATCGGCAAACGTTTGCATAAGGCATAAAAGTATAAAGCGCAAAAGTATAGGGCATAAAAAAAGGCTATCTATCCCAGACAGCCAATCTTTTTGTTAACCTTAAATCTAATACTATGAAAAACACATTGCAAAGGTACGGACTTTTGGGAAATCTCCAAATTTTAGGAGGCAATAGCCCCATCTTATAACATGGTTTAGCGAAACTACAAGCAAGTTAACAATTAACATAATAAATAGAGGTTTTAACAAACACATTTTAATAACTGCTTCAACAAATACAGAAGCCAAGTTTCCATTTCTATCATCGTGTGAAATTAAACAGTGTAACTCCCCATGCAAACATATATTGCATAGGATGTAAAGTCTGTTTAGAGGCAGGATAAACTTAGAACAAAACCTTCATTCTTAAAAACAAAGGCTTCATTTATAAAAACGAAATCTTCATTTATAGAAACAAAGCCTTCATTTTAAGTTTATAAAGCAATGAAAGGTACTTTATATAGGAACGAAGGATGTTTATGTCGGCATGGGACAGAACGCTTGTTGAATGCACAGGTAGCGTTTTCCGGCAAATAGCAATTATTATGAAGGGGAAAAACTTCATTAATGGCTAAATTTTGAACAGAAAAGCATACAATATATATTTTTCTATTCAAAAAATATCTATCTTTGCATTATGAAAAATCCATTGGAACAGTTAGGCAATATACCCGTAACGGCTTCCGCTTTAGAATCTCTCTTTCCTCACATCAAGGGAGGAAATCAAAAAATCAGGTTACTTGAGCGCGATAAGCAAATTATCCGTCTCAAGAGGGGGCTTTATGTATGTAGCCCGGAAGTAACAGGCAAAATTCTATCAACGGAATTGATAGCCAATCATCTTTATGCCCCTTCGTATGTTTCTATGTCATCGGCTTTACGTTATTATGGTTTAATACCCGAGGGGGTGTACATCAAGCAGTCTATGACATTGAAGCATTCCCGCGATTTTGATACTTCGTTGGGGCGGTTTGAATATACGCATATCTCGAAAAAAGCATTTTCCGTGGGCTTGACCAATATTAGAAATGACGATTATGCTTTTGTGATGGCAACTCCGGAAAAGGCATTGTGCGATTTGATTGCCAATTCTCCCCAAGTAAATCTTCGTTACCTGAAAGATGCTGAGATTTATTTGGAAGAGGATATACGGATGGAATTGGAGGATTTCAGACGGATGAACGCTGAAATATTTGAGGAATACGTTAAGGTCGGGAAAAAAGCCGATTCAATACGGACATTATTGAAATTGTTGAAGAAATGAAGAATGATATTTATGACAGTATGCTTTCCGCATACGATTTATCTACGGAACAGCAGAAGCGGAACGCGATTTTTGAGGTAAACCAGCAGGTGATTCTTGCCGGTCTTTACAATGGGGGCTTCTTTGATGTGGCGGCTTTCTATGGAGGCACTTGCCTTCGGATTTTTCATGGTCTTCAGCGTTTTAGCGAGGATATGGATTTTTCCCTTCTTGTTCCTGATGACAATTTTGACTTCACAAAATACTTTCAACCCATAATAGATGAGTTTGCTATCGTAGGTAGGGAAGTGGAAATTAAAAAGAAAGACAAAAAGAATTTTGGCAATATAGAGTCTGCTTTCTTGAAAGACAATACGGATGTGTACGATATTTCTTTTCAGACTGACAAGACTATTAAGATAAAAATTGAAGTTGATACCCAACCTCCTTTGAATTTCAGAACGGAGCAGAAGCTTCTGCTACAACCACATTCTTTTATGACCCGTTGCTTCGCTCTTCCCGACTTGTTTGCCGGAAAGATGCACGCATTGGTTTATCGTGCATGGAAGAATCGAGTAAAAGGTCGCGATTGGTACGACTTCGAATGGTATGTCCGCCATAATATACCATTGGGGTTTACGCATCTTGCCGAGCGTGCCCTCCAGTTTAATAATGAAGTGATTGAGCGTGAGACGTTCATGGCCCAGTTAAAGGAGAAGCTGGTTTCGGCAAATATGAATCAGGTAAAAAGTGATGTGCTTCCTTTTGTCAAGCATCCCAAAGAACTGGATATTTGGTCGAATGATTATTTTGTGCAGTTGGCGGATATGATGAGGTTTGAGTAAGGGTATAATATGGATAAGTCCGTACACATGAAGAATCAGCCATTAACAATCACTATTGCATAACCTTTCTAATAATTTTGCCGCATAACCGGAAGGATATCTCATTTTTTATTGTACATTTGCGGTGTCGAATTTATTCTTATCGTAGAGCAGGGAAACCTGCCAAATTACCATGGCGGGCATTTTTATGCCTGTCCACATTACTCCTATATGGCGGTCCCTGTACCCCCATGGGGAGTGTGTAATGCATCTCCAAACATATGCTCTACGGTATAAGTTCGACAATGGGTCAGGCAGAGATCGCCTTTTGTCTTCTCTCCTCTCCCATAAATCGAATTATTCACCTTATTAAACTTAAAGATTTATGGAAAACAGTAATCAACCGAATGCGTATCAGGAATTCCCCTACAAGCAAACCAACTCCGTATCGAACGCCTTCGAATCGGAAGAAGCAATGAAAGCGTACTATCTTCAAATGGCAGACACTATGATTCTAAGTCCCCGCATGGAAAAGTATTCAGAGTATGCGCGTTTGAAAAACCTACATCACAGATTAACCCAGTTTATCAAAGCTCTGCAACATCTGAATGAACACCAATGGGGGAAAGGCGTCGCCGAAATACAAGAAGCCTGTGGAGTTTATATGTTGCAAAATAACATGGAACGGAAAAACCTTCTGCATTTTAATCAGGAAATCGGGCAACATTTGCTATTCATCACACAATTGGCGGAAAACATGAACTCCATTAAAAGAATATTCGGTATTATGAATTGCCACTATTATAATGTGGAATATATAATGAAGGGATTTGATAAAAAGACAAAAGAAAACCTTGAAGAAGAGGCAGCATTGCAAAAATAGTCTTATCCCTACCGCTTAGCAGCATGTTTACAGGCAGAGATTACACCGGAATTCATAAATCAGATATTCTTGATTTGGGAAATCCAGTGCAATCTCTGTCTGTAAGTTAAAAAGTATTCTTACTCCCCCAAAAGTACTTTCAGCCAAATCACATCACAAATAAATTCCTCCGGAATTGATAAAAATTCCTCCACCTTCATTACCTTTGTAATCAGAAACACATTCCGGTAATCTATGAGCAAAATACTGATATGCATATTTCTTGGCGGTGGAACGGGTAGTGTGCTGCGCTATTGTGTGCAAATGGCACTGCACGAACGAATTGTACCCTATTCCTTTCCGTGGGCAACGTTCACCGTCAACATCTTCGGCAGTTTCCTTATCGGACTGTTTTATGCCTGGTCGGCACGTTTCAATCTGTCTACTGAAATACGCATGTTGCTCACTACCGGTTTATGCGGCGGCTTCACCACCTTCTCCACTTTCAGCAATGACGGAGTGATAATGCTAAAACAAGGATTTTTCGGTGAGTTTTTCCTATATACCTTATTAAGTATAACATTGGGTATCATTGCAGCTTTTGCGGGAGGGGCCTTGGGACGTTAAATAAATATCAGAAACAAGAAACAAATCATATCTACCGACGATTATGCAAAACCTTAAATTAACAATACTACTTAGTCTCATGCCGGCCATATCTATCTGCCAGGCATCTGCACAGTCTTTACGGGTGTTATTAACCCAAAAACCCCAATGTATCGAATCTAAATGGGAAAAAAACGCCCAGGGAGACATAGAACTTAATTATCACAATAATGATTTTTGCAGTTACTATGTCTACAGAGAGAATGACAGGGCATATACACTGCATACGGGTAAAAATACCATTTTCACCAAAAAGAAGAATTCGAATGTGGAAAACCCGTTTCAAAACCCATCAAAATACAGGTTCTACCGGGGAGAATTTCCAAAAGATTTTCATATCGACACTCCCTACGCGCTTCCGGTGAAGGATGGAGCAAAAACCGCATGGAAAACAGATTTGCGGGAACCTGTCAAGACTTTAAATTTCAATCTGGAGAAAGGAGATACCGTTTATGCCACTCGCAGCGGTATTGCCTGCGAGACATTGCATCCCCTGCAATTATTGATATATCATCCCGACCAAACTTTCGCCGCTTATCTTGTCATGGCAGATAATTTCATCCGCCCCGGCTCCGAAGTACGGGTTGGGCAACCTGTAGGGATTGCAGGCTCTACCGGGGTTTCAATCACTTATTTCTTTCTGGATAAAAACAAGTTTGAAGGTGGTGTCCATTCCGGTTATCCTTACTCCCATTTCGTACCGGTATTCCGTGTTGCGGAAGGAGATTTGAAAACGGAAGAGAAGAAAACCTATCGGGCAGTGATTGATGACTCTCTCATTATGCAGGACATGAGTAAACGGGAACAGAAAAAGTATCTGAAAAGCAAAAAGTAATATGAAACATACCGGTTTTCTTTTTCTCTGTTTGTTTTTCTACGGACAGCTTTACTCCCAAAATATACAGATAAAATACGCAGGCGATCCCCTGCCCGACAAGGACCGCAAGAAGATAGAACAATTCCTGAACTACGAAATTGAATTCTATGCAAAGTTCGGGCTACCCGATACTTTGAGTTTGCAGTTGACGGTATTCGAGCAACGGGAAAAAGGATTTGCCTACCTGGACAGCATAGGAGTACATCCGACCATGCGCCCAAATGGTCTGTACATTGTCAACCGGAAAGAAGCCATCCTGCTGGGACGCGAGAACGGACGGGAAAAAAGTCTGGCAATCATTTATCATGAACTAAGCCATAATCTTACTGAACTGATAATCGGTAAGCGTCCGCCTGCCTGGTTGATGGAGGGACTGGCGGAATATTTTGAACATTGCGAAATGGGCAAAAAAGGACTGAAACATGGACTTACCCCTTATGAAAAGGGAAGAATACGCACCATGTATATGCTAGGTGAAATCGACATAGAAACGTTTGTGGACAGTGATAAAAGCAAATTCATGAAAAGACAAAGAACAGAAGAGCAATATGCCTATATTCTGGCACATGCCCTCGTTGCTTTCTGGATAGAAAAAGTGCCTGAGGATATATTGGCGAATTTCATATCCACCTTGCAAAATACGGAAGACAAAGCTCCCGTATCTGTAAAGATAGGACGTGTATATCCCGGAAGTATCCGGCAATTTGAACAAGACTTCGCCGCTTTCTGTAAATAACGAAAAACTATGCCAAAATCAAACAGACCCTACATTATGCCTCCTGTACGGATTGTCCCTCCCACCTTGGAAGGACAAACCGAAAGCTATAAACCCTTGAAAGAGTGGCTTGAAACGGAAGAAACCGTCAGAGGCATCCATTTCAGCCGGCAGACGGAGGAAGAGATTAACTGCTCTTACAAGACAATTACGAATTGTACTTTCAGCCACATCCAGTTTGATGCTTGCAAATTGAAAGTGACCTATTTTACGGATGTACGCTTTGAGAATTGTGATTTAAGCAATATCTCTTTTGCAGAGAGTTCTTTGTTTCGCGTTGAGTTCATATCTTGTAAGTTGATGGGCACCAATCTATCGGAAAGTACTCTAAACCATCTTTTTATGAAAGATTGCAACGCCCACTATCTTAACTTGTCCATGAGCAAAATCAACCAGGCACGCTTCTCTGGCTGCGATTTACGCAACAGCGACATTAACGATTGCAAGTTGACTTCCATCGCTTTCACCAACTGCGAACTGATTGAGACAGAGTTCTCACATACCCCGCTAAAAGGTATTGACCTGAGCGACTCGCATATAGAAGGTATCCACGTCAATCTTCCCGATATACGCGGCGCTATCGTCAATACACTGCAAGCCATGGAGCTGACCTCCTTATTGGGACTCGTAATAAAAGACTGAGCAGCTAAACAATTTTCTATTTTCGTTTGTTATTAGCGTAGAATTCATACTAAAAACAAAACAATATGAAAATAGAAAAGATTATCGGACGCGAAATTCTTGATTCAAGGGGTAACCCAACCGTTGAAGTTGATGTAATATTGGAATCGGGCTTTATGGGCCGTGCATCTGTTCCATCCGGCGCATCTACCGGCGAACATGAGGCATTGGAACTGCGTGACGGTGACAAAAATCGCTATGGCGGTAAAGGTGTTCTGAAAGCTGTAAATAATATAAATGATATCATTGCTCCCGAAATAGTCGGTATGTCCGCCCTCAACCAGATGGGTATCGACCATGCCATGTTGGCTCTGGATGGCACAAAAACGAAGTCGAATCTCGGTGCGAATGCCATTCTGGGCGTATCACTGGCTGTTGCCAAAGCAGCGGCTGCCTATCTCGACATGCCCCTCTACCGCTATATAGGTGGAACAAATACATACGTGATGCCGGTTCCGATGATGAACATCATCAATGGCGGCTCACATAGTGACGCTCCTATTGCTTTCCAGGAATTTATGATACGCCCTGTAGGTGCTAATTCATTCCGTGAAGGCTTGCGCATCGGCGCCGAAGTATTCCATGCGCTGAAGAAAGTGCTGAAAGACCGAGGACTTAGTACAGCAGTAGGTGATGAAGGTGGTTTTGCACCTGCATTGGAAGGTACGGAAGATGCCCTGAACTCTATAATTGCCGCCATCAAGGCAGCAGGTTATGAACCTGGCAAGGATGTAATGATTGCCATGGACTGCGCTTCTTCCGAATTCTACCATGACGGTATTTACGATTATACCAAGTTTGAAGGTGAAAAGGGCAAGAAACGCACCGCCGATGAACAGATAGATTATTTGGAAGAATTGATTAACAATTATCCGATTGACTCCATCGAAGACGGCATGAGTGAAAATGACTGGGAAGGTTGGGAGAAACTGACCAAACGCATCGGTGACCGCTGCCAGTTGGTAGGTGATGACCTTTTTGTTACCAACGTAGATTTCCTTGCCATGGGTATTGAGAAAGGTTGCGCCAATTCTATCTTGATTAAGGTAAACCAAATCGGTTCTCTGACTGAGACATTGAATGCCATCGAAATGGCTCACCGCCACGGCTATACCACTGTTACTTCCCACCGTTCCGGTGAAACCGAAGACGCGACGATTGCCGATATTGCAGTCGCTACCAACAGCGGGCAAATCAAGACGGGTTCGTTGAGCCGTTCAGACCGTATGGCGAAGTACAATCAACTGTTGCGCATTGAAGAAGAACTTGGCAGTAATGCGGTATACGGATATAAAAGAATAAAATAAGTTTATTTTTGAAGGTTAGTAGATAAACATGTGTTAGTGAAAAGCAAGAGGTGACAGGTCATCACGACCTGCCACCTCTCTTTTTAACCTTAAAATCAATAACTAATCTACCACTCTAAAGAAAACTTCGTCCCCGGTCCGGCTATCGGGTCCCACCCAAAGACCGAAGTCCCCCGGTTCTACCGTCTTAACCATATCGATATTCCAAAAAGCAAGTTCGCTTACAGGAAGTTCAAATGATATATTTTTCTTTTCACCCGGTTTCAAGGTGACGCGCGTAAAGCGTTTCAGTTCTTTCACCGGACGGGTAACCGAACCGACTTTATCCTGTACATACAGTTGGGCTACCTCAGTACCTTCATATTTACCGGTGTTCTCCAAATCGAATGTTACAGTCAGCACATCGTCTTTCTTCAAAGTGGGAGAAGACAATTTCACATTACTATATTCGAAAGTGGTATATGACAATCCGTAGCCGAAGGGATACAAAGGATCAAATCCCGCATCCAGATAGAAAGAGGTACATCCCAAGGATGTCTGACCGGCTTCTATCGCGATATCGTTCAGCAATACTTCGTTCCGGGTTGCCGGACGCCCGGTGTTGTTGTGAGCATAATAAATAGGAATCTGTCCTACCATCTTCGGGAAAGTAACCGGTGTTTTTCCACTAGGCACAGCCTTTCCCCAAAGCAGGTCGGCCAATGCCGGACCTCCCATCGTTCCCGGATGGAAGGAATAAAGAACAGCGGCAGAGAGTTCGGCTTCTTTGCCAATCGTCAACGGCCGTCCTGCCATAACAACTGTTACGACCGGTTTCCCCGTCTTTGCCAAGGCTGCAATCAATTCGCTTTGCGCACCTTGCAGGTTAAGGTCAGCCAGGCAATGCGCCTCGCCGGAGAGAATAGATTCTTCGCCCACAAAAGCAAGAATAACATCAGCCCGTGAAGCGGCGGCGGCAGCCTTTGCCACACCTGCCATATCCTTATCACGACTGAAGTTCAGTCCCGGTTCATAAATTACCTGTACTTTATCGCCGACCAAATCTTTGATGGCACTCAATGGGGTCACAGCTCTAGCCTTTTCACCATCAAACACCCATGTACCGAGTTGTTCGTATGGCGCATTTGCCATCGGACCTACAACAGCTACCGTCTTGACGGAAGACTGCAAGGGCAATACTTCCTTGTCATTTTTCAGCAGTATGGCAGATTCTATAGCAGCCTGCTTGGCAGCTTCCAGATGAGAAGGGGCATACAGAACATCCGCTTGCTTTTCATCCACATAAGGATTATCGAACAGGCCTAAACGATACTTTACCCGTAGTATATTACGTACGGCATCGTCTATCGTGGATTTCTTCACTTTACCTGCTTTTATCAGTTCCGGTAGTTCCTTCACAAATGTATAGCTAACCATTTCCATATCGACGCCCGCATTAACGGCCTTCATGGCAGCTTCCTGGGGCGTAGCTGCAAAACCATGACTTATCATTTCATTGGCAGACGCCCAGTCAGTAACTACCAGTCCGTCAAATCCCCACTCACCACGAAGCACATCTTTCAAAATAAACTTGTTTCCGGTAGAAGGAACTCCGTCATTATCATTGAAAGACGTCATAAACGTTGCGGCTCCCGCTTTAGCAGCTGTTTCAAAAGGCGGAAGATATACATTCCGCAAACGACGCTCGGGGATGTTAGTAGAGTTATAATCACGGCCTCCCTCGGCAGCACCATAACCCACAAAATGCTTGGGACAGGCAGCAATCGATGTAGAGCCGTTCAGAGAATCCCCCTGAAAACCTTTTATCATGGCAGCTCCCATAACGGATGTCAGGTAAGTGTCTTCACCGCACCCTTCGGCCATACGTCCCCAACGCGGGTCACGCGCCACGTCAATCATCGGCGCAAATGTCCAACGGATACCAACGGATGAAGCTTCTATAGCCGCTACCCGCGCCCCGTCTTCAGCTACCTGCGGATCGAAAGATGCCGCTTGCCCCAAAGGTATCGGGAAAATCGTTTTAAAACCGTGAATCACATCGCGAGCCATCAGCAAAGGAATGCCCAGACGGGATTCTTCCATCGCCACGCGCTGCAAGGCATTGATGCGCACCGGGTCTACTTCATTTAAAATAGAACCGACTTCACCTTTCTTAATCAAACCACTCATATCCTCAATATTTCCGTATGAAGATATCTGGTTCATCTGCCCCAACTTCTCTTCCAGGGTCATCCTGGATAACAGGGCCTCTATCTTTTTTTCTGTTGCCGCATCACCTTTTGTGTTTGTTACTTGAGTACAAGAGACAAAAGGCAAAAAAAGCAGACAAGCAGAGAAAATCTTTATAGCTTTCATACCTATTCAATTATTTCTTTTGATATACACGTACATAATCAATCTCATAAGTTGCAGGAAGTGCAGTTTCATCAATACCTTGGGCACCTCCCCAATCTCCACCCCATGCAAGATTCAATTTCAAATAGAAAGGAGTATTAAAAGGCCAGGTATCTTTATTTCCCGCTTTATCATTATTAAACGTAAAATAGCATTCACCATCCACAAACCCTTTAATAAAATCTTCCGTCCACTCTAAAGCATACACGTGGAAATCCGACTGTGCCGTGGAAACAAACTTATTACCACTTTTTTGAGTACCTTTCACATGGTTATAAGCATTACAATGAATAGTGGAAAGAACCACATTCGGATCATAGCCTACTTCTTCCATTATATCAATTTCTCCATCACCGGGCCAAGAGGTAGAGTTTTCAGGCATCATCCAAAAGGCGGGCCAAGTACCTTTACCTTTGGGAAGTTTCAAGCGAGCCTCGAAATAACCGTATTTCCAATTCTGTTTCGTATTCATACGAATAGAAAGAACCTCATTTCCTTTCTTCTTGGCTATTATTTTTAAAATCCCATCCGATACAACAGCACAGGTGTCCGTTCCTGAAAAGCCTGCAATATAATTTTGTATTTCATGATTTCCCCAACCGTGATTACCGGTCTCATACCACCAATCAGAAGTTTTTGGCAATGCAGGTTTACCATCCGCCAAACGAGCATCGTTAAACTCATCTTGCCATACCAAAGAATACCCTTGAGGTACATAATTTTCAACTTCACCTTCAGCTTGTTTAAAGGTATACTCTTTTTTATAATCTTTTCCGGCAGAGAAAGTTAAAACAGCCGTCCGCTCTTTATCAATGGAATTCTTCAAAGCAGTAATTTTCACTGCCGCTTCTCCCGAATATCCGCTATTGGCAGACAGCGAATACCAATTTTGACCATCCGTATCTACAGTCCATGCGGTAGCGGACTTCACAATTATAGTACGTACTTCTCCTGCTGCATTTATTTGCAAATCGGTTGGAGATATTTCAATGAGGGCTTCTTTACCAGAGGGGGTATCCGATGCCGGACTATCATCCCCACATCCCATAAGAATCAAAAGTGGTACTACCCAAAAACAAGTCATAGCTTTCATATTTTTAATAAGAAATAAAGAGGCAGTTGCCTTTTTAGTAACTGCCTCAATTATTAGTAAGTTACATTTTTACTCTGCAAATGAGAAATCATCAAAGAAGAAGATTCCAGAACCGGCATGTCCCTCAGCTCCAAACTGTAGAACAATCTTATCATAGTCCTGACGGTCGCTCACACCACTGAAATCAAACTCTAACTCAAGCCACTTATCCATCTCCAAATCAAGTTTCACTACCTCTGTCTGAGTTTGATAAGCATTATCTCCCAAAGTACTATTTTGCAGTTTGACAGCTATCTGAGGTAACAGTTTTTTGTTGGTAATCCAATCACCGGCTACTGCATTGTCCTTTGTATAGTCATTATAAGAAGGAATATACACTTTCAAACGAATTTTATTCTGTGTGGTTAAATCAAACAAATAATCTTTCGTTGTAAAAGACAGATTGCTATAAAATGCATCAGACTTCTGATAACGATAAACCTTATCTGATTCATTCACAGGTACCGGAGCAGGATTATCTACAACGCCACTTTTCTTACCCATATCCTGAGCTACAAAGTTTACAAAACTTTCTCCTTCAAAATCCTCATTCAATGGCACAGCTTTAGGAGTCTTTACAATAGGAGGTTCACCTACATTCAAATCTTCACGACAGAAAATATAAACCCAATCTTGATCTTCCACCTCATTATAAGCACGTAGAGCCATTACTTCATCGGTCTGATAGAAAATTTCATAAGTCTGTGTTCCACAATAATATCCCATGAAAGCATCACCGGTAAGTGTCAGCTTGGGAAATTTACCGCTTTCATCTATAGAAAAGTTATAAGAACCTCCGGCATAATCAAAAATAGCATCATCACCATCCTTAGTAGCACCCGGCTTGCCACTAGCGCTGGCCCAACGTCCGTAACCTTTACCGGCACTCTCAATATCCATCTTCAAGCCAGACTGGATAAATGTAAATTTCATATCATACATTGACCACTTTTCTTTATCATTAGGGTTCGCTCCCCACCAATTCTGACCATAGGAGTTGGCCGGGCCTAAGCCAATATGACCTTTTATATCCTTAATTGCAGGCTCATATTTTTCCACTGCGGCAGCAACCTCTTTAGTAAAGTTATTATACTGGTCGAACACCCAAGTCTTACCATCAGCATCACTAGGACCACCTGTCAATTTATTATATGCAGGTTTATCAAGCAAGCTAAAATCATTATTATCAAAATGTATAGGAATAATCTTTGATACGGCATTACCATCAGCGGTATAAACCGTCAAGGTCACATTATAATCTCCTTTTTCCGGATATTGTGCGGTAACAGTTTTATCTTTACTCGTTACTCCATTATCCAAGTCCCATACAAAAGAGTATGGAACATTTGTTTTCGTCGTATTAGTGAAAATTATCTCATTATTACTTTTTTCCGACGTAGTTTGAGTATAAGTAATCTCTTCAAGAGTGATGGTACCCATCGCTCCGAGGGAGTGATCATCATTTTCTTGCGGATCACAAGACGTCATTGCAAAGACTGTCAGCAGCGCAATAAAGCCTGATTTCAATATATTTTTCATATTCATTCTTTTTAAGTGTTGTACTTAATTAATAGTTATTCTGTACCAATTCAAATTCAGTACCCTTAGTCTTCTCTATTTCACTCAATGGAATAGGAATATATTTCTTGTTTTCCGTAAATGTACGGACAGAATTGTGTTCCGAATCATTTTCCGTCAACACGGTAGCAGCATCTCCCCAACGCACCAAATCATAGAAACGCATGCCTTCACCCAAGAACTCTCTATGGCGTTCAGCCTTGATATTTTCCGCTGTCGCTGGTATAGATTTAGCTGTGCCGAAAGCACGTTCGCGAATCTTATCAAAACACTCCTGAGCACTTACTCCTTGCTGCTCGGCTACACCATCCATCTTCACCAGCTCAACATAATTCAAAAGTGTTTCGGCATAACGGAAAATACGTAAATTATTACAGTAGTTCAAATCTTGATCTCCGGGAGGAGGATTATATCCCGCACGGGCGGCATATTTACGCTGGAATAAGCCTGTATTTTGGAAACGATGACCATACTCTACATCTTTCCAATTATTAATAGATGCGTCTCTACGTAAATCACCTTCTTCGTACATATCGTATGCAGACTGGCGAACAGGACCAAATCCCCAGCCACCATTAAATACTCCATCAGGATCTTTTAATTCATTCGGAGAAATAAATGCCGGCAGGTTTGTCCCATAGCCTTGCCAACCGGTAGCCCAGACTTTACCTTCGGGCAA
Organism: uncultured Bacteroides sp.; assembly: GCF_959029255.1. Classification (GTDB taxonomy): domain Bacteria; phylum Bacteroidota; class Bacteroidia; order Bacteroidales; family Bacteroidaceae; genus Bacteroides. Next base: position 73,751 of record NZ_CAUFUE010000014.1, on the reverse strand, counting down.
CTGATTGCTTTCGAAAATAGACTCTATACAGAATTCATTCTCGTCTTCCCACATGGCATCAAAATCTTCCATCAAATCATACTTACCACTTTTTATAATGGTAGCCATATCATTGGCCACTTCCGCATATTTATCGGCATCTTTTTGATACATCACCACACGGGCTTTCAGCATCAAAGCAGCAGCACGGCTCACGCGTCCTCTATCAGGGTCAGCTTCTCCCTTATCATTCATATTCGTATTCATAGCCAAGGCTCCTTCTTCACAAGCAATTTCGAGGTCGGCCATTATTTTAGTGTAAACTTCGTCTGCCGAAATCTGTTTCGTCATATACGGACTCTGCAAAGGTTCTTCAAAATAAGGAATATTTCCAAACAATTTCCAAAGCAGGTGTGTATAATATGCACGGAGGAAGTGAGCCTCAGCACTGTATTGCTTAAGCTTCTCAGCTTTTACGCCTTCGGCATTAGCACAAGCTATAATTGCATTGTTACAACGGGCTAAACCTGTGAAATAAATCTTCCATAACCCAATCAGACTTTCAGCGGCACTCATATTAAATTGTGACAAAGAATATAATGCTGCCTGGTCTCCAGCGTCACCACCGCCTTTATAAATATCGTCTGAACGAAGGTCGGACATGAGTAATATACCATTATAATTATTATCGGCATAGCTATCAAATAACAAGATTTGATAAGCAGAGCCAAGACTTGCCAAAATAGTTCCTTCAGTGGCGGCTGCTCCCGCTTCGGGTTTGTCAGTGGGACGTGAAGTTAAAAAATCGTCGCCGCAAGAGGTTGTCATCACTGCTGATGACAGGAGAGCTGCGATAGCTAATATTTTATACTTTTTCATATCGTATTAATTTTAAGAAGTTAGAAAGTAATATTTGCACCTAAAGAAATAGTTCTTGATTGCGGATAGATACCTTTATCAACGCCCAATGTAGTATAGTTGCCGGAAGCCAACTCAGGATCAAAACCGTCATAACCGGTTATCGTCAACAGATTTTCGGCAGAAACATATACTCTCAGTCTTTGAACAGAGAATTTCTTCGTTAAAGAAGCAGGCAATGTATATCCCAATTGAGCCGTTTTAAGACGCATATACGAACCATCCTTCACATACAAGTCGGAAGAACGCCAGTTCTTATTCGGATTGGCAGAAGTCATACGGGGAATAGTGTTTGAAGTTCCTTCACCATGCCATCTGTCCATTATCCAAGTCGGACGGTTCATTGCCGGTATATCACCACGCTGCGCAAAGTCAAAGATATCATTTCCGACAGTACCCTGGAAGAATAAATTTACATCAAATCCTTTCCACTCAGCACCTAAGGTTAGACCGAAAGTCCAATCGGGCATACCTTTACCAATCTTGGTTCTATCATCATCATTTACCTTACCGTCTTTATTATAGTCCACAAACCTTACATCACCCGGACGCGCATCCGGTTGCATTTTTTCTCCCTTATCATTTACATAAGCATCAATCTCAGCCTGATTCTGGAACAGGCCATTGGTTTTCATACCATAGAAGTACGGCCAAACTTCACCATTCTTACCATGAACGTAGTCACCTACGCCTGATGCGCCGGCATTTTCATAATTAGTTTCACCGGAAGCATTACCCAGGTTAATCAACTTGTTTTTCAAATAAGAAGCATTGGCAGAAATATGATAATTAAAATCATTGATTGAATGTTTCCAGCCTGCTTCCAACTCAATACCCCAGTTCTCCATTTTACCCAAGTTGGACATCGGAGCGCTTTGACCTACATAACCTGGAATAGGTTGATCCATCAACATACCATTGGTTTTCTTCTTGAAATAGTCAAAACCGAAATTCAACCGGGCATCAAAGAAACGGGCGTCAAAACCTAAGTCAATCTGTTCCGATTCTTCCCATTTGATAGTAGCATTGGCAAGTGCCGCCGGAGAAGAGCCATATTGCATCACTCCGCCTTTACTTTTGTCCGCTACGCTATAGCCACCACCAAAGTAATAGTTCTGACCACCATCCATCAAGGCAGTATAACGGAAATTACCGATATTTTCGTTACCATTTCTACCCCAGCTGAAACGAATCTTGAAAGAGTCGAACCAAGACGGTTTCAAATCTTCCAGATAAGGCTCATTCCATACATTCCAACCAACAGAGACAGCAGGGAATGTAGCCCACTTATGATCCGGTCCGAAACGGGAAGAACCATCACGACGCATTGTAAACTGCAACATATAACGTTCAGCATAGTTATAATCAATACGGCCGAAGTAGGAAGCTAAAGCAGTAAAATCATAACCGTCCGTACCACCCTCAACGCGTTCATTGTCACGGTTTCCGATAGCAGAATTTATATTCGCCTTATTCGGATCGGTTTCAAGCAAGTCATAATCATAACCTTTCAATTTACGTACAGAATATTTTTGTGCAGATTGTCCTAACACAACTGTCAGATTATGTTTTTCTGCAAAAGTCTTATTGTAGGTCAATACATTTTCTACCTGCCACTTATAACCACGGTTCATTTCACTGGTCACCCAGCTCTGCTCATTCTTTTTCATTGAACCCATGTAATACTCCATTCCATAGCCGTCAGTACCCCAGAATGCCAAATCGGCACCATAACTGCTCTTGAATTTCAAGCCGGGAAGAATGTCCAGTTCAGCCCAGAAAGAGCCAACGAATTTATCTTCGTTATTATTAGTTACAGAAGGAGAATTCAATTGAGCAACCGGGTTCGCCAATTCTTGATAACCTGTAGGAGGCAAAGAAAAGACTCTACCGTCTTTGTCAACAACAGCAGTCGGATATTGCTTCAAAATTGCAGCCCCTTCTTCTTCAGAAGCATAAACGGGTACCAAGGGAGAAAATGCAATAGCACTACCCAATATTGAACCGTATTCAGAGTTCGTTTCAATACCTGTAGAAGTACCTCTTGAGTAACCAATATTCACTCCTACTTTCAACTTATTCAAGAAATCACGGGATTTCTCTTCAAACACCGTATAAGTAGTGTTAGAACGCAAACTCCAACGTTTATAATTAGATTTGCCATAATCACCGCCGACAATACCTTCTTGATTGAAATATCCTAATGAAAGGAAGTATTGAACTTGTTCACTACCGCCGCTAATGCTTACCTGATGCTGCTGGATAGGCGCATCATAGTTAAATGTTTCATCTTGCCAATCGGTACCCTTACCGGCAGAAGCGATTTGTTCCAGAGTATAACGGGGAGCATTACCATCGTTCACATCCATTTCATTCATAATCGTCATATACTCCGTAGCATTCAACACTGATTTCTTTTTCCAAGGATTCTGCCATCCGTAACTGAAATCATAATTGATAGTAGCTTTGCCCGATTTACCTGTTTTAGTGGTAACCAATACTACACCATTGGCAGCACGAGCACCGTAAATGGCTGCTGAGGCAGCATCTTTCAAAATTTCAACAGAGGCAATATCTACAGGATTCAGATAGTTGATGCCACCGTCAACGGGCATACCGTCTACAATATACAACGGCTCAGAATTATTAACCGAACCAATACCACGAATACGTACTTTAGAGTCAGAACCCGGTTGACCGGAACTCTGAGTAATCTGTACGCCCGACACTTTACCTTTCAAAGCATCTTCCACACGTGAAGGCTTTGCAGCATTCAATTCTTCTGCACTGACCCGGCTAATTGCAGCCGTTACCACACTCTTCTTTTGAACACCATAACCAACTACCACCACTTCATCCAAAGTTTCGGTATCTTCTTGAAGCACAATTTTTAAATTTTGCTGCCCTTTTACCGCCATTTCCTGCGGCTTAAATCCTATATAAGAAATAGAAAGAACAGCGTCGGCCGGAACAGCCAAAGTAAAGTCACCGTTTAAACCGGTAATTGTACCAATGGAGGTGTTTCCTTTCACCACCACGTTTACCCCGGGCAATGGCTCATTATCCGAACCACTAACCACCGTACCTTTTACCTGTATATTTTGTGCATATACAGAAGCCAAGGTAAAGCTTAACAGAAATAAAACTGATAATAACTTTTTCATAAGTTTTACTAAATTAAGATTAACATTTCTCGGTTTTGTTCTCAATGGAACGGCACAAACATAGGGTAAAAGAAGAGGCAATGAAGTTAAATATATAATTTTTTAATACGTCAACCCAAATAAAAGAATACGTCATAAATACGTCACAAGAAGAAAAAGTTCTATTAATCAAGTTATTACATATACTTTCATAGAATACGTCAACGCTTGATATTTTTCATTTTCTGTTCTATTTATCCGTTTCTAATGACCTGAAACGTATCAAAACCGTGTTTGCTCCGTGTCTATAGGATTGGACTTGGTACGGACCGGGTACGGCTCGGGTACGGAGCGGGTACAGTGAAGACTGATAAATGGTCTGATTTTTTTTTTTGAGAGATTACAGTCCTTCATTCAAATAATCGAGCAGACTATCTTCACGCTCCAACCCGAATTTCTTGCGCAGGCGATAACGGATAGTTTCTACTCCACGAACAGAGATATTCAGTAACGGAGCTATTTCTTTGGTAGAAAGGTTCATCTTCAGATATGCACACATCATGCGCTCATTGTTGGAAAGGTCTGGATGCTTGGCATGTAAACGCTTCATAAAGTTATTATGAACCAAGTCAAACTGGTCTTCAATACGCTTCAATACTTCATCACTTTGAATATTGGCGTCGATTTTATTATTGATAAGTAACAATTGCTGTTTGCCTTCACGAGAACTGTCACCCTTCAGGAGAGCGGAGACTTTGATTATTTCTGATTTAATCTCAGTCAGCATTTCGTTCTTACGAACAAAGTTTATCATTAGATTGGCCATTTCCTGACTTTTGTGCTGCAAATCATATTCCAGTTTCTCTTTCTCCAACTGCATGATTTGCTTTTCCTGGCGTTCTTTCTCCATCTCATGGATTTCCTTATCTTTTTCTACAACAGCCAGTTTTTCTTTACGCTTCACACGAATATCATCCCAACGATATAAGTACCAAAGGGATAATAAAGCAAGAATGAAGTAGCAAATATAAGCGGGAATACTGCGATACCATGGTGGAAGTATAGAGAAAGATATTTCATCGGAAGAAGTTGTCCCATCGGGAAAGATGACCTTGACTTCAAATGTATATTCTCCTTCGGAAAGGTTACTATACTCCTTAGTGCGGACAGTTGTAAAATCGGACCATGAACTTTTATTCAAACGATACTGAAAACGGATATCGTCTCCTGCCGCAAAGAGTGAAAGCCCATAATCAAAACGAACAGAGTTTAACGAATAAGAGATTGACGGAACAGGCTTTTCGCCCAAGAAATTGGCAGTATATACCAATGAATCCTTGGGATACGAAAGATACATACTTTTGATAGAAAGGGAATGGCTACGGTCCTGACGCCCCCTGACAGCAGGTATTTTAAAAAGTGCAAATCCTTCCTCATTAGGAATTACCATCAGGGAGTCGGACAAGGGGATGATGGATTCAAATGTAGGAATTAACTCTACCAGCAATCGCTGAATGGGATTGATACTTGTATTGGCTCCCCTTTTATAGGTTCCTAAATTGGCAATACATATTTCATGAGGGCTTAGACTTATCAACCGGTTATGGTATTCCAGTAATCGTGAATAATTGGAAGCACCATTCAACAGATTATTCATATCCGGACAAGCTTCCATCATATCCTTATGTGGGTTATGTTTATAAATTCCATTTGGAGTGGCAAAATAAATACGTCCCTCTATCTTCGATATATACATATCATGATTTACAGGAAAGCCATCTGCGGTGCCATATTCTTTCTGATTGATAGATTTGGACAAACTCTCGTCCAACTCCACCCGGGTAACATGATCGGCATTGTATATCCATAAAACCTTGTCGGTTTCCTGCTCAAAAAAACGGCAGGAATCCCCAAGGCCTTCAATTTTACAAACAGTCTGCCACGCACCATTCCGTTTGACAACCAGATATACGCCATTATATACGCCTACGTACATCATATCAGGTCGTCCCATTACCTGCTGGCAACACCAGGCACCGGTTATATCCGTTACACGTTCCATAGTTGTTCCTTTCACAAGAAATACTCCACGATCGTGCAAGCAAAACAGTTCATCTCCTATCCGGCAAAGATTCCATACTTGACCGCTGGATTGAAGAATGGGATGGATATCCGGCAAATCGCCATTTAACTTTACCGGATAGGGCGTATAATAAAGTCCTCGATTAGTACCCAGATATAGCAGATTATTTTCCAAGGCTGCCGTATATCCGGCACCAAAGAAATATGGATATGAATACAGATTTGTAAAAGGAGAAGTCAGACAAACGTAATCGATACCGCTATCCAAACCAGCCCACAGATTGCCGGCAATGTCAAAAGAGACCGAGAGTACCGTATTATTATGTAACCCATTATTTTCATTAAAATACTTAAGTTGCATAGTACTACAGTCAACTAACAGCAATCCCTTATGAATGGTTCCCAGAGCAACTTTATTATCTTTTTTCGCAATACAAAACACTTCATTTTCGCGAATAAAGTCTTCTGCACCGGTAATAAACGGTTCAATGGTTTTCCCATTACAATAATACAAACCGTTATAGGCAGTCGCCACGAGTACGCCGTCCTTAAAAGGAACAATTCCTCGTATCCTTTTTGAAGCCAATTCCTCAGCCCCTTGTAACGGGAAAAAGGTGTTTCCAACTAAAAACCAAACGCCATGATCTGTTCCTATATAAAGAATACCGTTCACCATATTCGAACAATCTATCTTAGCATTCATTTCAATAGCGGTATATTTCCCGTTCAGATACTTCACCACACGATCGTCTCCTTGGAAATAAAGAATATTATCAGTTTCATGAATTCCCCAAACATTTCCCAGAAAACGGCATTCCTTATCCAATGTATCGGACATGCAATGATAAACCAATGAACCATCTTCTCCGGGTGCATAATAACCAAATTCATTGATACCACCCACATATATTTTCTTTTGGATAGAAGAAGCCAGCACAGAACGTACATCCGAAGCATTATTCAAGGGAAATATACTCCACACATTACCATCAAATTGCAGCATACCGTTTTTATTGGCAAAGTACACCCATTTATCATCATAGGGTGCTATCTGCCAAGTCTGTGCACCTTTGCCATATTGAGCCTTATCAAAATTAACGATAAAACTATTCCAACCGGCATAGCATTTCAACGAGAAGGAAAAGATAAGTAATAAAATGGAGAGTTTATAGAAAGTGTAACGTTTTATCCGCATCATAGTATTCTATTAAGTTTACTACAAAGGTAACATATTTTTTGTTACAACTACAAAAAAAGAAAAAAGAGACGCATCATTTCTGATACATCTCTTTTCTGAGCCTCTTGTCGGATTCGAACCAACGACCCCGAGATTACAAATCACGTGCTCTGGCCAACTGAGCTAAAGAGGCGGGTGGGTAAGCTTACTATATCGCGCCGCTACAACCAACTACCTTTGCTGCGATCAAGCCCTGGAGGATTCGAAGGGAGCTGGCCGTATAGGACTTACCCATGTTTGCGGGTGCAAAGGTAGGCTAAATTTTGAAACCTGCAATACCCTACCCCAACTTTTTTCAACTTTAACAGGTAGACAAAGCGTTACAACCAATATTATTTATAACTTTGCAGCATATTTCTAAGAAAAATGGCAGAAAATAAAGGTTACATGCAAAGATACGCAATGCTGTTCGGCACATACATGGGGGGATATTGGATTTTGAAGTTCGTTCTTTTTCCTTTTGGGTTGGCAGTGCCGTTCTTATCATTACTTTTCATAGGGCTCACCCTAGGTGTTCCTTTTATGGGATATTACTATGCACGAATGTATCGCAACCAGGTATGCGGAGGCAGTATCGGCTTCCTGCACGCATGGGTATTTACGGTTTTCATGTATATGTTTGCCGCACTGCTGACGGCTGTGGTACATTATATTTATTTCCGTTTTATCGATCATGGCTTTGTTATCAATGCATACGAATCGCAAATAGGTATTCTTACAAAGAGCAACATACCGGAGATGAAGGCTTATGCCGATGTATTCAGAGATACCTTAGACATGGCAAAGTCTCTTACCCCGATAGATATCACCATGCAATTGGTGTCATGGAATGTGTTCTGTGGTTCAATATTGGCCATTCCCACGGCATTGTTTGTAATGAGGCGTAAGAGAAATGAATCACCGGAAGAGTGAGAACAGCAAACTATTTCAATCGCAAATCATATAATCGTAAATAAACAGATGGATATTTCAGTTATCGTTCCTTTATATAATGAAGAAGAATCTCTTCCGGAACTATTCGCATGGATTGACCGGGTGATGAAAGCCAATGGATTTTCATACGAAGTGATTTTCATCAACGATGGAAGTACCGATCGTTCCTGGCAGGTAATTGAAGAACTGCAAGCAAAATCAGATAAAATACGGGGAATCAAGTTCCGCCGTAATTACGGTAAGTCACCGGCGCTTTATTGTGGTTTCGAGCAAGCTCAAGGCGACGTTGTGATTACGATGGATGCCGACTTACAGGATAGTCCGGATGAAATACCGGAACTTTACCGCATGATTACGCAAGATGGTTATGACTTGGTGTCCGGCTGGAAACAGAAACGATACGATCCGCTATCAAAGACATTGCCCACCAAGTTGTTCAATGCAACCGCCCGCAAAGTGTCCGGCATCAAGAACCTACACGACTTTAACTGCGGTCTGAAAGCTTACCGGAAAGAGGTCGTAAAGAATATCGAAGTATACGGTGAAATGCATCGCTATATTCCTTATTTAGCGAAAAATGCCGGTTTCAACAAAATAGGCGAGAAAATAGTACACCATCAGGCGCGCAAATACGGAAAGACGAAATTCGGCCTGAACCGTTTTGTTAATGGCTACCTGGATTTGATATCGCTCTGGTTCCTGTCTACTTTCGGTGTAAAGCCCATGCATTTCTTCGGACTGCTGGGTTCGTTGATGTTTGTACTCGGTTTTATATCCGTAGTTATTGTAGGCGCCAGCAAACTGTATCACATGTATAATGGCTTACCCTATCGGCTCGTCACAGACTCTCCCTATTTTTATTTGTCACTGACATCCATGATTATCGGCACGCAATTATTCGTTGCCGGTTTCCTCGGTGAGTTGATTTCGCGCAACGCTCCCGAACGTAACAAGTATCAAATCGAGAAAATGATTTAACAATGAAAAGATTAATCAGATTTATCATATTCGGAGCTATCCTATACCCCATGATGAGTGTAGTGGTATCGTGTTCAGAAGAAGCGGATTGTTCGATGGCAACACGCGCCATGATGCAATGTTATCTTTACACTATCGACAAAGAGACTGATATAGTATACAAAGACACTCTTGACTCATTGACGATAACCGCCTACGGTACAGACTCTGTCATTATTAATAATCAGAAAGAGGTAAAGGACTTATCATTACCGCTAAGATATACCGTCGACTCCACCGTACTCGTGTTCCGTTACAGCAAAACATTGACGGACACGGTCATTGTTTACCAGACCAACACACCTTATTTCCTGTCAATGGATTGCGGGTATCAGATGAAACAATCTATCAACAGAGTAAAATACAGTCGTCACGAACTAGACTCCGTCTATATTTCAAATAAAGAAGCCAGTATTTATGGGACAGAAAATCTTAAACTATTCTATTAGTCTGGCGCTTTGTTTGCTGATGTCCTTCCCGCTACGGGCACAGAACAGAAACGCTTCCGCTCCTCCGAAGAACACGCCTCCCCCGACGGAAAAGAAGGATGCGAAGGAAGAAGTCTATTATCCGCTATACAATGGCGTTTCTGTAGGTTTGGACCTATGGGGACCGGGTAGCAAAGTATTGGGAAGTGATTTTTTCAGTTCGGAAGTTGTGGTGGACGTTAATCTAAAAAACAGGTTCTTTCCTGTTGCTGAAATAGGATATGGTTCAACAGACACCTGGAGTGACAAAGGAATACACTACAAAAGCGGCGCGCCTTATTTCCGTATCGGAATGGACTACAATGCATTGTTCAAGAAGAAGTTCCAACATAAGCTACTCGTCGGACTACGTTATGGCGTAAGTAGTTTTAAATATGATATAGAGTCGCTTGCCATAAACGACCCCATATATGGCGGCAGCATAGGTAATCCCAACCTGGAAGACAACATTTGGGGAGGCAGCCTACCCTTCAATTACAAAGGAATGAAAGGCTCCATGCAATGGCTTGAATTTTGCGTCGGCATAAGGGCGCATATCTGGAAAGAATTGTATATGGGATGGGCCATCCGTTTCAAATTCCGCATGTCATCTTCCACCGATGAACACGGTGACCCATGGTATGTGCCGGGGTATGGGAAATTTGGCGGAAACACAATGGGAGTGACTTACACAGTAACATATAAACTGCCATTCTAAAATAAACCGGATAATGACTAATTTAGAAATTTGGCTGCTTGCCGTGGGACTTGCGATGGACTGTTTCGCTGTCTCCATAGCCAGCGGAATCATCATGAAGCGCATCCAGATGCGACCGATGCTGGCAATGGCATTCTTTTTCGGTCTTTTCCAAGCCCTTATGCCTTTGTTGGGATGGATTTGCGCCAGTACTTTCAGCCACTTGATAGAGAGCATAGACCACTGGATTGCATTTGGCATTCTGGCATTTCTGGGCGGACGTATGGTGCGGGAATCTTTTAAAGATGATGACTGCAAACATGAGTACGACCCTACCAAATTAAAAGTAGTCCTAGCTTTGGCGGTAGCTACCAGTATCGATGCGCTGGCGGTAGGCGTATCATTCGCTTTCCTCGGCATCAAAGGAATATCGGGCATACTCTCTCCTATCGGAATCATTGGTTTCGTTTCATTTGTCCTATCCATGATAGGTTTATTCTTCGGAGTACGTTTTGGTTGCGGCATTGCACGTAAACTGCGCGCGGAGTTATGGGGAGGAATCATCCTCGTCCTCATCGGTACAAAAATATTAATTGAGCATTTATTCTTTAACTAACTTTTTCCCGGATATTACGATTATGGATAAGAAAGTACAACGGAATTTTTTATGGATCGCCCTGTTGGTATTGGGTACAATCTGGATACTTGCACGCCACAACCAAACGGCACCTTATCAGACTACCAGCGGATTGATTTTCGGTACGGTTTATAATATCACTTACCAGTACGACGGCAATCTGAAAGATGAAATAGAAGCTGAACTCAAACGTTTCGACGGTTCTCTGTCTCCTTTCAACGACACGGCAACCATTACTCGTATCAACCGGAATGAAGACATCGTTGCCGATACTTTCTTCACCAATGTGTTTCACCGGAGCATGGAGATATCCAGGGAAACGAACGGCGCTTTCGATATAACGGTAGCTCCTTTGGCAAATGCGTGGGGGTTTGGTTTCAAGAAAGGTGCATTCCCCGACTCCGTTATGATAGACAGTCTGCTGGGTATTACCGGATATGCCAAAGTTGCACTGACAGAAGAAGGAAAAGTGAAAAAACAAGACCCGCGCATCATGCTTTCTTGCAGCGCCGTGGCTAAAGGTTATGCGGTAGACGTCATCGCGCAATTCCTACAGAAAAAAGGTATCCATAATTTCATGGTGGACATAGGGGGGGAAGTCGTAGTCCGTGGAGAAAATCCGAAAAAAAGCCTTTGGCGCATCGGTATTAATAAGCCGGTTGACGATTCACTGGCCGTAAATCAGGAGTTGCAAACAGTATTGGAAGTGACCAACGTAGGTATAGCTACCTCCGGTAATTACCGTAATTATTATTATAAAGACGGGAAAAAATATGCTCATACAATCGACCCGCGTACTGGTTATCCAATCCAACATAACATCCTGTCTGCCACGGTTATTGCCAAAGACTGCATGAGTGCCGACGCATACGCCACGGCATTCATGGTTATGGGTTTGAAAGAAGCCGAACGTTTCGCTGATGCACACCCGGATATTGATGCCTGCTTCATTTACACCAATGATAAAGGAGAATTCCAAACGTTCTTCACGAAAGGAATGGAAAAATATATGGGAGGGAAATAGAAGATTCCCCACAGAGGACACAGAGGCTTTGTGTCCTCTGTGGGGAAAGAAAAATTATCATCTATCTCCCTTTTCATGAACTTACGAAACTTAAATTACTTATAAAACACAAAGTACACTGCCAGCACCAAGCAGATAAACGCGGCGAAATGGTTCCAATGCAACGCTTCACCTTTGAAGAGTACTGTGGTGAATATCGTGAAAATAATCAACGTAATTACTTCTTGGACCACCTTTAATTGCATCAGTGAGAACGGACCGCCATTACCTATAAAACCGATACGGTTCGCCGGAATTTGAAAAGAATACTCCGCCAAAGCTATCATCCACGAAAAGAGGATGACACCGTAGAGCGGCCAGTTGGATATGACCTTCATCTCTTGCAGTTTGAGGTGTCCGTACCAGGCAAACGTCATGAAGATATTGGACACGATTAATAACAGAATGGTATAAAAAGCTTTCATATAAATGATTAATATTGAATGTTTAATAATTATATCACAGACTATCTCCCTTCCCTCTAGGAAAACGGGGAGCGGGTAGCAGTTCTTCCTGAACATTACTCATACTTCCCCACAGACTGTAGCGCGCCTCCGGATTCATATCCTCCAGTTGTTGTAAAATTCCTTTCATCGTACTGCGGCTTGATTGCGCCTCGTATGGGCAATTTTTCACTTGTTTCCGGTATCCTCTCATCCCTGCCAGTTCAAGCAAATCAGCTTCATGCACCAGACACATAGGCCGGATGACCGTCATATCAAATTTCTTCATAACCAGACGGGGTGGCATCGAACTGAATGCTCCCTGATAGGTAATGTTCATCAACAATGTCTCCAGAATGTCATCCATGTGGTGTCCCAGCGCAATTTTATTGCATCCCTGTTCCTTGGCAACGGTAAACAAAGCTTTACGTCTATTCCAAGAGCAAAGGAAGCAAGGAGACTTGCGGGTATCGGTACTTGCATCAAATTCCGTTTCATACACTACAAAAGGGACTCCCCAAGACTCTGCATATTCCCTCAAATACTCCACATCGCTCTGATAAGGAATATTCCGCATCACCACATGAACGGCCACTATCGAGAACTTCGGCTTGAAAATACGTGCACGCCGGGCAAGCAGTTCCACCAGCGCCAATGAATCTTTGCCACCGGAAAGTCCAATCAGGATTTTATCTCCATCCTCTATCAGGCCATATTCTACCACTCCCTTCATCAACCTCTTTTCAATGCGGCGCAGCGTCTTTTCTTCTTTTGTATATTTCGCCATATAGTTCTACTGATATAATAGTCTGTTCATCTGTGCAATCTGCAATAAACGGCTGCAAAAGTAACTGAAAAGTATGATTTAAAGAAGAATTAACATAATAGAATTACGGAATCAGGCATTATTCGCGATTAATTTGTATTTTTGAACTTCCGAAAAATTAAGTGAATTATCGTATGAAGAAAAAACATATTCTATTTCTGCTATTCTGTATCTTTGCAATAGGTGGCGTCTCGGCACAAACTTTGGCACAGGCCAAAGCACTCTATGACAAAGGGCAATATGAGCAAGCCAAGCCCGCTTTCCTGAAGTTCGTTAAATCCCAACCCGCCAACGGAAACTACAACTTATGGTATGGCGTTTGTTGTCTGAAAACAGGAGAACCGGAAATTGCTGTGAAATATTTGGAAAACGCAGTAAAAAGGCGTACACCAAGTGGTCAATTCTATTTGGCGCAAGCTTATAACGATATGTATCGTTTTGAGGATGCTGTTCAGAACTATGAAGAATATATCGCCGACCTCGCCAAGAAAAAACGCTCTACCGACGAAGCTGAAAAACTCCTTGAAAAGAGTAAAGCTAATCTCCGTATGTTAAAAGGAGTGGAACAGGTATGTTTCATAGACAGCTTTGTGGTAGACAAGAAGAATTTCCTTGACGCCTACAAAATCAGTCCGGAGTCAGGAAAATTATTCATGTACGATGCCTATTTCCAGACACCCAATGGGAAAGGAGGAACTGTTTACGAAACGGAACTGGGTAATAAGAATTATTATAGTGAATTTCAGAAAGACAGTACTTTAAGCATCCTCTCACGCAATAAGATGCTGGGAGAATGGGGCAAAGGAAATTTATTACCGGGAAGTATCAATGAAGCGATAAATGCCAACTATCCATACGTATTGACGGACGGTGTCACTATCTATTATGCAGCAGACGGTTCCGGTTCGATGGGAGGATATGATATATTCGTCACACGCTATAACACGAATACAGACAGTTATCTGACTCCTGAGAACGTAGGTATGCCTTTCAATTCGCCATATAACGACTATATGTACGTCATTGACGAATTCAACAACCTCGGTTGGTTTGCTTCCGACCGTTACCAGCCCGAAGGAAAAGTTTGCGTCTATGTATTCATCCCCAATTCATCCAAACAGGTGTATAATTATGAAAGTATGGATAGCAAAAAACTCATTCAACTTGCTCAAATCCATTCCATAAAAGATACTTGGACTGATTCCAAAGCTGTGAAAGAAGCGCAACAACGCTTGAAAGAAGCCTTTCAACAGAAACCCCCAACGGAAAAAATCCATGATTTTGAGTTTGTGATTGATGATGAGCACGTTTATCATGAAGCGGATGACTTCCGCTCTCCACAAGCTAAAGTACTTTTCGGGAAATACCTTCAGCTAGAAAAGAGCTATAACCAACAACAAAGTAAACTTACAGACTTGCGTAACCAATATATCCGTGTAACTAAGAGTGAAAAGGAAAAAATGGCTCCTGCCATCCTCGACCTCGAAAAACGGGTACGGCAACTTGCCATCGAAACGGAACAGGCAGCCGTAAAGGCGCGTAATCAAGAGAAGCAAACCATTAAATAACACAACTATGGACATACTTATTATTGTAGTACTGGTCATCGCAGCAGTCATTCTGTTTTTAGTGGAATTATTTGTAATTCCGGGTATCAGTATTGCAGGTATTCTGGCAGGTGGATGCATCATTTATGCCAACTATTATGCCTTTGCCTACATGGGGCCTCTGGCAGGCTTTATTACTCTCGCCGTATCGGCCATTGCCTGCATCGGGTCGTTGATATGGTTTATGCGGTCCAAAACTCTGGATAAGATAGCATTAAAAAAGAATATCACTTCAAAAGTAGACCGTAGTGCAGAAGATAAAGTTAAAATTGGAGATACAGGTATCACCACCACACGGCTTGCGCTTATCGGCTATGCTGAAATCAACGGTGATATTGTAGAAGTGAAATCTACAGACGGATTTATGGATGCTAAAACTCCGGTTATCGTAAATCGCATTACAGACGGGACTATCTTGGTAGAAAAGTTCAAACCTTGAGAAATAAATATTTTATATTAAATAATTAATTAACTAAATCACATGGATCCAAGCACAATGTATCTGACTGCCTTCCTCATCATAGGAGGTATCATTTTTCTGGTACTGTTTTTCCATTATGTACCATTTTTCTTATGGCTGTCCGCCAAAGTTTCAGGAGTCAACATATCGTTGGTACAATTATTCCTGATGCGCATCCGTAACGTACCTCCTTACATCATCGTGCCGGGATTGATCGAGGCGCACAAAGCCGGTCTGAGCAACATTACCCGTGACGAGTTGGAAGCTCACTACCTTGCGGGTGGTCACGTGGAAAAAGTGGTACACGCACTGGTATCAGCTTCCAAAGCCAACATCGAATTACCGTTTCAGATGGCTACCGCTATCGACCTTGCCGGTCGTGATGTATTTGAGGCTGTACAGATGTCGGTAAATCCGAAAGTAATTGACACGCCTCCCGTTACCGCTGTTGCCAAAGACGGTATTCAGTTAATAGCCAAAGCACGTGTAACGGTACGTGCCAATATCCGCCAGTTGGTGGGTGGTGCAGGTGAAGACACTATTCTTGCCCGTGTAGGCGAAGGCATTGTATCTTCTATCGGTTCGTCCGAAAATCATAAATCAGTATTGGAAAACCCGGATTCCATTTCCAAGCTTGTGCTTCGCAAAGGTTTGGATGCCGGTACCGCTTTTGAAATCTTGTCCATTGATATCGCCGACATTGATATAGGTAAGAATATCGGTGCCGCTTTGCAAATAGACCAGGCAAATGCCGACAAGAATATTGCACAGGCAAAAGCCGAAGAGCGTCGTGCCATGGCGGTTGCCAGCGAACAGGAAATGAAAGCCAAAGCACAGGAAGCACGCGCCAAAGTGATTGAAGCGGAAGCGGAAGTGCCTAAGGCTATGGCAGAAGCCTTCCGTAGTGGTAATTTGGGTATCATGGATTATTATCGGATGAAAAATATCGAAGCCGACACTTCCATGCGCGAAAATATTGCTAAACCGGTAACCGGTCCTTCTACACAGCCGTTAAGTAAATAAACCGGTAAACAAATTTACAGAAACGTCGGAACCGGTGAACAGAAACCGTATTCCGGCGTTTTTTCTTTATAAACCAACGAATTAAAACTATGGATATGAAAAAGTATTTTGCATCTTCCGAACTGATTATCAATGAAGACGGTTCTGTTTTTCACCTTCACGTTAGACCTGAATGGCTGGCAGACAAAGTCATCTTAGTGGGCGACCCCGGACGAGTGGCATTGGTTGCATCTCATTTCGATACTAAAGAATGTGAGGTAGAAAGCCGTGAGTTCAAGACTATCACCGGTACTTATAAAGGTAAACGTATCACGGTTGTTTCCACAGGTATCGGTTGTGATAATATCGACATTGTGATGAACGAACTGGATGCTTTGGCAAACATTGACTTCAAGACTCGTGAAGAGAAACCGCAACTGCGCCAACTGGAACTGGTACGCATCGGTACATGCGGCGGTTTGCAACCATATACTCCGGTAGGAACTTTCGTATGTTCCGCAAAATCCATCGGTTTTGACGGTCTTCTTAATTTCTATGCCGGACGTAATTCCGTGTGCGATCTTCCCTTTGAACGTGCATTCCTGAACCACATGGGATGGTCGGGTAACATGTGTGCTCCCGCTCCATACGTCATCGATGCCAATGCTGAATTGATAGACCGCATTGCGCAAGATGATATGGTGCGCGGCGTAACGATTGCTGCCGGTGGCTTCTTCGGTCCGCAGGGACGTGAACTCCGTGTGCCATTGGCCGACCCGCATCAAAATGACAAGATTGAGAAATTTGAATACAACGGTTACCGCATCACAAACTTCGAGATGGAAAGTTCAGCTCTGGCAGGGCTCAGCCGTTTGATGGGACACAAAGCCATGACCGTATGTATGGTAATCGCAAACCGCCTGATTAAGGAAGCCAATACAGGATATAAAAACACAATCGACCATCTTATTCAGAAAGTGCTCGATCGTATTTAAGCATCTTGCAACAGAGCCTTTACCGTTTCTTTCAGACATTCTAATGAATAAGGCTTCGTAATAATCTCATTACATCCCGCCTGATATGCCTGTTGTTGCTCTGCATAATATGAATGCTCGGTTACGGCAACAACAGGTATTTTTCATACAGAAAACTTCCCATAGCCTCCATAAGTTCCCCATCTATAATTATTGATTTGTACTAAGTTACAATAAAAGCCAATAACTTACACCGATATAGCACTTTTTTGTAAGGAAACAACTATCTTTGCAACAATAAACAAGCTGAAAAATCATGAACCAAGATACTATTTGCGCCATAGCCACCGCCCAAGGAGGAGCCATCGGATGTATTCGTGTCTCCGGTCCGGAGGCCATCGAAATTACTTCCCGCATCTTCACTCCTGCCACAGTAGTCAAGAAGCTGGAAGACAGCAAGCCTTACACCCTTACCTTCGGACGAATCCATGAAGGGTCTGAAATCATTGATGAGGTACTTATCAGCTTATTTCGCGCCCCTCATTCCTATACGGGAGAAAATAGTACAGAAATTACCTGCCACGGTTCAGTCTATATCTTGCAAAAAGTATTACAGTTACTCATCGCCAACGGTTGCCGTATGGCACAACCGGGTGAATATACCCAGCGTGCATTCCTCAATGGAAAGATGGATTTAAGTCAGGCAGAAGCCGTTGCCGACCTTATCGCTTCATCCTCCGCTGCTACCCATCGCCTTGCCATGAGTCAGATGCGTGGTGGTTTCAGTAAAGAGCTTACTTCCTTGCGTGACCAATTACTACATTTCACCTCTCTCATAGAGCTTGAGTTGGATTTCAGCGACCACGAGGAACTGGAATTTGCCGATCGTTCCGAACTATGCCGGTTAGCGGTTGACATTGAAAAGGTCATTTCCCGCTTGGTAAATTCTTTCAGTGTAGGCAATGCTATCAAGAATGGCGTTCCCGTAGCCATCATCGGTGAAACAAATGCAGGCAAATCTACTTTGCTCAATGTCCTGCTCAATGAAGAAAAAGCCATTGTCAGCGATATTCATGGCACCACCCGTGATGTGATAGAAGATACAATTAATATAGGCGGTATCACTTTCCGTTTTATTGATACGGCAGGTATCCGCGAGACCAATGATACGATAGAAAACCTTGGTATAGAACGTACTTTCCAGAAACTGGATCAGGCTGAAATCATCCTCTGGATGATCGATGCCACAGATGCAACCACCCAGATTGCTCAATTATCCCGACAAATACTTCCCCGTTGTGAAGGTAAGCAACTGCTCCTTGTATATAACAAAGCTGACTTAGTATCAGACATTCAACCCCTCCCCCCCATAGACTTCCCTGATAGCATAAAGTCCATCGCCATATCAGCAAAAAAGCGTGAGAATATCGAAGAACTTCAACAGATATTGATAACCGCCGCAAACCTTCCTACAGTCACCCCAAACGATGTCATCGTTACCAACATTCGCCACTACGAGGCATTAACAAATGCGCTAAAAGCTATCCACAGGGTTCAGGAAGGTTTAGTCAACAATCTCTCCGGAGATTTCGTTTCTCAAGACATCCGGGAATGCATATTCCATTTAAGTGATATTGCGGGAGAGGTAACAAATGATATGGTGTTGGGAAATATATTCGAGCATTTCTGCATCGGTAAATAGGCAGTGATTAATAGCTAAATAAGAACACTATGAACGACAGACAAGCTAGATACATTCATCTATCCTTCCCTTTTCGAGAAGAGCTGTGTTCCTATACCTTCGCATTCGAAGATGAGGAAGAAGAACTACAACTACCTTTAGTCAGTCTTGGTTACTGGCAAGGAACCATTGATTTGCAAGCCCATAAACTACTCGAATGGAAGCCCGATTTTGGAGAATGTTATCTTCAGGCAAAAGTATGTAATTCAGGCAGCTATACTTTGCTTGATGCAGATAAGAAAACGATATGTACCCTTAAAGGATATGTACCTAACGATGTAATTCCACCGAAGGATGGCGCAGGCGATTATATTCACTTCGGCATCAATACAGACGGAACGGTAGAAGAATGGCCGGATGTGTACGATCTTAGCGAATTCAACAAACAAGCAATCTTCGCAACAATACAGTCATCCCCTATCCTGCCTTATTCTCAGGAGCGCCCAGTATTGAAATTCAATACCATTGGATTATTCACCGACAAACAACCTCAAATGGTGGCCTTCTATCGGGATATCTGGGGATTCGAAACAACATGGGACGGCTATGAACCTAACGTGGAGCTGACCTACGACTGTATGCGCCTGATTATGTACCCCCGAAAAGACTTCGAACAGATGGTATCGCAACGTTTCGATTACCCCAGAGGTTTGAACGGCACCATGGAGTTATCTTTTGTCCTCTCCACATTTGATGCTGTAGACATTGAGTATGCCCGATGTATGAAATTAGGTGTGCAAAGTGTAATGCCACCTACTACAGAGCCATGGGGACAACGAACAGCCTACATCGCCGATCCGGATGGAAATCTGATTGAAATCTCCTCGTTTACTGAATCAGTCAAAGAAAAGCAAAGAAAGAAAACATATACGCTGGATAGCAAGCGTCAAGAACACGGGAACGCCTACCTACCTTGGGAAGAGGAAGCTGATAAATATCTCATCCGACTATATGATGAAGGAAAAAGCATCAAAGAACTTGCCGAAATATTTGAACGTAATACTGGAGGAATACGTTCTCGATTAAAAAAGTTAAGGAAGATAGAATAATCTATTTCACTGTAGATGATTATAATCGCAAAAAACAGGAAACACATAACACCATGTCAAGAACCCAACTTAAGAAACATCTCACTGCACTGACTAAAAAGCAGATTATTGAAGTGATGCTGGAACTTTACGATGCCCGCAAAGAGGCAAAGGAGTATCTGGAATTTTACCTCAACCCCAATGATGACTAGAAATTGGAAGAATACAAGAAAATCATTTACAATGAGTTTCTTCCTAAACGTGGCAAACCCAAATGCCGCTTCAATATCTGCCGAAAGGCAATATCCGATTTCAAGAAATTAAAGCCAAACCCAGTTTGCTTGGCAGACTTGATGCTATATTATATCGAAATTGGATGTGAAATGACCAGTATGTACGGGGATATGTGGGAGCAATATTACATTACCCTCGAAACGAACTTTGGCAAGGTAATGGAGTTGATTGCTAAATTGGGATATACAGAACAATTTAGCGAAAGGATTGAGCGGATATTGAAATCAGTAGAAGATTGCGGATGGGGATTCCCCGACACATTGTATGAGATTTATTATGAGCATAAATAGTCATTTCATTCATACAGCACCCTGCTCAACCACCTGCAAACCAAATAAATAATTCGTTTTAATTAGGAATTTGACGCATTTCCGTTTGGTAATTTAGCACATAGTAACAGTTATTCCCACCTACTCCGTTCATCCAACACTCCGGCAAAGACATCCATCTCTCTCTTGGAAACACCTAACCGTACAGCCAACTCTCGCCATCCTTTCACTGCATCAGTAACCTCAGAGATTATCTTTTTTGCTGTTTTTCGATTGAGTATATAATCCCCACAGGCATCAAACAAAATACTCAACTTTGCCTTGTTGGAAGTTGCAGAAATAAGCAGACTTTGATATTCATTCAGAGTGGGATTCATGTCGTATGCAGGAGAGAGTATCCAACCTTTTGCAGTCAAAAGAAAACCATGATTGCGGAAATGGTCATCGCTGTTACCAATGCAGATATTGAAAGCCACACGGCGATAGAGTTCTTGTAAATTCCACTCGACATCCGTACAATTCTGGATGATGAAATCAACTATATCTAAATAGCCATGTCCGGTAGTCGCATTATCTCCGTCATTCAGTCCCAACAAAGTCATTGCGGAAGCGAAATGAATCCGTTTCCCGTCTTTAGTTCTGTCAAAACGCTCCGAAAGCAATGTATGATATTTCTCGCCTGTGGCAACAACTTTTGTATTCGCTGCATTTATACCGGCTTTTGCGGCAAGCAGATGGCTGAAATGTTCCCAAAGCCCGGCATCATAATCATCCTTACGTGATGGAAACTTTGCTATATATAGCGTTTTATCCGTATCTATCACACTGGCTTTCGGTCTTGCTCCGCCCAATGAAGAACCCGGTTGCACGAGTTGTGTAATCCACTTTCTGTCAGGCAGCACGTTACCTTCTTCGCTTCTTTCAATCTCCGCACTGGCTACAATCAATTCCCGAATATCCGTCAAAGGTGGGATTTTCAACGATTCACTCACATTTATAAACTCACCATCAGGTTTTTCCTTGAAACGGAAAGCACCCATTCGGGAGAAGTCATCTATGCCAGTCAGAAAGTCGAATGAAGACAATCGCCGCACTAGCCGCTTTTCTTCCATCGCTGTAAGCTGTTCACGTCTCAATAACAGAGTTCGTCCCCAACGGTCTGGCAATGAATCAGAAAAACATCCGAATATATCTTTCCCTGGCTGCGTATATTGTTGTCCCGGATAATTATTCAAATCATCACTCAAATACAAATCACCATGCTTTTTCAACCATTCTTCATTGAACATGAAAGAATAGCTGTCAGAGCCACGAAGTGATTCGTAACTCAACTCACCAATGAGTTCAACCTCTTTCAGCCAGTCAAAATCAGCATATACATACAGTTTCTTCATCCCTATTCCTTTTTAGATGCACGTTCCCTTGTCTTCAAGCTCAAATCCTGTAACGCTTTCCCCAGTTTATCTTCTTTGGCCAGCCAAAGAATATCATCGTCAAGCTGTAAGGCATATAACACACGCAAGTAGATTCCGATTGCCACAGTCGGCACACCTTTCTCTATTCGAGATACAGTCAACGGAGAACAAGTAGCACGTTCAGCCACCTGAGCTACACTCAGATTCCTTCGCAAGCGAGCCAATTTTATCTGCTCTCCCACAACCTGCATCTTCTGCTCCAGTTTTCGGGGCAATTTAGTCCCCATTGTATTCTTTGTCATATCCAACATATCATATAATATACAAAGATAATTATTTTTATTTATTTAATGATATATTACAGGCAAAATATAGCAACACCACGCAACCGGACATGCACATAACCCATTTTCAAGAGTCCTCAAAGACCAACTGCCATTATATTATTCGTAAATGCCATATATGCCCATCAACGAACAAAATATTATTTGTTGCACTAAATAAGTCCGTTACAATATCATATTGAAAACTCGTTTTACTTATCAAAAGAAAAAAACGACTTTACTTTATCCTTGTACTCATATATACGTTCATTAAAGTAAAGCTAAAAAATGGAAGAAAAGAGATGGCTGCGCCAAAGCCGAACTATACTTGCCGACTTTTTCTTTTGGCTGCAATAACAAGCTAAAATATCCGTGAACCCATCTACGATTTTGTAGCCACAATCGGAGAAATAATCACCGATATGCCTTATCTTTGTGACTCGGAGATTGTAAGGGCTAAGAGGACGGTTTTCCTCTTTTTCCCTCCGTTCGATGATAAACTAAGGTCAAAGACGTTAAATCTTCAACTTTCAGCGAAAAAACAAGTAAATTTTTGACCTTTCTATCTTTTCAGTCATAAATCACTGGTAGTCAACCGATCTAATATGCTGCATCGAGTAAGTAGTGATTTCTCAACTCCTTGCCAATCATATCCCCAGTAAACCTTACCGTCACCATCAAAACTCCAAACATCCATTACTTCACGAAGTCTGCAAGGAGGCTCCTTACACTCGCGAATATATCACTTGGACTTACTACGGAAAAGGCGATTGCACATTCGCTTGTCTTTCTTTTGCGATTTACAACATGCAATGGTACTGGCAGGAGTTTTCTTTCTACTTCTACTCATTGTTTGTAAGATTTTTGAGCCTATAACGATGTACGGCTCTATTAAACACTTACAAACCATCAAGAATTGTTTTACTTTTCAACATCATTTTTTTCTCTTCATTAAACATTTAATCTTCCGATTCTTTGATGATACGTAGAGTCTCTTTCTTGTATTCCTTGCGGCTGTACTCCTCTCCTCTACACATCCAGCAACTACATGGAGTTCCCGTAGTTTTATAAACCTGCGCCCATTTATCCTTTGCCAAATCAAACCAATGAGGATGTTCATAACAACTACCATCTTCATGAATAATACAATGCCCATAAGCGGCATAAAAAATCATTCGAACCTTAAACACACGCGCCATTTGTTGACGTCTCCAAAGTTTTGTTCTTTTGTCCATCGTCTCTTTGTATTAAAGTTAGGATGAACAACGATGTCGCTTTCGTGAGACTTAATGTATCCATAATCAGTATTTATAGCAAGCGCAATATTACAGAAAATACTGGAAATCATATCATAAGAGATATAATTTATTACTTGAGGAATTCAAAACATGATTACTTTAAAAGAATTTACCTCTATCATAAAGGCAATCATCGTAAATATTCTGTTTTTATAATAGCTGTTCTAATAATCCCGAGCAATGCCCATAATATCGTCCATCATATAGCTTTCGATTTATATCTTTCAAGCTTTACTTATTCTTCTAAGGTAGAAAAAAGTACTTACAACCTCTATCACATTTATCCATATAAGAATGCTCAAAATTATAAAAAAAGAAGCAAAGCGCGAATATCTGCAATATTATAATTACTTTTGTCGTACCAAAGAGGGACAAACAGCTACAAGCTTTCGCATCAGTAAAAACGTTAACTTAATATGCCCCCCGATTAAAAAAATTCAGAACATGCAAAATAAAGTCAATCCTGAAGCCGCGCCCTACAACTATGCACGTTGCTTCAACAACCAATGTCCGAAAGCCGATAACTGCCTGCACCGAATGGCTGCACTCAACGACACCAACGAGTATCCTTTTATCAAAAGTGTAAATCCTCAATGCTTTCCGGTAGACGGCAGAGCTTGTCCCTATTTCCAATCCGCACAAAAGATACACGTGGCATGGGGAATCAAACACCTGCTCGACGAAGTTCCCTATAAAGATGTCTTCGAACTGAAACACCGGATGCTGGGATACTTCGGCCGGGGAAAGTACTACCGCTTCTACCGCGAGGAATGTTTCCTCACGCCGGAAGACCAGAATTACATCCGGCAACTGTTCCTCCAAAAAGGTATCACAAAAGAACCTGTTTTTGAAAACTATAGTGACGAATACCGGTGGTAGAACATAGTTTTTAATTGGAATTTCGGATTATTGAGCAAATACCCTGGTGATAAATTGATTTCAGCAGTACTCTCTCCATGAAGTTTTTTGTAACTTATCTGCCATCTGCCACATTTTTGCAGATAATAAATTGATATAAAACACTTTAAAAACTTACAGATATCCCTTACAGATAGCTTGCAGATGATTTATCTGTAAGCTATCTGCAAGCCTTCATAACCTTTTCATTATCAGACAAAAGCCATCATAAACATGCTCCAGAAAGACTAAACGGGGCAAGTTGTTATCTACCTCTTTCGGACAATTAGATACATCCCCTATAAGTTCGTTATAAAACTTGAATTAGCTTACACTTATCTGTCATACTGAGTCCGCATCACTTAAAAAGTGAACCAATTCGATGATGACTACGCTACCAATGACAGATATTCTTGAAGTATAAAGTCATTAGCATAGCGCGTCTATAGTTATTATCCAGTTAAACACTTAAGTATTTAGTTCACAGGTATGAACACTTTGTTTTTATATAGATAACGAAATGTTTTATTAGCTATAAACAATATGTTCTCATATATAGAAACAAATTATTCTTATCAGAAAAAACAATTTGTTTCACAGTAGTATTACAAACTGTTTCAATAAGAAATAACAAAATGTTTTCTTTATTGGAACTAACTGTTCTCTACAGCGAAACAGTTTGTTTCAATGAAGAGAACAAACCGTTCGCTACGCTGGAACAAACTATTACTCGATTATGCATAAGGCAGAAGTAGGAAAGATACAAAAGATAACTCCACACTTATCCTCAAAGAAAAGTAAACAGCATAGATTTTTTCCGCTTTATGATAGTTACTTCAGTTTTTATTGTACATTTGTGATGTCGAATCTTTTTATGTGTAGCAGGGAAACCTGCCTGAAAACTGTGGCGGGCATTTTTATGCCTAGTCACGACACTCCTATATGGCGGTTCCCGTACCCCCATGGGGAGTGTTAATGCACCTCCAAACATATGCTACACGTATAGGTTCGACAATGGGAAAGGCGGGGATCGCTTTTGCATTTATCTCTTTCCTCTCCCATAAATCAAATTATTCACCTTTATAAACTTAAAGATTTATGGAAAACAGCAATCAATTGGAAGCTCCCCAAACAATGCCCGTCAAACCAAACAACATCGTATTAGGCACCTTCCAATCAGAAGAAGCCATGAAAGTATTTTATCTGCAAATGTCTGATACAATGAATGTAAATATTCATACCAAAGAACATCCTGACCGGATGCGGCTGAAACTACTACACGCGAAATTAAAAAAATACATAGACGTTCTTCAACATCTATCCCGCCACGAATGGGGACAAAGTGTCGCCGAAATACAGAACGCGTGCGGCGTTTACCTGCTGCAAAACAATATTGACCGTAAAATCCTCCTGCAAAGTAATCGGGAAATCGGCCGGCACCTGCAATTCATCATCCAACTAGCAGGAAATATGAGCTTTATAAAACAAATAATGGGCAATCTCAATTACCATTTTCAAAATGTAGATTACATAATAAAAAAAATGGAAGAACCGGTGGAGAAACCTGAAGTATAAATAAAGTTATTTCCGGCAAACAAGCTGTGTGTTTTTCATTGATTCGACGGACGGTGTACTGCGTGATGAGGATGGAAAGGTAGCAAGAAATTAAAGCAAGTATAACGCTTTGAGATAACTTTTTCATATCTTTGTAATCAACTGGCAGTGGGTTAATACCATTCTTACACTCTTCTCTCCCCGTTCCAAAGAACGTGATATCCTACTCCCCGAGTCAAGAGTTGAAATAGACGTATTGGATGGTATACGGTAGTATTGCCATCTATTTTGAACAAATATTCAAAGCTTATTCGCCAAATACAACAACGATAGTATTATAAGGTTATGGCAGAACAAAATATGGAACCCAAAGAGATGAAATCACCATTTGATGAGATTAAACAAACGGATGCGACAGGCAAGGAGTGGTGGAATTCCAGGATGTTTGCAAAGACATTGGGATATACCAAATATTGGAACTTTGAACGACTGATGGAGAAGGTCGCTCAAGCTTTGCAACAAGAAAAAGGATTGAAATATGATGAACATTTTCTAGAGATACAAGAAATGGCACAATTGGGGAATGGAACATCGCGAACAGTCAATAGCTTTTTATTGTCAAAAACAGCTTGCTTAGCTATTGTTACCAACGGAGACAAGCGAAAACCCATGATAAACATGGCCAAAGAGTATTTTACCGGTCAACTTTCACCTATGGAATTATCCAAAGGGATTGAGTCAAACGTGATGATATATCGCTCAAGTACCGGTAAAATAAGCGTATCAGTCATTTTTAATCAAGAGACTTTTTGGCTTTCGCAAAAAAGGATGGCTGAACTGTTTGGTTGCTCCGTATCTACGATAAACTACCATTTGAAACAAATTGATGAAAGCGGAGAAATCCATTTGTCCGACGCTGTTCGAAAAATTAGAATTCCTTCGGACAAATGGGAAGAACAAGGTGTACTGATGTACAATTTGGACGTTGTAATCGCTGTGGGATATAGAGTTAACAGCTATGAGGCAACCCAGTTTCGTATTTGGGCCACACAAACGCTTAAAGAGTTTATAGTAAAAGGATTTGTGATGGATGACGAGCGTCTGAAAGGGAAACATACTTTTGGGTATGACTATTTCGATGAATTGCTCGACCGTATCCGTGAAATACGCACCTCTGAACGTAGATATTATCAGAAAATCACTGATATTTATGCAGAATGCAGCAGCGACTATGACCCTAAGAGCAATATCACCCAGCTATTCTACAAAACCGTACAGAAAATGTAGTGAAGTTGTGAAATTAGTATCAGTTTTTCTATTAATATTATATTTAGATTATGCCCATCATCCAAATATCTTCTCTCTCCCACCCCGGAGTAGAAATATTCAGTACCCTCACTGAAGCGCAATTGCGCAACCGCATAGAGCCTTCAAAAGGCATCTTTATTGCAGAAAGCCCTAAAGTGATCGCTGTGGCTTTAGAAGCAGGATATGAACCTATTGCACTTTTATGCGAAAAGAAGCATATCACCGGAGATGCCGCCACTATCATTGAAAGATGCGGAGACATACCCGTGTATACGGGTGACAGAGAATTGCTTGCCACGCTCACCGGCTATACCCTCACACGGGGTGTCCTGTGCGCCATGCGTCGTCCGCAGCCACGCAGCATTGGGGAAGTATGCCGGGACGCGCGCCGCATTGTGGTGGTGGATGGCGTGGTGGATACTACTAATATCGGCGCTATCTTCCGCTCGGCCGCTGCTTTAGGGATAGATGCAGTACTGCTCACCCCTACCTCGTGCGACCCGCTGAACCGCCGTGCGGTAAGAGTATCCATGGGGTCGGTATTTCTTGTTCCATGGACTTGGATGGAAGGTCCACTCAGCCAACTGAATGATTTGGGATTTCGTACAGCTGCCATGGCGCTCACCGACAATTCAATCCCCATAGACCATCCCGCACTGGCAAAAGAAAACAAACTTGCCATTATAATGGGGACTGAAGGAGACGGGCTCTCACGCGAAACAATAACCGGAGCAGACTACGTAGTCCGTATTCCGATGGCACACGGGGTTGATTCACTCAATGTGGCGGCTGCCGCCGCTGTTGCGTTTTGGGAACTCCGTACACGGGAATCAGGTAGATAAACCTTCTATGGCAACTTTAATAATCCCTTCCTGCCTGTTTTCAAAAATATGATACGCCTTTTCTATTTCGTTCAAAGGAAAACGATGGGTAATAAGGGGAGTGGTATCAATTTTGCCTTCTTCAATCAGACAGAGGATTTCCGCGCAATCGCAACCATCCACTCCACCGGTTTTGAAGATCAGATTTTTACCATACATATCAGGTAGAGGAAGAAGTTGCGGTTTATCGTAGAGGGCTACGACGGTGACCACAGCATTGGGACGGGCACATTCCCAAGCTAAACGGAAGGTGTCTTCAGTACCCGCCACTTCCAACACGACATCGGCTCCGCCATGTTCGCTGTTTTGAAGTACAAACTCCTTGCAGTTTTCCGGTTCCGTTACCAACACATCAGGATAGTGTTCACGGACAAAACGAATTCTTTCGGGAGACTTCTCGCAGACAATAATGCGTTTGGGATGCTTCAACAGGACGCAAAGCAAAGTACAAATTCCCGTAGGACCGGCACCGATGATAAGAGCCGTATCCTCCCCGGAAATCTCGGAGATACGGGCTGCCCAGAAACCTGTCGCCAGTACATCACCCACAAAAAGCGCTTGCTCATCGCTCACTGTATCCGGTATGCGGTTCAGTCCTTGGTCAGCATAAGGAACTCTGACATACTCTGCCTGACCGCCATCAATGCGGCAACCCAAAGCCCAACCGCCATCAGGGTCCGTACAGTTATTTACATATCCATGACGGCAGAAAAAACATTCACCGCAGAAAGTCTCAACATTTACGGTTACCCTGTCACCGCATTTCACTGAAGTAACATCCCGTCCCACTTGCTCAACGACACCCACCATTTCGTGTCCGACCGTAATTCCCGGAACCGCACGGGGCACGCTACCATGTTTTATATGGAGGTCGCTGGTACAGATACTGCCCAGTGTTACACGCACAATCGCATCACGCGGGTCTTTCAGTTCAGGTACCGGCTTCTGCAACAATTCAAATTTCCCGTGTTCAATGTATGTATATGCTAGCATAATATTCTACTCCTTATTAACTATCCGTTCTATTATTAAGAGCCAAATATAGACATTTTATGAATTGGCAGAACAATAAATGGTAGGATTTCCGTAACTTTGCACAACTGATAACTCTACATATCTATTCCTAAAGCAGTTTTTTTATGGCAGATAATTATCTTGAAAATCAATATGAGAAGTACCAGGCACGCAAAGCCGCTTGGGAAAGAGAACGTAAATACGGCAATCACAATAAAAAGAAAAAGGTGTCGCAGCATCCCCGGTTAAAGGAAAATCTGAATGAGGAAATCGCATCCGCACCAGAAGAAGAGAATGAGAATATCCCTTACATCAATACGGACAACAACTATTCCATTGATGATTGAATGCCCATGCTACACCATTTCCATACTCCGATAGCAGATATCCCCCTACCCGAAAGGTTTACATACCCGTTCTGTTACACGCCCCATCCGCTTTGTGTATTGGCTGCGGAAGAGGTGCAAGATTATCTTTCGCGCCAACAAGCTTGGAAAGAGGAATTGAAATCGGGTAAAATGTTCGGAGTATTGGTAGTACGGACGAAAGAAGGAGAAACCGGTTACCTGGCTGCTTTCTCTGGCATTCTGGCAGGAAAGAACATACATCCTTTTTTTGTTCCGCCGGTATACGATTTACTCCGTCCGGAGGGCTTTTTCAAGATGGAGGAAGAAAAGATATCTCAAATCAATGTGCGCATCAGGGAACTGGAAGAAGCGGAAGAATACAAAGAATTAACCGAGCGGCTTTCCGCATTGGAGCTAAAGGCGCAAGAAACATTGAGTGAAACGAAACTGCAAATGAAAACCGCTAAAGAAAAACGGGAGGAACGAAGAAAAGGAAACATTCTCTCCAAGGAAGAAGAGGCGGCATTGATACGGGAAAGTCAGTTTCAAAAAGCAGAATACAAACGGCAGGAACGTTTCTGGAAAGAAAAAATCAATAAACTGCAAAGGCAGGCTGATGACTGGAAACACCGGATACAGCAGTTGAAAACAGAACGTAAAACACGTTCCGCCGCCCTGCAACAACAATTGTTTGAACAATTCAAGATGCTCAATTTCCGGGGAGAGTCTAAAGACTTATGTAAAATCTTTGAACAAACCGTACACAAGACACCTCCTGCCGGAGCAGGAGAATGCGCCGCTCCCAAACTGTTGCAACAAGCTTATCTGCATGATTGGAAACCGATTGCGATGGCTGAATTCTGGTGGGGAGCGTCTCCTAAAACAGAAATACGCCATCACGGACATTTCTATCCGGCATGCAAGGGTAAGTGCGAACCCATCTTAGGACACATGCTGCAAGGACTTGAGGTGGACGAAAACCCCATGCTGAAAAATATGCAAAGTTTGACGGAAAAGCTTGAAGTGGTGTATGAGGACGAATGGTTGCTGATTGTCAACAAACCGGCAGGGATGTTATCGGTACCCGGCAAGGAAGAGACGGTTTCGGTTTACAGCATGATGCGCGAACGATATCCCGAGGCAGATGGGCCTATGATAGTACACCGCCTCGACATGGCTACATCCGGTTTGCTTATAATTGCCAAAAACAAACGCGTACATCAAAATCTGCAAGCGCAGTTCAAAAACCGTCTCGTCAAGAAACGCTACATTGCTTTGCTTGAAGGGAGCATTTCCGAGAATAAAGGCACCATTGAACTTCCGCTCTGCCCCAATCCGCTGGACCGTCCACGACAGATGGTACATACGGAATACGGAAAACCGGCCATCACTGATTTCCAGGTATTGGAACGCGGAGATAAGTATACCCGTGTCGCTTTTTACCCACGTACGGGGCGTACTCATCAGCTCAGGGTACATGCTGCCCATCCCCTTGGACTACACTGTCCCATCATGGGCGATGAACTTTACGGAAGAAAGGTCGAACGGCTGTACCTGCATGCCGAAGCACTGGAGTTTGTACATCCTGTGACAGAAGAGACTATTAAGATAACTCAAAAAGCTGATTTTTAATATCAAAGCCTATGATAACCCAACCTACTCCAAAGGATTACGACGAACTGCTGGCGTTATGGGAAGCTTCCGTCCGAAGTACCCATCACTTCCTTACCGAAGAGAATATCCTTTTTTATAAACCTTTGATACGGGAAGAATATTTTCCTGCAGTGGGTTTATACATCATTCGCAATCGGGAAGGAAAGATAGCCGCCTTTATGGGATTGAGTGACGAACTCATTGAAATGTTGTTTGTGCATCCTGATGAACAAGGCAAAGGACATGGAAAACGATTGATGGAGTACGCTATCCATAACAAGCATATTTATAAGGTGGACGTCAACGAGCAAAATGAACAAGCTCTCCAATTTTATCTGCATTTAGGTTTCGAGGTGACAAGCAGGAATGCAACAGATTCGACAGGCAATCCGTTTCCTATCTTACATTTACAAATTCAAATTTAATAATCGTATGAAAATACATCATTTAGCAATCTGGACTTTCCGTCTGGAAGAAATGAAAGAGTTCTATACCCGATACTTCAAGGGTATCAGTAATGAAAAGTATATCAATCCGAAAAAAGGATTCGAATCTTACTTTATCCGGTTTGAAGGAGGAGTTGATTTGGAGTTAATGAGCCGCCCCGATGTACAGAATACTCCGGTTGAGGAAAACAGATTGGGACTGACTCATTTCGCATTCTCGTTTGACAGCAAAGAGGATATATTGCAACAAACAGAGGCGTTACGCTCTGCCGGATATACTGTTGCAGGTGAACCTCGTACTTCGGGTGACGGATACTTTGAAAGTGTCGTACTTGACCCTGACGGCAACCGGATAGAATGTGTATTTAAGGCTTAAATACGTCCAAAGTTACAAAAAGGATTTGCACTAGTCATGCGAGAAGTGCAGTTTCTGTATATCATATCCTCTCCTTCGGGCTGAAGCAATCAATTTATCTTTGATATCTTCAGCCAGATGGGGGGTGCGGCTCAATATCCAAAGATATTTGTCGGAACTGCTACCTACCAAGGCATAACTATAGTTCTCTTTATCCAATTCCAGAACATAATAGTCGGAATAGAACCAAAGAAAAAAAGAGACTTTCAACTTACCGGGTTGTTTTTCATCGGGACGATAAGCATGCCCCACGGCATGTTTTTTCACTCCATTCTTAAGACCTGCATTTTCCACCCGTATCTTTCCGTCGGGTAGCAGGGAATAAGTAGCCGTCACATCGGTCATTCCTTGTTCAAAAGAGTTGTCATAACGGGCTATTTCATACCAAAGTCCCATATAGCGGGTGACATCCAAAAAAGGTACCGTCCGTGTATCCGGCAGTTTCAATAAGGACTCAATGGTAGGCACGGAGAAATCGAAGCCGGCTTCGAGCAGGCGGGACGGCGAAACCGTCTGTCCATTCAGCAGGGCGCTACTCATTTCACCCATGAGGGAATGAAAAGCCCAACCCGGCACAGGCACGGTTGCCCAGGCATGGTAGGCTATCGCCAATGCATGCGCCAGGTGTTTCTGCGATATTAATTGCGGGGCGACTACATTATAAACGCCTTGCGCGTCTTTATGCTCTATCAGGAAAGTGATGGCACGGCATACGTCCTGTATACTTACCCAAGGAAAAGCCTGTTTACCCGAACCGATTACGGCGGAAAGTTTCGTATGCAATAAAGGTGAAACCATCTGTTGCATGGCACCGCCATCAGGCGCAAGGACAACTCCGAAACGGGTGATAACCAGCCGGACATCGGGCGGACACTTTTTAGCCTCCGTTTCCCACTCACGGCAGAGTGAAGCGAGAAAACCTTCGGCAACCACTTCATCCTGCTCGCTATAGTATCCTTGTGAAGGGTAATAGCCGACGGCGGACACAGACAACATCACTTCAGGCCGTTTCTTTGCCGCTTTCAAGGCTTTCACTAATTGGGAAGTCACTCCGATACGGCTATGCCGTAATTCACATTTGTATTTTGGAGTCCAACGCCGGTTGATGGAAGCACCTGCCAAATTAACAAGCGCATCACATCCTTCCAAGGCTTCCACTAATTGCTGGAAAGAATCTTCCTGCAAAAATCCTCTTCCAAGAGGAATAACCTGATGATGATGCTCCGTCAGATATTCCGTGAGATGCGTCCCTATAAAACCGGATGCCCCGCTTATTGCAACTTTCATAACTCTAATTTTATTATAATAACGAAAGGAAGCCTTCTTTAGTTCGCACCCATCTGGAAAGAAAAAGTCATTTTATACAGAATTAAAATCACTGTTCTACGTCGGGCATTCCTTGAAGTTTCTTATGTTTGCAGCATAATTTATTTGTTGATTTACATTTTAATTTAAGACCATGAAATTCATTACGCTACTACTTACCATGTTTATCAGCCTATCGTCGTTCGGGCAAGAGAAATTTCCTGATGGCACTCCCATCCCCGACTGGTTCAGACAAAACGAAATAGTTTCCATCAACGCGTTGGGAACTCAATATAACCTTACCGATTATGGGGTGGTGAATGACAGTACCCTTTTGCAGACAGAGAAAATTCAGGCTGTCATCGACCAGGCTTCACAGAAAGGGGGCGGAGTAATTATCGTTCCTAAGGGAACCTACCTAAGCGGCTCGCTTTTCTTTAAACCGAAAACACATTTATATATGGAAGAGGGTGCAGTATTGAAAGGGAGCGATGACATCAGCAACTTCCCCATTGTGGACACCCGTATTGAAGGACAAAGCCTGAAATATTTTGCCGCACTAATCAATGCCGACAAAGTAGACGGATTTACCATTTCCGGTAAAGGGACAATCAATGGTAACGGACTGCGCTACTGGAAATCCTTCTGGCTACGCCGACAGGTTATCCCCAAATGTACCAATATGGACGAATTGCGCCCGCGCCTGGTTTATATATCCAACAGTAATGATGTACAGATTTCCGGTGTCACCCTGATGAATTCTCCTTTCTGGACTACACACCTTTATCGTTGCAATCATATTAAGCTGTTAAATCTTCATATATTCGCACCTTCCACCCCGGTGAAAGCTCCGAGTAGCGATGCGGTAGACATCGATGTTTGCAACAATGTTTTAATCAAGAACTGCTATATGTCGGTCAATGATGACGCTGTAGCCTTGAAAGGCGGTAAAGGGCCTTGGGCCGACCAGGAGCCTACTAATGGGAGAAACAGCAATATTATCATTGAAGATTGCACTTATGGTTTTTGCCATAGCGGCCTGACTTGCGGTAGCGAGTCGATTCATAACCGTAATATCATTCTTCGGCGATGTAAAATTAATAATGCATCCCGCCTG
The DNA here is from genome assembly GCF_959029255.1 of uncultured Bacteroides sp. Classification (GTDB taxonomy): domain Bacteria; phylum Bacteroidota; class Bacteroidia; order Bacteroidales; family Bacteroidaceae; genus Bacteroides. Next base: position 38,961 of record NZ_CAUFUE010000014.1, on the reverse strand, counting down.
TTGTGGCTAAAGATGCGTCCTGACACTCCGCAGCATTACGAATATATTCTGGTAGAGGATATTACCGGAGATGCCAAAAGTTTTCTGGTTATCAAACCCTGGTCACAGTTCTTCGACTTGAAAGGACGCAAAGACATGCCGGTATCTCACGCAAACAATGTGACTATGCGCAATATCAATCTTGATTGCGATGTTTTCTTTAACGTGAGCAAGTCCGACCAATATCAATTAAGGGACTTTACGTTTGAAAACCTGAATATCAAGGCTAAGAAACAAGAGTGCAACAGGGATATCATCTCTAATTTCGAGTGGAAAGATGTAAGAGTAGAGGCTAAATAACCTCTACTCAAAGCTGCGCAATAATTTAATCTCTTCCGCCCAAAGTGATTCATCAGGAGTCTCCAGAATAATGGGCAGGCCATTGAAACGTTCATCTTTCATGAACCGTTTGAAGAAATCCATGCCAATCAATCCCTTTCCGATGCTATCGTGGCGGTCTACCCTGCTTCCCAAGGCTTTCTTGGAATCATTTAGGTGGATGCCACGAAGATAATTGAAACCGACGGTGGAATCAAAGTCAGCAAAAACTTTATCATAATCGTTCACAATGTCATATCCGGCCGTATAAGTGTGGCAGGTATCAAGGCAGACTCCTACCCGCGATTTATCTTCGACACGGTCAATGATATATCTAAGTTGCCAGAATTCATTGCCCACATTACTACCCTGCCCGGCTGTATTCTCTATCACGGCCGTCACATTTTGCGTCTTGTCCAAAGTGATATTTATAGATTCCGCCACCTTATTCAAACATGCTTCCACCGGAATCTTGTTGAGATGACTACCGGGATGAAAGTTCAATAATTCCAAACCCAACTCTTCGCAACGTTGCATCTCATCCAGAAAAGCAGCACGGCTTTTTATCAGACCTTCTTCTTCGGGATGCCCCAGATTTATCAGATAACTGTCATGCGGCAAGATATAACGGGCATCAAAATCATACTTCTCACAATTCTCTTTAAACAAAAAGATACTTTCCTGCGTCAAAGGCTTTGCAACCCATTGGCGTTGGTTCTTAGTGAACAGAGCGAAAGCATTCGCTCCTATTTCGTGGGCATTGACGGGAGCTGACTCCACACCGCCACTCGCACTTACATGCGCACCGATATACTTCATAACTATGCTATTTATATTCTATAATTATTCTTTCATAAATTCCCATTGAGAAAGTTTCATATCTACTGTTCCATTCTTGCGGAACTGCACACCTTCACTTTCGAGCAATGTTCTTTGTTCTTCCCAAAACGGAGCTAATCTGCCCTGGCTGTTCACCACCCGGTGACAAGGTAGATGCAACTCAGAGGGCACATTGTGCATGGCATGTCCTACCATACGTGAACATTGAGGTCTGCCCACAAGAAAAGCTATTTGCCCGTAGGTCACCACCTTCCCTATTGGAATGGCTGCGACTACACTATATACTTCCTGCTGAAAAGCGTCTTTGTCCATGAAAAACTTTTTTTTAAGGGCAAAGATATAATTTATTTGGCAGGTAACTGAATGCCGTCTATAAGAAAGTACTTGCTCCGAGAATATTATGCAGGTAGGTGACATTCCGGTCATTTATTATTCCTCCGTCGGGAGTAAATAATATCTGATATTTAGTCTGCACATTCGACATTCCAATTTCTACGGCAACTATCGGTTGCCATTTAGGAAACTGTACCCACGTTACATTCTGCACTTCACCACCGGCAAACTGGCTGGCGGCGAAAGCGTTGAAAACTGCAGCCGGAGCCTCATCCATGGTTACCCAATCGGTTTGCTTCATCACCCATTGGGCATCCGGATTGAACCATACCCTGGTATCGAAACCATTCATCATAAAGTCCGCAACATAATAGCTTTCATCTTGCGACCAGGCAATATCATTGGCCGTAGGATACATTTTTTTAAGGGCATCCTGCACATTGGCAGGTGCATAACCGGCAAATACCGAAACCGATGTAAGGAACATCAATAACAGAAAAGATAATTTCAATTTATTCATAACCAGACAATTTATCATTAGTCTGTTATCAACAGCATTCCAATGATTTTGTTTGGCTCATTCAAAGCTATTTAAAGAGGAAGTATAAATAAGAAACGAGCACCTTTTGTATAACTTTTATCCAATTTGACTTCTCCACCCAGTCGTTCGGCTATGATACTGCATATATTAAGTCCAAGCCCTGTGCCTTGGGTGAAATCATCCAGCTTATTAAAACGTTCGAAGATACTTTCCGCCTTATCTGCCGGAACACCTGGTCCCGTATCTGTTACGGAAAAAGTTATTTTATCCGGATTTTCTGTCAATGAACAGTGAAGACAAATTCTTCCCTGTTCGGTATGTTTCTCTGCATTCGTAAGATAATTGGTAAGTACCTGCAACAACCGTTTGCCATCTGTCGTTATCTGAAAATCATCTTTAACTTCCGATGTGAAACAGAGTTCTACATTTTCAGGATTACGATGTTTCACCGTTCCAAGTGCTGTGCGGCACAATTCATTACAGGATATAGGTGCCAGAGACATTGCATATTTTCCGCTTTCCAGACTGGCCAAATCGAGGATGTCGTTCACTAAAGTAGTCAACAAATCCGAATTATTCTGTATGAGCATACTGAACTCTTTCTTTTCATCATCATCAAGTTCCATTTCCGGAGTAGCCAATATTTGCGAGAAACCCACAATAGCATTAAGGGGAGTACGGATTTCGTGACTCATATTCTGAATGAAATAAGTTTTCATCCGGTCAGCTCCTTCTGCACGATCCCGCGCAATGGTCAGTTCATTATTTTTCTCCCGTAAAATAGACATCGTTTTCCGGCGTCTATACAAATAGAACATCAAAAATCCCAAGAACAGGAATAAGAGCAAGGCAATAAGACTTAATGTGACAATGCGATGCTGGGATATAATCTGTTGTTCCTTCAAAATAGCCTTTTGCTTTTCCGCTTCCTCATTAAGCCGCGCCAATTCCAGGTTCCGGTTCTCCAACGTCAACCGGTTGTTCTCTGCATTTATTTTTTCCAACTCAGCTTGCGATTTGGTATGTTCCAGTTCAAGTTGGGTATTGGTCAAACTTAATTTTGTATTTTCATACTCCAATGCCTTAGCCTCTAACTTCATACGTTCATTACCAATCTGCGCATTCAACTCGGCAAGGTCGGAAGACTGTATCTGTTGATTGATTGAATCTTGATAATCACGAACCCAAGTATCATAAGCCAAAACCCTCTCGTAATTCTTCATTTTCTGATAGATTGTCGCCCGAAGTTGATAAATCACGACCTTACTGTTCAACGAATCGGCCGCCAGCAAGGCCTGTTCATACTTCTCGTTCAAGATAAGTTCATATACACGAAGCCTTTTCAGTATATCTCCGCGAGTGGTTCCATAGCTTTTAGCCCCATGTTTACATTTTTCGTAACATGCATTAAACTCATCCACACGTTGCATAAAATAGAGCGTCTGGCATTTATCCAACATGGCTGACATACGGCTTGCATCTGTTTTTGCTGTTTTTACCGCTTCTTCTGCATATTTCAAAGCTTTCGACAAATCTTTTTCTTTGTTTCCCCGATAATATCTGGCAAGGTTCAGATACAGGGAAGAGGGATCTTGATCGGGCAAATGTTGAAGCATGTAATCTAACGCTTTCTTATAGTATTCCGCAGCCATCTTTTCATCTTCACGTATGAAATAGACATTTCCCAAAGTACGGATACAAGTAAAGATACCATAGTCATCCTTGTCCTCGAAGGCCTGTTTCTTCATCTCCTCGGCCTTTTGCAAGGCACGCAATGAATACCCATTGCTCAGTAACCAGTTTATTTCATAGGAACAGGCAAAATAATAGTATTGCAGGTAGTTATTTTTCCGCGACTCCACTTTCAACTTCACAGCAGCTTGTCGCAATAGGTCATATTTATTGGAAGCTTTATAATAGTATAAAGGTATCGTCAAAGCAAGGCATTGCGCTTTTTTATCCTTCTTCCGCACAGCTTCAGCATATAAAGTATCCGAAATAGCTATTCCTTGGGGACGTGTACACCACTTGCTAGCCCGCTGATAAAGAGGATATAGAGAGTCATCAATCTTATAAGGATTGTTCTGTGCCACAACAGGAACATAAAGCCCTGCAAACAGTAACAATAATATAGTAATATGTTTTATTGAAGCCATATTGCAAAGATATGTTTTTTACATTATATGCGTTCAAACATTAAAGATTATATTTATTATTGATTTTTTCCATTATTCCGTTACCTTTGTCCTAAGAATAGAACTCTGATATAAACGTCAGCCAGGACGTTTATATAAATCATTAAAAGAACAAATATTATGGAAATGAAACTTTGCCAAAGCTGCGGTATGCCCCTTACATCTGATGAAGTGCTCGGCACAAATGCCGACGGTAGTCTTAATGATGAATACTGTACTTATTGCTACCAGCACGGGAAATTTACACAAAACTATACCATGGACGAAATGATTGAGCACTGTGCCCAATTTACCGATGAGTTCAACAAAGGTATGAATACGAACCTTACCCGTGAAGAAGCCATTGCAGGTATGAAAGAATTTTTCCCTACTTTGAAGCGCTGGCAATAAAAAATACCATAAAAAGCCATAATCGGATTTATGCTGCGCATTCAACAAGAGCAACAGACGGTAGAGCAAATGATTACCCTTTATTGCAAAAAGAAAGAGGGTAACAAAGAGTTATGTCCCCAATGCAGGGAATTATTAGAATATGCACATACAAGGCTGTCCCGATGTCCTTTCGGCGAAAAGAAATCTACTTGCAGGCTGTGCACCATCCACTGCTATAAACCGGAAATGAAAGAGAGGATGCGAACAGTGATGCGGTTTGCCGGACCGAGGATGCTGCTATATCATCCTATAGCAGCACTCCGGCATTTATGGAAAGAATATTTTCAATTGAAATAGTATAAGAAAATAGCTACTCCTTCAAGCGCTTTCTTCTTCTCACCCTGAATTTCAATGGCAAATTTGATTTCCGCCTTTGCCACCCCACGCAGGTTGGACAAAGATTGCAAAGATGCCACCAGACGAATACTTTGACCGGACAACACTGCCTGGCCGAATTTCATCTTATCCATACCATAATTAATCATCATTTTCAGGTTATTTACTTCAATAATCTGATTCCACAGATGAGGTAACATGGAGAGGGTCAGATAACCATGGGCAATAGTACTCTTGAAAGGACTCTCTACCTTGGCACGTTCCGGATCGACATGAATCCACTGATGATCTAATGTCGCATCAGCAAAAAGATTGATACGCTCCTGCGTAAGTTCCACATACTCCGAAACACCAATTTGCTGGCCTATCAGTTTTTCAAAATCCTCATACGAGTTGATAATTACTTTTTCCATTCTTCTCTTTTTTATATTGATAAGTTATAATTATTCTAATTTATTATACAAAAATCGGTTCAAAGATAACCTTATTTTTTGTTTCCATCCCTTTAGTTTGTCCTAAAATAACGTATCTTTGTACAAATGAAAAGAGCTATTATCATAGGCGCCACCTCTGGCATCGGTCAAGAAGTTGCCAAATTACTTGTAAAGCAAGGTTGGCATATAGGAATTTCCGGTAGACGGAAGGAAGCATTGCAGGATTTTCAACGCATGGCTCCCCAGCAAATTGAAATACAACCACTGGATGTTACGCATGAAGATGCACCCTTACAGCTCCAGAAACTGATAGAAAAGTTAGGAGGAATGAACCTGTTTTTCCTCAGTTCAGGCATAGGCAGTCAAAATCCTACTCTGCAACCGGAGATTGAGATAAACACAGCACGTACTAATGTGGAAGGTTTTATAAGGATGACCACCGCCGCTTTCAATTATTTCAAAGCGAAAGGCGGAGGGCATATCGCCGTTATCAGTTCCATAGCCGGAACCAAAGGACTGGGTATAGCACCCGCTTATTCTGCCACCAAACGTTTTCAGAATACTTATATCGACGCCCTTGCGCAACTTGCCCGCATGGAACATCTCAATATCCGCTTCACAGACATACGTCCCGGCTTTGTTGCTACCGATTTATTAAAGAACGGAAATTATCCGATGCTGATGCAAGCCGACAGTGTCGCCCGCCAAATAGTGAAAGCTCTAAATAAGAAAAAACGCATGACCATCATTGACGGCAGATACCGGATACTCGTGTTTTTCTGGCGTCTCATCCCACGCCGGTTTTGGGAACGACTTCCTATAAAGAATTAAAAGTACTGCCACCTTCTGCAACATTTTTGCACAATTAATATGAATGTCGTACCTTAGACGGCAAAACCAACAAAAAACAGGATAATGAAAAAGAATTCCATACAGATATTGGCTACTGCTTCCATTGCGCTTTGTATAGGTACTACCCTGCCCTTTCTGATGAGTAACACACAACTCAATGAACAGGAATCCGTAAAATCGGAAGTTCCTTATTGTGTGACTCCTCCTACCGTTCCCGATAAAATTACTTTTGCGGGACAAGTGATAGATTTCAAGCGCTACGACCATCGCGAACGGATGGACAGGGAACTGATGTCATTCACCTATATGCACTCCACAACGATGCTCACCGTGAAACGTGCCAACCGCTATTTCCCTATAATCGAGCCTATATTGAAAGCAAACGGCATTCCTGATGACTTCAAATATCTTGCCGTCATCGAGAGCAGCCTTAATACGCTCGCCCGTAGCCCGGCAGGTGCAGCAGGACTATGGCAATTCATGTCTACCACCGGAAAGGAATTCGGGTTGGAAGTCAATGCCAATATTGATGAACGCTATCACGTTGAAAAAGCCACACGGGCTGCCTGCAAATATCTGAAGCAAGCCTACGAAAAGTATAACAACTGGCTCTGCGTAGCGGCTGCCTACAATGGCGGACAAGCCCGTATCTCATCGGAACTGCAAAAGCAACTTGCCTCACAGGCAACCGACCTTTGGCTGGTAGAAGAAACTTCACGCTACATGTTCCGCCTGCTTGCCGCCAAAGCGGTCATCAGCAATCCTCAACGTTATGGTTTTCTGCTGAAACGCGAACACTTATATCCACCGATTCCTTACAAGAAGGTAACGGTGAGTACCGGTATTGATAACCTTGCGGAATATGCCCGCCAGCAAGGTATCACGTTTGCCCAACTAAAAGACGCCAATCCCTGGTTGCGCCAACATGAATTACAAAACAAAAGCGGACGCACCTACGAACTGAAAATACCTTCGCAAGCGGGAATGCATTATGACCCGAAACAGACGGTGCCCTACAACAAAAACTGGGTAATTAACTAAAGAAAGGAAAGTATATATGATGATGTTAAACTTCGACTTTGTATTGAGGCTATTGGTGGCGGGTGTATTGGGGGCTATCATAGGTTTGGACCGGGAGTATCGTGCCAAAGAGGCAGGATACAGGACACACTTTCTGGTATCATTGGGAAGTGCGTTAATAATGATTGTATCCCAATACGGATTTCAGGAAATCATTCAGGAGAACAGCGTCACCCTCGACCCCAGCCGTGTAGCGGCACAAGTAGTCAGCGGCATCGGTTTCATCGGTGCTGGCACCATCATCTTTCAGAAACAAATAGTACGCGGACTCACCACCGCAGCCGGAATATGGGCTACTGCTGGCATAGGATTGGCAGTAGGAGCCGGCATGTACACCATCAGCATCGCGGCAACTTTACTCACATTGGCCGGACTTGAGTTACTCAGCCTGATATTCAAGAGTATCGGCATGAAAAGCTCGATGATTACATTTTCTACTCACGACAAAGAGATACTGAAAGACGTGGCAGCGCGGTTCGACTCGAAAGACTATCTGCTGGTATCCTATAATATGCAGAAACTGCAATTGGATGAAGAAGTGAGTTATCAGGTAACGATGGTCATCAAGTCCAAACGCAACAATGATGAAGGGCACCTTCTCCAGATTATGCAATCCTTCCCGGGAGTCACTGTAGACCAGATAGAATAAAAAGCTCTTCCTGATTTTACAAGAACTTATTCCAGGTCTACCAATAGCCTATTTCTGCTTTTCCGTAAGATATTTCCAATAGCGCACCGGCATGTCCTGCCGGTGTTTGCGAGGGTTGAGCCGTTCCTTGATGCAAATAGCCTTGAAGTAGGTTTTCCATAACTGTTGAAATAGCTTTTCATCCTTATCCATCAGGCTTTCATCTAACATCCCCGTTACCAGATGCCCCTCGCGTGTGTCTTCATCAAAAGTAACAACACGTACCTCCTTCAAGTCATAATAATAGCCGTATGCACGCTTGACGTCATAAATCAACCATCGTTGGTCGGCAAAACGGTCACGGAAATGTTCGATGGCAAGTGGCAAAGCATTGAACTGAGGTTCCAATGCGGCGAAGAAAGTACCGTCCGCCGCTTTTTGGAAACGAATGAACTGCAACATGCGTATTCGTTCCCAATCCACCTTCTTCCATATCTTGGAAAGCTCCAAAACATCTGGGTCGGCAAAATTAGTTTCAATGGAACGGGGAGCATCAATGGCTTTACGGATATATCGAAACAATAACATTGGCACTTCAGGCAGTTCAGAAAGCCAACTTTGCGTGAGACAAGCTAAAGCACCGGACGAAAGTTTCTTCTGCAATCCCCGCCACACTCGTCCCGCTTTCTCTTCGTCGGTAATCACCGTGAAAACTTCGTCATGAAACAAAGGAAGTAACTCTCCTTCCGGCTGCAATACATCCGGAAAAGTGCGCCTTGAATAAGCTTCGAAGACAGAAGTCAGCAAACCTTCAAACGTGTTATCAAATACAAATACTATCATAAATTCATTACAAAAAAGGATAAAAGCAGGAATATCATATAATGAACCCTATTCACTCATATACTGAATTCCATTCAACCGTATACTCATTATCTCTTACTAAAAACCGCTGATTGTCAAAAAGACACACATTATACCAAAATTATGACAATTCCCACATCAAGGCCATCAGTTTTTAATCCTCTCCGAAATCAAGCTTCAACTGGCGATCATCAGTCTTCTTATTATTTTTCTGTATCAACAGGTTGCGTACACCCTGCGGAGTCAATTCATTAACTGTACGTACGGGCAACTCATTACAGGTAATGAAGTATTGCGCTTTCTTCATCACCACCCCTATTTTCTTTAACTGGTAAAAGCCCAGCTTGGAGAAGCGGCGGGATGCCACTATCAGGCGAGCGGACTTCACGCCGATACCCGGAACACGAAGCAGCATTTCATAGTCAGCCCTGTTCACATCCACCGGGAACTGTTCAGGATGACGCAAAGCCCACGATAGTTTAGGGTCAATTTCCAAATCAAGGTCGGGATAAGCATCATCAACTATTTCTTCTACCTTGAACTGGTAGAAACGCATCAGCCAGTCCGCCTGATAAAGGCGGTTTTCGCGTACTAAGGGCGGCTGTTTCAAAGCAGGCAGACGGGTATCGTACGTATTCACCGATACATAACCGGAATAATAAACGCGCCTCATCGAAGGACCTTTATAGAGAGCGGATGAAAGAAAAAGAATATCTTTATCCGTTTCGGCTGTAGCCCCCACTATCATTTGCGTACTTTGTCCGGCAGGAGCAAAACGGGGAGCATGCCGGTGTTTCTTCCGTTCTTCCGAACTTTCCAACACTCCCTGCTGTATATAGCGCATCGGCAGATATACACTTTTATGGTCTTTCTCGGGGGCAAGCCGCTTCAAGTTTTCTTCTTTGGGGATTTCCACATTGACACTGAGACGGTCGGCATACAATCCCGCCTCATTCACCAACTCACGGCTGGCACCGGGAATACTTTTCAGATGAATATATCCGTTGAAGCGATGTATGGTTCGTAAGTCCTTTACCACGCGCACCAATCGCTCCATTGTATAATCGGGATTGCGTATCACACCGCTGCTGAGAAACAAACCTTCAATGTAGTTACGGCGATAAAATTCCATCGTCAGGTCTACAAGTTCACTAACCGAAAGTGTGGCACGCGGCAAGTCATTACTGCGACGGTTGATGCAATACGCACAGTCATAGATACAGTAATTGGTCAGCATCACCTTCAACAAAGAAATGCAACGACCATCCTCAGCAAAGCTGTGGCAAATGCCCCATCCACCCACAGTATTGCCCACCATACCCGCCTTATTGGAGCGCACGGTACCACTGGAGGAACAAGAGACATCATACTTTGCCGACTCTGCCAGTATCCTTAGTTTATTGAGTACGTTTTCATCCATATTACCCGTGCCAAATGTAGTAATAATACCTATATATACAAAAAAAGACTACCAATCATTGGCAGTCTTTCACAGCACTTAATATGCTTTTTTTCTTCAGTTACTTCGCAGCTTCCAAAGATGCCTTACGGAAAGCCTTCATTGCTTTTTCAATTTCCAAAGAAGCCTTACGTGCACGAGTACCGGCTGCCTTGTTACCATTTTCCAACTGAGCTTTTGCATCTTTTTCGAATGCTGCATACAATTCTGCAACTTTTTCAACTAATTCTTTCATAATCCTTTTTTAATTACTTCGTTAATAATGTCCGACAAAAATACACTCTTTCTTGAAATAAATGCAGGAAAACGATATTTTTTTTGAAATATTGCCCAAATTCAGCACAAAAAATAAGTCTTACGCGTTTTTTATCTACTTTTGCAGTCATGAAAACGCTTACAGATGCCGAATACATACATGTTCTCATAGCCGAAGGAGAGCACCAACAACAGGATTTCAAATTCGAAATTTCCGATGCGCGGAAGATTGCCAAAACGTTATCAGCTTTCTCGAATACCGACGGAGGACGGTTGCTCATCGGAGTAAAAGATAACGGAAAAGTTGCAGGTGTACGCTCGGATGAAGAACAATATATGATAGAAGCTGCGGCACAAATCTATTGTCGCCCGCAGGTGAATTACAGCATGCGTACTTATCAGGTTGAAGGACGCAGTGTATTAGTTGTACAGATTGACGAAAGTGACCGGAAACCGGTATACGCAAAGGACGAATCCGGGAAATATCTTGCCTATCTCCGCATCAAAGATGAAAATATCCTGGCTACTCCTGTACATCTGCGCGTGTGGCAGCAAAGTAAAAGCCCTAAGGGTGAATTGATAGAATATACGGAGCGTGAACAGCTACTACTCAACTTGTTGGAAGAAAACGACCAATTATCATTGAATCACTATTGCCGGTTGGCACATCTTTCTCGCCGTGCGGCAGAACATCTCCTTGCAAAATTTGTTCGTTACGATATCGTGGAGGCGGTATTCGAGGGACATAAATTCCATTTCAAACTAAAGTAAATGGGAATTAATATATACAATCATGGAGATTATAAATTTTATAAATGACCTGTTATGGACATATATTCTCATTGCCTTGTTATTAGGATGTGCGGTCTGGTTCACTCTGAAAACACGTTTCGTACAATTCCGGATGATAAAGGAAATGATACTCCTGCTGGGAGATTCGGCCAATAAAAGTAACACTGAGGAGAAACATATATCGTCATTTCAGGCCTTCGCCATTTCCATTGCCAGCCGTGTAGGAACAGGAAATCTGGCAGGAGTCGCCACAGCCATTGCTGTAGGAGGCCCGGGTGCGGTATTTTGGATGTGGGTAATTGCCTTGTTCGGTGCGTCGAGCGCTTTTGTAGAATCCACATTGGCACAATTATATAAGGTAAAAGGGAAAGACTCTTTCATTGGCGGACCTGCATTCTACATGAGAAAAGGCTTGAAACAGCCTTGGATGGGGACGCTGTTTGCCGTTCTCATCACGATTACTTTCGGATTTGCTTTCAATTCGGTACAGAGCAACACCTTATGCGCAGCCTTCGAAGGTGCTTTCGGTTTCGACCACGTGATAGTGGGTAGTATCATCACCGTCTTTACATTAATCATTATTTTCGGAGGTGTACAGCGAATAGCCAAGGTAACCAGCATCATCGTGCCTGTTATGGCTTTGGGTTATATCGCACTGGCACTCATCATTGTCCTGCTGAATATCCAAGAATTACCAGGAGTCATTGAACAGATTATCAGTCATGCTTTCGGATGGGAACAAGCTTTGGGAGGTGGTGTAGGTATGGCGTTGATGCAAGGCATTAAACGCGGACTGTTCAGTAACGAGGCAGGTATGGGCTCCGCGCCCAATGTGGCTGCCACTGCCCACGTGACCCACCCTGTGAAACAAGGATTGATACAAACTCTGGGTGTTTTCACAGACACATTGATTATTTGCACCTGTACGGCTTTCATTATCCTCTTTAGCGGTGCCCCACTGGATGGTTCTGCAAATGGTGTGCAACTGACACAATATGCGTTAAGTAATGAGATAGGTTCTGTGGGAGGTATTTTTGTTGCCGTCGCCTTGTTTTTCTTTGCGTTCAGCAGCATATTAGGAAATTATTATTACGGGGAAGCAAATATACGCTACCTCACACGCCGTAAATGGGTATTGAACTCATATCGTATATTAGTTGGCGGCATGATACTGTTTGGTGCATTAGCTACTCTGGATCTCGCATGGAGCCTTGCAGATATTACCATGGGACTTATGGCTCTCTGCAATTTAATTGCCATCAGCTTATTGGGAAAATATGCATTCAAACTTCTTGAGGACTACCGGGCACAGAAACGAGCAGGTATCAAAGACCCGGTTTTTACAAAAGAACGATTGAAAGAGGTAGAAAAAGACATAGAATGCTGGTCTTAATCTAAATATAAATTACAAGTTACGAATTTTGGTGTAAATCAACTTATTTAGTACTTTTGCATCCGCAACTGCGTGGCAGTTCGTAATTTGTAATCCGTAAATTATAATTCATCATGGGTATATTTGCCAAATTATTTAAAAAGAATAACGAAGAAGTTCCTGCAAAGAACGTAGAAGACTTCGTATCGTTGACGCGTGTTTACTTCCAGTCAGTGATAGCCGCCAACCTAGGTATCACCAATATCCGCTTTGTGCCGGATGTAGCCAACTTTAAGCGTTTATTCAAAATTCCCACCCAGGGAGGACGTTTGGGACAAGCCGAAAAGACTGCTTCACGCAAGATGTTGATGCAGGACTACGGTATCAGTGAAAACTTTTTTAAGGAAATTGATGCTTCCGTGAAAAAACATTGCCGTACTCAAAATGACGTACAGGGCTATCTCTTCATGTATCAGGGATTTTCCAATGACCTAATGATGTTGATGGGTAACCTTATGCAATGGAAATTCCGTATGCCTTCTATTTTTAAAGGTGCACTGCGCAGCATGACCGCCAAGACCGTACATGACGTATGTACCAAAACTGTTTGGAAGAAAGATGATGTACACAAAACGGCAGCTACAGTACGCCAATATAAAGAACGTTTGGGATATTCTGAAGAGTGGATGTCAGAGTACGTATACAATGTGGTGATGCTGGCAAAAAAAGAACCGAAAAACAAAGAGACGGAAAAGAAATAACACTTTATCCATTCTGTTAGCAAAATAAAAAGAATTTTAAAGTATTCCATAAGGCAGAAGGCGAGGTAGAAGAACCTCGCCTTTTTTTGTTATTTTTATAGAATAATAATTTTAAAAACAACTGCTTATGAAACAAAAGAAAATGCTTGCGCTCACTCTCTCACAATTGGAACAACTTTATCGGCACGAACTCCCTGAGCTGGTCAGCATTGCCACCCAAAGCGACAATGCGGAAACTTTCAGAACCAACCTTTCGGAATATATTGCCGGACATCCGGATATGAAGAGTGAAGCCGGTAAGCAAATTCGACTCTTGATTGAATTTGACGGGCAAGAAGTACATGAACTCTCTACCGAAGAGCGATTGCCTATATCAACTTTATCAACACTCTATTCGTTCCTCACCGGTAATTTGGAGGAAGAGATTGAAACGGATTTGTTTATCGATTTATTCCAACAATTCAAACACCTTCAACAGCCTGCCCCTTCCCTACCCTCACCGCAGAAAATCAAAACGCTTACCGAACGTTGGGCAACCGGTCTGGATGAAGACGTACAGCAAATCCGTGCCAAGAACAAAGAACGCATCATGCATGCCTTGGTACAAAAGATTGAACACCGCAAAAATCCGGCTTCCCGTTTCAACTTCCCGGAAGGAATCAGTTATGAAGAGAAATTCCGATTGGTGTGTGAATGGTGGAATGATTTTCGTTTTCACCTTGCCATGGCGGTTAAAAGTCCGGCTGAGTTGAATCGTTTCCTTGGTAATTCCCTTTCTGCCGAAACCATGTATCTGCTTTCGAGAGCACGCAAGAAAGGAATGCCTTTCTTTGCCACTCCTTATTATTTATCGCTATTGAACTGTACCGGTAGCGGATATAATGATGATGCTTTGCGCAGTTACATCCTTTATTCCCCCCAATTAGTCGAAACTTACGGACAAATACGTGCCTGGGAACGGGAGGACATCGTAGAACCGGGCAAACCGAATGCCGCAGGCTGGTTGCTGCCCGACGGACACAACATCCATCGCCGCTACCCGGAAGTAGCCATTCTTATTCCTGATACCATGGGGCGTGCCTGTGGTGGGCTTTGCGCATCTTGCCAGCGCATGTACGATTTCCAAAGTAAGCGTCTCAACTTTGAATTTGACACCTTACGCCCCAAAGAGACATGGGACAAAAAACTACGTCGTCTGATGGCATATTTTGAAGAAGATACACAGTTACGCGACATCCTAATTACAGGAGGTGATGCCCTGATGAGCCAGAACAAGACATTACGCCATATCTTGGAAGCCGTTTATCGCATGGCCGTACGCAAACGAAAAACTAATCTGGAGCGTCCTGAAGGAGAAAAATATGCCGAACTGCAACGTATACGTCTCGGTTCACGCCTGCCGGCCTACCTGCCAATGCGCATCAATGACGAACTGGTAGAAATTCTACGGGAGTTCAAAGAAAAAGCATCGACAATAGGTATCCGGCAATTTATCATTCAAACCCATTTCCAGACACCTTTGGAAGTTACCCCCGAAGCAGCGGAAGGGATACGCAAATTATTATCAGCAGGTTGGCTCATCGACAATCAGTTGGTGTACAATGTAGCTGCGTCACGCCGGGGACACACAACGCGTCTGCGTCAGGTACTCAACCAATTGGGAGTAGTCGGTTATTATACATTTTCCGTCAAAGGCTTCGAAGAAAACCATGCGGTCTTCGCCCCAAACAGCCGTTCCGTACAAGAACAAATGGAAGAAAAACGTTTCGGAAAGTTATCCAAAGAAGACGCCCACAATCTATCCGTTGCACTTGAAACGTCACAAGATCCGGCTACCTGCATCCGGCATTTTTTGAGAACAAATCACTTGCCGTTTATTGCCACCGACAGGAATGTACTCAACCTGCCCGCTATCGGCAAAAGCATGACTTTCGACATGGTAGGCATTACCCCGGAAGGCAAACGCATTCTACGTTTCGGACATGACGGCACCAGGCGCCACAGTCCGATTATCAATCAAATGGGAGAAGTCTATATCGTCGAAAACAAATCCATTGCTTCCTACCTGCGTCAAATTCAGGCAATGGGCGAAGATGCGGAAGAATATGCCACCATCTGGAATTATACGAAAGGCGAAACCGAACCTCGCTTCAGTCTATATGAATATCCAGATTTCCCTTTTCGGATAACTGAAAGGATGAGTAATCTGGAGATAGCAGGTTAGCATTTCCAAAATATTCCGTACTTTTGCAGATAAAACCAATAACAGGAAAGTATGGAGATAGAACAACATCCCTTAGAACCTTTCCTCCCCGGCAATGCCCGTCTGCTGATGCTGGGGAGTTTTCCACCGCAAAAAAAGCGATGGTCCATGGAGTTTTATTACCCGAATTGGAACAACGACATGTGGCGTATTGTAGGACTTCTCTTTTTTAACGACAAAGATTATTTTGTAGATAAGACTCATAAAGCCTTTTGCAAAGAGTGCCTTATCAACTTCTTGCAAGAAAAAGGAATTGCCCTGTTCGATACGGCTTCCGCCATCCGGCGTTTACAGGACAATGCCTCTGATAAATTCTTAGAGGTGGTGCAACCTACGGATGTTTCCGTCTTGCTACATCAACTACCGGAATGCAAGGCAATTGTCACTACGGGACAAAAGGCGACCGATACCCTTTGTGAGCAATTCTCTTTAAAAGAGCCCAAAGTAGGAGACTTCACAGAATTTCTTTTCGAGAACCGACCTATGCGTCTCTACCGGATGCCCTCTTCATCCAGAGCCTATCCGCTTTCTTTAGAAAAAAAAGCTGTTGCCTATCGCATTATGTATCAGGACTTACAAATGCTGTAAGCAACTTTTGCCATAAAATATGCGCACCGGTTACTTGTATATTTGAAAGTTTCCATTACCTTTGCAGCCGCAAACACGGGAGTAGCTCAGTTGGTAGAGCACTGGTCTCCAAAACCAGGTGTCGGGAGTTCGAGCCTCTCCTCCCGTGCAAAAAAGCTGTAAGCGGATGTTTACAGCTTTTTTTATTATCGAATATCTATCAGTTTATGTGTCTGCAAACTCAACCGCCACTTAGGATGCCGCATTACACAATCCACCGTTTGGCCGATATTACTGCACGAACAAGGCTGCAAAAAGAAGTGTTCGGCAGGAAGCAATTCATAAACTCCGATATCCTGACCCTCATAAACTACTTTCACCTCATCCATACGGGTAATTCCCAACTTTGCACCTTGTTTCGGCGAGCAAGTCACCCAGTCTATATTATCCGGCAGCGGACGGGTTCCATTCGTTTCAATACAGACATACTTGCCTGCCCGGTGCAAACGGTCTATAAAATCACAATCAATCCAAAGAGAGGGTTCTCCCCCGGTCAATATCACCGTCACGGCTGGATACTTCTTTACCTCTGCCAATATCTCATCATCGGACATCCCAACACCATCCTCATGCTGAGTATCGCAGAAAGAACATTTTAAATTACAACCGGAAAAACGGATAAAAACCGCCGGAGTGCCTGTGTAATATCCCTCACCCTGAAGACTATAAAATATTTCGTTAATCTTCCTCATAGATGGCGATGTTTGACTCAGACTCCTGTACTTCTACCTTATAGCAGGTAGGTATCTGCTCGCATATCCAACGGGCAATGTTTTCTGCGGTAGGATTAAAAGGGAGCATTTCGTTGATATTACGATGATCCAATTTTTCTTTTACCACCTTCTTGATGTGGCTGAAATCAACGACCATCCCGTCGCTATTCAGTTTCTTGGAGCGACAATAGACTGTGATTATCCAGTTGTGACCATGCAGATTTTCACATTTACTCTGATAAGAAAGCGTCAGGCTGTGGGCTGCCGATACTTCCATACGTTTAATGACTGTATACATACTTTTAATACGCTAATTAATATACTACAATATAACTTACCGCACCTAATGTCACCTCGATGCAGCAGCAAAAATACAAAAAACTTGCGATTTACCTGTAAGCTTTTTATTTATTCGTATACACAAAGAGAATTGGCAACTTTGCGCTCTACACTACCGGAAGGTGTATTTACAACGCCATTACCCGGCATTAACGCACTCCACAGCGTAGATGAACCACCACCATCCAGATTTAAAGCATCTTCACCGCCCAGAATACGAACCATGTGGGCCAATTCAGAAATAGTAATCCCTTCGGCTTTTCCTTTCCGTCGTCCGTCAACGACGATAAACTGAATCTTTTTATCTTTAGTCAGCACCACTGCGCTGCGAGGATGCTTGGTGTTTACAAAATTTTGGTTACAAGTAGATATATCGCATGCTTTCCCATCCAGCAACGTCAAAGGACCGGATGCAAGTACACTGCCACTTTTCAAGCCGTATGTCTTTTCTATTTGATGGCTCCAGGGTATCAGGTGCAATCTGCCTTTCTTAATGAGAGTGGCTCCATTGGTAACCGTACTCAGGATACCGGTGGATGTAGTATCAACCACTACTCCATCTCTTTTTCATAAAACTTGTTTTATAGGGCTTGAATTATTCGAAAACTTAAAAAAAGGCTATCGCACCGCAAACATAGTTATTTTTTCTATTTTTGCGGTATGAAAGTATTTTATATTCTACTCGGAACTCTTTCTTTAATACTCGGTATCATCGGCATTTTCCTTCCGTTGCTACCTACTACACCATTTCTGCTACTCACAGCAGCGCTTTACGTACGCAGTTCGCCGCGTTTGTACGATTGGCTATTGAGACAGAAATACCTAGGTCCCTACATACGCAATTTTCGTGAAAACAAAGCCATTCCGCTGAAAGCTAAAATAATATCCGTCGCTCTTATTTGGATAACGATACTCTATTGCGTATTTTTTATATTACCCTATTGGTGGTTGAAAATAGTGTTGTTGCTCATCGCTGCGGGAACGTCGTATCACATTTTGTCATTCAAAACACTAAAGTAAATGGGAATTTGGGGAAATGAAGAACTAAGAATGAAGAATTACCTTGCGGCGTGCTTGCATTGCGCAGCCAAATTCTTCATTCTTCATTCTTAATTCTTCATTAAATTATCATTTCACAACTCCCCCAATCTCCTCAAAAAACCTTCCCAATCCTTTTCTCGCATCAGCAAGTTTATCTTCCCAATGCTTCACGGAATTCTGCCCGATAATATCCGTCACATACTTCACTGAGATAAACGGTACATTCTTGGCACGACATACTAAAGCTTGCGCGTATGCCTCCATATCGACAACATCACCTTTTACATCCGATAACTCCGTCAAGAAAGTATCTCCCGTATTACATATTCCCTCACCTTCCCAATGCAAACAATAACCTTTCTGTGCCAGCAAGTCAACAGAACAAATCTCATACTCCATGCCAAGAGCCACCAACTTCTGCATATCACGGTCTACGAAATGACGGCACACAAATATTTCACCTACCTGATGGTGAATACTCCCCGCCGTACCCACATTAATAACCAAATCCGGCTGCCCGTGATTGATTGCTTCCGAAAGATAAAACGCAGATTTAACCTTTCCTACTCCGGTACGGAGATAACCGATTTGTACCTCGTCTTCCCCTATCAAACCGGGAAACTTCAATTCCGTAAATTCACCCTGAACGGCGTAAGTAACTAAAATTCTCATACTTTCTATTCTTTATCTTATTTATCTTCGTTCCAAATAATTATTTCAGAATATAACTCTTCAACGCTTCGACATATTCCTCAAAAGCATCTACCCCTTGCGGAGTTATCTTACAAATTGTGCAAGGCATCTTCCCTTTGAATGTCTTAGTCACTTCCACATACCCCGCCTTGCTGAGCTTATCTATCTGCACGCTGAGATTTCCGGCTGTCGCTCCCGTCTGCTGGCGAATATAGACAAAATCCGCCTCTTCGACACTGATAAGCAACGACATCACCGCAAGCCGCAGTTCAGAATGGAGTAAAGGATTCAGTTCTTTAAACATAGCAATTGTTTTCTTTCCATATTTACCTCATTTTGTCTTTTCTCGCCTTACAATTCAAGATATGTCCCGGAATTATCATTGAAAAGATAATCACAGCAGCAAACTCAATCAAAGAAAATAAGGTAGTCCCCTGACTCAATGCTTCAAATAAAAATCTTGTTCCCCACAAAAGACCTAAAATAGGAAACAAGAAAAAGGAAGTATACCGAATGACACAACCGGTTATTATACTTCCCAACGACATCACAATAGCACATAAAGGAAGAATTACTTCATATCGTCCATCACCAGTCGCATACACGATAAACACCATACAGCTCCATCCAAGTATCCACCAAATCCGTTTCAAGACAGCATCAACATAGGATATTATCGGTTTCTGGCGTTTGCGCATCAAGAGGAACGTCAACATGTAGCCGACAACAGGAATTCCCCAAAATCCCCACATCCATACAGGATTTTTCGTCAGTTGCAACCCCGCCCAGACGACCAAAGTTATCAAAACACTTGCATATCCCCATACCAAGAACATATTTCCGCTACCTGCATCAAGATTTCTACGAGTATTCTGTATCATTTGAGTGATGAGTTCCAAACTCTCTTTCTCATTCAGTTTTTTGTCTTCCATAATCGTATCCTATTAATTCTTTTGTTTCGCCACTTTGTTCAAATAATGTCCCGGTATAATCATCATGAAGACAAAAGCAAATGCAAAAATCAGAATCTGCTCAAATTTGTCGACATAAAGACATCCTATTGACGACAATGCGCCCACTATTCCTCCTATCGTCACCACCTTCATATTCACAATCATACCGGTCAAAGCCGTACCCATTCCCATCATCAGCAAAATAACAAAAAATATGGGCAACGTCCAATATACAGTAGATAAACATGAAATCAGAAATCCACCCAGACCGAATACAATCCATACATATCCCACTACCCGGTCAATATAAGTCTTTGCCATCTTTTGCTTTTTTTTCTGACTACGCAAAGATAACGGAAAAGCAACAGCCGGTAACAAAAACCACAGGAATTGCCAATTATAATTACCCGTTTCCCTTAAAAGGTACCACACAAGCAATGAAAGTGCAGTAGTCATATACCCCCATATCAGGAAAGGCGTACCGGCATTCTTTGCCATCTTAAATTTAGTGTTCTGTATCATTTGAGAGATGAGTTCTAAACTCTCTTTCTCATTCAGTTTTTTATCTTCCATCGTATTACATATTATTTATCAAAATCATATAAATTCAGTATCAATAAAAACATCAATACCCAATTACCTACAAGCAAATACAAAAGCCAAGTTTCCATTTTTCATCGTATTAAATTAAACAAACCAGAATTATCGACAAAACCAACAACCCACTTATCAATATCAATAATAAATTTGCTGTCGCAACAAATTGCCGCCTTTCCAACCTTTTCCTAAACAAGAGCGCTTCGCCAAAAGTTAATATCACCAACCATGCATAACCATAAAAAGTAGTAATGTGCCACACGTCTTTCGATTTCATCAACACTGCAAAGAACAGATAATCAGAAAGTAACGATATTCCGACGGCAATCAATGATACAATAAGAGTTTTCTTTAGCCAATTATCAACACCACCCGTACAAGCCAAACAACTGTATATACCTACTCCCCAAAAAACAGGATTTACCGTAAGCATCAATATCATACCCAATTCCGGGCTGTAACTCCAAGGTATCCACAACACGACATTGGAAAGCCAGTACAAACATACTATCATCAATATAGTGAACGGCCACCAAAGCTGCTTTTTTTTATTTTTCATATTATCGGATTTTCTTCTTATTTATCGGATTTTTCTTACCGGTTCCTACTTTTTCTTCCCTATCTTTTGCAAATCTTTCAGCTCCGCATTTACCGCCTTTGTATCGACCGTCACATCCAAAACTACGATAGCGCAATACTCCGAAGGCACACCATCCACCCTATCCAACTTATAATTACCATTCTCATCATGATAAACATAGAGTTTGCACTTACCCTCCGGCACATCCTTCAGTTCCAATATGACTTCGCCCTTTTTAGCGTCTACCATATTATATTGTCCCTTGTCAGAAGCCACCATTACCTTGCCTTTAGCCGAAGGAATATTCGTTACTTTCACCTTCAAAACACCGTGTGCAGATACTCCCAATGCAAATACACTGAAAATAACCGCTAACATATTTCTATAACCCATCGTTTTCATAATCATATCCTTTCTTTTAAAGTCATACATACTAGAAAATATTCCGGGTTCGAACTCCGATGCAAAGATAAGTAGTTTATTTTATAAACCAAATTATTTAATAAATTAATTTATCGAATAGTCAAATAGAAACTTTCCTTTGATTAGATAATAAGATAAGTCACTCGCTATGCAAACATAAGCTCCATAGGATACAAAGTCCCTTTAGAGGCAAGACAAACTTAAAATGAAGGTTTCATTTTTAAAAATGAAGTCTTCGTTTATAAAAACAAAAGCTTCATTTATAAGAATGAAGCCTTTGTTCTAAGCTTATAAAGCAACGAAAGGTACTTTATATAAGCACGAAGGATGTTTGCATCAGCATGCAAATCAAAGGTTGTTTCATAACCAACCATTGCCATCCAATATCAACTCCTGATTCGCATAAAGCATGAAAAGCTGTTTGTAACAATAAAAACCTCTACAAAAAAATGAAGAAATAAGGGAAAAAGCGCAATAATCAGGCTTTATAGAGATATTTTCTTTGAAAAGCTTTTGTAATCTCCAACTAAATCGTATTTTTGTGTACAATTTTGGTGTAGTAATGACAGACAAAGAAAAGAAGCTATTAAGTACCTTTGAAGCCAGATTGCGGCATTTAATCTATCTTCACGATGAATTAAAGCGCGAAAATGCTGAACTTAAGCAACTTCTCGAAGCTAAAGAGGAAGAATGCGAGAAGGTACAAGCAGAATACAAGGAGCTGGAATTGAGCTACACGAACCTAAAAACAGCAACGACAATCAGCCTTAACGGCAGTGACGTAAAAGAGACGAAGCTGCGATTGTCTAAATTAGTGCGTGAAGTCGATAAATGCATCGCCTTGTTGAATGAATAAAGGAAGACATAAGATGTATGAACGATAAAATAAAGATAAACCTGCAAATGGCAGGAGCCTCCTACCCCCTTACGATTAAACGTGAGGATGAGGAAATGGTAAGAGAAGCTGCCAAACAGGTGGATATCCGACTCAATGCGTATCGGGAACATTATCAGAATGTATCTCCGGAGAGAATAATAGCCATGGTGGCCTATCAATTTGCTTTGGAGAATCTACAATTGAAGGAACGTAATGATACTGAACCTTATACGGATAAGATAAAAGAACTGACAGAAGTATTGGAGGCCTATTTTAAAGAATAATAAGTAGCCTTTCTTCCGTTCAGGTTGATAAGAGAAATAATATTCGCGCACTGTACAAAAGCTCAATCCCTTTGGCGGGACTGGCTTTTATGCAGTGTTTTTTATTTATATACTTAAAACAAATTAATAAAATGACAGTAGTTACAATAGTAGTATCCATTGCCTGCCTCATCGTCGGAGGATTTGCTTCCTATTTGTTCTTCAAGCATGGCTTGAAGTCCAAGTACGACAGTATCCTGAAAGAAGCCGAGACTGAAGCGGAAGTAATTAAAAAGAATAAGTTGCTGGAAGTAAAGGAAAAATTCCTGAACAAGAAAGCAGACTTGGAAAAAGAAGTAGCCATCCGCAACCAAAAGATACAGCAAGCGGAAAATAAGCTAAAGCAGCGTGAATTGGTGCTGAACCAACGCCAGGAAGAAATCCAGCGTAAGAAGATGGAAGCTGAGGCAGTAAAGGAAAACCTGGAAGCTCAACTGGTAATCGTTGACAAGAAGAAAGAAGAACTGGACCACATGCAACGTCAGGAGATAGAGAAACTGGAAGCTATTTCCGGTCTGTCTGCCGAAGAAGCAAAGGAGCGGATGGTAGAGTCTTTGAAAGAAGAAGCTAAAACACAGGCTCAATCTTTCATCAATGATATTATGGATGATGCCAAACTGACGGCAAGCAAAGAAGCGAAACGTATCGTGATACAGTCTATACAACGTGTAGCCACTGAAACGGCTATCGAGAACTCCGTAACGGTATTCCATATCGAATCGGATGAAATCAAGGGACGTATCATCGGCCGTGAAGGACGTAACATCCGTGCTTTGGAGGCTGCTACCGGTGTTGAAATCGTTGTAGACGATACTCCGGAAGCGATTGTTTTATCGGCTTTCGACCCGGTTCGCCGTGAAGTGGCTCGACTGGCATTGCATCAGCTCGTTACGGACGGACGTATTCATCCGGCACGTATCGAGGAAGTGGTAGCCAAGGTACGTAAGCAGGTAGAGGAAGAAATCATTGAAACCGGTAAGCGTACCACTATCGATTTGGGTATCCACGGTTTGCATCCTGAACTTATCCGTATCATCGGTAAGATGAAATATCGTTCTTCATACGGTCAGAACTTGTTGCAGCATGCTCGTGAAACGGCCAATCTTTGCGCCGTGATGGCATCGGAACTGGGATTGAACCCGAAGAAAGCAAAACGTGCAGGATTGTTGCATGATATAGGTAAAGTGCCTGACGAAGAACCGGAATTGCCGCACGCGCTTTATGGTATGAAGCTCGCCGAAAAATTCAAGGAGAAGCCGGATATCTGTAATGCTATCGGCGCTCACCACGATGAAGTGGAAATGAATACCTTGCTTGCTCCTATCGTACAGGTTTGTGATGCTATCTCCGGTGCACGTCCGGGGGCACGCCGTGAAATCGTAGAAGCTTATATCAAACGTTTGAATGACCTTGAGCAGTTGGCAATGTCTTATCCGGGCGTAACGAAAACATACGCTATTCAGGCAGGACGCGAATTGCGCGTAATTGTAGGTGCGGATAAGATTGATGATAAAGCAACCGAGAACCTTTCCGGAGAAATAGCCAAGAAGATTCAGGATGAGATGACTTATCCGGGTCAGGTGAAGATTACCGTTATCCGTGAAACACGTGCGGTAAGCTATGCGAAGTAAGAAAAGAGTTGTTCTAGAATAAATAGATGGAAAAGGGTGGATGTAAAAATCCACCCTTTTTATTTACTGCAAAGAACAAAGAGGTCGCAGAGTTTTCTTATTTTTGCAAATATTATCGGAGATACCATTGCAGGTACTTTTGTAGTTTTTTTTGCACAGAATAAATAATGAATGTATGGAAGATTGTCTATTTGAAATCTGCGCCAATTCCGTAGAAAGCTGCATTGCCGCACAAGCGGGCGGTGCCAATCGTGTAGAGCTATGTGCCGGTATCCCTGAAGGGGGAACTACTCCTTCATACGGTGATATAATCATAGCTCGGGAAATTTTAAACACAACGAAATTACATGTTATTATCCGTCCTCGCGGCGGTGATTTCCTTTACTCACCACTTGAGCAACGTATCATGTTGAAAGACATCGATAATGCACGCCAGTTAGGTGCTGACGGAGTGGTTTTCGGTTGTCTTACGGCAGAAGGTGATATAGATATCACGCTCATGAAACAATTGATGGAAGCGGCAGGAGATATGTCCATAACGTTTCATCGTGCTTTTGACGTATGCCGCAATCCTCAAAAAGCTTTAGAGGATATTATCGGTTTAGGTTGTAACCGCATTCTTACTTCCGGACAGCAACCCACGGCGGAACAAGGTATTCCACTGTTGAAAGAACTTGAGAAACAGGCGGCAGGGCGTATCATCTTATTGGCCGGTTGCGGTGTGAATGAAACAAACATTGCACATATTGCCAAAGAGACAGGTATTCATGAGTTTCATTTCTCAGCAAGGGAAACAATGAGGAGTGGGATGAAATACCATAATGAGGCTGTCTCAATGGGAGGAACGATACATATCGATGAGTACGAACGAAATGTGACAACGGCGGAAAGGGTAAAAAGAACGATTGAAAATTGCAGAGAAAAATGATAATTTATTCTTTGAAGGAGTTAAAGGGAGTTAGAAGGAGTTATCGCTTCGCTCAGGGAGTTAAAGGCCAATAGTCTAGCCTGATTATTGCCTATTACAAGCAAAAGTATCGGCCTTTAACTCCCTCTAACTCCCTCTAACTCCCTGAGCGAAGCGATAACTCCTTCAAAAACTAAATTCCCATTTATAATCCCTTCACCACCTTCATCAACTGCTCACCCAAACCAATGGTATATCCTTGTGAGATAAACACTACCCGGTTGAATGTATCGGCTATGATAAATATTGGCAAGCTGTCTTTGTGTTTCAGCTTCATGGCTTCGGCTATCTGACCGGAAATACCATCCGTATCTATCCCATATATAATAGTGGACGGCAAATCGGGGAAGGCATCCTTTACAAACTTCTTAGATTGTACCTCATCGGGGAAAAGCAATACCATCTTCCGACCCCATTTTTCCAAATCCGTTTTGAAAGCAGCAATATCACGTAGGGCATGATTGGTAGGTTCTTGATTCACACCCAATATTCCCACTACGAAATAACCACGTCCGCACGCCTGTAATAAACTCTGTTTAGACGATATATCCGGAGTGAAATCATCGGACAAAGGAGTGAAGAGAGATTCCGAATTGAAATTCCCGATAACCTGTACATCATCTTCACTTTCACGCATTGCCAACTTAACATGAGTGGTTTGCCCCGGCATCACACGGAATGATGTAGCTTTGGAAAGCACTCCACCACTGGCTAGACGTGTACCCGTTACCAAAACATAATCACCGGCATCCAATTCTGTTCCTTTCTTCAATAAATTACTCCATGTAGCACCACCGCCCATATCGATATCACCTTCATCGTATGTGAGCAACTGTAAACTACCTTGAGGAGTTATTTTTGACAGGGTGAAATGAGAATAATATTTAGGATCGTCCAGCAACTTAATCGGAGAATACTCAGCTACAAGTTTACCTTTCTGATGCAATTGCTCTTCGGACAATGTTTTATCGAAACTTACATCTAAAGCACCTTCGTCCGTTATCAACTGAACCTTCCCCGTCACTTCATCAATACGGGCAGGAATGCCCATACTGCGTGCCATGGAAACGAAAAAGATATCCCGACTATGTTTGTCCGCCATACGCGACTTCCATACACCCTCAGGAGAGATGGGAGCCCCACCTAAATTACACTCCTTGTTCACCCGGATATTCTCTGCCACCCATGCCACCAGTTTCATCGGTTCCGCCACGTATGCCTCGGCCTCTTCCTTCGGAACAACTTTACCAAAGAAAGCCTTGTAGGGGGTCAACATTTCATTGCTTACACGCGGATTGCGAACATATTTACGGAAATATTCGGCATTCGTACGTACACGAGACTGCATGTGATCTATCAGCACTTCCAAACTGACATCACGAAGGTCTTTCGCCGATATCCGTTGCAGCAGGTCAATACCGCCTTTCTTGGATTTATCGGAACGCAAACGTGCCATGAAATTAGAAATAACCCCATGATTGCCACGGGAAGCAACTAAAAGCTTGGCTACCGCATCCTCATCCAGTTTATATCGCTTCGCAAAATCACGAGCTGACTTTTCCGACATGAATGTAGCTACGTATGCATTGCGGATAGAATCCTCATGCGCCAGCCTCTTATCATTCTCTGTACGTTGTTCCGGAGTCACTTCAGGAAGGTTTGCACTCTCCACAGGAGGTACAATATCGAAATCCACCGCAAAACTATCTCCTTCTTTTTTATCAAGCTTCACCGTCAGTTCCGGCTGCTTACCGAAAGAAAGCTTGGAAAAGCCGAAACATCCATCCTTCGATGCCCATACCAGCATATCACCTTTACCGGCAGTAAGTCCGCAAGTACCGTCAGCACCAGTATGCTTAGCAGCCACGGTATAAAACTCAGCATAGTTATATAACTTAAATTCCACCTGTGCATCAGGAACCGGCTTGCCCTCTTCATCCACTACAGTCACCGTAACTTTGGCAGTAGGAGCATAATTATCAATCACATTGATTTCCGTATAATTGGGATTGACGGACATCACTTCCTCCGCCCCCTCATAACGTCCGAAAACTTTAGTATGCATCAACATACCCCGGCTGGCAGGAGCATTGAACCAACCCAAATTCAGTACCGGTTCCGGCTCGCAAGCTCCAAGGAAATACCATTTTCCATCGGCCCACGCTTCTACCCAGGCATGGTTGTCATCCGTATGCGCCCATCGGGGTGTATAGACCTGTCTTGCCGGAATGCCTACCGAACGAAGGGCGGCAACCAAAAAAGTAGATTCTTCACCACACCGCCCATAAGCAGTGCGAACCGTTGCCAGCGGAGAGCTTGTACGTGCATCGGAAGGAGTATAAATAGCCTTCTCATGGCACCAATGGTTCACTTCCAGAATTGCATCGTACAGGGACAGAGACTTCACCCGGTCTTTCAGTTCTTTATAGAACACCACCCGTGCGCTATCCAGGGACTCATTATTCACCCGTACCGGAAGCACAAAGTGGCGAAACAACTCTTCGGGAATTGTTTTCCCCCAAGGCATTTCACGGGCAACCTGCTGCGCGGCACGAACATTCATCAAATGAAACTCTCCGGGATAGTCTGTAATATCCGCCAAAGGCATATAGGCATAGAGAAATTCCAGCGCTTCCCGCTCGTACGTAGACAAATCCGTATCGAATATGGTAAACATATCACTACCTTGCGGCATTAATGTTTTTTTCTGTTGGAAATCTTGTTCCACGCGTTGGCGGTAAGATGCATCCGTCATAAAATGGGATTTGCCACAAGAGGCAAGAATACATATCAAACAGCCTATCCCAAGGAGTCGTGTAGCTCGTTTCATAAGCAAATATTATTGAGGTTGAGCTACAAATTTAGGAAATATATTTGAAAGTCTATTTCAAATGTATCACCAAAGTTGTATCAGCGGAGAAAGTAAAGCAACATTTCTTCCAGGTGGGGGGACCCATTACACCTTCGGCATCGTTACTGAAGCCGAATTTCTCCACCGGAATGCCAAAAGCTCCCGTATCCAGTTTCCCATTATCGTTCTCGTCCTGAAAAAGAGAAACGGCATACGTTCCGGTCGGAAGTCCTTGGCAAGGGATTGAAACGGCTTTATCTTTCACTTCTACTCGAAAACCTGCTAAAGGCTTTTTCAGAAAGGTTTCATCGGAGTTGTAGATTGCTACATAGAGCCGACCATCTACCTTTTCAATGTCACGCACTTCAATAGTAAGGTTTTGGGCAGACAATAAACCGAAAGCTACGTGAAACAGTGTCACTAAAATAATCATCATTGTTCTCATGTTCATTAAGTTTTTAAAAGTTAAGTAATAATTCAAGAATAATCAATTATGTAAATGGGAATTTGGGGAAATGAAGAACTAAGAATGAAGAATTCTTCTTTCACCACAGAGGACACAGAGGTCACAGAGGTTTTAATTTTTTCGACGCGGATTGGGCGGATTAAGCGGATTTTAATTTTTCAGACGCAGATGACACAGATGACGCAGATTCTTTTAGTAGTAGCAACAAAGTAAAAAATCAACTTAATCAGCTTAATCCGCTAAATCCGCGTCGAAAAAATCAGAGACACAGCGCAGCTTTAAAATCTGCGGCATCTGCGTCATCCGCGTCTGAAAATACCCCATCCGAAAGGGAAACCCTGCTCCGGCGCTACGCCGGTAAATTATCATTTAGAAATTAGATACATCATAAGCCGCTTTCTTCCCAATTGTAATATAAATCCCAATGTAAAAAAAGTGATCGCTTGAAGCCAAAATCGCCTTATTATTCACTTTTCCGAACTCATTCTTACGACAGAGGATATTTGTTGCGGAAGCATGGATAATGATTTTCTTTGTAGGCAGAAAAGTCAAACCTAAATCGAGACTGTTATAGGGTTTCACTTCATCGTTCATCAATCCCGGTAAAGCGGAATTGTGATAAGGACGACCGCTACTGAAACGGTTAGTCAAACCGATTATGGTATG
Organism: uncultured Bacteroides sp.; assembly: GCF_959029255.1. Lineage (GTDB taxonomy): Bacteria > Bacteroidota > Bacteroidia > Bacteroidales > Bacteroidaceae > Bacteroides. The sequence continues at coordinate 9,420 of NZ_CAUFUE010000014.1, read as the reverse complement.
CAGCCGACGGATGGAATATTTAATAACAACCGACGCATTATGGCGGGTAGCATACTGAGGCATTGTCATCTCAACATACTCCTGAAATTTACGTTTGGAGATATTATAGGTATAAGATAACTCGTATTCAAAATCTTTTAATAATACACGGTCACGAAAGAACAGGTCGATACCCTTACTATAACCGTATCCATTCGAAGTGAGAAATGTCATCGGCGCTTCCGGCTCTCGTTCGACTTGCTCCGTTTCCTTACGGGTCTCCACCAATGCCAAACGATTATAATCTTTATAATACAATTCCGCTTTATAGAAACGGCCTTGATGTTCGTACTGTGCACCTAAATTATATTGCATACAGGTTTCCGACTCGAGTTCAGGCTTTCTTACAAGATATTTGTTCTCAGGAAGTTGCGTATAACGTCCCAATACTCCCGACAACATCACATCCCCCCAATAGTAGTTTACCGCCAAACGAGGTGAGAAATTCATTTTCCGGCTCAACGAAACATATTCCGCACGGAAAGAGAGTTCCGCTTTCAACTGTTCCAGAGGATAATAGGTTGCAGAAAAAAATCCGGCACCCATAACAGGAAACATCCGGTTGTAGTCGTCTACACCGGAAAGGTGATAACGATTTTCGTAACGACGGATATAACTCTCCAATCCCATATCCAGACGGAAAGGCCGCGACAAACGTTTATAAGCTTTAGCTTTCAGATGGACTTCCTGTTGGCTTTCCAACCAACTATCGCCCGCAGTTACCGCTCCGCCTATTTTCTGTTTATAATAAGAATAAGCAACACCGGCAAACCAATTCCACCCCTCCTGAGTACGATGCCGATACGTTGCATTCAGATAAACATTATCCTCACCCAGCCCAAACAGCCTGCGCTCACTCCCTTCATAAGTGGAAAAGTCCGTACGGTCATATTGCGCATAGATTTTCAGCACAGTTGCATCATCAGGAGTATATCGGAACTGAGTGGCGGCGGAATACAAGTGATAAGGCTTCTCGAAGTCCGTTCGCCCGGAATAAACCTTATCATACAGTCCCAAGTTCTGGTAATTCAAGTCGATAGAAAGCGAACCTTTATCGAAAGTACGCGTTCCACCACCACCCAAGCCGACCACAGAAGCATTGACACCCAATTTATTAACCTTGCTATAATCTTTCGTTTCCAAAGGAAGTACTGCCGAAAGCGCCTCGCCGTATTCCAATGAAGCACCTCCCGAAGATAAATTAACTCCACTGAACATAAATGTAGAATAGCGGCTGCGTGAAGGCGTATTGATTCCGTTTGAAGTATAAGGATTAAGAACGTGCATACCGTCTATATATGTCTGTGTTTCGGCACTGCTTCCACCCCGCACCAGTAGTTCACCGGTTTCTCCCTGCACCTGCGTACCTGGCAAAGTTTGCAATGCCTTATAGAGGTCACCGTTTGCACCGCCCACCGTAACCAGTTCCACCGGATGCATGTCGTTCCAACGACTGTTTGCAGCGGGTGTCTTGCGCCCTTTTACTACAACTTCTTCCAAACCCACACTGTCGATATTAAACCGTAAATGTACCGTATCAATCACTGCCTTCTGTGCAACGGAAGACTGTGCAATAAGTAATACGCTCAAAGCTAAAATGAGATTTTTTCGTTTCATTTCTTCTTGTTTGTTTCAAATTCCATCAGCAAACATAAAAGAAGAATTACGGGTAAAAAAATATCCGGGACAGACAGCCCGGATATGTGACAAATGACAAACGTCCTGTGACGAATGAACTGTTTCAGGGACGAATGACTACCCCTTCAGTTTATTCTCTATCAATGTTTTCACCTCTTTTGCGTATGCCCGCGAAACAGGAACTTCCTCATCACAACCCTCCAGCCGCAAGCGATATCCCTGGGAATTTCCGTCCACTTTCATCACCAAACGAGTATTCACCAGGAAAGCCCGGTGGCAACGAACAATGAAAGGACAATCAGTCGAGGCATCTTCCGCTTGCTTCATCGTTATGCGCAGTATTTTCTGAACAAGCTTTTCTCCTTTAGCTGGACGAAAAATCACTTTTACATAATTTCCTTCTGCCTCCGCATAATAGAAATCAGAAGCCTGCACTTCCAACGTTTCTTTTGTTCCACCGGAAAAGACCAACATTATCAAAGGGCCTTCTTTCTCCTCCGGGGCAACTATCTCATCACCGGAAGATATTTTCTTCGAAAGATAGATATTTATCTCCGTTGCTTCCCGCAGATTGCGGGATAACTGCAAATTCCGGTTCCACATCAGAAAAAGGATAGTGGGAAAGGGTGCCAACACCGCCACCCAAGACAAAGACAGGAAAAACAGGCGTACATTCAGTCCTATTCCCATCAACCATGATTGAAAAGCCCAAATGCCGACAGTTATCAGTAACAGAAGCAACAACATGTTTATTAGATATTTGCCCAATGTCCAGTTTTGTTCTTTATAATAAGAAGGAAACAAAGCAGGCAATAGATAGGTAACAATGCAGGATGCAACGACAGACACAAGCGCAGAACCAAAGGTCACCCAAAATTTACCTCCCCTTATTTGCGAAATCCCGAAGGGCTGAAGTATATAGAGTATCAGGAAAACGATGACCGAAGGTATCACCACCGTCTTCCACCGCTGAAAAAGGACAGGATACGGGCTTCGCAGGATTTCTATCAACTTATTCATTTTGTTACACATTATTATATTGTAGTTATTTTACAAAGATATGTAATATATTTGTAATATACAGGTTGCAAAATCGGGTATTTTCTAAGAAAATGAAGGAGCAATTGCATATTTTTATGTTATAGAACATACTTTTCGTGAACTTTTCGTATCTTTGCAGCGTTAATAAGAGAAAGTAATAAAAGATATGTAACCGCTTTCCGAAACGCGGAAGGCAAAAAAAGAAGACGATTATGAAAAAGAATGCTAATGAAATTTTTATGTTACAGTACCGTATCAAACGCTATCAAGCAATGGGAAACGGAACTATGTGCCAAGCTTTAAATGGCAAACTTCAAAAACTGCTTGCAAAGCAAGCTAATGCTACCATGTAAAAAACACCTTTAAATAAAATGAATGAGGGCGGAGAACTGAAAAGTTTCCCGCCTTCTTCTTTTTAATCCCCCGATTCAGCCTTCGTCATCAGACAGTCACAATATCTTTTCCAAAAGGCGCCAACGCCAATGATGCCAGTTTGAAATGTTGCAAGCCGAAAGGAATGCCGATAATCGTGATACAAAGCAATGCTCCAAAGCACAGATGAGACAGGCAAATCCAAATGCCACCGAACAAAATCCACACCACATTCATCAACACATAGAGACATCCACTCGCACGCTCTCCGCTACGTACTTCTTTTCCAAAAGGCCACAAAGCAAGTCCTGCCATCTTCAATGTTTGTATGCCAAAAGGTATCCCTATAATGGTAATCATCATCAGGAAACTGGATATTACATATTCTATCGCAGTGAAAATACCACCGAAAATCAACCACAAAACGTTCATTAAGCATCCCATATAGTTCTTTTTTTATCGTATAAATACAAAGATAATATTATTTATTGGATAACAAACTTATAGTTTCCTGCCATCCGTATTTCTTTATCTTTAAAAACTATACGATAAATTTCCTCCCCCCACACTCTTGAAAGGCGAATATCTTTCAACTCTATTGTTTCAATAGAAACCAAAAGATTTCGAGGATAATTCATAGTTACTTTTTGTCCTTGCGTTTCAATAGACACCTTTCCGGGTTCAGATATATCAACCTTTCCCCAAGTAAGGAAATTAATTTGGTTAGGTGTTTTACCTGATTTTAATGAAAAATCATCAGTGACCGTAAGTTGATTATCTCTCAAGGAATAGGAACGAGTCCAACGTTTAACCGCAGCCGCTTCCGGATAAGCCTGAGCGATGTTCATTGAGAAGAAACGTTTGTCCGGTCTACAAACAACGTCCGTTGCTTTATACTGTTGTCCATAACTCTGAGGAATACCGTTTATCATCGGTAAATTATGATAATTACTTTGCATTGTCCATATAGTATACCGTTCTCTGCCAAATGTCTGCCGTGTATACGTACCTACACCGGCATCAATCAGTATAGGAGTAGTGTTTATATAAAGAGAGAAACTACCCACGTCGTTATGGTTATGGCTTTCATTGTTAAACCCTCCTTTGGCAGCCAGAAACCATCCCTTCTTATTCGTCAGATAACAAAATTCCGTTTCCGGATACCAGGTGCAAGGAGGAACATCATGATTTGCCATCGTCTTTTCCAATTCATTACTGGAAAGCAAAGTTTGGAAAGAACGGAATGTATCACCGCCTAACTGAACAGAAGGACGTCTTCCTTCCATCAGGTAGGCCGCAAAATGCATCATTTCATCACTACCTACCGCACGGCCGTAACGATATATCAATTGAGCATCCCCCCCGCCTTTGGCCGAAGCATCGGCAAAATTTGCCACCCAACCATTACCGATATACGAACGGCTGATATATTCACCCATTCTCCGAATCATCGGTTCCTGAAACAGAGACACTTTGCCGGCTGTTCCATCGAAAAGAATTTGAAGATAATCGTACAATTTACCGGCAGCATGTTGCCAATAGGAAGGTCCTTCCTCACAGGCTCCATCCGCCTTCACAAAGTTTATGAATTTATCTACCGATTGTATCGTACGCCACACTCCTTTCGCCAATTTATCCGGATTATTTTCCAATAACAAGAAGCACTGCAAAACATTGGAGTTACACCAAGGATTCCAATTATTGATAACAATACCCGGCTTCCAGTTAAAAGCCAACCACCATTCACTGTCATTATTCATATAAGTATCGAGGATACGCTCCTGCAAAGTTTGCCGGAGATAAAGTGAAATAGAAGGATTTACTTTGTCAAAAGCTTCATGAAAATAATAATATACCCAAGAAAGCATCGCTCCATAACCACCTGCCGAAAGATCAATCACCTGTTCCCTGAAATCAGGCAGAGAACGCTTACTAGTTTGTCTAGACAAATGGGCGGAATATACCCAGGAAGTTATCTCACAACTCAAATAAACACCGTTAATCAACTGGTCTATAAAACGCCCTTTGCCTTCAGCCAATTCTGCAAACATCAAGGAATTGATGGCACTACGGTTTTTGTTAAGGCGATCTTGCATCACATAGCGGTTACCTGTACGTTCAAACTCCAGATAATCAGTAGCTCTAACTAACAACCATTCATAATTCAAAAGTCTTTCTCCCTCACGTATAAGATCCGTTTTATACTTTTCACCGAGTAATGCATCCCACCCGGCACGATCATGATAAGCAGGATAGGGTATCCACGACTGATTCATCATCAGTATTTGTTTCAATTGTTCTTCACTGCCAACAGCTTTTTGTAACATATTCCTTTCAGTATAAGCACGGGCAGAAATCGTCAACATGAAAAGTAGACAAAGGGAAAGAGAAATGCGGTAAATCGTGTTTTTCTTCATGATAATTACAATTAGATAATTTATTTTGTGTTGGGACAAAGATATAATCTTTTTGGAAAACATCCTATTTCAACCAGATACAGTTTGATATATCTCTTTCCAAACTTAAATCCAATCGCTGAATTCAAAACTCAACTGTTCCCAAGTCTTTCCTTTTTCGTCATTTTCTTCGCGGGGATTGGATACTGAAAGACCTATCAGGCGAATGGGATGATGTTCGTAATCTACCTCTTTCAACAACTCTTTTGCTAGCGGCAAGATAACATCGAGCGTAGTCAATTCCTTCGCCTGCGTGATGCTGCGTGTTATCTGATTGAAATCGTGGAACTTTATTTTCAACGTCAACGTATTTCCTTTGAAATTCTTCCGTTCCAACCGCCCCACCAGTTCTACAGCCGCATGATACAATTCGATAATCACAGACGAGCGTCGGCTTATATCCTTCTCCAAGGTATGCTCACAACCGATTGACTTACGAATACGAACCGCCTCCACCGGGCGCAGGTCTATCCCACGGGCAAAATCATAGTATATACTCCCTACCTTTCCAAATTCGCGCGTCAACATTTCCAGCGAACGTGTACGTAGCTGTTCCCCATTATGGATGCCTAAAGTATGCATCTTCTTTGCCGTGACCGGTCCCACTCCCCAAAAGTTCTCAATCGGAAGCCGGGCTATAAACTCCAAAGCCTGATTGGGATGAATGGTACACAACCCGTCCGGTTTGCGATAGTCCGAAGCAATTTTCGCTAAGAATTTGTTATAAGACACACCTGCGGATGCCACAAGGTTTAACTCTTCCCGTATCTTCCGCTTGATTTCCTTGGCAATATCTACTGCCAACGGGATGCCCGGCTTATTCTCCGTCACATCCAGAAAAGCCTCATCTAAAGAAATAGGTTCGATGATATCCGTATACTCATGAAAGATTTCATGTATCCGGCGGGATACGGATTTGTACTCTTCCATATGCCCCGGAACAAAGATGAGTTGCGGACAGAGACGTTTGGCTTTCTGCGAGGACATGGCGGAACGCACTCCAAAACGACGGGCTTCGTAACTGGCGGCAGCCACCACGCCCCGCTCCTCGGCATGCCCCACGGCAACAGGTTTACCTCGCAATTCGGGATTGTCACGCTGTTCTACGGAAGCGTAGAAAGCGTCCATATCAATATGTATAATCTTCCGTTCGGCCATCCTCCTTCAACACCGAGCTATGAGCCAGATAATCGGGCGTCTCTGCGTAAATATACATCACGCTTCCGCCTTTTATGGCATCAATGATGGGACGTGAAAGTTTTCTCGGAACAGCCGGGCAACCGAAGCTTCTGCCCAAACGGCCACCTTCAGCCACTATCGAAGGGTCGGCGTAGGCAGCTCCATGCATCACGATGGCACGCTCACGGGCACGGTCGTTAATTCCTTTCTCCAAGCCATTCAAGATGAGCGAATACCCATTCTTTCCCTGATAAGTAGATTCCGTGAGGTAAAATCCGAGTGAACTTTTGTAAGAACCATATTCATTGGAAAAAGAAGTAGCATAATTGCCACCGCTGTTCTTTCCGTGTGAAACTACCGATGAGAAAAGCAGTTTGCGTTGCTTCATGTCGATAACGAACAAACGCTCTTCGGTAGAAGGACGCGAGAAGTCAATCAGCGTAAGTATATCCCTCCGGCGATTTTCTATCTTATAGTATCCTGCCACAGCCTGTCGGAAAGCTTTCCAATTGACCATCCCCTCCAACTGCATGGAACGATACAAACCGGCACAAGCCTCCATCTTGCTCATAGTGGCGGCATCGGGTTCCTCCGTCGTATAGACCGGCGACTTGCCACCCAAAAACAGGGCACAGGGAATAAACAAAAATAAAACAGATAATAAAAAACGCAGCATAGTATCCAACTGAAAATAACGGTGACAAAAATACGGCTTTTTCACCATACACTTATCACACAGATAGTTAAAAAAGCCAAGCATCACTCGATAACCACCACCAAGGAACGTTCCACAGGCGCCCAGTCGAAAACGAACTTGGCATGAGAGGTGGCATTGCGCACACACATGTGCGAGCGTGGGGTAGTCCCCAAAGACCAACTGTATTCTATCATCGAAGTGCGGGGAACATTGACCGGCACACCGTGGATATAGGCACCATTCGTAAAACGACTTGCATACGGAGCATAGCCGCCGGTTGCCGCAGAACCGTCTTTCAGAAACACCATTCGTTCCTTCTTTTGTTGCACCAGATACATGCCCAGGGGAGTCTCCTGCCCGTATGGCGGCGCATGCCGTCCGGTAGTAGCGGGGTTCATGCTTCGTATCTTCCATTCACCTTTTCCCACCCGTTCCAGCGTAGTGAGATTCTGGTCGCGGCGGTCAACAAAAACAACACGGTCGAAAACCGTACTATCCGCTAATCGTTTCAAATAACGGCGTGGCGCCAGCCAGTCCTCCTCCAAAGTCACAGGATGTACGCGGTCAAAACTCCCCTCCTCACCTATCAAGTAAGCCAATGTCCCGTCCCTGCCATAACGCTCCGGCACCAGTGTATCGGTAAGAAGATAAAGCGGTACCGATTGATAGCGTTCCACTCCCAGCGTATCGGCCACACGGCGATAAGCATCCCGCACAAACTTCTTTACCAATGGCGCTTCCCGGTTCAGGTTTTTATAATTCTGCAATACCACCCATTTCACAGAATCCCGTTGCATATTCTCAATGTATGCCAAGCAGTTACGAATGACGTCCCATTTAAAAGAGCGCACGGTATCTTTATAGGGATAAGTATCTTCCAGTGTATATTTATCGTAAAGCAATTCTTTGGTAAGGGAAATATCAGCGGCTGTCAATAGCTTTTCACGGAATGCAGGCTCCACCTGGAGGGTATCAACATGAGCTGTGTCGGCAAGAAGAGTATCCGTAAACACAGAATCCTGTACATTCATCACCGAAGATGTGTCCTGCCGGTTGTTACACCCGGCAAGCATCAAGCAAACTACCATACAGGCTAAAGTAACGAATTGTTTCATAATCTCAACAAATCCATCTTCATGGACAAAGATATAATTTATTTTGGATTTAATAACATACAAGCCCGTGTAATTGTTGCCTTCCGGAAACTTATATCGGGGAATATACAAGGAGTTATTTTTTGCAAAACATCTGTCACGCTATCACACTTTGCATGATATACTATTGGTATTTAGCGAATTACAGTGTGATAGATAGGTGTGATAGATACTTTTATCATATACCTATCTATCACACACATTTATCATTTCCATAAAGCATCAATACTCCTACATAGCAAAAATAAGCTATCTATTTAGTTCTCAATACTGAACACTTTGTTTTATACAGTAAAAACAAACAGTTTCAATATAGAAAAACTATTTGTTCTATTAAGTGAAACTATCTGTTTTAATGAAGAAAACACTTTGTTTCGCTTAACAAAACAACTTGTTTCAATATAGAGAACACTTTGTTTCTAAGTGGGAAAAACAACGGTAACCATACATTTCACGCAAATAAATAAGCGGTATTTGTTGCATTATAGATACAAAAGTCGTGTCTTAGTAGTCCGGAAACACGCGATTTTGCAAAATTCCTACTAAAAAAAGGCAAAATGAAGAACTGCCTATTAGTTATTCACAGTTAGTTACTGTCATAATTAAGCCATTATTTGCCAACAAAAGAGCTACCAGATAAATAAAAAGCAACAGTCGCAGTTTGCAACCAAGTTGCATTCTCTTCTTCCTACCTTTGCATCAGAATAAAAAAGGTCCATTTGAAGAAATGAAATGATTAAATGGGAATTTACCGGCGTAGCGCCGGAACAAAGTTTCCCTTCGGATGAAGGCGCAACTGATATAAATGCAACTGGTGATTTTTCTTTCACCACAGAGGACACAG
>NZ_CAUFUE010000013.1 GCF_959029255.1 uncultured Bacteroides sp. | reverse complement strand
TTTTCCCGTTTCATCAAATATTTACCGCTGACTTTATTATAGTATTGTTATCTTTTCTGTATAAAACGGTTTTATCCATCGTGCGGGCAAGAGTAATCTGAACTTAGAAATATCCTTGTAATATATGTTTTAATTGATGATTAAAAGAGTTTAAAATCAATGATTTATATACTATCCCTGTTCTTTATATCATTTATTATTTGTATCTTTACTTTATAATAATAGGCGCGATAAAACCTTTAATTATTAAGATTTACTTCTACTTATGAAAGAAAGTGGAATTATTGTAGAACAAAAATTAGATATCGGCTGTTATTATTGTAGATTTATTTGACGACATGAAAACAACTGTAAAGACATTTTGGATATGTTTGCTGCTGACACTGGTTTACAGTTTCGGCATTAAAGCTGCAAATTTTTCAAGGGCAATCGGAGAAACTATTTCCACAGCCTGCGAGGTTACAGCTTCCTTGTCGTCTTGTTATTCTACATCCGACAATTTAGGAACAAAGGAATCTACATTGTCAGATACAAAATATTCTTGGGCTCAAGATGTGGAGTTGGGAAATAAACCGATTTCCGAAACTTACTCTTACAATCAGCAACGTCTTCGTAGAGCCCTTGAAGACGAATCTTTCCTCAAGAACATACTTTTAATGTTATCCAACCACGAGAATTTACTCGTTCAAGGGCGGACTAAACTATACTACTCTGACAAAGACCCCTACTATGCTGTGGCGGGTTGTGACTACTATATCTTTACGCTTCGGCGGATATTGATTTAATCAACTTTTCTATATTGATTTCCCCCTCCATTGTTTCCAAGCGGAAGCAATCGGAAGCTGGTGACCTTATATGTGCTAACTGTGCTGTTGCGAGGTTTAATGGATGAGATACGCCCTATTGGTCCGTAAGAGGGAAGTTATATCCCTACGCTATATTTAAAAAATTAATTTAATACCAACAATTAAACTTTTCATCATGGAAACTACTCAAAAAAAGTCTGCCTCTTTTAAAGGCATCAAATCCGCCGGTTGGGTAATCGTAATCTGTTTTATCATCGCCGTGCTTGTGTTTAACTTTGTGTTGGGAAATCCTTCCAACTTTATGAACAATGACCCGAACAACCATCCGTTGCCCGGTAACTTCCTTGGAACTATCTATAAAGGTGGTTTTATCGTTCCTGTTATCCAGACTCTTTTGTTGACCGTTATTGCACTCAGCATTGAACGCTATATTGCTATCCGTGCTGCCTTTGGTAAAGGTTCGCTAGTGAAATTCGTATCTAATATTAAAGCGGCTCTCGCTGCCGGTGATATGAAAAAGGCTCAGGAGATATGTGACAGTCAGCGTGGCTCCGTTGCCAACGTAGTGAACGCTACTTTGAAGAAGTATGCCGAGATGGAGAATGACACTTTACTCGCCAAAGACCAGAAACTCGTTGCTATCCAGAAAGAACTGGAAGAAGCCACTGCACTGGAACTTCCTATGATGGAACAAAATCTTCCTATTATCGGTACAATAACCACACTGGGTACTTTGATGGGTTTGCTCGGTACGGTAATCGGTATGATCCGTTCGTTTGCCGCTCTTGCAGCCGGTGGTAGCGCTGACTCCATGGCATTGTCGCAAGGTATTTCCGAAGCTTTGATTAATACTGCTTTCGGTATTTTGACCGGTGCGTTGGCAGTTATCTCCTATAACTATTATACCAATAAGATTGACAAGTTGACCTACAGCCTTGATGAGGTTGGTTTCTCTATCGTGCAGACTTTTGCAGCTACGCATAAATAGTTGAATTCCCAATTTTTAATTAAATAATCATGGGAAGAGCGAAAATAAAAAAGAAAAGTACGTTCATCGATATGACGGCGATGAGTGACGTAACTGTACTGCTGCTGACCTTCTTCATGCTGACTTCTACGTTCGTGAAGAAAGAGCCGGTACAAGTAACGACTCCCGCCTCTGTATCCGAGATTAAGATTCCGGAGACAAATGTACTCCAGATATTGGTCGATCCGAGCGGAAAAGTATTTATGAGTCTGGACAAGCAGTCCGACTTGCGCGAAGTGCTGGAAGCTATGGGGCAGGAGTATGGAGTGACTTTCACTCCGGAGGAAACTAAAAAATTCATGCTGGCGTCTACCTTTGGTGTGCCGATGAAGAGTATGAAGAAATACCTCGACTTGCCGCAAGACCAGCAAGATGCTGTATTGAAGAATGAGGGGATACCGACCGACAGTATTGATAACCAGTTCAAAGCGTGGGTGCGCAACGCCCGGGCAGCGAATGGTGATTTGCGTATTGCTATTAAGGCAGATGCCAATACTCCTTATTCTGTAATCAAGAATGTTATGAACTCACTTCAGGACCTCAGAGAGAACCGGTATAATCTGATTACTTCTCTGAAAACCACTTCTGAAGACTAACGAAAGGAGAAACATTATGGCTGAAATACAAGAAAGCGGTAAGAAGAAAGGCGGAAAGAGCAAACAGAAGAAAATGACCGTCAGGGTAGACTTTACTCCGATGGTAGATATGAATATGTTGCTGATTACTTTCTTTATGCTTTGTACTTCACTGAGTAAACCTCAGACTATGGAGATAAGCATGCCGAGTAATGATAAAAATCTCACCGAGGAGCAGCAAACTAAGGTAAAGGCTTCACAAGCCATCACATTGTTGCTGGGTGATGATAATAAATTGTATTATTACGAAGGAGAACCCAATTACAAAGATTATACTTCGCTGAAGGAAACTACATACGATCCGGATGGTTTGAGGGCAATGCTCCTGCAACGTAACAGAGCTGCTGTGAATGAGGTGAACAAACTGAAGCAACAGAAGCTGGAACTAAAAATATCAGAGGATGATTATCGGAAACAACTTTCCGAGATTAAGAGTGGGAAAGATACTCCAACGGTGATTATCAAGGCTACCGATGCCGCTTCGTACAAGAATCTGATAGATGCTCTCGATGAAATGCAGATATGTAATATAGGTAAGTATGTGATAACCGACATTGCCGATGCAGACCAGTTCTTGATAAAGAACTACGATAGCAAAGGAGAATTGTCGCAAAACATTGCTGAATAAAGTGTAACACCTAAAATTAGAAGAATATGGCTAAAGTAGATTTAAGTTCTGCGGAATGGTGTGACCTTATATTCAGTGGAAAGAATAAAGCGTACGGCGCCTATAAGATGCGGGAAAATTCTCCCAAGCGTCATAACATTGCCGTGATACTGGTGATAGTCATCGCTCTGATAGGTTTTAGTATTCCTACCCTGATAAAGATGGCTACTCCCAAACAAAAGGAGGTGATGACGGAGGTGACTACTTTGTCGCAACTGGAAGAACCGGAAGTGAAACAAGAAGAGATGAAGCGGGTGGAGCCCGTTGCCCCGCCTCCCCCGGCATTGAAAAGTTCTATCAAATTCACCGCTCCCGTTATCAAAAAAGACTCGGAGGTAAGGGATGAAGACGAAATCAAGAGCCAGACGGAATTGACTCAAACCAAGGTTGCCATCTCCATTGCCGACGTAAAAGGTAACGACGAGGCAAACGGGAAAGATATTGCCGACTTGAAACAAGTGGTGACGCAGGCTCCTGTAGAAGAGGAGAAGGTCTTCGATATGGTGGAGCAGATGCCTCAATTCCCCGGTGGTCCTTCGGAACTGATGAAATACATTTCTGAACACATGAAGTATCCGACTATCGCTCAGGAAAATGGAACGCAGGGTCGTGTAACTTGCCAGTTCGTGATAGGTTCGGATGGTAGCGTGCGCGATGTGAATGTGCTGAGAGGAGTAGACCCTTATCTGGATAAAGAAGCTATCCGTGTGATTAAGTCCATGCCTAAGTGGATACCCGGAAAGCAGAACGGTAAGGCGGTATCTGTGAAATATACGGTTCCTATTATTTTTAGATTGCAATAGTATGTGTGTTATGAAGACGGTGAAACAAATTCAGGGTTTAGGTATATTGGTGATACTGGTACTGCTGTCGGCTTGCCAGCATAAGTCCAAGGATGGACAAACGGATACATATACATCCGGTGTCATTGCCATTGCTGCGGATGAAAGTTTCCAACCCATTGTACAGGAAGAAATCGACGTGTTCGAAGGTCTGTACCCCTTGGCAGGAATTGTTCCCCGTTATGTGACGGAAGTGGAAGCCGTCAATCTCTTGCTCAAGGACAGTCTGCGGTTGGCGATAACCAGTCGCAGGCTGACTCCGGAGGAAATGCAGTCTTTCAATAGCCGTAAGTTCTTTCCGCAAGAGATAAAGATAGCGACGGATGGTTTGGCGTTGATTGTCAATCGCGAAAATCCCGATACATTGATTAGTGTGCAAGATATTCGCCGCATATTGACCGGGGAGGCCAGACATTGGAAAGATATTTATCCGTCTTCTCATTTGAAGGATATCCGTCTGGTTTTTGACAATAAGAATTCCAGCACCGTACGTTTTGCGGTGGATTCCATTTGTAAGGGTGCGCCGCTTTCCAATCAGGTAAAGGCGTTGAAGACTAATAAAGAAGTTATTAATTACGTGGCAGACACGCCGGATGCCATCGGTATTATCGGAGTGAACTGGTTGAGCGACCGGAATGACAGCACGGGACTTTCTTTCAGTAAGGAGGTTCGCGTAATGGCAGTAAGCGCTTCCGCCAAGGCGACACCGGAAAACAGTTATAAACCTTATCAGGCATATTTGTATTACGGTGATTATCCGTTGGCACGCAGCATCTATGTCTTGTTGAATGATCCGCGAAGTGCGCTTCCGTGGGGATTTGCTTCCTTCCTCGTTTCCGACCGGGGACAGCGGATTATATTAAAGTCGGGATTGGTACCCGCCACTCAACCGGTGCGCGTGGTAAACGTAAAAGATGAATAACTAAAATGACAGCTAAAATGAAACGTAGATTTGTATTATGTATGGGAGCGATGCTGCTGGCCGGTACGCTCGCCGCACAATCGCCTGCTTCCGAATGGCAGGCGGGGGTAGATAAAGTAAAAAGTCTGATAAAGACTAATCCCGGACAGGCTTCTGATGAAGCGAGTGAGCTATTGAAAGGAAAGAACAAGAAAAATATCGAGCTTGTCACTTCCGTTGCCCGTGCTTATCTGGATGCCGGTAAACTGCCGGAAGCTACTGCTTATCTGGATATGGCGAAGAAGGTCGATAATAAAGATGCGCGAGTATCCGTGCTTGAAGGCGATATAGCTCTTGCGCAAAAGAATGTGGGAACTGCTTGTCAGCTTTATGAACAAGCCATTTACTTCGATCCGAATTGCAAGGAGGCTTATTTGAAATATGCACAGGCGTATAAGGCTGCAAGTCCTACACAAGCGATTGAGAAATTGAAACAGCTTAAAGGTATCGCTCCCGATTATCTGGAAGCTGATAAAGAATTAGCGGAAGTGTATTATACCAATAACCAGTTTGGCAAAGCCGCGGCCACTTATGCAAAGTTCATTGATACACCTGTTGCCACGGAAGATGATTTATTGAAATATGCTTTTGCCCTGTTCCTGAACCATGATTTCGAGAAATCGTTGCAAGTGGCTCAGAAAGGTTTGCAAAAGAATAGCCGCCATGCTGCTTTTAACCGTCTCGCCATGTACAACAATACCGACCTGAAACGTTATGAAGAAGCTGAAAAGGCTGCGGACGCTTTTTTCAATGCATCGGATGACGCCGATTATTCATACCTGGACTACAGGTATTACGGTGCTTTACTCAGTGCACTGAAGAAGTATGACCAGGCTGTTATACAGTATAATAAGGCACTGGATAAAGACAAGACACAAACCGATGTCTGGCGTGAGATATCTGACGCATACGAACAGGGAAATAACTATGCGCAAGCTATCGCTGCCTATCGGAAGTACTATGATTCTTTAAATCAAGATAAAAAGACGCCCGAATCCTTATTCCAGTTGGGACGTCTGTATTACGGACAAGGAACTTCTGAGGATTCCCTTGCCGTGCAGCCTGCCGACCGCATGGCGGCGTTACAGTCTGCTGACTCTGTGTTCGCACTTGTTTCCGAACAAGCTCCCGGCAGTTATCTGGGAGATATGTGGCGTGCACGTACCCACTCGGCCATGGACCCCGAAACAACGGAAGGATTGGCTAAACCTTATTATGAAAAGGTGGCGGATGTGTTGCTTGCAAAAAACGAACCGAAGTATAATGCTGCTCTGATAGAGTGCTACAGTTATCTGGGGTACTACTATCTGCTAAAGAGTGATTATGCGGCTTCGAAGGAGTATTGGAATAAGATTCTGGCTATCGACCCCACCAATGCTACTGCAAAGAAAGCATTGGACGGCATCAAATAGCAATAATTTTAGTTGTTTGTCGTGTCGGGAGGAGTGGAGAGTGATTCTTAGCTCCTCCTTTTTTTTATGTTTGCTGGTAAACTTTCTTCTATTCATCATTTTCTTCCGAAATCTCTTGTTATTCCAAAAAGAATGTATACTTTTGCAGTGTACTATTGTACTAATACACTTAATCTATATTTAATGAGGTATCAGATACAAGTTGAGAAGGCCTGCACCTTGTTTTCTGTTTCCTTGTTTTCTTGCTAACTTAATAAAGAGAAAAAAGTATGTTACAAGTAGAAAACATTTCATTCAGCTATCGCAGGGGTAAGAAAGAAGTCCTGAGCGAATTCTCGCTTTCGCTGGAGAAGGGTAGAGTATACGGGCTTTTGGGAAAAAATGGAGCCGGCAAGTCCACATTGCTCTATCTGATGAGCGGGCTGCTCACTCCGCGCCACGGGAGAATCATGTTTCACGATACCGATGTACGCCGCCGACTGCCCGCCACATTGCAGGACATGTTCCTGGTGCCCGAAGAGTTTGAACTACCTTCCATTTCTTTGGTCAGCTACATCGAACTGAACAGTCCCTTTTATCCACGTTTCAGCAAAGAAGATATGATGAAGTATCTGCATTTTTTTGAAATGGATTTGAGTGCCGATTTGGGTGCACTATCCATGGGACAGAAGAAAAAAGTCTTCATGAGTTTTGCCTTGGCAACCAATACCTCGCTGTTGTTGATGGACGAGCCTACCAATGGATTGGACATTCCCGGCAAAAGCCAGTTCCGCAAGTTCATAGCTTCGGGCATGTCCGATGAACGTACCATTGTGATTTCCACCCATCAGGTGCGCGATATCGACCGGGTGCTGGATCATGTGCTGATTATGGACAACAGCCGTGTGCTTTTGGACGAACCGGTCGGCAATATTTGCAGTAAGTTCCTTTTTGTTGAGAGTGATGACCGCGAACTGGCTAAGACGGCAGTCTATACTCTGCCTTCCGTGCAGGGTAACTACCTGATGCTTCCGAATACTGAAAATGAGGAAACTGAAATCAATCTGGAATTATTGTTTGGTGCCACGCTTACCGAACCTGAGAGAGTCATACAAATGTTTCACCCTAAAACAACCGAACAATGATACGAGATACCTTCTTTAGTATGCCGCGCTTCGTGAAGCTCTGCCGCAAGGAAATGGTGGAGAACTGGAAAACTAATTTGCTTCGCTTTGTACTGATGTATGGCGTACTGGCGATTGCCTTAATCTGGAATGCCTACCTTAGCTATAGGTCTGCTTCTCCCGGTTCGTATGTGTCCCGTGAAAAAGATGTTGTGATGTTCGGATGTATAGCCTTTATTTGGGGAGTAGTCATCATGGGTACTTTGAGTGCGTCGTTTATCATGGAACGTATGAAAACGAAGACAAACCGGGAAGCTGTGTTGATGCTACCCGCAACGATGTTCGAGAAATACATTTCGCGCTGGTTGATATTCACAATCGGTGCCGTTGCCGCTTTTCTGATAGCTTATAAACTGGCAGACTGGAGTCGGGTATTGGTCTATACTATCGCTTATCCCGAAAATAACGCTATTGCCCAAGTACCTCTCTCGCATTTGGTAGGGGAAGCCGATTATTGGACGGCTTTCAGGGATAATCAGATGTTTATGATGGCGATTGGCGGTTATTGTTTCATTCAGTCTCTCTTTGTGTTGGGTAGCTCCATCTGGCCAAAGAATGCATTCATCAAGACTTTTGCGGTCGGTGTTGCCATAACCCTGGTCTATCTGCTTATAGGTACACTGTTGTTTAACTCATTTGTGGTGCGTCACCCCTCCTTGAACGGGATATTCATGTCAGCCGGAACGATGGAAACTTTGGCAACGTTTTCCTTCTTGGGTTGTGCCTTGTTCAACTGGGTGCTTGCTTATTTCCGTTTCAAAGAGTCAGAAATCATAAATCGTTGGTAACACACTATGAACTTTAAAGAAAGCAAGCCTATCTACCTGCAAATAGCAGACCGTATCTGCGACGAAATCCTTCTTCGCCAATATCAGGAAGAAGAACGTATTCCGTCTGTGCGTGAGTATGCGGCTGTGGTAGAGGTCAACGCCAATACGGTGATGCGCTCTTACGATTACTTGCAATCACAAGGGGTGATTTACAATAAACGCGGTATCGGTTATTTTGTGTCCCCGGGGGCAGGTGTGCTCATACTTTCGTTACGGAAAGAGTATTTCCTGAAGGAAGAAGCCGATTACTTCTTCAGGCAGATTTATACACTGGGGATTTCCGAAAAAGAATTGTTGGAAATGTACCGTAAGTTTACAGAAAAACAAAAATAAAGAGACAAATTATGAAACGAACAACTTATATACTATTTGGAATGATTCTGGCGGGAGTGGGACTGATATTCGGCTGGATGCTGGTTCTGTCCTTCTATACCGGTGATGTTGAAGACAGCTTTATATTCGTCAAGGGCGAGAACAAAACCGTGCAACTCCCTGAAAGCAAAGTCGTACTGCTGACAGTGAACCAAAGGCACATTTACAAAAAGGGGCGTAATGGAGATGAATATCGTTACGACCAAATCATGTCTTTTTTGAATTCGCCCTTAAAGGTACATTCTTCGGAGACGGGTGCCGGTAGTTTTACGTATCCTTCGGGTATGGATCGCTTTATGAAAACAATTGAGACGGGTGATACCCTGAAAATAACGTTTGATTTTCCGGATGAAGTTTTGAACGTCAATCAGAAAAACATATCTATTTTGAATTTACATGCGGCGGCTATGAGCCTGTGCTTGCCTGCTTCTGTAGAATTACTAAAAGATAACCTTCATGAACAGGAGGTGATTTTTGAAAACCTTCATTGCGATACATTGTCTCTGAGCCTGATGAATTACGGATGGAACCGTGCAGGCTATGGACGGATGGAGAATTGTAAAATCAATGCTTTAACCGTTAGGGGTGGCAAATGGTTCTTTGAAAAAGGTGAGGTGGGAAACCTACATCTACATTTGGACAATATTCGTGACTGGCAAGTAAACGCTGACTCTTTCCACATCAATACGGAGTACCTGTATGGTATCGGCGAGAATTATTGTATTTTGCAGAAAGGCGAGTGTCGGCAGATTGTTTGGAAACCTCAGGCAAAAAATGCTTCGCTGCAGGTTTCTTTGAAACAAGCGGCAAGAGTGATAGTGACGGAGGAGCCTTAGAGTAACTTTATCTACTGGACTCTCTCCCGAAAGGGGGGAGTCCAGTAGGTTGTGGTTATAAGAAAAAAGGTAGGAGATTTTTCAATCTTCTACCTTTCTTAGTTGCGGAGATCCGACTCGAACGAATGACCTTTGGGTTATGAGCCCAACGAGCTACCAACTGCTCCACTCCGCGATGTTTTGTGACTGCAAAGGTACTGCTTTCTTTTTAATCTCCAAATAAAAACTATCTTATTTTTCATGATTAGTGTATTTTAATGCATAATATGTTGAAAGATAGTCTGATAGTACTGTGATTTTTTTCTTCCCCATTTTGCGCCAATTGTTAATAAAATGTGCATTTGTTTGTAGAATATGCGGAAATGTCTTACTTTTGCTCAAATTATTAAGCAATGTGCAATTAATCTATGGCTGTATCGAAGACAAAAGCTAAATTAGTGGATGTTGCCCGTCAATTATTTGCGAAGATGGGTGTTGAAAATACCACAATGAACGATATCGCCCTTGCTTCTAAAAAAGGTCGAAGAACGCTTTATACCTATTTTAAAAGTAAGGAGGATATCTATATGGCTGTTGTCGAGTCGGAACTTGATATCCTTTTGGACATGATGAAACGTGTGGCTGAGAAAAATATCTCTCCGGACGAAAAAATGATTGAGATGATTTACACTCGCTTGGATGCAGTGAAGGAAGTGGTTTTTCGTAACGGTACGCTTCGTGCCAACTTTTTTCGTGATATATGGCGGGTGGAGAAAGTGCGTAAGCGCTTTGATGTAAAGGAAATGCAACTCTTCAAGGATGTGTTGCGTGAAGGCATGGAGAAAGGAGTGTTTGAACTTGATGACTTGGACATGACTGCCGAATTGGTACATTACTGTGTGAAAGGTATTGAGGTGCCTTATATCCGTGGGCATATCGGAGCCAATCTGGATGATGCAACACGGGATAAATATGTCGTCAATATTGTATTTGGCGCACTACGTAGGAAAGAAAACATTAATCAATAATTAAAAAACAGTATGGGATTATTAGATGGAAAAACAGCCATTGTAACCGGTGCCGCACGTGGTATTGGCAAGGCTATCGCTTTGAAGTTTGCTCAGGAAGGAGCCAATATCGCATTCACCGACCTGGTGATTGATGAAAATGCAGAAAACACTGCCAAAGAAATAGAAGCGTTGGGCGTGAAAGCCAAAGCGTATGCTTCAAATGCGGCCAACTTTGAAGATACCGCCAAAGTGGTAGAGGCTATTCATAATGACTTCGGTCGTATCGATATCTTGGTAAACAACGCAGGTATCACCCGAGACGGTCTGATGATGCGTATGACCGAACAACAGTGGGATATGGTTATCGGTGTGAACTTGAAATCCGCTTTCAACTTTATTCACGCTTGTACTCCGATTATGATGCGTCAGAAAGGCGGTAGCATTATCAACATGGCATCTGTAGTAGGTGTTCACGGTAATGCAGGTCAGGCCAACTACTCTGCATCCAAAGCCGGTATGATTGCTTTGGCAAAATCCATTGCGCAGGAACTCGGTTCTCGCGGCATCCGTGCCAATGCTATTGCTCCGGGCTTCATTATGACTGCCATGACCGATGCTCTCTCTGAAGAAGTAAAAGCAGAATGGTGCAAGAAAATTCCTTTGCGTCGTGGCGGTACGCCCGAAGACGTGGCAAACATTGCTACCTTCCTGGCTTCTGATATGTCTTCATACGTATCAGGACAAGTAATTCAGGTAGATGGTGGTATGAATATGTAAATTATGACTGTCGTATACGAGGACAATCATATCATTATAGTCAACAAGACCGCTTCGGAGATCGTTCAGGGGGACAAGACGGGAGATACGCCGCTTTCGGAAACTGTAAAGCAGTATTTGAAAGAGAAATATCAGAAGCCCGGTAATGTCTTTATTGGTGTCACCCACCGGCTGGACCGCCCCGTAAGCGGTCTTGTTGTCTTTGCCAAAACCAGTAAGGCGCTTTCACGCCTGAATGAAATGTTCAAGAACAGTGAAGTGAAGAAGACTTACTGGGCAGTGGTGAAGAACCCGCCCCGGGAGCAAGAAGGGGAATTGGTAAACTATTTAGTCCGCAACGAGAAACAGAATAAAAGTTACGCGTACGATAAAGAGGTAGCAGGTAGTAAAAAAGCCATCTTGCATTACCGTCTCATCGGAAAGTCGCAAAACTATTATTTATTGGAAATAGATTTGAAAACCGGACGCCATCACCAGATACGTTGCCAGTTGGCAAAGATGGGATGCCCCATCAAGGGGGATTTGAAGTACGGCTCCCCTCGTTCCAATCCGGATGGCAGTATCTGCCTTCATGCACGTTTCATCCGTTTTGTGCATCCGGTGTCCAAGGAAGTGATTGAGGTGGAAGCACCCGTACCTTCCGGTAATCTATGGAATGGATTTGAAACAATCTGATTTTATTTGAAACAATCTGAATAACCTTATTGTAACTAACCGTCAATGAAAAAAATTACGATTTTATCGGGCTTGCTCCTTTTGGTAGGTTTGGCAGCCCATGCACAAGAAAAAGTGACTGAGTACTACGTGCGCCCTGCCGTAGTGGTACGTACTCCTATCCAGGGTGACAGTATTAATTTTGTAGGAAAGAAATTTGTCTCAGACGATCTGTTGAAGACGAAAATCAGCCTTGATTTTGACGGACGTTCGTATGAAACCATGTCGGCTGATACCGCAGGATATGTAACTGTGGCTAAGGCTGATAAAGACAACCTCTTCTATCTGTTTGCTACCAATCTGCGTGCGGAGCGGTTTATGAAAGGTACGCTGAAGGTGTATTCTCCGGCACGATTTGAAGTATTTGTAAATGGTGAGTCCAAACAGACGAAAACCACTGCTGAAGATAGTCTGTCGCAGGTTCGTCCTACAGCGGTAAGTCTCCGTCTGGAGCCCGAAGCCGATTATGAGATTATCATTAAACTGCTTTCTTCGGCAGATGACAAGACACAACCGGTTCTGAAATGCGAATTTGAAAAAGAGAAAGACTTTGCGGAAGTAGGTTGCCAACTGGCACCCGGTTTGCAGCGTCGTCTTTCACTCTATAACACGGCATTCGGTTCGAAAGTATATTCCGTATCCCTGTCTCCGAATGGCAAGTATCTGTTGACGTATTACTGGGATAACTATTCAACGAAACGTTCACGTACTTGGCAGGAACTGACTGAGGTGAAAACCGGAAAAGTGATTCATCCGAATATTCCGACTAATGCCCGCTGGATGCCTCGCAGCAATAAACTGTACTATACGGTGACAGGCGAGCAGCAGAACGACTTGGTAGTACTGGACCCCATGACGATGCGCGAAGAAGTGGCATTGAAAAACGTTCCTGAGGGGGGCTTTAGCTGGTCGCCTACGGAAGATTATCTGATTTACTTTTCCAGTGATGAAGGAGAAAAAGTGAGCGGACCGTTGAAACGTATCCTGCATCCTAACGACCGTATCCCCGGTTCACGCAACCGCAGTTATCTGATAAAGTATGACCCTGCTACAGGACTTTCCGAACGCCTGACATACGGTAGCCACAGCGTATATCTGAATGATATTTCGCCAGACGGTAAGAAATTGCTATGTTCTACTAGCAAATCCAATATCACTAAATGTCCTTTCTCGCTTTCATCCATCTTTGAAATCGATTTGGCAACATTAAAAGTAGATACTCTTGTTTCCTGGGAACCATACGCCGGTGGGGCTTCTTATTCTCCGGATGGCAAACAATTGTTGCTCACCGCCAGTCCTTCCGCATTCAACGGAATCGGTAAGAACTGTGCGCCGCATCCCATTGCCAATGACTTCGATACCCAGGCTTTCATCATGGACTTGACAACAAGAAATATCGATCCCATCACCCGTGATTTCAACCCTACGGTAGACTTTCTGGAGTGGAACCGTACCGACGGTTGTATCTACTTTAATACCACTGACGAAGACTGCCGCCACATCTACCGTTATACTCCGAAGACAAGACGTTTTGAGATGTTGCCGTTGGAGGAAGATGTCATCGGCTCTTTCACGTTGGCAGAAGATAACCCGTTGATAGCCGCATACGTCGGTGGAGGTAATACCAGTAGTGGTGTAGCTTATATGTATGATGGAAAGAAGAAAACTTCTACCCTCATTGCCAATCCGATGAAAGAGACGTTGGATAAGATTGAATTGGGAAAGATGGAAGAATGGAACTTTACCGCTGCCGACGGTACGCAGATTAAAGGCATGATTTGCCTGCCTCCTTCATTCGACCCGAATAAGAAATATCCGCTCATCGTTTACTACTATGGTGGAACGACGCCTACTACACGCGGCATCACTTCTCCTTACTGTGCACAACTGTTCGCTTCTCGCGACTATGTGGTCTATGTAATTCAGCCTAGTGGCGCCATCGGATATGGTCAAGAATTCTCCGCCCGCCATGTCAATGCCTGGGGTGAACGTACTGCCGATGAAATTATTGAAGGAACGAAGAAGTTCTGTGCCGCCCATCCGTTTGTCAATGAGAAACGTATTGGTTGTATCGGTGCGTCCTACGGTGGTTTCATGACGCAATATCTACAGACAAAGACCGATATCTTCGCCGCTGCCGTTTCGCATGCCGGCATCAGTAATGTTACGAGCTATTGGGGTGAAGGCTACTGGGGATATTCCTACAATGCCGTTGCCGCTGCCGAAAGTTATCCGTGGAGCAACCCTGATTTATTTACCAAACACGGTTCGTTGTTCAATGCCGATAAAATCAATACTCCATTGTTGCTGTTGCACGGCACAGCAGATACGAATGTACCTATTGGTGAAAGCATCCAGTTGTACAATGCTTTGAAGATACTGGGCAAAACAGTTGAATTTATTACGGTAGATGGTGAAAACCATTTCATCAGTGATTATCCCAAGCGTGAATTGTGGCATGCTGCCACCATGGCGTGGTTTGCACGTTGGTTGCAAGATAGTCCGGCATGGTGGAATGACCTCTATCCTGAACGACACTGGTAAGTTGATAGTTGACAGTTGATAGTTGACAGTTGATAGTTGATAGTTGACAGTTGATAGTTGACAGTTGATAGTTGACAGTTGATAGTTAATAGTTAATAGCTAGCTGCGCTGTTATGCTGCATAGTAACTATCATCTATCACCTATCAACTATCAACTAAAAAAAAGCCTTTCCCCGGAATAGACAAGTAGGGAAAGGCTTTTTTTTGTAGTGTGCTTACTATTATTCGGCCACTTTTGCTGTGTCTTGGATGTTCTCAGCCTTCTGCAAAGTATCCGCTATCACAGTGTCGTTAGACAATGTTGTTGTCTTACTTGGTTGTTCTACCGGAGCCTTTGCTTGGGCCAAGAACGATCCGCCACAAACAAACATAAACAGGGCTGCTACTAATACTAATTTTTTCATAACTCATTTGCTTTTTAATACGGTTGATATATAATGATAGTTCGGTTTAAGTGTCTTGTTCGTTTGGGGAGCTTGACGCTTACTCTTTATATGTATCAAACGCTGTGCCAGAATGAATAATGAATTGTCAATATCCTGATAATTAATCGACTATCTGCGAAATGTGATTTGTGATAATCTGTGGAAAAGTGTGGAAATATGTAGAAAGTGTGGAAAAGAGTGTGGAATTATTCTACATTTATAACTCTATCTCGTAAAGTTTAAGCTTATTATATAGCGTTTTCCTGTCTATGCCAAGCAGTTGGGCGGCACGGCTTTTATTATATCCGGTCTGTTTCAATGCCTCGATGATCTGTTGCTTTTCGGCTTCTTCATTCCGAAGCGGCATGCCGATATGCGCAGGAGCTTGATTCTGCAACTCGCTCAATTCATTAAGCGTGATGAATTTATCCTGCGCCAGCAATGTGGCACGACGGACGATATTCTTCATTTGCCGTAAGTTTCCCGGCCATTGGTACTCCAATAATGCTCTGGAAGCCTTTTCATCAAAGCCGATAAGATGTTTGTCAAGTTCCCGGTTTGCCTGGTCGAGGAAGAAGTTGGCAAAGAGAAGAATATCTTCGCGACGATCTTTCAGTTGAGGCATGCGCAGCGTAAATTCGTTGATGCGGTGGAACAGGTCTTCGCGGAACGTTCCTTTTTCAATGGCTTGCTCCAGATTTTCGTTGGTGGCGGATACCAATCGCACATCCACCTGTATCTCCTTATTGGAACCTACCGGACGTATTTTACGCTCTTGCAACGCGCGGAGTAACTGTACCTGTACCTCGTAGCTGAGGTTTCCTATTTCGTCCAGGAAGATAGTGCCACCATTGGCAGCGACAAAAGCGCCTGTCTTGTCGGTCAATGCTCCTGTAAAAGCCCCTTTCACGTGGCCGAAAAACTCGGAAGCGGCAAGCTCCTTGGGGATGGAACCGCAATCGATGGCAACAAACGGCTGATTGGCACGTTTACTGAGTTGATGGATGCGATGGGCTACGTATTCTTTACCCGTACCGCTGGCCCCGTTGATGAGTACGGACATGTTGGTAGGGGAAACAAGTTTTACATAATTATAAAGCTGTTTGGCGGCGTCACTTTCTCCTTCGAGGTAATCGGACGAAAAAGAACCGCTTTCTGCACCCTTTTGAGGCCGATTTTTAGTCTCATCGGAACAGATGGTCTGTTTAGACGGAACAGATGGTCTGTTTGGGGTAAACGCATGGTCTGTTTGGAGCGATTGCATCGTCTGTTTCGATGCGTCGGATGATGCGTTCAGCGCTTCGGTTATTTTCTTTAACAGCTCATCGGGATTTACCGGCTTGGCAACGTAATCGCAAGCCCCCAGCTTCATGGCTTGCACGGCAGACTGTATATCGGCATATCCCGTCATCATGATGAGTGGAATGGCAAAACCTTGCGAGCCCAGCCATTTCAGCAGGTCGATGCCGTCTTTATCCGGCAATCGCAAATCGGATAATATCAAGTCTACGCTCTCCGTCTCTATGTGCTTCTGAGCGCGGGCGATGCTGCTGGCTGAGCTGACTTGGAAACCTTTCTTCCCGAGCCATGTTTTCAGCATCATGCCGTATGTGATATCATCTTCTACGATTAGTATGGAATTCATTACCTTTGCTTTTTATCTCTTTTATGACACAAAGGTAAATCGTTTTGTTCGATTTTAGTATATTTGCAAACTTAAATTAAACAAAAAGAAAGCATGAAAAGAAATCTCATTGTATTATTAACTATACTGCTTTGCGGACTCACTGCCTGCAAATCAGGTCAAAAGAAAGACGAAAATATGGAAAAAGAAACGAAGTTGAAGATCGAGACAAGTGCAGGTGATATTATCGTAAAATTGTATAACGAAACACCCAAGCATCGTGATAATTTCATCAAACTGGCAGAGAACGGCACGTATGAAGGTACGCTGTTCCATCGTGTCATCAAAGACTTTATGATACAAGCCGGTGACCCCGAATCGAAGAATGCTCCCAAAGGCAAGATGCTGGGTGCGGGCGATGTGGGTTATACCATTCCTGCGGAGTTTGTTTATCCCAAGTACTTCCATAAGAAAGGCGCTTTGTCGGCAGCCCGCCAGGGAGATAACGTAAACCCGAAGAAAGAATCTTCCGGTTGCCAGTTCTATATCGTCACCGGAAAGGTGTACAGCGATTCCACTTTGCTGGGTATGGAACAGCAGATGAACCAGATGCGTCTGAATAATGCCTTCAATGCGTTGGCGCAGAAGCACACAAAGGAGATTTACAAGATGCGTAAGGCAGGAGACCAGGACGGACTGATGAATTTGCAGGATACGCTGATTGCACAGGCCGAGGCGCAAGTTGCCAATGAACCGGAGTTCCGCTTCACGCCGGAGCAGGTAAAGGCGTATACCACAGTAGGAGGTACTCCGCATCTGGACGGGGAATATACCGTGTTTGGTGAAGTGGTAGAAGGTATGGACATTGTTGATAAAATCCAGCAGGTGAAAACTGACCGTAGCGACCGCCCTGAAGAGGATGTGAAAATTGTCAAAGTCGAAGTATTGGACTAATATGAGGGTGTGCCAAAATCAAAACTCCCTTACTGTTTGTTTCTTTTTTAGGCGCGGATTACCCCGATTTCACAGATTCTCTTTATTTTTTTCCGTGAAATCCGTGTAAACCGCGCCTAAAAGAAATCTTCAAGTATATTTTGACACACTCCCACAATTATAATGAAAATAAATAAACTGCGTTTTAATAACGGTTTGCGTCTTGTCCATAACGAAGACACCAGTACGCAAATGGTGGCATTAAATGTTGTCTATGACGTGGGTGCCCGTGACGAGCATCCCGAACATACCGGATTTGCCCATCTGTTCGAGCACCTCATGTTCGGCGGTTCGGTGAATATTCCCGATTATGATGCCCCCTTGCAACTGGCTGGTGGTGAAAACAATGCCTGGACAAACAACGATATCACCAATTACTACCTCACCGTTCCCAGGCCGAATGTAGAGACCGGCTTCTGGTTGGAGTCAGACCGGATGTTGGGATTGGCGTTCAGCGAACAAAGTCTGGAAGTGCAGCGTGGCGTAGTGATGGAAGAGTTCAAGCAGCGTTGCCTGAACCAGCCTTACGGAGATGTGGGACATCTGTTGCGTCCGTTGGCGTATAAAGTCCATCCCTATCGTTGGCCCACTATTGGTAAGGAACTGTCCCATATTTCGCAGGCCACACTGGAAGAAGTGAAGTCTTTCTTCTATCGTTTCTATGCGCCCAATAACGCCGTGCTGGCTGTCACCGGAAACATTTCATGGGAAGAAACCGTTAGATTGACGGAGAAATGGTTCGCACCCATTCCCCGGAGGGAAGTTCCCGTAAGGCAGTTGCCCCAGGAACCTGTGCAGACAGAAGAACGCCGACTGACGGTGGAACGTAATGTGCCGCTTGATGCATTGTTTATGGTTTATCATATATGCAGCCGGGATGATGCCGATTATTATGCATACGATATCTTGTCGGATATTCTCAGTAACGGACGTTCCAGTCGTTTAAATCGGAAGTTGGTGCAGGAGGAGAAGTTATTTTCCGGTATCGATGCATATATCAGTGGCACACGGGATGCAGGACTGATACACGTAAGCGGTAAACCTTCGGTAGGTGTATCGCTAGAGCAGGCTGAGGCGGCTGTCCGCAGAGAACTGGATGCGTTGAAGCAATCGCCCGTCGGCGAGCAGGAACTTGAAAAAGTCAAGAACAAGTTTGAGTCTACCCAGATATTCGGTAACATCAACTATCTGAATGTCGCCACCAATCTTGCTTGGTTTGAATTGACCGGTCAGGCGGAAGATATTAATCTGGAGGTAGAGCGTTACCGCTCTGTAACCGCAGAACAGTTGCATGACGTTGCGCAGAAGACTTTCCGGGAAGAAAACAGTGCGGTGTTGTATTATCAGAAAGATAAATGATGATTTTTCTTTCACCACGGAGGTTTTAATTTTTCGGACGCTGATGACGCTGATGACGCAGATTTTAAGGCTGCGCTGTGTCTCTGATTTTTTAGACGTAGATTGAGCAGCTTGAGTGGATTTTAATTTTTTAGACGCAGATGATACTGATTTTTTACTCTGTTACTATCTGTCATGCTGAGCGAAGTCGAAGCATCTCTTCTCTTGATATATAGAAGGGAAGAGATCCTTCGACAGGCTCAGGATGACAGATAGAGTTGCTGCTAATTAAAAAGAGTTCTGTTGTTTAAGAAAAAAAAACGCGTCATCTGAAAAATCAGAGACACAGCGCAGCCTTAAAATCCGCGTCATCCGCGTCCGAAAAATTAAAACTTCTGTGCCCTCTGTAGTGAAAAACTAAATTAAACTATCAATTATGAAACACTTTATCGACCTATACAAGCAGCATTACAAAGCATTAATCCTTCTAGGCCTTCCCATTGTCATCGGGCAGATAGGCGTCATTGTGCTTGGTTTTGCAGATACGCTGATGATAGGACATCACAGTACTGCCGAACTTGGAGCCGCCTCTTTCGTAAATAACTTATTTACCCTTTGCATTATATTCAGCACCGGATTCAGCTACGGATTGACCCCGATTGTCGGTAGCCTCTACGGCAACCGCCGTTTTGCTGAGGCGGGACAAGCACTGCGATGCAGCCTTGTGGCAAATGTGCTCGTTTCCTTGTTGCTGACATTTATCATGACGATTGTCTACTTCAACGTAGACCGTCTGGGGCAACCGGAAGAGTTGATGCCACTCATAAAACCTTATTATCTGGTATTGCTCGCCTCGCTTGTCTTTGTAATGCTCTTCAATGGCTTCAAGCAATTCACAGACGGCATCACCGATACCAAAACCGCCATGTGGATATTGCTGGGTGGAAATGCGCTCAATATCGTAGGCAATTATATACTTATCAACGGCAAACTGGGATTGCCCGAATTCGGCCTGCTGGGGGCAGGTATCAGTACACTGTTTTCACGTATCGTGATGGTGATTGTCTTCGCGATGATTGTACTTCGTGGCCGCCGCTTCCTGCGTTACCGGATAGGTTTCTCCCGTTTGGGTTGGTCGGACAAAGTGTTCAGGCAACTGAATGCGCTTGGTTGGCCTGTAGGCTTGCAGATGGGCATGGAAACTGCCTCCTTCAGCCTTAGCACCATCATGGTGGGCTGGCTGGGCACAATTGCTTTGGCTTCACACCAGATTATGCTGACTATCTCGCAATTCACCTTTATGATGTTCTACGGGATGGGTGCGGCGGTAGCCGTGCGCGTCAGCAACTTCAAGGGACAGAACGATATGGAGAATGTGCGCCGTTCCGCCTACGCGGGTTTTCATCTGATTTTGTGTATGGAAGTGGTGTTGCTTTCCATCGTATTCTCCCTGCGCGGACAAGTGGGTGGGTGGTTCACGGATAGTACGGAAGTTGCCGCAATGGTATCCGCCTTGTTCTTCCCGTTCCTGATTTATCAGTTTGGCGACGGCTTGCAAATCAATTTTGCCAATGCCCTGCGTGGCATATCCGATGTGAAACCGATGATGTTCATCGCATTTTTTTCGTATTTTATTATATCTTTGCCTGTGGGATATCTCTGCGGCTTCATCTTCAACTGGGGATTGGTCGGCGTCTGGATGGCATTCCCGTTCGGGCTGACAAGTGCAGGATTGATGTTGTGGTTGCGGTTCAGGTATAAAACGAGAAATGAATAGTGTATCTAAAGTCAAGATAACCGTTGGATATACCTTATTGCTGGCGGTGTTGCTTTTTTCCCTGTTTTTCGTACACAGGGAAATGGAGAACCTCATGCTTTCCGATAACCGGGACGTACAGTGGACGGATAGCCTGATTGCCCTGTTGCGTGAGAAAGATACGAATACCATCCGTATGCTACGTACGCTAAGCGAGGCGAACGACAGCATGGTATCCCCCCGCGAGATAGAGAAAATCATAGCTACACAAGACTCGGTGATAACCCAGCAACGTGTGCAACGCCGCATCATCACCCATCGCGACACCGTGGTGACAAAGCCTAAGAAGAAAGGTTT
This sequence comes from uncultured Bacteroides sp., assembly GCF_959029255.1. Classification (GTDB taxonomy): domain Bacteria; phylum Bacteroidota; class Bacteroidia; order Bacteroidales; family Bacteroidaceae; genus Bacteroides. The sequence goes on along the minus strand of NZ_CAUFUE010000013.1, from coordinate 103,887 downwards.
CTTCCGTCGTTTGGGCGAGGTGTTCGTCCCTCCCAAGAAAGATACAGCCATTCAAGTGAAAACTTCCCTTGAGTTTGCAACCGATACAGTGCTCGATGCTTACAACCCGGTAGACTCCCTGCACCAGAAACTACGTGCCGTGGCGCAGCAGAAGAAAACTGAAAGCACCGTTGTTCAACGCCGCAAGCGTAACCTGCAACGTGTAAACCATCTGCTCACCGCACGTATCGACAGCCTTCTGAAAGACTACGAAAAAGAAACCTTGCAACAGGCGCGCGAAGAAGCCGAGTATCAGCAGGCCGTCCGCCAGCACTCCGCCAAGATAATCGGTGGCATTGCAGTGGGCGCTGTTCTGATTGCCGTTCTGTTCCTGATGTTGAGCGTGCGGGATATCTCGCGCAGCAACCGTTACCGTCGTGAGTTGGAAGAAGCCCGCCGTCGTGCCGAAGATTTGCTGGCAACACGTGAAAAGCTGATGCTTGCCATCACCCACGACTTCAAGGCGCCGCTCGGTTCCATCATGGGCTATGCCGATTTGCTCGCGCGCCTTACGGTTGATGAGCGGCAACGCTTCTATCTCGATAATATGAAGACCTCTTCGGAACATCTGTTGAAACTCGTTGTCGATTTGCTCGATTTCCATCGCCTCGACCAGCATAAAGCCGAGATTAACCGTGTTACTTTCCACCCGGCGCGTCTGCTCGAAGAAATACGTGTCAGCTTCGAGCCGCTGACCTCGGCAAAAGGCTTGGCACTGCATTGCGATATCTCTCCCGAGTTGGAAACTACCTATATCAGTGACCCGCTTCGCTTGCGGCAAATCATCAATAACCTGCTGTCCAATGCCGTGAAGTTCACTTCGCACGGCAGCATTACGCTTGCGGCCCGTTATGAAAACCGGAAGCTTGTAGTCGTTATTACCGATACCGGAAAAGGCATGGATGCAGCCGACCGTGAACGTATCTTCCAGGAATTTACCCGCTTGCCGGGAGCGCAAGGAGAAGAAGGCTTCGGTCTGGGACTTTCCATCGTGCGCATGCTGGTGCAACTGCTTGAAGGGACGATTGAGGTGGAAAGTGAACCGGGGAAGGGAAGTACCTTTACACTTCGCGTTCCCATTTATCCGGTAGCGGTTGATAGGGAGAAAGCCGTTGGAATCACCGATGCTTCCCCTGTTCCGGAAAGGGGACTTCCTCCCTTGCACGTACTGCTGATTGATGACGACCGTATCCAGTTGACACTTACCGCCGCCATGCTTTCACATCAAGGCATCACCTCCGTTTGCTGCCTGCAGATGGATGAACTGCTGGATGCATTGCGTTCAGGCCATTTTGATGTTCTTCTCACTGACGTGCAGATGCCTGCAATCAATGGATTCGACCTTTTGAAGTTGTTGCGTGCCTCAAACATTCCCCAAGCTCAAACCATTCCTGTAATAGCCGTGACCGCTCGCAGCGACATGAAACCGGAAGAGTTTAAGGTGCATGGCTTTGCCGGTTGTCTGCATAAACCTTTCACGGTAAATGAGTTGCTTCAAGAATTGAATATAGAGGGCATCGGTACTTCACAAGAGCTTATCCCGCAGAGTGGAGAATTACCGGATAGCGCCATCGCTTCTTCCTCCCCAAACTGCCCTTATGATTTTTCAGCCCTTACCGCCTTCTCCGGTGATGATTCTGAAGCGGCAAAGTCCATCCTCGAAAGTTTCGTATCCGAAACCCGTCTCAATATCGAGCGTTTGCAAAAAGCGGTTGATACGGCAGATACGGATGAGTTGGCAGCCGTCTCGCATAAGATGATTCCCCTTTTCACTTTGATAGGCGCTACGGAACTCGTAGAGCAGCTTAAAATATTGGAAACTTCACGCGGCATTCCCTTCACCGAAGAACAGGAAAAACGGGCGCTTCGCTCGCTTGCTCTTATTGAGGATATCATTCAGTCGATGTCTGTATAACAAATAGTCAACCTTGTTCAGTATACTATAGGTGCCGCTTATTGCCACTTCATTGGCACGGTTGTGCCTATAGAGTGGCACAGCTTTGCCAATGAAGTGGCAAGACTGTGCCAATAAGGTGGCACAATAGCGTTAATTATGTTGACGTTTCCTTTCTACAATTCAGCTCAACTCTCGGTTTTAGTAATACTTCATATCTATTTGTATCTCATATATCGATGATAAACAAATTGGTTTTTAATTTTTGTCACTGCAACTGAAGACGGCGGATTGCTCTCAATGGGGAATCATTCGGGTCTTGGGCCCACCATTGGTATATATAATTTAATTTTCTTCCTTCGTCTGTCAATTTAAACCATATATTCTTTTTAACTTCCAGTTCTATCTTTCTATAAACAGAAACGGGAATTGTAGCATATCCTCCGAAATTTACAAATTCAAAGTTTACTTCATCCACTTTTCCTGTATCTGTATTTATGCACATTACTATAGAGACTTTTCTCCCCTTCACTCTTAGTTTTTGTTCAGTAGTGAATGCTTCCACTACAATGGTTCTACATTTCTCATCTGTCCATGTATCATCCTCGGTTAAGTCTATTCCTGCATCTGGCACGACAAATGTCTCTCCTGTGTCTTTGTATATTTCATCTTCATAAGTCCATTTATTATCCTTGTTGTAAAGTGTTACGAATCCGGATTTCCTGAGGTCACATTGGTAAGTATACCCGTCTTCATAAAAAGTTTTGGTTTCTGTGTAATAGTTCGTTTGCGCATCAGTATATATGCAGCAAAACAACATCCATAAAATTGAAGTAATAGTTTTCATAAGCAATATGTTGACGTTTCTTTTCTACAATTCAGCTTAACTCTCGGTTTTAGTAATACTTCATATCTATTTGTATCTCATATATCGATGATAAACAAATTGGTTTTTAATTTTTGTCACTGCAACTGAAGACGGCGGATTGCTCTCAATGGGGAATCATTCGGGTCTTGGGCCCACCATTGGTATATATAATTTAATTTTCTTCCTTCGTCTGTCAATTTAAACCATATATTCTTTTTAACTTCCAGTTCTATCTTTCTATAAACAGAAACGGGAATTGTAGCATATCCTCCGAAATTTACAAATTCAAAGTTTACTTCATCCACTTTTCCTGTATCTGTATTTATGCACATTACTATAGAGACTTTTCTCCCCTTCACTCTTAGTTTTTGTTCAGTAGTGAATGCTTCCACTACAATGGTTCTACATTTCTCATCTGTCCATGTATCATCCTCGGTTAAGTCTATTCCTGCATCTGGCACGACAAATGTCTCTCCTGTGTCTTTGTATATTTCATCTTCATAAGTCCATTTATTATCCTTGTTGTAAAGTGTTACGAATCCGGATTTCCTGAGGTCACATTGGTAAGTATACCCGTCTTCATAAAAAGTTTTGGTTTCTGTGTAATAGTTCGTTTGCGCATCAGTATATATGCAGCAAAACAACATACATAAAATTGAAGTAATAGTTTTCATAAGCAATCAGTTGTTAGTTTTCTTATACAATTAAAATTCTCTAATCCGGGTCGATTATAATCAAAGGGATATTTGTCGTTTGTATAGTGCTTTTTATGGAAAACGGGAATGATTTTATTTAATATTTCATCCTCGAGAGTTATAAGTTCCACTCCTGGGCGTAAGTTTCCTTTATGATCTATGAGTTCTTTGTCGGATTTCTGCTATCAGCGTTCCGGGAATAGCGTTAATAAATGGGAGTGGGGAGCTTATTGTTCTATCCGGGGAATTCCTATCGTTTGAGTGAGGGGAAAACAATACCACTTCTTGATGTATATATCGAATGAAACTGTGACTTAATCCAACATTGAACAAATATAGTAATTTTAATCAAATTAAAAAAAAATAAGCAGTATTTTTGATGAGAAGTGCTTTTTATTTGTGTAATCAGTAGTGCCCGAAGTTTCTTTTTAGCCATCCACATCTATCATCCATCCCTCCCTATCACAGTATTTTTATCCTTTAGGAACTTTATGTCGAAATAAATTGTTTACTTTGTACAACTTTTAATAGATGACAGTTTGAAGTTCCAATGAGAAGAAAATGGCTAAAGGGAGCACTTTGGGTGCTACTCACTCCTATTATCCTATTTGTAATACTGATGATATTGCTTTATGTACCTCCCGTACAGAATTTTATACGGAAGCAGGCCACGGCGATAGCATCCGACGCTACGGGTATGAATATTTCCGTAGAGCGTATCGACCTCCGTTTCCCTTTGAACTTGCTTGTGCGGGGGGTGCAGGTGGTGCAACGGGCGGACAGTGCAGTCGATGTGCAACATCCCGATACGTTGCTGAGTCTTGAAAGCTTGAACGTGCGTGTGCAGGCATGGCCTTTATTAAAAGGTAGGGTAGAGATAGATGACGTCACCTTGCGACAAGTTGCCGTTAATTCTTCCACCCTGATGGAAGGTATGCATATAAAAGGTACGCTCGGCCGCTTCTTCCTTGAGAGCCATGGCATCGACCTGAAAAAAGAAGATGCCGTGCTGAATAGCGTGGAGCTGAGCGACACCCATATACAAGTGATGCTTGCCGACACTACCGAAGCTCCCAAAGATACCACCGAAACTGCCGTGAACTGGCGGATAGCCCTGCACAATCTGAAACTGAAAAATGTTTCGGTGGATTTGCAGATGCCGCTCGACTCTATGGCTCTAGCCGCCCACATTGGAGATGCGAATATAGAAGACGCGAGTGCCGACCTCAAACGGCAATTCTACGGATGGAGGAAGTTTGCGCTTTCGGGGGCTACCGTCAATTACGATTCGGGTACAGCTACTCCTGCGGAGGGTTTTGACGCTTCGCACATTGCGTTGCGGGACATCCGCATCGGCATCGACTCCGTGATGACTTACGGGCGGAACATGAATGCCGTCATCCGCGAGTTCTCCATGTACGACCGTTCCGGACTGACCGTAACTTCACTGACCGGACGTTTGTTTGCCGATTCAACCGTTATACGCGTCCCCTATCTGCAACTCAAAACCCCGCATAGCGACATGGACTTGACGGCGCAGACCTACTGGGAACTGGTGGATATACCCACGACCGGACGCCTGACCGCCCGTTTCAATGCCAACATCGGTAAGCAGGACGTGATGCTCTTTGCAGGCGGATTGCCCGAAACTTTCAAGAAAGCTTATCCTTTCCGTCCGTTGGTAATTCGTGCCGGTACGGAAGGAAACCTGAAACAGATGCAGATATCCCGTATATCGGCCGACCTTCCCGGCGCTTTTTCACTGAAAGGCGGCGGCGAGTTCTGGAACTTGACGGACAGCCTGACCCGTAGCGGTTCGCTCGACCTGGAAATGCAGACGCAAGACCTGAACTTCCTTACCGGACTGACAGGCATCACGCCCGACGGCTCTATCGTGGTGCCGGACAGCATGAACCTGATGGCACGTTTAGGGTTGGAAGGTTCGCAGTGCAAAGCTTTGTTGAAGATAAAGGAGGGTGACGGCTCACTGGACTTGGATGCCGCCTACAACTTGTCTACCGAGGCCTATCATGCCAATCTCAATATCAATTCCTTGCAGCTTCACAACTTCCTGCCCAAAGACTCCATCTATACACTTTCGGCAACTGTTGCTGCCAAAGGGCAGGGCGTGGATATAGCTTCCCGTCGCACGTTTGCAGACTTGAAAGCCAAGCTCGATGAATTGCAATATGCCCGCTGGAACGTTTCGGGCGTGGACTTGACTGCCGGATTGAAATCCTCCGTGGCAACGGTACACCTGGCGAGCGACAACCCCCTGTTGAAAATGCGGGCGGATGCCGATATGCGCCTTGACAGAAAGTACATGGACGGCAAACTTGACGTGAATGTGGAAGATTTGAATTTACACAAGCTGGGCATTGCTCCGAAACCTTTGGAACATCCGTTCGGTTTCCGCCTGGGAGCGGAAGCGCGCCACGATTCCATTAAGTTGAGGATGGACGCGGGCGATATGGACTTTCAGTTCCGTGCCCGCAGCACCCTGAAGAAATTGATAGAGCAATCGGATGAATTTGCAACCATACTGATGAAGCAGTGGGACGAGAAACTGCTTGACCATGCCGCCCTGCGCCGCGTACTTCCGTCGGCAGGTATGCAGTTGACGGCAGGAAAGCAAAATCCGGTCAGCTACTTCCTGAAAACCAAAGATATTTCGTTCAATGACTTCATACTCCGCTTTGGCTCTACCCCGACGAGGGGCATCAATGGGCGGACAGCCATCCATGGCTTGCGTATGGACTCGCTGCAACTCGATACCATCTTCTTTGCCATCAAGCAAGACACCGCCCGCATGACTTTGCAGGGAGGTGTGATTAACGGGCCGAAGAATCCGCAGTTCGTATTCCGCAGCACGCTCACCGGGGAAATCCGTAGTGAAGATGCGGAGCTGACTGTGAACTATGTAGACGGTCAGGGAAAGACCGGTGTGCTCTTCGGTGTCAATGCCCGCCCGCTGACTAAAGGAAACGGACAAGGAAACGGTGTGCTGTTCAGCCTGACGCCTGCCGAACCTGTCATCGCCTTCCGCAAGTTCCATTTTGTGGACGACAGCAACTGGATATATCTGCATAAGAATATGCGTGTCTACGCCAATGTGGATATGGATAGCGATAACGGATTGTGTTTCCGGATGCAGTCCGACAAGAACGATAGTATTTCGTTGCAGAATATCAATGTGGAACTTAGCCGCTTGCAACTGGGAGAGTTGAGTGAGGTACTTCCTTACATGCCGCGGCTGACCGGACTGTTAACGGTAGAAGCCCAATACATACAAACCGCTACTTCCTTGCAGGTATCTTCCGAAGCCAATGTGGAGCAACTGACGTATGAGCGCCAGCCTGTAGGTGACATCGGACTGGGTGCTACTTGGTTGCCCGGCGATAAAGGAGCGCATTATCTGAATACCTATTTCAGCTTTGACAACCAGGAAGTGATGACTGCCGATGGCATATTGACGCAAACCAATGGTAAAGATACGTTGGAAGTTACCACCAACTTTGAACACTTCCCGATGCGGATAGCCAATGCCTTTATCCCCGACCAGATGGTTTCGCTTTCAGGAGATATCGATGGCGGGATGTACATCTACGGACCGTTGGAAAAACCGGTGGTGAACGGGGATATAACGTTCGATAGCGTATCGGTATATGCCCGTCAGGCAGGAGCGCGCTATTTGTTCGACAACCGACCGGTGCGCGTCAAGGATAACCAACTGATATTTGACAAATTTGCCATTTATACCACCAGTAAGAACCCGTTCACGATTGACGGCAAGATAGATTTCCGCAATATGGAACGCCCCACGGCGAACCTGAAACTGCTGGCGGAGAACTATACTTTGCTTGATGCGCCGCGCACGCGCGAAAGCCTGGTTTACGGTAAAGTATTCGTAGACCTGAACGCTACGATACGTGGTCCGCTGGATGCCCTGAACATGCGTGGAAACATGAATTTGCTGGGCAATACGGATGTGACATACGTTTTGACTGACTCTCCGTTGACGGTGGAAGACCGCCTGAGCGGACTGGTTACTTTCACTTCCTTTACGGATACCACTTCGGTGCATGCCGATGATACTCCCGCCATGTCTCTGGGAGGTATGGATATGATAATGTCCGTGCATATAGACAATGCGGTGCGCCTGCGTGCCGACCTTAGTCCCGACCGGAGCAAATTTGTGGAACTGGAAGGCGGCGGCGACCTGAACATGCAATATACTCCGCAGGGAGATTTGAGCCTTACAGGGCGCTATACGCTTTCGGGCGGCGTCATGAAGTATTCATTACCTATCATCCCTTTGAAGGAATTCCAGATTAACAGCGGCAGCTATGTAGACTGGCGGGGCAATCCGATGAATCCTACGATTAACCTGAAAGCGACGGAGCGCATACGCTCTTCCGTGTCCGATGGAGACGGAGGTTCGCGCATGGTGAACTTCGATGTGTCCATTGCCATCAAGAACCGCCTTGAAGCCCCTGAACTGATATTCGATATCGCTGCCCCGGACGATGCCACCATTGAAAATGAGTTGCAGGCGATGGGAGCAGAAGAGCGTAGTAAACAGGCTATTGCCATGCTGGCTACGGGTATTTACCTGAACAGCGGTGTGAAGGGGGGCGGTCTGAGCATGGGTAGCGCGCTGAACAGTGTGCTGCAAAGCCAGATTAATTCTTTGGCGGGCTCTGCCCTGGAGAGTGTGAACGCCAACTTCACAATGGGTGTGGAAGACCGCACCTCTGCCGAAACGGGTGACAAGCAGACCGATTACAGTTTCCGCTACTCGCAGCGTCTGTTCAATGACCGTGTACAAATCGTTATCGGCGGCAAGGTATCTACCGGTGCCAATGCCACGAACAATGCCGAATCGTTCATTGATAATATTTCTTTGGAATACAGGCTGGATGCTTCGGGTACCCGCTATGTGCGCGTGTTCCACAATAAGAATTATGAGAGTGTGCTCGACGGAGAAATCACCGAGACGGGTGTGGGTATTGTGTTGCGCCGTAAGATGGACCGTCTGGGAGAGCTTTTCATCTTCAAGAAAAAGAAGAGCAATAAGGTGACGGTGGCGGAAGATGAAAAGTGATAACGTGACAGAGTGATAAAGTGAAAAGAGAATATGAAACGACTGATACTATATAGTATAGGATTGATATTTCTGGCGGGCTGTTCCACTACCAAGCATCTGCCGGAAGGCGAGATACTTTATACCGGGCAAAAACCGATGATAGTGGAGAACCGCAGTGAGACACCGGTAGGTGAAACGGCTATGGAGGAAGTTGAGGCTGCGCTGGCTACGGCGCCGAACAATGCTTTGCTGGGTAGCTCGACCATACGTTACCCGTTCCCCCTCGGGCTGTGGGTGTACAATGGTTTTGTGAAATACAAGAAAGGTTTCGGCAAGTGGATATTCAACCGCTTTGCCGCCAAACCGGTGTTTATGTCGACTGTAAACCCCGATATCCGTGAGAAGGCGGCTGTCAACTTGCTGCACGATTACGGCTATTTCAATGGAACCGTAAGCTATAAGACCTTTATCGACCCCAAGGATTCATTGAAAGCCAAACTGCAATATACGGTGGATATGAGGAACCCGTATTTCATCGATACCGTCTACTACCGTGGTTTTACCGAGCGTACCATGCGCATCATGGAGCTGAGCCGTCGTCGTTCCCTTATCAGTCCGGGCGAGCAGTTCAACGTGACAGACCTGGATGGAGAGCGTACCCGCATCAGTACCTTGCTGCGTAACGTAGGTTGTTACTATTTCCGTCCCGACTATCTGACCTATCAGGCTGATACCACCATGGTGCCGGGCGGTCATGTCACCATGCGGTTGATACCCGTTGCCGGTATGCCTGCCGTTGCGGAAAAACCGTTCTATGTAGGAAACAGGGCTTTCTATCTTTATGGAAAGCAGGGGCAGCAGCCTAATGACAGCTTGGATTATAAGGGATTGCGTATCTACTACCACAACAAGTTGCGTGTACGTCCCAATATGCTCTATCGTTGGCTGGACTATCAGGCCTATCGGTCGAAACGTCAGGTACAGGATAGTACGGGCATGTCTCGCCGCCGTTCCATGCAGCATTTATACAGCCTGTATCGCCAGACCCGTGTGCAGGAGCGTTTGGCAAATGTCGGTATTTTCCGTTATCTTGAAATGCAATATACGCCTCGCGACACCACTTTCGCTTCCGATACGCTCGATTTGAATATCCGTGCTGCATTGGATAAACCATACGACGCCGAACTGGATTTCAACGTGACGATGAAAAGTAATAACCAGACCGGACCGGGAGCTTCGTTTACCGTAACCAAGAATAATGTCTTTGGGGGTGGTGAGTCCTGGAATGTCAAGCTGGATGGTTCATACGAGTGGCAGACGGGTAAGGACCGTTCTTCTTTGATGAACAGTTACGAGTTGGGACTTTCTACCTCGTTGATGTTCCCCCGCGTAGTCTTTCCCCGTTTTGGAGACAAGGAGTATGACTTCCCGGCTACTACGACCTTCAAGTTGTACATCAACCAACTGAACCGCGCGAAGTATTACAAACTGCTGGCGTTCGGCGGAAACGCTACATACGATTTTCAGCCGAAGCCTACGAGTAAACACAGCTTTACGCCTTTCAAATTGACTTTTAATGTGTTGCGCAATCCTACCGAGGCTTTTAAGGAATTGCAAGATGACAATCCGGCGCTCTATGTGAGTTTGCGTAATCAGTTTATTCCTGCCATGGAGTATACTTATACGTATGATAACGCTTCTTTGCGCAGGGTGCGCAATCCCATCTGGTGGCAGACTACGGTTGCTTCGGCCGGTAACCTGACATCATGTATCTATCGCATATTCGGTAGGCCTTTCAGCGAGAAAGATAAAAAACTTCTGGGCGTACCTTTTGCGCAGTTCCTGAAGTTGAACAGTGAGTTCCGTTATCATTATAAGATTGACAAGAACCAGATGATAGCTTCCCGTATTGCGGGTGGGGTGATATGGTCGTACGGCAATGCGTTGGCGGCTCCTTATACCGAACAGTTCTATATAGGCGGTGCTAATAGTATCCGTGCATTCTCTGCACGTAGTGTAGGTCCCGGCGGATATGTACCGGATAAAGAGAGCAAATATTCCTTCATCAACCATGTGGGTGACATTCGCATGGAGGCGAATGTGGAATACCGTTTCCGTATTCTCGGTGACCTCCACGGGGCTGTGTTCTTGGATGCGGGCAACGTATGGTTGATGCGTAAGGATGAGGCTCGTCCCGGTGGTGAGTTGACTTTAAAGAATTTCCCGAAACAGATAGCTCTGGGCACGGGAACGGGGTTACGTTATGATTTGGATTTCCTCGTTTTCCGTCTGGATTTGGGTATCGGCTTGCACGACCCGTATGATACCGGTAAGTCGGGATATTACAATATTCCGAAGTTCAAAGACAGTCTGGCACTGCATTTCGCTATCGGTTATCCGTTCTGATGGTTTGAAAGTGAGGACGATAATACTTGTTTTTGTACGATTGCAGCAAAGAATGAACTAAAATTCCACTCTTTCTGATATTTATTTTTGTACATTTGCCAACGTAATCAACTATGATAAACTAACCTTTTTAAATAATAACTGATATGAAACCAACTTTATTCTTATTGGCTGCCGGTATGGGTAGCCGTTATGGTGGCTTGAAACAATTGGACGGTCTGGGTCCTAACGGTGAAACTATTATGGATTACTCCATTTACGATGCAATCAATGCCGGATTCGGTAAGCTCGTTTTTGTCATCCGTAAAGATTTTGAACAGGATTTCCGTGATAAGATTATTTCTAAATACGAAGGCCATATTCCGTGCGAAATGGTGTTCCAAGAACTGGATGCTCTTCCTGAAGGCTTCACTTGCCCGGCAGACCGTACCAAACCTTGGGGAACCAACCATGCCGTAATGATGGGCGCCGATGTAATCAAAGAACCGTTTGCCGTTATCAACTGCGACGACTTCTATGGACGTGATTCTTTCCAGGTAATGGGTAAATTCCTTTCCGCACTGCCCGAAGGTTCAAAGAATGTATATTCCATGGTAGGCTTCCGCATCGGAAACACGTTGAGCGAAAGTGGTACTGTATCTCGCGGTCTTTGCGGAACAGATGCCAACAACCTGCTGACCTCGGTAGTAGAACGCACCAAGATTCAGCGCATGGACGGTGAAGTGAAATATATCGACGATAACGGCGAGTGGACAGCTACTCCCGACACTACTCCCGTCAGCATGAACTTTTGGGGCTTTACTCCCGATTACTTCGCTTACAGCCAGGAATTCTTCAAGACATTCCTCAGCGATCCGAAGAACATGGAGAACCTGAAGAGCGAATTCTTCATTCCGTTGATGGTGGATAAGTTGATTAGTGACGGTACTGCAACTTGTGAGGTGCTCGATACTACCAGCAAATGGTTTGGCGTAACTTATCCTGAAGACCGCCAGAGTGTGGTAGATAAGATTCAGGCATTGGTTGAAGCCGGAGAATATCCTGCTAAACTTTTCTAAGTAGAACTTAAGTACTTAATTATAGGAAAAGGCTGTTTCATGGACTGTGAAACAGCCTTTTTTATGTTGGAAAGTTGAAGGATACCTCTGCAATGAAACAAATTCTTATCTTTGCTCATGTGTTATAAGCTGAAAACGAAATGTTTGAACGAAGTATAATTAGAGAATTACGCAAGTGGACAGGTAATTTCTCAATAGATAAGGTACAGGCTATAGAAGGTAAATGCTTCCGTCTGGTGAACTTACCATTTTATTTGTTAGCTGCTTTGCCGGAAATATTGTCTAAGTTATAGTTAAAGAATATCTATTATGCTTATAGTTGTATGATTACCTCGCACGCTTCCGCCACGGCGGGATGGTGAGTCACGAAGATAAATGTTTTGCCTGCGCAGTCTCTGCGCAGGTTTTTTATTAGCTGCCGTTCCGTGTCAGGGTCAAGGGCAGAGGTGGCTTCATCCAACAACAGTATGCTGCCGGGGCGTAGCAGGGCACGGGCTATGGCAATGCGCTGAGCTTGTCCCTCGCTCAAGCGACCGCCTTGTTCGTTGAGCGGAGTGTCCATAGCATTGGGCAGTTGGAATACGAAGTCGGCGGTAGCGGTGCGCAGTGCCTGTTGCATGGCTTCATCGGTAGCCTGCGGGTTACCCATTAGCAGATTGTCGCGTATGGTGCCGCTGAATAAAGTATTACCTTGCGGAACATACATAAAGTTACTGCGGGTTTGCGGGGTGATATTTATGGAAAATTCCTCTGTTGCTAGTTTGATATGTCCTTCCTGCGGTGTTGCCAGCGCAAGCAGAAGCCGGATAAGAGTGGTTTTGCCTTTCCCCGTTTCACCGACTACGGCTGTACAGCTCCCTGCAGGAAATCGGCAAGAGAAATGGTTGAAGACAGGACGGTCACCAAGGGTATAGCTGAAAGTAATATCTTTCAGTTCGACACTTGGAGTGGAAGCAAATAGGATGCTGTCGCCATCTGTTTCTGCCGGTAAGTCCTCAAGTTCCTGTAAACGGTCTATGGCGGTAAGGGCATTGACAAAAGAAGGTATCAGGCGCGAAAGGTCGAGAACAGGACGTTGTACCTTGCCCACCAGTTGCAGAAAAGCGGTCATCGTACCGAAAGTGATGCTGCCTGTGCTGAGGCGGACGGCTCCCCAAAGAAATGCCGTGAGATATCCGCCTGAAAAAGCGAAAGCAACCAGCATGCGGGCGGAAAGTGAAAAACGGGTACGTCCCATCACCCGACTGCGGAGCATATCCTGCAAGTCATCGAGCTTGCCCAGATGACGTTCTCCCTGCTCCAATGTTTTAATCACTGTGCGATGCTGCAGGCTTTCTTGTATAACGGACTGGATGCGGCTGTCACTGCTTCGGATATCATGCGTATAGAGTTTCATCCGGCGCATATAGAACCGGCTGCCCAATAGGAATACGGGAAGTATGGCAACCACGAGCCAAGGTAGGGACGGGTCCAGAAAACAGAAGAAAAGGAAAGCCGCCAACAATTGTACGCCTGTGACGATAAAGGCGGGAATGGAAGAAGTCAACAGCGCAACGATGGCGGAGGTATCCTGTTCCATACGGTTCACCACGTCTCCGGTATGAAAGCGTTCCAGCTCATTCCAGCGGCTTTGCAGCAAACGTGAGAACAGCCGGTGGCGTAATGCGTTTCCCGCTTCGACCTGCATCCGGGTACTTATCCAAGTATCTGCCGTGCCGCAAAGCAACTGGGCTATCAACAACGCGATAGTATAACCGGCCGCCTGCATCAGACTCCCCAGTGCAACTCCGGTTGCGATATCAATCACCTGCTTGGAAGCATAGATAAAAGCCAGTGAGAAAGCCACGCCCAGAATGCCGGTAAAGCAACTTAGCAGAATGCGTCCGCGCTGTCCGGCGGAAACATCCCAAATGTATCTCAGCTTCTTCCTCTTGTCCCTTTCCATCCCCCTCAGTCTTTTAATTTTTAATAATTCTCCCTTTAATCCTATTTATCTGTATAGCCACCGTGCCTTTAATCAACGTCATCGGATACCAAAAAGCCTCGCCCGGCGCAAACTGCCGCAGTTCATTGCAACGGCGGGTGGCACGGCAGAAGGTGTACCATTTTCCTGCCCAGTATCCTTTGGGACGGGGCTTGATACGGGCGTCGTGCTGGCCGAAATTACCCGTTGCGAAGATGTCCGCCAGCAACTTCTCACCCGGAATCTTTGCGTCTTCTATAGGAATAGGCAGGTGATTGGAAGGAAGTCCGAGACGGTTGACGGCGATATATCCGAATGCTTGCGCGGCACGGAGCAGCCCGAGTTCTTGCAATTGGCGCAGTACGGCAGGTTTGTCTATGTCTTTGGAGCGATTGGCAAGCAGGCAAGTCCAGTCACATAACTGGCGCAGGCCTATGCCACTGTTCAAGAAGTGAATAAAAGCGTGCAGAAAGATGTATAGCGCATTGAAAGTGGCGGGAGGCAACGGCATTGCATAGTCGGTTTCTGCTCCCTGGGGATACCATTCCCCGATTAGTTTCTGAACCCGGCGGTTGGCGAAAGGATTGTTCAGCCGGAGGATGATGCGGTGGTTCTCGATGTGTACGCCATTCAGGGCATAGCTGGCATGCTTGTCGGAAGCTTCTCCTTCGACGACGGCACCCTGTTGCAGCAGTATCCAGTTGGCTATGGGTTGCCCTTTCTTTCCCAGATAGATGTCGATATCTCCGCATTGCCGGTGTAGGGGAGTGCGATAGTTTGTGCCGATGCCTTGCCCTTTCAGCAATATGGGATGCAAACCGGCTTCGCTGTAAAGGGTATTCAGTTCGGAGACGCTTCGGTTGAGGCGTTCGTTGGCTTGTTCTATCTGCACTGTCCTCGCCGCCCATTTCAGGTATAAGGCGCGTGGCGGGCGCAGTTCGGCAGGCAGACTGTTGATGCCGTCATAAGTCAAGGCAAGCAATGCTTGCGAATTTGCCATACGGTACAATATCTCCCAATCGGCATCTGAAACGGACTGGAAGAGAAGTTCGTCTGCCGGAGTACCCCACAGACCGGAACGTACCAGGGAAAAGAAAGCGTGTTGCATATCCGTTTTTATTCTATTACACCCTCCTGTTGCAAGGAGCCGATGAATTTCTGCGCGTCGCGGTGAGCGGTTGCTGCATCAATCTCGTAATGTTCCGTTAGTGCTTTTGCCAAAGTATTCACATCAAAATCTTTGTTTTTCATCGCTTTCCAAAGCATGGCGGAAGTCTTGTTCAAGTTGATGACTTTACTGAAATCCACGTTCGATGACCCGTCTTGCATGATGATGTATTCATCACCTATCCGGTGTAAGATAAATCCTTTTTTGATTTTCATGGCTTATTGTTGTATTGGTTTTATAATCTTCTGAATAAAACGAGCAGCCAGCGCCGTATAGGTTTTAGCTTCATCCACCAGTACGAATAGAGCCGCCAGGTTCTGCCGTCGGCGGTATAGCTCTTTCCTTTCCGTATGGCTTCAGTCATGAGTCCCATAACCAGCCGGATGTTTGTCTCTTCGGTTTGGGCAAGGTTTCCGTCACCTTGCAATATCAGTGCGTCTCCGCTCCGCCGGATGATACGGTGAAAGATGATGCGCCCCGTCAAGTCGCGTGCCAATACAGCCACCCCCGGCTGCAAGTCGTCTGCGTTGAAACTTCCTAATGTCACCCAGTCGCGGCGGTCCACCAGAAACGGGTTCATGCTGTTTCCCCGAACGGTAATCGTCACCGTGTACCCCTCCTCGATGAGACGTGCAACCTCGGGAAGCAATACTTCATTAGGAATGATTTTCTTCGTTTCCATTTGACCTTGTCACTCTATCACCCTATCACTTTATCCCTCCATTATCCCTTTCTACTCTTTCCCTGCAAAGTTCAGCGGCATCTTTATCCGGCAGACATTTCAGATGATAGACAGGAACAAGAGTTGCCAGCTCCGTTACGGTAGAAACGATGCCGTTGTAAATTTCCTTATCCTGCTTCAAGCAGGAGCAAGAGGGGAGAAGGGCGGCGAAAGCCCCTACGGCATTCTCCCGTTCCATTTCATTTTCCGGCGCCTGTTCCAGACGGATAAAAGCGCCTACAGGTACCGATTCATTGAGGTAACAAGGCGTCTTTCCGCTCCACGGCGAACCGAAAACAGTGGCTTGCTTGGTGTCACTATCCACATGTACCACCGGATTGTCGTCATTCAGCAGATGGCATCCCGGGATATGTTTCAACCAAAGTGAAGTATGCGTACTTTTTCCTATCCCGCTTTTCCCTAGAAAGAGGTATCCTTTATCGTTGTACGAGATAACCGAAGCATGCATCAGCAACGTATGATACCGGGCGGCATTGAAAGCATAGAGCATCATCAAGTAATTATTAAGAACAAAACTTTCCGCGCTTCCCCGCAAACCGGCTTTTGGGGCGTTTTCGTTGGCGGGCAGATAAGCGGTGCAATACCTGAATCTGTCGTCACATTCCATATAAAAAGTCTGTTTGCTATTTTGAGGTGTAATGAATACAAGATAGGTCGTCTCGTCGGGCATCGGACGGATAACGCAAGAGGCGTCTTCCCAGTCGAAGCGGATATTGTCAGGCTCTTCAAGGGGGTCCGGGTCTATTGCCACTTCCGAATTGTCTATGCAGAGTTCAAAGATAATCTCATTGTCTGTTTTAGCCGTGGTCAGAAACGGACCCAATGAAGGCAAAGCTTCCGTCACGTCAAAGTTGGAAGAAGCCACTATGCGAAAGGCGTGTGTACCTACTTGATAATGTAATGCTCGTGTTCTCATACATTCCCGGAAATAATAGTTTGATGTATTAATCAAACATTCGAGACAAAGATAATGAATTATTACTTAATAAAGGCAGATGAATGGAATTTCTTCTGATACGATGAATGATAAACAATAAAAGAAATGCGGCTAACTAATGAGAGTTAGCCGCATCCTTTATTTATAGCTTATAACTGTTGGATACCATTAATTTTAACATTTTTGTTTTCGTCTTCGTCTTTCTCTTTCTTTTGAATGACAAGACCTTTTCCGGCTTTCTCGAATGATCCCTTTGATATTTCATCATAATTAAGTTCTACACCTTGGTTAGATTTGGTATCTATGCCTTCCGTATCGATATAGATGGCAGGATATTCAGTGGCGTTCTTTTCATTTCCGTCTGTACCGTCATTGCTGAAAGTAGTATTGTTTAAGGTAATTTCAGTTTTGTAGTCATAAGCACTGGTGCTTCTGTTGCCTGCCGTGAGGGCTGCTGCAGGAGCATTGTTTCCTTCTCCCCAAGTCTTCCCTTGTACTATGCTACTTGTAGCATAGCCGGCAAATGCTAATTTGATTTGGCTATCAGTGAATGTTGCCTTACCGCCGCGTAGGAGTACGCCTTGCCAGCCTCCGCTGAAGATACATTTATTCACTGTAATAGTGGAGGGAGTATTCACCATTAGAGCAGTTTCTTTGGCTGTGAAGGTGGAGTTCTCAAGTTCCATGGTTGTCCAGCCTGTTTTGCCCGTTGTTTTGTCAACTCTAGCATTGGTGTTGATGGCATAGTATACGCTGCTCATAGTGGAATTCTTGACGATAATGTGGGAATCCTTTACATACGGGTCATTGAATATTCCGTAATGCTCGGAAGCCTCCGTTGTGTATTCGATATTCTCCAGTAGTAATTGGGCATTATTTGATATCAGTCCCATCCCCAACTTGTTATTTTCAAACTTTCCGTTTTTCAGTGTCAGATTACCGCCGATGAGAACATTAGTATTTGGATATTCTGCTTTGCCAATGGTAATCTTGTCATCCTCTAGAATTCCACTGACGATCAGCTTTTTATGATTAAGATCTATGACGACAGTTTGTCCCTTAGGTATGTACAATTTCGTGGTTTCACAGTCCTTATTCAGAGACACATTCACATCGGCATCGTCTGCCAGATAGTCCAGTGCGCTCGGGTCGGAGAAAGTACCGCTTTTAATGAATGCTTTGCAATTCCGGCTATAAATCTTCCCGTTGAACGTGCAGTTGCTTGAACAGTCGATTGTTATGTTCTCAGAGGACTCATTTTGCAAGTCTGCTTCATATAAAGCGTAAATGCCTTCCAATGTTCCTCCTTCAAGGGTGGCTTTGATATCTTTATCGGTGACGTGTTGCGAAACGGCTACTGCGGCACCGGTGATAGTTGTACCGCTACCATTGGGCTTTGCGTCGGATGTTAGGGCGGTAGCCTTAATGTTACCGGCGGTTACTTTTAACGTTCCTGAACGCATTTCGATGCCCGTATCATTTCCTTCAATATCACCTCCGCTGACAGTCAAGGTTCCATTTTGCGGATGGTAAATACCTGAACCTTTTGTGCCAATGATTTTACCGCCTTTGATTGTTACCTCTGTACCGTGGCGTGTGCCGTTGCCGACGATGCCATAATAATATCCATTGAGAGTACCACCATTTACCGTAAGGCAAGCCAGAGTTTCACCTGTGTCTTTGCTGTCGGTCAGTTTCACGGCTGCATATATACTTTCGATATTGTTGGCATCGATGCGGCCGGCATTGCCTTTACTGTCGTTGATGGTCAGATTTGCTCCACGGCGAACCAGAATCAGAGCGTCTTTGGTATTCAGCACCTGGCTTAAGCCTCCGTCTTTAGGCGTGATGCTATGTCCGTTCAAGTCAAGCGTCATTGTGCTTTCAATCACCAGTGGTTTTGATAAAACCACGTTGGAGTTAAGTACGTATGTACCGCCGTTCTTGGCAACTTGCATCATGTCATATACGGCTGCATCTATTTTAGTGAATCCTGTTTCTGGAATAGTTACGCTGGCTTCCGGTTCAACGATGACGAGTACATCATCTCTGAAACCGTCTGCCTTTTCCAGTGGGTTAGTGATTATACCGGCCACTCTGATGTTTCCACCTGCTGCAATCAGTTTTGTAACGGTGACACCTTTATTTATTACCAGAGTATTTGAAGCTGTCTTGGCGGTTACTGTACCGTAAGTCGTTGTTCCGTCTGTACTATTCGCATCCAATACTACGGTAGTCTTGGGCATGGTAATGGTGAAGCTGGGAGCTGTAACGCCGTTTTCTACTTTAGGAATGGCGATGCTCACTGTGTTCACTGCGGGGGTAGGGTCTGTTTCTGTAGAATTCTCGTCTTTCAGTTCCAAAGTTGTAGTAGTGGGTAGAGCCGCTAAAGACAGATTTACATTGGAGTTCTCAACAACCGGAATGGCAATAGTGCTCGAACCGCTTGCCGCATCAATCGCTTTGCTGAGTTCCACGTTTGTTGTTACGGGTTCAGCGGGTTTTTCTGTAGGAAGTGCTTTAGCTATTGCATCGTTGATGTCATCCGGTGTCGTTGCGTCAATCGTTATAAATCCGAATGAGGAAGTAAGCATGTCGGCGCGTGCCACAGTGACGTTTTTCCATTCTTTGGCGGAGAAGAGCGGCGTACCTTTTTCATTTTGCAGTTCTGCCGTAAGTGTGGCGTATGTTCCTGCCAGAATAGGAATGTAGAAAGTAGTAGGAGTAGTTTGCTCTTTATCGAAGTTCAGGCTGACGGTTATAGTCTTGCTCGCCTTTTCGTTACTTGTTATCGCCAATTCCGGTTTCGTTTCCAAATCGGCAGTGCAAGTACCTGCAATGTTCTTGTCAGCTGTGATAACAAACTTCTTAGCTTTAGTAGCGATGTTGCTGCTTACTGTCAGTTTCAGCAATCCTGCCAAGTGTTTGAAAGAAATGGACTCTGTGATGTCCGAAGCCGATGCATACATCGGTCCTTCGCTTGCCGTTGTATACTTGAAAGAGGCGGGAAGTTCCATCGTTACGGTATTATTGCTTAAACTCATGCTTTCTTGATACGGATATACTGCGTATGAAGTAGCTGCTCCGGTATCCAGATTACCGCTAAATGCTGCTGTAGTGTTTGTTCCGTCGGCATTAGAACAAGTAAACTTGGAAGCCGTAGGTGTCGTTTTGCTTTGAGTCGTATAGAACAACCCGAAAGCGTCATCCTTATTCCAAACGACTTGGTTGTTGCTATTGACTGAAGTACGTGTATCAGCCCCTTCAAAAGACGCTACAATCGTAGTGTTGCCTTTCGGAGCAGATTGCTCTGCCCATTCATCCTGGCTGCAACTCATTGCAGTCAAAGCGACTGCTGCCATGCAAACAGCCGCTTTCAGAGAACTTTGTAATTTCAACATAATGGTGCCCTCCTTAATTTTCTACGGTCAAAATATCGTTGATTAAATCTTCCAGGTCGCTGCTGGATGCCGCATTATAACCACTTGAACGGGTTGTGCCCATTGGGATGGGAGAATAGTTTTCTGTAGAAAAGTCTCCGCTTGCTGCGATTACACCTTCATTTTCCATCTTAATCACTTCAATGGAAGGGGCTTTATAAGTCCCTTTCATCGTCTGCATGTTTGTTGTCATCATACATTATAATTTAAAAGTTTAACATAAAAAAACGTGAGTTGCTGTATTTGTTTATCCTTATATCAGGCCTTCGCAATGCCTAGGGTTTGGATAAACAACAGCCACTCACGCCAATTATGTATACAAACACCCCTCCATGCGGAAAGGATGCATATATAACGTAGACGTGAGCGTTGTTGTTATCATCTTCAAACCCTAATCAAATTTGCGAAGTTTGATATAAGAAGATAATTTCAATAACGCTTTTCTAAAATGTAAAAAATTCACTACGCTATAGTGAAGATGTGGCAAATATAATTATTATTTATTTATCCCCGATGCATTTTCCGGATTTATTTATTTTCGGCATTTGTCCTTACTAATTTTTGTTACGCTCTTTATCAAACATCGTTCGATATAAACGAATGATTCCCGATGCTTTGATTTTACTGGGAAAGTCCCTACTTTTATACTGCTTCTTAGGACTTATAAGTACTTTTATCCGTGATAATAATTCATCCGACCATGGTTATTCTTTTGAATGACAATTATTGCATTTTCGTATTATAGTTGTCATACGAAAAAATAACCAAGGTCGGACGAAATAAAAAACTTGGATTTGATACTTATAAACGCTGACTTTACAGATTACTTTTCCCGTATAAATTATTAATTATACTCACTTGTTTATTGCTTTCTCCTTTCGATAGTCAATCGGAGAAACTCCTGCTCTTCGTTTGAAAAACTTGCCGAAAGAGGATTGGTCCGAGAAGTGCAAAGTGGCGGTAATTTCTTGGATAGAAAGTTGGGAATAGGTCAGCAGGTTACGGGCATCGCTGTAGAGCATCTCAAAGATAAAGTCGCAGGCGCTCTGTCCGGTGACGCGCTTCACTATGAGGGTTAGGTAATGAGCGGAAAGATTTAGCCGGGAAGCATAGAAATCTACTTTATGCTCGTCGCGGTAATTTTCTATCAACAGCTCTATGAAAGCTTTGATGACGCTTTCGTGACGTGTCAGGCTGGGATTCTCGTTCCATTCACTTTGCCGGTCGATGATGTCGCTCAGGTCGAGGTAGAAGGCGAAAAGCGTATTCAGTATTACATCTTTATAATGTCGGTGGGTGGTGTTACTGATTGCCCGGTTAATGGCGGATAATCGTGTGGACAGGAGGGAGAAACCGGAATTGTTTATCGTAAGTATGGGGTGGTTGTACAGCTTCACTCCGTACCTGATTCGTTTGTAAATCATATCGGTGGAGTCCATTTCCTCCATAAAATCCTTGCTAACCAACAGGCAAAGGCATCTGAAATCGGGGGTGCAGTTCTCAAAATTGAATAAGTGCGAGGCTGAAAGGACAAGCATTGTGCTGGCGGAAACAGGATAGAACTTGTGGTTGATGCAGGCATGGGATGTTCCAGATAAAACCAATATGCAGACGGATGCTTTGAAAAATACCGGAGAAGATAGGTGTTGTGCGATGTCGTCAATATTGAGCTCGAGGCAGTTAATCTTCCTGCGCATGGTTTCTGTGTTTCCCTGTATAAAGTCGTTGATGCTTTTGATGTGAACGGCACGTTTCATGTTTCAACCTTTCTTTTTATTCTTGAACAAAGATACTTAAAAACTGTACAAAGGTACTTAAAACTACGGGTTGGTACAAATAAAACCAATTTTGTGTAATTTGAAATTTCAAGAGATAATGCCTTTTGGCGAACTTTGCCCCCGGTTTTCGTAACAATAAAAACATAATATATAGGTATTGGTATGACTAAAACATTCAAAGTCCTATTTCTTCTTTTAGGAACGGGCAGTGGCATTTGTATCTCGGCTCAAACCCCTTCGGACTGTATTTTGAGTATAGAGCAGATGTTTGAACTGGCTGATAAGAACAGCCGTAGTATTCGGACTTTTGAACTGGCGGAACAGGAAGCCGCGCAAGCGGTAAAGGTGGCGAAGAACGCTTTACTCCCTTCGATTGATGTATCGCTTTCCGCCAGTTACTTGGGCGATGCTTGGCTTGCCGACCGTGATTTCTCCGATGGTGAGAATGCTCCCATGCCGCACTTTGGAAATAACTTTGCCATCGAAGCGTCTCAGGTGCTTTTCGCAGGCGGTGCCATAACGAGTAATATCGCTTTGGCCAAGCTCCGGCAGCAAGTGGCGCAGCTGGATAAGGACAAGAACCGGCAGGACATCCGTTTCCTGTTGGTAGGCAATTATCTGGAACTGTACAAGCTGCGTAACCAGGCGGAAGTTTACAGGCAGAATATCGAGCAGACCAAACGTCTGTTGGCGGATATCACTGCCAAGGAAAAGGAGGGGCTTGCCTTGAAGAATGACATTACCCGCTACGAACTGCAACTGAAATCACTGGAACTGGCATTGACTCAGATTGAGAATAGCTGCATCATTATCAACAACCAGCTTGTCATTACTCTCGGGTTACCGCAGGAAACTGTCATTGGCATTGATACGTGCGTCCTTGATAAGCTGCCTCTTGTATTTCCCGAAACGGACTGGCAGGAGACGGCTTCCGGTCAGCTTCCGGCGTTGAAGCAGGCTGAACTGGGGATAAAGCAATCCCGGCAAGGCGAGAAATTGGCGAAGTCCGAACGCCTGCCGTCTGTAGCTTTATTTGCCGCCAATCTTCTGGACGGACCGATTACCATTGAAGTGCCGCCCATCGACAAGAACCTGAATTATTGGTACATAGGGGTAGGGGTGAAATTCAATATCGCCTCCATCTACCGGTCTGGCAAGAACATCCGCAAGGCAAAAATTGCCACGCAGCGTGCCATGGAGGGTAAACGCCTGCTCGAAGAGAATGTGCAGGCCGAAGTCAAGTCCGCGTACGTACGTTTCGGCGAGTCGTTCACCGTTTACGACACGCAGGTAAAGAGTCTGGAGCTTGCCAATCAGAACTACGACATCATTCGCAACCGCTACCTGCATGACTTGGCGCTGATTACCGATATGCTTGATGCCAGCAACTCCAAGTTGAGCGCGGAACTGCAAGTGGCGAATGCACGCATCAATATACTTTTCAATTATTTCAAACTGAAGAAAACGACGGGAAGTATATAAATTATCAATAAAATAAAGAAGATATGAAACACAAGACTAAAAAATTAATCTATAACATTGTAGTTATACTCCTCATCGTGGCTGCCATCCTTTGGGTAAGCTCTCGTTTCATCCATCTGGGCAATGTGGAATTCACCGACAACGCCCAAGTCAAGCAACTCATCGTTCCCGTGAACTCCCGCGTGCAGGGTTTCATCAAGGAAATCCGCTTTGAAGAGAACCAGGCGGTGCATAAAGGCGATACTCTTGCCTTGATAGAAGATACCGAGTTTCGTTTTCGTCTGGCGCAGGCTGAAGCCGATTATCAGAATGCCCTTTCCGGTAAGTCCGCCATGACCACGACTATCCACACTACGCAGAACAATCTTTCTGTCTCGGATGCCACCATTGAAGAAGCCCGCATCCGCATGGAGAACGCCGAACGGGAATACACCCGCTATAAAAATCTTTATGAGCAGGAAGCCGTTACCCGCCAGCAATACGACGGTGTGAAAACAAACTTTGACGCCCTCAAAGCGCGTTATGAGGTTCTCCTCCGTCAGAAACAATCCACTACCCTCGTCAAGCAGGAGCAGACACAGCGCCTTGACCAAACTGTTGCCGGCATTCAGCTTGCCGAAGCCGCCCTCGCCTTGGCAAAGCTGAATTTGAGTTACACCGTCATCCTCGCCCCCTGCGACGGCACCACCGGACGCAAGAATGTCCAGGAAGGCCAGCTGATACAACCCGGCCAGACTATTGTCGATGTGGTAGATGCCAATGACCGTTGGGTGATAGCCAATTACAAAGAAACGCAGACGGCAAACATCAAACCGGGCGACCCGGTAGAGATTGAAGTTGACGCCGTTCCGGGTATCACCTTCAAGGGTATCGTCCGCTCTCTGTCGCGGGCCACGGGTGCCAGTTTCTCCCTGCTGCCGCAGGATAACTCCGCCGGTAACTTTGTTAAGATAGAGCAACGCATCCCGGTGCGCATCGAATTTGCCACGGACAACCGCCCCGAAGACCTGGAACGCCTCTGTGCGGGTATGAATGTGGAGTGTGAGGTAAACTATTGACGCCATGCACGAAACCGGACCTTTCTCTATCCCCGCCATCCGCAACTTTGTGCCGGAGCGGTGGAAGCCGTGGATTATCATTTTCATGGCCATTGCCTTCCAGCTCTCCGGCGGCATCTATATGGCGGCGGCAGGCGAAATGGTAGGCTCGCTGGCGCTGATGCAGGAAGACATCATGATGGCGGGCTACGCTTCGATGGCAGGTATGGCGCTGACGTTTGCCGTCATGTTCCGCCTGAAATTCCAGTTTACCTCCAAAGTAGCGTTCCTGACCTGCTGCCTGGTGCTCATTGCCTGCAATCTGATTTGCGTACATGTTGACAGCGTTCCGTTGCTGGTGGCAACCTGCTTTGTCTCAGGTTTCTTCCGTATGTGGGCCACCTTTGAATGTAACTCCACGATACAACTCTGGCTTACGCCGAAGCGTGACCTATCCATCTTTTTCTGTTTCATCTACCTGCTGGTGAATAGTTGCATCCAGCTTTCCGGTCTGGCTACGATTTACGTATCTTACTTCTCGAAGTGGGAATATATGCATTGGTTCATCATCGGACTGCTGTGTTTCGTGATGCTGCTGGTGATGGTGCTGTTTCGCAATATCCGCGTGCTGCGTCGCCTGCCGCTCTACGGAATAGACTGGTTGGGCGCTTTGCTTTGGGGATTGATACTGCTCTGCATTATCTTCATCTGCCTTTATGGAGACCATTATGACTGGTACGAATCGGAAGCTATCCGT
Organism: uncultured Bacteroides sp.; assembly: GCF_959029255.1. Lineage (GTDB taxonomy): Bacteria > Bacteroidota > Bacteroidia > Bacteroidales > Bacteroidaceae > Bacteroides. The sequence continues at coordinate 78,537 of NZ_CAUFUE010000013.1, read as the reverse complement.
GTGGCAACGTTGGCAGGACTGGTAATGTTGTTGCTCAACATCTGGCGCGCTTCCTTCATCCGCCATCCGTTCATTGCGCTGAGCACCTTTCGCTATCGTATGGTGTGGCTGCCCTTCCTTCTTTATATATTGGTGGATTTTCTGCTGTCCCCTTCACACCTGCTGGAACACATCTATCTGGAGGGTATTCTGGGTTACGACTCGCTGAATGCGGTTTCTTTGAATTGGGTGGTGTTGCTCGGCATCATCACCGGCGCATTCTTCACTTGGCGGACGTTCGCCCTGCGCAAGTGGAGCTATAAAGTGATGACGGTGATAGCGTTCTCGGCCATCACGGGCTACTTGGCTATATTCTATTTTACCATCGACTACAACCTGCCCAAGTCCGCATTAGTGTTACCCGTCTTTCTGAGAGGTTTCGGCTATGTCATCATTGCCATCTGCTTCCTCACGGCATTATCCCGCGTACCTTTCGAAAATTTCTTCCAGGCAGTCTCGGTGCAGGCGTTTGTCAGCGCCACCTTTGGCGGCATACTGGGTGTGGCGGTGCTCACCGAGATTCTGAAGGTCACGGTGAAGCGCAACGCCATGCTCCTGAGTGCCAACCTTGACCACGTCAATCCACTAGCCTCGCAGATTCCTTTCGACGGACTGTATGGAGCCGTGCAGCAGCAAGCCCTCATGGTGTCGATGAAGGAAATTTTCGGATGGCTGACGTTGTTGGGATTGTCCTGCTTGCTTATGTTCTTGGTGAACGAGAGTAAGGTACGTCCGCAGAATGCCATCCATCCCACCTATAAGGCGATACGCAGGTTGATGAAGCGCGAGGTTACTTCGTAATCCAATTGACGATTTCCTTCGACATCGGGTCGGTGGCGGAGCCGTAGGAGGCCACCCATTTCCCGTTTTCGTCAATCAGGAATTTGTGGAAGTTCCATTCCACTTTGGCGTCCGCCACACCATTCTCGCTCTTTTGCGTGAGCCATTGGTACAGGGGCGCCATATTTTTTCCCTTTACCGAAATCTTTGCCATCATAGGGAATGTGACGCCATAATTCGTGGTGCAGAATGCCTTGATTTCTTCGTTGCTGCCCGGTTCCTGGTGCAGGAAATTGTTGGCAGGGAAGCCGATTACTACAAAATTGTCTTTCCCGTAGGTCTTGTAAAGTTCTTCAAGTTTGGCATACTGTGGGGTGAAGCCGCATTTGGAGGCTACGTTCACCACCAATACTTTCTTACCTTTGAAGTGGGAAAGCGGCAGGTCTTTTCCGTCGATGGTTTTCACTGTAAAGTCGTAGAAACTTTTTTGTTGGGCTTGGGAGGTTGTTACCATAATTGTAAGGATTAGGGTTATAAAGAAAGTTTTCATGCTGATAATTGTTAGTTTATTATAGTAACAATCCTTATCTTTGCAATGTTTGTTGAATTGACGCATAATAATGATGTATATGGAAAATGTAAAGCGAATACCTTACGGCGTGTCCAACTTCGTGGACGTCATGGAGCAGAACCAGTATTTTGTGGATAAGACAATGTACCTGCCGTTGCTGGAGGACCAGCCTAACTACCTGTTCCTCATCCGTCCGCGCCGCTTCGGCAAGAGCATTTTCCTGAGCATGATGAGCGCCTACTACGACATTGTCCGGAAAGACGAATTCCGGGAACTGTTCGGAAACCTCTGGATAGGCAGTCACCCCACACCGCTGCAAGGTAAATACCAGATTATGTCGTTCGACTTCTCTCGCGCCGGGGCAGGCATGGGCAATCTGGAGGAAAACTTCAATGCCTATTGCAGCATCTGCATCGACGCCTTCGCCGAAAAATACGCCGCCTGGTATAAGGAGGGATTCGCCGAGGAAGTGAAGTCCCGTCCCGGCGCCACGAACAAGCTGAACTACATCAACCTGCAGGCGCAGGCTCTAGGCATCAGCCTTTACCTCATTATTGATGAGTATGACAACTTCACAAACATCGTCCTCAACGAGCAGGGAGAAAGCGTCTATCACAGCCTGACGCATGCCAGCGGATTCTATCGCGACGCTTTCAAACTCTACAAGGGCATGTTCGACCGTATTCTCATGATGGGAGTCAGTCCCGTCACGCTGGATGACCTGACGAGCGGATTCAATATCGGATGGAATATATCCACCAAGCAACAGTTTAACACCATGCTGGGTTTTTCAGAAAACGACGTGCGCCAGATGTTCCAATACTACAAGGATTGTGGACGGTTGAAAGGTGACGTGGACGAAATGATAGCTGAAATAAAGCCGTGGTATGATAACTATTGCTTCTCGGAAGAGAGCCTGAAGCGTGACCCGAAGATGTTCAACTGCGACATGGTACTTTATTACCTGAGAGAAAAAATTGACTTAGGATATTCGCCCAAGCAGATGATTGACCCCAATACCCGCACGGACTACAACAAGATGAAGAAGCTTCTCAACCTCGATCATCTGGACGGAGACCGCAAGGGCGTCATCCGCCGCATTGCGGAAGAGGGGCAGATTGTAGCCGACTTGGCGCTTTCCTTCCCCGCCAGGGAGCTAGTCAATCCGGAACTTTTCCCCAGCCTGCTGTTCTACTACGGCATGCTTACCATCATCGGCACAAGGGGAGACCGACTGATTCTGGGTATTCCCAACAACAACGTCCGCCGACAATATTACGACTACATGCTGGAACAATACCAGGATAAGGAACGCATCAGCCTGAACGACCTGAAGAACCTTTACGACAATATGGCTTTCGACGGCAACTGGCGCCCTACTTTGGAGAAGATGGCGCGCGACTACCGTGAGAACTCCTCCGTGCGCAGTCTCATAGAAGGCGAGCGCAACATCCAGGGCTTTTTCCAGGCTTACCTCAGCATCAACGCCTACTACCTCACCGCTCCCGAAGTGGAGCTGAACCACGGTTTCTGCGACCTCTTCCTCATGCCCGACCTGACGCGATATCCCGAAGTGGCGCACAGTTACATCCTGGAACTGAAGTATCTGCCCTCCAAGGACTACGAGGCCAAGGGTGAAAGCCAATGGCAGGAAGCCGTGGAGCAGATACACCGCTATGCCCAAGGCCCCAAGGTGCAGTTGATGTGCCGGGGGACGAAGTTGCATTGCATCGTGATGCAGTTCAGTGGTTGGGAACTGGCGAGGATGGAAGAAGTGTGATTTGCTTATAAAAGTCATGTTTTGCAAATAATTACATCAATTTATTGTGTGCGAATGTATGTGAGAATGAACAAAATTCGTAACTTTGCACCACTAATTTAAATATACGCGTACTTTTAAATAAGCAAATCATGTCTGAAACAAAAAGAATCAAAACAGCTCTGGTATCTGTTTACCACAAAGAGGGTTTGGACGAAATCATTACCAAACTGCACGAGGAAGGTGTAGAATTCCTTTCAACTGGCGGAACCCGTCAATTTATAGAATCTTTGGGCTATCCCTGCAAGGCAGTGGAAGACCTTACTACATACCCTTCCATCCTGGGCGGACGTGTGAAAACTCTGCATCCGAAAATATTCGGAGGTATTCTTTGCCGCCGTGGACTGGAACAAGACATGCAACAGATTGAGAAATATGAAATTCCCGAAATAGACCTCGTTATCGTTGACCTTTATCCGTTTGAAGCAACTGTTGCCAGCGGTGCCGAGGAACCTGCTATTATCGAGAAGATTGATATAGGCGGTATTTCCCTGATTCGCGCCGCTGCCAAGAATTACAACGATGTAGTAATCGTTGCTTCACAAGCTCAGTACCAACCGCTGCGCGACATGTTGATGGAACATGGAGCCGTTACTTCCCTCGAAGAACGCCGTTGGTTCGCTAAAGAGGCTTTCGCCGTTTCTTCTCATTATGATTCGGCTATCTTTAATTACTTCGACGGTGAGGAAGGTTCTGCTTTCCGCCAGTCCGCCAACAATCAGAAGACATTGCGTTACGGTGAAAATCCCCATCAGAAGGGTTATTTCTACGGTAACATCGATGCCATGTTCGACCAGATTCACGGGAAGGAAATTTCTTATAACAACCTGCTTGACATCAACGCTGCTGTTGATTTGATTGACGAATTCACAGATACGACTTTCGCTATTCTGAAACATAACAACGCTTGCGGCCTGGCTTCACGCCCGACGGTGCTGGAAGCATGGAACGATGCCCTTGCCGGTGACCCGGTATCTGCCTTTGGTGGTGTGCTCATCACGAATGCCGTGATTGACAAGGCTGCTGCCGAAGAAATCAATAAAATCTTCTTCGAGGTGATTATTGCTCCCGATTATGATGTGGATGCATTGGAAATCCTGGGTCAGAAGAAAAACCGTATTATCTTGGTTCGTAAGCAGGCTGCCCTGCCCAAGAAACAGTTCCGTTCTTTGCTGAACGGTGTGCTGGTGCAGGAACGTGACCTTAAAGTGGAAACTCCTGAGGAATTGAAGACTGTGACCACGAAAGCTCCGACAGCTCAGGAAATAGAAGATATGCTGTTTGCCAACAAGATTGTGAAGAACAGTAAATCAAATGCCATTGTATTGGCAAAGGGTAAGCAATTGTTGGCAAGCGGTGTAGGCCAGACTAGCCGTGTGGATGCTTTGAAGCAAGCCATTGAAAAAGCCAAGAATTTTGGTTTCGACCTGAATGGTGCTGTTATGGCAAGTGACGCTTTCTTCCCCTTCCCCGACTGTGTGGAGATTGCGGGCAATGAAGGGGTGACAGCCGTTATCCAACCAGGTGGAAGCATTAAAGACGAACTTTCGTTTGAATATTGCAACGAGCATGGTATTGCAATGGTAACGACAGGATTCCGTCACTTTAAACACTAATTCGGATTTACGATTTGACGATTTACGATTTACGATTGAAGTTACATCGTAAGTCTGAATCTCAAATTGTAAACAAGAGGAATATCAATCGTAAATCGTAAATAGTTAAATCGTAAATATTAATGGGATTATTCTCTTTTACACAAGAAATAGCGATGGACCTTGGCACAGCCAATACCATCATCACCACAAACGGTAAGATTGTGGTGGATGAGCCTTCGGTAGTGGCATTGGACCGTCGTACCGATAAGATGATTGCCGTGGGTGAAAAGGCAAAGTTGATGCACGAAAAGACCCACGAAAATATACGTACCATCCGTCCGCTGCGCGACGGTGTGATTGCTGATTTCTATGCTTGCGAACAGATGATACGCGGGCTTATCAAGATGGTAAACAACCGTAACCGTCTGTTCTCTCCTTCACTCCGTATGGTAATCGGTGTGCCTTCGGGTAGTACTGAAGTAGAGCTACGTGCCGTGCGCGACTCTGCCGAACATGCCGGTGGGCGTGACGTATATCTGATTTTTGAACCTATGGCTGCCGCTATAGGTATCGGCATTGATGTAGAAGCCCCGGAAGGCAATATGATTGTTGATATAGGTGGTGGCTCTACGGAAATTGCCGTTATCTCTTTGGGTGGCATCGTTTCCAATAACTCTATCCGCATAGCCGGAGATGACCTGACTGCCGATATCCAGGAGTACATGAGTCGCCAGCATAACGTAAAGGTCAGCGAACGTATGGCCGAACGTATTAAGATTAATGTAGGCGCTGCTTTGACCGAACTGGGCGAGGATGCTCCCGAAGATTATATCGTTCATGGTCCGAACCGTATCACTGCCTTGCCTATGGAAGTGCCCGTATGTTATCAGGAAGTGGCGCACTGTCTGGAGAAGTCTATTTCCAAGATTGAAACTGCCATCTTGAGCGCATTGGAGAACACACCTCCCGAACTGTATGCCGACATCGTACACAACGGCATCTATCTGGCCGGTGGCGGCGCCTTGCTCCGCGGACTGGACAAACGTTTGACAGATAAGATAAACATACCGTTCCACATTGCGGAAGACCCCTTGCACGCAGTAGCCAAAGGTACAGGCGTGGCGTTGAAGAATGTTGACCGCTTCTCATTCTTAATGAGATAATATTGGCATGCGAAATTTACTGAACTTTCTCATTAAATACAATTACTGGTTCCTCTTCCTGTTGTTAGAGGTTACCAGTTTTGTTTTATTGTTCCGTTTCAACCATTACCAGCAGAGCGTTTATTTTACATCTGCCAACGGAATAGCGGGGAAGGTCTATGAAATTTCGGGAGGTATAAGTTCCTATTTCCATCTGAAATCGGTCAATGAAGATTTGCTCGATCGGAATATGTGGCTGGAACAACGGGTGGCTTTCTTGGAGAAGGCTTTACAGGAAAAAGGATTGGATTCCATGCGGTTATACAGTCTGGAACGCTTGTCTCCCGAAAAATATGACATATTCAAAGCGAATGTCGTGAAGAACAGCCTGACGCGGGCAGACAACTACATTACCCTTGACCGTGGTACGGCGGACAGCATTCGTCCTGAAATGGGAGTGGTGGATGCCAACGGTGTGGTGGGCATTGTCTATAAGACTTCTCCCCATTATTCGCTGGTGATTCCTTTGTTGAACAGCAAGTCCAGCATTAGCTGCAAGATTGTAGGCAGCGATTATTTCGGCTATCTGAAGTGGGAGGGCGGTGATTCGCGTTTTGCCTATCTGAAAGATTTGCCCCGCCATGCTGAATTTAATCTGGGCGATACGGTAGTGACCAGTGGATATTCCACCGTATTTCCTGAAGGCGTATTGGTAGGCACGGTAGATGATATGTCCGATTCGCATGACGGACTTTCATATCTGCTGAAGATTAAGTTGGCTACGGACTTTGGTAAGGTGAGCAATGTGCGTGTGATTTCGCGTATCGGACGGGAAGAACAAAAGGCGTTGGAGGCGAAGAAAGAAGAGTGAGGAGGGTGTGATGTCAATCTCAATCGTAAATAGTAAATAGTTAAATTGTAAATCGTAAATAATCTTGGCTCTCAATTATCTGCATAAAATAGGATGGTTCATCGGTCTGGTACTGTTGCAGGTACTGATTTTGAATAACGTGCATATTGCCGGATATGCCACTCCGTTTCTGTATATCTATCTGATATTGAAATTCGAGTCGGATACACCGCGCAATGTCCTGATGTTGTGGGCTTTCTTTCTTGGATTGACGGTCGATATTTTTTCCGATACTCCGGGAATGAATGCGTCGGCTACAGTATTGCTGGCTTTCTTGCGGCCCACCTTCCTGCGTTTATTTGTGCCCCGTGATACGTTGGATACACTTGTACCTGCGATAAGTACAATGGGTGTTTCTCCTTTTTTGAAATATTTGGTTGTTAGTGTTTTTGTGCATCATGGTATGCTGCTTACCATTGAATTCTTCTCTTTTGCCCATATAGGAACCTTGCTGTTGAGAATTGTGGCGAGCACATTGCTGACTGTGGTCTGTATTATGGCAATAGAAGGAATCAGGAAGAAATGAAAGATTATACTCTCGAAAAGCGAAAATATGTGATTGGTGCGGCGGCTGTTGTCATCGTCCTGGTTTATGTGTTCCGTTTATTCGACTTGCAAATCATGACGGATGATTACAAGAAGAATGCGGATAGTAATGCTTTTCTGAACAAAATACAATATCCCTCCCGTGGAGCTATCTATGACCGTAATGGTAAGTTGTTGGTATTCAATCAGCCTGCGTATGATATAACTTTCGTTCCACGCGAAGTGACACAGTTGGATACGCTTGACTTCTGCCGTGCGTTGAATATCACCCTCGAACAGTTTACCAAGCGCATGAAGGACGTGAGAAACCGTTGGATGAACCCCGGTTATTCCAAATATACACATCAGGTATTTATGACGCAGCTTTCCGCTGAAGAATGTGGAGTGTTCCAGGAAAAGTTATTCAAATTCCCCGGTTTCTATATTCAGCGTCGTACTATTCGCCAATATACCTATAATTCAGCCGCTCATGCCTTGGGCGATATCGGTGAAGTTTCAAAGAAAGATATTGAAACGGATGATTATTATATCCGTGGTGACTATATTGGTAAACAAGGTATAGAGAAATCATACGAGAAGTATTTACGTGGGGAGAAGGGAGTGGAGATATTGCTTCGTGATGCCCACGGACGTATTCAGGGCCATTATATGGATGGAAAGCTGGATCGGCCTTCCGTGCCCGGTAAGAACCTGACATTGGGTATCGATATTGACTTGCAAATGCTGGGTGAACGTTTGCTGATGCATAAAATCGGTGCGATTGTAGCTATTGAACCTGCTACCGGAGAAATCCTCTGTATGGTTTCTTCGCCCAGTTTCGACCCCCATTTGATGATTGGACGCCAGCGTGGCAAGAACCATCGCATGCTCCAAATGGATAAGCGGAAACCTCTGTTGAACCGTGCCATTATGGGAGCTTATCCCCCGGGGTCTACTTTTAAGACAGCGCAAGCGTTGACATTCTTGGAAGAGGAGATTATCCATGAAGATTATCCCGCTTTCCCATGTTCGCATGGGTTTAATTATGGAAGTCTGCACGTGGGTTGCCACGGGCATGCCTCTCCCTTGCCATTAATCCCGGCGATTGCTACATCCTGTAACTCTTATTTCTGCTGGGGATTGTTCCGTATGTTCAGTGACAAGAAATACGGCTCTCCGCAAAATGCCATTACGGTGTGGAAAGACCACATGGTTTCTCAAGGCTTTGGTTATCGTCTGGGTGCTGACCTTCCCGGAGAGCAGCGGGGCTTGATACCTAATGCCAAATTCTACGATAAAGCGTACCGGGGATCTTGGAATGGATTGACGGTTATCAGTATAGCCATCGGTCAAGGTGAAATTCTTGCCACTCCTTTACAGATAGCCAATCTTGGCGCTACTATTGCCAATCGCGGACATTTCATTACTCCACATATCGTAAAGGAGATACAAGATAATCAGTTGGATAGCATTTACCGCACGCCACGCGTACCGACAATTAAGCGGGAATACTACGAGGAGATAGTGAAGGGGATGCGTGCGGCTGTAGATGGCAGCACAGGTAGCGCTACCTGTCGTATGGTAGGTACAATCTTGCCCGGAGTGGAAGCTTGCGGTAAGACGGGTACTGCACAGAACCGTGGAAAAGACCATTCTGTATTTATGGGCTTTGCTCCGATGGACAACCCCAAGATAGCCATTGCGGTTTATGTGGAAAACGGTGGGTTTGGTGCAGTCTATGGTGTACCTATCGGTGCCATGATGATGGATCAGTATCTAAATGGAAAGTTATCGCCTGAAAATGAAATACGGGCGGAAGAATTCAGTAATCGAGTGATACTCTACGGTGATGAAGAGAGATGATGAAGAGGGATGATAAAAAGAGATGATGAAGAAAGCTGATGAAGAAAGATTATAAAGAAAGATTATAAAGAGACCAAGTACCTTCAATCGTAAATCGTAAATTGTAAATTGTAAATAAATTGGTGACGAGGAGAGATAATATATGGAAATCGCTGGATTGGGTGACGATTGTCATCTATCTGTTGCTCATTGTCTTCGGATGGTTCAGTGTTTGCGGTGCAAGTTATGATTATGGCGACCGCGACTTCTTTGACTTTTCTACCCGTGCCGGTAAGCAGTTTGTATGGATTATCTGTTCCTTCGGACTTGGTTTTGTGTTGCTGATGCTGGACGATACTATTTATGATATGTTCGCATACCTTATATATATAGGGTTGATGTTGCTCTTGATAGTCACGATATTTATAGCGCCTGATACGAAAGGGTCGCGGTCGTGGCTGGTGATGGGTCCCGTCAGTTTGCAGCCTGCGGAGTTTGCCAAGTTTGCCACGGCGCTGGCGCTTGCCAAATATATGAGCGCCTATTCATTTACAATGAAGAATTGGAAGAGTGCGTTGATGCTGATATTCCTCATTCTGTTTCCTATGATGCTGATTATTTTGCAACGGGAGACAGGTTCGGCATTGGTGTATACGGCCTTTTTCCTGATGCTTTATCGGGAAGGCATGCCGGGTGTGGTACTGTTTTCGGGGATTTGTGCGGTAATTTATTTCGTGGTTGGAATTCGTTTCGATAATGTTTTCATAGCCGATACCCCGACACCAATAGGTGAGTTTGCCGTATTATCGATGGTGTTGCTTTTTGCCGGTGGAATGGTGTGGGTATATAGAAAACGATGGGAACCTGTACGAAATATACTGGCCGGTTCAATGAGCGTATTGCTTGTTGCTTATCTGATTTCAGAGTATGTAGTTTCTTTTAATCTTGTGTGGGTACAGTGGGGATTGTGTGTGGTCGTTATCGGTTACCTTATTTTTCTATCTTTGAGTGAGCGGCATATAGCTTATTTCCTTATTGGATTGTTTGCGATAGGCTCCATCAGTTTCCTTTATTCCAGCGATTACTTCTTTAATAAAGTGTTGGAACCTCATCAGCAGATACGTATTAAAGTTGTATTGGGTATGGAAGAAGACCTGACGGGTGCCGGGTACAATGTTAACCAGTCGAAGATTGCCATCGGTTCAGGCGGATTGATAGGAAAGGGTTTTCTGAACGGTACTCAAACAAAATTGAAATACGTACCCGAACAGGACACGGACTTTATTTTCTGTACGGTGGGTGAAGAAGAAGGGTTTGTAGGTTCTACTGCCGTACTTTTCTTATTTCTTATTTTAATACTTCGCTTGATAGTGGTGGCGGAACGACAACAGTCCGCATTCGGGAGGGTGTATGGGTATTCCGTGTTGAGCATCTTCCTCTTTCACTTGTTTATCAATATCGGTATGGTACTGGGGTTGACGCCCGTGATAGGTATCCCGTTGCCTTTCTTCAGTTATGGCGGTTCCTCTCTGTGGGGATTTACCATTCTGCTTTTTATTTTCCTGCGGATTGATGCGGGACGTAATCGAAGACTTTGATTCTGTCGCTTTATTTCTTTATGCAGAGACCGATATCGTTGATTCCCTGTAAACTTTCATCAGGCAGGGTATAAGCAATTTTGAAGTGATAAGCGCCGGCTTTGCCCACTCGTATGCTGCCCACAGGAAAAGCCGATTGATATAAACCTCCCCAACCGTCGCCTTTCCAAATTCCTTCTTTAGTGGCTAAGATGGCATTCAATGTGTCTGCGGGAAGTTTTGGAACTTCCGGGCCATCGTAACAGATGGAAAAACTTAGGTTCTGATAAGGATAGTTATTCCGGTTGCGGATTTCTATGGAAAGCTTGTAATAGGTTTGGGAATCGGGCACTTCGACGTTGAAAAGTAAAGTATCCTTCCTTAACCAGCCCTCTTGCGGTATGGATTGGAAAGCATGGTATACCGTCTGTTTATCGCAAGCGCTCAATGCACTTACGATAAACAGCAGGATGATACCTTTCAGAGGAAACCTCTTATTCTTGAGCAGGCTTGTCATTTTGAGCGGGTTTATCTCCTTGGGGTTTAGGTCTGTCTCCTTGCGGATTGGGCTTGTTGTTGCGGAAGTTCCTACGGTTGTTGTTCCGTTGCGAACGTTCTCCTTGTTCTTGCCCGCCACCTTGTTGCTCGCCGCCTTGTCTGGGTGCTCCTCCCTGTCTGGGCTGCCGGTCTTGGGGGTGTCTGGGTTGTTGCTCTTTTGACGACTGCGGGGCAGCAGATTGTTCTCCTCCCTGCGGACGGTTATTATTGCTCTTTTTCTTCTTGTTCTTGTTCCGGTTGCCGTTGGCATTACCATTGCCATTATTACCGGCACCGTTATTATCACTGCCTTTATTCTTGCGGCTACGGTCGAAGCGGGTCAAACTTTCCTGTTCCAATAAATCTACAGGCTTCTTAGGCTCTTGCCGACGTGTCTCTTCCAACAGGCTTTCCGGCTTAATGCCCCGTCTGTTCAGACCTATTATTTCGAATGCGCGTCTGCCGCTGATAGTAACCAGATTGGCCGGGATATTTTTATCGCTGGAGTAAGTTATCTGGTTACTTAGAATATCTGCTTTGAAGAAGTAGAATATACCATCTTTGGTTTCCAATTCAATCTCTCTGGAAGGCAAACGCTTTTGAGCCTCTACATAACAATCTACCTCATAGTTGAGACAACATTTCAGTTTGGCGCATTGCCCGGCAAGCTTTTGCGGGTTCAGTGAGATATCTTGAAAGCGTGCGGCGCTGGTAGATACCGAAACGAAAGAAGTCATCCAGGTGGCACAGCACAGCTCACGGCCACAAGGACCGATACCTCCGATACGACCGGCTTCTTGTCGTGCACCGATTTGTTTCATTTCGATACGTACATGGAATGCTTCGGCAAGTACTTTAATCAATTGGCGGAAGTCTACACGCTCATCGGCAATGTAGTAGAAGATGGCTTTATTCCCGTCCCCCTGATATTCCACGTCACCGATTTTCATATTAAGATTGAGGTCAAGGGCAATCTGGCGGGCACGAATCATCGTATCATGTTCACGAGACTTTGCTTCGTTGTATTTGTCTATGTCCACCGGCTTTGCCTTGCGGTAAATGCGCTTGATGTCAGCTTCCGACTTGATATTGGCTTTTTTCATCTGAAGAGGAACGAGACGTCCTGTCAGCGTTACTACGCCTATATCATGTCCGGGTGTAGCTTCAACGGCTACGATATCCCCTTTTTCCAAGGGAATCTTATTGCTGTTGCGGAAATATCCCTTGCGGGTATTCTTGAACTGAACCTCTACCATATCCGACTCTTCAGCATTGCCCGGTATATCGGCAAGCCAGTCGTAGGTATTCAGTTGCTTGTCCTGTCTGCCGCAACTTTTGCAGCAAAGACCTCCGCTTCCGTTATGTAGTATAAAGTCCATTTTTATCTATTGTTTTAATAATACAATCATTTTTAGTGAGAAATCAAAAAATACCATGCGCGCATTCACATTCTGCTCAATATGCGCCTGCGCTTCACTTAGCTCATCCATAATTCCCATCACATTTCGTTCGTTGACGAACGGTGAGAAACGGGTGGCGAAGTTTTGCTCCTGTATTGTCATATAACTCATCTCCTTGCGGTGCAGGTTGTAGATGAAGTTTTCCCGTATCATGCGCTGGCAATATTCCAAAAAGTTCTTTTGGCGTTCGCGTCCCATTGCCGCAAGTTGTTCGCTCCATTGTTTCATTTCTCTTATCTTGCGTTGATAGGAGAGACGCATCAAGTTGACGAACAGGTTGAAAAAAAGTTCGTTTTCTTCATTTAGGTGGATTGTCTCCAAAGCTTTAATGAAGTTCCCGTTTGCCAGATGGGCGATATTCTGGCTGTCTATCGGTTGTACGCCATACTTCTGTTGCAAGGCATTTGCTATTTCAGTCTCTTCTATCGCACGGATATTGAAACGTTGCGTACGGCTTAGGATAGTTGGAAGTATCATGTCCGGCGCTTCGGAAACTAACAGGAATACTGTCTTTTCAGGTGGTTCTTCCAACAGTTTCAGTAACTTATTGGCGCAAACTTCGTGCATCTTTTCCGGAAGCCAGACGATGGTAAATTTGTATCCTCCTTCGCTGGATTTCAGACTGAGTTTACGGGTAATCTCATCGCTTTCTTTGGCATATATGATGGCTTGCCCGTTTTCTGCGCCCATCTCGTTCAGCCAATGGTTCAGAGCAAAATAAGGGTTGTTCAGGACAAAATGTCTCCAATCTGCTATATAATCGTCGCACACTTCTTTTTTTCCTTTAGAGCTTTTCACGATGGGGAAAACGAAGTGAACGTCCGGGTGTACCAGTTTGTTCCACTTGACGCAGGATGGGCAGGTGCCGCAGGCGTCTGTTTCCGTACGGTTGGGACAACAGATATAACGGGCGTATGCCATTGCTAACGGGAGCTTACCGGTTCCTGCCGGTCCGCAAAAGAGCTGGGCATGGGGGATACGTCCTTCCTGTACCTCTTGTATCAACCGCTGCTTGGCAGCTTCTTGTCCTATTACATCCTTGAAACTAATCACTGTTAATCTTCGATTTATCTATTTACGATTTAATTTTGCTCAAAACCTCTCTTGTTTTTTTATTAAGAGATAGTTCCGATTGAATTTACTTTCAATTCTTAATTCCTTAATATATTTGTTTGGCAACCTCCTTGATACTATCTACCGCACCGATGGAGTAGAAATGAATACTTGGTACTCCATGTGCCATCAACTCTTTACACTGTTTTATACACCACTCTATGCCAATCTTTTGGGCATCCGCATCAGTTTTGCATTTCAAAGCTTCATGCGTCAGTTCTTCGGGCAAATCCACTTTGAAAGTTTTGGGTATCATACTAAGTTGTGATAACTTCTTGAATGGCTTGATACCGGGAATAATGGGAATGGTGATGCCTTCTTTACGTGCACGTTCCACAAAGTTGAAGTATTTCTGGTTATCGTAGAAAAGCTGGGTAACGGCATATTCTGCTCCGGTTTCCATCTTTTTCTTCAACCAGTACAGGTCACTTGCCATATTGGGGGCTTCTTCATGCTTTTCGGGATAGCATGCCACTCCGTATGAAAAAGGCGTTTTGGTGACTTTCATTTCTGATCCGTCTACAAAGATGCCTTTATTAAAGTTGTTGATTTGTTCCTCCAGTTCTATGGCGTGGCTGTGGCCGTCGGATTCGGGAGTGAAAACGGACTCGTGCTTCGCTTTGTCACCTCGCAATACCAGTAAATCCGTAATGCCCAGGAATTGCAAGTCGAGTAACTCATATTCAATATCTTCACGGCTGAAGCCGCTGCAAAGAAGGTGGGGGACTACGGTTATGTTATATTTGTTTTGAATAGCGGCAGCCACGGCAACCGTACCGGGACGGCGACGCAGACGATTACGTTGAAATAATCCGTTGCCGAGGTCTTTGTACACATACTCGCTGCGATGTGTGGTGATATTTATGTATTTAGGGTCGAATTCCCGTAATGTATCTATGGTTTCGTACAGCTTTTCGATGCCTGTACCTTTCAGTGGCGGCAGTATTTCAAATGAAAAAGCTGTTTTTTCGTTACTGTGTATCAGGTCGATTACTCTCATTTCTTTTTCGTTATCTTTGTCCTATTGGCAAAAATCTTGCACATTGGGAACAAAAATACGAAAAAGAAATGATAAATGTCTTTTTGAATGGCTATTCTTTTATGCAGCGGATGGAAAAACCGCGATAATAAGCGTCTGAATTTGTAGTGTTTGCTCCTTCTTTTATTTCATTTGAGCCTCCTAAAAAGAATATTCCTTTGTTCAGCAGGGTGTTTTGCGTTTCTCCATAGATCCAAAAAGCGGCAGTTGTTTCTATATTGCAATGGAGGTGTGTTCCTTTGCTGTTTACGTCAAACATGCCATAAGGCCGGATGCTCAAACCTGTCAGATTAGTGACAGGACAAACTGTTTCATTAGTGAAAGCTTTCCAAGTTCCCGCTTTCAGCAGTGATGCGTCATTATTGATATATGCAATCATTTTGTCCCAATCGCTTTTATTGGGTATTTTCCATTCCTTTGGGGATAATTCTTTTTCTAATAATGCTTCTCCATTATAAAAGAATAATGTTTTGTCGGCATTTTGAAAGTAACCGTTTCCTGCACCTAAAGTTGTTTTGAGAGGAAGTGCTGTATTGTCCTGATAGCGGGTAGCTTGTAAGTTCTCTTTCATCCAATATTGTGTACCTATCTTTACGATGGGATAGGTTTGCAGTTTGCCGTTTCGTATATCCCTTATCTGATAGCTGCTTACGTTTATAGCTGCCGGTGTGTCAGGTTTTTCCAAAACAATCTTCCCATTTTCATCAATAAAGAAACTTTCAACCGGTTTTGAACTTCCGGGTGTGTACGTCAATGAATTGTTTTCTGTATCCCAGTTTACGATACCTCCATGTGTCATCCCATATTCGTCCAGCAATTGCAACACATTTCCTTTTTGTAAATCTGTCTTCTCATTCACTACCGGATAAACAACAATGGCACGAGAGGCTATATTACTGCCGGTCGAATATAGATACTCTTTACATATTTCAGCAACAGGCATACTTTGGTAATACACCCTGTATACATCAGATGTAGAGAAAGACAGTGCTGCGATGCGGACAGTGGTTAAGTTGTGATTGTTTTCGCTTTGCCCGCTTTCCTGATATTCCCATGCCTTAATGTTACTTGTAATACTGTTTAAAACCCGGCTTGTTGTTTGTATGGCATCGATAGAAATCTCAAATTCCGTATTGCCTTTCATAGTAACTGTCGGCATAGGGCAAGTATATAATTTACCGTTCCATTCCAATACGAAAGCCTGTTCACCGCTTGTGTCTTCCTGCGGGATAACAATGAATTCTTTTCCTGATAACGTGCCGTTACTTTGTTTCTTCCAGTTTCCGAAAGGTGAGATGTCCGCTTTTGTAGCCAGTTTTGAAAGGTCGCCGGTTTGGAAATCATACAAGGCTTGTGTATTAAAGCCTGTAGCAATGATTTTGGGATTTGCTTTAAGTATATCATCTGCATTTTCCCCTTCTTTGGGTGATAGTATGATACTTATCTTAGCGAGTTGATGCTTAAATGTTAACTCTACCGGTTCGCTTCCACTTTGTACCTTATTTCTCTTTGCAATTAGAAAATCAGAAATTGAGTGCTTAGCTTTCGTACTTTGATTGGTTGCTACTGAAATGTGCAGTTGGGAATTTCCACTGGATATCCCTTCTTTTTGATAAGGATAATAACCGATAAAATCCACTGTGGCATCTCCCTCCGGATAAAAGACTTCCTTTTCAGGAATTAATAAGGCATCCTCTCCGCACTCCAGGCAAAGGTTGTCAATGTATCGCTGGTCGTTTAGGGAAGTAGATGTCAGCATTGCGAACAAACCTATTTGTTCTCCTTTTTCGAAAGCGGATGTTGTTGTCTTTGTCGTACTTTTACTGATTTTTGTAGAGAACGAAATAGGAACGGTTCCTTCTTCAATGTCGTCTCCGATTTTGTTGATACAAGATGTGTAGAGCAAAGTAAGACTGATGGGTAATGCGTATAGTATTTTGCATACCTCTCTCTTTAAAGCATTTCTTTTCATTTTGCGTATATTTATTTATGAGACAGATATATTTCTGTCTGTGGTTCATATTCATAAAGGTGTGTATCAAAATTTTAGAGTGAACAGAACCATAATAGGTATAGAAAAGTATTTACGCTTTTGAATGCTTGTTATTCAGCATTACACTTAATGCCGTGGTGCTTTTCGTTCTTCTTTTCTGGCACATGTTTATTGTTTGTCAAAGCAAATGTATTATAATTTCTATTATCAGGAACTATAATTCGATAAAAACTTTTATAAATTATTCATACCACACTGATTTTTTATCTAACTTTACACGCTAAAATCGTATATAGTAATCAGTTAAACAATAGAAAAGCCATGCCTTTAAATTTACCCGATAAACTTCCTGCGATAGAGCTACTGAAAGAGGAAAATATTTTCGTCATCGACAATTCTCGTGCAACCCAACAGGATATTCGTCCGCTAAGGATTGTAATATTGAACCTGATGCCCCTGAAGATTACAACGGAGACGGATCTTGTGCGTTTGTTATCCAATACTCCGTTACAGGTAGAAATTTCGTTCATGAAAATCAAGAGTCATACATCCAAAAATACTCCGATAGAACACATGAAAACGTTCTATACCGACTTTGATAAAATGCGTGGCGAGAAATACGATGGTATGATTATTACCGGCGCTCCTGTGGAGCAGATGGATTTTGAAGAAGTTACCTATTGGGATGAAATCACGGAAATTTTTGACTGGGCGCGTACGCACGTCACCTCAACTCTCTATATTTGTTGGGCGGCTCAAGCAGGGCTGTATCATCATTACGGCGTACCCAAGTATGCGTTAGACAAGAAGATGTTCGGTATTTTCGAGCATCGTACCTTGCTTCCTCTACATCCCATATTCCGGGGCTTCGATGATGTTTTCTTTGTCCCTCATAGCCGTCATACGGAAGTTAGGAAAGAAGATATCCTGAAAGTACCCGAACTGACACTGCTTTCCGAATCAAAAGAGTCTGGCGTACATTTGGTTGTGGCCCGTGGCGGACGAGAATTTTTCGTAACCGGACATTCCGAATATTCTCCATTGACTTTGGATACGGAATATCGCCGTGATTTGGGGAAGGGACTGCCCATTGAAATTCCTCGTAACTATTACGTAGATGATGATCCTGATAAAGGAGTATTGGTGCGCTGGCGTGCACATGCCAATTTGTTATTCTCCAATTGGCTGAACTACTTCGTATATCAGGAAACTCCATATAATATTGAAGATATAGAATGATCAGGCAACGTAAAATAGAACTTCTGGCTCCCGCCAAGAACCTTGAGTGTGGCATTGAAGCAGTAAATCATGGTGCAGATGCGGTCTACATCGGTGCACCCCGTTTCGGTGCACGTGCCGCCGCCGTCAATTCTTTGGAAGATATTGCCGCTTTGGTAGAATATGCCCATCTGTACAAAGTACGTATCTATGTAACCGTTAACACCATTCTGAAAGAAGAAGAGTTGGTTGAGACGGAACAGATGATTGGTGAATTGTATCGTATCGGTGTGGATGCCTTGATAGTACAGGATATGGGAATAACGCGCCTGAACTTGCCGCCTATTCCCCTGCATGCCAGTACTCAGATGGATAACCGTACACCGGAAAAAGTACGTTTCCTGTCAGATGCCGGTTTCCGCCAAGTAGTATTGGCTCGCGAACTTTCGTTGCAGGAAATTCACGCAATCCATGAGGCTTGTCCTGAAACTCCGCTTGAAGTCTTTGTACACGGTGCGCTTTGTGTCAGTTATAGCGGGCAGTGTTATGTCAGTCAGGCATGTTTTGGCAGGAGTGCTAACCGGGGCGAATGTGCGCAGTTCTGCCGTTTACCTTTCAATCTGGTAGATACCGATGGAAAAACGATTGTGCGAGACAAACATCTGCTTTCTTTGAAAGACCTTAATCAAAGCGAAGTCTTGGAAGACTTGCTTGATGCAGGAGTCACTTCCCTGAAGATAGAAGGTCGTCTGAAAGATGTTTCGTACGTGAAGAATGTTACTGCCGCCTACCGCCAAAAGCTGGATGCTATCTTTGCACGCCGTAAAGAATATGCTCGCGCTTCTTCCGGGACTTGCCTTTTTGATTTTAAACCCCAGTTGGATAAAAGTTTCAGCCGTGGCTTTACTCACTATTTTTTGCAAGGTCGCCAGCGAGAGATTTCTTCTTTCGATACCCCTAAGTCCTTGGGAGAAGAAATGGGAACGATGAAGGAACAACGCGGCAACTACCTTACCGTTGCCGGTTTAAAACCTTTCCACAATGGTGACGGAGTATGTTTTCTGGATGAACAAGGTCGTCTGCAAGGCTTCCGTATCAACCGGGTAGATGGCAATAAACTCTATCCGGCAGGAGAAGTGCCGCGCATCAAGCCCCGCACCCGTCTTTATCGGAATTTCGATCAGGATTTCGAACGTGTCCTTGCCCGTAAGTCCTCCGAACGGAAAATTGCCGTCAACTGGGAATTATCAGATACCTCTTTTGGTTTTGCTTTAACTGCTACAGACGAGGATGATAACCGGGTAACGTTGTCATTTCCTTATTCTAAAGAGCCGGCACGTA
The DNA here is from genome assembly GCF_959029255.1 of uncultured Bacteroides sp. GTDB lineage: Bacteria > Bacteroidota > Bacteroidia > Bacteroidales > Bacteroidaceae > Bacteroides. Next base: position 59,033 of record NZ_CAUFUE010000013.1, on the reverse strand, counting down.
CTCCGCAAGCAGAAAATCTGCGTAGTCAATTGAGTAAATTGGGAAATACCCCGTTCGAGGTCGTTAACAATGATTCCGATGAGGCTTCCGGCATTAGATTCAAGTTGTCGCAAAACTGGTTTATTCCGGCATCTGCAATAGCCGATTGGCGTCGTCAGGTCATAGAGAAGTTGATAGCTGCCCGCCGCATTACTTATCGTCGGGAATTGGCTGTTTGGAAACCCACCAAGCATGCATTTCCCATAACTTCGTTGACTTATCTGGGTAATGTGATGAATGCCGCTGCCAAGAGTTTCTATCTGTCGCATGGCGTATCATCCGTAGAACCTGCCTACGAAAAACAACCGGTTCCTGATGCAGTGCTCATGTTCTGCAAGCATTGCCTGCGCTATAGTATGGGCTGGTGTCCTACGTATCAAAAGATACGTTCACCTTATCGTGAACCCTATTATCTTGTAGGGACTGATGGAAAACGTTTCCGTCTGGATTTTGATTGTAAGCATTGTCAGATGAAAGTGGTGGCGGAGTAAGCGGCAACAGAGTAATGGAAATAAAAACGGAAGATTAATAACAGAGGATAAATAAGGATGAAACTTTCACTGCTACATACTATCTTGCTTCCTTTCCTTGTGATGACAGGGCTCTTGTTTATATTCTCTTCCTGTCATTATCCTCGTCCTAATCTCGAGGATGAAACTCTGAGTGCCAAGACCCGTGATTCCCTGACTTACCTGTACGAACGTCATTACACTTGGAATACCAATCTTGAGGTTCAGGACGATTCCGTGAGTCTGGCTTGCCTGCCGGTGAAAGACTGCTATAACATGCTCTACAAAGGCGACCGTGTAGTAGTGGCGGAATTTGCCATCCATCCTCAGGATAGTGTTGATAGTGTTTGGGTAAAACTTGCCCATACGCAAGACATACAAGGTTGGATTCGTGAAACAGATATGATACATTCTTTCGTGCCTACGGATAGCATATCGCAATCCATCTATCTGTTCAGCGATACCCACGCTTCCTACTTCATTGTCATCTTTGCATTGTTCGTTGCTGTGTGGCTATTCCGTGCATTTCGCCGCAAGCAGTTAAGGATGGTCTATTTCAATGACATCGATAGCGTATACCCCTTGTTGTTATGTCTGCTTATGGCATTTAGCGCTACTATTTATGAGTCCATGCAAGTCTTTGTACCCGATACGTGGCAGCATTTTTATTTTAATCCCACTTTGTCGCCCTTCAAAGTTCCATTCGTCCTGTCTGTTTTTTTATTAAGTCTATGGCTCTTCGTTGTGGTATTGTTAGCGGTACTCGATGACCTTTTCCGTCAGCTCACTCCGGCTGCCGCAGTATTCTACCTCTTAGGTCTCGCCTCCTGCTGCATCTTCTGTTACTTCTTCTTTATCCTGACTACCCACATATACATCGGCTACTTGTTCTTGGCCGTTTTTATATACGTATTTTACAGAAGATTTCGTATTTCATTAGCCACTTCCCGCTATCGTTGCGGAAACTGCGGGCAGAAATTGAAGGCAAAAGGGGTTTGTCCGCATTGCGGGGCTATCAATAAATAATCTTGTTCTTGATACTTTATCATTAATAAATTGTTATTTTTACCGCAAAATATGCGGGGAATATCACTGGTATTCTCCGCAATATATTCGGCGAATGTCTGTGCTTTTAAAACCTGCACCTCAACTCTATCCCCGCCTGCACCGGCCGTCCTTTCTGCAAGAACCCGTTACTCATACTTTCAAAATAGAAGGCGGCGTAATCCTTATCAAGTGCATTTTTCACCCAAAGTGCGATAGCGCCATTTCCCTTTTCAAAGGCTACTCTCCCGTTCAGTGTGCCGTAGAAAGACTGGCTGACGGTATTTTCTTCTGTCCAGTAGATACGTCCTGCACCTGTATAGTTGGCATTCAGTTGGATACGGTCTAGCCAATGTCCCGGATTGATGCGGAAGATATACTGTCCTCCCACAGTCAATGTGTGTTTGGGAACGAAAGGTACATAATTACCATTATAACTGATTTCCTGGAGTTTTCCGTTTACACGGGCGTTGGTTACGTAATCTTTGAAGGTAGCATACGTATACCCGTAGTTGGCATTTACCGTGAAATCTGTGGTTACGGCAATGGCGAGAGAAACCTCAGCCCCCAGGCTGCGACTCTTTCCGGCATTCACCGTTTCACGTCCCAGTCCGCTCTCTCCCGCAAAGCGCGAGATTTGCTGATCACGTGTCTCCAGCCAGAAGAGGGCGGCATCAGTACGCAGACGATTATTGAAAAGGTTCAGGTGAGTCCCTACTTCGTAGTTCCAGGTTTGCTCAGGTTTGTATTCCGTTGCCGAGCGTGCATCCGGGTTTTCTCCTGCATCAGGGAAGTATCCATCCACCAGTTCTTTAAACTGGTTCGGCACATGGGGCATAATTTCATCTTTAGACTGCTTCATCATGTCATTTTTCAAGCTCGATTGCAACAGGTCGGAGAACATTTGGATGTTATATCCTCCTGAACGATACCCTTTACTAACCGTAGCATACACATTCCCCAGATTATTCTTTAAATCATATTGCAAAGCAAATTTCGGTAACAATTGCAGGTAATCTTTATCTATGGAGCCTTGATAGCGTGACTGTACGGTCAGGGCGGTTTCGGGCATCATCGGTATCTCTTTAATAACTTGACCACCCCGTACCATTTCTCCCTTGATTCCTACCGAATATCCCATTGCTGTTCCCGAATTATAATCCATCTTCATCTTCTCATAATCCAGACGCAGTCCGGCAGTGAATGACAAACCCTCCAATCCGAACAAATCCCTGAAAGTAGACTGATGGAACAATGCGCCATTCAGCAAAGGCGTATCAAAATCACCATTGATAAGCAGGTTACCCCCATTGATTTTCAGAGACGGCAAGATGTTCATGTTCATTCCCGGTTCCATGGGAACCTCTATTTTAGAAGGTATCACACTGCCCAGCATGCGGTCCAGCATATTCATTCCACCCTCTCTGAAGGTTACGGGAGCACTTGTGTTCAGCCATTGATAGAAACCGAAAACACCCGTTGCCCATTGCCAACGGCGGTTACCTTTACTCTTCATTACGATTTCTTCGCTTAGCGTATGGATGCGCTGCTTCTGTTCCAGCGTATAAATATCGTCTGCCGTGAAGTCCTGGTCAATGAACATACGGTCTTTCAGGAACTGATAACCCGTTACGGCACTTAGCGTAAAGTTGCGTGCCTGGTATTCCAAGTTTAACCCGGCATTCATCAGGTTCCGGTAATAACTGCTCTCTTGATTGTTGGAGATGGTGCCGATGTAGGGTTTCAAGTCCTCCTTCTGAGCGGCAGGATTCACGCTACCTGTATAGATATAGGGATATCCTCCCTGGTCACTATACTCGTAACTGACATTAAGGTCCACCTTCCAATTTTCCGAAGGCAGATAGATGCCCCGGAAACGTCCGCCGGCAGATTGCCCTTTATCTATTTTCTTGTTGTTCAGAAAGGCGTTTCTGAAGAAACCGCCCGTGTAGTCATAGAAACCTCCCGTGGAGAAAGCAAACCGATCGGAGGCGCGGTGATAGTGCGTCACCGAAGCATTATAAGCATTGTGCGTAGCTGCTCCCATGCGTAAGTCCGTACCCTGATAGCTGAAAGGTGATTTAGTGTGAATCTTTATCAGCCCTCCCATTGCATTACGCCCATACAGTGTACCTTGCGGGCCACGCAATACGTCTATACGCTCGATGTCGGAATAGTTGAAATCGAAAGCGGATTTGTCGATGTAGGGGATATTGTCTACATACAGTCCGATGGAAGGCGTATTGATGCGCGAGCCGATACCACGGATATAAACCGCCGAAGTCAGTCGTGAACCATAATCAGGAATAAACATATTCGGCACAAGCCCCGTCAGACTCTTGATGGAACTGACCTGCGTGGCCTGCATGTCTTTTTGTGACAGCAGGGTCACGGCGGTCGGTTGTTCACGTAGTTTTCTGTTCTCTTTGGGTGCTGCAATGACGAGGACTTCTTCCACGTCTACTACTTTCAATGTATCCAAGTCTTCTGCCAATACGTTACCGGCAAACAAGACGGTCAGAATTAGGGTAATGATTTTATATGTGTTCATAAACTGGTTTTATTTCGTTTGCAAAGAAAAGCGAAATCTCCAGTTTATGCAATCCTAATTTATGAGGATATCTCTTAATTTATTATGCAAAAACTAGTTGGGCAATGTCACAGAGAAATATTTATTAGGCGTGTGTTGCTCAAATATGATATATCTCATCTTTTCTACAATTTCCGGGTGCTGGGAAGCCACGTCATTATCTTCGTGAATATCTGCCTGAAGATTATAGAGAGATGGCTTCCCTTTTCTGATTATCAGTTTCCAGTCATCCATGCGTACGGCAATTTGATCTGTTTCATTGAATTCCCAGTACAGAAAATCATGTTCTTTCTGTTTCTTCTTCCCCAGTAGTGTCGGGGCGAAAGAGATGCCGTCGAAATAATCCGTTTCCTTTTCTTTGTTCCGGTATTTCTTATTGTATTTCTTGATACCGGCAACATCGCAGAAAGTAGGCATTAAATCATAAAAAGCGCAGATGTGGTCGTTTACCGTACCTTCCGGTACATGTCCGGGCCAACGGGCTATGAATGGGATACGGATACCTCCCTCAAGGCATTGGCGTTTCAATCCGCGCAGTTTACCGTCTCTGCCGAAGAAAGTCGGATCAGCTCCTCCCTCTTCGTGAGGGCCATTATCACTGGCAAAGATTACTAATGTATTTTCGTCCAGTCCCTTCTCTTTCAGTTTCTTCAAAACTTCTCCCACATAAAAGTCTAGACGGGTAATCATACCGGCAAATTGAGCATGTGTGTGAGTGATGGCATTGTATCGCGACCCTTTGCTTCCATTGAAAACTTTATCCGGATTGAATTTCTCTTTATATTCTTTCAAAATCGAATCTTCCGGTTGAACCAGTTCTGCATGTGGCAATGTGTAAGTCAATATGCCGAAGAACGGTTGCTTGTCATTTTGCCGGTCAAGCCATTCCATAGCTTTCTGATGAATCATGTCAGCTGAATATTGCGACCGTTTCTGATATTCGGGACCGAACATCGGATATTTGATGTTCTCGTCAAGTACCACGCGTACCACCCCGGTGTCACCCTGCGTCTTGCTGTATCGGTTTAGGAAATTAGGATAGTAGAGGTGAGCTTGAAACTGGCAAATATAGCCGTAATACTCGTCTATTCCCCGTTTGTCCGGAGTAGAGCAGGAGCCTTCGTAACCTCCTGCCCATTTGCCGAACATGCCTGTGGCATATCCGTTGTGTTTCATTATTTCCGGCAAAATCACATGATTCGGGTCGTAAGGGTGTTGTCCCACAACTGTAGGTTCTTGGTTGTTTCCGTACATTATAGTAGGAGTATTCCTCCAATATTCCTTATTACCCCGTACTTCGCAGTGTCCGGTATGTTGTCCAGTCATAAACGAAGCTCTGGAAGGAGCGCTGACCGGACTGCCTGCATATGCTTGCGTAAATCGCATTCCCTCACTTGCCATAGTGTCCAGATGCGGAGTGCGAATATACGGCTGGCCATAACATCCCAAGTCACCATATCCCATATCGTCACAAAGAATAAATAATATATTGGGTTTTGCATCCCTTTTCTGTCCGCTAGCCGATAGAGTAGAAAGAAGCAACGTCCCGCTAATTAATGAAATAGATTTATAATTCATTTAATAGTGTTTTTTTGTATCATATTAATAATTATTGAATTGGTGATTTATTTCCCAATCAAATCTTTTCCTTCACGTACGCTTTGTAGAATGGTTTGTAATTCGGTCACCTTCTCGGGCATTTGGGGAGCATAATTGATAACCTCCTTTACCTCTTCCATCTTATAAAGTTGAGGGTCTTTCGAACTGCCGGTTTCTACCTTCGGTCCCCATTGAATCATTTTCGGTCCTCCATGCGGTTCAATGTACTTCCAGTCTTTGGTGCGTACTGACATCGTATGGTTAGCGGCTTGTTCGATAACCCACGGGCGGTCTACCTTTTCTTTACCGAGCCAACTTCCCATGAAATTGTAACTGTCCGGTGCCGAACCTTTGGGCATAGTTGCTCCTGCCAGCGAGGCTAATGAAGCCAACCAGTCGATTTGCGATACCAGCAAATCCGAAGTTTTACCCTTCTTCACTTCTTTAGGCCAGCTGACGATGGCGGGAATGCGGGTTCCACCTTCAAATGCACTGTATTTATTACCTCTCAGAGGACCGGCGGGGCTATGGCCGTTCAGCAGTTCTTCCGCTTTGTCGTCATATCCGTCGTCAACCACCGGGCCATTGTCACTTGAAAGAATAATCAGAGTATTTTCTCTCAATCCCAATTTTTCCAATGTCTGAAGGATTTCTCCGACGCTATAATCAAATTGTACAATGGCGTCACCTCTCAGCCCCATCGGATTTTTACCTCTGAACCGGTCGTGGGGAAAGCGAGGAACATGCACGTCGTTCGTAGCGAAGTATAAGAAGAAAGGTCTATCCTTGTTCTCCTCGATGAATTGGACAGCATGTGTAGTTAGTGAGTCAGCTATGTTCTCGTCTTTCCAGAGGGCTTTTCCTCCGCCTTTCATAAATCCGATGCGTGAAATGCCATTCACGATAGACATATCGTGACCGTGGCTGGGTTTCAGATTATATAACAGCTCCGGATTGCTGGCCCCGGTAGGTTCACCTTCAAAGTTCTTCTGATAGCTCACTTCAATAGGAGCGCTCGGGTCATAATTGGCAACCTTTCCGTTTTCGATGTACACGCAAGGCACACGGTCAGCGGTAGCTGCCATGATGAAGTGGTAGTCGAAGCCTAAATCGCCTAGTGCGCAGGGCAATATGGCATTCCAGTCTTGCGTCCCGCCTTTATCACCAAGTCCCAGATGCCATTTCCCGATAGCTCCGGTGGTGTAGCCCACACTTTTAAACATGTCCGCCATTGTATATTGTTCTGGGCGGATAATCATACCTGCATTTCCGGCAGCTACATCCGTCCCTTTTTTGCGCCAGGCATATTCCCCTGTCAACATGGAGTAGCGCGAAGGTGTACTGGTGGCGGCAGTGGCATGGGCGTTGGTGAAACGGATGCCCGACTTCGCTAGCCGGTTTACATTAGGGGTTTGCACGTTTTTAGCTCCATAGCATTCAAGGTCTCCGTAACCAAGGTCATCGGCATAGATAAATACCACGTTAGGTGTTTTAGGCTTTTCCGCAACGGCTTTTTCCGGCGCTTTATTGGCTGCGGTGGCAGCAATGCAAATGGTGGAAGATACTAAGGTTAATAGCAAAGGTTGTTTCATAAGTAGATTTGTTAGAAGTTAATAGAGTTGCAAAGATATTACTCTCTTTATATCCGGTCCGCCTCCACATATCCGTGCATCACAGCGTAAATAGTCAGGCCTGATACCGATTTGATGCCGAGCTTCTCTACGATATTCTTACGGTGCGAGATAACGGTAGTCAGGCTGATGTTCAGTTTGTCGGCAATTTCCTTGTTGATGAAACCTTTGGTCAGCAGCACCAATACTTCTATTTCGCGTGCGGACAGGTCGTGTTCGCTACCGCCATGGGCGTGTGCATGAGGTGGCATGGCAGGATGATTGCCATCCGGTTGCTTGCCCGGATGTCCGTGATGATGCCCGTATTGATGCAGTTGGAGAATATCCTTCACCAGACCTTTTTCGTCCTGATAAATATTCAGCGTAGGCACTCCCGACAGTTGAGGCTGGTTATTGCCCCCTGCCAATACAATCGTTTTCGGCTTGCGGGGCAGAAAGAATGCGGTATGTTCAAAATAGATTTGTGAAGAAATGAAATAATGGGCATACATGTCGGGCGTATCGTCCATCAGCTCGCTGAAAGAGTGGAACGCACGAATAGTAGCCATCGGGATGATTTCTTCCAGAAGGTTCTGCAAACCCAGACAAGTCAGTGTGTTGGGAGCGACGATTGCTATTTCGGGAGCTGTCATAAGGATAATTTGTTTGTTGCAAAAGTACGAAATATATTTTATATGACCTACTCCATTTTATCTCCTGTTTGCGAATAAACCAATCTATAATAGAACCCTTTTCTATCTAATAAGGTCTGATGATTTCCTGCTTCTACAATACATCCTTGCTCCAGGACAATAATTTGATCCGCATTTCGGATGGTACTTAGTCTGTGGGCAATAACTACTACAGTTCTTTGTTTAAAAACATTATCTAGTGCTTCTACTATTTTTCTTTCGTTTATGGCATCCAGTGCATTGGTGGCTTCATCCAGAAAGAGGAATTTCGGGTCTTTATAAAGTGCACGTGCCATTAGCAGACGTTGTTTCTGTCCACCACTTAGTCCACGCCCGGTCTCACCTACCATTGTGTCAAGTCCTTTAGGCATGTTGTTTATTTCTGCTTCCATCTGAACGGTTTTACATACTTCACGTAGCTTTTCATAATCAATGTGTTCATCATCCAATACGATATTGTGCTTGATGGTGTCGCTGAATATCTTACCTTCCTGCATCACCACTCCGCACATTTCCCTCCATTGGCGAAGGTTAATGGAAGCTATGTTCATATCTCCTAGTTTCATTTCACCAAAAGACGGTTGGTAAAGCCTCACCAATAGTTTGAGTAATGTAGACTTTCCGCTACCGCTACCTCCTACGATTGCCGTTACTTTTCCTTCAGGAATGCACAGGAATATATTTTTTAGTACTAACGGGCTATTGGGAGTATACTGAAAATGTACATTCGCCAATGTGATATCTTTCTTTTCGGGTAAAGCTGAAACGGTTCCTATAGAAAGAAGTTCTTCCTCATCTTCGAGTTCTCTGATTTCGTTGATACGTAGAAAACTTATTTTAGCATATTGGGCTGATACTATAAAATTGATGAATTGTATTAGCGGACCATTGAGCATTCCCAATATGAATTGCGTGGAAATCATTACCCCAAAAGTAATTTCGCCATGGATCACAGCTACTGCGCAATAAAACACAATAGACATATTTTTGAGGTTTTCTATAAACTGGGCACCTAGATTCTGAGTATTAGTTACTGCCAATACACGTTTGTTCACATGATATAACCTTGCCTGTATTTCCTCCCATTTCCAACGGCGGTATTTTTCATAATTGAATATCTTGATATCTTGTATGGCAGAAACCGTCTCTACCCAATAGCTCTGATTCTTGGATAGTAATTCAAAATATTCCCAATCTAATTTTTTACGAATGGACAAAAACAATAAAACCCACCCGATATAACTAAGCGAACCGACTAGAAAAATATAGAAGATAGTCCTGTCATATATAAGCAGGATAATGGAAAAGATGAAAAAAGTCAAAGCCGAAAATATCAAAGCCAGAGAATTGTTCATGATAAAACCGCGAATACGTTCATGGTCTTGGGCTCGTTGTAGAATATCTCCCAACAATTTGTTTTCGAAGAAAGAAACGGGAAGCTTCATTAATTTTATCAGATAGTCTGAAATCAGAGCTATGTTCACTCGTGAAGTAATATGAAGTAATACCCAATCGCGCAAAACATTGAACAACATGATGCTGATTAATATACAAATATTTCCTATCAGCACCATATTGATGAAGTTCACATCTGATGTCTTGATACCCACGTCTATCACGGCTTTGGATATGAAAGGAAGCAGTGCTTGTAGCAATGTAACAGCCAGCATGATGCAAAAGATGAGTGCAAATTGTTTTTTGTACGGGAAAAAGTACCGGAGCATTCCTGACAGGCTGTTTCTTTTCTGTTTTTTTTCAGCTTCACTTTCCTTGAAATCCACGGCTGGTTCCACGGCGAGCAACACTCCTTGTTTTTCTTCTTTCTGATACCACCCGTTGCGAAATTCTTCGTATGTATATTTCACCCTTCCTTTAGCGGGGTCGGATACCCATATATATTTTTTGTCCGTAGCATATATCACAACAAAATGACTTTCTTTCCAAAATACGATAGCGGGGAGAGGGACACTGTTTGCTACGTCTTCCATAGTACACTTGATTGGAAGTGTACGTAATCCTATACTTTCTGCGCCATAACTCAAATCAAGCAGGGAAACCCCTTCTTTGGTAATTCCGCAGTGGTCCCGGAGGTATTGTAATGAATAATACTTGCCGAAATACTTGGCTATTATCTTCAGGGAAGCCGGACCGCAGTCTTGCGAATCCATTTGGTATTCTACCGGAAAACGTTTCCACCACATATTACTTTTCTCCTTTCGATTTAAGGTTGTCAAACAGACGTTCTATCAGCTTTTTCCGTTTCGTCACAATCTCTGCTATCCCTTTACTTTCAAAATCCAGAGAGAGCAACTTGCCGAAGTTGCTGCTCATCCCATTCGGAAAATTAATTTCCACAAGGTAACAGTCTGCTTGACCATTGGCGGTTTCTATCTTTTTAGTTATTCGTGAAATAGAATGTACCCTACCTTTCAGCATTCCATATTCTTCATACGGATAATTATTTATCTTCACATTGACCGTTTGTCCTTTTTCCACCTTTCCGGCACCGTATGAAGATATCATCATCTCGCCTATTATTCCGTTTCTGTCCGGTATGACAGTGAATAATTCTTGCCCGGATTGTATAAAGGTGTTGTTCCTCCAAAAACCGAGGTACTCCAATTCACCATCTATCGGAGTTTGTATCAGGAAGTTCTCTTTCCATTGGTTTACGGCATTCGACAGTACGTTCCGGTGGGCTGTCAGTTCAGTATACGCCTTGTTTTGGGCTTCTTGTTCTTCCAGCATTATGCGTTGCATTTCCAGTCGGTTGCGGCTGATTTCCGATTTCTTGGCCAACAAATTACTATTCAGGCTAAACAAGTTTTCCTGTATCGATAAGAAGTTTGATTTCCTTTCTACGAACTCTTGCTGGCTTATACCCTTGACCTCATATAGAACACTGTCTTTTTGCAGACGGTCTCCGGCGGCTTCTGCAATCTTTCTTTTCAATGCTATTGTACTCTCCAAGTTGTCCGTTATCCTGCTGTCTGCATAAATTTGTTCTTCCAGGTTTCTCCTCATTGTCTCATATAACTCGGAAGCAAGTAATTGTTTATATTGCATGTACGATACGAAGAAAGAATTATATGCCGTACTTACGTCGCCCAGTAACAGGCTGTCGGGTAAGGGAAAATTATTTTCCGTATCGGTGTGTAAATATTGTAACAGAGAATCAACTTGTAAAATGTGCCGATAGTTTGCTCCGTTTTCTATGTAGGCTACTACTTCATTGTTTTCTACGGTATCCCTATTTTCTACCACAAGCCTGATACGTCCACTATTTTTTGCCACTAATCTGACTGGTGCTGTTTTTGCGGTAATCGAAATCTCTCCTTCTATTGTATCAGGGTATTCTATGGCAAATCCCAATAAAACGATTATCCCCATGAGCGTTCCTACACAAATTGCAAACCACTTTACCCAATAGGTAGGCATACGGTCTATAATAGCTTGCACTTCTTCGGAACGCTCTTGTCCGGAATGGTTGTCTTGTATTTCTTCTTGCGACATATAACTTTTGTTTTAGGCTTCAATTCCGTTCAGGGTTCTCTTTTCTATAAAATTCACGTAATCAGTTAGCAAACTGCTTTGTCTTAATATATTATTTATTTATCTCACTTATCTTTATTTGGGTAGGATTGGTATACTTCAACCTCAACTCAACATCCTGCCTTTCTTTTTCGGTAAATGAAGTTGGAATTAAATCTTCAATCTCCTTGTTTGAAAGTTCTTTACCGTCTACTGTCCTTTTGATAAATAAATAGTTGAAAAAGTCATTTACAGTAGGAACGTCTTTCATCTTTTTCTCAAGTAATTGTAGAGCCTGAAGGAATTCGGCATGGGCTTCTTCGGGGCGATTCAATTTATATAGGAGGATTCCTCTTTGTCCATACCACAGGGGGTCGTTTGGTATATACTTCTGTACCTTATCAACCATTTCTAAAGCTTCTTCTTGCCTGCCTAGCTTGTCAAGCCAACTCACCTTGTTGCCATATGCAAGGATGTAGGTACTGTCAATGGCTATCGCTTCGTCCAATAGTCTGAAAGCTTTCTCTATGCTATCACGATGCCAATATAACCTGACTGCTTCATTGTTTTTGGCAATAGCAGCAGGATCATATATAGTCTTGATTACAGGCGCAGTGCTCTGTTTTCCTTCTATATTTACAGTTCTTATGCTATGCCTGTCATAGAATGGCAAGTAGTATAGTAATTGCTTCTTACGATCGAAACGCATCCCGAATATGGGAGCTTCTGGAGTGACGTCTATTAACTTGAAACACTCTTTGGTGGCTGCGTTGAGGAGAAATACTCCTTTCCTTCCCATTACGATATAAGTTTGATTGTTCGTTCCCTGTTCCACAAACATCGGGCAATCAATTATGTCTGCGAAAGTACCGGTAATGTTGACAGGAGGATTTTGTCCATCCCAACGCCATATTTCGGCTTTTGCTTTATCGACAAGAACGCTATATATAATTTGTCCGTCCATAGTTGCGGCAGTATGCAGTACTATTGGTTCAACAGTAATTTTATTCTTTATATTTCCTTCCAAATCAATATAGTACATTATTTTTAGATCAGGGCTATGTACATAGATTCCCTTTTCGTTTTCCGGTACAGTCAATTGACTTGGATACATTTCAGCTGGTAGATTGAATAATTTTGTTTTAATGTGTGTCTGCCAGTCATAAGAAAAGAGTTCTTTATCGATGTGGTATATAAATTTTGCAGACAGAAAAGCTACTCCTGAAAACCATCTATCTGCATTCTCCGTTTTCATATTTACGGAAGCTACCACTTCTGTCTTTTGTGTACTTACATCCGTGATACAGATTCTGGATATTCCGTTTTTTCCTATCCATTGATACCCCAGTAACTTACCGTCTGAGGACACATCAAATTGTTGCATGATAGTATTTCCTCTACTATGAGATGGAAATTGTGCATTTATACTACTGGCTATGCCGATAGCCAATAGGATTGTGGCTAAAAGTTTTTTCAGCATATTTTTTCTATGTATAATAAGTTGTTTATTTATTTATCTCACTTATCTTTATTTTGGTAGGATTGGAAATCTTCATCAGTAGTTCAAAATCCTTTCTTTCCGCTTCGGTAAATGAAGTTGGAATTAAATCTTCAATCTCTTTATCCGAAAGCTGTTTGTTATCCACAAAACCTTTGAACAAAAGATAGTTGTAGAATTCTGAAGGTGTGGGGGTAGCTTTCACTTTTTTCTCAAGTAACTGTACAGCCTGAAGGAATTCGGCACGTGCTTCTTCAGGCCGCTTCAATTTATATAGGAGGATTCCTCTTTGTCCATACCACAGGGGGTTGTTCGGCGTATATTTTTTAACTTTATCTACTATTTCTAAAGCTTCTTCTTGCTTGCCCAGCCTGTCAAGCCAATTCACCTTATAGTCATAGGCTTTCATGTAGGTACTGTCAATAGCTATTGCTTCATCTAATAAACTAAAAGCTTTCTCAAGAGAATCTTTTACGGATCTATGGTGTAAATATAGTACGCCAGCTTCATTAAACTTGGCTATAGCGGCAGGAGAGTATTGCTGTTGAGCCATTGTTACAGAGGCTCCAAACAACATAAAGATAAAAATTATTTTTTTCATGATTTATTTAATTTAAGGGTTATCTATATTGAAGAATAAACAGTTTTTTACTTGAATCTTTTTATATCTGTAAATCAGAAATTGAACTTATTCATTATTTATCTTATTTTTATTCAGTTATCATTTTACTTCAACTTCTGATTCACATTATATATGAATTCGTTTTAAGGTAATATTTATTTCATCATCAATCCTTTGAGCTTAGTCGGATTGGAAATCTTCATCAGTAGTTCAAAATCCTTTCTTTCCGTTTCGGTAAATGAAGTTGGGATTAAGTCTTCAACTTCTTTGTCCGAAAGCTGTTTGTTGTCCACAAGACATCTGAAAAATAGATAGTTGTAGAAATCTGAAGGTGTGGGGGTAGCTTTCATTTTTTCCTCAAGTATCTGGAGCGCTTGAAGATATTCAATGTGAGCCTCCTTAGGTCGCTTCAATTTATCTAGAAGAATTCCTCTTTGACCATACCAATAAGGGTTGTCCAGCATGTATTTCTTTGCTTTGTCTATTATCTCTAAAGCTTCTTCCGGCTTACCCAGGATGTCAAGCCAATTCACCTTGTTGTTGTATGCCATGATATAAGTGCTATCCATGGCTATTGCTTCATCCAATAATCTAAAAGCTTTCTCAAGAGAATCTTTTATTTCGCTATGGTGCAAATATAGTGTAGCTGCCTCATCGTTCTTGGCTATAGCGGTAGGGGAGTACCGTTGTTGGGCCATTGCTACGGAAGTTCCAAACAACATAAAAATAAAAAAGTATGTTCTCATAGTTTGTTAAATTTAAGAGTTATCTATATAATGAATACATAGTTTTTACTCGGTTCTTTTATATGTAAATCAGAAGTTGAACTTATTCATTATTAATCTTATTTTTATTCAGTTATCATTTTACTTCAACTTCTGATTCGCATTTTGTATAATAAGTTGATTTGTACAACGTTTATTTATTTATCTCACTTATCTTTATTTGGGTAGGATTGGTATACTTCAACCTCAACTCAACATCCTGCCTTTCTTTTTCGGTAAATGAAGTTGGAATTAAATCTTCAATCTCCTTGTTTGAAAGTTCTTTACCGTCTACTGTCCTTTTGATAAATAAATAGTTGAAAAAGTCATTTACAGTAGGAACGTCTTTCATCTTTTTCTCAAGTAATTGTAGAGCCTGAAGGAATTCGGCATGGGCTTCTTCGGGGCGTTTCAATTTATCCAAAAGGATTCCTTTTTGTCCATGCCACAGAGGGTCGTTTGGTATATACTTCTGTATCTTATCGACTATTTCTAAGGCTTCTTCTTGCCTGCCTAGCTTGTCAAGCCAATTCACCTTATAGTCATAGGCTTTGAGGTAGGTACTGTCAAGGGCTATTGCTTCATCCAATAATCTAAAAGCTTTCTCAAGAGAATCTTTTTCGTGGCCATAATGGACACTTAACATTGCTGCTTCATTGAACTTGGCTATAGCGGCAGGAGAGTACTGTTGTTGAGCCATTGTTACAGAGGCTCCAAACAACATAAAGATAAAAATTATTTTTTTCATGGTTCATTAAATTAAAAAATTACCTATATGCTGAATAAATAGTTTCTTTTGTAGTTGAATGATCATACCCAGTTCCGTTATTATGCGTATAGCCTAATTGTATCTTCACCTCTACATGACCAGAATACTGTTGTAAATTAAAAGTTGTGTTTCCAACGGGAACAAGTCCTGATTCATAAGCCATGGAAGAAGGACGGGACATAGGATAACTTGCCACTTCGGTTCCATTCACATAAACAAGAACTTCTCCTGAGGCTTGAATATCAGTTCCAAATTGTGTAAACACGCTACTTCCTACGGACATATATCCGTTTTCAATCATGTAGCTTCCTTTATAAGAAAAACCTCCATTCATTCCTACTCCTTCTGAGAATGCATAATTACGTGCTTCACCGGAAAAAGAACTCGTAACTCTTTTGTTGCCAGTAATTGTCTCTTCGGAAGTTATATACCCATATCCTTCAACCACTCCTCCACTCCAATGACCACTTGCAATCATTACGCGATACTCTTCCAGCGTGTAAGGAGGACCATATAAACCGGAACCTTCAGGAGTTCCTCCACCGCCTACATACGAACGTTGCTCTGTTTCACTGAGGACCGGCATAACCTTTGCCAATTCATCTAAGTTTTTCTTTGTTAGTTTTTTCATGATACTTAAATTTAAAGATTAGTAAATATGTTGATTAAAACTCTTTTGTTAAATCCTTATATACGGCTATCGTTCTTTCCATCATATCAGCGAGACGAAACTTTTCTTCATACAGCCTTCGTACATTCCGGGCAAGTTTCTTTCTCAATTGCTTGTCATCAATCAATCTACTGATTTGTTTCGCCATAGTATCTATGTCGACAGACAAACCGTCTTCCTTTGAATATCCTAGGGGTACTTTCAAAGCATTCACCTCATCATTAAACATCTCGTCCAATCCATCAACGGCAGTTGTAACAATGGGTAAGCCGAACATTGCCATTTCAATGGCTACATAACTGCATTGCTCTTGTAGAGAAGCTATTACTCCTGCATCACAAGTACAATAGTAATCCTTCAACTCTTTAAAAGAAATTATTCCGGTGAAATGTAACGATAGTTCTTTATAAGTTTTCTTTAATTCTTTTTCCAGTCCGCGTTCCCCCTTACCTACAATTGTGAGTGATACCTCATAATGTTGTTCTCTCAATATTTGTAAAGCTTTCAATATGAAAGACAGTCCCTTGCTTGGACTGAGAACACCTACATAAAGTAATTGAAAACAACCTTTTCCTTGATGCCTGATTGCTTTTGGAGTATTAGCGTCATAAATACCGTTAGGGATGACAAATGTCGGGCATACGGCTACCCCTTGCAGATTATTCAGGAACTGGCAGGCGCAGCGGGTGACACAGATAACGCAGTCCGAGTGAGTATAGGACTTTATTTCCCCAGGGAATTGTCTCCAATCTTTGATGCATGACGTATCATGGAGAATATACACTTGTTCATACAATCGGTTAAACATCGCCATATTTCTATTGTACAGACCTTTCCATGGAATACAGTGTAGGTGCGTTACAATCCGGCATTCCGGCCTGTGCTCCTTTATCAACAAAGCCATGTCAATCAGGTTCAGCGTATGTAAATGGAGGATACAGTTCTTTTTTCCTTCAAACAGATACCTTGTCATGTCATATACCAAGCCGCAGTATCTTTGCATCCAGAATCCTTCGGTTATAATCTTATCCGGATGTTGGGGTAAAGGTACTACCACTTCTCTATATCCATCCTTTTGCCTGTCTGTGCTCAGCAGAAGATTGGGGTCGAATCGAAAGTTTACATGGACAACCTGTACAAAAGGATAACTTTTCAGCCCTTCGAGCAATACGCCGATGTACCTGTCTACCCCGGTTGTATTACCGGAAGTATTCATATCCATTAGAAAAAGGTTGATGCTATTCATAAGCCAAATAATTTACAACGGGTATAATCTTTCACTATGTATTCCTTTTGTCAGTTCATTCACCATCAGCAATAATAAGCGGGCAATTCCGGATTTGTATCCTGCCTTGGGATACAGTGCGGGAAGGCTGTACTTTAAACGGGCCGTCAGGTATCTTTCGTTGGGAGTAAACAACCACTGCTTGATTTGTTTGCTACGACTGCAATAGCTCTCCTCCTTCATCGGGCGAAACAGGAAATCCACCAATTCGGGCAAAATCATCTTTTGGGGCTTGATATTCAACAAAGATATTCTCATGCATTCCCCGGCGATTTCTTTCAAGGTTGTATGATGAACCCTTTCCGCAATTCTATTTAAACTGTGTCCAATAAAAAAATCATTGTTCCAAAGCCCTTGTTGATATTGCTTTGCAAAATGCTCCAGTAAATCAATAGAGACAGGCATGTCAATACAGTGGGCGGCTATTTCCGTGTATTCTTTAAAATATTGCATGATGCCGGTCTTTTGTAAACAGCAATCCGATTTCGAGTCATCCATTTCTTCCAATTGGTGTTCAAGCCTGTCGGCATATAGTGTGAAGAGGGTTCCTTTTATTGTTTGGAATTTGTCTATGGTACATATAGCGGAATCAAAATAATGCAAGAAATATATTTGTTTAAGGCTATGCAAATTCCCGCCGTTTCTCAGCCGTTCCATTTGTATTGCCGTCTCGTCAAGTATTACATCCATTTTTTCACCGAACAATTCATCAAAGTCGGCATCGACCAATCGATTGTTTATAAGATAGGCCAGCGCATATCCTATGCCGGAAAGGCCATTCTCAAAACTTATATCCTGTGTCCGGGTAAGCAGGGTCTCTTGCAGCAATTCGAATGCCTGTTCTTCCAGATACTCGCATTGGAGAACGTTGGCAGCTTCGAATAATGCTAAAGACATACCCGCTTTGCCATTGTACAATCCGCTTGAATTGGAAGCGCAGCTGTTTAATGCCACATAGTCTGCCAACTTCTTTACTATTTTCTTGTTTATGCTCGTAACCATGTCATATAAAGATTTCTTCCAAATTCTTTTTTTTCTCGAAATCATACAAGGCCACGTTCCTTAATAGGAAATAGGCTGTATAAGTTTCCCTTATTGCCGCAAAATATTGAGACAGGGCGTCATGCTGTTTTTTCAAAGCATCCACCAACTCGTAAACAGAGATATGTCCCAACTCAAAACTCCGTATCGCCATAGTATATTGTTCTTGCGATAAACGATAGGACTTCTCAGAAAGTTGCCACAATCTTACACTGTGGTTATAGCTGTCTGTTCTTTCTTTTATTTCATTCTTATATTTACGGATATTGTTTTCTATTTCCAGATTGCGTTTCTGATAATTATTATGCGCTATCTTTCTTTTGTTTCGGTTGATGCCCCACTGGTAAACAGGAATTTGTAACCCTATCATGACAGATTGCTGTTCATTGGCATGCCTGTATGCACTTATAAATGTTTCTGCAAATTGGTTGGTTCCATAATTCAGACTGAGACTTCCATTAAACCACGTTTCCATACGTGCGGAAAAAAGTTCCTTTTCGGCTTTCAATCTATTAACCTGATATTCTGATAACAAAGGGTTGTTTTGTTTCACGTAAAACTCCACTTCTTCGCGGCTTATAATCAAAGGAAGACGGAACTCCGGCAAGACGACGGTCAGACTATCCTCACCCATATCTAAATAGGTCTGTAAGTCCTGCATAGCTTTGTTGTGCTGCTTTTGTGCCTTTTGATGGGTATAGCGGAGATCCAATAACTGAAGTTCTATATGCTTGTAGTCATATTCTGTGATATAGCCATTATTCAGCTTCCGTTTTGCTATATACAATAGAGAATCATTCACTTGTAAATTGTTGAAAGCTAGGTTCTCTTCTAACTGGAAAAAGAGAACGTCAAAAAAAAGGCTGAATGCAGGGGTTTGTACTTCCGCCAATTTAGAACAATACTCTTTTATTGCAATCTGATTATTGGTGTCCTGTATCTTCTTCTCAAACAAATAAAGTTTTCGTCCACCCCATAATTGCTGTGAATAGCTGATAAGGAAAGGAGAGGTACTAAAACTGTTACGTTTACTTGAGAACTCGTTCAAATAGTTCAAGCTGCTGCATATATTCAAGTTACCGCCGACAGGACCTATTTTCTGGCTGACAGAAATTGCGCCGGAACTTGTATTGGAATAATCTTCTATAGAGGAATAACTGCCATTTTCCGGATTTTGAAGCAAGCGCAGGGAACGGTTAAATGACAAAGGTGTAAAAGCAAATGAAACAGCCGGAAGAAAACTTTTCTTGTAATTCTCGTATTGTAGTAGTTCATTTTGGTAGTTCATCTTTACTATCCGGGCGGCCGATGAAACCAGGGATAGGGAAAATACATCATCTAAGGACAGACGAATCGTCTTTTCTTGAGCTGACAATCCGCTAATTGCAAATATTGTCAATAAATATATAAGAAATGTGCTTTTCATTAAATTATTTATTATGTAAATTTATAAAATGTTATTTAAATATGCAATAAATGGGTGGATTTTCTTAAGAGAGGGTTTGATTTATTTTTGTGATTGGTGGCTGATGTTGTTGGCATGCTCGGGGTATCGAGTGATTGATGATTTCCTTTGTTATGATGCAGTGGTAGCGATATGAAGAGAAAAGATATTCATTCTTCAATTTTAAACTCCTTTTTATTAAGTATAAAGTCACTCTTTATTTATAATAACTTTTATACGTAAATTGGGAATATATAAACTTAATCTAAGAATAGCAATTCTTAAATTAAGAACTTATATTCTTAGTCTGCGAATATAGAATTTTATTAATGGCGAGAATTTTTATAAACCATGGCGAGGAAGTTTTTTATTAAGGAAGCGGAAGTTTTCTCTTTATACCGAACGCCGGGGATAACCCTATCGAACGATTTTTATATAAACATGGAGAACTCTGGCCGTCTTTTGTTTGTTATCAGTTTATAATTAACTTAAAACCTTAACGTTATGAAATATGATATAGCCATAATCGGCGGAGGACCTGCCGGTTATACAGCCGCCGAACGTGCGGCGGCAGGCGGTTTGAAGACTGTCCTGTTTGAAAAGAAGAACATAGGAGGCGTTTGCCTGAACGAGGGATGTATCCCCACTAAAACATTGCTCTATTCTGCCAAGCTGTGGGACAATATGAAGGGGGCTTCCAAGTATGGAATCTCCGTGCCCGATGCCCCTGCCTTTGATATGGAGAAGATTATAGACCGGAAAGATAAAGTCGTGAAGAAGCTGACGGGGGGTGTAAAGATGACGGTCACTTCATACGGCGCTACCATCGTGGAGCAGGAAGCCGTGATTGCGGGTGAGGAAAACGAATGGTTCCGCATTTCGGCAGGCGGCGAGATGTACGAAGCGACTTATCTGTTGATATGTACCGGCTCCGATACCGTCATTCCGCCCATCCCGGGACTGGCAGAAACCGATTACTGGACTTCAAAGGAAGCGCTCGAAAGTAAGGTGCTTCCCCGGTCGCTCGCCATTGTTGGCGGGGGCGTCATCGGGATGGAGTTCGCTTCTTTCTTTAATAGCATGGGAGTAAAGGTGAGCGTCATCGAGATGATGCCCGAAATCCTGGGGGCGATGGATAAGGAAACCAGCGGAATGCTTCGTTCGGACTACCTGAAACGGGGTGTTGACTTCTACCTGAACACCAAAGTGACGGCAGTGTCCAAGGCGGGGGTTACTATAGAGAAAGATGGTAAGACCTCTCAGGTAGAGGCGGAAAAGACGTTGATAAGTGTAGGGCGAAAGGCCAATCTGGGACAAGTGGGGCTTGACAAGCTGAACATCGAGCTGTTGCGTAACGGCGTGAAGGTGGACGAGCACATGCTCACTTCCCATCCCAGGGTATATGCCTGCGGGGATATAACCGGACGTTCCATGTTGGCGCATACGGCTATCCGTGAGAGTGAAGTTGCCATCAACCATATTTTGAATGTGGAAGACCGGATGAACTACGATTGCGTTCCGGGCGTGGTCTATACCAATCCCGAAGTTGCCGGTGTGGGCAAGACGGAGGAGGAGCTGAAAGCTGCCGGTGTCAGTTATCATGTACAGAAATTGCCGATGGTGTATTCCGGGCGTTTCGTTGCCGAGAATGAAGGGGTGAACGGACTTTGCAAACTGATATTGGATGACGATGACCGCGTAATCGGCTGCCATCTGCTGGGCAATCCGGCTTCGGAACTCATTGTGATAGCGGGCGTTGCCGTGCAGCATGGCTATACGGTGGAGGAATTCCAGAAGAGCGTATTCCCGCATCCCACGGTGGGCGAGATTTTCCACGAAACACTCTTTGCGTAATGTTCTGCATAGACAACCGCTGTACGGATGTTTATTTTCATCTGGCAGCAGAGGAATATCTTTTGAAGCAAAAGCGGGATGACTTTTTCATGCTTTGGCAATCTGCGCCTTCGGTGGTGATAGGGAAGCATCAAAGTGTGCAGGCGGAGGTCGATGAAGAGTACCTCCGGGAGAACGGTATTGCTTTGGCCCGTCGTTTCTCGGGCGGTGGCGCGGTCTATCACGACGAAGGGAATATCAACCTCAGCTTTATTGAAACCGTGGAGCGTCCCGACTTTGAATATTATCTGCAAAGGACAGCCGATTTCCTTGAAACGATGGGGATTGACGCTTATACCGATAAGCGGATGGGGATTTATGTGGATGGCCGGAAGATATCGGGCAGTGCGCAGTGCATTCATAAAGACCGTGTGATGTATCATTGCACTTTGCTGTATTCCACTGACTTGGATAAACTGAATGCTGCGTTGCGCGGAAACCCGGAAGGGGAGAACTGGTTGCCGGGTTCGCGAAAGGTGCGTGCCGTGCCTTCCGTGCCGAGCGAGGTGGCGAACATCGGCGAACTGCTGTCTCCTGCCATGCCCATCAGGCGTTTCATGCGGTTGTTGCTTCATTCATTTCTGGAGGAAGAGGGAAATTCCATGTATCGCTTTAGTGAGGAAGATGTAAAGGCGATAGAGTGTTTAAGGCAGCGGAAGTATGCCGGTGAGGAGTGGATATTCAATAAGGCGGTATTAAGTTTCACTTAAGTTAAAACCTTATTTATTAGATGTTTGTTTATACTTCGGATTTCACCACAGAGGGCACAGAGTGAACAGAGGGCACAGAGGGCACAAAGGATGCAAAGATTACAGAGGCTTTTGTTATACTGTTAGTATCTGTCATCTTGGGCCTGCCGAAGGAATTCTTCTCTGTGTTATATAAAGAGAGTAGATAAGCTTCGCTAATGGCAGATAGACCTGCTTGTCAATAAAGAATAAACCTCTGTGTCCTCTGTGTCCTCTGTGGTGAGAAAACATTTTTAATCAATGCTTAACCTAAAACTTAACGATATGTCAAGATTTGAAATAAAGATGCCCAAGTTGGGCGAGAGTATAACCGAAGGGACTATTATCTCCTGGTCGGTACAAGTGGGCGACATCATCAAAGAAGATGATGTGCTGTTTGAAGTAAATACTGCTAAGGTCAGTGCCGAGATACCGTCTCCGGTAGCCGGAAAGATGGTGGAAATCCTGTTTAAGGAAGGCGATACGGTGGCTGTCGGTACGGTGGTTGCTGTGGTTGATATTGGCGGGGAAGAAGGGGAAGACGCGGAAGAAACACCTGCCGAAGTGCCTGCTGCGGTTGGGGCTGCATCTGCCTCTGCCTCCGTTTCAGAGCAACCTGTGGCGAAGGCTGTGAAGTCTGATGATGAACGCTGGTATTCCCCTGTTGTCCTTCAGTTGGCCCGCGAGGCAAAACTTCAGAAGGAAGAACTGGATGCTATTCCCGGAACGGGATATCAGGGACGATTGAGCAAGAAAGATATCAAGCGATATATCGTGCAAAAGCAGAAAGGCGCTGCCGGTGCTTCTGCTCCGCAACCGCAATCTGCCGCACCGGTGCAGGCTATTCCGCAATCTGCTCCTCAACCGGTTTCAGGAGCTGTATCATCATCTGCTTCTTCTGTTGCTGCACAGCAAAGTCCTGTAGCTTCTAATGACCCGTCGGTAGAGGTGAAAGAGATGGACCGTGTCCGCCGGATGATTGCCGACCACATGGTAATGTCCAAACATACCTCTCCGCACGTGACTACGCTGGTGGAAGTGGATATGACCAGGCTGGTGAAATGGCGCGAAAAGAATAAAGAAGCTTTCCAGAAACGTGAAGGGGTGAAGCTGACTTACATGCCTGCCATCACCGAGGCCACGGCGAAAGCGCTGATTGCTTATCCGCAGGTGAATGTGTCTGTGGAAGGGTATAATATCCTCTACAAGAAGCATATCAACATCGGTATTGCCGTGACGCAGAATGACGGTAACCTGATAGTGCCAGTGGTGCACGATGCCGACCGGCTGAACCTGAGCGGACTGGCTATCTCCATTGACGGACTTGCCGCGAAAGCCCGCATCAACAAACTGATGCCGGATGATATTTCCGGAGGTACGTTTACAATCACCAACTTCGGTACGTTCAAGTCTTTGTTCGGCACGCCTATCATCAATCAGCCGCAAGTGGCTATTTTGGGGGTAGGGGTGATTGAGAAGAAGCCCGCCGTCATCGAGACTCCTGACGGGGATGTGATAGCCATCCGCCATAAGATGTACCTGTCCTTGTCTTACGACCACCGGGTGGTGGACGGTTCACTGGGAGGAAAATTCCTCTACTTCATTAAAGATTACCTTGAAAACTGGAAAGAATAAACATCAAAACATTAACATTATGAAGAAATATGATATAAAGACCACGGACGTGGAAACCCTGAAGAAGTGGTACTATCTGATGACTTTGGGGCGTGCGCTGGACGAAAAAGCGCCATCTTATTTGTTGCAATCCCTGGGTTGGTCTTATCATGCTCCATACGCCGGACACGATGGCATACAGCTGGCTATGGGACAGATATTTACTAAGGGGGAGGACTTCCTGTTCCCTTATTACCGCGATATGCTGACGGCTCTTTCTGCCGGAATGACTGCGGAGGAACTGATATTGAACGGAATTTCCAAGGCTACCGATCCGGGTAGCGGGGGACGGCACATGTCCAACCACTTTGCGAAACCCGAATGGCACATCGAGAATATATCCTCGGCAACGGGGACGCATGACCTGCATGCTGCCGGGGTGGCGCGTGCCATGGTTTACTACGGCCACAAAGGGGTGGTTATCACGTCGCACGGCGAGTCCGCTGCTTCCGAAGGATTTGTGTACGAAGCGGTCAATGGCGCCAGTCTGGAACGGCTGCCGGTAATCTTTGTCTGGCAAGATAACGGCTACGGCATCTCTGTTCCGAAGAAAGACCAGACTGCGGCACGTAAGGTTGCCGATAATTTCTCGGGGTTCAAGAATTTGAAAATCATTCATTGTAACGGCAAGGATGTGTTCGATTCGATGAACGCCATGACAGAAGCCAAAGAGTATGCGTTGCTCAATCGTAATCCCGTCATTGTACATGCCAACTGTGTCCGCATCGGTTCGCACTCCAACTCGGACAAGCATACCTTGTATCGGGATGAGGGGGAATTGGCGTATGTGAAGGCGGCAGACCCGTTGATGAAGTTCCGCCGGATGTTGTTGCGCTACAAACGCCTCACTGAAGAGGAACTGAAAGCGATAGAAGAAAAAGCCAAGAAAGATTTGTCCGCTGCAAACCGTAAAGCGCTTGCCGTGCCGGATCCTGACCCGAAAACCATCTTTGACTATGTGCTTCCCGAACCATACGAACCCAAGAAGTACAAGGATGGAACGCACAACGAGACGGAAGGTGAGAAGAAGTTCTTGGTGAACGCCATCAATGAGACGTTGAAAGCGGAGTTCCGCCATAACCCGGACACCTTTATCTGGGGGCAGGACGTTGCCAATAGGGATAAGGGCGGCGTGTTCAATGTGACGAAAGGCATGCAGCAGGAGTTTGGAGAATCGCGTGTGTTCAGTGCGCCTATTGCCGAAGATTACATTGTGGGAACGGCAAACGGCATGAGCCGTTACGACCCGAAAATACGTGTAGTGGTAGAGGGCGCGGAGTTTGCCGATTACTTCTGGCCTGCCGTGGAACAGTATGTGGAGTGTACGCATGAGTACTGGCGCAGTAATGGCAAGTTCGTTCCGAACGTGACTTTGCGCCTGGCTTCCGGTGGGTATATCGGTGGCGGTTTGTATCATTCGCAGAACATCGAAGGGGCTTTGGCGACTTTGCCCGGTGCGCGGATTGTGTGCCCGTCCTTTGCCGATGATGCTGCCGGACTGTTGCGTACAAGTATCCGCTCGCGCGGATTTACTTTGTTCCTTGAACCGAAGGCATTGTATAATTCGGTGGATGCGGCAACCATCGTTCCCGAAGATTTTGAAGTTCCCTTTGGCAAGGCGCGCATTCGCCGTGAAGGTTCCGACTTGAGTATCATTACTTATGGCAATACTACTCATTTCTGCCTCAATGTGGCGGAACGTCTGGAGAAAGAGGGCGGATGGAGCGTGGAGGTCATCGATATCCGTTCCCTGATTCCGCTGGATAAGGAGACGATTTACGAGTCGGTGAAGAAGACGAGTAAGGCATTGGTGGTACACGAGGATAAAGTGTTTGCCGGTTTTGGCGGCGAGATAGCTGCGAGCATCGGTTCCGATTTATTCAAGTATCTGGATGCACCTGTTCAGCGGGTGGGGTCTACCTTCACTCCGGTGGGTTTCCACCCGGTATTGGAGCGTGCCATTCTGCCGGATGGGGACAGGATTTATGAGGCGGCTAAAAAGTTGTTGGAATTTTAATAGCTATAAAAAGTAAACAGTATGAAGAAGATAGGATTGTTTTATTCGGCTAATGCCGTGAAAACTTCACAGATAGCGAAGAAAATCCGCGAGACGTTCGGTGCGGAAAATATGGATATAATTCCGGTAGAGAAGGCGTGGGGAAACGACTTTGAAGCATATCAGGACTTGATAATCGGTGTGTCTACCTGGTTTGACGGCGAACTGCCGACTTATTGGGATGAACTGATACCCGAGTTGGAAACACTGGACTTGAAAGGAAAGAAGGTCGCCTTGTTCGGACTGGGCGACCAAGTGAATTATCCCGATAATTTTGCTGATGGTTTAGGCATCCTGGGAGAAGCCTTCGAGAAAGCGGGGGCTGTTCTCGTGGGCTTCACTTCTACGGATGATTATTCTTTCAATCAGTCCCGGGCTTTGCGCGACGGCAAGTGGTGCGGGCTGGTCATTGATATTGAAAATCAGTCGAAGATGACTGACAGACGTATCAAGGAGTGGTGCGAACTGTTGAAGAAAGAGTTCTAAATAGCCTATGTTTGATATAGGAATTAATGCATACCTAAATGCAAACAAGATGAATAGGCTATTGTTGAAACGCAGATTAACGCAGATTTTCGCAGATTATTAAGGCTGCGTCTTTGAAAATATTCTTTGCGGAAATCTGCGTTAATCTGCGTTTCAATAAAATCTATCGCTTATAATCACGTTAAATAAAAAGAGTTTTCGCCGCTTCCGCGCATCGTTCTCCGTCGATGCCTGCCGAAACGATACCTCCGGCATATCCTGCTCCTTCTCCACAGGGGAACAGGCCTTTCAGCCGGATGTGCTGCAAGGTTTCCTTGTCCCTGATAATGCGTACGGGGGCTGATGTACGTGTCTCTACTCCTATCAGGATGGCTTCGTTCGTCAGGAAACCGTGGCTGTATTTCCCGAATTGTTGGAAACCTTTGCTCAACCGGTTGGCGATGAACGGCGGCATCCAGAAGTGCAGGGGAGAAGAAACCAGCCCCGGCGCGTATGAGCTTTCAGGCAGGTCGTAGCTGAGCTTTTTCTTGGTAAAGTCGGCCATTCGCTGTGCCGGTGCTGTTTGTTTCATGTTGCCTTGCTGCCAGCAAAGGCGCTCCAGATACTCTTGGAAGAACATCATTTTTAATGAGGAATTACCGTTCGACGCATTGTGCGCAGCCCATTCTTCACTCGTCATTCTTAATTCTTCATTCTCCAAGTCTTCCGGCCTGAGTTCCACTACCATCCCTGAGTTGCTCCAACGGGAACCACGGTTACTGGGGCTCATCCCATTGACTACGATTTGTTGCGGGCCACTGGCTGCGGGAACAACGAAACCACCCGGACACATGCAGAAACTGTATACACCTCGTCCGTCTACTTGATTTACAAAACTGTATTCGGCGGCGGGCAGGTATTTGCCTCGTCCGTTGCGGTTATGGTATTGTATTTGGTCTATCAAATCTGCCGGATGTTCCAGACGTACTCCTACGGCAATCCCTTTGGCTTCAATTTCCACCTGGTTGGCGGCAAGCCAGCGATAAACGTCTCTGGCGGAATGGCCGGTTGCCAGGATGACAGGACCCAGAATGGTTTTCCCGGTGTTGGTTTCGATACCTTTCACTTCGTCGCCTTCAATGAGCAAAGCGTCCATACGTGTTTCGAAGTGTACCTCTCCGCCACATTCAATGATGGTATTCCGCATATTCTCGATGACACGCGGCAATTTATCTGTACCTATATGGGGGTGGGCGTCTACAAGTATGGCGGTTGAGGCGCCATGCTGGCAGAATACGTTCAGTATCTTGTCTACGTTTCCGCGCTTCTTGCTGCGGGTGTAGAGTTTACCGTCTGAATAGGCTCCGGCGCCACCTTCTCCGAAACTGTAGTTGGATTCGGGGTTCACGGTTTGTTCCCGTCCGATCAGGGCAAGGTCTTTCTTACGGTCGCGCACGTTCTTGCCCCGCTCTACGATAATAGGGCGCAAGCCGAGCTCAATAAGCCGCAATGCGGCAAACAGTCCGCCGGGACCGGCACCTACCACTATGACTTGCGGCTTTCCTTCCACATTATTATATATAGTGGGTTGGTATTCGTCGTTTTTCGGCAATTCATTGATGTAAGCGCGTACACTAAGATTGACGAAGATGGTGCGCTGGCGTGCATCGATACTCCGCTTCAAGATGCGTGTGGCGGTAATATCCTGTAAATTCAATCCCTTTTCCTGAACGAGGTATTCTTTCAGGCGCTGCTCGTTGGCGGCTATCCCGGGGAGGAGACGTAGTTGGTATTCTTGTATCATAATTAAACGCAGATTAACGCAGATTTTCGCAGATTATAAAACATATCTTCGAATTCCACTTTGAAGGTTTGTATTATAAAAATTAAGTAATAGCCCAAGATGAATATCACTGAGACGCAAATAGGTCATAACTTGAGCAGTATGTATTGGCTGTATTTTTTCTACAGTTTTAAGTTCAATAATAATTTTATTTTCTACTAATATGTCAATCCTATAACCACAATCAAGGTATGTTTCTTTATATTTGATTGGTAATGGCTTTTGTCTTTCATAATGTATGCCAGCTTCATTAAGTTCATAACATAGGCATGCTTCATAGGCGCTTTCTAATAAGCCGGGGCCTAATACAGCGTGAACTTTGTATGCACATCCTAATATTTTATAAGATAAATCATTTATCTCTTTATCTATATATACCATATAATTAATTCTTTGCGGTAATCTGTGTTAATTTGCGTTTTAATATCATCCGAACAGCGCCCTGAATGCCTCTTCCACCTTCCGTACCAGCACTAATTCTATTTTTAATTTAGCGCTGTTCAGCCCTTGCAAATTATACTTCGGCAGTATGAACCGTTTGAAGCCGAGTTTTTCTGCTTCACCGATGCGTTGTTCGATGCGGTTTACCGGACGGATTTCTCCTGACAGGCCAATTTCACCCGCCATGCAAACTTCCGGCTCTATCGCTGTATCCATGTTGCTGGATAAGATGGCACTGATGACGGCAAGGTCGATGGCAGGATCATTCACTTTCAATCCTCCGGCAATATTGAGAAATACATCTTTTTGTGCGAGCTTGAATCCTACGCGCTTTTCCAATACAGCCAATAACATGTTCATCCGGCGGATATCAAAGCCGGTGGCGGAACGTTGCGGGTTACCGTATACTGCACTGCTGACTAATGCCTGCGTTTCGATGAGAAACGGGCGTATACCTTCAATAGCGGAAGCTATGGCTACACCACTCATGCCTTCATGGTCTTGACTCAATAAAAGTTCGGATGGGTTACTTACCTGGCGCAATCCGTCTTGGCGCATTTCATAAATACCCAGTTCCGCAGTACTTCCGAAGCGGTTCTTGATGCTGCGCAGAATACGATACATATAATGCTGGTCGCCTTCGAACTGAAGGACGGTATCGACGATATGTTCCAAAACTTTCGGTCCGGCAATACTACCTTCTTTATTGATATGCCCGATTAAAATGACCGGTGTATGCGTTTCTTTGGCAAAACGCAGGATTGAAGCGGAACATTCCCTTACTTGGGTAATGCTACCCGGAGAAGATTCGAGTGTTTCGGTGGAAATAGTCTGGATGGAGTCAATGATGACTAAATCCGGGTGAGTATTCTTGATATGCACATAAATCTGTTCGAGGGATGTTTCACAGACAATGAGGCAGTCACTGGAAGTGTTTGTCAGGCGGTCGGCACGTAATTTAAGTTGGCGGGCACTTTCTTCTCCGGAGATATAGAGAATGCGTTTTTTGGGAATTCGGAGTACGGTCTGTAATACCAAAGTAGACTTTCCGATACCCGGTTCGCCACCAATCAGTACCAGAGAACCTTGTACTAATCCACCTCCCAGCACACGGTTCAGTTCGGCGTCATGCAAATCGATGCGAGGTTCGTCATCAGCTATGATTTCGTTGAGGATTACGGGTTTGGGTTTGGTTGTTTCTATACCCGATACAGGTCGTTTGTTTACTACCTCTTTTCGTACAATCTCTTCCACATACGTATTCCACTCTCCGCACGACGGGCATTTGCCTACCCATTTAGGAGATTCTTGCCCGCAGTTGCTACATACATAAACCGTCTTTTCTTTAGCCATAGTTGAGTATTCATTGAATAATGATTGCCAAAGGTACGATTTTCACTACAGAGGACACAGATTTCCGTTGAGTTTTTATGTTTCTCCATTTATATATGAATACAATCGGATTGAAGTATAGAAGAAACTAAGTAGCAAATATCAGTGCTTTTATTGTTATATATAGAGAAATACAGGATAGGTTTATTAAAAGAACTCGTTTGTATTTTATTCACAAATGGAAGTGACCGGTTTGCTGTTAAATACCAAGTTCTTAGAGAACTTAGGCGTTTTAGAGAATTGGAAATTAGGCATTGAGAACATGCCTGCAACGATTTTTAGTCACCTTGTTTTTCATAAGCATTTTGATAAGATTGTTTTTAATAGTATTTTAGCTCTAATGCTGTGCAAACATATTTAAGATTTATTAAATGACAAAAGGAAAGTAAATATAACTTTGTCTGATTTGCATTATTTAACTAATTAGTAAATAAGTTCTGTATATAAACAGGAATATTGCCCGTGTTGGTACTTTGTCTATAAAATATCCGTATTCATTTAAAAATATTTTCTATTAGTCGAGAAAAGATATATTAAATAAATTAATTTATATGGCTACGTATTAATAGATTTTTACTTATCAAAGAAAAGCACAATGAAACAGTATTTAACTATCAAAATCAAGTTCTCTAAGAACTTGGAGCCAAAATTCTCTCCCAAAGAATAAAGATATGTTTCATGGTTAGGGTACATATCTTTCTCCACGTGGAAAATGAATATTATTTGAAAAACATGTGTTTAATTTAACAAACCTAAGATGAATTTACGAATTGTTTGCGGATTACGGTGCTCGAGGCCTAAGGCTTTGAGAGCATTTTTATTCCTTTCTCTGTTTGCGTTTGTAACTGCTCCCGCGTATGCTACGGAAAAGGGTGTAGCAGAAACTACTCAACAGCAGCAGAAGCGTGTTATAACAGGTACGATATTGACCGGTGATACCAATGAACCGGCAATTGGAGCTACTGTTTATTTAAAGAACAGTACTACGGGTGCCATTACAGATGTGAATGGTAAATACTCTATTGCGATAGAAGGTATTGGAGGTGTACTGGAGTTCTCTTATATCGGTTATAAAAAGCAGGAAATAGCTATTGCCGATCAGAAAAAAATAGATGTTGTGCTGCAACCTGATACGGAAGTACTGGATGAAGTTGTAGTAGTAGGTTACGGTAGCCAGAAGAAAGAGAGCGTGGTTGGTGCCATCTCTACGCTGGATGTTACTAAGTTGACTGTGCCGGGTGCATCTATCTCCAACGCATTGGCTGGACAGCTTTCCGGTATCGTAGCAATGAACCGTTCGGGTGAACCGGGTAAGAGTAGTGCTGCCGATTTCTATATCCGTGGTGTCGCCTCTTTCACCGGAACAACTACCCCGTTGGTACTGGTTGATGGTATCGAACGCGACATTGACCTGGTTGACACGGAAGATATTTCGTCATTCTCTATTTTGAAAGACGCTTCAGCCTCGGCTGTATACGGTGTCCGTGGTGCTAATGGCGTCATTTTGATTACCACTAAAAAAGGTGCTGTGGGTAAGCCTCAGGTAAATGTTCGTACTGAATTTGGCTTGACACAGCCTACCAAGCGACCGAAGATGTTAGGGTCTGCTGAATGGGCGGAATTGTATAATGAAGCGAGCGGTAGTAATTACTATTCACAGAGTGATATTGACGCTTATCGTAATGGTACGGATCCTGATTTATACCCGAATGTGGATTGGTTTGATACCCTGTTCAAAAATATGGCTGCCAATCAGAAGGTAAACCTAAGTATTACGGGTGGTAGTGATATTGTGAAGTATTATGTATCCGGTGCTTTCTATAACGAAAGCTCTATTTACAAAAGCGCTGGAAATATATACGGATACGATTCTTCTATCAAATACAATAAGTTCAATTTCCGTGCTAATGTGGACCTTAATCTGACGAAGAGTACGGTTATCAACCTTAACCTCACCAACATTTATGAGAAATCGTTTGGCCCGGGGTTTGGTGATAAAGATTCGGATATATGGAGTTATACCTTCATGACTTCGCCAAATGCTTATCCGGTGGAATATTCCGACGGTACGTTGTCCGGTCCTTCTACCGATTCCGGCTATAATCCTTGGAATATGTTGGTTCATTCCGGTTATCGTGAGCAATTTTGGAATTCCGCTCAATCCTTGATTGGGGTTACACAGGATATCGGTGCTTTGTGGAAGCCGTTGAAAGGTTTGACTGCTAATGTTAAATTCTCTTGGGATGCTTGGAACACTACACTACAGCGTCGTGCCAAAATTCCTTCTTTTTATCATGCATCGGGGCGTGACGATGATGGCAATCTGATTTTTGGAACTCCTGTACATACAGGTAGTGAAACTTTGGGTTTTGCCATAGGACGTGACGGTACCATGACGCGCTACGTGGAAGCTTCTTTGAACTATACCCGCTTGTTTGGTGAGAAACACCGTGTAGGTGGCTTGTTCCTCTATAATCATAAGATTCACACCAAAACGCAAGCTGGTAGCGGTGATGAAGCTCTGCCTCATAAGAATCAGGGTATCGCCGGACGCTTGACTTATGCTTTCAAGGATACTTATTTTGCTGAAGTTAACGTGGGTTACAACGGTTCCGAGAACTTTGCGCACGGACATCGCTTCGGTTTCTTCCCTGCATTCGCTGTGGGATGGATGATGTCTAATGAAAAATGGTTCGAACCTGTTTCCAAGGTAGTGGATTCGTTTAAGTGGAAAGCATCTTACGGTAAAGTTGGTAATGATGATATCGGCGCCTATAGAAGATGGGCATACCAACCTACAATTGTCGATGGTGGAAGCTTTACCTATGGTTCGACCGGTTCGGGTCACTCAGGAATTCGTGTCGGTGAAGTAGAAAACCTCAACGTTTCTTGGGAAGAGGCATTGAAAATAAATGCAGGTATTGAGTTCTCATTGTTCAATAAGTTGAAGGTACAGGCGGATTATTTCCGTGAGGAACGTACCGGTATCTTCTTAGCACGTGCCGGACTGCCGGCTATCGTAGGTGTTTCTACTGTACCTTATGTAAATGTGGGTGAAACGTTGAATCAGGGTTTCGATGCAACTTTAGAATATACGCACCAGGTAAACAAAGACTTGATGGTTACGGCGAGAGGTAACTTTACCTTTAACCGCAATGAACTGAAGAATAATGACGAACCGGATTGGGAATACAAGTACCAGAATCGTATCGGAAAGCCTTTTGGTGCGGATGGCGCATTGCAGCCTTTCGGTTTAATAGCGTTGGGCTTGTTCAAAAGCCAGGAAGAAATAGATAACAGCCCGGTGCAAAACTATGGTGAGTATCGTGTGGGTGATATCAAATATCAAGATGTGAACGGTGATGGTATCATTGACGACTTGGATATGGTGGCGATTGGTTATACTAACCTGCCTGAAATAACATACGGTTTCGGCGCTACGGCGCAGTGGAAAAACTGGGATATCAATGTTTTCTTCCAAGGTGTGGCTCGTACAAGCTTTTTTCAGGCAGGAAGTTCGGTCAGAGGTCTTTTCGGTTCGGGCAATATGCAACGTGCCGCTATCAATGAGGATGTGTACAACCATGTATGGATGTCTACCAATACGGATGAACAGAATGCTGCAGCTACTTATCCACGCTTGAGCACGGGTAGTGGAGCCGGTTCTACTAATAATGACCGGAATTCTACCTGGTGGTTACGCGACGGCTCGTTCCTGCGTCTAAAGAGTGCGGAAATCGGTTATACATTGCCTAAAGCTATATTGGCAAAGACTTTTATCAAGTCCGTTCGCTTCTACGTTTCTGGAAACAACTTGTTGCAATTCAGTAAGTTTAAACTTTGGGATCCTGAAAAAGGAAGCTCGGACGGTTCGGGCTATCCGTTGAACCGTGTATTTACTGTCGGATTTAATGCTAATTTCTAAATTGTTAATACTGAAAAATATGAAGATTCAAATAAAATCCCTTTGTCTGTTATGTTTCGCTGCCGGATCGTTGACACTCTCTTCCTGCGAAGACTTTTTGGACAGGCAGGAAGACGAGAGTATGACCTTTGAGAAAATCTGGGAAAGAAGAGGTACAGTTGAACAATATTGGAACAATGCCATGTCGTTCATGCCTACTACCCGCAGCTCATTTGTGGGTGATTATGACCCTTATTTGGGAGCCTCGGACGAATGTACCATTGCCTACGACCGTGGCTATCGTTACATCAACTTCGGTTCATGGAACGCTTCCACCGTACCTTATTATTATATGGGGCATTTTTATCAAGGTATTCGTGAATGCAATATCTTTATGCAGAACGTGTATTCTTGCAGCGACCCCTTGGCTGAAAAAACTCAGTTGGATAAATGGTATTGGCAGGCTCGTTTTGCTCGTGCTTACTATTATTATCGCATGATGCGTGATTACGGACCGGTATTTTTGTTGGGTGATGAGTTACTTGACTTCTCTGCCAGCACTGCAGATTTGTATCGTCCGCGTAATACATGGGAACAGTGTGTGGATTATGTAGTGAGTGAGATGACAACTTGTGCCGAAAGTGACGCTATAAAGGAAGCTTACGAAGAAAGTGAGTATGGACTGGCAACTAAGGGTACTTGTTATGCGGTTATTTCACGCTTATTGTTGTATTCCGCACGCGATTTGTTTAACGGAAATAAGCTTTATAGTAACGTTAAGAATCCGGTCGCTGCTGAATTCCCGGAACTTTCGGGTGTGAACCTCTTCCCGCAGACTTATGATGCCAACAAATGGTTGAAGGCCGCTGATGCAGCCAAGAAAGTAATAGATATGGGTATTTATAAGTTGTATCGTGCCGGGAATGGAGACCCCTATGAAGATTATAACGGTGTATTGGGAAAGACGTGGAATAGTGAGTTGATTTTTACGGACGGTTATAAGGCGCGTTCTACTTTGGCAATGAACGTGGCGCCTACCAGTTTAGGTGGAACGGCATACGGTGCTGTAGGACCTACACAGCAACAGGTAGACGCATACGCCATGAGCAACGGACGTTATCCTATTGTCGGATATAATTCGGATGGTAGTCCTGTCGTTGACAAGCAATCGGGTTATGACGCTGCTACGGAATTGGAAAAATCCAAGTGGACTCATCCGCGTCATGGTTGGAGTAAGCATGCGGATAAGGTTATTGAATCACCCAATATGTACAAGGATCGTGAACCGCGTTTCTATGTATCTGTCTATTGGGGTGGCTCAGAGTGGCTATATCTCGGTGGTACGGCAGTAACTTCTTTCGCTAAAAACGGTAATGGTAACAAGAGCCATGACTTCACAAAGAGCGGTTACCTGATTAATCGTTTTTATGATCATAACTTAAGTTCCGTAGCGGGTAACTGGGGAAATGTTACGTTCCCGGAATTCCGTTTGGCAGAGATTTATTTGAACTTTATCGAGGCGGTATACGAATGCAAGAAGCATAACGTGGCACTGCCTGCCGGTTATGAAACATTAGCGATGACGGTCTGGAATGATATACGTGACCGTGCAGGAGTCCCCGATATTTTGGACGTATATCCCAATGCTACCACGGAAGAACTGATTGAACTCTGCCGTAAAGAACGTCGGATTGAACTTGCCTTTGAGAGTCACCGTTACTTCGATACCCGCACGTGGATGATTGCCGAGGAAACCGATGGCGGGCCTATGTATGGTATGAATACAGACTATCCGCAAGAGAATAAAGATGATTTGTCTGTAACACCTGATGGTTACTGGGAGCGTTATGTTTTTGAGACACGTGTGTTCAAGAAAAATCATTATCTCTATCCGTTCTCACAGAGAGAATTGGACCGTAATAGATTGCTTACGCAGAATTATGGTTGGTAACGAGAGTGGAATATGCCTTTAAAATTTCAGTAAAACGATAAACGAATGGTTTATATGAAAAAAAATATATGTTATTACTTTCTTCTGGCGGGCTCTTTACTGCTTACGCAAAGTGCTTGCGAGGACGGGAGAGAAGATTATCTGAGCGACTTTAACACAATCCTTTCTTTTAGGAATAGTGGAGAGATAGCTTTGGATGTATATAAAACCGGGTTCAAAACGGACTATTCTGTGATAGTGAACAAATCCGGATGGAATGTAGGTGCTACTACATCGGTGAATGCCGGTGTGATGAGTGAAGTTGAGTTGCTGGCTTACAATACGGCGGAAGGTAGTGATTATAAAGCATTGTCTGAAGGATATACATTTACGGGCGGTGAATTGCAGTTCGCTTCTTCCGATCTTTATAAGACAATGAACTTGTCTTTGGATCCGGAGGTAATAGAGGCTAATTTAGATGCTAACGGCACGTATGTAGTACCTTTGGAATTGTTCGGTAGCGCTGATTCTATCAATGCGGAAAAGGATAAGATTTTCCTTGTTCCGAATGTGAAACCTGTAACTGTGGGATTTCAGAATAGTGGCTATACGGTGGTTTCTGTAGTTCTTGATGACAATGAGACGGTGGAATTGACTGCCGGATTAACTCTGCCTGTTGGTGATTTGTGGAATTTGAAGTGTGGTTTAGAAGTAGATGAGGCTGCGTTGGATGAATACAATGCGGCGAACAAGACCAGTTTTAAATTGCTCAATCCTGTCGATTATGATTTGAATAAAGACATCACATTTACAACAGGGAGTAAAACGGCGGCTATCAATATAACGCTGAAAAAGACGAACTTAGAGTATGGCCAGTATGTACTACCTCTTCGACTAAAAACGACTTCGGACTCTCATGTCTTGATAAATGAAGAAAGTGATTTGATGCTGTTCGGCGTGTCTTATGCGATACAAAGAAGTAAATTGAAAGAGATACCTTTGTCAATCGATATGCTATCGTCTAATGCAACAGTGGATGGCGACGGTACAGGCTTGGAAGGTTTGTTCGATGGTAGAGCAGCAGACAAACATTGGCATGGAAATTATTCCGGCACAGGATTCGATCCGGTCTATGGTCAGTATATTGATTTCCATCTGAAGAATGCCATCAATCACTTTGCTTACGACTTCTGGACACGTTTTGAAAATTCAAACGGTGCGCCTAAATCTACAGATATTTATGTCAGCAATGACGGATCTACATGGATCAAACTGGCTACTGTGGCTACTACTTTCACGAAAGGTGACGAAGAGTATAATTCGGATGCTTTCTCTTCGAAAACGTCGTTCACTTATGTCCGGTTTGCAGTTACTATGAGTAATGGCGGAGACTGTTGTACAAGTGCTGGTTATTGGAATTGTGGTGAAATGAAGATATATGGACTCTAACATTTTTTCTAACCTTTTGGAGGTAATAGCCTCCTGACTCTATTTCTCGTAAAAAATTGGGTTAGGGAGAGGGAATTGCTCTATGGTTTCCTCTCCCTTTTTTTATCAGTTAAATCAATAAAACCTATTTGCTAATGAAGTTATTTTATATTTTACTATTTAATCTTCTTATCCTTAATTCTGCCGCATGCAGTGACAGCAATTCTGAAAAAGCGGACGAGCCTTTCTTCACTATTGCCGAGGAATATCTTCAGCAGGATTTTGAAGCAACGTCTTCTTCTATTGCCATCCCCGTGGAAACCAATCTGGGAAGTGGGGTGTGGGATGTGAAGTCGGACGCATACTGGTGTCCGGTTGCCATACGTACTTCTTCTGCGGGTGGAGCGGAAATATTGCTGGCGGTGGAAGCCAGTGAAGAACCGGATGTGAGAACCGCTACTATAACCGTGACATCGGTGTTGAAAAACTATACTATTAAAGTACGTCAGTTGGGCTACGGCCCTGCTATATTGGTGAAAGCTGCGCCGACTGCTACATTGCCTGCCATCGGTGGCCCATTTTCTATCACGATTACATCCAACATTGAATACACCGTACAGAAATCCGACGATACTGATTGGATTACGGAAACTCCCACAACACGCGCATTGACAGATAAGAGCTATGTTTACAAAGCAGAAGCCAATCCGAATTATGCCACGCGCTCCGCTGTTTTCACCTATACTTATACGAAAGACCCGGAGGTGAAGGCTACTTGTGAAGTGGTTCAGGAACCTAAAAGCTCAACCATAGACGATGTACAGTTAGAGGGAGATATCAAGATAACGCCCACTAGTGGAACCGCCAGCGAGGCGCAACCCGGTTGTGGCATAGAACTGTCTTTTGACGGGGACACCGGTACCGAAACTCATTACCATTCCGATTGGTATAATACATCATTACCCGTTACGTTGGAGTACTCTTTTAGTCAGAAACCCGATATGGATTATCTGATTTACTATACGCGGAACGGTAACGGAAACTTCGGCGAGGTTGACATCTACTATGCCACCGAGACGGCACCCGACTATACTCTCTTGGGAAATTATGACTTCAATATGCAGAGCGCTCCCAGTCGCGTTGATTTCACTGAAACTTTGCGGAAGGTTACGAAAGTGAAGTTCGTCGTGAAGACAGGAGCGGGCGGTTTCGTAAGTTGTGCCGAGATGGAGTTCTATCAAAGGAATACCAACAAGAAACTGGATGCACAGTTGCTGGCTGTGTTTACGGACATCACTTGTACGGAAGTGAAACAGGATGCCACTACCGAGCAAATCAATGCGTTACCCGGTTACTTTGCGAAGATTGCTACCAGTCTGCGAAATAATACGTACGACGTATGGGAGAGGGAATTCCGTATTCAGGAGTATCAACCTTACAGCGATGTGGAGATATGGGCAGAGAAATTGATGACCAATCGATATGGCAATCTGGATAATCCTACCGGTATTTATGTGGAAAAGGGGGATTCTGTGGTAATCTTGGTGGGTGACACACACGGGCAATCTGTTTCCGTTCAGTGCATCGGTGAAGAAAATACGGGAGAATATGTACAGACTGCCGCCACCGGAGAGACTCGTTTTCTGGAAGAAGGCGTAAATAAGGTAGGGTTTTCGCAGAAAGGAATGCTCTTCATCATGTACACTGCCGACTTGACGAATGCTAATGCCAAACCCATAAAGATTCATATTCCATTAGAAAGCGGATACGTCAGCGGCTTCTTTGACCTGAAGAAACACGCGACGAACGATAAATATCAAGAATTGATTAATAAGGCTACATACAAGTACTTCTGTGTGCGTGGCGAACGCATCATGTTTTATTTCCACCGTGCACAGATGCAGTCCGCAGTGCCCTATAATATGCTGTCCGCCATCAATCTTTGGGACAATATTATAGGTTGGCAACAGGAGTTGATGGGAATTGACGATGTGCGTCCTTCGCAATGCAACAACCACTTGTTTGCCATCTCTCCTGAAGGAAGTTATATGTGGGCATCCAATTATCGTGTGGCATTTGTCTATACTTATCTGGAAAATATATTGCTTTATGATAATGTGATGGCGGCTAAAGACAATGCCTGGGGACCGGCGCATGAGATTGGGCACGTTCATCAGAAAGCCATCAACTGGCCGGGCTCTACGGAGTCGTCCAACAACCTGTTCTCCAATTATATTCTTTATAAACTGGAGAAGTACTGTTCTCGCGGCAGCGAACTGAGTGCCCTGGCAACCGCACGCTTCGTCAACAAACAGGCGTGGTGGAACATGGGGTCGGCTACCCACCAGAATGAGGATACGGAAGTACACATGCGCATGAATTGGCAATTGTGGAACTACTATCACCGTTGCGGCTATAAAAAAGACTTCTGGCAGACATTGTTCAAATTGCTGCGTGAAAACCGTATTACGGAGAGTGACCCGGGTGAGGGGCAACTGAAGTTTGCCATGATGGCGAGTAAAGCTGCTAACGAAAACCTGACGGAGTTCTTTGAAATGTGGGGCTTCTTTGAACCGGTGGATGAAACTATAGAACAATATGGTACGTGGACTTACCGTGTATCAGAGCCTATGATAGAAACCGCCAAGAACTATATGGCAAAATTCCCGGCTCCCAAGCACGCCTTCTATTACTTGGAAGACCGCAAGAACGGAGATGTGGGGATTGAGAATTACCAGGTAGGTGATGTAGGCTATTACACACAGTTCGAGAAGGATGTGAAGATAACGAAGGCTATCACCTGTAGCCGTTCCGGCCGTACCTTCACCGTGGCTAATGGGGATGAGGCTGTGGCTTTTGAGTTGCGCAAGAACAACAAGATACTTTATTTTTCTAACTTCTTCAAATTTACCGTTCCTGACGGTATTGATTTGGAAGGTGCAGGTTTCTATGCCGTGCAGGCGGATGGAACCCGGATAGAAATTAAATAAACCTTAGCCCCGGCTACGGAGGACTTTGAAACGCGAATTAGCGCGGATGTACGTAAAGAGGAAATGTTGAAGAAACAATCATCTGCGTAAATCTGCGCTAATCTGCGTTTTTCTCTTTCCTTTTTTCTTTTTTTCGGATGGAGCATTCTCTTTTTCATTGTAAAGATGATAGAGTATCGCGGAGATTTTTTAATTTTGTAGGTATAAAACCTTAATACCTCAGGAAGTTATGATAGAAGATATTCTTGAATACAACAAGCGATTCGTTGCTGACAAGGGATACGAAAAGTACATAACCAACAAATATCCCGATAAGAAAATAGCTATTCTTTCTTGTATGGATACCCGTTTGACGGAACTGTTACCGGCAGCTTTGGGCATCAAGAATGGCGATGTAAAGATGATTAAGAATGCGGGGGGAATCATTTCACACCCTTTCGGTAGCGTCATTCGTAGTTTGATGGTTGCCATCTATGAACTGGGGGTGACGGAAGTCATGGTCATAGCGCATTCCGATTGCGGCGCCTGTCACATGAGCAGCGCCAAGATGATAGAGAATATGAAGGCCAGGGGTATCAAACAGGAAACCATCGATATGATTCGTTTCTGCGGAGTCGATTTTGAATCTTGGCTATATGGTTTTGAAGATACGGAAAAATCGGTGCGAGGAACGGTTGAATCAATTATCAACCATCCGCTGATACCTTCGGATATCACTGTACACGGCTTTATCATCGATTCCGTTACAGGAGCTTTAACCGCCGTAGAATAGACTGATATAGGAGTGTTCCTATATCAGCTTACTGTAATCTCGCCTGCAATCGGTTGGCTCATCCGTTCGCGCACTTCGGCAGGCGAATAATTATGCCCTAAAAGGAACATGAGTTTGGTGACCGCAGATTCTGTTGTGCTGTCATACCCGCAAACTACTCCGGCTTGCATCAGGCGGTAACCGGTTTCATAGCGTTCCATTTCCACTGTGCCTGCACTGCATTGGGTGACGTTCACAATGACGATGCCCTGCTCACATGCCTCCCTCAACCGGCGGAGGAACCACTCCTTGCGCGGAGCATTTCCCGAACCATACGTTTCAAGTACCAATGCTTTTAATCCTTCGGTGGCAAGAATGGCCGCTACGATGTTCTCCTGAATTCCCGGAAAAAGTTTCAGTACGGCGATGTTTGTATCGAGCAGATAATGCGGTACTAACTTAAGCCGGTTGCTGTCCGTATGAATTTGCACATTATTATATTTAATATGTATACCCGCCGAAGCAAGTACCGGATAGTTGAACGAGCGGAACGCATTGAAGTTCTCGGCGTTCATCTTGGTGGTACGATTGCCGCGCATCAGGTGGTTTTCAAAGAAAATACATACTTCCGGCACGATGGGTCGACCGTTAGGGTGGCAGGCGGTAGCTATCTCTATGCTCGTCAGCAGATTTTCCTTGCCGTCCGTGCGGAGCACACTGATGGGAAGTTGTGAGCCTGTGAGAATAACCGGCTTACCCAAGTCCTCGAGCATAAAGCTGAGTGCGGAAGCTGTGTAAGCCATTGTATCTGTCCCGTGAAGGATGACGAAACCGTTGTACCGGTCATAGTTATCACTGATTATATGTACAAGTTTGCGCCAGGCGTCAGGATCCATGTCCGAAGAATCCATTGGAGGGTCGAACTGATA
The DNA here is from genome assembly GCF_959029255.1 of uncultured Bacteroides sp. Classification (GTDB taxonomy): domain Bacteria; phylum Bacteroidota; class Bacteroidia; order Bacteroidales; family Bacteroidaceae; genus Bacteroides. Next base: position 16,902 of record NZ_CAUFUE010000013.1, on the reverse strand, counting down.
AGTGTCAATGCTGAATGTAAACTTCTGGAGTTCGGGCACATGCTTCTGCAATTGCTCGAAGTTGAAGTTCTCCAAGGCACCGGTCTCGGGATTTTCTATCATTCCGATGGTTCCGCCGGTGTATATTAACAAAACGGAAGTATTATCAGGGTTCATACGCACTATTCTTACGAGGTTTGTATGCAAAGATAATGATATATCTTGAAAATGATAGCAAAATGATAGAAAATAACCAAGCGCTTAGTGTGGGCATGGTGTCCGATATGCGAAAATGTAAGCGGTTGTATGTGCAGATTTCTTGCCTTTTTAAGTGCTTCCTGTGTTTTTATCGCAAAAAAGTCGCAAAAAGTGATAGATTGAATATTATTATTGTTACTTTTGCAATACTTATCAGAAAAGATAGAAACAAGAGACTATGAACAAGTACTATCAACATACAGTCACATCCATGTGCACCATGACCCTTAGGGGTTAAGGGATAGTATTTGTGTTTCTACGTGTTACACCATTTTTCAGTCATTTTATTTAGTTTTCATCACAGAGGACACCGAGTTCCGTAGAGTTTGATTGTGCAACTTCGTATAATCCCAGTGGTAAGAAAAAAAACTTCGCGAGGTTCCGTATCCTCTGTGGTGAAAAAACATTCTTAATAATAATCAGAAAACAGCAACATAATGAAAGTATTAAAATTCGGCGGTTCATCCGTAGGAACCGCAAGCAGTATTTTAAGCGTCAAGAGAATAGTAGAAGCAGTGAATGAACCGGTGATTGTGGTAGTCTCTGCATTGGGTGGCATTACGGACAAACTGATAAACACTTCAAAGATGGCCTCCGTTGGCGACGCTTCCTACGAAAACGAATTTCGCGAGATAGTGTATCGTCATGTGGAAATGATTAAGGAAGTAATCCCGGCCGGTGAAGCGCAAGTTGCCTTGCAGCGCCAGGTAGGTGAACTGCTCAATGAACTGAAAGATATTTTCCAGGGCATTTATTTAATCAAAGACCTTTCGCAAAAGACTTCCGATACGATTGTCAGCTATGGCGAACGTCTTTCTTCCATCATCGCCGCGCAACTGACGGGAGCGGAATGGTTTGATTCTCGTAAGTTCATCAAGACGGAAAAGAAACATTCCAAGCATGTGCTCGATACGGAACTAACCAATTCGCTGGTACGCGAAGCATTCAAAAGCGCTCCCCGGCGTGTACTCGTCCCGGGGTTTATCTCTACCGACAAGATTACCGGAGACGTAACCAATCTTGGTCGTGGCGGTTCCGATTATACAGCCGCCATCATTGCTACGGCGCTGGATGCCGACAGCCTTGAAATCTGGACGGATGTAGACGGTTTTATGACGGCCGACCCGCGCGTGATTTCCACTGCCTATACCATCAGCGAACTCAGCTATGTGGAAGCTACGGAACTTTGTAACTTCGGTGCGAAGGTGATATATCCGCCGACGATTTATCCGGTTTGCCACAAGAATATACCTATCCTTGTGAAGAATACCTTCAATCCCGAAGGTGTGGGCACAATTATCAAACAAGAAGTTTCCAATCCGCAGTGCAAAGCCATCAAAGGTATTTCTTCCATCAACGACACGAGCCTGATTACCGTGCAAGGTTTAGGTATGGTAGGCGTAATCGGTGTAAACTACCGCATCTTTAAGGCGTTGGCAAAGAACGGCATCAGCGTGTTCCTCGTTTCACAGGCTTCATCAGAGAACTCAACCTCTATCGGTGTGCGCAATGCCGATGCCGACCTTGCCTGCGAAGTGCTGACCGGAGAATTTGCCAAAGAGATTGAAATGGGAGAGATTTCGCCCATCTTGGCGGAAAAGAACCTGGCTACAGTGGCTATTGTAGGAGAAAACATGAAGCATACGCCGGGTATAGCCGGTAAATTGTTTGGTACGTTGGGACGTAACGGTATCAATGTGATAGCTTGCGCGCAGGGCGCTTCGGAGACGAATATTTCTTTTGTTGTTGACAACAAGTCATTGCGTAAGTCACTGAACGTCATCCACGACTCTTTCTTCCTGTCGGAGTATCAGGTACTGAACCTCTTTATTTGCGGTGTAGGTACGGTAGGTGGCAGCCTGATAGAGCAAATCCACAGCCAACGTCAGAAGCTGATGCAAGAGAATGGCTTGCAACTGAATGTAGTGGGTATTGCCGATGCAAACAAGGCGATGTTCAGCCGCGAAGGTTTCGACCTGGGACGTTTCCGCGAAGAATTACGGGAGAAAGGCAAAGACAGTTCGCTCGAAACGTTGCGCAACGAGATTATCGGCATGAACATCTTCAACTCCGTGTTTGTTGACTGTACCGCCAGTGCAGGCGTGGCATCCCTCTATAAAGATTTGTTGCAACACAACGTTTCCGTGGTGGCTGCCAATAAGATTGCCGCTTCTTCGGAATACGAGAATTACCGTGAGTTGAAGCAGATAGCCCGTCAGCGTGGTGTGAAGTATTTGTTTGAAACCAACGTTGGTGCGGGGTTGCCCATTATCAATACGATTAACGACCTCATCCATAGCGGTGACAAGATATTAAAGATTGAAGCCGTGCTGAGCGGTACATTGAATTACATTTTCAACAAGATTAGCGCGGATATTCCTTTCAGCAAGACCATCAAGATGGCACAGGAAGAGCGTTATTCCGAACCCGATCCGCGTATCGACCTGAGTGGTAAGGACGTTATCCGCAAACTGGTAATTCTGGCACGTGAAGCCGGTTACCACTTGGAACAAAGCGATGTTGAAAAGAACCTCTTTGTACCCGATGACTTCTTTGAAGGTTCGCTGGAGGACTTCTGGAAGAAAGTCCCGAGCCTTGATGCCGACTTTGAAGCGCGCCGCAAGGTCTTGGAAGCCGAAAACAAACATTGGCGTTTCGTAGCCAAGCTGGAAAACGGCAAAGCATCCGTAGGTTTGCAGGAAGTAGGCACCAACCACCCGTTCTACGGATTGGAAGGCAGCAACAATATCATCTTGCTGACCACGGAACGTTATAAGGAATATCCGATGATGATACAAGGCTACGGAGCCGGTGCAGGTGTGACGGCTGCGGGAGTATTTGCGGATATTATGAGTATTGCGAATGTTTAATCATTCTTTAATCGTCAAATCGTAAATCGTCAAATTGTAAATAGAAAGATGAAGCATATTATCATATTAGGTGACGGAATGGCCGACTGGCCTGTGAAGTCATTAGGCGGCAAGACATTGTTGCAAAGCGCCAAGACCCCTTATATGGATAAGCTGGCGCGAATGGGACGTGTGGGACGACTGAAGACCGTTGCCGACGGTTTCCATCCGGGCAGCGAAGTGGCGAATATGTCCGTTTTGGGATATAACCTTCCGAAAGTGTACGAAGGTCGCGGGCCTTTGGAAGCTGCAAGTATCGGGGTAGACTTGAAACCCGGTGAAATGGCGATGCGCTGCAATATCATCTGTATCGAAGGTGATAATATAAAGAATCATTCAGCCGGACACATCACGACCGAAGAAGCCGATGTGCTGGTGAAGTATTTGCAGGAACAACTGGGTGACGAACGGGTACGCTTTTATACAGGCGTTCAGTACCGCCATCTGCTGGTAATTAAAGGAGGAGACAAACGCATTGACTGTACCCCGCCGCACGATGTTCCTTTGAAACCTTTCCGTCCTCTGCTGGTGAAACCTCTTGCTTCAGTTGACAAGGTGACAAGTGAACAAGGGGACAAGGGAGATAGCGGATTAGTTGACAAGGTGACAAGTGAACGAGGGAACAAGGAGGATAGCGGGACTGATGCAGCGCAGCTCCTTGTCAACTCGTCAACTGAAACCTTGTTAACTCTCCCTCCCTTGACCCCGCAGCAGACTGCCGACCTGATAAACGACCTGATTATGCGTTCTCAGAGACTGCTGCAAAACCATCCTATCAATCAAAAGCGTATGGCGGAAGGCAAAGACCCGGCAAACAGCATTTGGCCGTGGAGCCCGGGGTATCGTCCCCAGATGGAACATCTTTCCGAGAAGTTCCCCCAAGTGAAGCGTGGCGCTGTGATTTCGGCCGTTGATTTGATTAACGGCATCGGTTATTACGCCGGACTTCGACGCCTGACTGTTGAAGGGGCAACGGGACTTTATGATACGAATTACGAGAATAAGGTAGCCGCCGCCCTGGATGCGTTGAAAACGGATGACTTTGTTTATTTGCATATCGAAGCCAGTGATGAGGCGGGGCATGAAGGGGACATTTCTTTGAAGACATTGACAATTGAGAATCTGGACAGTCGTGCCGTAGGTCCTGTTTACGAAGCGGTGAAGAACTGGGACGAACCGGTTGCCATTGCTGTATTGCCCGACCATCCTACGCCGTGCGAGCTTCGTACCCATACCAATGAACCTGTTCCTTTCTTCATCTGGTATCCGGGCATCGAGCCGGACGAAGTGCAGACATTCGATGAAGTGGCTGCCTGCAACGGTAGCTACGGCCTGATGAAAGAAGATGAGTTTATTAATGAATTTATGAGGGAATAATGTGCTGATAGCCATTCGGAGTGATAGCGCACCTTTTAATTTTTAATTCTTTAATTTTTAATTTAATATGCAATATTATAGTACCAATAAACAAGCCTCCGAAGCTACGCTTGAAGAAGCGGTAGTAAAAGGACTTGCCGCAGACAAAGGGCTTTTCATGCCTTTTACAATCAAACCCTTACCGAAAGAGTTCTATGACACTATCGATACGTTGAGTTTTCAGGAGATAGCTTATCGGGTAGCCGATGCCTTCTTTGGTGAAGATGTCCCTGCCGATACCTTGAAGCAGATTGTCTATGATACGCTCAGTTTCGACGTTCCTTTGGTCGGGGTTACGGAGAATATTTATTCGCTCGAACTGTTTCATGGACCGACGCTTGCCTTTAAGGATGTAGGCGGTCGCTTCATGGCGCGTTTGCTGGGTTACTTTATCCAAAAAGAGGGGAAGAAGCAGGTCAATGTTCTCGTAGCTACTTCCGGAGACACGGGTAGTGCCGTTGCCAATGGTTTTCTTGGTGTGGAAGGTATTCATGTGTACGTGCTCTATCCGAAAGGGAAAGTCAGTGAAATCCAGGAAAAGCAGTTTGCTACCTTGGGACAGAATATAACGGCTATCGAGGTGGATGGTACGTTCGACGATTGCCAGGCTTTGGTTAAATCCGCTTTTATGGACCGGGAACTCAACGAGCACCTGCAACTCACCAGCGCCAATTCCATCAACGTGGCGCGTTTCCTGCCCCAGGCATTCTATTATTTCTATGCCTACGCTCAACTGAGGCGTATCGGTAAGGCTGATAATGCCGTTATCTGCGTGCCCAGCGGTAACTTCGGTAACATCACCGCCGGACTATTCGGCAAACGTATGGGGCTTCCCGTGAAACGTTTTATCGCATCCAACAATCGTAATGACATCTTCTTCCAATACCTGAAGACGGGCGTTTATACACCGCGTCCAAGCGTAGCCACCATCGCCAATGCCATGGACGTGGGTGATCCCAGCAACTTTGCCCGCGTGCTCGACCTTTACGGCGGTAGCCATGCCGCTATCTCTGCCGAAATAAGTGGAGCCACTTATACCGACGAGCAGATTGCCGAGACCATGAGAAGCGTATGGAAGGAAGACCGTTATCTCCTCGACCCGCACGGTGCTTGCGGCTTCCGTGCCTTGGCAGAAGGTTTGCAACCCGGTGAAACAGGTGTGTTCCTTGAAACCGCCCATCCGGCAAAATTCAAGGATACGGTAGAGCGTATTATCGGTGAATCCGTGCAGATACCGGAGAAACTTCAAGCCTTTATGCGTGGAGAGAAGAAAAGCATGCCGATGTCGAAAGACTTCGCGGACTTCAAGCAATATCTGCTGAACTTATAAAAAAGAGGGCTTTAAATCCCTCTTCAAAGCGCTTATAATCAATGCACTGTGACTTTATTCTTTTTTACTGCTAATAAAGTGTTGCTTTACCGGTAGTAAAGTGATGCTTTATCACCGGTAAAGTGGCACTTTACTGCGAGTAAAGCGACGCTTTACAATTGGTAAAGTCGTGTAAACCTCAAAGCCGCTGTTTGTCAGTGTGTTGCAATTCGCTGCCCTTTGCGGTTACCGTCTTCATTCTTCCCCCCTTGCGATGATTGTTCCAAATGACGAGAACTTCTATCCTCACCAGGCTGTGCCGATAGAAAATGGTATAGTCGGGATGCGGGATGACGTAACGTATATTTTCCATTTCGGTGGCTTTTCCGATGAACGGGTTCAGGGTGACGCGGTGAAGAGCATTCTGAAACTGGTCGTATATCGTCTTGCAACTCCGTTTGTCTCCTTGTTTTTCGAGGGTGGACAACAGTATGTTTTTTAATTCCTCTTTGGCAAGGGTAGACCAGATTACTTGTTTAGCCATGCTTCTACCTCCTCATTGATGGTTATATCCTCTTGTCCCAGTCCGTTTTCAATCTGTCGGCAGGCTGTTTTTATGTCCAGGCGTAGCCGGATAAAGAAAGCAAGGACTTGCTTGGTTTGTTCGGGTGCTGATTCTGTCTTATTGTCTTCTTCTTGTTTTTCTTCTTCTGTCATATTATAATCTCCTATCTTTCCCTTAAAACATAAGAAAGTTATAAATTGTTTGTACCATCCTCAAACTTGATTGCCGAACATTTTTCTTTCGCCGGTTGTTCTCAATGCCTTAAATTCATAAAGATAATCTCATGAAAGATAAGAAACTGGAAGCCAATCTCAGTATGATTGCGTCGCGCGTCATGGCGGGATTGAATATGAATGCGTTGAAATTTCTGCTCCCCTTGTGGCTGGGTGCGTTGACGGGTGTCACCATACGGTGTACATTTGCGGCGGTGATGTTCTGGATAACAGGCTGGTTTGTAAAAGAAGCACCTGCCACCAGGCGGCAGCAGATTGGTTTGTTCTGTCTGGGAGCTTTCGGATTGTATGGTTTCATGTTTTGTTACCTGTTGGGCATCAGTAAGACCACTCCGGTTTCCAGCGCTATCTTTAATTCCATGCAACCCATTTGGGTGTTTCTTATTTCCGTGTTTTTCCTTCACGAAAAAGCGACGTTAATGAAGATTATCGGTATTGCTTTGGGCTTTGGAGGGGCATTGTTGTGCATCCTTACGCAAGGCAGTGACGACTTGGCTCACGATGCCTTTACGGGAAATATACTTTGTATGATTAGTTCGCTGGTATTTGCCGTCTACCTGATTTTGAGTAAGAAGCTGCTGGAGGAAGTGGGAGTGGTGACGATGATGAAATACATCTTCGGTGGTGCGGCGGTGACGAGCTTGATAGTTTCATCCATTGTAGGCTGGGATGCTCCTATGTTTACAGATGCCTGGCATGGAGAGTGGCACTGGATGGCGTGGGCTGTATTGGCGTTCGTTCTTATTTTCCCTACTTACATAAGCTATTTCCTAGTGCCCATCGGACTGAAATATCTGAAAACGACCGTAGTTGCCATTTACAGTTATCTGATTTTGGTAGTCACTACCGTTACTTCTCTTTCTTTGGGGCAAGACCGCTTTAGCTGGACACAAGCCATTGCGATTGCCATGATTTGTATCAGTGTATACTTTGTAGAGGTAGCGGAGAAGAAAGCCTGAACTCAATTTATTTAAGTTTAGCAAGTTCAACTTGTCCCTTTTGCTGTGTATTTATTTGTAATCATTAGTTTCATTCCGGTTGATAAATATCAGATACTCCCCCTCTGCTTCAACCGTGAATTTCTTTCCCGTGCATTCGTTGAGCGTGCCTTGCCACCAATTGGTGAAGTCGCTGAGCGGATAGACTAACCCTTCACCGTGCAATCCGTGGGCAGTGAAGTTGATGATGGATATCTGCTGGCCGGGAGAACAAGGGAAAGTCTGTGTGTCTCGGCAAGGAATAAAGACCCCATAGTCCGTGAACATACGTACATGGGCGCCTGCACGCATATAATCCATGAGCAAACTGATATTTCCTAGAGTGTGGTCTTCCCGCTTTCCGGTAGCCCCGACGATGGCAATCCGGCGTTTACCCTGTGAAAGGAGAAAGTCAACGGCTTTGGTTTGGTCGTTAGTTTCCTGGTCGCTGATGCGATGAAGGATAGCCCCGTATTTCGCACGGTTCTCCTCGCTGAGGGAATCCCCGTCACCGATAATCACATCGGGCACATGTCCTTGCCGGATGTATTCATCAGCCCCACCGTCACAACAAACTACGTAAGGCGCTTCTTTTAGAATGCTCAAAGGCAGGGGACTTGTCGGATATTCCCCGTTTGCTAAAACTACTGCTTCCACCATTTTTATTTACGATTTTATGTTGGAGAAATGAAGAATACTTCATTTAAACCATCATCTTCTTCCATTTAAGGTAGCCAAAGATAGCGATTATTGTGTAAAGGCCGTATAAAGCGGCGGTATAATCAAGTCCTTTGTAGATATATAGGCCGAAACTCACGGCGTCTACCGCAATCCATGCCCACCACTGTTCTACATATTTACGTGCCAGCATCCACATACCGATGATGCTCAGTGCAGTGGTGAAGGAGTCCAGCCAGGGTACGTTGCTATCCGTGAAGTTTATCAATATCCAGGCAATGCCTACGAGGGTGAGGGCGAATATGGCAGTAAGCGGTAGCAGATACCGTAGCGGCATACGGGTGATGGGTAACTCCGCTTCTTGTTCTTCCTTCCGCTCTTTCTTGCCGGAAACCTGTTTGCGCAGAAACTTACGGCGCAGGAAACTTCCGTACTTCCACATCATCCAACCATAAATGGCCGCACCCAGATAATAGATGTTGATGCCGAAATCGGCATACAAACCGGCATCGTAGTAAACAAAGATGTAGATGGCGGGCATAACGATACCCGCTATCCAGAGATAGATGCTTGCACGATATTCCAGCCAGAGGTAGAGAAGCCCGACAAACGTACCTATGATTTCAAGAGTTTGTTCCATACGTCAGAAACTTAAGGTGATGTGCGCCAAAGCATTGATGCCGGCATTTGGATAATAGGCGGCATAGTTCGAGGTATAAAGCAACTTGCTGTCCGATGTCTTTATCTGGTCTTTGCCGTGGCCTTCGTAAACGGCGCTTCCCGATGCATATCCATTGCTCTCGTAGGTTTCATTGAAGAGGTTATATACCGTAACTCCCACATTGACAGACTTCAGACCACGCAGTTTGAAGGTATAACCTACATTGAGGTTACTTACCCAGTATGCATCCAGCGTACAATCTTCCTGATGAGCGTTGTTGAGGTACTGCTTGCTGACGTATTGCGTCTGCAAAGAGGCGTTGATGCCTTTATAATCGAAAGATAGTAAGCTGTTTGCCATGAAGTCCGGAGAAAATGAAATGGGGGTGGTTCCTATGTAGCGGGTGGTTTGTGAGATGCCCCAATCTTCACTGTACATATCTTTCCAGTCTTCATTGACGTCACTCAGATATTCCGTATAATTCTTGATGCGGTTGCGGCTCAGCGTGGCGTTGACGTCCCACCGCAACCATTGCGCGATTTGTGCGCCTGCCATCAGCTCGATGCCCATGCGGTAGCTGTCTTTCACGTTCTCTGCCACGGCTTCGCCGATTTCGTTCAACTGGCCGTTCAGTACCAACTGGTTTTTATAGTCCATATAGTAAAGGTTGACTCCTGCACTGAACCAGTCCTTGTGGAACGTATATCCCAGTTCGTAGTCGAAGAGACGTTCCGCTTTGGGGCGGGCGGCGAAGAGATTATCGGTATAATTATTGCGGGTAGGCTCTTTGTGGGCCACACTGAAGGAGCCGTATACCTTATTATATGAGTTGATGTTCCAGAAGGCACCGGCTTTCGGGTTGAAGAAATTAAATTCTTCGTCGATGTTGAGCGGTTGCAGATGGCCGGGGGCGGCAGTCCAGTCCCATTTATCATTGTTGCCGTTTATTTTGTAACGGGTGTAACGGTATTGCAGGTCGGCATAGAGATTGACGCCACCGCCCACCTCCCAGTTGGCTTTCGCGTAAATATTGCCATCGGTTTTGCGGCCGATGTTACGGTAGTATTCATGGTCGGGGTCCAGATTGCCGATGTAGTTCTTCACCCATACCACTTTACCATTGTGCGTATTCTTATAATAGTTCAGCCCTCCGCCTACGGATGCATCGATTTTATCATTGTTATAGTTTACGGAGAACACGCCGCCGCCAAAGCCGCTGTTTACCAGTTTCCGCCGTACGAGGTTGGACTTCTTGATGGTCTGACCGTCCAGTTGGAAAGGTTGCAGGCCATATTCCACCAAGGTACGCGCGTTTTTGTATTCTTCGTAGTATCCGTCTCCGTCAGTATAGTGCAGGGCAACGTTCAGATGCCAGGAGGGTGACAGAATCTGGTTCAACAACAATTGGTAGTGCGTCTGGCGATAATAGTCTATCTGGTTGTCGTAGAAGCCTGTCACGTTACCATCGTCATCCTTTATTTCTCCGTTCGGATTGTATTTGCGGTGCGCCTGCAAGGTTTCTTTGTCCAGTCCGTCCCAGGCATGGTAAGTCTCTTCTTTTCCGCCGAAGGTGATGAACTTGACGGTGGTATTGTCATTATAATAACCGCCTTGGATGAAGTAAGATTTCAGGTCGGCACCGGCACGGTCTCTGTATCCGTCGCTTTGGATATTGGACAGGCGTGCGTCAAAACCCCAGTGGCCGTTAATGATGCCTGTTCCCACTTTCACGGTTTCCTTATGCGTATTGAACGAACCGTAAGAGCCGGAGATTTCTGCGTATGGTTTCGGCGAAATACCTTGTGTCTGCATGTTGATGCTGGCACCGAAAGCGCCTGCACCGTTTGTTGAAGTGCCCGCGCCACGTTGAATTTGCATGTCCTGCAGGGAAGATGCAAAGTCAGGCGTATTTACCCAGAAGATGGAATGACTCTCGGCATCGTTCATCGGTATGCCATTGGTGGTGACATTTATACGCGTGGCATCTGTTCCACGCACACGGATACTGGTGTAGCCGATGCCGGCTCCTGCATCACTCGTTGTCAATACGGAAGGGGTAAACGTCAGCAGATATGGAATATCCACTCCGAAATTCTGCTTTTTCAGTTGCTCTTTATTTACATTGGTAAACGCCACCGGAGTAGTTCCCGTGGCACGTGTAGAAATAATCTCTACTTCTTGCAAGTCTACTACCCGCAAGCTGTCCTTTTCCTTGGTCTGCGCACAGACACTTAGCGCTGCCGTCAGAAGGCATGTCACCATTGCACGTCTTTTCATTTGCAATACTTTTATTTGATGTTTTTTTATTTTCACCACCGAGTACACAGAGTTTCACAAAGGCATTTTTCCCTTTCTTCAAGCCGCAGGTTATGCAGATTAGCACGAGTTCTTTATCCTCTGTACCCTCTGTGTCCTCTGTGGTGAATTATCTGTATAATCAGTGATGAAACCAGAAAAGGGGGACTTTTCTTCTTTTTCCCTCCGCCGGCATTACCCGGATCAGGTCAATGGGTGTGATCTCAGCCCGTCATATTAGGGCACCCCTTAATTGAAATCGGCAGCAAAAGTATTGCTTTCTACCGAAATCTACAAATAATGTGAACGAAAACTGGATTTATTTGTTAATTTTGCCGCATTAAAATCTTAAAACAAAATCATTATGTTATCACCTCTGTTAATGGCGGCGGTTGCCGTCCAGGCTGCTGAAGACGGTTTCAGCAAGGTACAAATTCTTATTCAACAGTTGATAGACTGGGGCGTTAGTGCTGGTGGTCGAATCATTGGAGCTATCATTATTTTCGTAGTCGGTCGGTTCTTGATATCTTTCATCAAGAAACTTTTATCCAAGATATTGGTAAAAAGACATATCGACCCGAGTATCCAAAGTTTCGTGAAAAGTTTGGTCAACATCCTGTTGACAATCTTATTGATTATTGCCGTTATCGGTAAGCTGGGAGTGGAAACCACTTCGTTCGCCGCTTTGCTGGCATCTGCCGGTGTGGCTATTGGTATGGCTTTGTCGGGAAACTTGCAGAACTTTGCCGGTGGGCTTATCGTCTTGCTGTTCCGTCCCTTTAAAGTAGGCGACTGGATTGAGAGCCAGGGTGTGTCCGGTACGGTACGCGAAATCCAGATTTTCCATACCATCCTGACTACAGCCGATAATAAAGTGATTTATATTCCTAACGGTGCTTTGAGCAGTGGTACGGTGACTAATTACAGCCGCGAAGATACCCGCCGTGTAGACTGGGTTATCGGTGTGGAATATGGAGAGAACTATGATAAAGTGGAAGCTGTGACAAAACGTATTATCGCCGCCGATAAACGTATCCTGAATACTCCCGAACCTTTTATCGCCCTTCAGGCTCTGGATGCCAGCAGTGTGAACGTCGTTATCCGTGTGTGGGTGAACAGCGCTGATTACTGGGGCGTTTATTTTGATATGAACAAGACTATTTATGCCGTGTACAACGAAGAAGGCATCGGTTTCCCATTCCCGCAGTTGACGGTTCATCAGGCGAAAGATTGATAAACTGTTGCGTGGAAAGGTTTTCCCACTATAGGAATTACACGGATTTCACGGTCTTGAGGCGCTGTTATTGCGCAGCTTCCGTGAAATCCGTGTAATTCGTCATATTACATCTCGAAGACGTGGAGTTCTTCTTCTATCTCCTCACAAGTATTTTCTTCCAGATTGAGCAGGCGGTTAATTTCCCTTCGCTTTTCCAAATCCGTGAAATAGGCTTCTACTACTGCATACAGGTCAAATCCCATGGTAGAACCTGCCGCCATATCCAGTGACTCTACCATCTTTTCTACTGCCTCGTGAATGCGTTTCTTGCTAATGAAATGCAATTCGTTGCTATGAATTAAGCTCTTTTCCATGATACTTTCTGTTTTTGGTTACTATAGGTATAACGTTCCTTCGGGTTAGTTAGTTCATGGTGAATGGAGCATGAAGCTCATAGGAACCGGACGTGGATAGCCTTCTTCATTGATGGAGGTGATAACTACGGTTTCGCATCTTCCTAAAATTCCCGCTGCTTTTTCAATAACTTTCACAAACCAACTATTAGGGAAATCCCTATTTATAAATAGAGTTAATCACTGGAAAGGGGGATTTTATCAATCTACATTTGTACTATGGATAAATACTAAAAATAGATTGCTATGAAGAAGATATCGTTCATTTTGTTGTTACTGTTCACTGTATCGGTAACAAGCTGTGGTATTTATGGGAGCTACGGGTTTGATTATGCTCAATTGAGTAAAATAGAACAGGGTATGACTTTAAAAGATGTCACCGCCATTCTGGGGAAGCCGGTTTTCCGTGACTTTGATAAAGAAGAGGAAGCTTGCACTTTTCGTGCTTTCGGTATGCATGGATGGTCGGTCGTTAAAATCTGGTTTAAAGAAGGCAAGGTAACTGAAATGAAGAGTTATCTTGAAGAAACGAATTCCTCTTCTGATAAGAAGAACTGTTTTGATGGGCAAAATAATTCTTTCGATAAAAAAGAAGATAGCAGTTCAAAAATATATGTTTCTCCTGAAGGCAAGCATTACATCAAGACAGGCAATGTTGTAGTTACTCCCGAAGGTAAGCATATCATAGTCCATTAATCATCTTACCGGAAAACAGGACTGATACATTGACTGTCCCGATTATTTTATTTAATGAAAGCCTTCTTTTTGAAAGATTAAGAAGTTTCCTCTGTTTGGAGTACTTTTTGATGACCTAAAATAACAGATATGATATGGCGCAAGTCTTGAAATTTCATATCTTTACGAAGATATTGTTTTTGTCATCAATAGATTAGTACTTATGAATAAAGATTTGAGAAAAGTAGTCATTATTTTAGCGCATCCCAATATGAAGGATTCGCAAGCCAACAGAATGTTGATAGATACGGTGAAAGATATGGACGGGGTGTCTGTGTTCAATTTATATGAAGAGGAGATTCCTTTTAATGTGGATGAGTGGACCCGTATTATTTCAGATGCTTCTGCCGTTATATATCAATTTCCTTTTTATTGGTTATCGGCACCTTCTTTGTTAAAAAAATGGCAGGATGAAGTCTTCACCTATTTATCTCAGACACCGGCTGTGGCGGGTAAACCTTTATTGGTGGTTACAACGACCGGTTCAAATGCGGAAGCCTATCGCAGCGGTGGCAAAAACCGTTTTACGGTGGATGAGTTGCTGCGTCCGTATCAGGGCAGTGCCATTCATGCGGGGATGGTGTGGCAAACTCCTATCGTGGTGTATGGGACAGGTACGGGGGATGTCGCTAAAAATGCAGCCGAGGCTTCTAACCTATATAAGCAGAAGATTGAGAGTTTGCTTAATAGCGGACATGGCGGAGATAGCTGGTAAGGGGCAGGAAGGTATGTCCTGTACTCATTAAACGCTTTTATTGTTTAGGATTGAATAATATATTCTTTCTACTTCTCGCTTGACGGAAATGGCTGAAACGGTTATTTCTTGTACCTTTGCAGGCGATTTTAAGAAAGGATATTCAAGATGATAAATAAATATGAAGAACGTTTGGGAACTGAGCGCATGTTGCCGCTGGTTTTCAAGATGGCACTCCCGGCAGTAGCGGCACAGTTTGTTAATTTACTCTATAGCATTGTAGACCGTATCTATATCGGACATATACCGGGCATCGGTACGGATGCGTTGGCGGGTGTGGGTGTAACCATTTCCCTCGTAGTCTTGATTTCTTCTTTTTCTGCGATAGTGGGAGGAGGAGGTGCGCCGTTGGCAGCCATTGCGCTGGGGCAGGGCGACCGCCAGCGTGCCGGAAAGATATTGGGAAATGGTTTCAGTCTGCTGATTCTTTTCACCTTATTGACTTCTTTCACGGCGTATGCTTTTATGGAACCTATTCTGCTGTTTACAGGTGCCTCGGAGAATACGCTGGGATATGCGGTTGACTATCTTTCCATTTATTTGCTGGGAACCATCTTTGTGGAGGTGTCTACCGGACTGAATTCTTTTATCAATGCACAGGGGCGGCCTGCCATTGCCATGTGCTCGGTTTTGATAGGGGCTTTCTTGAATATCGTTCTCGACCCTATCTTTATTTTCTGGTTCGACATGGGAGTAAAAGGTGCTGCCTTGGCTACGGTGATTTCCCAGGCTTGCAGTGCGATATGGGTATTGTGCTTCCTCTTTTCCCGTCAAGCCTCTTTGCCGCTGGAAAGGCGCTATATGAAGTTGAACAAAGGGATTGTGCTTTCGATGTTGGCTTTAGGAGTATCTCCGTTCATCATGGCAAGTACCGAAAGTTTGGTCGGCTTTGTTCTGAATAGTAGTTTGAAAGAGTTTGGTGATATTTACGTCAGTGCATTGACGGTTTTACAGACTTCTATGCAATTTGCCAGTGTGCCGTTGACGGGATTTGCGCAGGGATTTGTGCCAATCGTAAGTTATAATTTGGGGCATGGTGATAAACGGCGTGTAAAGGAATGTTTTAAGATAGCATTGATTACTATGTTTTCTTTCAATCTGCTCCTGATGTTATTTATGATTCTATTCCCATCGACGGTCGCATCTGCCTTTACGAGTGATGAGTATCTGATAGAGACTGTTCGCTGGACGATGCCGGTCTTCCTGGGCGGTATGACTATTTTCGGTTTGCAACGTGCCTGTCAAAACATGTTTGTCGCCTTGGGCCAAGCGAAGATATCTATTTTCATAGCTCTACTTCGCAAAGCTATCCTGTTGACACCTTTGGCTTTGATACTACCGCATTTTATGGGAGTCACCGGAGTCTATGCGGCAGAAGCGATATCGGATGCCACGGCTGCAATCTGTTGTACACTGCTGTTCTTCTGGCAGTTCCCTAAAATTCTGGGGAGGATGAAGGGGGGATAAATGGGAATTTATATATTTACGATTTGACGATTTACGATGTACGATTGATATTACTCATAAAATCATAGAATGACCATTAACGGGCAACTTGTTATGCAATACAAACTTCAATCGTACATCGTAAATCGTTAAATCGTAAATCAGATAAATTATCATTTAACGCCCTATCTCTCAATCTTCTCGCTTTTCTATTTCTTGTGTATTCTTGCATGTTTCAACGGCAATCGTGGGAAGAGCTTTCTGAAACGTACCAAATGAGTCGTGATATTTCCTCCGGCTATGATGAACGTTACTGCCAGAATAATCAATATTATTCCGCAAATCAGCCTTAGTGTCAGGCTTTCACCGAAGATAGTAACTCCAAAGAAAACAGCAGTTACCGGCTCTAAGGCCCCAAGGATAGCTGTCGGGGTAGAACCTATATATTGGATGGCCTGAGTGGTACAGAGAAAAGATATTGCTGTTGGAAAAACGGCCAGTGCAATCAGATTGCCCCATAAATACCACTTGTCGACAATGTGCACGCTTTGTCCGAAATCTATTCGGACGAGAAACAACGACAAACCGAAAAGCAATACATAGAAAGTTACTTTCAAGGTTGCTACATCCTTTAATATCGGTCGGTTTACTCCCACAATATAAATGGCGTAGGAGAGAGCGGAGGCCATAACCAAGCCTACGCCGATTAGACTAAGAGTTGCTCCGTCACCGCCTTCATAAAGCATTCCGATGCCACTTAGTGCCAGCAAGATGCACAATATAGTTTGCAGCGTGACCTTTTCTTTGAAAACCACAGCCATAATCAGCGCCACCAGAATAGGATAGACAAAAAGTATGGTGGAAGCGATACCCGCTTCCATATAATTATAGCTTTGGAACAAAGTAAGAGACGATATGGCAACCAGCCATCCCAAAATGATTAACGGCAATACCTCCTTCCGTTTCAATTTGAAGTTTCTACCTCTCACTTTCAACATGACACCTAAAATAGGTATGGCAAACAGATATCTAAAAAACAGAACAGAATCCGGATCCAT